>NZ_QKQY01000002.1:4805000-6504503 GCF_017312135.1 Pseudonocardia sp. TMWB2A
GAGTCGGCGTCGAGGACCGGCAGCGCGCCGCCGGTGAGCACGACGTCACCCGGCTCGGGGTCGGGCACCTCGCCGGACTCGACGCGCTGCCCGGCTGCGGTCCAGGCGGCCAGGCCGCCGTCGAGCAGCCGGACGTCGTCGTGCCCGGCCCAGCGCAGCAGCCACCACGCGCGCCCGGCGGCGAGACCGCCGGTGGCGTCGTACACGACGACCGGGCGGTCGGCCCGCACGCCCCAGCGCCGGGCCGCGGCCTGCAGGGAGGCGACGTCGGGCAGCGGGTGGCGCCCGTCGCGCGGATCGTCGGAGTGGGCGGCGAGCTCGGTGTCGAGCGGCACGTGGACCGCGCCGGGCAGGTGTCCCGCACGATGGTGCTCGCGCCCGTGCGGGTCGCCGAGCGCCCAGCGGACGTCCAGCAGCACCGGCGGGGTGTCCCCCGCCAGCTCGGCGGCCAGCGAGCGGGCGTCGACCAGCACCGACACCGCGGGCAGGGTCGCTGTCAGGTCGGCGTCGTCGAGGTCGTGCACCCCGGACCCGTCGGCGACGGCGCGGCGCAGCCGGTCCGCGACCGCCGCGTTGCGCGGCGCCGTGGTCCCGTGCAACCCGGCGAGCAGCACGATCTCACCGTTGAGGAAGTCGGTCTCCGGGCTCGCCCCGCGGCGCAGGCTCTGCCAGGTGGACCGCCCGCCACCGGCGGCGACACCGGGGACGGGGTGCACGGCCGGCGAGCCCAGATCCAGGGTGGACTCGACCCGCGGGTCGGCCGGGTCGACCCCGGCCGCCCGGTACACCTCGTGGGCCTCGGCGCGCAGCGCGGCCGCGGCCCGCTCGCGCAGCGGCGACGGCGGGTACAGCGCGTCGAGGGCGTTGCCCAGCACCACCGGGAGCTTGCCCGCCTTCCAGCGGGGCACGTCGTCGACGACCTGGGTGGGGTGGCGGGCCGCGGTCAGGTCGGCGGCGATCTCCCCGGCGCGCGCGTCGCGGCCCGCGGGGAACCGACCGAGCCACACCAGCCCGGCCGCGGGTGCCCCGGGCGACACGACCTCGCCGGGGGTGACGTAGGTGGTCGGCGACCACACGACGGCGCCGTAGACGGTCGCGAAGCGGCGCAGCGCCGCCCGTTCGGTGTCCAGGCCGTTCTGCAGTACGACGACCGGCAGCGCCGCCGCGGCGGTGCGACCGGCCACCGGGCGCGCGGCCCAGGTGACCAGAGCCGCGTCGGCATCCTGGGCCTTCGTCGCCAGCAGCAGCACGTCCTCGGGGCGCAGCGCCACCTCGTCCTGCGCGGCGGCGGGCACCGCGACCCGCTGCTCCCCCTCCGGACGCAGGTAGCGCAGGCCACCGCGGAGCGCGTCGAGGTGCGCACCGCGGGCGACGAGCACGACCTCCCGCCCGGCGAGGTGCAACTCGGCGGCGAGCGTGGCGCCGACCGCGCCGGCTCCGACGACGACGTAGCGGGTCACCGCGGCACCGCCGGGACCTCGACGCGGGCCAGCCGCGACCCGGCGCGCAGCCGCTCCAGGAACAGCACCGCGGTGGCGGCGGCGGTGCGGTGGGTGGCGTCGTTGAGGGCGTCGTGCGCCCCGCCGGCGACGCCGACCAGCTCCCCGGCCGGGAGGGCCGCGTAGAAGTCGCGGACCGTGGCGAGCGGGCTGACCGCGTCGTCGGCGCCGTGCAGGCCGAGCACCGGCACCCCGATCGCGGAGGGACGGGCCCGCTCGACCCAGCCGACGGGCAGCGGGCCGGTCAGTGTGCCGCGACGGACGGTGTCGTCGGCATCGAGGCGGCCGCGGTGGGTCGGGCAGGACGTGCGCAGTGCGAGCTCCTCGGCCCAGTCCGGTGCGCCGGGCGCGGCGCGCAGGGGGAGCCCGGCCAGCACCAGTCCGTCGATGCCCGCGCCGCCGTCGGTGACCAGCCCGGCCGCGAACAGCGCACCGGTGTCGGAGCCCACCAGCACTCGCGGTGGCGGCCCGGCCTCGCCCGGCTCCTCGGACGGGGTGCGGTCGAGTAGCGAACGGATCTGCCCGGCGGCGCGGGCGGCGTCGACGGTGGGGTCGCTGACGGCCCACACGCGGTAGCCGTCGGCGGCGATCCGCCTGCCGAACCGCTCGTAGACCGCGGCGTGCTCGCCGCGGCCCGGGACGACGACGACGGTGCCGCGCGGGCGGATGCCCTCGGGCTCGGTCCAGGAGGCGAGGACCGGGGTCGTGCCGACTGCAGTCATGGGGAACTCATCTCTTTCTCGGGGGACGCCGGGATGCGCCGCTCGGCGCGGGAACCGGCGGAGGGCGGACGGAGCCGCACGGGTACGGGCCGCGGTGGACCCGTGGTTCAGCGGGCCGGACAGGCCGCGGAGCAGACCGTGCCGTGGTCGACGACCCGGCGACGCGTGAGCCCGGCCGCCCGGCGCGCGACGGCGGCCGGCACGTGCCGGCCGGGGGTCACGGGGCGCGGGCGGGTCATGCCCACCATCAGAGACGGTCGCGGGCGCCCGGTCCAACGACGAAAGCGCATCACAACCGATCGCGATCCGCGATCGTTCTCGGTAGCCTCGGGCCCGTGCCCGCCGTCCTCGACATCACCGCGCTGCGGAGCATCGTCGCCGTCGCCGACCAGGGCGGGTTCCACCGCGCGGCGCAGGCCCTGATGCTGTCGCAGTCCGCGGTCAGCCAGCACGTGCGGCGCCTGGAGAAGGCCGTCGGCCGCCCGCTGGTCCGCAAGGACGGCCGGGTCAGCCGGTTCACCGCGGAGGGCGAGGCGCTGCTCGGCGAGGCCCGCCGGATCCTGGCCGCCCACGACGACGCGCTGCGCCGCCTCGGTGTCGGCGACACCCGTGAGTCGCTGGTGCTGGGCTCCACCGAGCACGCCGCGGACGAGCTGCTGCCCCGTGTCATGGAGCGGCTGCAGGACGTGTTCCCGGGGACCGCGGTGCGTTTCCGGCTGGACCGCTCCAGCCGGCTCAACGACGCCGTGGACCGCGGGACGCTGGACCTCGCGATGTACATCGGCGACGTGGTCGACGGGCCCGGTGTCGCCGCCGGGGCGATCCCGCTGACCTGGTACGCGGCGCCGGGCTGGCGGCGCCCCGCGGACGGCCCCGTCCCACTGGTCGTGATCGACTCGCCGTGCACCATCCGTCGCCGCGCCCTGCAGACGCTGTCGGCCGCCGGGATGGCCGCGACCGTCGTCGGGGAGGCCGCCTACCTGGCCGGCGTGCTCAACGCGGTGCGCGGCGGGCTCGGCGTCGCGCTCGTCGCCGGGCTCGGCGACGCACCCGAGGGGCTCGAGCCGTGCGCGGATCTGCCGGGAGCCCCGTCCGAGCCGCTGCACCTGCGGGCCCGGGCGGGCGCCGACCCCCGCCTGGTCGAGACCGCCGCGGCCGCGCTGGCCGCGGTGCTCTCGCCGGCCGGGGACCATCCGCCCCCGGCCGGCTGAGGACCGGTCGGTCACGCGAACCGGCCGTGCAGGTACTTCTCGAACGGGCGGCGCCGGACCCGGCCCGCGGGCAGCGCGCGGTCGTAGAGCGCCGTGTACCCGGCGGCCAGGCACAGGTCACCGACCTCGGGCCGGCGCGGCCCGGCCGTCAGGTAGACGCGGCGGTAGCCGCGGGCGGCGACGGCGTCCTCCAGCTCGACCAGCACCCGGCGGCCCAGGCCGCGGCGCCGGTGCGACGCGGCGGTCCAGATCCGGGTCAGCTCGGCGGTGTCGGAGTCCCGCCGGCGGAACGTGCCCCCGGCGACGGGGTCGCCGCCGTCGAGCAGCAGCACCACCGGCCCCGACGGGGCGGCGGGGGCCGCGCCGTCGCCGTCGGGGCGGGTGCCGGGCCCGGTGGGCAGCGGGCGGACGAGCGGGTCGGTGTGCTCGACCCACCGGACCTCCAGTGCGGAGGCGGTGGGCGGGACGAGATGCGGTGCGGTCACGGTCGGGACCTCTCGGGTGCGGGCGCTGCCCTCGGGCAGGCGGGGACCGGCCGTCCACGTCGGGGGGGCGGTCCGGTGCGGGGCACGGGTGGAGAGGTCAGCGACAGAGCGCGGCGCCGGTGCGGCACAGGTCGACGTGGCGGCGCCGGACCCAGCGCAGCCGGATCCGGGCCCGCTGCCCGGAGTCGGGCCGGGGCGTCGCGTGGCGGTGGGCCATCGGGGTCTCCCATCGGACCCGGCGGTAGCACCCTGCCCCGGTGACGGGGCGGGTTGCTGCGGCGTCGACGAGCCGGGACTCTCGACCGCTCTGGATGGACTGCGACAACTGGAACCGATGTACCGATCGGGTGTCAACCCCCACGGCCCCGGGCCGGGGGCCCGGGGCCGCGGACGGGCCGGGACGGGCCGTCCGCTCGTGGGGAGCGCGGGCGGACGGCCCGTCGACGACGTGCGGCCGGGATCAGGCGGCGGCCTCCTTCACCGCGGCCCCGACCCGGGCCCGCAGCTCGGCGAACTCCGGGGAGCCGCGCAGCGCCTCGGCGTCCACACCGGACCGCGGCAGGTCGATCCGCAGGTCCAGCGCGATCCGGCCGGGGCGGGCGGTGAGCACCACGACGCGGGAGCCGAGGAACACCGCCTCGTCGGCGGAGTGGGTGACGAACACGCTCGTCCGGCCGGTCTCGTGGCTGACCCGGCGCACGTCGTCCTGCAGGCGTTCGCGGGTGAGCGCGTCGAGCGCGCCGAACGGCTCGTCGAGCAGCAGCAGGTCCCGGTCGGCGGCGAGCGCCCGGGCGATGGCGACCCGCTGCTGCTGGCCGCCGGAGATCTCCCAGATCCGCCGGTCCGCGACGCCGGTGAGCCCGACCCGCTCCAGCAGCCCGTCGCGGGCGACGGCCCGGTCGGACGGCGCGACGCCGGCGTACTTCAGCGCGAGGTCGACGTTGCCGCCGACGGTGCGCCACGGGAACAGCCGCGGCTGCTGGAACACCACGCCCGCGCCGACGCCCGGCTCGGGCGCCCGCCCGGCGACGGCGAGGGTGCCGTCGGTGGGCCGCTCGAACCCGGCGACCAGCCGCAGCAGCGTCGACTTGCCACAGCCCGACGCCCCGACCAGCACCAGGAACTCGCCGGGCCGCACGGTCAGGTCGAGCGGGCCGAGTGCCTGCACCCGTTCCCGGCGGCCCGGGTAGGAGTGGCCGAGCCCGGCCGCCGCGATCGCGGGTGTCCCGGCGCCGGTCCGCGCACCGGTGTCGGTGTCGGTGTCAGCCTGCGGCGAGGACATTCGGGAGCCCCTTCGTGTAGATCGCCTTCTGGAAGGTCGCGAGGTCCGGCGCGGCGGGGATCTGCTTCTGCCCGGCGAGGAACTGCGCGGCGCTCTGCAGATTCTGGGCGAGGTTGCCCGGGGCGCCGTCGGTGCCCAGCCACTCGGCAGAGGTCAGCTGCTGCGGGGACAGGAACACGCCCTGCTTCAGCTGGGCCGCGGCCTCCTCGGGGGTGGCGCCGATCTCGGCGGCGACGGCCTGCGCCGCGGCCCGCGGGTCGGTGCGCACGGTCTCCAGGGCGCGGGCCTCCACCTTGCGCCAGGCATCGACGACCTCGGGGTGCTGCTGCGCGAACGGCGTCGACACCACGCCCAGGTCGAGGGTCGGCTTGCCCGCGGTGGCCAGCTCGCGGCTGGTCACCAGCGTCCGACCGGTCTTGCGCAGCTCGTCGAGGGTCGGCAGCCAGGTGTAGACGGCGTCGACGTCGCCCCGCTCCCACGCGGCCAGCGCGGCCTGCGGCTGCAGGTCGACCAGCTGCACGTCGGCGGGCGCGAGGCCGGCCCGCTCCAGGGCGGCGAGCAGGCTGTAGTGCGAGGTCGAGGCGAACGCGGTGGCGATCCGCTTGCCGCGCAGCCCGGCCACGTCGGTCACGCCGGTGGCGTTGCGGGCGACGAGCGCCTCGTTGTCGCCGGCGACGTCGAGCACGAACGCGACCTGGTAGGGGATGTTCAGCGGGGCGGACAGGCCGCGGGCGACCGGGCTCGACCCGATCGCGCCGAAGTCGAGCTCACCGGCGACGAACGCGGTGTTGATGTCGGCGCCGGAGTCGAACTTCGTCCACTGCACGTTCCAGTCCGGCAGCGCGTCCTCCAGCCACCGGTTGTGCTTGGCGACCAGGTCACCGCTGGGGAAGCTCTGGTAGGCGATCCGGATCGTCGGCTTGCCGGAGTCCTGCCCGGCGGGACCGACGGCGCAGCCCGCGAGGACGGTCAGTGCCAGCAGGCCCACGAACAGCGAGGTCAGTCGGGTGCGGATGGTCATGCTCGTCCCCTCCACGGAACGGTGCGGCGCTCGACGGCGCGCAGCAGCGCGTCGATCACCAGGCCGGAGATGCCGATCGCGAAGATGCCCACGAGCACGACCGGGGTGTTGTTGTAGTTGCTGGCGTCCTTGACCATCCCGCCGATGCCGGGGATGCCGTTGAACAGCTCGGCCGCGACGACCGAGGAGTAGGCGATGCCGACGGCCAGCCGGATGCCGGTGAAGGTCTCCGGCAGCGCCGAGGGGACGATCACGTCCCGCACGACCTGGCCGCGGGTGGCGCCGAGCGCGCGGGCGGCCTCGACCAGCCCCAGCGGGGCGGCGGCGACCGCGGCGGTGGTGGCGACGGCGGCGGGCGGGAACGCGGCGAGCGCCAGCAGGGTGACCTTCGGGGCCTCGTCGATGCCCAACCAGATCACCAGCAGGAAGAAGTACGCCAGCGGCGGCAGCGCACGCAGGAACGTCAGCCACGGCTCGAGCACCCGGCGGACCCAGCCGACCGTGCCCATGAGCAGGCCGACCAGCACACCGGCGACCACACCGAGGACGACACCGGCCAGCACCCGGCGCAGGGTCATGTACAGGTGCTCCCACAGCAGGTAACCGCCGTAGCCGCGGGTGCCGTCGTGGGTGGTCGAGACCTCCACGAACGCGCGCCACACCGTCGAGGGGTACGGCACGAAGGTCTCGTTCCAGACCCCGCTCGCCGCGGCGACCTGCCAGACGGCGAGGAACACCAGCACCGACAGGAGTGGCAGAGCCGCCGTGCGGGGGTCGAACCGCAGGCGGCGTGGGGACGGGGGTGCGGCGCGGGCCGCCCCGGACGGGGTGTCGGTGGACGCGGACACGGTGGACCTCTCGGCGGGCACGGGGCGCGGACCGGCACCGGGGTGGTCGGGCCGGTGCGTCCGCGCGCGGACGGCGTGCCGGGCGGGAAGCGGGTGCGGCCGTCGGGCACGGGTGCGCGGACGAGGGCTCCGTCGTCGGAGGGCTCGCCGGTCTCGAGTCGGATGCGGGTCGCCCCCGCCCGGGGCCCACGGGAGCGGGGGCCGGGCGTCCGGCACGGCCGGGCGGGGCGGGCACGGTCAGCGGCGGCCGACCGTGCACAGGGGACACCGGCCGGACGTCGTCCGCCCCGTCGCCCCCTGCTGCACGATGCAAGAGGTACCGGACGGACGGTGCCCGGACAAGGACGCACCCGCTGTCACGAACACCACCCACCGGCTCCGTAACACCGGGCGCCCGGACGCGCCCTCCCGACCGGTGGGACGGGCCGCCGCTGTCCGGACCGTGGCCGGCGTGGGCCCACCAGCTGGACGGCGAGGCGGGCGTTCCTTGCCGCCACCGGCACCGGTCGGACACGATCGATCCCGTGACCGGAACCGCGCGCCTCGTCGCGCGCCTGCACGTGGACCTGGGGCGTACCCGGTCCGCGCTCTGTCGCTGACCCGTTCACCCCCTCGACCCGCGCCCCACCGTGCCCCGTCCCGCGGCGGTGCCGGTCGGCTGCGCGCCCGTTCCCACCGCACCGAACTCGTCCGGGAGGACACCCATGACCGCAGTCCGTCCGAAGCAGACCGTCGTTCCGTTCGTCGTGCACTCCGAGGGCACCGGGGTCTTCCAGACCCTGCGCCCCGAGGGCGACGCCGGGCACGTCTTCACCGCCGACGCCTACCCGGCCTTCGGCGGCGCCGACTCCGCGCCCAGCCCGCTGTTCTTCGCGCTCGGCGCCCTGACTTCGTGCAACCAGGTGACGGCGAGCCTGGTCGCGAAGGACCTGGGCGTCCGGCTGGGCCACTGGACGTTCGAGGTGCGCGGTGACCTCGACACCGCCGTGCTCGTCGGCGGCGCCGAGGGCAACGCGAACTTCGACCGGGTGCAGGTGCGGGCCACCGTCGAGACCGACGCGACGGCCGAGCAGTTCGAGCGGCTCGTCTCGGAGACCGCGCGGCGCTGCCCGGTCACCCAGCTGTTCGAGCGCAGCGGGCTGGAGTTCGTCAACGACTGGACCCCGGCCGCGCTGCCCGACGCCGGCTGAACCGGCGCGGCCCCGGCCCGGCCCCGGCCCGTACGACACCCGGGGCCGGGGCGGGGTCAGGCCGCGACGACGAACCCGGCCGCGCGGCCGGCGTCGGCGGGGCCCCACAGCGTCGTCGACACCTCGCGGCGCACCCGTGGCACCACCTCGGTCGCGAACCGGGTCAGCACCTCGTGCTGGCGCGCGTAGGGCAGCACCGGGTTGATCGACACCGACTGGACGTCGTGGCCGTAGGCGGCGTGGTAGTCCAGGATCTTCGCCGCGACCCGCTCCGGGCTCCCGACCAGCGCCGGGCCGTGCGCCACCGCCTCCTCGACGGTCGCGAACGAGGTGGCCTTGCCGGGGCGGTCGTCGCCGGCGTGCGCGGCGCGCATCTTCGCCGCGAACCCCTCGTAGACCGGGCGGTACTCGGCGATCGCCTCGGCGTCGGTGTCGGCGAGGAACAGCCCGCCCGAGCCGGAGCCGACGTAGCCCGACGCCGGGTCGTGGCCGTGCTCGGCGAGCTTCTCGCGGTAACGGTCGATGAGGACCTTGTAGTTCTCCCGGGGCTGCAGCGCGTTCGCGGAGAAGATCGGGTCGCCCCAGCGGGCGGCGAGGTCGACGGCGGTGGTCGAGGTCGCCGAGCCGTGCCAGATCCGGAACGGGCCCGCGAACGGCCGCGGGAACGTCGTCACCCCGGCCAGGTCGGCGTGGTGGGTGCCCGACCAGTCCACCCCCTCCTCACGCAGCAGGCGGCGCAGCAGCTCGTAGTTCTCGGCGAGGTACTCGTACTGGCGACCCAGCTCGAGCCCGAACATCGGGAAGTGCCGGTCCTCGTTGCCCTTGCCGATCACGATCTCCAGCCGGCCGCCGGAGAGCTGGTCGACCGTCGCGTAGTCCTCGGCGACGCGGACCGGGTCGAGCAGCGACAGCACCGTCACCCCGGTCGAGAGCAGGATCCGGGAGGTGGCCTGGGCGATCGCGCCGAGCAGCACGGTGGGCGACGACGAGACGAACTCGCCGGCGTGCCGCTCGCCGACGGCATAGGAGTCGAACCCCAGCCGCTCGGCGAGCACCGCGGTGTCCACCACCCGGCGCAGCCGCTCGTGGGTGTCGACGATCTCGCCGGTCACCGGGTGCGGGGCGTGCGGAACGATGTCGAGAACCTGGAACCTCATGGGAAGCACCGCCTCACGCGCGGGTGCACCGCACGCGTCGTCGCCGGAGGTGCCGGGTGGGGCCGGGCGCCGGCGGAGCGCGGGTGCGCCGGGGGCGTCGCGGCCGGACCGGGCCGCCGCGCGGGCCCGGTGACGGGCGGCGCGGCGGGGCGGCCGGCACGGGGACCGACGGTAGCAAGCCGTGCCGGGGTTGCGCCCCCGTCGTGGGCGGGGCGACGATCGGGGGGCGACCGGCGTCGCCCGGGCCGGACCTGCCCGCGGCGCACCGCCCGAGCCCGCACCCCGCTCCGCCCCGCGTCCCGCGCCGGGCCCGCCGGGGACGGACACCGTCGCCCGGCCCGGTCGTCGCCACCGCCCCGGGCACGTCCGGAGGTGTGCCGCCGTGCCCGTTCCCCTGTCCGTCCTCGACCTCTCCCCGGTACCGGCCGGCTCGACCGTCACCGACGCCCTGCGCGACACCCTCGACCTGGCCCGCTCCGCCGAACGGGCCGGCTACGCCCGGTTCTGGCTCGCCGAGCACCACCTCAACCCGGGCGTCGCGGGGGCCTCGCCCGCCGTGCTGATGGGCGCCGTCGCCGCCGCGACCTCGACGATCCGGGTCGGCTCCGGAGCCGTGCAGACCGGGCACCGGACCCCGCTGTCGGTGGTGGAGGACTTCGGGACCCTCGACGGTCTGCACCCGGGCCGGATCGACCTCGGCCTGGGCCGCTCCGGCGGGTCCCGGCTCCCGTCCCGCGAACCGGACGGGCGCGGCGACCGGGTCGTCGACGGTGTGCTGATCCCCGCCCCGGTGTCGCTCGCCGCGATCGCGTCCTCCCCCCGGTTCCGCGCCCAGGCGGCGGCGCTGCGCCAGCCCGGGGCCCAGGTGCCCCCGTACGAGGAGTTCCTCGACGCTGTCGACGGGCTGCTCACCGGCACCTGGACACCGGGCGGGGTGGAAGTCCGCGCCGTCCCCGGCGAAGGTGCCGCCCTGCAGACCTGGGTGCTCGGGTCCAGCGGCGGGGAGAGTGCCGTCCTCGCCGGGCGCCGCGGGCTGCCGTTCGCGGCGAACTACCACGTCAGCCCCGCGACCGTGCTCGACGCCGTGGCCGCCTACCGGCACGCGTTCCGGCCGTCGGAGCGGCTGGACCGCCCGCACGTGATGGTGTCGGCCGACGTCGTCGTGGGCCCCGACGACGCGCACGCCGCCAGGATCGCGGCGGGCTTCGGCCCGTGGGTGCACAGCATCCGCACCGGGGCGGGCGCCATCCCCTACCCCCGCCCCGAGGACGCCGACGGGTTCCCCGCCGACCCGGACCTAGTGACCGACCGGATCGCGACACGCCTGGTCGGCGGCCCGGCCACGGTCGCCGACGGCCTGGAGCGGCTGCGCGCCGTCACCGGGGCCGACGAGCTGCTGCTGACCACCATCACCCACCGGCACGCCGACCGGGTCGCGTCCCAGGAACTGCTGGCCGACGAATGGGCCCGCCGCGGCTGAGCTCCCACCCCGCGGGAGCCGGTCCGCACACCCCTGGTCACCCGTCCCGCAGGACGGACGTCGTTTGGTCACGGTACGGACGCCGTGGTCACCTGGACGCATGAGCACCGGTCGGCGCACCCCGTCACGCACGGTCGCCGTCGGTCCGGGCCGCGACCTCACCCGCCGCCGCCACGTGGATCTGCTCCGCCTCGCCGGCTGCACCTGTCGCTGACCGCGGCCGCCGCGCCGCCCCCGCCCGTGCCGCGGGCCGCCCGACCGGGGCCGCCGCGGCGTGCGCCCACCCCTGTCACGACCACGAGTCCCGGGAGCCCCCGTGTCCACGACTTGGACCTCCGCACCGGCCGACGCCGTCACGCCACCCGCCACCCCGTCACCACCCGGGCCCGCGGGCACCGCCCGCAGGCTCCGTCGCCGACCGGACCTGCGCCGCTGGATCTCCCCCGTCGCCCTGATCCTGCTGTGGCAGCTCGCGTCGTCGACCGGGCTGCTCGCCGAGGACGAGCTCGCCTCCCCGCTGCGGGTGGTGACCGCCGCCGTCGACCTCACCCGCAGCGGGGAGCTGCCCGAGGGGCTGTTGGTCTCGCTCGCCCGGGTCGCGACCGGACTGGTACTCGGCCTGGTCGTCGGGGTCGGTCTCGGCGTGGTCTCGGGGCTCTCGAACTGGGGCGGGCTGCTCGTGGACCCGCCGGTGCAGATGCTGCGCACGCTGCCGCACCTCGGCCTGGTGCCGCTGTTCATCCTGTGGTTCGGCATCGGGGAGCTGCCGAAGGTGCTGCTCGTCGCGCTCGGGGTGCTGTTCCCGATGTACCTCAACGTGCACGCCGGGGTCCGGGGCGTCGACCCGAAGCTGATCGAGGCGACCGCGGTGTCGGGGTTCACCCGGGCCGAACGACTGCGCCACGTCGTGCTGCCCGGCGCGATGCCGTCCACCCTCACCGGCCTGCGGCTGGCGCTGGGGATCGCCTGGCTGTCGATCATCGTCGCGGAGACGACCTCGGCCGACGCCGGCCTCGGCTACATGATCATGAATGCCCGGGAGTTCCTCCGTACCGACGTCATCGTCGTCGGGCTGGCGGTGTACGCGCTGCTCGGACTCGGCACCGACGCCCTGGTGCGCCGGCTGGAACGCCGCGTCCTGGCCTGGCGCCCGGCCGGCCCGGCGGGGGCCGACCGGTGAGCGCCCGCGTGCACGACCTGGTCCGCGAGTTCGACGGCCGCCGGGTCCTCGACCGGCTCGACCTCACCATCGGCGACGGCGAGTTCGTCGCCCTGCTCGGCCGCTCCGGGTCCGGCAAGTCGACGCTGCTGCGGCTGCTCGCCGGGCTCGACGACGCCTCCGACACCGGGGTCTCGGGCACGGTCGAGGTCCCCGGCTCGGTCGCGGTCGCGTTCCAGGAGCCGCGGCTGCTGCCCTGGCGCACGGTCCGCGACAACGTCGCGCTCGGCCTGCACCGCGATCTGGGCGGCGACACCCCCGCCGGGGTCGCCGACGCCGCGCTCGCCGAGGTCGGGCTGAGCGCCCGCTCCGACGCGTGGCCGCTGACCCTGTCCGGCGGCGAGGCCCAGCGGGCGTCGCTGGCCCGGGCCCTGGTCCGCGAGCCCGACCTGCTGCTGCTCGACGAGCCGTTCGGCGCGCTGGACGCGCTGACCCGCATCACCATGCACCGGCTCGTCCTCGACCTGTGGCGCCGGCACCGCCCCGGCGTGCTGCTCGTGACCCACGACGTCGACGAGGCGCTGCTGCTCGCCGACCGGGTGCTGGTGCTGGCCGACGGTCGGATCGGCGACGAGCACCGCCCCGGCGAGCGTCCCCGCGACCCGGAGCGGCTCGCGGCGCTGCGCCGCACCGTGCTCGACGAACTGGGGGTGGCATCGGATGCGGCGTGAGCGTCGCCGGCGCACCCCGCCCGCGGTCCCCGCGCCCTCCGCGGCGGGTGCGGCGCCCCCCTCCGGGGTGCGGCGCCGGGCCGCCGCGCTGGTCGTCGCGGTCGCGGCGCTGGTGCTCGCCGGTTGCTCGTCGGTGCCGGTGTCGCGGCCGCCGGTCCAGCCGCCGGTCGACCCGGCCGCGCTGGCCGGGGTGACCCTCGTCGTCGGGGACCAGAAGGGCGGGTCCCGGTCGCTGCTGCGCGCCGCCGAGCTCCTCGACGACGTGCCCTACCGCATCGAGTGGCGCACCTTCACCGCCGGTCCCCCGCTGATCGAGGCGGCCCGGGCCGGGGCGATCGACGTCGGCGGCACGGGCAACACCCCGGCGATCTTCGCGGCCGCCGCTCGGGCCCGGGTGCAGGTCGTGTCGGCCAACCGCGGCAACGTCACCAGCGACGCGATCCTGGTGCGCCGCGACTCCCCCGTCCGCACGGTCGCCGACCTGCGCGGGCTGCGCATCGCCGTCGGCAAGGGAACCTCGGCGCACGGGCAGCTGCTGTCCACGCTGCGCGCCGCCGGGATGTCCCTCGACGACGTCGACCTCACCTTCCTCGCCCCGGCCGATGCCTACGGCGCGTTCCGCCAGGGCGACGTCGATGCCTGGGCCGTCTGGGACCCCTACACCTCCCAGGCCGAGCTCGACGGCGGCGCCCGGATCGTCGCCGACGGCACCGGCACCGCGAACGGCTACGGCTTCCAGGTCGCGTCCAACGCCACCCTGGCCGACCCGGCGCGCAGCGCTGCGCTGGCCGACTTCCTGGCCCGGCTCGCGGCCGCGCAGGTCTACTCCGACATCCACCGCGAACAGCGCGCCCGGGTCTGGAGCGAGGAGACGACCATCCCGCTGCCGATCACCCGACGCGCCGTCGCGCGCGGCCCGGACCTGCCGATCCCGCTCGACGACACCGTCGTCGCCTCCCAGCAGACGCTCGCCGACGCGTTCTCCGAGGCCGGGGTCGTCCCGGGCCGGGCCGACATCGGCGCGTCCGTCGACCGCCGCTACGAGGCGACCACCCTGGCCGCCGCCCGGGACGGCATCCCGGGCACCCCCACCGACCGACGGACGGGAGCACGATGAGCATCGTCCCGCACTGGTTCCTGCCCACCTCCGGCGACGGCCGCACCATCGTCGCCCGCCGGCACGCCGACCGCGGCGAGGCCGGGACGACGGCCCGCGAGGCGGACATCGGCTACCTCGCCCAGATCGCTCGGGCCGCCGAGGCCCAAGGCTTCCACGGCGTCCTCACCCCGACCGGCACGTTCTGCGAGGACGCCTGGCTGACCACGGCCGCGCTGCTGCGCGAGACCCGCACGCTGCGCTACCTCGTCGCGTTCCGGCCGGGCGTGCTCTCCCCGACCCTCGCCGCCCAGATGGCCGCGACCTACCAGCGCGTCTCCGGCGGCCGGCTGATGCTCAACATCGTCACCGGCGGCGACGCCGTCGAGCAGCGCCGCTTCGGCGACCACGCCTCCCACGACGAACGCTACGCCCGCACCGACGAGTTCCTCACCGTGCTGCGCGGCGCCTGGGGCCCCGAACCGTTCGACTTCACCGGCGCCCACTACGACGTCGACGGCGCCACCACCCTCGCCCCGCCTGACCCGCTGCCGCCGGTCTACTTCGGGGGCTCCTCCGACGCCGCGCTACCGGTCGCCGCCCGGCACGCCGACGTCTACCTGACCTGGGGCGAGCCCCCCGCGGCCGTCGCCGAGAAGATCGGGCGGGTCCACAAGCTCGCCGACGATCTCGGCCGCACCCCACGCTTCGGCATCCGGCTGCACGTGATCACCCGCGACACCGCCGACGAGGCGTGGGCCGAGGCCGCCCGGCTGCTCGACGCGCTCGACCCGGCCGAGATCGAGCGGGCCCAGGCGACGCTGCGGTCCAGCCAGTCGGTCGGGCAGCAGCGGATGCTCGCGCTGCACGGGGGCTCGGCCGACGCGCTGACGATCGCGCCGAACCTGTGGACCGGGGTGGGTCTGGTCCGCGGCGGCGCGGGGACCGCGCTGGTCGGGTCGCACACCGAGGTGGCCGACCGGATCGCCGAGTACCACGAGCTGGGGATCGACGAGTTCGTCCTGTCGGGCTACCCGCACCTGGAGGAGGCCTACCGGGTCGGCGAGGGCGTGCTCCCCGAGCTGCGCCGCCGCGGCCTGCTGGCCGAGCCACCGCGCTGAGCTGCCGTACCGGTCCCGTGGCGCCCGGTCCGCCGGCGTCGGGCGCGGCACGCCCCGTCGGTTATTCCTGTTCGTGAGCTTCGTCGCGGATGATCCGTTCGGACGGTTCGTCCCCGGTAGGTTCATCGGTCGTGCCGACCGCCCCGTCGCGGCCGGTCGCACTTACCCGGTGCGGCCCGGTCCGGCGGCCCGGTCTCCCCCGGCGTCGTCCCCGGAGCCCTCGCTCCCGCCCTGCGTCGCCTACGGCGCCGCACTGCGGCGTCACCCCGGGGCGCCGCTGTACGCGGTGCCCGGCACGCCTCCGACGCACCGCTGCGCCGGCCCCCGGACGCGACCCGTCCCGGAGTCGGCGCCGAGAGGAACCCCCGATGCGCCTGCCACGCGTACTGTCCCTGCTGGTCCCCGCCGTCGCGCTCGCCGTACTGGCGGCCGGCTGCGCCGCCCCCGGCGAGTCGTCGTCGGGCGGCGGGGAGAACGGGTCCCGCACCGTCCGCATCGGCGTCTCCGACGGCGCCGAGCCCTACTGGAACGTGTTCAAGGACAAGGCCACCGCAGAGGGCATCACCGTCGAGCTGGTCAACTTCACCGACTACAACCAGCCCAACCCGGCGCTCGCCCAGGGCCAGCTGGACCTCAACCAGTTCCAGCACCTCCAGTACCTGGCCAACTACAACGTGCAGAACGACGACACCCTGGTCCCGATCGGCGCGACGGCGGTGTACCCGCTGCCGCTGTACTCCACGAAGCACGCCGACCTCGCGCAGATCCCGCAGGGCGGGCAGGTCGTCATCCCGAACGACGCCGTGAACCAGGCCCGCGCGCTGAACGTCCTGCAGTCCGCCGGGCTGCTGCGGCTCACCGACGGCGGCACGACGACCTCCACCCCGGCCGACATCGACGCGGCCGCGTCGAAGGTCCGGGTCACCCCGGTCGACGCGGCGCAGACCGCGGCGAACCTGACGAGCGCCGACGCCGCGATCGTCAACAACAACTACGCGCAGTCGGCGAACCTGACCCCGGACCAGGTCGTCTACTCCGAGGACCCGGACTCGGAGAAGGCGAAGCCCTACATCAACCTGTTCGTCGCCCGCGCCGACCAGAAGGACGACCCGGCCTACGCGACGCTGGTGCGGATCTACCACGACCCGCAGGTCCTCGACGCCGCCCGCCGGGACCTCGGCGACGGCGGCGTGTTCCGGGACAACTCCCCGGCCGACCTGCAGCAGACCCTGGCCGGCATCGAGCAGCAGCTGCGGTCCCGCTGATGGCGGCGCCGGTGATCTCGTTCTCGGGCGCGACCCGCACCTTCGCCGCCCGGCGGGGCCCGGGCGTCACCGCCGTCGACGGCGTCGACCTCGACATCGCCGAGGGCGGGATCACCGGCGTTATCGGCTGGTCCGGCGCGGGCAAGTCGACGCTCGTCCGGATGATCAACGCCCTGGAGCTGCCGACCTCGGGGACCGTCACCGTGCGCGGGCGGGTCACCTCGGAGCTGTCCGAGCGCGGCCTGGCCGAGCTGCGCGGCGAGGTCGGGATGATCTTCCAGCAGTTCGCGCTGATGAACTCCCGCACCGTCGCCGGCAACGTCGGCTACCCGCTGGCCGTCGCGGGCCGGTCCCGCGAGCAGCGCCGGGCCCGGGTCGCGGAGCTGCTGGAGTTCGTCGGCCTCTCCGAGCTCGCCGGGCGCTACCCGGCCCGGCTGTCGGGCGGGCAGAAGCAGCGGGTCGGGATCGCCCGCGCGCTCGCGACGTCGCCGTCGATCCTGCTCGCCGACGAGGCGACCAGCGCGCTGGACCCGGAGACGACCCGGGAGGTGCTCGCCCTGCTGCGCCGGGTCAACCGCGAGCTGGGCACCACCGTCGTCGTGATCACCCACGAGATGGAGGTCGTCGCGGAGATCTGCGACCGGGTCGTGGTGATGGAGCGGGGCGCGGTCATCGAGGACGGCGACGTCTACGACGTGTTCGCCGCGCCGTCGCACCCGGCGACCCGGCGGTTCGTGCACGGCGTGCTGCAGGACGTCCCGTCCGACGAGACCCTCGACCGGCTGCGGGCCCGCCACCCCGGCCGGCTGGTGACCGTCGCCGTGGGCGGGCCCGGCTCCGGGGCCGCCGACGCCCAGGACGCGATCTCCCGGGTGCCCGCCGCGCACGGGGTCCGCGCGACGGTGGTGCACGGCGGCATCCGGGAGCTCTCCGAGCGCCCGGTCGGCAGCCTGACCCTGGAACTGACCGGTGCCGACGCGGCCGTGCAGGCCTGCGTCGACGAGCTGTCCCGGGCCACCCGGGTGACGGAGCGGACCACGTGAACAACGACTGGGCGACGCTGCAGCCGGTGCTGTGGCTGTCGGTGCTCCAGACCGCCTACATGGTGTTCTGGACGATGCTGCTGGCGGGCGCGCTCGGGCTGCTGCTCGGCGTCGCGCTGCACACCACCCGGCCCGGCGGCCTGTACGCCCACCGCGGCGTGTTCGGCGTACTGAACGTGCTGGTCAACATCGTGCGCCCGATCCCGTTCATCATCTTCATCACCGCGGTCGGTCCGCTGACGCTGATCGTGATGGGCACGACCATCGGCACCCGGTCGGTGCTGTTCCCGATGGTCGCGATGGCGACGTTCTTCATCGGGCGCATCGTCGAGCAGAACCTGGTGTCGGTGGACCCGGCCGTCGTCGAGGCGGCCAGGGCGATGGGCGCGAGCCGGTTCCGGATCGTGTGGAGCGTGCTGGTGCCCGAGGCGCTGGCGCCGCTGGTGCTCGGCTACACCTTCGTCTTCGTCGCGGTGGTCGACATGTCGGCGATGGCCGGCTACGTCGGCGGCGGCGGCCTGGGCGACTTCGCGATCTCCTACGGCTACCAGCAGTTCGACTGGCCGGTGACGCTGCTGACCGTCGCGATCATCGTGGTCGTCGTGCAGTGCGCGCAGCTGCTCGGGAACACCCTGGCCCGGAGGGTGTTGCACCGGTAGGAGCCACGTCGGGAGGACACGCATGCCACGCAAGCAGATCCACCTCGCCGCCCATTTCCCGGGCGTCAACAACACGACGGTGTGGAGTGACCCGGCGTCCGGCAGCCACATCGACTTCTCCTCGTTCGCGCACTTCGCGCGGACCGCGGAGCGGGCGAGGTTCGACTTCCTGTTCCTCGCCGAGGGGCTGCGCCTGCGCGAGCACCGCGGCGAGATCTACGACCTCGACGTGATGGGCCGGCCGGACACCTTCACGGTCCTGAACGCACTGGCCGCGGTCACCGACCGGCTCGGCCTGGCCGGGACGATCAACTCCACCTTCACCGAGCCCTACGACGTCGCCCGCCAGTTCGCCTCGCTCGACCACCTGTCCGGCGGCCGCGCGGCCTGGAACGTGGTGACCTCGTGGGACGCGTTCACCGGCGAGAACTTCCGCCGCGGTGGCTTCCTCCCGAAGGAGAAGCGCTACTCCCGGGCCAAGGAGCAGCTGGCCGCGACCGCCGCGATCTGGGACTCGCGCACCGGCCCCGACGACCGCGGGGAGTTCGCGTACACCTCCGACCAGTTCGACGTGCACGGCCGGTTCTCGCTGCCGCGCAGCCCGCAGGGCCGCCCGGTGATCCTGCAGGCGGGTGACTCCGAGGAGGGGCGCGAGTTCGCCGCCGCGTCGGCCGACGCGATCTTCTCCCGGCACGCCGAACCGGAGGCCGGACGCGCGTTCCTCGCCGACGTGAAGGGCCGCCTCGCCCGCTACGGCCGGGCGTGGGACGACCTGAAGATCCTGCCCGCCGCGACGTACGTGCTGGGCGACACCGACGCCGAGGCCGCCGAGCTCGCCGAGGTGATCCGCTCCCAGCAGGTCAGCCCGCAGACCGCGATCGTGTTCGCCGAGCAGCTGTGGAACACCGACCTGTCCGGGCGCGACCCGGACGGCCCGCTGCCGGAGTTCGACCCCGTCGAGGGCGAGCTCGTGTCGAAGGGCCGCGCCAGCGTGCGCCAGTACCGGGACCCGAAGGCCGTCGCCGACCAGTGGCGCGCCCTCGCCGCGGAGAAGAACCTGTCGCTGCGCGAGACGGTGATCGAGGTGACCGGGCGGCACACCTTCGTCGGGAGCCCGCGGACGGTCGCCGACGCGATCGACGACGCCGTGCAGTCCGACGCCGCGGACGGCTACGTGCTGGTCCCGCACGTCACCCCGGGCGGGCTCGACGAGTTCGCCGACCGGGTCGTGCCGCTGTTGCAGGAGCGCGGGTCGTTCCGCACCGAGTACGCCGGAACGACGCTGCGCGAGCACCTCGGGCTCCCGGCCGTCCGCTCGACGACCGACCCGACCGAGGCGGCGACGGCGGCCCCCTCCGCGACCTGACCGCGCGGGTCAGGTGCGCTCGTCGTCGCGGCCCTCGGCCTGCTCCCGGGCGGCGTTCTCCCGGTGCGCACGGACGGCGATCCAGGCCATCGCGGCCGGGATCCCGAGCAGCAGCCCGAACGACAGCAGCCCGGCGACCCAGTCGCCCGGCACGATCACCAGCACGATCACGGTGATCGCGACGGCCTGCAGGATCCGGTCCGCGCGACCGCCCGCGGCGCGCGTGGGCCGGTGCGGTGCGGTCAGCTCGGTGTCCAGCTCCGGGTCGGAGCGGCGCAGCTCCTGTTCGAGACCGGAGAGCCGGAGCTCCTCGTCGCGGTCCAGGGGGCGCGCCACCGGGCGTGGGTCGGGGTCGCCGGTCCCGCCGCCGGGCGACGGCGGCGGCAGGGGCGGGGGTGTGACGGACATCGTGACCTCCTCGGTGCCACCGACCGGGTTCCCGCTCCCGGGGGCAGTCATCCGGGATGTGCGGTAGACGTCACCGATCCTACCGAAACGGACATACTCCCGCCGCTGCACGCGGTAGGCCCCGGCGGCAGGATCACCCGCATGGAACGCTGGACCGATCTCGTCGAACGCCACGACCCCGCCGGAGTCCTCGACCGGCTCGACGGACGGCCCGCCCACGAGATCGCCGACGCGCTGGCCCGGATGGAACCGGTCGACGCGGGCTGGGTGTTCCGGCTGCTCGGCAAGGACCGCGCGCTCGACGTGTTCGAGGAGCTCGACCCGGTCGACCAGCAGGAGCTGCTGGCGGGGCTGCGCGACGACGCGGTGACCGCCCTGGTCGAGGACATGGACCCCGACGACCGCGCCCGGATGCTCGGCGAGGCGCCGGCCAAGGTCGCGAACCGGGTGCTGGCCGGGCTGTCGGCCGGGGAACGGTCGATGACCGCGGCGCTGCTCGGCTACCCCGACGGCTCGGTCGGGCGGGTGATGACGCCCGAGACCGTCGCCGTGCCGCTGCACAGCACCGTGACCGAGGCGCTGGCCGTCGTGCGGCGCAAGGGCGCGCAGGCCGAGACCGTGTACACCCTCGCCGTCACCGACGCCGGACGCCGGGTGACCGGCACCGTCTCGCTGCGCGACCTGGTGCTGGCCCGGCCGGACGTCGCCGTCGCCGAGCTCGTCGACGACGGGGCCCCGCGGGTGCGGGCCACCGACGCCGCCGAGGACGCCGCCCGCCTGATGGGCGAGGCGAACCTGCTCGACCTGCTGGTCGTCGACTCCGAGGACCGGCTGCTGGGCCTGCTCACCATCGACGACGCCGTCGAGATCCTGGAGCGCGCCGACACCGAGGACGCCGCCCGCCAGTCCGGTGCGGCGCCGTGGTCGGGCCACTACATGTACGTGCGGGTCACGAAGCTGGCGCGCACCCGCGCGGTGTGGCTGGCGGTGCTGCTGCTCGCCGCGGTGCTGACGGTCAACGTGCTGCAGATCTTCGAGGACGCACTCGAGCAGGTCACCGCGCTGGCGCTGTTCATCCCGCTGCTCGTGGGCACCGGCGGCAACGCGGGTGCCCAGTCCGCGTCGGCGGCGGTCCGGGCGATCGCCGTCGGGGAGGTGCGCCTGGCCGACCTGCCCGCCGTGGTGTGGCGGGAACTGCGGGTCGGGCTGCTGCTGGGCACCCTGCTCGGTGCGCTCGGGCTGGCCGTCGCGTCGCTGCTGGTCGGGGTCCAGGTCGCCGTCGTGGTGGCGGTGACGCTGGTGGCGATCTGCGGCTGGGCGGCGACGGTCGGCGCGACGATGCCGTTGCTGGCCCGCCGGGTCGGGATCGACCCGGCGGTGGTGTCCGCTCCCCTGGTCACGACGCTCGTCGACGCGACCGGGCTGCTGATCTACTTCTCGGTCGCCCGGGTGGTGCTGGGGATCTGACCCGCGTCCACGGTCGCGTCGTCCGCGCCGTCGGTGTCGGGTCCGGCGACCTCCGGGGAGTCCGCACCGTCCCCGGCGTCCGCAACGCGGCGCCGGGAGACGACCAGGCTCGCGACGGCGGCGACGGCGATCGTCCCGGTGATGACCAGCAGCGACAGCCAGATCGGCACCTCGGGCACCGGCACCGGCTGCCCGTCGTTGATGAACGGCACGTTGTTCTCGTGCAGCGCGTGCAGGGTCAGCTTCACGCCGATGAACGCCAGGATCACCGCGAGGCCGTGCGCCAGGTAGATCAGGCGCTCCAGCAGGCCGCCGATGAGGAAGTACAGCTGGCGCAGGCCGAGCAGGGCGAAGGCGTTCGCGGTGAACACCAGGAACGGCTCCTGGGTGAGGCCGAAGATCGCCGGGATCGAGTCGAACGCGAACAGCAGGTCGGTCAGCCCGATCGCGACGATGACCAGCGCCATCGGGGTGAGGAGCCGCTTGCCGTCGACGCGGGTGACGAGCTTCGCGCCGTCGTACTCGGTGGAGGTCGGCAGCACCTTGCGGACCAGGCGGATCAGCTTCGAGTCACCGGCGTCGGCCTGCTCGTGGTCGTCCGACGACATCGCCTCGCGGATCTGGGACCAGGCGAGCCAGAACAGGATGACCGCGAACAGGTAGAAGACCGCGACGAACTGCTCGATGATCACGGCGCCGACCGCGATGAACGCACCGCGCATGACGATCGCGATCGCGATGCCGATCAGCAGCACCTTCTGCTGGTGCACCTTCGGCACCGCAAAGCTGGTCATGATCAGCAGGAAGACGAACAGGTTGTCGACCGACAGGGCCTTCTCGGTCAGCCAGCCGGCCATGTACTCGCCGCCGTACTGCCAGCCCGAGAAGACACCGACGCCGACGCCGAACAGCAGGGCGATCGCGATGTAGCCGGCCGACCAGATCGCCGACTCGCGCAGCGTGGGCTCGTGCGGGTCGCGGGCGTGCCCGACGAAGTCGAACACGAGCATGCCGACGACGACGGCGAGCGTCGCCAGCCACACCCAGAGGGGAACGTTCATGGCGGGGTCCTCCAGCGCAGGTAGGGGCGCTGAAGGTCTCCTCCGCCCGCCGCGGTGACCGCGGTGGACCGGCGCAACCGGGACCGGCTCGGGCCGGTGCCGTGATGACGGCGACGCCGTGTTCGGGAGTACTCCCCTTCGACTGTGCAGAACGCTAGGGCATGACCCCGGGTTCCGACAGTGGGAGGTACGCGAGCCTCGTCACATCTGTCCGTTTCCGCCGATGATCTCCCGGCGGGCGGCGCCGTCGCCGTGGGCCCGCAGGGTGGCCGCGAGACCGGCGAGCGTGGCGCGGTCGGTGTCGTCGTGCACGGCGATCGAGAACTCGCAGTCGGTGACCAGGTCGCCGAAGCGGTCGAGCAGCCGCGCGCCGATCTCGTCGTGGGTGCCGATGACGGCGAAGCGGTCCAGCACGTCGTCGTCGACCAGGGCGGGCAGCTCCTCCCAGCGCTGCTGCTTCGACAGCTGCTGGGCGTGCGCGGCGAGGTCGTCGAGGCCGAGGTGGGAGAACGCCCGGACGTAGCCGGGGGTGGAGGCGTAGAAGGCGATCCGGGCCCGGGCGTCACGGATCCGGGTCTCCAGCTCCGCGTCGGTACGGGCGGTCGCGACCAAGGGTTTCATCGCGACCCGGAAGTCGGCCAGCGACCGGTCCCCCGCGCCGCGGCGGACCGCGGGGAGCATGACCTCGCGGATGTAGGACGGCGTGCACACCGGGTGCGGCCGGACGCCGTCGGCGACCTCGCCCGCGACCCGGCACAGGTAGGGGTTGACCGCGGCCAGGTGCACCGGGATCGCGGGGTGCGCGATGGGACCGGGGTCGAACAGCGGCACCATCAGCGACAGGTCGTAGTGCTCGCCGTGGAACTCCAGCGGGGTGCCGTGCTGCCAGCAGTCCCAGACCGCGCGGACGGCGCCGACGTACTCGCGCATCCACGGTCCCGGCGGGTGCCACTGCATGCCGTAGCGGCGGCGCACGTGCCCGCGGACCTGGGTGCCCAGGCCGAGGGTGAACCGGCCACCGGACAGCTTCTGGATGGTCCAGGCCGACAGCGCGGTGACCGTGGGGCTGCGCGGGAACGCGATCGCCACCGCCGTCCCCAGGCGCAGCCGGGTGGTCGCCTGCGCGGCCAGCGCCATCACGACGAACGGGTCGTCCTTGGTCTCCTCGACGACGAGCCCGCCGTAGCCGACCTCCTCCAGGAGCGCGGCGTCCGCGGCGACGGAGGCCAGGTCGAGGGTCCGTTCGGGGGCCCGCAGGCCCGGGTCCACCTTGCCCAGCGGCAGCAGCGTCTCCAGGTGCACGGACCCTCCCGGTGGCCGACGACGACGTCCCGGGGCCGACCCTAGATCGTCAGCCCGCGGCGAGCCGGACGGTCGCGGCGTCGCGGGCCGGCTGCACCGGACGCGGGGCGGCGGGCAGCCTGCGGACGGCGGCGCGGGCCGTCGCGGAGGCGGCCGCCCGCGCGGCGGCCGGGCGGACCGGCGCGGCCCCGGTCCCGGCCGGACGGGTCACGACGGGCAGCGGGCCGGTGCCCGACACGCGCGGCGCCGGGAACGTCGCGGCGGCGACGTGCGCGGGCCGCGCCGGCTCCTCGGGCAGGACCGGCGGCACCGGCGTCGCCGGGCCGACCGCGTGCACCGCGACGGCCGGCAGCGGCCGGGCCGGGGCGGGCGCGTCACGGAACGGCGTCGGGACCGGCGACGGCCGGGTGTGCCCGCTCCCCCGCTCCAGGCGCTCGCAGCGCTCCCGGCCCCGGCCCGCCACCCGCGCGGCCAGCCGCAGCGCGGTGCGCGGCGCCTCCAGGTAGCCGACCAGCGCCCGGTACACCCATCCCGGCGCGGACAGCGTGCGGCCGCGGGCGAGGTCGTCGAGCGAGCGGCGCACGACGTCGCGGGGGGCGAGCCACAGCGGGCCCTGCGGGTCGTCGTCGGTCCGGATCCGGCCCGCGGTGACCGCGGTGACGGTGACGCCGGTGCCGTGCAGCGACGCCGCGACGGTGTCGCTGAACGCCAGCACCCAGGACTTCGACGCGCCGTAGGCGTTGCCGCCCGAGGCCAGGTACCCGGCGAAGCTCGCGATGTTGAGCACGCCGCCGCGGCCGCGGGCGGTCATCGCCGGGACCGCGGCGCGGGTGAGGCGCATCAGGGCCGTCACGTTGAGGTCGATCTCGCCGGTCAGCGCCTCGACCGGCGCCTCGGCGAACACCGCGTCGGTCTCGACGCCGGCGTTGTTGACCAGCAGCTCGATCGGCAGGTCCCGGTCGGTGATCCGGCGCTCGACGGCGGCCAGCCCGGCCGGGTCGGTGAGGTCGGCGGGCAGGATCTCGACGATGGCGCCGGTGGCGCGGCCGACCCGCTCGGCGACGTCGGCGAGGCGGGCGGCGTCGCGCGCCACGAGGACGACGGACCATCCGCGCTCGGCGAGCTCGTGGGCGTAGACGGCGCCGAGCCCGCGGCTCGCTCCGGTGACCAGTGCAGTCGGCATGTCGACGACGCTAGGGACGGTTCGCTGTGGCGCCCCTGAGAACGCCCGCCCCGCTGAGAGCCCGCTGAGACCGTCCCGGGCCCGGCGGTACGGTCGGGGCCGCACGGTCGAGGGGAGGTGGTGTCGTGCAGCAGATCGGTGAGGTGGCCACGCGGGTCGGGCTGTCGCTGCGCACCATCCGGCACTGGGACGAGCTGGGGCTGGTCACGCCGTCGGCCCGCAGCACCGGCGGCTTCCGTCTCTACACCGAGGACGACGTCGAGCGCCTGCGGTTCGTCAAGACGCTCAAGCCGCTCGACCTCGGCCTGGACCAGATCCGCGCGCTGATGGCGGTGATCGACGGCGCCCGCGCCGACCTCGACGCGGGCCGCCCGGTCGGCGACGACGCCCGGGACCGGCTGGCGCTCTACCGCACCGCCGCCGAGTCGCGGATCGAGGCGCTGCACGCCCGGATCCACGGGCTGGAGCTGCTCTCCCGCGAGCTGCGGGCGCTGTCCGAGCCGCGGACCGGCGACGCGGACGACTAGCGCGGCGACGGCAGTCCGCGCACCGCGCCGAGGTCCTCGGGCACGTCGACGTGGCGCCACAGGTCGTCCAGCCCGGTCAGCGGGCGGTCCGGCAGGGCGGCGTCGAGCACCTCGTGCAGGCGGGCCCTGGCGTCCTCGGCGCGGGCCGCGGCCAGCAGCGCCGCACGGGGCACCGGACCGTGGCCGAACAGCTCACCCACGAAGTCCAGCACCTCGACCCGGGTGACCGGTACCCGATCGGGGTCGGCGGGACGGTCGTCCTGACCCACGGCACCCTCCTCTCGCCGCCGGGACGGCCCGGGAAGTGCACCGGCCGGGCCGCCGGAGGACCGGACTCTACCCTCACACGCGGGGAGGGTTGGCCGACCCGCCCGACGAGCGGCACGCTCCGTTGCCCGCCGTAACACCATCTGGGCTAACGTGCGCGGCCATCCGCACCAACCAGCGGTGGTCGATCAAGCCGAGGAGGCCCCTGTGGCAGGTAAGTTCGAGGTGTACGAGGACCGGGGCGGGAAGTTCCGGTTCCGACTGAAGGCGAGCAACGGGCAGGTCGTCGCCGTCGGCGAGGCCTACGAGAGCAAGTCGGCCGCCCACAAGGGCTGCGAGGCGGTCCAGCGCGCCGCCGAGGGCGCCACCGTCGTCGAGACCGACGCCTGAGCGGACCTGCCGGGGCCGGTGTCGCGGCCCCACCGGCAGCCCGCCGGACGCGTCCGGTCCGTGACGGGTCGGACCGCGCCCGGCGGGCACGCGCCTCCGCCGCGGTGCTGCAGGCGTCCGAGCGGGACGGCTCGACGACCGCGGGTCCCGCTCCGATCCCGACGCCTTGCGGCGGGCCGGCACGACGGTGTTCGTGACACCTCCGCGCGCCCGGGGCTGAGCGGCGCCGGGGCGTACCCGATCGAGTTGTGGACCATCGAGCCCGGAGTTACCGTGGATTCTCACAGACCCGGGCGCACGGGAGACACCGCCGAGGCGGTCCCGCCCGTCCACCGGGACGTACGAGATCCGTTCAACCATGCAGCGGACCCCGCACCTGCCATCGGCGATTGCGAGGGACCATGCGCAGTCCCACCCTCCCCATCCGTCCCGCGGAACGCACCCGCGACGGCCGTCGGGGCTACGACGACCTCATCCCCGATCTCGACCAGCTGGCCGCGACCCCGCGGGACGCACCGGGCCGGGCCGCGTTGCGCGAGCACGTGATCAGCGAGTTCCGCCCGCTGGTCCGCAACCTGTCCCGGCGCTTCGCCGCCCCCGGCCGGGGCGTCGAGGACATCGAGCAGGCCGGCATGCTCGGCCTGGTCAAGGCGGTCGACCGCTACGACCCGGCGTCGGCGACCGGCGGTCCGCTCGGCTACCTGGTGCCGAGCATCCGCGGCGAGATGAAGCGCCACCTGCGCGACTACTCGTGGGCGGTGCGGGTGCCGCGCGACCTCAAGGAGCTCGCCGTCACCGTCGGCCGGATCGCCGACGAGATGGGGCAGCGGCTCGGTCGTCCGCCCCGCCCGTCGGAGATCGCGGCCGAGGCGGGCGTGCCGGTCGGCGAGGTGGTCGACGCGCTCGGTGCCCTCGAGTCGCACCACGCGAGGTCGCTGGACGCCCCGGTCGGCGACAGCGGCTCCGGTGAGGACCTGTCGCTCGCCGAGCGGATGGGGTCCGAGGACCCGGCGCTGGACCTGGCCGCGCACGGCCCGGGGATGCGCGCGGCGCTCAACGAGCTGCCCGAGCGGGAGCGGCGGATGCTGGTCCTGCGCTTCTACGGCGACCGGACCCAGTCCCAGATCGCCGCCGAGCTGGGCATCTCGCAGATGCACGTCTCACGGCTGCTGTCCCGGACCCTGGCGCGGCTGCGCGAACGGCTGGCCGAGGACTGAGGGCGGCCAGGTCCGACGCGGACACCGCGCGGACGGCCGGCCCCGTCGAGGTCCGACCCGGTACGCGGACGGGCCCGGCCCCCGCTCGGGGTGCCGGGCCCGTCGGCGTCGTGCGGGTGGGTCAGGCGGTCGCGCCCTCCGGGTGCACCGGGTGCCTCCCCTCGGCGAACTCCTCGATCAGCTTCGCGCAGAACGCGTCGAGGTCGTCGGGGTTGCGGCTGGTGACCAGGCCCTTGTCGTTGACGACCTGCTCATCGACGACGGTCGCGCCCGCGTTGCGCAGGTCGGTCCGGATGCTCGGGAACGACGTGAGGGTGCGGCCCTTCACCACGTCGGCCTCGACCAGCGTCCACGGGCCGTGGCAGATCGCGCCGACCGGCTTGCCCGCGGTGAAGAAGGCCTTCACGAACGCCACCGCGGTGGCGTCGGCCCGGAGGTTGTCCGGGTTCACGGTGCCGCCGGGCAGCACCAGGGCGTCGTAGTCGTCGGCGGACACGTCCGCGACGGCCCGGTCGACGTCGAGCTTCTCGTCCGGGTTGATGTCGGCCGACATCGACTGGATCGGGTCCGTGGACAGCGAGACCACCTCGACCCGGGCGCCGGCCTTCTGGAGCTCCTCGCGGGGCTGGACCAGCTCGACCTTTTCGACGCCGTCCGCGGCCAGGATCGCGACGGTCCGGCCCTGCAGTTCGTTCGCCACCGTGGGGTCCTCCTCGGTCTCGTGCTCGTGCGTTGTCCCCTCCCGGCTTCCCGCTGTGCGCACGATCAATCGCGCACGACGGCACCGGACTCTGTCGCCGTCCGCCGCGCCGGGTTACGCTCCCACCTGAGTAGCGCAGCGATACCCAGGAGGCGGGGATGGACGCACGGACGGCGGCGGCGTCCCAGGTGTGCTCGGTGGCCCGCACCGCGGCGCTGCTGGCCGACCCCTGGACGGTGCTGCTCGTGCGCGACCTCGGCCGCGGGGTCACCCGCTTCGACGAGCTGGCCCGCGGCCTGGGCGTCGCACGCACCGTCCTGAGTCGACGGCTGTCCGAGCTGGTCGGCGACGGCGTCGTCGAACGGGTGGACTACCGCGAGCCCGGCGCCCGGACCCGCGCCGAGTACCGCCTGACCCGTCGCGGCCGCGACCTGGGCGTGGTCCTGGCCGCGCTCATGGACTTCGGCGACCGGCACCTCGCCGGCGACGCCGGCCCGCCCGTGGTCCGCGTGCACACCGGCTGCGGCGCCCCGGTCCGCCTGGTGAGTGTGTGCACCGCCGGACACCGCCTGGGCCGCGCCGACGACGTCCACCTCGAACCGGGCCCCGGAGCCCCCGTCACCGAGCAGGAGCCACGATGACCTCCGCAGCAGAACCCACGACCGGACCGGCCACCACGCGCCGCCGCGAGCACGAGTGGACCGACCCGATGGAGCTCGCCGCCGCCGCGTCCGGTCTGGACGGACTGGAGTACCTGCGCCGGATCGTCGACGGCCGCCTCCCCGGGGCGCCCATCGCGAGCCTCGTCGGGTTCCGTGCCGTCTCCGCCGAGCACGGGCGCGTCGCGTTCGCCTTCGAACCCGGCGAGCACCAGTACAACCCGATCGGCTCGGTGCACGGCGGGGTGTACGCCACGCTGCTCGACTCCGCCTGCGGGTGCGCGGTGCACTCCACGCTCCCCGCCGGGACCGGCTACACCAGCCTGGACCTGTCGGTGCGCTTCCTGCGCCGGATCACCGTCGACACCGGCACCGTGAACTGCACCGGCCACGTCGTGCAGGCCGGGCGCCGCACCGCGCTGGCCCGGGCCGAGCTGACCGACGCCGAGGGCCGACTGCTGGGCGAGGCCACGTCGAGCTGCCTGATCCTGTCCGGCGGCTGAGCCCGCCTCAGCACGGCGCGACCGGGCCCCGGGTCGGCGCGCCCCCGGAACGGTCGGCTCAGCGCGGCGCGACCGGGCCCTGGGTCGGCGCGGTGCCGGAGCGGTCGGCGCGCTGCGCGGCCTCCACACAGGTCACGGCGCGGACCGCGCCGGCCGCGTCCGGGCCGGTGGCGTAGAGCGACGGCCCGGGGAGCTCGGGGGTGAGGGCACGCGCGTCGTCGGTGACGGCGGCGAAGCCCTGCCGCCCCCACACCCACACGGCGCGGTCCCCGGCGCCGCGCAGCGTGCCGGTGATCGGCGCCGAGACGAACGTGAGGTCCCCGTCGGTCGCGGTGAACCGGTCGGCGCCGGGCACCGCACCGAGCGGGAGCGCCCCGGACAGCGCGTCGACGAGGGTCCCGCGGGCGGGGGTGCACGAGCGCAGCGCGGCGGCCGGGTCGTCGACGGCGAGCCGGGCGAACTCGGTGGCCGGGTCGATCTCGCGGGACGCGCGCGCCTCCCCCGGTGCGACGAGCGCGCCGAACCCGACGACGACGGCGGCCAGCACACCGGCACCCACCAGCAGGACCCCGGCACACCAGGCGACGGTCCGCAGGACCACCGACCCGGATCCGCTCATGGCACCAATCTATCCGCGTGCGGGCCCATCGGCCCCGCGGAAACATGATCGGTTACCGAGCGGTGACACCGGCCGGGTCGCGCACGACCCCGATCGGGTCGGCACGGTTCCGTTCCACATTCGTGTGGGGTAATGCGCGGAATGCGATCACCGGACCATTCCGTCACCACCGGTATGCATTCTCCTACCGAACGTGACCGTGGCCGTGACTGGCGTGGTCGTGGTTGTGGTCGTGACCGGCCGGGCGGGCGGCGAGGCCCGCGGCGCGGGTGGACACGTCGTCCCCGTCCAGCCGGCCCGCGGCGACGAGCGCGTCCTCGCAGGCGGCGAGCCAGCAGCCGTAGTAGGGGGCGGTGGGGTCGGCGGCGATCCGCGCGACCAGCCGGTCGCGGAAGCCGTCCCAGGTGAACACCCCCGCCTCGGCGAGCGCGACGGCCAGCCCGAACGCGCGTCCCTCCCAGGGCGCGGCGAACACCAGCTCGCCGTTGGCGCGCGGCGGGGCGGCGGGGCCCGCGACGTCGAGCAGCGGAGCGCTCACGACGGCGCCACCGCCTCGGCGACCCCGACCATCGCGTCCCGCCCGACCAGCCCGGCGAGCTGCTCGGCGGTGAGCCCGTCGGTGCCCGCGGGGCGGCGCGGCAGCACCAGGTAGCGGACCTCGGCCGAGGAGTCCCACACCTCGATCCGCCGCTCCGGGGGCACGTCGAGCCCCATCTCGGCGAGCACGGTCCGCGGCTCCCGCACGACCCGGGCGCGGTAGGCGGGGTCCTTGTACCAGCTCGGGGGCAGCCCGAGGACCGGCCACGGGTAGCAGGAGCACAGCGTGCAGACCACGACGTGGTGCACCTGCTCGGTCTGCTCCAGCACCACCATGTGCTCGCCCTGCGGTCCGGTGAACCCGAGCGAGGCGATGGCCGCGGTGCCGTCGCGCAGCAGCCACTCCCGGAACCGCGGGTCGGTCCAGGCGCGGGCGACGACCGTCGCGCCGTTGAGCGGGCCGACGTCGCGTTCGTAGGTGCGCACGAACCCGTCGACGACGGCCGGGTCCACCAGCCCCCGTTCGACCAGCAGCTCCTCCAGCGCCGCGGTGCGCAGCGCCGGACCGGGATCGTCGTCGGTCATCGTGGCTCCAGGTAGGACTCGAACAGGTCGGCGTGCACGGTGACGTGCGGGTCCGCGCCGGGGCCCCACACGTCGGGCGCGGCGAACGCGACGGTGTACACGTGCTCGGGGTGCTCACCGGCGAACACCGCGTGGGTGTCGGGCAGCACGTGTGCGGGCCGGACCGCGGTCACGGCGCCGGGCCTCCCGCGCAGGTAGCGGGGCAGCTTGCACGGCCCGCGGCCGACCGGGCCCGCCGACGGCGCGGGCGGGGCGACGTCCGGGGGCTCGCGGCGCGCGCGGACCGGGTCGCCGGGGGCGAAGCGCGGGGCGGCCTCGACGGTCCGCAGCGACCCGGGCGCGGTGGGCGCGTAGTCGGGCTTCGCGACCGGAGGGTCGGCCGGCTCGGGCACGTCCTCGCCGCGACCGCGCCGGGCCCGTGCCTCCACCGCGCCGGGCGCCAGGACGCCCGAGTCGACGAGCATCAGCTCGGCGGCGTGCAGCCAGCGGCCGTAGTAGCCGTCGTCGAGGTAACGGGTGCGGTCCAACCGGGACAGTGCGTGCCGGAACGCGTCCAGGTTGCGCCCGGAGATCCGGCCCATGGTCAGCGCGGTCATGGCGAACGCCCGCCCCTCCCAGGGCCGGGCGAAGGGCGGCTCGGGCTCGACGTCGGGCGGGGCGACGACCCGCCCCCAGCCCGTCGTCCCACCCAGGTCGGCCGGGTCGGCGGATCCGTCCACTCAGGACCCTAGGGCGAGGACGTTGCAGACGTCGCCGCGTCCGCCGGTCGAGGTCAGGCCGCGCTGCGAGCGGATCCGCTCGGCGAGGAACGCCGCGTCGGCGCCCACCCCGGAGAACCGCCCGGACCCCCAGGTCCACTGCCAGGGCAGGCCGAGGAAGAACAGACCGGGGACGCCCGTCGCGCCGCGGCTGTGCACGGGCGAGCCGCGGCCGGTGAACACGCCCAGGTCGATCCAGGAGAAGTCCTGCCGGAACCCGATGCACCAGACCACCGAGGTGATCCCGGTGCCGGCCAGCGCCAGCTCGGTGACCTCGCGCTCCGGGCGCCACACCGGGGTGTAGCGCTCCTCGACCGGGGCGTCGATCCCCTCGTCGGCGATCCAGCCGTCGATGGTGTCCTTGATGGACTCGCTGACCTCGTCGGCGTGGTCCAGTGAGGACTCCAGGTCGGGGGCGAAGGTGAGGCTCCCCCCGGTGTGGTCGGTGAGCGCGCCGTAGAGCCGCATGCCCTCGGCGGCGAAGCGGCGCAGGTCGATGTCGCGACCACCGTCGCGGCCGGTCACGTAGTGGTTGGCCTGGGCGCGCACGGCCTCGCGGCGCGGGTGCCGGGTCACCGGCATCCGGTAGTAGCCCATCTCGTCGAGCCAGTCGGTGACGTCACGGCCCCGGTAGAAGCGGGCCACCCGCGGCGCGTGCCCGACGACGAGGTGCACCCTGCGCCCCTCCAGGTGCAGGTCCTCGGCGATCTGGGCGCCGGACTGCCCCGACCCGACCACCAGCACCTCCCCCGGCGGCAGCTGCCCGGGGTTGCGGTAGTCCTGGGACCCGATCTGCGTGATGCCGGCCGGCAGCGGCTCGGACAGCGGCGGGGTGAGCGGCGTGTGGTACCCGCCGGTGGCGACGACGACCTGGTCGGCGGTGCACGTCCCGGCGGAGGTCTGCACGACGAAGGTCCCCCGCTCGTCGCGGTGCAGCCGGGTCACCGCGACGCCCTCGAGCAGCGGCGGGTCGACGAACGCCCGGTAGGCCTCCAGGTAGTCGACGATCTCGCCGCGGACCATGAACCCGTGCGGGTCCGGCCCGGCGTAGGGGAAGTCCGGCAGGTCGCACTGCCAGTTCGGCGTGACCAGGCTGAACGTGTCCCAGCGGTGCCGCTTCCAGGAGGAGGCGACGACGTCGCGTTCGAGCACGAGGTGGTCGATGCCGCGCACGTCCAGGCAGCGGCTCATCGACAGCCCCGCCTGCCCGCCGCCGACGACGACCACCGTCCGGTGCTCGCCGTCCAGCCGGGCGGGCGGGGTGCGCCGGTCCTCGCGCCGGATCACCGCGGTCATGGGGCCTCCTCGTGGGGGGATCAGGGGAACGGCCCCACGGTCGACCCGTCGTATTACCGGATCGTGTCGTTCGGACGACGGGAGCATTGCCCCGTGTTACGCAACACGACGGTCACACAAGGCGGATCCGGAATTGTCGTCGTAGTCCGCTCTCAATGTTCCGGCAACAGATCACTGGTGTCGTAGTGCTCGCCGGAAACGGTGGGACCCGATTCCATCGCATTCTCCCTCCCCCGGCGCTCCCACGCACCCGTATTCCCGGCGTGGATCCGTCACACCACGAGGAGCATTCCCATGACCAGCGCCGAGCTGTCCGACATCGAGAAGAAGAGCCTCGAGGAGATCCCGCACCCCTCGCTGCCCGAGGGTTCGAGCATCTACGGCGGGACGAAGGTCTTCCCGGACCTGCAGGCCGAGGACGGCGAGACCTACTTCACCCTGGTGCACGGCATCGCGCACGAGTCCTCGGTCAGCTTCGTGGCCGTGCTGCAGGCGACCCGTGCGCTGCGCAAGGGATTCGAGTCGGCCATGTACTTCTACGGTCCCGGCTCGCTGAACTGCCTGGCCACCCGCGGTTTCCCGACGACCGGCACGTCCGCGTTCCCCGGAGAGCACAACATCAACGACCAGCTCAAGACGTTCATGAGCGAGGGCGGCAAGGTGTTCTGCTGCCGCTTCGGGCTGTCGCTGCACGGTGCCCGCGAGGAGGACCTGATCGAGGGCGTCATCCCGACGCACCCGCTCGACGTCCAGGACGCGCTCATCCACTACGCCCGCAAGGGCGCGATCATCAACTCGACCTACCAGCTCTGACGACGACGGGACGCCATCGTGTCCCGGATCCGTCCCGGGATGCGGCCCGGTGCCTCGGCCACGGGCTGCATCCCGGCGGGTCCGGGCGCGGGCGGTCCCGTCCCCGCCGTACCCGGCCCGTCGCATCCCCGGAGGTCCGCCCGCATGTCCGCACCGTCCCGTACCGAGCCCGGTCTGCGGGCCCGCGCCGAGCTCGCCGTCCGCGGCGTGGCGCTCGACCCCGACACCGGCACCGGGCCGGACCGGCCCTCCGGCGTGACCGACCTGGGCTCGGTCATCCCGCTGCGCCGCCCCGGCGGGGCGGGCCCGTCCGCCGACGGGCACGTCCTCGTCGACGGGCTGGCGACCACCGTCCCGATCGTCGCCGACTCCCCGTACCGGCTGCGGGACGGGCGGCTGCTGCGCCGCGAGCCCGGCGGCGGCGTGACCGACATGGGCGTCGCGGTCGACACCGTCGCCCGGCCGGCGTTCTACGACCTCACCACCGCCGACGGCGTGCCCTACGAGAAGATCGCCCGCCTGCACGGCGACGACGTGCTCGCCTCCACGGTGGTGCAGACCTGCGTGCGCTACGGCGAGGCCGACCGCTGCCGGTTCTGCGCGATCGAGCAGTCACTGGCCTCCGGTGCGACGACGGCGGTGAAGACCCCCGACCAGCTCGCCGAGGTCGCCGAGGCCGCGGTCCGCCTGGACGGGGTGCGCCAGATGGTGCTGACCACCGGCACCTCCAACGGCCGGGACCGCGGCGCCCGGCACCTGCTGCGCTGCGTGCGCGCGATCCGCGAGCGCGTCCCCGCGCTGCCGGTCCAGGTCCAGTGCGAGCCGCCCGCCCCCGACGACCTCGGTGTGCTCGCCGAGCTGGCCGCCGCGGGCGCCGACGCGATCGGCATCCACGTCGAGTCCCTCGACGACGACGTCCGGCGCCGCTGGATGCCCGGCAAGGCCACCGTCCCGCTGTCCCAGTACCGGGCGGCCTGGGACGAGGCCGTGCGGGTGTTCGGCCCGAACGCCGTGTCGACCTACCTCATCGTCGGCCTCGGCGAGGACCCCGACGAGCTCGTCGCCGGCGCCGCGGAGCTGGTCGCGGCCGGGGTGTACCCGTTCGTCGTCCCCTACCGGCCGCTGCCCGGCACCCTCGCCTTCGCCGACGGGGTGCCCGCCCCCGACCCGGACCTGCTCGCCGACGTCACCGGCCGGGTCGCCGCGGTGCTCCGCGCCGCCGGGATGCGCGGCGCCGACCAGGCCGCCGGCTGCGCGGCCTGCGGGGCGTGCAGCGCGCTGTCCGCGGCGGGGGGCTGAGCATGAGCACCACCGACCCGCGCCCCCGCTTCGTGACCGGGGCGCCCCGCCACCTGACCCCCGCGCCGCGCTGGATCGCCGACGAGCTGCTCGGCGGCCGCCCGGCCCGCACCGGCGGAACCCCGGCGGTGACGGTCCGCGAGGCCCGCGCCGACGACGCGCACGACCCCGGCGTCGCCGGGTACCGGGCGCTGCGCCGCGCGGTGTTCTGCGTCGAGCAGGGCCTGTTCCCCGACCGGCCCACCGCCGACCTCGACGACCACGACGCCGACCCGCGCGTCGTCGTCCTGCTCGCCCACGACGCCGACGGGACCCTGCTCGGCGGGGTACGCCTCGGCCCGGCCCGGGCGGCCCACCCCGACATCGGGTGGTGGACCGGCAGCAGGCTGGTCGTGGCTCCCGCCGCGCGCCGTCGCACCGGTGTGCGGGTCGGCGCCGCGCTGGTCCGCGCCGCCTGCGCGCGCGCCGAGGCCGCGGGCGCCCTGCGCTTCGACGCCGACGTGCAGGCCGCGGGCGCGGTCCTGTTCGAGCGGCTCGGCTGGACCCGGGTGCGCGACTGCGTGGTCGCCGGGGCCCCGCACGTCACGATGCGATGGCCGGTGACCCGCGTCCAGGACCTCGTCGTCGCCACCAAGGCCCCGCTGGGTGCGCTGGTCGGCGGCGTCGGCCCGGCCGGGTTCGTCGGCGACGACGGCGCCCCCGTCCCGGGCAGCGACCTGGTGGCCTGCTGCGACGCGATCGTGCCCGCCATGGTCGAGCGCGACCCGGAGTGGGCGGGCTGGGCCGGGGTGCTGGTCAACGTCAACGACCTCGCCGCGATGGGCGCCGTCCCGGTCGGGCTGCTCGACGCCGTCGGCGCCCGGGACGCCTCCTTCGCCCACCGCGTGCTGAGCGGCGTGCGCGACGCGGCCGCCGCCTACGGTGTCCCGCTGCTCGGCGGGCACACCCAGCTCGACGTGCCCGCGGCGCTGTCGCTGACCGCGCTCGGGCGCACCGACCGGCCCGTCCCCGCCGGTGGCGGCCGCGCCGGGCACCGGGTCCGGCTCACCACCGACCTCGGCGGCGGCTGGCGGCCCGGCTACACCGGGCGCCAGTGGGACTCGACGACCTCGCGCACCCGCGCCGAGCTGGCCGCGACCGTCGGCGCCATCGGCCCGGACGCACCGCACCGCCCGGCCGCGGCGAAGGACGTGTCGATGGCCGGGCTCGCCGGGACCCTCGGCATGCTCGCCGAGGCCTCCGGGGTCGGCGCCGTGCTCGACGTCGCCGCCGTCCCCCGCCCGGACGGTGCGACCGCGGGCGACTGGTTCACCTGCTTCCCCGGGTTCGGCCTGCTCACCGCGGACGACCCGGGCTCCCCCGCCCCCGACGCCGGTCCCGCGGTGTCCGCCGAGTGCGGCGAGCTCGTCGCCGGTGCCGGGGTCCGGCTGCGCTGGCCCGACGGCGAGCAGACCGAGGCCGTCACCGCGGGCGTCACCGGCATGGGCCGCGCCGGCACCCCCGCCCCCCACCCCGAGGAGACCCGATGACGCCCACGACGTTCGGCGCCGCCGCGCAGGGTTTCGTCCGCGACCTCGACGAGGACTTCGCCCGGATCGCCGCCACGATCGCCCGCGCCCGCGCGGCCGGGGTGCAGGTGCTCGCGCTGCCCGAGGCGGCGATGGGCGGGTACCTGTCGTCGCTGCACGACGTGCCCGGCACCCCCGCCGACCGGCCCCCGCAGCTGGACCCGGACGGGCCGGAGGTCCGGCGGCTGGCCGCGCTGGCCGGGGACATGGTCGTCGCCGCCGGGTACTGCGAGACCGGGGACGCCGCATCCGGCGGGCGGCCCTACAACTCCTGTCTCGCCGTCACCGGGGACGGGGTGCTCGGGCGGCACCGCAAGGTGCACCAGCCGATCAACGAGAACTCCAGCTACGCCGCGGGCGACCGGTTCGCCGCGTTCGACACGCCGTACGGCCGCACCGGCATGATGATCTGCTACGACAAGGCGTTCCCGGAGGCGGCCCGCGCGCTGGCCGACGACGGCGCCCGGACCGTGCTGTGCCTGTCGGCGTGGCCGGCGTCGCGGACGAACCGGGCCCCGGTGCTCGCCGAGGACCGGTGGGCCCGCCGCTTCGACCTGCACGACCGCTCCCGCGCGTTGGAGAACCAGTTCGTCTGGGTCTCGGCGAACCAGGCCGGTAGGTTCGGCGACATGCAGCTGGTGGCGAACGCCAAGATCGTCGACCCGGGGGGCGAGGTGCTCGCGGCCACCGGCAGCGAGGCCGGGCTGGCCGTCGCCACCGTCGACGTCGACGCATCCGTGGACGCCGCCCGCCGCGTCATGGGGCACCTGCGCGACCGCCGCCCGGCGGCCTACGGGCCGGGTCCGGTCCGCGCGGGGGTGTGAGGTGCGCGTCGCCGCGGCGGCCGCGAACTTCACCCGGGACGTCGCGTTCGACCTGGAGCGGATCGGCGTGATCGTCGCGCACGCCCGGGAGCAGGGCGTCAGCGTGCTGGTGCTGCCCGACGGCGCCCTCGGCGGCTACGTGCACGACCTGCGCAGCCCCGACCCCGCCGACCCGGACGACGGCGCGGTCCTGCCGCCCGAGCTCGACCCGGACGGCCCCGAGGTGCGCGCGGTCGCCGCGCTCGCCCGGGAGATGGTGGTGTGCGTCGGGTTCTGCGAGGCCGGACCCGAGCCGGGCGTGCGGTGGAACTCCGCGGTCTGCCTGACCGGGGACGGCGTGCTCGGCAGGCACCGCAAGGTGCACCAGCCCGCGGGTGTCGCCGGCCTGTTCGCCGCCGGGGACGGGTTCACCGCGTTCGACACCCCCGCCGGCCGGATGGGGATGCTCATCGACCACGACAAGACCTTCCCCGAGTCGGCCCGCTCGCTCGCGCTCGACGGCGCGCAGCTGCTGGCCTGCCTGTCGGCCTGGCCGACCTCGCTGACCAACCGGGCACCCCGGATGGCGCAGGACCGCCAGGCCCGGCTGTTCGACCTCTACGACCAGTCCCGCGCCGCCGAGAACCAGGTGCTGCTGCTGTCGGCGAACCAGAGCGGGCGCAACGGATCGTTGCACTTCCTGGGCCGGGCGAAGGTCGTCGGGCCGGGCGGGGACATCCTGGCCCGCACCTGGTCCAAGGGCGGGCTCGCCGTCGCCGACGTCGAGCCCGAGGAGATGATCGGCTCCGCCCGCGCGGTGCTGCACCACCTCAAGGAACGCCGACCCGACCTGTACCGGGGCTGAGCGGTGCGGATCCGGCTGTCCACCTACTCCACCAAGCCGCGCGGCGGGGTCGTGCACACCCTCGCGCTGGCCGAGGCGCTCGCCGCCGCCGGGCACGAGGTCGCGGTGTTCTCCCTGGCCCGGGGCGGGGACACCGGCTTCTTCCGGGCCGTCGACCCCCGCGTCGCGGTGCACCTGGTCCCGGTTCCGGAGATCGACGGCGAGACCGTCGGCGCCCGCATCCTCCGCTCGATCGACCTGCTGGCCGCCGGGCTGGCCGACGCCCCCGCGGTCGACGTGCGGCACGCCCAGGACTGTCTGTCCGCCAACGCCGAGGGCCGCGCGCACGGCTACGGCTCGCTGCTGCGCACCGTGCACCACCTCGACGAGTTCAGCACCCCCGAGCTGGCCGCCTGCCACGAACGCGCGCTGGTGCATCCGGCCGCGCTGGTGTGCGTCTCCCGGGCCGTCGCCGCGGAGGTGCGCGCCGGCTGGGGCCGGGAGGCGACGGTGATCGGCAACGGTGTCGACGCGGCCCGGTTCGCCCGGGCCGCCGACGCCGGCGCCGGTGCGCCGTGGCGGGCCCGGTTCGGCCGCTACGTGCTGTCGGTCGGCGGGATCGAGCCGCGCAAGGGCACCGCCGACCTGGTCGAGGCGATGGCGCTGCTCGGGCCGGGGACACGCCTGGTGATCGGCGGCGGCGAGACGCTGTTCGACTACCGCGACTACCGCGCCCGGGTGCTCACCCGGGCCGACGAGCTGGGCGTCGTCCCGGACATCCTCGGCCCCGTCGACGACGACGCGCTGCCCGGCCTGATGGCGGGCGCGGCGGCGTTCGCGTTCCCGTCGGCCAAGGAGGGCTTCGGCCTGGCCGCGATGGAGGCACTGGCCGCCGGGGTCCCGCTGGTGACCCGGGACCTGCCGGTGCTGCGCGAGGTGTTCGGCGACGCGGCACGGTTCGCCCGCGACCCGGCCGGGTTCGCCGCCGCGCTCGCCGACGCGCTGGCCGTCCCCGACCCGCGGCGGGCGGCCGCCGGTCGCACGCTGGCCGCCGCCCACACCTGGACGGCGGCCGCGGACCGGCACGCCGGCCTCTACCGCACCCACCTCGCCGACCGCGGCGTGACGACGACGGGGTGACGGGGGCCACACCGACTGCGCTAACCTGGGGTGACCACACGACGACGACGTCCCGGGGGTACGCCGATGCCTGCTCACGAGGCACCCGCTCCGGCCACCGTCGTGCCCCTGTGCCGCGCCGCCCGCCACGGCGACGCCGCCGGGGTCCGCTGCCCGCACTGCACCCGCCCCACCCGCGACGACCGCGACGCCGTCGTGCTGCGGCTGCCCCGGCTGCGCGGCCACGAGGTGCTCGCGGGCGAGCTCTGACCCACCGCCCGCCCGGCCCCGCCGCGCCCGCGCCGGTCCGCCGCTGCCGCAGTGCTCCGCCGCTCCTGCATCGACCCGCCGCCCGCGCGCTGGTCCGCGGCTGCCGCAGGGCTCTGATGCCCCCGCAGGGCTCCGTTGCTCCCACATCGACCCGCCGTCGGCGCGCCGGTCCTTCGCCCACGCGGTGCTCCGCCGCCCACACGCTGATCCTTCGCCCGCGCGCCGGTCCCCCGCCCAAGCCCTGATCCGCTGCGCGCGCTGATCCCCCGCCCGCCCGCGCGCTGATCCTTCGCCCGCGCGCTGATCCGCTCCGCGCGCGTGTCCGGACGCGCGCGCCGAGCGGATCACCGCGCGAGAAGGCGATCATCGGGTGCCCGTCCACAATCGCGGGAATGCTCCACAGGTGGCGGATCCGCTCCGGCGCGGGCGCCGGGCGCAGGCAGGGTCGGAACCGTGGACGAACCGCTGCTGCGCCGCGACCTGCTGAGACTCGGGACGACCGAGGCCGAGATCCGCGCCGCCCTGCGCACAGGTCGCTGGACCGGGCTGCGACCCGGCGTGTACCTGGAGACCGGCGACGAGCGTCTGCGGTTCGCCTCGACGCGGCACGCGACCCTGGTGGAGGCGACGTTCCCGACCCTCGCCCCCGGGGCCGTGGTCAGCGGCCCGTCCGCCGCCGTACGACACGGCCTGCCGGTCTGGGGCGTGCCCCTGACCACGGTGCACGTGACCCGGGACCGCGTGTCCGGCGGGCGCGGCGGACCGCGGTTGCGCGTGCACGCCTCCCCGTTGCCCGCCGACGACGTCGTCGACGTCCGAGGCATCCCGACGACGTCGGTGGCCCGCACCGTCGTCGACCTGGCCCGCACCGCGCCGTTCGAGACCGCCGTGGCCGTCGCCGACGCGGCCCTGCACCGCCACCTCGTCACGCCGGACCGGCTATGCGACGCGGTGCTCGCCGCCTGCGGACGCCACGGCGTCGGCCGGGCCCGGGCGGTCGTCGCCTTCGCCGACGCCCGCGCGGACGGGCCCGGCGAGTCGCGCAGCCGCGTCCGGATGGCACGCCTGCACGTGGCGAGGCCGGTGCTGCAGCACCCCGTGCTCGACGGGCGGGGCCACCGGATCGGGGTCGTCGACTTCTGGTGGCCGGACCACGGGGTGGTCGGGGAGTTCGACGGCCTCGGCAGGTACGGGCGGCCGGGGCACCCGGGAGACAACGCGGCCGACGCCGTCGTCCGGGAGAAGCGGCGGGAGGACGCGCTGCGGGCCCGGCCCGGGGTGCGCACGGTCGTGCGCTGGACCTGGGACGACCTCGACGACTTCGCCGCCGTCGCGCAACGGCTCCCACGGGCAGCATGATCCGCTCCGCGCGCGGTGATCCGCTGCCCGCGCGTGTCCGGACGCGCGCGCGGAGCGGATCACCGCGCGAGCAGTGGATCAGCACGCGGCCGGCCGGTCGATGAGCGGCCGGCCGACCAGCGTGGCCGTGGACCAGCGCGATCGGTGGGCCTGCTCAGCCGACGGACCAGCGTGGTCGCCCGACCAGCGCAGCCGGGGGGGTCGGCGCGCAGACCCGGTCAGTCGGCCGGGCGCAGCACGGCCGTCCCGAGGACCCGGCAGGCCAGGAGCGCCACCTCGACGTCGAGCCGGTCGTCGCCGAGGGGCCGGCCCCGCACCTCCTCGGCGCGGCGCAGGCGGTACTGCACGGTGTTCTTGTGCAGGTGCAGCTCGCCCGCCGCCGCGACGAGGCTGCCGCCGCCGCGCAGGTAGGCGGCGAGGGTGTCACGGAGCCGGGCGTGCTGCTCGTCGTCGATCGCGAGGTCGCCGAGGATCTCGGCGACCCGGTCGGCGAGCAGGTCGGTGCCCGCGTCGAGCAGCAGCAGCGGGCCGAGGTCGTCGGCGGTGGTGACCGGGAGCCGGGCGGCGGGAGCGGCGGCGGTGACCACCTCCTGCACCCGGCGGGCCCGGCGGTGCGCGCCGCGGAACCCGTCGAGGCCGCGGCCGGGGCCGCCGAGCGCGACCGACACCGGTCCGGGCGGCAGGGTCACCGGCCCGCCCGCACCCGGGTACCAGGCCCAGGAGGTCACCGCGTCCGGGGCGACGACGAGCGGGGCGCGGGTGCAGCCGAGGGCGGCGCCGACGTCGGCGACGGCACGTTCCAGGGCCCGGCCGGGATCGGGGGCGTCCGGATCGACCCAGAGCACCGCGGCCAGGTGCTCCCCCGCGACCGGGTGCCCGAGCGCCGTCTCGACCTCGGTGACGGTGCCGCCGCGCCCGGCGAGCACCGCGTCGACCATCGCGAGCCGGGCGGCGTCGCGGCGGCGGACCCAGCCGTCGCGTTCGGCCTGGTGGACCGCGACCATCTCCTCGGAGACCCGGTCGACGTAGCCGAAGGCGACCGCGGTGAGCGCCCGGACGGCGTCGCCGACCTCGGTGGTCCCCAGCCCGGACCCGGCGATGCGGCCGATGAGCTCCTGCTGGAACACCGACTGGCCCAGCCGGTAGGCCCGCAGGACGACCGTGACCGGGACCCCCTGCTGGGCGAGTCGGCGGGCGAGCTCCCCGGCGACCGGGGGCAGCGGCACGTCGTCCGGGGCCCGGCCGGTCAGCACGACCAGCGCCCCCTCCAGCGAGCCCTGCACGGTGGCGACCAGCAGCTCGCGCACGCGGGGGTCGCGGCCGAGCTCGGGCAGCCCGGCGTCGATCTCGACGAGCACCCGCGCACCGAGCGCCTCGACGTCGTCGCGGACCTCGGTGGCGAGGCGGGCGAGCAGGGCGGTCACCGTCGACACGGGACCGACCGTAGCGCGACGCCCGCCCGGCTCCGGGGATCCGGTGCCGGGCGGGCGTCGGGTGGAGGGCTCAGTTCTCCAGGGCCAGTGCGCGGGCGGGGCAGGCGCGGACGGCGGCGTCCACGTGGGCCCGCTCGGACTCGGGCGGGTGCTCGTCGCGGACGACGACCACGTCGTCCTCCCCCACCTCGAACCAGCCGTCGGCCATGGCCTCGCACATCCCGATGCCCTGGCAGGCGTCGAGGTCGGCGACGATGCGCATCAGACCTCCTCGGTGGTCAGCGCGACGAAGTCGACCTTCTCGCGGACCCCGCAGTCCGGGCAGCACCAGTCGTCGGGGATCTGCGACCACGGGGTCCCCGCCGGGAAGCCCTCGGCCTCGTTGCCCGCGGCGACCTCGTAGGTGTACCCGCAGCCGGGGCAGCGGGCCGCGGTGACGGCGTCGCTCTGCGCGCGGCGGGTGACGTCGGCGGCGGTGTCGGCGACCGGAGCCGGGTCGGCGGGCGGCGGGTACGCGGCGAGGAGCTTGTCACGCTTGCCGGGCTGCAGGTTGGCGAAGCGCAGGTCGCCGTCGTAGTGGGCCACCACCAGCGGGTCCATCAGCCGGCGGAACACCGGCGGGACGGTCGCGGCCAGCATCATCCCGGTGTAACCGGTCGGCAGGACCGGGGCCTCCGGGAAGTCGCGCAGCGTCTGGAACCGGCGGACCGGGTTCGCGTGGTGGTCGGAGTGTCGCTGCAGGTGGTAGAGCAGCACGTTGGTGGCGATGTTGTTGGAGTTCCAGGAGTGCTCGGGCAGCACGCGCTCGTAGCGGCGGCGGTCCGGCGGGCCGACCTTCTGGCGCAGCATCCCGTAGTGCTCCATGTAGTTCACCAGCTCGAGCAGGGTGAACCCGAAGACGGCCTGGATCAGCAGGTAGGGCAGCACGCCCCAGCCGAACAGCGCGATGATCGCGCCCCACAGCACCACCGACATCAGCCAGGCGTTGAGGACGTCGTTGCCGATCCGGAACGGGTGCCGGTCGCGGCGGGCGTAGCGCTTGCGCTCCAGGCGCCAGGCGCTGGTCAGCGAGCCGAACACGGTGCGCGGCCAGAACCGGTAGAAGCTCTCGCCCATCCGGGCCGAGGCCGGGTCGTCCGGGGTGGAGACGCGCACGTGGTGGCCGCGGTTGTGCTCGACGTAGAAGTGGCCGTAGAACGCCGGGGCGAGCGCGATCTTGGCGGCCCAGCGCTCCACGTCCTCGCGCTTGTGGCCCAGCTCGTGGGCGGTGTTGATGGCGACGCCGGCGACGGTGCCGAGCGTGACCGCGAGACCGATGTTGCCGACGACCGGCGCCCCGGCGGTGGCGATGTAGAACATCCCGGCGAACAGGCCCGCGTACTGCAGCGGGAGGTAGGCGTAGGTGACCCAGCGGTAGTAGCGGTCCTCCTCCAGCTCCTCCATCACCTCGTCCGGCGGGTTCGTCGGGTCCTTGCCCGCGAACAGGTCGATCGTCGGGACGATGCCGAGCACGACGATCGGACCCAGCCACAGCGCCACCGACCAGCCGGTGGCCAGGTGCAGACCGATCGCGAGGAACGGCAGGACCGGGACCAGCAGGCCCAGCAGCCAGGCGTAGCGCTTGCCGTCGTGCCAGGTGTGTTCACCGTTCACCGGTTCGGACAGTGCGTAGGTCCGCATCGGATTCCTCCTCGCGTCGGCTCTGACGGGATGTTGTGAGCAGACGTTAGGGAGATCGGCCCGCGATTCCTCGGTCGTCGGGACCGAAGATCGGCGCCCCGTTCGGTCCCGCGGACCGAACGGGGCCCTCCTCAGCGGTCCCAGCGGAACAACCGGACCGCGCCCACCGCCCCGACCAGCAGCGCGACGACCAGCCCGACGACGGCGCCGGTGTCCGGCGGGACCCCGCGCCACGCCGTCCCGAGCACTTCCGACGTCGCGCCGTAGGGCAGGGTCCGGCCGATCTCGGCGAGCGGGCCGGGCAGCTTCCGCGGGTCGCCGAACATGCCGCCGAGCAGCCCGGTGCCGAAGAACAGCAGGACCCCGCCCGCGACGGCCGCGTTCGCCGTCGGGGCCAGCGCCGCGACCAGCGCGCCCACCGCGAAGAACGCCGCCGTGGCCAGGACCAGCCCGCCCAGCGCCGCCCACGGCGCGGCGGGCATCCGCGCGCCGTACACCGGCACCGCGACCGCCAGCGCGACGCCGACACCGGCCGCGACCTGCCCGACCCCGACCACCGCCTGCGCCACCAGCACCGGGACCGGGCCCGCCGGGGTGACCCCGAGCCGGCGCAGCACCCCGCTGCGCCGGTAGGCCGCCACGAAGCTCGGCACGTTCACCATGCCGACCAGGGCGAGCACCGTGGCGATCGCGATCGGCAGCCCGACGACCTCCACCACCGAGCGGTCGCCGAGGACGTCCGGGGGCAGCTCCGGCGCCGTCGCGCCGACCATCACCAGGATCAGCAGCGGCAGCACCAGCGGGACCACCAGGCCCGCGGTGTCCCGGACGACCATCCTGAGCTCCGCGACGACGAGCGCCCGCCACCCGGCGAGCGGCAGCCCGGACCGGACCGGGGCGCTCACGCCGCCACCTCCCCCGCCGTCGACTCGCGGCCCCGGTCCCCGGTGAGCGCCAGGAACGCCTCGTCGAGGCCGGGGCGCTCGGCACGCAGCCCGGTGGCGACGACACCCTGCCGGACCAGCTCGGCCCCGACCGGGCCCAGCAGCCCGTCTCCGCCGGTCACGGTGACGTCGTGCCCGACCCGGGACACCTCCGCGACGCCGGGCAGGGCGAGCAGCCCGGCCCGGTCGAACCCGGCGTCGGTCCGGAACCGGACGTACTCCCCGAGCCCGGCGGCCGCGACGAGCCCGGCCGGGGTCGCGTCGGCGACGACCCGGCCCGCGTCGAGCAGCAGGACCCGGTCGCAGAGCCGTTCGACCTCGTCCATCCGGTGGCTGACCAGCAGTACCGCGACACCGTCGGCGGCGAGGTCGCGCACCAGGTCGAGCACGGTCTCCCGGGACGCCGGGTCCAGGCCGGTGGTCAGCTCGTCGAGGACCACCACCCGGGGCGCCCCGACCAGCGCGAGCGCCACCGACAGGCGCTGCGCCTGGCCGCCGGAGAGCCGGTCGAAGCGGGTCCCGGCCTGCGCGGACAGCCCGACCGCGTCGAGCAGCTCCGCCGGCTCCCGCCCGGTGCGGTGCAGGGACCGGTGCAGGCCGACGAGCTCGGCGGCGGTGAGCATGTCGTGCAGGGCCGCCTCCTGCAGCTGCACCCCCAGGACCGCGCGCACGGCGCGGCGGTCGCGGCGCGGGTCGAGCCCGAGCACCCGAACCGTGCCGGAGTCGGGGGCACGCAGCCCCGCGACGCACTCGACGGTCGTCGTCTTGCCGGCTCCGTTGGGTCCGAGCAGCCCGACGACCGACCCCGCGGGCACCGACAGGTCGACCCCGTCGGCGGCCACCGTGTCGCCGTAGCGCTTGTGCAGCCGGTGCACCTCGATCGCATCCATGCCGTCCACGGTGGCGGCCGGGCGGGCGCCGGGGTCAGTGCCGGACGTCGTGACCCCGGACCATGACTTCCGGCACCGGTGCCGCGCCGCACCGTGCCCTACCGTGTCCGGTATGCGCCGGATCGACCCGAACGTCGTGGCCGGGCTCATCATGACCGTCCTGTGCGGCATCCTCGCCGTCCCGGTGGCGCTGGAGCAGGCCGCCGGGGTCGCGAGCCCCCTGGGCCCGCCGTGGCTGTGGTGGGCCGCCTACGCCGCGTTCCTCCTCGCACTGGTGGTGGGAGGCTGGCTGGACGAGGTCGTCGGGGCGGTCGCGGCCCGCGCGCTGCTCGCGCTGATGGTGCTCGCCTCGGCGTCGCTGGTCCTGCTCGGCGCGCAGTTCGGCTGGCTGCCGATCTTCCTGGTCGTCACCGCGTCCGTCTCCACCTACCACCTGCGGGGCCCGGCGACCGCCGCGATCGTCGTCGGCAACGTCGGGGTGGCCGCCGCGGCGACGCTGGTCGCGGGCGGGTCGGTGCAGGTCGCGGCGGTCACCGGCGCGATCTACCTGCTGCTGCAGAGCGCCTCGGTGCTGCTCATCGTGGCGCTGCACCGCGAGGAGGCGTCGCGACGACGCCTCGCCGCCGCGCACGCCGAGCTCGCGGCCGCGGGCGCCGCGCTCGCCGAGACCAGCCGGACCCAGGAGCGGCTGCGGATCTCCCGGGAGCTGCACGACCTCGTCGGGCACCAGCTCACCGCGCTCGCCCTGGAGCTGGAGATCGCGACGCACACCGGCGACGACCCGGGCGGGCACGTCGCGCGGGCCCGTGCGCTGGCCGGTGACCTGCTTGCCGACGTCCGCACGACCGTCGGGCAGCTGCGCAGCCGCGCCCCCGACCTGGCCGCCACCCTGGAACGGATCGGCGAGCAGCTGCCCCGCCCGGTGGTGCACGTGCGCGTCGCCGACGGGGTCGCCGCCGACGAGGAGCGCACCCTCGCGGTGGTCCGCTGCGTGCAGGAGATCCTCACCAACGCCATCCGGCACGGCGACGCCGACACCGTGTGGATCGACCTGTCCCCCGTGCCCGGCGGCGGTCTGCGGCTGGCCGCCCGCGACGACGGCCGTGGCGCCGCCGCCGGCGCGGTCCCCGGCAACGGGCTGCGCGGCCTGGCCGAGCGGGCCGGGGCGTTCGGCGGGTCGGTCGACTGGGGCCCGGCCGCACCGCGCGGGTTCGCCGTGACCGCGGTGCTGCCGTGAGGGCCGGTGCGGGCCCGGGCGGTGCCGGACCGGGGGCCACGACGGTCCGCGTCGTGCTCGTCGACGACCAGACCCTGGTCCGCCACGGCATCCGCGGGCTGCTCGGCCTGGCCGGTGGCGTCGAGGTCGTCGCCGAGGCCGGGGACGGCGCGGAGGGGGTGGCCGCCGTCGCCGAGCACGAGCCGGACGTGGTGCTGCTGGACCTGCGCATGCCGCGTCACGACGGGCTGTGGGCGCTGGCCGAGCTGCGCTCGCGCGGGCTCGACGTGCCGGTGCTCGTCCTCACCACCTTCGACGACGATGAGCTGGTCCTGTCCGCGCTGCGCGCCGGGGCCCGCGGCTACCTGCTCAAGGACGTGACCCTGGACCAGCTCGTCGGCGCGGTGCGGACCCTCACCGACGGCGGCACCCTGATCAGCCCGGCCGTCACCGACCGGCTGCTGCGGGCGGTGCGCGACGGCCCGCCCCCGTCCGACGACGTGTCCGGTCTCGCCCCGCAGGACCTGTCGGCCCGTGAGGTCGAGGTGCTGCGGCTGCTCGCCGCCGGGCACAGCAACCGCGAGATCGCGCAGGTCCTCGTGCTGGCGGAGGGCACGGTGAAGAACCACGTGTCCAGCGTGCTGGCGAAGCTGGGGACGCGGGACCGGACCCGCGCGGTGCTGCGGGCCCTGCACCACGGCCTGCTCGACCCGCCACGGGGACGGGACGAGCAGGACGGGGCCTGACTCAGTCGTCCGACGGCGGCGCGGCGGTGGTGTCCTCCCCGACCAACGGCGGGTCGTCGGGCAGCACGCCCGGCTCGGTGCCCGCCTCGTCGGCGGTGCGGCCGGGTGCCTGCCGTTCCACCGTGTTCTGCTCGGTCTCGAACTGCTCGCCTGCCGGGTCGGGTGCGTCCCGGGGGTCCTGGGCATCGTTGTCCATGCCCCGGTCGTACCCGCCGGACGGGGCGTCACGCGGTCCGTCTCAGAACGAGACAGGGTGTCATGATCGCGCTCCGTGGTCGCGGGTTCACCCGTCCCGACGCGATTGAGGTGCCCGCTCCCGGGGTAACCACCCCTCGGCCGGGTGAAGATCGACGGAAGGATCGTCATGACCGACACGCAGATGGGTATCCGTTCCGGACTCCGTTCGTGTCGTCGTCGGACGTGCACCTGCCGCCGGTCCGCCGGTGGCCTGCGGTGACGCCGGACCTCGCCCGGGCCACCGACGCCGTCAGCCGGCTGCTCGACGAGCTCGGCCCGGCCATCAGCCGCGACGCCGTGGTCGCCGCCGTCGCGCAGGCCTGCGACGACCTGCGGGGCAGCCCGGTGGGCGCGCTGCCCGAACTGGTGGAGCGCCTGGCCCGGGTCCGCCTGGACCAGCCGACCGTCGGACTCTGAGCCTCCCGCTGCCGGTATGGGCCTCGCGGGGTCCGGGTATCCCCGTCGAGTGAGTGACGACGAGAACGACACCGGACGCGCGAGCCCCCCGATCGACCCGGAACGTGCGCTCGACGAGCTCGAGGAACGGGTGCTCGGCCAGCGGATCGACGCCGGGGACACCGAGGCCGACCGCGAGGAGTCCGCGGACACCACGTCCGAGGGCGCGGCCGAGCCGAAACCCGTCGGGGGAGCCGGGGAGCCGGACGACGCCGGGACCGGGGTCGACGCCCCGACCGACTGACCCGGCACCCCGCCGGTGCGGGGCCGTCCGGGTCCGGACACAGCGCGACCGGACCCGGACACGGTTCGTCATGCCCGGATGGTGACGCGCGGCACGTAAGCGACATAAGGTGCGTCCTCGACGAAGCCGTCCGAGGAGGTACGCATGACCGACGTGTCCGACCGTTCCGCACCACCCGGTACCGGGACCCGCTCCCGCGCCTGGGTCATCGCGCTGTGCTGGACGGCGATCGTCGTCGACGGCTACGACCTCATCGTCTACGGCACCGTGCTGCCCACCCTGATCTCCGGCGAGTGGGCCCTCGATGCGGGCACCGCGGGCTGGATCGGCTCGCTGGCGCTGGTCGGCATGCTCGTCGGCGCGCTGCTGGCCGGGACGGTCACCGACCGCATCGGGCGGCGGCGGCTGATGATCCTCTGCATCGCCTGGTTCTCGATCGCGATGGCGCTGTGCGCGCTCGCGCCCTCGCCGGAGGTGTTCGGGCTGCTGCGCTTCGTCGCGGGCGTCGGGCTGGGCGGGGTGGTGCCGACCGCGATCGCGCTGACCGTCGAGTACGCCCCCGCCGGGCGGCGCAACGCGGCGAACGCGCTGATGTTCTCCGGCTACTCCGTCGGCGGTGTCGTCGCGGCGCTGTCCGGGATCGTGCTGCTGGAGCAGCTGGGCTGGCGGGCGCTGTTCTGGATCGGCGCCGGGGTCGGCGCGGTGCTGCTCGTCGTCGTCGCCGTGGCGCTGCCGGAGTCGGTGTCCTACCTGGTCGGGCGCGGTCGCCGCGAGGAGGCGGCCGCGCTGGCCGCCCGCTACGGGATGCCCGTCCCCGGCGACGCCCCGGCCGGCACCGGCCGCGCCGGGCTGCGGGCGCTGCTCGACCGCCACCACCTGCGCGGGACGCTGCTGTTCTGGGTCGGCACCGGGTTCGGGCTGCTGCTGGTCTACGGCCTCAACACCTGGCTCGCCCAGATCATGCGCCAGGCCGGCTACCCGCTGGGCGGGGCGCTGGCGTTCCTGCTGGCGCTCAACCTCGGCGCGATCGTCGGGGCACCGCTGCTCGGGGCGCTCGCCGACCGGGTCGGGCCGCGCCCGGTCGTCACCGGCATGTTCCTCACCGCGGCGGCGTCGATCCTGCTGCTGATGAACCGCTTCCCGACGCCGGTGCTGCTCGGCCTGATCGCCGTCGCCGGGGCCTGCACGATCGGCACGACGATCATCGTCAACTCCTACACCGCCACCTTCTACCCGGAGCACCTGCGCGCCGCCGGACTCGGCTGGTCACTGGGGATCGGCCGCATCGGGGCCATCGCGGGCCCGCTCTACGGCGGCGTCGTGATGGCGACCGGGGCCGGGTTCGCCGCGAACTTCCTCGCCTTCGCGATCCCCGCCGTACTGGGCGCGATCGTCATGGCGCTGGTGCCGCGGGGTGCCGCCACGCAGACGTAACAGTGGGTGTGCGCGGTCCGGCCAGCGGCCGCGCGGATCGGATCGTGGAGTGGGTGCGACGCCGCCCACACTCGCCGCACCACTCCACGACCCCATCCCAGGAGCGACCATGGTCAAGCCCGTCGCGGACGGCAAGGGCTTCAAGCTCGGGCTGTTCTCCGCCAACTGCTCCTCCGGCCTCGCGGTCACCCGCGTGCCGGAGCGCTGGTCGGGCAGCTGGGAGGACAACCTCCGGCTCGCCGAGCTGGCCGACGAGGTCGGGATCGACTTCCTGCTGCCGATCGCCCGCTGGATCGGCTACGGCGGCGAGACCAACTTCCACGAGGGCGTCCTGGACCCGACGACGCTGGCCGCCGCGCTGCTCGCCCGCACCCGGCGGATCACCGTCTTCGCGACGGTGCACACCGCCTTCCACCACCCGGTCGTCGTCGCCAAGCAGCTCGCGACCGCCGACCTCGTCGGGCAGGGGCGCGCCGGGATCAACATCGTCGCCGGCTGGAACGAGCCCGAGTACCGGGCTCTCGGCGCGACCCTGCCCACCGACCACGACGCCCGCTACGAGCTGGCCCAGGAGTGGTGGGACGTCATCCACCGGATCTGGACCGAGCAGGGCCGCTTCGACCACGAGGGCCGCTTCTTCCGGCTCGAGGGGGTCGAGGGCATGCCGAAGCCGCACGACGGGCCGCTGCCGGTGCTCAACGCCGGGTCGTCCCCGCAGGGCCGCGACTACGCCGCCCGCAACGCCGACGTCGCGTTCACCGTGGTCGGCGGGCCCGAGGACGGTGCGGCGATCGTGTCGGGCATCCGGGACCGCGCCCGCGAGCAGTACGACCGCCGGGTCGGGACGTTCACCCTCGGCCACGTCGTCTGCCGTCCCACCCGCGCCGAGGCCGAGGACTACCTGCGGTACTACGCCGACGAGAACGCCGACTGGGCCGCGGTGGAGAACCTGATGCGGCTGCAGGGGATGCACGCGCAGTCCTTCACCCCCGAGATGCTGGAGACCTTCCGGCACCGCTTCGCCGCGGGGCACGGCTCCTGCCCGCTCGTCGGCACCCCCGACGAGGTCGCCGACCGGATCGTCGCCTTCCACGAGGCGGGGTTCGCGGGTATGACGTTGTCGTTCGTCGACTACCTCGGTGAGCTGGGATACTTCGCCCAGGAGGTGCTCCCCCGGCTCGAGGCGCGGGGCATCCGCCTCCCGGTCTGAGCCGGAGGTGACCGTGACCGAGCCGTCGTCGCCCGCCCTGCCGGCGCGGCGCAGCGACCGCCTCGCCGAGCTGCGCGACGAGGTCGCCCAGGTCACGGTGGTCCACGAGATCGGTGTGCGCCGCGGCCGTCCCGACGGGGCGGTCGCGGTCGCCGGGCTCGACGGCGTCAACGTCGCGTTCGTGCGCTACGGCGCCGAGGTGACCGTCGACGCCTTCCCCACCCGCAACCGGTTCGCCCTCACCGTGCCGCTGGGCCCGATGCGGGTGCGCGCCCCCGGCATCGCCGACGGCGGGATCGTGCCCGGGCCGTTCGTGCTGGCCGCCGACGCGCACACCCTGATGGAGCCCGACCCGGTCGCCGGGGCGCTGGTCGTCTCGGCCGGTGCGGGGCGACTGGAGGAGCAGCTGGCCGCGCTCACCGGGCGCCCGCCCGGGCACGCGCTGCGGTTCCTCCCGCCGGGGGCGGCGACGCCGGCCGCGCCGCCGGCGCTGCTCGACCAGGCCTGGCGCACCACGTGCGCGGTGCTCACCGAGTGCGGCGGGCGGCCCGCGCCGCTGGTCCGCCGGGTGCTGTCGGAGCAGCTGCTCACCGCGGTGCTGCTGACCCAGCCGCACACGGCGTCGGACGCGTTGCGCGACGAGGCCGCCGCCGGGCCCGCCGACGCCGTCGACCGGGCGCTGGCCTGGATCGAGGCACACCACGCCGAGCCGGTCACCGTCGCCGACATCGCCCGCGCCTCCGGGGTCGGTGTGCGACGGCTGCAGGAGGAGTTCCGCCGCCGGCTCGGCACCGGCCCGGCGACGGCGCTGCGGGAGGTCCGGCTGGCCCGGGCGCACCGGGTGCTCGTCGAGGACGGGCACGCCCCGGTCTCCGACGTCGCGTACGCCTGCGGTTTCGGCCACCTGGGCCGGTTCGCCCACGACTACCGCGACCGCTACGGCGAGCTGCCCTCGGAGACCGCCCGGCGTCGTCGCGGGTGACCGCTCCTCCGATCTCGGCGGGATCGGAGGAGCAGCGTCGGGTCAGCGCCCGGTGAGACGCCCGCGGAGCCGGGCCACCGGCCCCGGGGTCGCGAGCCGGTCGGCGACCAGGAACCCCGACGCCCCGCCCAGCCCCGGGCCGGGGTGGGTGGACGCGCCGATCTGCCACAGCCCGGGCACCGGCGTCGCGTGCCCGCCGGAGGTGGGCAGCGGGCGCCACCAGAAGTTCTGGTCCAGCTCGGCCGACCCGGCGTAGGGGTCCCCGCACAGTGCGTTCGGGTTGTGCGCGGTGATCGCGGTCGGGTCGAGCACGTCGACCCGGCCGACGAGCTCGCGCAGGCCCGGCGCGTGCGCGGCGACCCGGTCGAGGACGCGCTCGGCGTAGCCCTCGGCGAGCTTGCGGTCCCAGCCGTCGGCGGTGTCCAGCTCGCCCGCCGCGTCGCCGACCGGGGCGAAGGGCAGCTCCTGGAGCTGCAGCCACAGCGCGGCGGCACCCTCGGGGACCCGGGTCGGGTCGAGCACGTGCTGCTGCCCCACGACGACGGTCGGCCGGCGCGGCAGCAGCCCCGCCTCCGCCTCCGCGCAGGCGATCCCGGTCGAGGACGAGCCGTCGGAGACGTGCACGAGCGGCACCCCGGCCAGCCGGGCGTCGGCCCACGGGACCGGCCCGGACAGCGTCACGTGGATCTGCATCGCGGCGCGGCCGGGGCGGTAGCGGGCGGCGGCCTCGGCCACCGGCGGGGGCACCACGGTGGGCGGGAGCAGCGAGCCGTAGAGCGCGGGCGGGGTCACCGAGGCCAGCACCGCACGGCGCGCCCGGAACGCGAACCCGTCGCCGGCGACGCCCGTCGCGCGCCCGGACCCGACCGTGACCCGCTCGACCCGGCGGCCGGTGTGCACGGCGACGCCCAGCTCGTCGAGCAGCCGCTCCCAGGCGGTGAGGAAGTGGCCCGCCCCACCGGCGACGACCGGCAGCCCGGCGCCGTGCATGGTCGCGGCGAAGATCGGGACCATCAGCCCGCCGGACGCGGAGTCCGGGGCCAGGCCCGCGTGCAGCAGCCACGGCGCCCAGAGCCGGTCGGTCTCCGGACCGGCGAACCGCGCGCGCATCCAGGACCGGCCGGAGGTCAGCGTGTCGCGGGCGTAGGTCTCCATCCCGGCGACGCCCGCGGCGCGGGCCAGGGTCGCGACCGGGCCGAGCGTGCCGGGGGCGTGCAGCTCGGAGCCGAGCAGCCCGCCGATCCCGGCGGCGTGCGCACCGAAGCGGTCGATCATGGCGCGGTAGGCGTCGCGGTCGGCGGCCTCGGCGAACCCGGCGACGGTCTCGTCGACCGACCGGTGGGCGAGCGCGACCGAGCCGTCACCCGCGACCGTCGCGGTGAGCGGGCCGTCGGTGTTGGCGTAGGCGAGACCGTGCCGGTGCAGGTCCGCACCGAACGCGGCGTAGGCCGGGCCGGTGACGAACAGCGGGTGCCAGCTCGACCAGGTGTCGCGGACGAACCCGTCCTGCTCCTGGGCGGCGACGAACCCGCCGATCCGGTCGTGGTCGTCGACGAGGGCGACCGACCAGCCGGACCGGGCCAGCCGGGCGGCGGCCGCCAGGCCGTTGATCCCGCCGCCGACGACGACGGCGTCGTACGTGGCGTGCACGGCTCAGCCCTCGACGAGCGCGAGCACGCGCGCCGGGCTGCCCGAGCCGCCGACGATCGGCAGCGGGCACACCACGAGCACCGCGCCGGTCGCCGGGAGCTGGTCGAGGTTGCGCAGGCTGGTCAGGCCCCACTTGTCGGCGCCCATCAGCTCCGAGTGGCACGGGAACGCCGGCTCCAGGTTCGGCGCCTGCCCCGCGTCGGTGCCGACGGTCTCCACACCCAGGCCGGTGATCGGGGTCTCGCGCGCCAGCCACCGCGCGCACTCCGGTGCGACGCCGGGGGTGTGCGGGCCGTTCTCGTCGGCGTTGGCGAAGGCCGCCTCGTCCTCACCGCGGGCGGACCACCCGGTGCGCAGCAGCAGCCAGCCGCCCTCGGGCAGCGGGCCGTTCTCGGCCTCCCACGCCTGCACGTCGGCGATCTGCAGCAGGTAGTCGGCGTCCTTCTCGACCTCGGCGGTCCGGTCGATCACCACGACCGGCGCGACGAGGGTCGACAGCGGCGCCTGCGAGACGTCGAGGCCGTCCTTGCCGGTGATCCAGTGGTTCGGCGCGTCGAGGTGGGTGCCGGTGTGCTCACCGGTGCGGATGTTGTTCCAGTACCAGGCCGGGCCACGGTCGTCGTAGCGGGAGATCTCCTCCAGCTCGAACCGGCTGGTCTGCCCGAAGGGCTCGGGCAGCTCCAGGATCGGCGTCGAGGACTGCAAGGGCGTGGTCAGGTCGACGACCCGCACCGATCCGGAACGGGCGGCGTCGAGCAGGGCGGAGAGCACGGACACGGGGACCTCCAGGTCGGGCGGGGCGTGCCGGACAGCTTCGTCGCACCGATGCGTGTGCGGCCATCCGTTGTGCGCGGTGACTGTCCGCGCGGCGTGGGCCTATCCGCGCAGGGTGTCCGACGGCGACTCGCCGAACCGCTCCTTGTAGGCGACGGCGAACCGGCCGAGGTGCCCGAACCCCCAGTCCGCGGCGACCTGCGAGACGGTGCACCGGGTGGGGTCGGCGTCGGCGAGCTCGGTGCGCACCCCGGCGAGGCGGGCGTCGCGCAGCCGCGCGGTCGGCGTGGTGTCGAGGTGGCGGCGGAAGCCCTCCTGCAGGCTGCGCACGGACAGCCCGACGGCCTCGGCGACGTCGTCGACGGTCAGCGGCTCCCGCGCGTGCCCCTCGATGAGCGCCTCGGCCCGGCGGATCACCTTCGGCACCGCGGGTGCCGGGCCGGCGACGGCGAGCAGCTCCTCGGTCGCCGAGTGCGGCACCGCGGCGAGCAGCTGGCTCATCAGCAGCTGCTCGACCTGGGCGCGCAGCACGGGGTGGGTGAGGCCGCCGGGCCCGTCGAGGTCGGTGCGGACCATGTCGACGGTCGAGAGCCAGGACCGCGCCGCCGGCGTCCGCAGGTCGACGCTGGTCGCCAGGCGCAGCGGCTTCGACGGCGGCCGCCCCAGCATGCGGTGCAGCTGGGCGTCCAGGGCCGCGCGCTCGACCCGCACGATCAGCTGCTCGTTGCCGGCCTCCCAGGTCATGTCCAGCCCGGCGTCCGGGTCGGGCACCGACGCCGTCGTGGGGTCGGAGACGACCTCGGTGCCGCCGGTGCGCACCAGTGCCCGGCCCGACAGCGGGATCTGCACCAGGACGAACGAGCGCAGCGGCTGCGGGCGGATCCGCACCGACGCGCCGTAGGACAGGTAGGACAGCCCGACCGCCCCGAACCCGGCCGTGTTGAACCGGACCGGCGTCGGGATGCCGCGGTCGACGGGTTCGAGCCGGTGCGGGCAGAACACCTCGCCGACGCGCTCGCGCGCCTCCTCCAGATCGGGCGAGTGCACCCGGCAGAAACCGCTCAGCACCTCGGTCATGGCACCTCCTCGTGCTCGACCCCGGCTCCGTCGTCCCGGCCGCGTCCCCCGGACAGCGACCGCGTGGTGGGGATAGTCACCCCGACTATATAGCCAAAAGATGACTGCCATCACGGGTCCGCTAGATGACCGTTCTGTTTCGGAGGCTCCCATGACTGACCTGCACGGCCGCACGATCCTCGTGACCGGCGGATCCACCCTGGTCGGGCACGGTGTCGTCCGCGCCCTGCACGCCGCCGGTGCGACGGTCGCGATCGCCGACGTCGACGCCGCGGGCGCCAAGCCGCTGCTCGACGAGCTCGGCGGGCGCGTCTCGTTCCACCTCACCGACATCACCGACGACGACGCGGTGCACGCGTGCGTGTCCGCCGTCGCGGCACCGTCCGGCCTGCACGGCCTGGTCAACCTGGCGTGCAGCTACCTCGACGACGGCGCCGACACCGTCCGCGCCGACTGGCTGCGCGCCCTCGACGTCAACCTGGTCAGCACCGTCCAGACGACCCGCACCGCTCGGGCGCACCTCGCCGCGGTCGGCGGCGCGGTGGTCAACCTGACCTCGATCTCGTCGAAGGTCGCCCAGACCGGCCGGTGGGTCTACCCGGCGTCCAAGGCGGCGCTGGTGCAGGTCACCCGCTCGATGGCCATGGACCTGGCCGCCGACGGGATCCGGGTCAACTCGGTCTCGCCGGGCTGGACCTGGTCGAAGATCATGGACGACCTGTCGGGCTCCGACCGCGCGCACACCGACCGCGTCGCCGCCCCGTTCCACCTCACCGGCCGCGTCGCCGACCCGGACGAGGTCGGCGCCGTCGTCGCCTTCCTGCTCTCCCCGGCCGCCTCCGCCGTCACCGGCGCGGACTGGGCCGTCGACGGCGGCTACTCCGCCATGGGCCCGGAGCAGGCCGTCCCCGCCATCCCCCAGCTCGCGACCGCTTCGGAGTGACCACCATGAAGATCGCCGTCGTCGGGGCCGGATTCGCCGGCCTCTCCTCCGCCAAGGTCCTGACCGGTTTCGGTCACGACGTCACCGTGTTCGAGAAGGCGCCGGACGTCGGCGGGGTGTGGAGCGCCAGCCGCCGCTACCCCGGCCTGACCACCCAGAACGACAAGGGCACCTACTCGCTGTCGGACTTCCCGATGCCGAAGCACTACCCGGAGTGGCCGAGCGGGCAGCAGGTGCAGGAGTACCTGGAGGCCTACGCCCGCCACTTCGGCATCCGCGACCTGGTGCGCACGGACACCGAGGTGCTGTCCGCCGAGCCGCGCGACGGTGGCGGCTGGACCGTCACCACCGCCGGAGCGGCCGCCGGGGTGGGCGAGTTCGACCACCTCGTCGTCGCGAACGGGATCTTCTCCGAGCCGTTCCTGCCCCCGTTCCCGGGCACCGAGGAGTACCGCGCCGCGGGCGGGCGGTACTGCGCGCCGTCGGACTTCACCGACATCGACGACGCCCGCGACCGCGACGTCGTCGTGATCGGCTACGGCAAGTCCTCCTGCGACGTGGCCGTGGCGCTGGACTCGGTGTCCCGCTCGACGACGGTCGTGGCGCGCGAGCTGCTGTGGAAGATGCCGCGCCGGATCGGCGGTGCCCTGAACTACAAGTATCTGCTGCTCACCCGGCTCGGCGAGGGCCTGTTCCGCTACGCCCACCTGGTCGGCTTCGAGAAGTTCCTGCACGGCGCCGGGCGGGGTGTCCGCAACGGCATGATGTCGAGCCTGCAGGGCCAGATCGTGCGGCAGCTGAAGCTGCAGAAGCTGGGCCTGGTGCCGGACGGGTCGCTGGAGGACATCGCGCGGTCCACGGTGTCGCTGGCCACCGAGGGCTTCTACGAGGCCGTCGCCGACGGCTCGATCACCGTCCACCGGGACACGCTCATCAGCGCGCTCGGTGCCCGCGACGGCAGGCCCGTCGCGATCCTGCAGGACGGCACCGAGGTCCCGGCCGACGTCGTCGTCGCGGCGACGGGGTTCCACCAGCGGGTGCCGTTCCTGTCCCAGGACGTGCGGGACCGGCTGGTCGACGAGCGCGGCAACTTCGAGCTCTACCGCCAGATCCACCCGCACACCGTGGCGGACCTGAGCTTCTGCGGGTACAACTCGTCGTTCCTGTCCCCGCTGTCGGCCGAGGTCGCGGCGCTGTGGATCGGTGTGCATCTGGCGGGCGGGATCGACCTGCCGTCGGTGGAGGAGCGCCGGGCGTTCGTCCAGGAGCGGCTGCGCTGGATGGAGGAGCGCACCGAGGGCAAGCACGCCCGCGGCACGAACATCATCCCGTTCTCCCTGCACAACATCGACGAGATGCTGTCCGACCTCGGGGCGGGCATCGGCCGCCGTCGCCGGTTCGGCGAGTGGCTGCTGCCGGTCGACCCGGGTGCCTACGCCCGGATCACCGCCGACCTGACCGCCCGGCACGCACCGGTCACCGCGGACGCGCCCCGGCCCCGGGCCACCCCGCTGCGGGCCGCGGGGTGACGAGCTCCGCTCCCCCGCGACGCGCCGCACCGTCCTTCCCGGACGGTGCGGCGCGTCGCCCTCGTCCGGGGGTGCGGGCACGCCCGTACGATGTCGTCGTGACGACCGTCGCCGAACCGGACGAGATCCTCGCTCCCGTCCCCCCGCGTCGGCTCATCGTGTCGGTGTACGGGCTCTACGCACGTGAGCGCGGCGGGGCCCTGTCGGTGTCGTCGCTGGTGCGGCTGCTCGGCGGGCTCGGGGTGGACGGCCAGGCCGTCCGCTCCGCGGTGTCCCGGCTGAAGCGACGCGGCCTCCTCGAACCGCAGAAGGTCGGCGGCGCCGCCGGGTACCGGCTGTCCCCCGCACTGGCCGACGTGCTCGCCGAGGGCGACGAGCGGATCTTCTCCCGCCGCCGCGCCGGCGCCGGGGAGGGCTGGCTGCTGGTGGCCTTCTCGGTGCCCGAGTCGGCGCGCGACCAGCGTCATCAGCTGCGCAGCCTGTTGATCCGGCTCGGCCTGGGCACGGTCGCACCGGGCCTGTGGGTCGCCCCGGCACACCTGGAGGCCGAGGTCTCGCACGCCCTGGACCGCGCCGGTCTGCGCGGCTACACCGAGCTGTTCCGGAGCCGGCACGTCGCCGGCCGCCCGCTGCGGGAGACCGTCGCGTCCTGGTGGGACCTCGACGCCCTCGCCGGCCAGTACTCCGCCTTCGTCGCCCGTCAGGAGCCGGTGCTGCACGCCTGGCGGGACGCCGACGGCGAGTCCGAGCAGGCCTTCGCCGACTTCGTGACGCTCGTGACGGTGTGGCGACGCCTGCCCTACCTCGACCCGGGCCTGCCGCTGGAGGCGCTGCCCGAGAGCTGGGTCGGCGACCGCGCCGAGGAGCTCTTCGGCGACCTGCGCGCCCGCCTCGCCGGTCCGGCGCGGGAGCACGTCAGCAGCGTCCTGGACGCCTGAGCCGCCCCTGTCCCGTCCCGACCACCCCGGCCCGGCCTGTCATCCGCGTTCCGACGTGGCGACGGTCCACGCGCGGTCCCGGCTCACGGCTCCGACCGTGGCTCGGGGGATCGACCTCAGCGAATTCGCTTACGGGGTAAGCGAGTTCACAGGAACCCTTCGTACGGTGAACTGTTCCGATCGCCGACCCCGTGCCGAGGTGTCATGTTCGGCCTCCGCATGGCGGCCCCGTGCCCCCGACGGCCGGTCCCGCCCCCGCGGAAGTGTCGGTCGACGGGGTCCTGCACCGGAAACCGTTCATCGGATGAACTGTTCGGCAGAAGGCGACCGCCTTGGGTCCTGGAGGCCGGCCGGGTCGGACGCCCGTGAGCCGCCGTCCATGGGGCGATCCCGTGTCTCGGGACGCCCCACGCACGTCGGAGCGCCGGGCCCGGTGGTGATCCGGACCCGGCGCTCGCGGGACTCCGACGGCCGTGGGCCGCGCTCAGACCCGGCGCGCCGCGACCGCCTCGATCTCGATCAGCGCCTCGGGCTGCCACAGCGCGGTGACCCCGACGCCGGTCATCGCCGGGTAGGTCCGCCCGCACAGCTCCTTCCAGATGGCGCCGATCTCCTTGCCGCGGGCCTGGTAGCCGGGCACGTCGAGCAGGTAGATCCGCACCGACAGCAGGTCCCCGGGCTCGGAGCCCGCGGCGCGCAGGGCGGTGACGACGTTGGACAGGGACTGCCGGAACTGGTCGACGATGTCGCCGTCGACGATCCGGCCGGTCGCGTCCATCGCGGTCTGGCCGGAGAGGTGGACGGTGTCGCCGTGGCGGACGGCGTGGGTGAAGCCCGACGGCTTCGCCAGGGTGTCCGGGTTGATGAGCTCGACGTCGGACGCGGTGCCGGTCGTGGTGCCGGTGGTCATGTCAGTGCTTCCTCTTCCTCGACGGAACGGTGGTGGGCAGGCCGGCCCCGGACAGCTGGGCCCGCAGGGCCGCGCCGTCCTCGTCGGCCAGTGCCGCGGAGCGGAGCCGGGCGAGCGTGGCGGCGGCGCCGTCACGGCCGCGCAGCTGCCGTGCCGCCTGGCTGAGCAGGGCGAAGCTGTCGTTGCCGTGGGCGTAGGTCTCGCCGTAGCCCTTGAGGACCTTCTGGCAGACGAGGATCTCCACGGCGAGGTCCGCGTCGGCGGCGACGGTGTCGAGCGCGAGCGCGGTCCATGCCTCGATCGCCTTCTGCTCCTCGACGAACCGCAGCGACCGCGGCCGCAGGGGCCGCATCCGCGCCATCGTCGCGAGCATCGCGTAGCCGGTCACCGAGGTGGTGTTCAGGACCATGCCCTCGCGGGTGACCCGGTCGACGGTGCGGGTGAACGCCTTCGAGCGGCGCAGCACCTTCCCGAGCCGGTACGGCAGCGTGTCGGTGATCTCCTCGGCCTGTGGGTGCAGGTACTCGCGCACCTGGGACAGCTGCGCCGAGCTCACCCCGGCCTCGTCGCGGACCCGCTCGAGCCGCCGGGCACGGGTCTTCTGCAGCGCGACGTGGATCGTGTCCTGGTAGCACATCCACAGCGCCAGGTGCCGGGCCGCCTCGGTGGTGAGACGGGCGTCGCCGAACGGGTCGGGGTCGACGGCGGCGAACGCGCGGACCCGGTCGAGGTAGCGGGCGGCGTAGTCGAGGTCCTGGTAGACGCCGGTCCGCACGAGCCCGTGCAGGACCGTGGAACGCGCCGCGGCCGGGAGGTCGGCGACGGTGCGGGCGAGCGGGCGCAGGTCCTCCCCCACCAGTGACTCCGGGTCGGTCGCGGCGACGGCGTTGCGCCGCGCCTCCTCGCGCTCCTTGCGCTCCTCGGCGGAGACGGGCCGCGGGCCGATCGCGATGTCGACCGTCGCCGGTGCGCGGGGCGCGGGCGGCGTGGGCGGGGCGGGCGCGAGCGCGGCGGTGGCCGCGTCGAACCCTCCCGCGAACGCGGCCAGGCTCGGCTCGACGCCCTTGCCGGCGTCGCGGATGGCCTGCTCGAAGCGGTCCCGGGAGAAGGGCAGCGCCCCGGACCCGGCGAGCGCCCCGAACAGCGCCGCGGAGATCACGCTGCGGTGCTCCTCGGCGATCGCGGCGAAGTCCGCGGCGACCAGGTGCTGCGCGGCGCGGCCCGCCGCCGCGACGAGCTCGGCGGAGTCGACGCGGCCGTCGCCGAGGTGCATCTTCTCGTCGATGGAGTAGACGCGGTTGGTCGAGGTGATCAGCGTGGTGCGGTCGGGGGTGGCGAAGCCGCGCTGGACCGCGCGGCCGCACTCCATCAGCTCCGAGGCGACGACGACGTCGACCTCGCCGGGCGTCGGGAACACCGACAGCACCGGCTCGGCCCGGCCCGCGCCGTCGGCCGAGTCGGTCCCGGGCACCGGGGGGTGCAGCTCGGCGTAGTAGACGGTCGCCCCGGTCCGCTGGGCGACGCCGGCGACCGAGGTGGTCTGCGCGTGGTAGCCGGCGGCCTCGGCGACGGCGACGACCCAGTCGGCGAGCACCCCGCCGCCCTCGCCGCCCATCGCGAGGATCGCGAGGGTGATCGGGCGGGTCCCGGTGTACCAGGATCCGGTGGGACCCGCCGGTGCGGGCATCACGGTGGGCATCAGGCTGCCTCCATCCGGGCGGCGCGGCGGTCGAGGCCGCGCCCGACGAGGGTGATCCACCAGGACCGGAGGCGGGCGCGGACCCGCTCACCGGCCGTGGGGTTGTCGACGACGTCGGTGCGGTAGAACGACGGGCACAGCACCGCCGCGTGGGCGTTGTTGCCGCAGACCCCGCACCCGACGCAGGAGTCGAGCACGGTCGCGATCGGGTCGGTGCGCAGCGGGTCCGGGTTGTCGGTGATCGTCAGCGACGGGCAGCCGGAGATCCGGATGCAGGCGTGGTCGCCGGTGCAGGTCTCCGGGTCGACGCCGAACCGCTCCCGCACGACACGCTCGCCGCGCTTCAGCTTCGCGGCGCGGTCCTTCTTCACGCGGCGCTGCCGGTTGAGCTGGCACTCCGACTGCATCACCAGCAGCTCGGGCCCGCGTTCCTTGCGGCGGAACGCCTTCAGGAAGGTGTCGCGGACCTTGGCGACGTCGTAGGTGTGGTCGATCGTGGTGGCGTTGGTGATGCCGAGACCACGCGCGGCCTTCTCGATCGGGTGCTTGGTCGAGCGGCGCTCCAGGTCGGCGTGGCTGGACAGCACGTCCTGCCCGCCGGTGGCGGCCGCGTAGTCGTTGTCGACGACCACCATGACCTGGTCGGACTTGTTGAACACGGCGTTCCCGACGCCGGACACGAGCCCGTTGTGCCAGAACCCGCCGTCGCCCATGATCGACACCGGTCGCTTCTCAGCGTCGCCGCCGGCCAGCGCGGCCGAGCCCGCGGCGCCCATGCCGTAGCCCATCGTCGTCGCACCCAGGTCGAACGGGGCGTTGATGGCGAACAGGTGGCAGCCGATGTCGGCGGAGATCTGGTGCTGCCCGGTCTCGCGCTCGGCCAGCTTGAGGCCGGAGAAGATCGGGCGCTCCGGGCAGCCGGTGCACAGGCCCGGCGGGCGCGGGCGCACGACCTCGGCGGCGACCCGCGGCGCGAACGGGCTCGCCGGGTCGGCCGGGTCGCGCAGCAGCGACGGCCGGTGGGTGACGACGTCGGGGGCGTACTTGCCGAGGAACTGCTCCAGGCCGCGGGTGATGACCTGGGCGGTGTACTCGCCGCCCGCGGCCAGCATGTCCTTGCCGTGCAGCACCGTCGGGACGTCGGCGCGGCGCAGGATCGCGTGCAGGTTCTGCTCGATGTAGTCGGGCTGCCCCTCCTCGACCATGATCACCGCACGCTTGCCGGAGCAGAACTCGACGATCTCGGAGTCGACGACCGGGTAGGTCACGTTCATGACGTAGGTCGGGACGCGGGTGCGGCCGAGCGTGTCGGAGGCCCCGAGCAGCTCCATCGACCGGTTCAGCGTGTTGTACAGCCCGCCCTGGACGATGATGCCCACGTCGGAGGCGGTGCCGTCGCCCGGGAACAGCTCGTTGAGACCGTGCTCGCGGATGAACTCGACCGCCCGGGGCCAGCGGTCCTCCAGCTTCTCGCGCTCGTGGGCGAACGACGCGGGCGGCAGCACGATCCGGTCGACGCTGCGCCGCGGGGCGTCCGCGGCCTGGGCGACGGTCATCGGCGGCCGCACGTTGTCCTTGGCGACGAACCCGCCGTGCAGGTGGCAGGACCGCAGCCGCAGCTCCAGGAACACCGGGGTGTTCGACGCCTCGGACAGCGCGAACCCGGACTCGACCGCGTTCACGATCGCGGTGGTGTTGGCGCGCGGGTCGAGCAGCCACATCTGCGACTTCATCGCGAACGCGTGCACCCGCTCCTGCATGATCGAGGAGCCCTCGCCGTAGTCCTCGCCGAGGATCACCAGCGCACCGCCGGTGACCCCGCCGGAGGCGAGGTTGGCCAGCGCGTCGGAGGCGACGTTCGTGCCGACCGGGGACTTGAAGGTGATCGCGCCGCGCAGCGGGTGGTGCACCGACGCCGCCAGCATGGCCGCGGCCGTCGCCTCGGAGGCGGAGTTCTCGAACCGGACGTCGAGCTCGTCGAGGATCTCGCGGGAGTCGCCGAGGACGTCCATGAGGTGCGAGATCGGCGCGCCCTGGTAGCCGCCGACGTAGGCGACGCCGGACTGCAGCAGCGCCTTCGTCACGGCCAGGATGCCTTCGACGTGCAGTGTCTCGCCGGCTCCGGCGCGCAGCTTCTGCACCTCGGCGGCGAAGGACCGTTCGGCCATGGCCGTCCTCTCGTCGTGGTGGTCGTGGTGGTGGGGGTGGTCGTCGGTACCGACGCTAGGCACCGGATCGCGTGGCGCCTATCCCGTGGGCGTGGTCGCTGTCCGATCGGCGCTGCGCGGAGCGCGCCGCGCGGCTACACGCCCAGGTCGGTCAGGTGCTCGAAGCGCAGGCCGAGATCGGTGACGGCGACGGCGACCGGGGCGAGCGCGGCGCGCAGGTTCGCGGCGACGCAGGGCGGGAGGTCGTCGCGGCGCAGCGCGGCGACGATCCGGTCGTAGACGTCGAGCAGGGCCTGCTCGGCGTCGTCGAGCGGGGCGCCGAGCAGGTCCGTCGCCCGGTCGGCGGCGGCACGCGGGGCGGGCGGCGCGGTGGTCGTGGTGCTGGTCGTACTCATGGCGGGCTCCTCGCGGGTCGGGTCGGCGGCGGGCCCGGTCAGACGGCCGGACGCAGGTCGGTGAGCCGCTTGGCCTTCAGCTCGAAGCGGGGCAGCTCCCCGGTCGCGGCGCGGCGCACGTGGAAGCGCAGGCCCTCGTGGGAGTCGGCCAGCTCGGCGGCGACCCGCCCGGACAGCAGGTCCCACCCGGTGTCGTCCACGGTCGCCGCGGGCTCGAGCAGCAGCTCGATCTCGTCGCGGTCACCGGGGCGGGAGATGCGGATCTGGAACTCCTCGACCCCGTCGAAGCCCCGGACGATCGCCTCGACGGCGCCCGGGTAGACGTTCGTGCCGCGGACGAGCTTCATGTCGTCGACCCGGCCGATGATCCCGCCCTCGTAGAGGTCCCAGGTGCGGCCGGACGTCGTCCGGGAGCCGGGGACCTTCACCACCAGGTCGGCGGTGCGGTAGCGCAGCAGCGGGGTGGTCGAGCGCCCGAAGGAGGTGCAGACCCGCTCGCCGCGCTCGCCGTAGCCGACCTCGCGCCCGGTCTCCGGGTCGATCACCTCCTCCAGGAGGTGGTCCTCGATGACGTGGCAGCCGCCGGGCTGCTCGGCCGGGGTGAACATGACGATCGTCGACACCTCGGTCATGCCCGCCGTGTCGTAGGCCGCCGCGCCCCACTTCCGCTCGATGAGCGCCTTGGTCTCCGGGATGGACCCGGCGGGCTCACCGGAGAGGATCACGCGGCGGACCGGGCCGTTCACCAGGTCGATGCCCAGCTCCTCGGCCTCGGCGGCCAGGCGCAGCGCGTAGGTCGGGGTGGACGCGACGACGGTCGCGCCGAAGTCGTGGATCTGGCGCACCCGCTGGGCGGTGGACTGCGCGCCGCCCGGGATGGTCAGCGCGCCGATCTTCTCCAGCCCGTTGTGCAGGCCCCAGAACCCGATGAACGAGCCGTAGCCGAACGCGACGTAGCCGACGTCGTGCGGGCGGACTCCGGCGCCCCAGAGCGCGTAGCACCACATCTCCGCCGACCAGGACCAGTCCTTGCGGGAGTCCAGCGCACGCAGCGGGGTGCGCCCGGAGGTGCCGGAGGTGGTGTGCAGCCGGATCGCGTCGTGGGCGCCGGTGACCGGCAGCTCGCCGAACGGCGGGTGCGCCTCCTGCGAGGCCATCCACTCCTCGCGGGTGAGGAACGGGATGCGGGCGAGGTCGTCGCGGGTGCGGATCCGGTCCGGGTCGACGCCGGCGAGGGTGCGCCGGTAGTGCGGGCTGCGGTTCTTCGCCCAGGCCAGGACCCGGCGCAGCTTCGCGAGCTGCAGCTCGACCAGCTCCGCGCGCGGCATGAGCTCGGTCTTGGGGTTCCAGAACCGCTGGTCGGTCACGGCGTCCCCTTCTCCCGGCACGAGCCGTATATCGCTGACGTGACGGCAGTCATCAGAGCATGCGGTCACCGGAGCGGGCAACCCCCTCGGACGCTCCGATCACAGCCGAGATCAGCACGTCATGGCCACGAAACGCGAGCACTGTCCGCATGACGCAGATCGTGCAGGCACGCTTGCCGAGGCCGTGTTCATCGTGTTTCAGTGGTCACCGTCAACGACACGACACATCAGGAGGTCGGGATGCGTCTGGCGACCCTGCGGTCGGGCGACGAAACCGTCGCCGCCGTCGCCGCCGGCGAGGAGTGGGTGGTGCTCCCCCACCGCGACGTCGGCGACCTGCTCCGCGACCCGGACGGGCTCCGGACGGCCCGCGCGGTCGCCGCCCCGTCCCCCGCGGAGGGCCCCGCCACCCCTGCCGGCGGCCTCGCCGCGGTCGTCCCCCGGCCGTCGAAGATCGTCTGCTGCGGGCACAACTACGCGGGACACATCCGCGAGATGGGTCGGGACCTGCCCGAGCACCCGACCCTGTTCACCAAGTTCGCCGACACCCTCACCGGCCCCGCCGACACCGTGACGCTGCCGGACTGGGCGGGGCGGCCGGACTGGGAGGCCGAGCTCGCCGTCGTCGTGGGCGCCCCGCTGCACCGGGCGACGCGGGACGAGGCGCTGGCCGCCGTCGCCGGGTACACCGCGGCGAACGACCTGTCGGTGCGCGCCTGGCAGCACCACACCGGGCAGTGGCTCCCGGGCAAGGCGTTCGACGCGACCACCCCGCTCGGCCCGGTCCTCGTCACCCCCGACGAGCTGGACCCCGCCGCCGGGCTCGCGCTGACCTGCCGGGTCAACGACGAGGTCGTGCAGTCCGGCGACACCGCGGACCTGGTGTTCGACGCGCCCGCCCTGCTCGCCTACATCTCGGCGTTCACCCGCCTGTCCCCCGGCGACGTCGTGCTCACCGGCACCCCGGCCGGCGTCGGCGCCGGGGCGACCCCGCCGTGGTTCCTGGCCGACGGCGACGTCGTCGAGGTCGCGCTGGCCGGCGTCGGCGTCCTGACCACCCCGATCCGCATCGAGAAGACCGGTACCGCGAACACCGGCACACCGAAGACCGGCACCGAATTCGAGGAGTGCGCATGAGTGAGCAGAGCAAGCAGGACGGCACCGAGCTCGCCTGGTCCGCCGTACCCGTCGTCACCCGCGCCGGGTCCGAGGACACCGGCACCGGCCAGTCCGGTGGCTGCGTCCGCGTCTCGGGCGTGTCGCCGCAGCACACCCCGGCCACCCGGATCTGGTTCGGCCGGGTCTCCAACGAGCCGGGCTACCGCTCGCTGCCGCACCACCACGGCGAGGCCGAGACCGGCGGCTACGTGCTCAAGGGCACCGGCCGGATCTGGTACGGCGAGAACTACGAGCAGTGGACCGAGATGACCGAGGGCGACTTCGTGTTCGTCCCGCCGTTCATGCCGCACGTCGAGGGCAACATGTCGACCACCGAGGAACTGGTGTGGCTGACCTGCCGGACGCCGGACAACATCGTCGTCAACCTCCCCGAGGTCGACGACGCGAGCCTCGAGGGGTACCGCCGCGCATGACCACTCCGATGCCCTCCACCAGCGAGAGGTCCGTCGCCCCGCTGCTCGCGGCGCTGGACCTGACCAAGGACGGGGACGACGCGTTCCTCGCCCACCACCAGGTCATCCCGTCGGGCCGCGCCTACGGCGGCGAGCTCGTCGCCCAGGCCGAGCGGGCCATGACCCTCACCGTCGGCGACGACCGTCGCGTCGCGAACCTGCACGGCTACTTCCTGCGCGCGGGCGACGTGCACACCCAGACCCGTTGGGAGGTCGAGCGCGTCCGCGACGGCCGCGGCTTCTCCCACCGTGCGGTCCGCGGCCTGCAGGGCGGCAAGGAGATCTTCCGGGCGATGGCGCAGTTCGCGGTGCCGGTCGACGGCGCCGTCGAGCACGCCGACACCCTGCCCCCGGAGGCGGGTGACCCGGAGGAGCTGCCGAGCACGGCCGACGTGCTGGTCGGCGCGGACACCCGCGACGCCGAGTACTGGCGGTACCACCGCTCCTTCGACATCCGGCACGCCCCGTCGGCGCTCTACACCACCCACGACGGTGTGCGGGTCGCCCGCCAGACCGTGTGGCTGAAGGCCTGGGAACGGCTGCCCGACGACCCGGCGATCCACCGCAGCGCCCTGGCCTACGTCTGCGACTACACGCTGCTGGAGCCGATCCTGCGCCGCCACGGCGCCGCCTGGGCCGACGACGGCGTCGTCACCGCCAGCCTCGACCACGCCATGTGGTGGCACCACGACGGCCGCATGGACTCCTGGGTCGCGCTGGTCCAGACCTCCCCGGTCGCCACCCGCGGCACCGGGCTCGGCACCGCCCGCCTCTACTCCGCCGACGGCCGCCCGCTGGCCTCGGTCGTCCAGGAAGGACTGGTGAACCTCCCGTGAGCGCCCACTCCATCGCGTCCGTCGGCGGCGGCCCCGGCGGGCTGTTCTCCGCCATCCTGCTGAAGAAGACCGACCCGTCGCGCGAGGTGGTCGTCTACGAGCGCAACCGCGCCGACGACACCTTCGGCTTCGGGGTCGTGTTCTCCGAGGAGACCCTGGACAACATCTCGGCCGCCGACCCGGAGTCCCTCGATCGCATCTCCGCGGAGTTCCGGCACTGGTCGGCGATCGACGTCGACGTCCTCGGCGCCCGCGAGCGCAGCGACGGCCATGCCTTCGCCGCGCTGGAGCGCAAGCGGCTGCTCGGCATCCTCGGCGAGCGCGCCGCGGAGCTGGGCGTGGACGTGCGCTACTGCACCGAGGCGCCCGACCTGGACACGCTGCGCCGCGAGAACGACCTCGTCATCGCCGCCGACGGCGTCAACTCCCGCATCCGCGAGGCCCTGTCGGAGGAGTTCCGGCCGAGCCTGGACCGGCGCACCGCCAAGTACGTCTGGTTCGCGACCACCCGGCCGTTCGACTGCTTCACCTTCCAGTTCGTGGAGACCGAGTTCGGGCTGTTCTGGGCGCACATCTACCCCTTCGACGGGGAGCGCTCCACGTTCATCGTCGAGACCGACTCCGACACCTGGGAGCGCGCCGGGCTCGCCGAGTTCGCCGCCGCCGAGCGGAGGCCCGGCGAGAACGACGAGCGCTCCCTGCGGTTCTGCGAGGAGGTCTTCGCCGACCTGCTCGACGGCCACGGCCTGATCGGCAACAACTCCGGCTGGCTGTCGTTCGCCGTCATGCGCAACGGGTCCTGGCGGGCCGGGAACGTCGCGCTGGTCGGCGACGCCGCGCACACCGCGCACTTCTCCATCGGCTCGGGCACCAAGCTCGCGCTGGAGGACGCGATCGGCCTGGCCGGCGCGATCGACCGGGAGCCGACCGTCGAGGCCGCGCTCAAGGCGTACCAGGAGGACCGCAAGCCGGTCGTCGAGTCGCTGCAGCGCTCCGCGCAGACCAGCCTGGAGTGGTTCGAGGGCGTCCGCCGCTACCGACACCTGGACCCCCAGCAGTTCGTGTTCCAGCTGCTCACCCGCTCGCAGCGGGTCACCTACGACAACCTGAAGCTCCGCGACGCCGGCTACGTCGGCCGGGTCGACGCCTGGCTCGCCGACCGGACCCGCGACCAGGGTCTCGAGGTCGAGACCGGCACCCCGCCGATGTTCCACCCCTACCGGCTGCGCGGCATGACGCTGCCGAACCGGATCGTCGTCTCGCCGATGGCGCAGTACTCCGCCGTCGACGGCGTGCCGACCGACTGGCACCTGGTGCACCTGGGCGGGCGCGCGCAGGGCGGCGCCGGCCTGGTCATGACCGAGATGATCTGCACCTCCGCCGACGGCCGGATCACCCCCGGCTGCCCCGGCCTCTGGACCGACGCCCAGCGCGACGCCTGGGCGCGGGTCGTGCGGTTCGTGCACGAGAACACCGACGCGAAGATCGGCGCACAGATCGGGCACGCCGGGCGCAAGGGCTCGACGAAGGTCATGTGGGAGGGCATCGACGAGCCCCTCGACGAGGGCAACTGGGAGATCCTGGCGCCGTCGCCGCTGCCCTACCGCTCCGACAGCGCCGTGCCGCGCGAGGCGACCGCGGCCGACCTGGACCGGGTCGTCGCCGACCACGTCGCCGCGGTCCGCCGGGCCGACGAGGCCGGGTTCGACATGGTCGAGCTGCACTTCGCGCACGGCTACCTGGTGTCGAGCTTCCTGTCCCCGGCGTCGAACCGGCGCACCGACGACCACGGCGGCAGCCTCGAGAACCGGGCCCGGCTGGCGCTGCGGATCCTCGACGCCGTCCGCGAGGTGTGGCCGGCCGACAAGCCGGTCAGCGTCCGGATCAGCGCCACCGACTGGGTCGCCGACGGCGGCTTCGACGGCGACGACGCGGTCGCGCTGGCCCCGATGCTGCGTGCGCACGGCGCGGACATCGTCGACGTCTCCACCGGCCAGACCAGCACCGAGGCGAAGCCGGCCTACGGGCGGCTCTACCAGACGCCGTTCGCGGACCGGATCCGTCAGGAGACCGGCGTCCCGACGATCACCGTCGGCGCGGTGTCCAGCGTGGAGGACGCGAACACGATCATCGCGTCCGGCCGGGCGGACCTGTGCGCGATCGCGCGGCCACACCTGGTGGACCCGTACTGGACGCTGAACGCGGCCCTGGACCAGGACTTCCGGGGGCACGCGATCCCGCGGCAGTACCGGTCGGGGCTGTCGGCGCGGCGGCGCGCGCAGGTGCCGTGAGGGCCCGCTACATCGCCGTCCGCACGGCGTAGAGCTCGGGGAAGAAGGTGAGGTCCAGCGCCCGGCGCAGGAAGTCCCGGCCGCTGGACCCACCGGTCCCCCGCCGCACCCCGATCGTCCGCTCGACGGTCTTGAGGTGCCGGAAGCGCCACAGCTGGAAGTTCTCCTCGATGTCGACCAGCTCCTCGCAGGCCTCGTAGAGGTCCCAGTGCGTCTCGGGGTCGGCGTAGACCTCGGCGAACACCGGCACCAGGTCCTCGCGGTAGGTGTGGGCGAGGGTGACGTCGCGGTCGAGCAGGTCGGCGGGGACGGCGAACCCGCGGCGGGCGAGCAGGCGCAGGAACTCGTCGTAGAGGCTGGGCCGGTGCAGCGCCGCGTCGAGCAGCGCGTGCGCCGCGGCGTCGTCGGCGAACAGCTCCAGCATCGCGGCGTTCTTGTTGCCCAGCAGGAACTCCACGGCCCGGTACTGGTAGCTCTGGAACCCCGACGAGGTGCCGAGCGCGCCGCGGAACTGCACGTACTCCGACGGCGTCAGCGTCGCGAGCACCGACCACTGCTCGATGAGGGTGCGCTGCACGTGCTTGACCCGGGCCAGGCGCTTGAGGGCGAGCGACAGGTCGTCGGCGGCCGTGTCGTCGGCGGCGCTGCCCAGCTCGTGCAGCACCAGCTTCAGCCACAGCTCCGAGGTCTGGTGCTGGACGATGAACAGCAGCTCGTCGTGGTGCTCGGGGCGGCTGCGGGGGTGCTGCGCGCCCAGCACCCGGTCGAGGTCGAGATAGCCGCCGTAGGACAGGTTCTCCCGGAAGTCGCGGACCACACCGTCCTCGACCGGCCGGGTGTTCGTGCCGTCGTCGCTCATCGGGCGACCTCCTCGGCGAGCGCGGTCATCCCGGCGAGGACCTCGGCGAACGAGGTCGACAGCGGCGCGAGCCCGATCCGGATGCCGTCCGGGGCCCGGAAGTCCGGGATGACCCCCCGCTCCCACAGCCGGGCGTTGACCTGCGCGAAGTCCTCGCGGCGCAGCGTGACGTGCCCGCCGCGGCGGTCCGGGTCGCGCGGTGAGGCCACGGTGACGCCGTGCGGGGCGAGCAGGGTGTCGGCGAGGTCGAGGGCGAACCCGGTGAGCCGCACCGACTTGGCGCGGACGGCGTCGATCCCGGCCTGCGCCAGCAGCTCCACCCCGCACTCCAGCGGCACCGAGGCCAGCACCGGCGGGGTGCCGGACAGCAGGGCGCGCACGTCGGGCGCCGGCTCGTGGCCGGGCCCCATCGCGAACGGCGCGCGGTGGCCGAACCAGCCGGTGATCGGCTGGCGCAGCGTCGTGGTGTGCCGGGCGGCGAGGTAGCCGAACGCCGGCGCGCCCGGACCGCCGTTGAGGTACTTGTAGCCGCAGCCGACGGCGAGGTCGGCGCCCCACGCGTCGAGCCGGACCGGGACCGACCCGACCGAGTGCGACAGGTCCCAGAGCACCAGCGCACCGGCGTCGTGGGCGGCCCGGGTGATCGCGGGCGCGTCGGCGAGGAACCCGGAGCGGTAGGCGACGTGGGACAGCAGCACCAGCGCCGTGTCCGGCCCGACGACGGCCGCGACCTGCTCGGGCGTGACGCCCGAGGCCGGGTCGGAGGTGATCCACCGCAAGACCGCGCCGCGCTCGGCGGCGATGCCCTCGAGCACGTAGCGGTCGGTCGGGAAGTTGTCGGTGTCGACGACGATCTCGCGGCGCCCCGCGGCCGCCTGGTGGTCGACGGCGGCCCGGGCCAGCTTGTAGAGCAGCACGGTCGTGGAGTCGGCGACGACGACCTGCCCCGGCGCGGCGCCGAGCGCGGCCGCCCCGATCCGGTCCCCCAGGCTGCGCGGCCGGTCGACCCAGCCCTCGTCCCAGCCGCGGATCAGCCGGGTGCCCCAGTCCGCGCGCACGAACCGCTCCATGCGCTCGGCCGTCGCCCGCAGCGGGCGGCCGAGGGAGTTCCCGTCGAGGTAGGCGACGACGCCGTCGGCGGGCAGGAACCGGTCGCGGTACCCGGCGAGCGGGTCCTCGGCGTCGAGCCCCGCCGCGACGGCCGTGAGGTCGGTGCTGCAGTCGGTGGTCGGGTCGGTACGGCGGTCGGTCACGGTGTCCCCTCCGGTCGCGGTGTGCCCAGCCGGTGCAGCCGCAGCGCGAGCTGCAGCTCCAGCCCGTGGTCCGGGTCCTGCCAGCGTGGGCCCAGCAGCGACGCGACCCGGTCGAGCCGCTGGGCCACGGTGTTGACGTGCACGTGCAGCGCCGCCGCGGCCCGGGTCGGGCTGGCGCCCGCGGCGTAGTAGGCCTCCAGGGTGCGCAGCAGCTCGCTGCCGCGGCGCGCGTCGTGCTCGGCGACGGGCCCGAGGATGCCGCGCACGTACCCGGCGACGTCCGGGCGCTCGCCGAGCAGCAGCCCGGCGAACCCGAGGTCCGACGCCGAGGCGCACTCCCCCTCCCGGTCCAGCGCGACCAGCGCCTCCGCCGAGCGACGGGCCTCGGCCAGCGCGGCGTCCGCGCCGTCGGCCGGGTGCAGCGGGCCGACGCCGCCGACCGTCACCGCCCCGTCGGGGTCCTGCTCCGACGCCGGACGCGCGAGCCGGGCACCGGCCGCGGCCGGGTCGGTGCCGGGCAGCAGCACGACCACCGCGCCGTCCCGTTCCCCGACCAGCCCGGAACGGCCGCCGAGCGCGGCCGCCTCCCGGGCCAGCGCCCGTCGCCGGGCGGGGTGGCAGCGGCAGACCAGCAGCACGTGCGGCCGCCGGGGCGACACCCCGAGCGCGGCGAGCCGGGTCAGCGTCGTCGGTCGCGGGGCCCCGGACGCGGCGAGGAGCTCGGTGAGGGCGTCGGCGCGGTCGAGCCGGTCGGCCTCGTCGGCGCGCTGGGCGAACAGCAGCACCAACGCCGTGACCATCGCCGCCCGCTCCACGGTGCGGACCTGGCCGGGGGTCAGGGGGTCCCCGGCACCGAGCCCGCCGATCAGCAGCGTCCCGAGGCGCTGACCACCGGCGATCACCGCGGTCACCCAGACGCCGCCGGCGCACGGCACCGGTACCGGGCGCCCGGCGCCGTCGCGCTCCCCGGCGCGGCGCAGCGCGGCGCGGGCGTCCAGGCCGGGCGGGACCGGGCCGTGGGCCGCGGCGGTGGCGCCGTCGCCGTCGAGCACCGCGACCCACCCGCCGAGCAGCCTGCCGAGCGCCTCGGCGATGTCGCCGACGTCGCCGCCCTCCAGGACGACCCCGGCGAACCGGTCGTGGGCGTCGGCGGCCTCGGCGATCGCGGCGTGCGCGCCGCGCAGCTCGCGCAGCGTGGTGGCGGTGTCGGCGAGGCGCCGGGTCTGCACCAGCGACACCGCGGCGAGCGCGGCCAGCGAGCCGAGCAGGGCGACGTCCTCGGCGGTGAAGGGGCGGGCGGACCGGTTGGCGGCGAACAGGACGCCGACGAACTCGTCGTCGACCAGCAGCGGGGTGCCGCAGATGCCGACGATGCCCTCCTCGGCGACCGCGGTGTCGATCTCCTCGGTGTGCCGGTAGCGGCCGTCGCCCGCGTAGCGGCCGGTCCAGTGCGGGGTGCGGCTGGCCGCGACGAGACCGCCCAGCCCGGCCCCGAGCGGGAGCCGCAGCGACTGGAAGCGGTGCGAGACCGATCCGGAGGTGACCCGCATGAACGTGTCCCCGCGCTCGGGGTCGTGCAGGGTCAGGTAGGCGACGTCGGTGCCGAGCAGCCCGCGCGCCCGGCGCACGATCGCCTGCAGCACCGAGCCGGGGTCGGACTCCGAGGCGAGGTCGCGGGCGATGCCGACCAGCGCGGCGAGCTCGGACTCCCGGCGGCGCCCGGCGTCCATCGCCGCCCGCACCCGCAGGGTCAGTGCGCCGGCCTCCGGCTCGGAGGCCGCCAGCTCCGCGACGACGCGGTCCAGCTCACCGTCGCGGGCACCGCCGTCGGCCCGGTCGGCCAGCAGCCGGAGCAGGTCGAGGACGGTGCGCACGCCACCATCCTGCCGTGCGCGGCACTCAGTCGGACTTCCACGCTCCCGGGCGGCCGTAGATGTCGCGCAGGTCGAGCAGGTGGCTGCGCATGGCCTCCTCGGCCTGCGCCGCCTCGCCCCGGGCGATGTGCTCGGTGATCGTCGCGTGGCAGGCGTCGACCTCGGCCCAGTGCTCGGCCGCGACGACGTGCCGGTTCAGCCGGGTGCGGAGCACGTCGCCCACCGGCTGGCCCATCATGGTGATCATCAGGTTGCCGGTGGCCATGAGCACCGTGGTGTGGAAGTCCATGTGCTCGACGAACCCGCTGGGGTCGCGCGGGTCCCGCGGTGCCGCCGCCGCGGCGCGCAGCGCCTCGATCGTCTCCGGCGCGGCGCGCTGGGCGGCCAGCCGGGCCGCCGCGGGCTCGAGCAGCAGCCGGGCCTCCAGCAGGTCGGCCATGCCGAGCTGCGGCGTCGCGACCAGCACCCCGAGCGCGCCGCCGACGTCCTCGACCAGGCGGGCGGGGTCCGGCGCGGCGACGAACGAGCCGCCCTGCACCCCGCGCCGGGTGTCGATCAGGTGCTGGCTGGCCAGGACCCGCAGCGCCTCGCGGACCGTGGAGCGGCTCACCCCGAACATGCCGGTCAGCTCGGACTCCGCGGGCAGCCGGGTGCCGGCGGGCAGGGCGCCGCGCATGATCTGCGCGCGCAGCTCGTCGGCCACCTGCCGGTAGGCGGGACGGACCCGCTGGACCCGCAGCCGCGCCGTCGGCGGCCGGTGACCGTCGCGGGGCCGCTCCCCCGCCGGTGCGTCGGTCGGCACGGTGACGCCGTCACGCGGATCCCGGGTCGCACCCATGTTCACGCCGCCGCCCTGTCGTCCACCGTGCCGCGCGTCCCGCGACCCGTTCCAGGGTACCGGTCGGGCGTTGCCCGGGACCATCGCCCGACGGTATAGGTCTGACACATCGGTCGAGCACTTCCAGCAGCTCGTGACCGTTGGAGGGTCTTGATTCTGAAAGTGTCTGATGTTTACCGTGCGGAGGCGGGGTCCGGTCGGCCCCCGCGGACCGGAAGGCGGGCGACGGCGCCCGCCGAGGGGAGTACGCGATGACCGTCGACCCACCCGGTGACCGGCAGGCGGCCGGCGTGCCGCCCGCTCCGGCCCCCGTCACGGACCTGGCCGCCCGGCTCGACCGCATCCCGGTCGCCACCCCGACACACCGCCGCTGGGTGGCGGTGCTCGGTGCGCTGTTCGTCTTCGACCTGGTGGACCTCAACTCCTTCGCCTACGCCGCGCCCGCGCTGCGGGCCGAGTGGGGGCTGTCCATCGGGGAGGTCGGCGCGGTCACCTCGGCCGCGTTCGTCGGGATGTTCGCCGGGGCGATCGTCGGCGGCCGCCTCTCCGACCGCTACGGCCGCCGCCCCGTCCTGCTCGGGGCCGTCCTGTTCTTCTCCGTCTGCTCGCTGCTGAGCGCGCTGAGCTGGGACGCCTGGTCGCTGGGCGTGCTGCGGGTGCTGACCGGGTTCGGGCTGCAGGCCACGACCGGGGTCCTGCTGGTCTGGGTGAGCGAGATGTTCCCGCGCTCGCTGCGGGGCCGGTACCAGGCGCTGCTGCTCGCCGTCGGCCTCGCCGGCATCCCGATCGCCGCGTGGCTGGCGCGGATCGTCGTCCCGCTCGGACCGGGCTCCTGGCGCTGGATCTTCGTCGTGGGCGCGCTCGGCGCGGTCGTCGCCCTCGTCGCCTGGCGGACGGTCCCCGAGTCGGTCCGCTGGCGCTCGGCACAGGGCCGGTCCCCCGACCCCCGCGACGAACGGCTCGTGGCCCGGATGGAGCACGAGGCCCGCGCCCAGCTCGGCACCGACCTGCCCGAACCGGTCCCCGACCCCCCGAGGCCCGAGGGACGGCTGTCGGACCTGCTGCGCGGCGCGACGCTGCGCCGGACCGTGGTCGCCTCGACGGCCTGCGTGTTCCTGATCCTCTCGTTCTACGGTTTCAGCTCCTGGGTGCCGACGCTGCTCGTGGAGCGCGGGTACACCACGGCCGAGAGCCTGACCTTCGCCTCGGTCCTCGCGATCGCCGCCGTGCCCGGGGCGCTGCTCGTGGCGCCGGTGGTGGACCGCTTCGACCGGCGCGCGGTCGTCCTGGTGCTGCAGACCCTCTCCGCGGGCCTGGTGCTCGCCTTCGGCCTGGTCACGCACCCGGTCGCGATCGCGGTGACCGGCTTCCTCGCGGCGATGTTCATGCAGGCGACGGTGCCGGTCCTCTACACCTACATCGCCGAGGTCTTCCCGCTGCACCTGCGCGGCCTGGGCTCCGGCATCGCGAACGGCTCCGGCCGGCTCGCCGGGGTCGCCGGCGGCCTCCTCGTCGCCGCGACCTTCGCCGGCCTCGGCCTCACCGCCGTCTACGTCTACCTCGCCGCGGCGGCACTGCTGCTCGGCCTGGTCATGGCCCTGTTCGGCGAACGCACCACGAACCGCCGCCTCGAGGACATCGAGCGCGGATGACCACCACCCACCGGAAGGACGACACGCACGTGACGATCAAGCAGGGCTGGCAGGGACGCTTCTACGAGGACTTCGAGATCGGCGACGTCTACCAGCACCCGCTGGGCCGGACGATCACCGAGACCGACAACACCTGGTTCACGTTGCTGACCATGAACACCAACCAGGCGCACTTCAACCGCCAGGTCGGCGAGTCCTCGGAGTTCGGCCGGATGCTCGTCGTCTCCCCGCTGACGATCTCCATCGCGATGGGCCAGTCGGTCACCGACACCACCCAGAACGCGTTCGCCAACCTGGGTCTCGACGACCTGAAGCTCACCGCGCCGGTGTTCGCCGGGGACACCATCTGGTCGGAGTCGATCGTGCTGGACAAGCGCGAGTCCTCCTCCCGCCCGACCGCCGGGATCGTCACCGTGCGGACCCGCACCCTGAACCAGGACGCGGTCGAGGTGCTGAGCTTCCGGCGGACCTTCTACGTGCACAAGCGGGAGGTGGGCGGGGCGTCGTCGCTGTTCCCGCAGGCCGCGGAGCCGCTGACGGTGGAGGGCGCGTGACCCGGCGGCCGTTGGAGGACATCCGGATCGTCTCGCTGGAGCAGTACGGCGCCGGCCCGTTCGGGTCGATGCACCTCGCCGAGCTGGGCGCGGAGATCATCAAGATCGAGGACCCGTCGGTCGGCGGTGACGTCGGCCGCGCGATCCCGCCCTACACCGCGCCGGGCGACTCGCTGTTCTTCCAGTCCTTCAACCGGGACAAGTCCTCGGTCACCCTCGACGTGCGCACCCCCGAGGGCCGCGAGGTGTTCCACGACCTGGTCCGCACCGCCGACGCCGTGTTCTCCAACCTGCGCGCCGACGTCCCGGCGACGCTGGGGATCCGCTACGAGGACCTCAAGGAGGTCAACCCGCAGATCGTCTGCTGCTCGCTGACCGGGTTCGGGATGACCGGCCCGCGCTCGGCGGAGCCGGGCTACGACTACGTCCTGCAGGCACTGGCGGGCTGGATGTCGCTGACCGGCGAGCCCGGCGGCGCCCCGCAGAAGACCGGGCCGAGCCTGGTCGACTACTGCGGCGGCTACGTCGCCGCGATCTCGCTGCTGGGCGCGATCCACGGGGCGCGGCGCGACGGCGTCGGCACCGACTGCGACGTCTCGCTCTACGACACCGCGGTGAGCCTGCTCGCCTACCCCGGGACCTGGCACCTGACCGCGGGCTTCGAACCGGTGCGCACCCGGCAGTCGGCCCACCCCTCGCTGGTGCCCTTCCAGGCCTTCGAGGCCTCCGACGGCTGGCTGGTCGTCGGGTGTGCGAAGGAGAAGTTCTGGCAGCGGCTCACCGTCGTGCTGGGCCGCCCGGACCTGGCCGAGGACCCCCGCTTCGCGACCTTCGCCGACCGCAACCTGCACCGCGACGCGCTGCTGCCCGAGCTGGAGGCGCTGTTCCGGACCCGCACGGTCGCGGAGTGGCTCGCCCCGCTCTACGCGGCCTCGGTCCCCTGCGCCCCGGTCCGCGACGTCGCGGGCGCCCTGACCGACCCGCACACCGTCGAGCGCGACCTCGTCGCCGAGACCCCGCACCCCGACTTCGGCCCGGTCCGCACCCTGCGCAGCGCGGTCCGGGTGGGCCCGCCCGGCGCCGACCGGGCCCCGACCCGCGCCGCACCCGTGATGGGTGCCGACACCGACCGCGTCCTGCGCGAGCTGGGCTACGACGACACCAGGATCACCGCGCTCCGGAGCTCCGGCGCGCTGGGGAAGGACTGACATGGACTTCCGGTTCACCGACGAGCAGCGCCTCTACCGGGACACGCTGCGCGCCTTCGTCGACAAGGAGATCGTCCCCGTCGCGCGGGAGTGGGAGCAGTCGGGCCGCTACCCCACCGAGATCGTCGAGGGGATGAAGCAGCTCGGTCTGTTCGGCCTCGCCGTCCCGGAGGAGTACGGCGGCCTGGCCGCCGACACCGTCTCGTTCGCGCTCACCTTCGAGGAGATCTCGCGGGGCTGGATGGGCATCGCCGGCATCCTCGGCAGCCACTCGGTGTCCTGCTTCCTGCTCGCGAACCACGGCACCGAGGAGCAGAAGCAGCGCTACCTCCCCGAGCTCGCGACGGGCGCGCGGCGCACCGGGATCGCGCTGACCGAGCCCGGCGCCGGCACCGACCTGCAGGGCATCCGCACCACCGCCCGCCGCGACGGCGACGACTACGTCATCGACGGCACCAAGATGTGGATCACCAACGCCCGGCACGCCGACCCGCTCCCGGTGCTGGTCAAGACCGACCCGTCGGCCTCGCCCGCGCACAAGGGCATGAGCATCCTGCTCGTCGAGGCGGGCACTCCCGGCTTCGAGGTCACCGCCGACATCGGCAAGCTCGGCTACAAGGGCACCGAGTCCTGCGAGGTCGTGCTCGACGGCGTGCGCGTCCCGTCGTCGCAGCTGCTCGGCGGGGTCGAGGGACGCGGCCTGCAGCAGGCGCTGTCCTCGCTGGAGACCGGGCGGATCAACATCGCCGCCCGCAGCGTCGGGATCGCCCAGCGCGCCTACGACGAGGCCCTGTCCTACGCCCGCGAGCGCGAGGCCTTCGGCAGGCCGATCGGCGACTTCCAGGCCGTCCAGCAGCGGCTCGCCCAGACCGCGGTGCGGCTGCAGGCGGCCCGGCTGATGACCTACTGGGCGGCGTCGCGGATGGACGACGGCGTGCGGATGGACACCGAGTCCGGGATGGCGAAGATCTTCGCCTCCGAGCAGGCCCTGGAGTGCGCGCTCGACGCGATGCGCATCCACGGCGGCTACGGCTACTCCACCGAGTTCGAGGTCGAGCGGCTCTACCGCGACGCCCCGCTCATGTCGATCGGCGAGGGCACCAACGACGTGCTGCGCGGCGTGGTGGCGAAGGCGCTGCTCAGCGGCAAGGCCACCGTCCGGTGAGCACGGCCGACGAGCTGGGCGCACTCGCCGCGCGGCTCGGGTACACCCTCGACCCCGGCCAGGTGACGGCGATGCACGACGCGGTCGCGGGCGCCGAGCCCGCGGTGGCGGCGCTGCGGGCGGCCCCCGTCCCGGCGGCGGCCGCCGACCCGGCGCGGGGCGAGGTGTGGCTCGCCCCGCCCGCCGTCGCCGGGAGCGCCCCCACCGGGCCGGACCCCCGCGCCGCGGAGCTGCGTGCGGAGTGGTCCGGGCGCGCGGCCGGGGCCGCGCAGCGGCTGGAGCGCCTGCACGCCGAGCTGAACTGCACGATCCGGGTGCTGCACGAGCGGGCCCGTGACCACCGCGCGCCCGAGGGGCCGCCCCGGCCGCTGGAGGGCGTGCCGTTCGCGGTCAAGGACGTCATCGACGTCGCCGGGGTGCCGACGACCGGGGCCTCGCGCACCCGCGCGGACGCCGCCCCGGCGGCGGCCTCGGCGACGGTCGTCGCCCGGCTGGAGGCGGTGGGCGCGGTACCGGTGTCCAAGGACGCGACGACCGAGTTCGCCGTCGGCGGGCCGCACCCGCCGCTGACCGGGCCGTGCCGCAACCCGTGGGACCCCGGGCGGTGGGCGGGCGGTTCCTCGACCGGGACCGCGGCCGCGGTCGCCGCCGGCGTCGTCCCGTTCGGGCTCGGGACCGACGTCGGCGGCTCGGTCCGGCTGCCCGCGGCCTGGTGCGGCCTGACCGGGCTGAAGCCCACGGCCGGGGCGGTGCCGCGCACCGGGGTGATGCCGCTGTCCTGGACCACCGAGACGGTCGGCCCGCTGGCCCGCGACGCCCGCACCGTCGGTCTGCTGTTCGGCCTGCTCCGCGGCCCGGACGGCGTCGACCCCCGGGTGCCGCGGCTGCCGCCGCTGCCACCGACGACGGTCCCGGCCGACCTGCGCGGCCTGCGGGTCGCCCGTCCCGGCGGCTACCTCACCGCGCTGTGCGACGCGGCCGTCCGGGCGGGTGTGGACCACCTCGTCGACGTCCTCACCGACGCCGGGGCCACCGTCGTGCCGGGCGAGATCCCGTCGGCCGAGCAGGCGCTGCCCATCGGCTACCAGGTCGTGTTCACCGAGGCCGCCGCGGTGCACCGGGTCGACGCCGACCGCTGGGGCGACTACGACCCGGTGACGGTGCGCCGGATCAGCCAGGGCATCACCACACCGGCCGCCGACCTCCTGCGGGCCCTGCAGTTCCGGGTGCAGCTGCAGGCCGAGCTGGACGCCGTGTTCGCCGGGGCCGACCTGGTCGTCGTCCCCACCACGCCCGCGACCGCGCCGCGGCTGCCGGACTGCACGGTCGTCGTCGACGGGGAGCGGTACCCGCTCTACGCGGCGCAGTCGCGCGCCACGATGCTCGGCAACCTCACCGGGGCGCCCGGGCTGGCCCTGCCGACCGGCCTCGCCCCCGACGGCTGCCCGGTCTCGGCGCTGCTCATCGCCCGTCCGCACGACGAGATCACCGCGCTGCGGGTCGCCGCCCTGTTCCAGGACCGCACCGACCACCACCGGCGCACCCCACCGGTCGCCGACCGGATCACCTGACCGTCCCACTCCGACCCGGAGGTCACCGATGACCACCATCCCGGCCCCGTCCACGACCACCTCGCTGGCCGCCACCGTCGGCGCGTTCGCGGCCCGCGCGACCCTCGACGACGTCCCCGCCGAGGTGCAGGAGCGGGCCCGCCACCTGATCCTCGACGCCGTCGGGCTGGCGTTCGCCTCCACCGCCTACGGCTTCCCGGGGGTCGCCGTGGCGGCCCTGTCGTCCTTCGGGGGCGCGGGCGACCAGCCCGTGCTCGGCCTGCCCGACCGGCTCCCGGCCCGTGACGCCGCGGTGCTCAACGGCGTGCTGATCCACGGCATGGACTTCGACGACACCCACATCCCGGCCGTCACCCACGTCTCCGCCGCGGCGCTGCCCGCCGCGCTCGCCGCGGCCGTCGCCCGCGGGGCGGACACCCGGACGCTGCTCCTGGCCTACGTGCTCGGTGTCGAGGTCTCGGCCCGGGTCGGCATCGGCGGCGCGGGCGGGTTCCACGACGTCGGGTTCCACCCCACCGCGGTGGCCGGGGCGTTCGGGTCCGCCGTCGCCGCCGGGAAGGTCGCGGGCCTGGACGCCGACGGTCTCGCGACGGCGCAGGGCGTCGTCGGCTCGATGAGCTCCGGGCTGCTGGAGTTCCTGGCCGACGGGGCCTGGACCAAGCGGCTGCACCCGGGCTGGGCCGCGATGTCCGGGCTCACCGCGGCCGGGTTCGCCGAGGCGGGCTGGAGCGGGCCGGGCGCGGTCTACGAGGGCCGGTTCGGCCTCTACAACTCCCACCTGGCCGGGCGCGAGACCCGGCCCGGCGCGGTCGGCGAGGGCCTGGGCGGGACCTGGGAGCTGATGCGGACCGCGGTCAAGCCGTACCCGATCTGCCACTTCATCCACGCCTTCGCCGACGCCGCGCTGCTGCTGCGCCCCGAGATCGGCGACACCGCGATCACCGGGATCCGCTGCGCGATCCACCCGGTGCCCGGCAAGGTCGTGTGCGAACCGGCGGAGGCCAAGTGGACCCCCCGCGACGAGTACGACGCCAAGTTCAGCCTCCCCTACGTCGTCGCGACCACGCTGCTGCGCGGCCGCTTCGGGCTGACCGAGCTGTCCGACGCGGCGCTCGCCGACCGCGCCGCGCTCGACCTCGCCCAGAAGGTGCGGGTCACCGACGACCCGGACAGCGCCTTCCCGGCCGCCTACTCCGGCGCGATCGAGATCGAGCTGGCCGACGGCCGGGTCCTGCGCCACCGCGAGCAGGTCAACCGCGGTCACGACGAGCGCCCGCTCACCAACGACGACGTCGTCGCCAAGTTCCGGGAGACGATCGGCACGGTCGCCCCGGCCGCCGTCGCCGACCGGGTGCAGCGCGCGGTGCTGGGGCTCGGCGACGACACCCCGGCCGTGGAGTTCGCCGAGGCCTGCCGTGGCTGACCACCCGGTGCGGGTGGGGGTGTTCCTGACCCACCAGCAGCCCGCCGGGCGGGACCCGCTGCTCGCGCTGGCCGAGCAGCTGTCGCTGGTCCGCACCGCCCGCGACGGCGGCCTGGACTCGGTGTTCGCCGGCCAGCACCACCTGCCGGAGTCGTTCTCGCACATCCAGCCGCTGCCCTGGCTCGCCCGGCTGGCCGCCGAGGCCGGGGACATGCGGATCGGCACCGGCATCCACCTGCTGGCCCTGCACAACCCGGTCGACACCGCCGAGAGCTTCGCCGGCCTCGACGTCGTGACCGGCGGGCGCTCGGTGTTCGGGGTGGGGCTGGGCTACCGCGAGGTCGAGTACGCCGCGTTCGGGATCCCGCCCGGGGACAAGGTCCGCCGGTTCACCGAGAACCTGCGGATCGTCCGCGCGCTGTGGACCGGGGAGCCGGTGCACGCCGACGTGGACTGGTGCCGCCTCGACGGGGTCCGCGCCACCACGCTCCCGGCGGCCGTCCCGCCGGTCTGGATGGCCGCGAACTCCGACGGCGCGGTCCGCCGCGCCGCCCGGCTCGCCGACACCTGGATGATCAACCCGCACGCGACCGCGGCGACCGTGCGCCGTCAGCTGGACCTGTTCCACGCCGAGCGGGCCGCCGCCGGGCGCGGTCCGCTGCCCGAGCTGCCGCTGATGCGCGAGATCTACTGCGCGCCCACCCGGGAGCGGGCCGTCGAGCTGGCCCGGCCGTACCTCGCCGGGAAGTACGAGGTGTACGCGGACTGGGGTCAGGACCGGGTGCTGCCCGGCGCCGAGACCTTCCGCACCGGCTACGACGCGCTGGCCCGCGACCGGTTCGTCGTCGGGACCCCGGAGGACTGCCTGGCCGCGCTGCTGCCCTGGCGCGACGAGGTCGGCGTCGACCACTTCGTGCTCCGGACCGACTGGGCGGGCATGCCGGTCGAGGACGCCCGCGCCTCCCTGGACCTGCTCGCCCGCGAGGTGGCACCGGTGCTGCGTGCCGCCCCCGCCACGACCTCCCGACCGCACCCCCGACCCGAGGAGACCGGACTGTGAAACGAGTGGGAGTCGACGTCGGTGGCACGTTCACCGACATCATGTACTGCGACGACGACGGCGGGGTGGCCGTGCACAAGGTGCCCTCCACCCCGCACGACCCGTCGGTCGCCACCGTCGACGGTGTCCGGGAGCTCTGCGCCCGGCTCGGCGTCGACCTGGCCGAGCTGGACCAGTTCCTGCACGGCACCACGGTGGCCACGAACATCGTCCTGGAGCACGACGGTTCCGAGGTCGGCCTCATCACCACCGAGGGCTTCCGCGACATCCTGCACATCGCGCGGAAGAAGCGGCCGTTCAACTACTCCTCCTACCAGGACCTGCCGTGGCAGAAGTGGCAGCTCGTGCGGCGCCGCCACCGCCGCGTCGTCCCGGAGCGGGTGAACGCCGCCGGGGAGGTCCTCGTGCCGCTCGACGAGGACGCGGCGCGCGAGCAGGTCCGGCTCCTGCGTGACGCCGGGGTCACCGCGGTCGCGGTGTGCTTCCTGCACTCCTACCGCAACCCGGCCCACGAGCAGGCGGTCAAGCGCATCCTCGCCGAGGAGGCGCCGGAGGTGTTCGTCTCGCTGTCCAGCGAGGTGGCACCGCAGTACCGCGAGTACGAGCGGTTCTCCACCACGGCGCTCAACGCCTTCGTCGGCCCGAAGGTGTCGGGCTACATCGACCGGCTCGCGACGACCGTCCGCGACGCCGGCGTGCGCGGTGACGTCGGGCTGATGACCTCGGCCGGTGGCCTGGTGACCGCGCGGCGCGCGGCCGAGAACCCGGTCCTGCTGCTCACCAGCGGTGTGGTCGCGGGGCTGCTCGGCGGCTGCGCGATCGGCAAGGCGTCCGGGTACCCGAGCGTGATCACCCTCGACGTCGGCGGGACCTCCGCGGACGTCGGCGTCGCACCGGACGGCGGGCTGCGGATGAAGCACCTGCTCGACACCCGGATCGGCGACTACCACGCGATGGTCCCGATGGCCGAGGTCGACACCATCGGCGCCGGGGGCGGCTCGATAGCCTTCGTCGACGAGGGCGGGATGTTCCGGGTCGGCCCGCGCAGTGCCGGGGCCTCCCCCGGCCCCGCCTGCTACGCCCGCGGCGGCACCGAGCCGACCAGCACCGACGCCATGGTCGCGCTCGGCTGGCTGCGCGAGGACAGCTTCCTGTCCGGGTCGATGCGGATCGAGCCGCAGCTGGCGGCCAAGGCCATCGGCGAGCACGTCGCCGACCGGCTCGGCACCTCGGTGCACGCGGCCGCGATCGGGATCTTCCGGATCGCCGCGCACGCGATGACCGAGGCGATCAGCCTGCACTCGGTCCGCAAGGGCTACGACCCGCGCGAGTTCTCGCTGGTCGCCGAGGGCGGCGCCGGTCCCCTGTACGCCTGGCACATCGCCGACCAGCTCGGCATCCCGCGGGTGGTCGTCCCGCACCACCCGGGCATCGCCTCGGCGATGGGTCTGCTCGCCACCGACATCCGCTCGGAGATCCCGGCGACGGTGTGGACCTCGACCGACGACCCGGACCTGGAGCGGATCACCGCCGAGTTCGACCGGCTCGCCGGCCAGGCCGTCGAGCAGCTCGGCGCCGACGGCCTCGACCCGGCCGACGTGCTCGTGGAACGCAGCCTGGACTGCCGCTACCTCGGCCAGGGCTACGAGCTGCGGGTCCCCGCCCCGGACGGCCCGATCGACGACGACTGGATCGCCCGGGCCTCGCGCACCTTCCACGAGGTGCACGAGCGGACCTACTCCCAGCGCTTCGACGACAAGCCGGTGCACATCGTCAACGTCCGCGTCACCGCCGTCGGCCGGGTCGGCGAGGTCCCCCTCGCCGAGATCGAGAGCGGCGGACCCGACCCGTCGGCGGCCGTGCGGGCCACGGTCGAGGCGATCTTCTGGGACGCCTCCGGGACGGCGGGCGCCGTGCCCACCACCGTCTACGACCGGGACCGGCTGCGCGCGGGGAACGTCGTCGACGGCCCGGCGATCATCGAGCAGTTCGACTCGACGACGATCGTCGGCCCCGGCCAGCGCGCCGTCGTCGACCGGGTCGGCCATCTCGTCATCTCGACCGGGGCCGCCCGGGAGGACCAGCAGACCGGAGGAGACCCGCGATGACCGCTCTGGACCCCCGCGGGGTGTCGCTGGCCGGGACCGCGCCCGGCACCCACACGACCGTCGAGGTCGACCCGATCACGCTGCGGGTGATCGGCGGCGCGCTGAACTCCATCGCCAAGGAGATGGCGCAGATCCTCTACCGGATGGCGTACTCCAGCCTCATCCGCGAGTCCGAGGACCTCGGGGCCGGCATCTTCGACGTCAACGGCCGCGAGCTGTGCGAGTCCGACTCGACGCCGATGCACTGCGGCTCGATCCCCGCCTACATCCGCGGCATCGACCGGAGGCTGGCCGGCACCTACCGGCCGGGCGACGTCGTCCTGCACAACCACCCGTACCACGGCGCGGCGCACAGCCCGGACTACGGCATCGTCATCCCGATCTTCTTCGGCGGCGTGCACGTCGGGTTCGCCGGCTGCACCGGGCACGTGTCCGACGTCGGCGGCAACTTCCCCGGCCTGTGCATGGACGTCGTCGACGTCTGGGCCGAGGGCAAGCTGCTGGACTCGGCGAAGATCTACGACGGCGGCGTCCGCAACGACGCGCTGATCCAGCACGTCCTGGACAACGTCCGCACCCCGGAGCAGAACCTCGGCGACCTGGAGGCGCTGATCGCCTGCGCCCGGCTCGGCGAGCGCCGGTTCACCGAGCTGCTGGAGCGCTACGGCCTCGACGTCGTGATGTCGGCGGCCGACCGGTGGATGGACTACAGCGAGGAGATGCTGCGGCGCCGGATCCGGGAGCTGCCCGACGGCGAGTACGCCGCGCCGGTGTCCTACCTCGACGACGACGGCAAGAACCGCGACGTGCCGCTCGCCGTCGCCGTCACGGTGCGGGTCGAGGGCGACGAGGTCGTCGTCGACCTGACCGGGTCGAACCCGCAGGTCCCGACGGCGTTCAACGTCCCCTTCGAGGGGTCGGTGCTCCCGACCGTCGCCTCGGCGATCCGGACGCTGCTGCTCGACGAGGCGCTGACCGAGGAGTTCGTGCCGCAGAACGACGGCTGCTTCCGGCCCGCGAAGGCCTACGCGCCCGAGGGCACGCTGTTCAACCCGGACTTCCCGGCGTCGTGCTTCGCCCGGTTCTCCCAGATCAACCGGGTCTTCGACTCGATCAACCTGGCGCTGGCCGACGTGCTGCCCGATTGTGCGGTCGCCGGGTCCTCGGCGGCGCTCTGCGCGATCGCCTACTCCGGGCTGGCCCCGGACGGGCAGTCCTACTGGGTCTACATCGAGATCAACGAGGGGTCCTACGGCGGACGCAACGGCAAGGACGGCCTCGACTGCGTCGACTCGCTGATGGCCAACACCCGCAACAACCCCATCGAGGAGGTCGAGCTCAACCACGCGATGCTCGCCGAGCGCTACGAGCTGCGTGACGAGCCCCCGGCGCCCGGCCGGTGGCGCGGCGGGGTCGGCAGCGTGCGGCAGTGGCGGATGCTCACCGACACCTTCATGGGGACCGAGGCCGACAACCGCACGGACCCGCCCCGGGGCCTCGCCGGTGGGCACGACGGTCTGCCCGGGTCCTTCGTCCGGAACGCGGGCACCGACCGCGAGGAGGTCCTGTACTCCAAGGTGACCCAGGAGCGGTGCGCGGACGGGGACACCCTGGAGATCCGGCTGCCCTCCGGCGGCGGCTACGGCGACCCGTTCGAGCGGGACCCCGCCGCGGTCCTCGACGACGTGCTCGACGACTACCTGTCCGCCGACGACGCCCGTACCCACTACGGCGTGGTGGTCGACGTGGCTGCGGGCACCGTGGACCGGGAGGCCTCGGCCCGGCTGCGCGCGGCGGCCCGGTGACGCGCGGGCGGGCCCCGGCCGGCACCGAGGCCCGCCCGCGCACCCGGGTCAGCGCACCGGGACCGGCCGCCCGGCCCGGTGCAGCAGCGCGACCGCGCGGTCGACGACCGGCTTGTCGACCAGCGCCCCGTCCAGCACGGCGACGGCGCCGGTCTCCGCGGCCGCCACGACCCGGTCCGCCCAGGCCAGCTCCTCCGCCGAGGGGCGGAAGGCCGCGGCGACGCCGGCGACCTGGGCGGGATGGATGCACAGCTTCGCGGTGAGGCCGAGGGCGAGCGCCGCGGCGCTGTCGGCGGCCAGCCGGGCGTCGTCGCGGACGGCGGTCGTGACCCCGTCGACCGGTGCCGTGACCCCGGCGGCGCGGGCGGCCAGGACGAGCTCGCAGCGGGTGTGGCGCAGTGCGACGTCGTCGAGGTGGTCGACGCCGATGTCCACCGCGAGGTCGACACTGCCGAAGGCGGGACGCACGACGCCGGGGGCGGCGCAGATCTCCTCGGCCCGGCGGACCCCGAGCGCGGTCTCGACGACGGGAACGAGCGGGGTGCCCGCGGGCAGCCGCTCGGCCAGCGCGACGAGCTCCGCACCGCTCTCGGCCTTGGGCAGCACCACCGGGCAGCCGAGCGCGGCGACCACGGCGACGTCGTCGTCGAACCAGGGCGTGCCGGTGCCGTTCACCCGCACCGCGGCCCGGCCGCCGGCGGCCAGCCACTCCCGGACCTGCTCCCGCGCGGCGGTCTTGCCCTCGGGCGCGACGGCGTCCTCGAGATCGACGATCACGACGTCGGCACCGCTGGCGACCGCCTTGTCGTAGCGGTCCGGGCGGGAGCCGGGGACGAAGAGGAAGGTGGTCGCGGCATCGATGGCGAGCATCTGTCCATGGTTAATGTCTGATGTTTAACTGTCAACGCCGAACTCCGCGCATCGAGCGCTCTGAGGTGTCGTCGGGAAAACATCTGATGATTCCTTGAAACCGCGGTCGGCGCCGTGCGACGCTCCCTGTGACGCCCCACACGGTCCGCCCCCGGACCGTGCCACCCCGACCGGTCGCCGACGCCCGGCCGGTGTCGTGGCCGCGCCCGCCCCCGCGAGCGCGGCGCGGCGCCGTTCCCGCGCGGTCCGCCCGGGACGACGCCGAGAGGAACCGATGAGGACGCTGGGCAAGGGAGCCGGGCTGACGACCTGCCTCGTCGCCGCGGTCGCGCTGCTGACCGCCTGCACACCCGCACGGGAGGCACCGCCGGACGGGGTCCGGACCCTCGTGGTCGCCGACTCCTACCCGGTGACCCACCCCGCGTCCCGGGACGGGATCGTCCACTTCACCGACCGGGTCCGCGAGCTCACCGGCGGCGCCCTGGACGTCGAGTACTACCCGTCCGAGCAGCTGGGCAAGTCCACCGACTACGTCAAGCTCGTCGCGAGCCGCGCCGTGGACGTCGGCGTCGTGTCGCCGCCCTACCTGTCCGACAAGCTCCCCCTGTCCAACGTCGGCGACCTGCCGGGCCTCAGCGCGGACTCGTGCACCACCGCCCGCGCGGTCGGCGAGCTCACCCGGGAGGGCGGGCTGCTGCACCGCGAGGAGTTCGCGCCCCGCGGGCTGCGGACGCTGTTCGTCGGCGTCGTCCCGCAGTACGAGCTGTTCACCAACGGCCCGGTGACCGACCCGGCGCAGCTCCCCGGCCTGCTCACCCGCTCCCCCGGCGGTGTCGTCGACCAGACGCTGCGCACCCTGGGCGCCACCCCGGTCTCCATCGCCGGACCCGAAGTCTACGAGGCGATGTCCCGCGGCACCGTCGACGCGATGACCCTCCCGCCGATGAGCGCGGTCCCCTTCCGCCTCGACGAGGTCGCCTCGCACGCCACCGAGGGCGCCCCGCTCGGCGGTTTCACCCTCACCTTCGCCATCTCCGAGGCGCTGTGGCAGGAGCTGCCCGAGGCCCACCGCGACGCCATGACCCGGGCCGGCGAGGAGACCTCCCGCCACCTCTGCGCGGTGATGGGCGAGCAGACGGCGCAGGCCCGGTCGACCCTCGAGGACGGGGGCATGACCTTCACCGCGCTGACCGCCGCCCAGCAGCAGCGCTGGCAGGACGCGGTCGCCTCGGTGCGCGCCGACTGGGCCGCGGACATGGAGGCCCGCGGGCGACCCGGCCGCGCCGCGCTGGAGGAGATGGAGGCGGCGCTCGACCGGGCCCGCGACGAGACCCCGGAGGCCGCACGATGAACGCGGGCACGACGAACGCGGGCACGACCCGGCCGGACCCGGTGGACCGCGTACTACGCACGGTCGAGGACGCGGCGGCCGCCGTCGGCCTCACCGGCGTCGTCGTCACGGTCGCGCTGATCGTGATCGACGTGGCCCTGCGCTACCTGGTGGGGGCTCCGCTGTCCTGGTCGGTGGGCTTCGTCGGCGACTACGCGCTGGTGGGACTGTTCTTCCTCGGGCTGTCCTACACGGTCCGCGAGGGCGCCCCACGTCCGGATCGACCTCGTCCACAAGCGCCTGGGACCGGCCGGACGACGCGTGCTGGCGGTCACCGGGTCGGCCCTGACCGCCGGGTTCCTGGCGCTGGTCGGCTACGGCGGGCTGCTACTGACCGCGGGCGCGCTCCGCCACGGCGACGTCCCGCTGGCCGGGGCATCGGAGCTGTCGTGGCCGGTGTGGACCTCGGCGGTGCTGGTGCCGATCGGCGCGGGGCTCGCGGTGCTCCGGTGCCTGCACACGCTGGTCCACGACCTGCGCGGCCCCGCGCCCGCCGCCCCCGCCACCCCCCTCACCTCGGCCGCGGAGGAGATCGCCTGATGGTGCTCGCCGGAGTCCTCGTCCTGCTGTTCGTCCTGCTGCTGGCCCGGGTACCGGTCGGTGTCGCGATCGGGGTGAGCGCCGTCGTCGGGCTGCTCGCCCACGGCGGCCCGTCCGCCGCCGTCGGCTTCCTGGAGACCACCCCGTACGCGGCGGTCTCGACCTACACCCTCGCGGCGATCCCGCTGTTCATCCTCATGGCCCAGCTGGTGCTCAAGAGCGGGGTCACGACCGAGCTGTTCGCCGCGGCCCGGGTGTGGGTCGGACGGGTCCCGGCGGGTCTGGGCGTCGCCACGACGACGACCGGCGCCACCTTCGCCGCGGTCTCCGGGTCGAGCACCGCGGCCGCGGCCGCCCTGGCCTCGACGACCATCCCGGAGATGGAGCGCGAACGCTACGACGGCCGGCTCGCGAACGGCCTGGTCGCCGTCGTCGGCACGCTCGCCGCCATGGTGCCGCCCAGCATCATCCTGGTGTTCTACGCGATCCTGGCCGAGGTCAGCGTGGGCCAGATGCTCGTCGCGGGCCTGGTGCCCGGGCTGCTCGTCACGGTGACGATCATCGTCACGACGCTGTTCCTGGTGCACCGCAAGCCCGCGCTGGCGCCGGCCGGCCGCCGGTACAGCCTGGCCGAGAAGCTGCGGACGGTCCCCGTCCTCGGCCCCGTCGCGCTGCTGTTCCTGCTGGTCGTCGGCTCGATCTACCTGGGGCTGACGACGCCGACCGAGTCGGCGGGCCTCGGTGTCGCCGGTGCGCTGGTCATCGGGCTGGCCCGGCGGCGGCTCGACCTCGCCCGGATCCGCGACGCGCTCGTCGAGACCCTCACCTCGACCGCGATGATCCTGCTGATCATCGCCTCGGCGTACCTGTTCGGCTACTTCATGACGCTGACCCGGATCACCGGGACCCTCGTCGACGCGATCGCCGGCGTCGCCGCGCCGCCGCTGGCGATCTTCGCCCTGATCGCGCTGGTCTACCTCGTGCTCGGGGCGTTCCTCGACCAGCTCGCGATCCTCGCGCTCACCGTCCCGGTCGTGCTGCCGGTGGTCGAGCAGCTGGGCTACGACCCGATCTGGTTCGGGGTGATGGTCATCCTGCTGGCCGAGATCGGCCTGGTCACCCCGCCGCTGGGGATGAACGTGTTCATCGTGTCGAAGGCGACCGGACGCCCGGCCGAGGAGATCTTCGTCGGGGTCCTGCCCTACGTGGCGGCGCTGCTCGTGCTCGTGGCCGTGCTCGCCGCGCTGCCCGGTGTGGTGCTGTGGCTGCCCGAGACGATGGGCGGGTGAGCCGGGTTCAGCCGCGCCAGCGCCGCTCGTAGCGCTCCCGGGCCGCGTCCCGCTGCCCCGCGTCGGCCTGCTCCCGCACGGCGGCCGCGTGCCCCACGGGGTACCCGGCCTTCGCGACGCGGTGCTCGGCGGACTCGTACATGTAGGCCACCGAGTAGAAGTAGCCGAGGATCGCCCCGGCCAGCACCGACAGCGCCCGGACGTACACGGGGCCCGGGATGAGCAGGAACAGCAGCACCCCGACCGGCAGCAGCTGGACGGTGGTGCGGACGAGGTGACGCAGCTGCCAGGTCCGGGTCGTGACGTCGTGCAGCACCCAGCCGCGGTGCCGGGCGGGCAGCCCGGCGCCGTAGGCGTAGGCCAGCCACCGCAACGGGTTCGGCCGCTCGTCCACTGTTGGTCCCCCAATTCTTGGTGCACCAACAATGTACGATGGCCACCATGTCGAGCGCAGCCCCGGGGGACGGTGACACGGGTGACGGTGACGCGGCCGCCGGCGCCCCGGGTGGGGACCTGCTGCGGCTCGACCGGCAGGTCTGCTTCGCCCTCGCCGTCGCGGCCCGCAACGTCATCGCGCTCTACCGGCCGCTGCTCGAGCCGATGGGCCTGACCCACCCGCAGTACCTGGTGATGCTCGCGCTGTGGGAGGACTCCCCCCGCTCGCTGGGTGAGCTGGCCCGCGCGCTCGCCCTCGACCCGGGCACGCTGTCGCCGCTGCTCAAGCGGCTGGAGGCGGCCGGCCTGGTCGACCGCCGCCGGGTCCCCGGCGACGAGCGGACGATGGCGGTCTCCCTGACCGGCGCCGGCCGGGCGCTGCGGGCGCGGGCCGAGTCGATCCCGCCGGCGATCGTGGAGCGGCTCGGGATGCCGCTGCCCGAGCTGGAGGAGCTGCGGGCGGTGCTGGACCGGGTGATCGACGCGTCGCGGAGCTGAGCCCGGCCTGCTCCCGGACCGGTCCGGTCCGGGAGCAGGAGCTCAGGCGCCGACGGTGGCGTCGGCCCGGTCGACGGCCGCCCGCAGCTCGCGCAGGCGCGGCAGCGCCCGGTGGGTCAGCAGGTCCTCGCGCACCGCGGAGGCGACCGAGAGGGCGTCCTTCCACAACGACCGTCCGGCCATCGCGCCACTGGCGCCGTGGGCCACCGCGGTGCGGACCTGCCCGATGAAGGTGCTGTGGTCGACACCGGCCGACAGGACGGCCCACGGGACGCCCGCCGCGGCCTCGGTGACCGCGGCGCAGGCCTCCGCCGAGCCGGGGTAGGGCAGCTTGAGGACCTTGGCGCCGGCCTCGACCGAGAGTCGGGCGGCGTCGGCGACGAGCTGCGGGAAGCGCTCGGCGTACTGCTCGTCGGTCTCCCCCTCCAGCCGGTAGAGCAGGATCTCGACGATCAGCAGGACGCCCTCGGCGGTGCAGGCCTCGACCAGCTCGCGGATCCCGCGGACCACGTCGGAGTCGGAGCCCTGCCGGTCGGGGCGCAGGTACCAGAGCATCTTCGCGGCGTCGCCGCCCAGGTCGCGCACGGTCCGCGGGGTCACGCCCGCGCTGAACCGGGTGTGGCGCAGGCCGTCGACGGTCTCGTAGCCCGAGGCGTCCATCCCGACGACGAGCGCGGTGCCCGAGGCGTCGAGCGTGCCGTCGTCGACGAGCTGCGGCAGCGCCACCTCGGGGTCGAGCAGGATGGCCGGGCCGTGGCTCGCGAGGTGGCGGACGAGGTCGCCCTTGGCCTGCGCGAGCTCCTCGCGGCTGATGGACTCCGGGCCGTCGGGGGCGTCCTGCATGACGGCCTTCATGCTGTTGCGCTGGTCGGCGGCGACGATGAGCATGTGGCCGTCGGCGGTGCTGATGCGCGCCATCGCGCGCTTCTCGAGGGTCGTCAGCTCGTTCACGGTGATCCTTCTCCTGGGTGGGCGGGTTCGTGGGACGGGGTCGCGCCGACGCCGACGGCGCGCGGCGGGCCCCAGTCGGCCAGCACGGCCGCGAGGCCGGTCTGGTCGGTGGCGCCGGTGGCGGCCAGCGCACCGAGCGCCGCCGCACCGCGGCACCCGGGCAGCGCGACGGAGGAGAACTCCAGACGCGGCAGTACGTCGTGCTTGAGGGCGCGCACGCTGGCCATCCGCGTCCAGCCGCCGACACAGAGCGCCGAGACGTGCGGTCCGACGGCCGAGGTGACGAGGTCCAGCAGGGCCGAGGTCCGTTCTCCGACGTGGTGCAGGGCGGCGGCCAGGAGCTCGGCGGGGTCCGCCTCCCGGGTCAGGACGATCTGCACGTCGTCGCTGCCGCGGCCGCCCGCCCGCACCGTGACGCCCGGGACGGGGCGGGGCACCCGCGCGGCGGCGGCGTCGACGGCGTCGCGGCGGTCGCCCTCGGTGGCGCCGGCCAGCGACAGGATGCGGCGCAGGATGACCCCGGCGCTGACACCGCAGAGCACGGCGCTGAGCCCGTCGACCACGTGCGCACCCACCGACACGCCCGCGTCCGCGAGCCGGGCGCGGTCGGCCGGGGAGACCGGGGTGGCCGCCGAGCGCAGCAGGACGTCCGCGGTGCCCGCCCCGTTGAACAGGTGCTCCGGGTCGGTGGCGCCGGCCCCGAGGGCCGCGACGGGGTGGTCGTGCCCGGCGACGGTGAGCACCGCGCCGCGCAGCCGGGCGTCGACGTCGGTCCGGGTGATCCGCCCGGCGCCGGTGCCGGCGGGGCGCAGCGGGGGCAGCAGTGTGGGGGGCAGGCCCAGCGCGTCGGCGACGTGGTCGGCGGGTGCGAGCCGGGCGGTGTCGAGCAGCCCGGTCCGCGAGGCCAGCGACGGCTCGGCCACACGCTCGCCGCCCAGGGCGGCGACCACGTGCTCCGGCACGCTCAGCCAGGTCGACGACGGCGTGACGCGCCACCCGTGCCCGAGCCCCCAGGCCAGGGAGGCGGCGCTGGGCTGGGCGTCGGCGCGCAGCCCGGTGGCGGCGGTGAACGCCTCCCGGACCGGCGCCGGCAGCGCGGCCATCTGCGCGCCGCCGCGGGGGTCGTACCAGGCGACGACGGGTGCCGCCTCCGCCCCGGTGCCGTCGAGCAGGACGCCGCTCTCGGCCATGCCCGTGACGCCGAGGGACAGCACCGGCCCCCGTTCGGGCGGCAGCCCGGCGAGCAGGCCGTGGAGCACGGCGAGCACCCGGTCCACCAGGGCCGCGCCGGTCGTCTCACTCTCCCCGGTCCGCGACACGCGCCACGGGGTGTCGGCGCTGTACCGGCCCAGTGCGGTGCCCCGGTCGTCGTAGGCCACGGCCTTGGTCTGGGTCGAGCCGACGTCGAGCCCGATGTGCATGCCGTTCGCCATGCCCGTTCCCTCCTGGACGTATCGGTGGTGCTGAGCGGTGCTCACGGTCATGTCATCGGTGTCATGCACGCCACTGCGGCATCACCGGCCTCCCACGGTCGGGAGGGGGTACCGGTCGCTCAGCGGCAGCTGTAGCCGCCGTCGACCGGGAGCGACACGCCGGTGATCATCGAGGCGCCGTCGCCGAGCAGGAAGACGATGGGCGCGGCGATCTCGTCCTCGGTGGCCCAGCGGTGCAGCGGCATGGCCTCGAGGAACGGGGGCCCGACGTCCTCGCGGCCCCAGTACCAGGCCGACATCGGCGTCATGACGACGGTCGGGTTCACGCTGTTGACCCGGATCCCGTACCGGCCCAGCTCCAGGGCCGACACACGGGTGATGTTGTCCAGCGCCGCCTTGGACGAACCGTAGGAGACGTGCCCGGGCAGTGCCACGAGGCTCGCCTGGCTGGAGACGTTGACGATGGAGCCGCCCCGCCCGAGGCGGACCATCGACCGCGCGGCGTACTTGGTGACCAGCAGCGCGCCCCGCGCGTTGACGCTGATGACCTTGTCGAAGACCGCGATGTCGGTGTCCAGGGGCGTCGCGATCTCCCCGCCGACGCCGCCGCAGTTGACCACCCCCCAGAGGTCCAGCTCCTCCAGTGCCCCCCGGACCTCGTCCTCGGACTCGAGGTCGAAGGCCAGCGGGCGGGCACCGGTCGCGGCGACGATGTCGGCCAGGCCCGCCTCGTCGCGGCCGGCGGCGACGACGTCGGCACCGGCGGCGACCAGCCGGCGCACGGTGGCTCCCCCGATCCCGCCGGCGGCTCCGGTGACCAGGACGGTGCGGCCGTCGACGTCGGACATGGTGGTGGGTTCCTCTCGGGTGGCGTCGGCCCGGACGGGCGGGGATGGAGCCCCTCCGCGGGCCCGAGGACTCCGGGCCCGCGGAGGGAGGCGGGTCAGCCGGAGCAGTCCGACTTGTAGACGGCCGCCTGGCTGGCGGGCGAGTCGAGGTTCTGCGCGGTGATGATCGTGAAGTCGGTCTGGATCTTCGCCTCGGTCGGCTTGCCCTCGATCGCGTCGACCGCCTGCTGCACGCCGTCGGTGCCGATGGTTCCCGGCTGCTGGGCGATGAGCGCCTGGATCGTGCCCTCCTGCAGCGCCTTGACCTGGTCCGGTCCGGCGTCGAACCCGACGATCTTGACCGCGCCCTGCTTGCCCGCCTGGCGGACGCCGGTGGCGGCCCCCTCGGCGCCGAACAGGTTGGTCGCGAAGACGCCGACGATGTCGGGGTCCTTCTGCAGTGCGGCGGTCACCAGCTGCGCGGCCTTCGCGACGTCGTTCTGGGCGTACTGCACGCCGAGGTCGGTGTAGGCGGCGTCCTTCTTCGCGGCCTCGGCGAAGCCGGCGGTCCGCGCGTCGGAGGTGCTGATGCCGGGCTGGTTGTCGATCACCAGGACCTTGCCGCCGCCGGGGGCCAGCTGCTTGATCGCATCGAAGGCCGCCGCGCCACCGCCGAGGTTGTTCGACGAGATCTGCGAGGACACCTTCGCGGTGTCGTTCAGCGTGGTGTCGACGAGCACGACCTTGATGCCGGCGGCGATGGCCTGGTCGATCGGCTGCTGCATGGCGCTGACGTCGGTGGGCGCGATCATGATCGCGTCCGGCCGGGCGGCGATCGCCGAGGACAGGATCGGCGTCTGCAGGGTGGGGTCGAACTTCTGCGGGCCCTGGGTGTCGAGCGAGACGCCCAGCGTGCGGGCCTCCTGCTCGGCGGCGCACTGCATGGAGATGTAGAAGTTGTCACCCGCCACGCCCTGGATGAAGGTGATCTTCTTGGCGTCCCCGCCGGTGCTCCCGGCGGGGGCGTTGCCCTCCGCCGCACCGCAGGCGCTCAGCGAGGCGACGAGAGCCGCGGCCAGGCCGACGGAGAGAACGACATTGTTCCTGCGCACTTCAGTTTCCCTTCGAGGAGCCGCGCCCCAGACGGGCGAGGACGGACTGACGGGGTCTGCCCGACTGGGCGTTCGTGCGGCGCTTCTGGTCCAGCCAGACCGCGGCGACGAGGACGACACCGACCACGACCTGCTGCCAGAACGGCTGGACCCCGATGATCACGAAGCCGCTCTGCAGGGTGGTGGGGATGAACAGACCGATGACGGTGCCGAAGATCGTGCCGAGGCCCCCGAAAAGGCTCGTGCCGCCGATGACGACGCCCGCGATGACGTTGAGGTTGGTGTTCGACTGCCCACCGATGGTGGTGGACTGGAAGAAGGCCAGGTTGAGGATGCCGGCGAACCCGGCGAGCAGGCCGGCGAAGGCGTAGACCTTGATCGTCTGCAGGTCGACCTTGATGCCGGTGCGGCGCCCGGCCTCGATGTTGGAGCCGATCGCGTAGGTGTGGAGCCCGAAGCGGGTCCGGTGCAGCAGGACCATGCCGAGCACGACGACCAGTCCCGCGATCACCGACAGGGTCGGGACCTGGCCGACGACGTTGCCGAAGCCGACGGTGTCCACGAGGACCTCCGGGGCCGCACGCAGGTCGATGCCGCCGGTGATGATCTGCGCGAAGCCCAGGGCCGCACCGAAGCTGCCCAGGGTGACGATGAGCGGGGGCACCTTGGCCTTGGCGATGAGGACGCCGTTGACCAGCCCCCACATCAGGCCGGACAGGCAGGCGACCACCGCGCCGAGCAGGGCCACCCCCCACCCCTCGCCCCCGGCGGCGACCATGACCTTGCTGGCCACGACGCCGGAGAAGACCAGCACGCTGCCGACGGACAGGTCGATCCCGCCGGTGATGATCACGAAGGTCATCCCGACGCCGAGCACCGCCAGGATCGAGGTGTTGATGACGATGCTGCGGATGTTGAAGCCGGACAGGAACGAGATCGGGGCCAGCGTCCCGAAGATCGCGACGATCACCAGCAGGATCAGGACGATCTGCAGGGCCTGCAGGCGCAGCAGGCGCTGGACGCGGCGGGGCTCGGCCGGCGCGGCGGCGGTCGTGGTCACGGGAGATTCCTTCGCGGCAGCGGACGTGGGGCCGGCCGGGCGTCGTCCCCGGTCGCCCGTCCGGGAGTGGGTGTCGGTGCTCATGCCCCCGCCTCACGCAGGTCGAGCGCACCGGTCATGGCGCCGACGAGCTCCTCGACGCTCGTCCCGGAGCCGCGGTAGACGGCGACGCGACGGCCGTGGCGCATCACCTGCACGCGGTCGGAGACCTCGAGCACGTGCGGCATGGAGTGGCTGATGAACACGACGCCGATGCCCTCGTCGCGGACCCGGCGGATGAGGTCGAGCACGCCCTTGGTCTGCACCACACCGAGCGCCGCGGTCGGCTCGTCCAGGAAGATGACCTTGCTGGCCCACGCGGCGGCCCGGGCAACGGCGATGGACTGCTTCTGGCCGCCGGACATGGCGCCGACCGGGCTGGAGAAGCTGCGCACGGTGGAGCCGAGGCTGGTGAAGTTCCGCTCGCCGGACTCCCGCATCGCGGCGGTGTCCATGAAGCCGAGCTTGCCGAGCAGGCCCTTCCGCATGACCTCGCGCCCGAGGTAGAGGTTCTGGATCGGGTCCAGGTGGGGCGCCAGGGCGAGATCCTGGAAGACGGTCTCGATGCCGAGCTCGCGGGCCGCGATGGGGCTGCCCAGCACGACCTCACGGTTCTCGAACTCGATGCGACCGGCGTCGGGCTGCTCGCTGCCCGACAGCATCCGCACGAGCGTCGACTTGCCGGCGCCGTTGTCGCCGATGAGGGCGACCACCTCGCCGGCGTGGACGTCGAAGTCGGCGCCCTGCAGCGCCGTGACCTGGCCGTACTGCTTGGTGATCCCCTCGGCCCGCAACAGCGGCTCTGACATCTCTCACTCCTTTGTGGCGTCCGTGGCGGTGCTGCCGGCGTCGCGGCGCGCGCGGTGCCGGGTGCCGCCGTACCGGGCGGCACCAGAGGCTCGAGGCCGTGCGAGCGGGCGAGGGGCTGCGGTGCCGGTCGTGCGGGTGGCCGCTCGATGACATCGGTGTCATCTCGCGCCGGGGAGAAGGAAACCAGGCCATGTCATCGGTGTCAAGGCGCGTCGTCCGGCGCCTTCCACCCCGGAACGGACGGGGTCAGGACCGGGCGTCCCCGCCGGACGGGGTGGTCGACGGGAACAGCTCGACGAGGTCGTGCGGGGGGCGGCAGGAGGCCCGTTCGATGAGGCGCACCGGCAGGGTCACCAGGCTGCTCGGCTCCCGGTCGTCGCCCTCGAGCCGGTGGAGCACCCGCTGGGCGGCCAGCCGCCCCAGTGCGTCCGGGTCCTGGTCGACCACCGTGAGCGCCGGCGAGAGCGTCGCCGCCATCGGGAAGTCACCGAACGCCGCGATCGCCAGCCGGCGGCCGGACAGGGCCGGGACCAGCACCATCGTGGTCTGGGCGTCGGAGGAGAACACCGCGGTGGGAGCGGGGTCGGCGGCGGCCAGCGCGGCCGCGGCGCGCCCGGCGCCCGCGGCGGTGGTCGCCCCGAGCAGGACCAGGTCCCGCTCGAAGGGGAGCCCGGCCTCCTCCAGGGCGGCCCGGTAGCCGTGCAGCCGGTTCGCGGTCGTCGAGATGTCCTCGGAGTTGCCCACGAAGGCGATCCGCCGGTGGCCGCGGTCGATCAGGTGCGCGGTCGCCGTCCGCGCGCCGCCGAGGTCGTCCTCGACGAAGCAGTCGGCGTCGATCCCGCGGGGCGGGCGGTCGACGAAGACCAGGGGCAGCTTGGACGACCAGCGCGACAGGTAGCCCTGGTCGGTCGCCGTCGGCGCCATCACCAGGGCCCCCAGCTGGCGGCGCAGCAGCGACTCGACGATCCCCTCCTCGCGCGCGCCCTCCGCACCGAGGCTCGTGATCAGGACGGACATGTCGTGCTGGGCGGCGACCTGCTCGACCCCGTCGGCGATGGCGGCGAAGAAGGGGTCGGAGATGCTGGGCACGGCCAGCCCGATCACCGGCGAGCGGCCGTCGCGGAACGTGCGGGCCAGCATGTTCGGGGTGTAGTTGAGGGCGGCGAGGGCCTCCTCCACCCGGCGGCGGGTCTCCGGGAGGACGTGGCGGTCCTCGTTGAAGACCCTCGAGACCGTCTTGACGCTCACGCCCGCCTGCCGCGCCACGTCACGCATCGTCGCCATCTGCCGTGCATCCCCCTCGCGTCGTCGTGGGCCGCGACCGGGGCCCACCACCGCCGCCCCTCGAACACCGCCTCTGGTGCGGCGCACCGTGCGAGGGCATCATGACACCGATGACAAGCAGCGCCACACCCCACGCGCCGGTCGCCGTGCTGGCCGGCCCGGCGGGAGCGGGGAAGACCACTGTGGCCAGAGCGCTGAGCGCGCACCTGCGGGCGTCCCTGCTGGACCTCGACACGGCCACCGCTCCCCTGGTCTCGGTCGTGGCGGGCCTACTGGGCAGCGACGACCTCGACGGCGCCGTGCTGGCCGAGGCGACCCGGGACGCGCGCTACGAGACGCTCCTCGCGCTGGCCGAGGACTGCCTGGCCTGCGGCACCCCGGCGGTCCTGGTCGCGCCCTTCACCCGGGAGCGCCGTGACCCGGCGGCCTGGGCCGCGACCGAGCGGCGGTTGCGCGAGGCCGGTGGCCTGCCCCGCCTGGTCTGGGTGCACGCCTCCCGTGCGGTGCTGCGCGAACGGCTGCGGGGCCGGGGGGCCGCGCGGGACGCCTCGAAGCTCGCCGACCTCGACGCCCACCTGGACGGCCTCGACCTGCGGCCGCCCGCCGTCGGGCACCTGCCGGTCGACACCGGGCTGCCGGTGCGGATCGAGGAGCTGGCGGCGGCGCTGGGCGGCCGTGTCCGGACGGCGTCGCGGCCGTAGCGTGGGGCCGGTGCTGATGAACTCCGCCGCCGCGGTCCTGCTGCTGGTCGACCTGCAGGAGCGCCTGGTCCCCGCGATGCACGACGGCGAGCGGGTCGTCGCCCGGGCCGCCCGGCTCGCCGAGGCCGCGACCCTGCTCGAGGTCCCGGTGCTGGCCACCGAACAGGTCCCGGAGAAGCTGGGCCCGACCGTCGAGCCGCTCGCCGGGCTGCCGCACCTGGTGGTGCCCAAGACCCGCTTCGCCGCCGACGACGGCGTGCTGTTCCCGCCCGGACGCGGCGAGATCGTCGTCGCCGGGGTGGAGGCGCACGTCTGCGTGCTGCAGACCGTGCTGGAGCTGCTCGCCGACGACCGCCGGGTGGTGGTCGTCGCCGACGCGGTCGGCTCACGGTTCGTCGAGGACGAGCAGCTGGCGCTGCAGCGCGCCCGCGCGGCCGGGGCCGAGATCGTCACCTCGGAGATGGTGCTGTTCGAGTGGCTGCGCGACGCCGCGCACCCGCGCTTCCGCGAGGTCCAGAAGCTCCTCAGGTAGGGCGCACAGCCCGCGCACAGGATGCGGCGGGACCGTGGCCGGGTGACCACCACCGTCGCGGCCCCGCGTCCCGTCCCCGCCACCGCCGTGCTCGCCGTCGTCGGCGCGGCGCTGCTGCTCATCGCCGCCGTGACCGGGTGGGCGCTGCCGGGGACGGCGACCGCACGACACTGGGACGTCGTGTGGGCCGGCCTCGACGTCGGGACGGCCGTGGCCGCGCTGACCACGGCCGCGCTGCTGCGGGCGCGCGACGTGCGGGCGGCGCTGACCGCGGCGGCCGGTGCCGCGCTGCTGGTCGTCGACGCCTGGTTCGACGTCACCACCGCCGCGGGGACCTCCGGCGCCGCGCTCGCCGTGGCCGAGGCCGTACTGCTGGAGCTGCCGCTCGCCCTGGCCGGGGCGCTGCTCGCGGCCCGGCTGCTCGCGCCCCGCCGCTGACCGGCGGGGGCTACCCGTTGCGGGGCTGCAGGTAGTCCGGGTCGGGGTCGGGCAGCGGCGCGTCGGCCCGGCCGGCGATCAGCGGGTCGACGGCCGCGAAGAACGGCGGTGCCGCGACCGTGCCGCCGAACGCGCCGTGTCCGCAGTCGCCCAGGTGGACCGGGTCCCCGGGGCAGATCTCGGACGGGTTCGGGCCGTCGGCGAACACCATCGAGGAACCGGCGACGCCGTCGATGCCCCCCGGTGCCGCCGACGAACGCGACCGACTCCGAGGAGTTGGTCGTACCCGTCTTGCCGATCGTCGGCCGCGTCCAGCCCGCGGCCCGCGCCGCGGCCGCCGAGGTGCCGGAGACGGTGTCCCCGCCGAGCCCGGCGGACAGGGTGTGCGCGATCCCGGGAGCGACGGCCTGCTCGCAGGCGGGCCGGTTCACCGGCACCGCGGCGCCGTCGCGGTCGGTCACCGACAGCACGGCGTCCGGGGCGCACCACACGCCGTCGCTCTGGACGGTCGCGGCCACGTTCGCCATCTCCAGGGTGGACACCGGACTGACCCCGAGGGTGAACGACGGCAGGTCGGCGAAGAAGGTCGACTGCGGCTGGGAGATCCGCGCGTCCGGCGACGACGGGTCCGGTGTCCCGCCCGCCGCGTTCGACGCCAGGGTGTCGCGCAGCCCGAGCCGGCGCGCCATGTCCACGACCCGGGGGATGCCGGTGCGTTCCTCCAGGTCGACGAACGCGGTGTTCGGGGAGGTCGCGAGCGCGACGGGCAGCGGGATCGGGTCCGGGTAGTCCGGCGTGTCGTTGGCGACCGGGTAGCAGCTGGTCCCGGCGCCGGGGAAGCACGCCGAGGCCGGGTCGGGCAGCGTGCTGTCGTAGCCGACGGTGCCCGCCTCCAGCGCCGCGGCCGTGGTGAAGATCTTGAAGGTGGACCCGGCGCCGAAGACGTTCGACGGCGCGGCGACGAGGTCGCGGGTGGTGTCGCCGGCCGTGGCGTCGGTGCCGGGCCGCCGGTTGGCGACCATGGCGAGGATCTGGTGGTCGCCGGTGGCCGTGTCGCCGTGTCCGGGCCGGATCAGCGCCAGGGTGTTGGCGACGCCGTCCTGGGTGCGCGGCACGTTCGCGTCGACCGCCTGCTGCGCCGACGCCGTCGCGGCCGGGTCGAGGGTGGTGCGGATCGTGTAGCCGCCGGTGTCGAGCTGCTGCTCGGTGAACCCGGCCCGCTCCAGCTCGGACACGGCGTACTCGCAGAGGAACCCGGCGCCGTCGATGGCACCGTAGCAGTTGTGCCCGGGGACCTGCGGCCCGCCGGCGCGCACCCCGAGCGGCGCGGCGGTGGCCTCGGCGGCCTGGGCGGGGGTGAGGGACCCGGCGTCGCGCATGGCCGCGATGACGGTGTTGCGCCGGTCGGTCGCGGCCTGCGGGTGGCGGAACGGGTCGAACAGGGTGGGGTTGTTGACCGCGCCCGCGAGCAGCGCGGCCTGCGGGACCGTGAGGTGCGCGGCGTCGGTGCCGAACCAGGCGCGCGCGGCGGCCTCGACGCCGTAGACGTTGCCGGTGAACTCGACGGTGTTGAGGTACCCGGCGAGCACGTCCTGCTTGGACGTGCCGTGCGCCAGGCGCTGGGCGAGCACCGCCTCGCGGATCTTGCGGGTCGGGGTGTCGGCGTGGTCGGCCCGTTGGGCGGCGGGGTCGTCGCGGTCGACGACGTCGATCAGCCAGTTCTTCACGTACTGCTGGGTGATGGTGGAGCCGCCCTGCACCGCGCCGCCCGCGGCGTCGGTGACCAGCGCGCGCAGGGTGCCGACCGGGTCCACCCCGGACTCGTCGAAGAACCGGCGGTCCTCGACGTCGACGATCGCGGCGACCATCGCCGGGGCGATCCGGTTGTAGGACACGGGGATCCGGTACTGCTCGTCGAGGTAGGCGATCGGGGTGCCGTCGCGGTCGGTGAGGACGGTCGCCGCGGGCAGCGCCGCGGCGCTCGGCAGGTCGCCGGTCGTACCCGGCGGCACGACGGAGGCGACCGCGGCGACGCCGACCGCGGCGGGCGCCGAGCACCCGGCGAGGACGAGGCCGCCGGCCAGGATCCCGAGTCCGAGCCGCCGCAGCACCGACGGGTCCGGGCGGCGCCACCGCCTCGGGGTCCGGGTCTGCCGGAGACGGTCGTTCCAGTGCTGCGCGATCAGGCGTTCCCCCACGCGGGCGATTGTGCGCCGCAACGCTGAGGCGCGCCTGAGACCCGCCCGCGCGAGTCGCTGAGAGTCAGCCGGTCAGGGCGGCGAGCGCGGCCCGGGCCTGCTCGTGGAACCGCTCGACGTTGCCGAGCTTGACGTCCTCGTAGCCGCGCACCAGGTCCGCGGTGTCGGCGACGGCGACCACACCGTCCACGGTGTCGACCTCGAGCCGGTCGAGCGCGGAACGGACCAGCGCCTGGTACTCCCCCACCAGCTCGCGCTCCACCCGGCGGACCCCGGCCCGGCCGAACACGTCCAGCGGGGTGCCGCGCAGCCGCCGGGCCGCGCGCAGCGCCCGGAACGCGGGGGCGGCCAGCCGTCCGTCGAGGGCGATCTTGCGGTTCATCCCCAGCGCGCGCAGCACCGGCGGGTGCAGCATCACCGACACCCGGGCGTCGGGACCGAACGCGGCGTCGCGGCGGGCGGTCTCCACCGGGTCCAGGTGCAGGCGGGCGACCTCGTACTCGTCCTTGTAGGCCATGAGCCGGTGCAGGCCGTGGGCGTAGGCGGCGCCGATGCGCTCCCCGGCCGCGTCCCCGGCCCGCGCGGCGGCGACGGCCGTGACCCTGCGGACCTCCTCGGCGTAGCGCTGGGCGTAGGCGGCGTCCTGGTAGCCGGTGAGGTCGGCGATGCGGGTGGCGAGCACGTCGGCGAGCCCGGTGCCCGCGGCGACCGAGCGGGCCAGCTCCGCGGACGCCTCGTCGACGGCGACCGGGGCCGGCTGCGGCGCGACGAGCGCGCTGCGCACGGCGGCGGCGTCGATCGCGGCGGCCCGGCCCCAGCGGAACGCGGTCAGCGTGGTCTCCACGGCCGCGCCGTTGACCCGGATCGCCTCCTCCAGCGCCTCGGCCGACACCGGGAGCACCCCGTGCTGGTAGGCGGCGCCGAGCAGCAGCATGTTGGTCGGGAGGTGGTCGTCGAACAGCGCCTCGGACAGCGTCTGGGCGTCGACGGCGAGCAGGTCCCGGGTGACCGCGCCGATCCGCTCGACGGCGTCGTCGGTGGAGCCGGGCAGCACGACGCGGCCGGTGACCATGGCCGCGGTCGGCACGAGCGAGGTGTTGACGACGGCGACGGTGTGCCCGGGCCGGGCGACCGCGAGTGTCGCGTCGGAGGCGGTGCCGACGAGGTCCATGCCGATCAGCACGTCCGCGGTGCCGCGGGAGGCGCGCAGGATCCCGTGGTGGGGCTGCTTGGAGATCCGGACGTCGGAGACGACCGGGCCGCCCTTCTGCGCGAGCCCGACCTGCTCCAGCCCGGCGGCGAAGAGCCCGTCGAGGTGGGCGGCCATCTGCAGGATCGCCGAGGCGGTGACGACGCCGGTGCCGCCGATGCCGGGCATCCGGATCAGGGTCGCGTCCGGGTCGACCCGCGGCTCGGGGTCGACGAGCGTGACCGGCAGCGCCGGGATCTCCCGGCGCGGCCGGGTGCCGGGCACCACGATGAGGAACGACGGGCAGTCGCCCTTGAGGCAGGAGTAGTCGGTGTTGCAGGACGCCTGGTGGATGGCGGTCTTGCGACCGAACTCGGTCTCCACCGGCAGCACCGACAGGCAGGTGGACGCCTCGCCGCAGTCGCCGCAGCCCTCGCAGACCCGCTCGTTGATCAGCACCTTCTCGGCCGGGGCGGGCAGCTTGCCGCGCTTGCGCAGGCGGCGCTCCTCGGCGGCGCAGCGGTCGTCGTGGATCAGGACGGTGACGCCGTCGAGGGCCTTCAGCTCCTCCTCGGCCGCGGCGAGCTCGTCGCGGTGGCGGACGCTCGCGATCGGGTCGAGGGCGATGCCGCGGTAGTCACGCGGGCTGTCGGTGGTGACGACGATGCGGCGCACGCCCTCCAGGGCGAGCGAGCGCGTGATGTCGGGGACGTTCATCCGGCCCTCGGCGCGCTGCCCGCCGGTCATGGCGACGGCGTCGTTGTAGAGCAGCTTGTAGGTCATGGTGACCCCGGCCGCGACGGCGGCGCGGATCGCGAGCGAGCCGGAGTGGTGGAAGGTGCCGTCGCCGAGGTTCTGGACGAGGGTGCGGTCGTCGGTGAACGGGGCCAGGCCGATCCACTGGGCGCCCTCGCCGCCCATCTGGGTCAGCCCGATCTGGTGGCCGCGGTGCTCGCCGTCGAGGGCGATCATCGCGTGGCAGCCGATCCCGACCCCGACGAGCGTGTCGTCGCCGGTGCGGGTGGAGGTGTTGTGCGGGCAGCCGGAGCAGAAGTACGGCGTCCGGTTCCCGAGCAGGTCCAGCCCGATCCGCGACGGCTTCGGCGGTGCGAGGCGCTCCAGGTGCGCGGTCGCCGCGGCGGGCAGGGTCCGCCCGGCGGCGGTGAGCCGGGCGGCGAGGGCGCGGGCGACGTCCTCGGAGCCGAGCTGGCCGCGGGCGGACAGCAGCGGGCGGCCGCGCTCGGCGCGGCGGCCGGTGACCGTGGGCCGGTGGTCGCGCCCGTAGAGCGCGTCGCGCAGGTGGCCCTCCAGGAACGGCACCTTGTCCTCGACGACGAGCACCTCCGCGCAGCCCTCGACGAGCCCGGCGAGCGCGTCGGCGTCGACCGGGAACGGCATGGCGAGGCGGATCAGGCGCACGCCGAGCGCGTCGAGCTCGGCCTCGCCCAGGCCCAGGTCCTCGCACGCCCGCAGCACGGTGGCGTAGGCGGTGCCCGAGGCGAGCACGGCGAGGTGCGGGTCGCGGGAGGTGAAGGTGACGCGGTTGAGCCCGGTCTCGCGGGCGTACTGGCGGGCCAGGTCGAGCCTGCGGGTGAGCTGGTCGTGCTCGGCCTCGACGGCGGCGGGCCCGACGAGCGGGCCGGACTGCGCGCGGTCGGTGGCGGGCGGGGCCGGGATGCCGACCAGCTCGGGGCGCAGCGCGCCGAGGTCGACGGTGCAGGACGCGTCGGCGACGTCGGCGACGATCTTCAGGCCGGTCCAGAGCCCGGTGGCGCGGGACAGCGCGACGGCGTGCAGGCCCAGCTCGATCACCTCGGCCACCGAGCCGGGCGCGAGCAGCGGCATCGCCAGGGACTGCGCCATCGGCTCGCAGGAGCTGGGCACGGTGGAGGACTTGCAGGACGGGTCGTCGCCGATGATCGCGACGGCGCCGCCGAGCCGGGCGGTGCCGGCCAGGGTGCCGTGCCGGATCGCGTCGGCGGCCCGGTCGAGGCCGGGGTTCTTGCCGTACCACCAGCCGACGACGCCCTCGTGGCGGCGGCCGGGGACGGCGTCGAGCAGCTGGGTGCCCGCGACGGCGGTGGCGGCGAGCTCCTCGTTGAGCCCGGGCCGGAACACCACGCGCTCGGCGTCGAGGTGGGCACGGGCGCGGCCGAGCTCGGCGTCGAAGGTGCCGAGCGGGGAGCCCTGGTAGCCGGAGACGAACGAAGCGGTGTCGAACCCGCGGGCGGTGTCGAGGCGGGCCTGCTCGAGCACGAGCCGGACCAGCGCCTGGATCCCGCTCATCGGGGCCCGACCGTGGGCGGCGAGGTACTTGTCGTCCAGCACGGTCATTCTCGGCTCCTCGGCGAGTCGGGCGGCGCGTCCGCACCAGGACAGCGCGACGACGGCCTCGACACAATGCCCATGGCAGTGATCGCCGCGGATACGCAACGGATACCGTCGAAGGCCCACGAGACCGTGGATCCGTTGCGCTGGAGGTGCCGTGCCCGAGACCGAGGTCGACGACCTGGACCACGCGATCCTGCGGTTGCTGCACGAGGACGCGCGCCGCACCTACGCCGACATGGCCGAGCGGGTCGGGCTGTCCACCGCCGCGACCAAGCGGCGGGTCGACCGGATGCGCGAGTCCGGGGTGATCACCGGGTTCACCGTGCAGGTGGACCACGCCAGACTGGGCTGGCCGGTCGAGGCGTTCAGCGAGATCCGCTACGCCGGCACCGCGAGCGTCTCGGAGATCGTCGACTCGGCGTCGCGCCAGCCGGAGGTGCAGGCGGTCTACACCCTGGCCGGTGACCTCGACGCCCTGGTGCAGGTCCGGGTCCGCGATCTCGCGCACCTGCAGGAGGTGATCGACCGGCTGCGACGCAACGGCACGGTCACCGGGACCCGGACGCTGATGGTGCTGGGCCGCTGGACCCGCACCTGATCATTTGCTTACCGCAACGATCGGGTCGATCATGATCGGGTGCTCGTCCTCTGCAGTGTCACCGGTTCCCCCTCGCACGGCCGGGCCGTGCTCCCCTTCGCCCGCGCGCTGGGCGACGCGGGCCACCGGGTCGTGGTGGCGTGCCCGCCCGACATCGCGGGGGTGTTCGACGGTGCGCCGGTCGTCGTCGAGCCGGTGTTCGCGACGATGGCCGACTCCGCCGAGCACCTCGGCCCGGCCGTCGCCCGGCTCGGTGGGCCCGCCGCACTCGCGACGCTGACCGCGACCGAGGTGACGACGGCACTGCTGCCGACCCTGTTCGCCGGTCCGCAGGTGACGAGCTCGGCGCGGGCGCTGCTCGCGCTGGTGGGGTCGCACGGGACCCCGGACCTGGTGCTGCGCGACGGCGGCGAGACCGCGGGGTTCCTGGTGGCCGAGCACCTGGGGGTGCCGTGTGTGGCGGCGCCGTCGGGTGCGGGCAACGTCCTCGCCCCGCACGTCGTCGCCGACGCGCTGGCGGAGCGTCGCGACGAGCTCGGCTTCGCCGCCTCGGACGACCCGGCCGCACTGCACCGGTGGGGGCGGCTGGACTGCATGCCGCCGCAGTTCTCACTGGCGGGGCCGCAGATCGCACCGGCGCGGGCGTTCCGCCAGGACGACCAGGTCTCCCGCGGCGAGACGCTGCCCGGCTGGGTCGGCGCGCTGCCCGGGAGCCGGCCGCTGGTCGTCGCGGGGCTGGGGACGGCGATGCCGGCGATGGCCGGGCGCGCCGAGCGCCGCGCCCCCGTCGACCCGCACGCCGCGCTGCGCACGGTGGCCGAGGCGGCGTCCCGGCTCGATGCCGAGGTGGTGCTGTCCACCGGCGGCCTGCCGGTCGACGACCTGGCGCTGCCCGCACACGTGCATCCCGCGCCGTGGGTGCCGCAGCCGCTGCTGCTGCAGGTCGCGGACCTGTTCCTGACCCACGGCGGCTACAACGGCGTCCGCGAGGCCGTGCGGCATGGCGTCCCGCTGGCGGTGCTGCCGCAGTTCGGGGACCAGGAGCACAACGCCCGGCGGATCGCCGAGCTCGGGCTGGGCGCGCACTGCACGCCCGACGCCGCCGAGGTCGCCGCGACGTGCACCCGGCTCCTGGGCGACGACGACGTCCGCGCGCGGATGCGCTCGGCCCAGCGCGCGATGCTGGCGCTGCCGCCGGTGGAGGACGCCGTCGGCGTCCTGGAGGACCTGGCCGCGCGTCGGGTCCCCGCGCTCGTGCCCTGACCGCCCGGGTCAGGCGGGCGGGCCGTGCGGGGCGCGCGGCCCGCAGGCGACGACGGTGCGCGCCCAGGTGCCGAACAGCACGAGCACCCCGAGCACGGTGACGACCAGGCCCGGCCCGATGTCGTCGGTGCCGGCGACCGCGGTCTGCCGCGACCACACCGCCCACAGCCCGGTGACCGCACCGACGCCGGTGACGGTGGCCGCGGTCCAGGCCAGCGGCCAGAACCGGGTCAGGAGGGCGAGCACCGACACCCCCACCGCGACGACCGCGACGACGGTGAACAGCCACGGCAGCGGCCCCATCGCGGCCCGGCCGGCGAGGACCTCCCATCCGGCGCCGCGGGTGGACCAGGGCATGAGCAGGGCGGCGACGACGGCGGCGACTCCCGCCCCCGCGACGACCGACGCGGGGCCGGGGTCGATCCAGCGGTCGACCCGCCATGCGATGCGGGTGAGCTCGTCGGCGAGCTCGGGTGACGCCTGCGGGGACAGCGCGCCCGGGCCGGGCGTGCGCGGTGCGCTCATGCGGCTCCCTCGTCGTCACTGCGGTGCCGGGATGTCGGGACGGTCATTGCACCACGACGGTGCCGGCCGCGGCGCCACCGACGGGGTGGCTCCGCGGGCCGGTCCGCGAGCCCGCAGCGCGCACCGCCCGGCGGTTCCGGCGGCACCGGACCGGCCGTCGCGGTCGGCACCCGCTCGCCTAGGCGGCGCGCACGGCGCAGCGGCAGGGTGCGCCCTGCTGGCAGCCGCAGCCACAGGTGCTCGCGCACCCGCAGGCCGAGGTCGCCGCACTCATCGGGGCCGGGCCCGCCGACCCGCTGCAGCAGCCGCCGTCGAGACAGCTCAGCCGCGGGACGGACGGGAGCGGTGGTGCCGGGGCCGGGGCGGCGACGCCGAGCGCGGCGAGCACCCGGTCGGCGAGATCGGGGACCGGGTCCGCCGGACCGACGCGTGCGAGCCGGCCGAGCCGGTCGGCACCGTCGGCGAACGCGCGGCAGGACGCGCACCCGGCGAGGTGGTCCTCGGCCGCCGCGCGCTCGTCGTCGCCCGCCTCACCGTCGAGACAGGCGGACAGCACCTCGCGGTAGCCCTGACAGTCCATACCGTCACTGTCGTACACGAGGCCCGTCTGGTTCCACCCGACCCCCGTCCGTGTCCCGTCCGCGCGCCCCAAGGCCTGTCGGGCGGGTCCGACCGTCCCGGGTCCACGGGCGCACACACGCCACGGTGCCCGACGTCGCACACGTTCCTGCGACCTCGCACCCTCTGCAGGGTCTGCGAGGTCGCAGGAAAGCATGCGAGGTGCGCCGGCCCACCGGCCGTGCGGGAACTCCACGAGGGAGCACACCCCGGACCCGATACGCGGCGACGCGAAAAGAGTCCGGAAATGAGAAATGCCCCGGACTCGAAAGTCCGGGGCACATCCCATCAAAGTTGAATGTCGGCGACGACCTACTCTCCCACACCCTGGCGAGTGCAGTACCATCGGCGCTGGAAGGCTTAGCTACCGGGTTCGGAATGGGACCGGGCGTTTCCCTACCGCAATGACCACCGACAACACTATCCAACTATCACCCCACCCCCAAAAACCTAGGGGCAGGGGTCGAGCACACACACCACCCCACCACCCCCCAACTCACCGGGGGGATGTGGATGGTTGTGGACTCAGGGTCACACAGTGGATGCGAACAACTCGTTGTGGCAAGCCCTCGGCCTATTAGTACCGGTCAACTCCACCCCTCACAGGGCTTCCATCTCCGGCCTATCAACCCAGTCATCTACTGGGAGCCTTACCCACTCGAAGGTGGTGGGAGACCTCATCTTGGAACAGGCTTCCCGCTTAGATGCCTTCAGCGGTTATCCCTCCCGAACATAGCCAACCAGCCGTGCCCCTGGCGGGACAACTGGCACACCAGAGGTTCGTCCGTCCCGGTCCTCTCGTACTAGGGACAGCCTTCCTCAAGTCTCCAACGCGCGCGGCGGATAGGGACCGAACTGTCTCACGACGTTCTAAACCCAGCTCGCGTACCGCTTTAATGGGCGAACAGCCCAACCCTTGGGACCTACTCCAGCCCCAGGATGCGACGAGCCGACATCGAGGTGCCAAACCATGCCGTCGATATGGACTCTTGGGCAAGATCAGCCTGTTATCCCCGGGGTACCTTTTATCCGTTGAGCGACACCCCTTCCACAAGGTGGTGCCGGATCACTAGTCCCGACTTTCGTCCCTGCTCGACCCGTCAGTCTCACAGTCAAGCTCCCTTGTGCACTTACACTCAACACCTGATTGCCAACCAGGCTGAGGGAACCTTTGGGCGCCTCCGTTACTCTTTGGGAGGCAACCGCCCCAGTTAAACTACCCACCAGGCACTGTCCCTGAACCAGATCATGGCCCGAGGTTGAGACACCCAATTCGACCAGAGTGGTATTTCAACAACGACTCCACCACCACTGGCGTGGCGATTTCACAGTCTCCCACCTATCCTACACAAGCCGAACCGAGCACCAATACCAAGCTATAGTAAAGGTCCCGGGGTCTTTCCGTCCTGCCGCGCGTAACGAGCATCTTTACTCGTAGTGCAATTTCGCCGAGTCTGTGGTCGAGACAGCGCCCAAGTCGTTACGCCATTCGTGCAGGTCGGAACTTACCCGACAAGGAATTTCGCTACCTTAGGATGGTTATAGTTACCACCGCCGTTTACTGGCGCTTAAATTCTCCGCTTCGCCCCCAAAGGAGCTAACAGGTCCTCTTAACGTTCCAGCACCGGGCAGGCGTCAGTCCGTATACATCGTCTTGCGACTTCGCACGGACCTGTGTTTTTAGTAAACAGTCGCTTGGGCCTGGTCTCTGCGACCGGCCGTCCCTAGCCCGCAAGGAGCCTCAAGACAACCGGCCCTCCTTCTCCCGAAGTTACGGAGGTATTTTGCCGAATTCCTTAACCACAGTTCGCTCGATCGCCTCGGTATTCTCTACCTGACCACCTGTGTCGGTTTGGGGTACGGGCCGCAACAGCACTCGCTAGAGGCTTTTCTCGACAGCATGGGATCACCCTCTTCGCCTCAATCGGCTACGCATCACCTCTCACCCTTATATGAGCCCCGGATTTACCTAGGACTCGGGCTACAGGCTTACACCACGACAACCACCGCGTGGCGGAGCTACCCTCCTGCGTCACCCCATCACTTGCCTACTACCAGATCGGATCCCACGCTCCCCCACAAACACAACTCCCGAAGGAGCCGAGGTGGGTTCGGATGGTTAGCATCACCGGCCTTGGCATGGACGCACTGTCACGAGCACGGGAATATCAACCCGTTGTCCATCGACTACGCCTGACGGCCTCGCCTTAGGTCCCGGCTCACCCTGGGCGGAACAACCTGGCCCAGGAACCCTTGGTCATCCGGCGGCAGAGATTCTCACTCTGCATTCGCTACTCATGCCTGCATTCTCACTCCCACACCCTCCACCCGTAAATCACTCCCGGGCTTCACCAGATGCAGGACGCTCCCCTACCCAACAACACCTAAAGATGTCATTGCCACGGCTTCGGCGGTGCGCTTGAGCCCCGCTACATTGTCGGCGCAGGACCACTTGACCAGTGAGCTATTACGCACTCTTTCAAGGGTGGCTGCTTCTAAGCCAACCTCCTGGTTGTCCGGGCGATCCCACATCCTTTCCCACTTAGCGCACGCTTAGGGGCCTTAGCCGGTGATCTGGGCTGTTTCCCTCTCGACCACGAAGCTTATCCCCCGCAGTCTCACTGCCGCGCTCTCACTCACCGGCATTCGGAGTTTGGCTGACTTCGGTAAGCTTGTCGGCCCCCTAGGCCATCCAGTGCTCTACCTCCGGTGAGAAACACACGACGCTGCACCTAAATGCATTTCGGGGAGAACCAGCTATCACGAAGTTTGATTGGCCTTTCACCCCTACCCACAGCTCATCCCCCAGGTTTTCAACCCTGGTGGGTTCGGGCCTCCACGACGTCTTACCGACGCTTCACCCTGGCCATGGGTAGATCACTCCGCTTCGGGTCTACACCCCGCGACTACAGCGCCCTATTCGGACTCGCTTTCGCTACGGCTACCCCACACAGGTTAACCTCGCCACGAAGCATAACTCGCAGGCTCATTCTTCAAAAGGCACGCCATCACCCTGTACCACGAAAGCACTGCAGGCTCTGACGGCTTGTAAGCACACGGTTTCAGGTACTATTTCACTCCCCTCCCGGGGTACTTTTCACCTTTCCCTCACGGTACTTGTCCGCTATCGGTCATCAGGTAGTATTTAGGCTTGACGGGTGGTCCCGCCAGATTCACAGCGAATTTCACGGGCTCGCTGCTACTCGAGAACACGCCCACAACAGAACCCAGTGTTTTCGCGTACGGGGCTATCACCCACTACGGCCGACCATCCCAGAGTCGTTCCGCTAACACAGGCTCTTGCTGTCCCATCCTCGGCAGAAGATGAACGACACGTCTCACAACCCCGCACCCGCAACGCCTGCCGGCTTGACACGGACACGGTTTAGCCTCTTCCGCTTTCGCTCGCCACTACTCACGGAATCACTATTGTTTTCTCTTCCTGTGGGTACTGAGATGTTTCACTTCCCCACGTTCCCTCCACGCACCCTATGAATTCAGGTACGGGTAACGCCCCATGACGGGCGCTGGGTTTCCCCATTCGGACACCCTCGGATCACAGCTCGGTTGACAGCTCCCCGAGGCCTATCGCGGCCTCCCACGTCCTTCATCGGCTCCTGATGCCCAGGCATCCACCATGTGCTCTTAACAACTTGACCACAACAAGATGCTCGCATCCACTATGCAACACTCAACCCACAACCACACCAGACCGAGAAGAAGCCACCACACCCGAAACCAACCGGGGCGTTAGGACAACCCTCAACCTGAGCGGCCAAAGAAAACAACCCACAGGGTGTCTTCTCAGGACCCAACAGTGTGCCAAGCCAAACGGTCCGACGTGCTGCGTTCCACCCAACGCACCCAACCCACGAACGGGGCTGCTGATGCGATTCAATGAAGGAACCACAGACACCCAACAGAGCAAAACCCTTATGAGCAATCGTGGTGCCCCACCACATGATGGGACTCCTTAGAAAGGAGGTGATCCAGCCGCACCTTCCGGTACGGCTACCTTGTTACGACTTCGTCCCAATCGCCAGTCCCACCTTCGACAGCTCCCTCCACAAGGGTTGGGCCGCCGGCTTCGGGTGTTACCAACTTTCGTGACGTGACGGGCGGTGTGTACAAGGCCCGGGAACGTATTCACCGCAGCGTTGCTGATCTGCGATTACTAGCGACTCCAACTTCACGGGGTCGAGTTGCAGACCCCGATCCGAACTGAGACTCACTTTAAGGGATTCGCTCCACCTCACGGTCTCGCAGCCCTCTGTATGAGCCATTGTAGCATGTGTGAAGCCCTGGACATAAGGGGCATGATGACTTGACGTCATCCCCACCTTCCTCCGAGTTGACCCCGGCAGTCTCCCATGAGTCCCCACCATTACGTGCTGGCAACATGGAACAAGGGTTGCGCTCGTTGCGGGACTTAACCCAACATCTCACGACACGAGCTGACGACAGCCATGCACCACCTGCACACCAACCACAAGGGAAGCCCTATCTCTAGGGATGTCTGGTGCATGTCAAACCCAGGTAAGGTTCTTCGCGTTGCATCGAATTAATCCACATGCTCCGCCGCTTGTGCGGGCCCCCGTCAATTCCTTTGAGTTTTAGCCTTGCGGCCGTACTCCCCAGGCGGGGCGCTTAATGCGTTAGCTGCGGCACAGAAACCGTGGAATGGTCCCCACACCTAGCGCCCAACGTTTACGGCGTGGACTACCAGGGTATCTAATCCTGTTCGCTCCCCACGCTTTCGCTCCTCAGCGTCAGTATCGGCCCAGAGACCCGCCTTCGCCACCGGTGTTCCTCCTGATATCTGCGCATTTCACCGCTACACCAGGAATTCCAGTCTCCCCTGCCGAACTCAAGTGATGCCCGTATCGACCGCACGCTCAGAGTTAAGCCCCAAGTTTTCACGGCCGACGCGACACACCGCCTACGAGCTCTTTACGCCCAATAATTCCGGACAACGCTCGCACCCTACGTGTTACCGCGGCTGCTGGCACGTAGTTGGCCGGTGCTTCTTCTCCAGGTACCGTCAATTGCTCTTCGTCCCTGGCGAAAGAGGTTTACAACCCGAAGGCCGTCATCCCCCACGCGGCGTCGCTGCGTCAGGCTTCCGCCCATTGCGCAATATTCCCCACTGCTGCCTCCCGTAGGAGTCTGGGCCGTGTCTCAGTCCCAGTGTGGCCGGTCGCCCTCTCAGGCCGGCTACCCGTCACCGCCTTGGTAGGCCATCACCCCACCAACAAGCTGATAGGCCGCGGGCCCATCCCCCACCGAAAAAACTTTCCACCACCAACCATGCGATCAGTGGTCCTATCCGGTATTAGACCCAGTTTCCCAGGCTTATCCCAGAGTGGAGGGCAGGTCACCCACGTGTTACTCACCCGTTCGCCGCTCGTGTACCCCCGAAAGGGCCTTACCGCTCGACTTGCATGTGTTAAGCACGCCGCCAGCGTTCGTCCTGAGCCAGGATCAAACTCTCCAACAAAACCCTGACTTGCAACAAACAACTGGCCACAACACCCGACGGGATCGAATGCTGCAACCAAACAAACAATTTGGCACAAAACACCAAACCGAATAAATAGCTCGACACACTGTTGAGTTCTCAAAAGACACCCGCACCGCAATCACCCAACCCCCCGAGAAGGAAGCGGGATCCTGAAGGCGGATCGCCTTGACCCACAAAGGTAACCACACCGAGAAAATCGGTGAACCACCGGGGGTCGCTGTCCGCGGGGCCTGTTGACCGAGCCTCTCAGGGCCCGTTCTGTCCGGCTCACTCGCTGACAGGAAGAAAGTTACACGGCCCGTCGGACGCCGTTCACAGGGGGGTCGGTTTTCGGCGTCGTCGCAGGTCAGAGGCATGGGTGCCCTGATCGGCCCCGACCGCGCCCCCGTCGTCCACAGTGCTCCCGGTCCCCCGCGGCGGTCAGGCCGCCTGCGCGGCGGGGCGGTCAGGCCGCCTGCGCGGCGGGGCGGTCAGGCCGCCTGCGCGGCGGGGCGACGGAGCAGCCCGCGGCGCTCGCGGCGGTGCTCGGACTCCCGGATCCCGCGGGCCGGCAGCGACAGCCGCCAGATCGAGCGGGTCGCCTGCCAGAACTGCCGCGGGAACGGTCCCGTCGTGTAGGGCAGGTCGTACTTCTCGCAGAGGGCCCGGACCTTCACCGCGATCTCCGGGTACCGGTTGGACGGCAGGTCCGGGAACAGGTGGTGCTCGATCTGGTAGCCGAGGCTGCCGGACATGACGTGCATCAGGCGGTTGCCGGTGAAGTTGGCCGAGCCGAGCAGCTGACGCAGGTACCACTCGCCGCGCGTCTCCCCCTCCAGCTCCTCCTCGGTGAAGACCTCGGCGCCGTCGGGGAAGTGCCCGCAGAAGATGATCGCGTAGGACCAGATGTTGCGGACGACGTTCGCGGTGGCGTTGGCGGTCAGCGTCGAGACCGCGGCGGGGCCGGTGAGCAGCGGGAACAGCAGGAAGTCCTTGCGCATCTGCCGGGCGTGCTTGCGGCCGACGTCGAGCAGCTTGCGGCGGAACTCCTCGGGGTCCTCCAGCTGCATCTTCAGCAGGCCGTCCACGTCGAGGTCGTGCAGCGACACACCGTGCTCGAACAGCAGCATCAGCAGGACGTTCCAGAACGGCTGCCCCAGGTAGGCGGGGTGCCAGGGCTGGTCGGCGCGGACCCGGAGGATCTCGTAGCCGACGTCCTTGTCCTTGCCGATCACGTTCGTATACGTGTGGTGCAGGTAGTTGTGCGAGTGCCGCCACTGCTCGGCGGGGCACACGTTGTCCCACTCCCACGTCGACGAGTGGATCTCCGGGTCGTTCATCCAGTCCCACTGGCCGTGCATGACGTTGTGCCCGATCTCCATGTTCTCCAGGATCTTCGCGACCGAGAGCATGGCGGTGCCGGCGAGCCAGAGCGGCGGGATCCGGCTGCCGAACAGCGTGACCCGCGCGGCGACGTTCAGCCGCCGCTGCCAGGTGATCATCGTGCGGATGTAGTCGGCGTCGTACTGACCGCGACGTTCCTCGACGTCGGCGCGGATCGCGTCGAGCTCGCGCCCGATCGCCTCCACGTCGGCCTCGGTGAGGTGGGCGAACTCCTTGACGTCGGAGATGGCCACGACGTTCCTCCTGGGTGTGAGCGGTGTCGGGTCTCGGTGTCAGATCTCCAGGACGCAGTCACCGGCGGCGGCGGTGATGCAGGTCTGGATCCTCTCGGCGGGGGTGTCGGGGTCGCCGCGGCGTTCGGTGCCGTCGCGCAGGTCGCGCACCGAGCCCGACCGCAGGCCGACGGTGCAGGTGTGGCAGATACCCATCCGGCAGCCGTAGGGCAGGTCGAGGCCGGCCTGCTCCCCGGCGTCGAGCAGGGTGGTGGCGCCGTCGACGTCGACGGTGGCGTCGCCGTCGCCCGAGGAGGTGGCGGCGGAGCCGCGGCGGACGAAGGTCACCGTGCCGCCCTCCGCCTCACCCCCGCGCAGCGACGCTGAGAAGCGCTCGACGTGCAGCGCCTCGCCCCGGCCCGCGGACTCCCACAGGTCCTCGGCCTCGTCGAGCATCGCCTCCGGGCCGCAGGCCCAGGTGCTGCGCTCGCGCCAGTCCGGGCAGTACTCCGCCAGCCCGTCGGGGGTGAGCCTGCCGTGCTCCCCGGTGAGGTGCAGCTGCACCCGCAGCGACGGGTGCCGCGCGGACAGGGCGTCGAGCTCGTCGGCGAAGATGACGTCGCCGTCGCGCGGGGCCGAGTGCACGAGCACCACGTCGGTCACGGTGTCGCGACGGTCCAGGGTGCGCAGCATCGCCATGATCGGGGTGATGCCGCTGCCCGCGGTGAGGAACAGCAGCCGCTCCGGGGGCGGGTCGGGCAGCACGAACTCGCCCTGCGGCAGCGCCAGGCGCACCACCGTGCCGGGCCCGACACCGTCGACGAGGTGGCGGGACAGGAAGCCCTCCGGCATCGCCTTCACGGTGATCGAGATGTGCCTGCGGTCGCGACGCGGCTCGGAGGTCAGCGAGTAGGAGCGCCAGTGGAAACGGCCCTCCACCTCGACGCCGATCCCGACGTACTGGCCGGCGCGGTGGTCGAACGACCACCCCAGGCCGGGGCGGATGACCAGCGTCGCGGCGTCGGCCGTCTCGGGCACGACCTTCACCACCCGCCCGCGCAGCTCCCGCACCGACCACAGCGGGTTGAGCAGCAGCAGGTAGTCGTCGGGCAGCAGTGGCGTGGTGAAACGGGCGGCCGCCTTGCGTGCGCGGCGCAGTCCCCTCGGCAGTACGGCGTCGGTCATGACCCACCTCGTCGTCGCGGTCGGGGACCATCGGACCCGATCTCGGTGGCGACGGCAAGTTGGGACGGCGACACCCCCGTCACCAGTGACGACGACGTCGGCCTCCGACCTGCGGGAACGTTACATCGGTTTTCTCGTCAACGATGTCGAGATCGACTGTCTAGGATCGTCCGGGTGGCGGACTTCCCGATCGAGGAGCTGGCCCGCCGGGCGGGGATGACCGTGCGGACGGTGCGCTCCTACATCACGCGCGGGCTGCTCCCGCCGGGCGAGCGGGCCGGCCGGGCCGCCCGCTACACCGACGCCCACCTCGACCGGCTGGACCTGGTCAACGGGCTGCGCCGGCGCGGCTTCTCCCTTGGGGCGATCGAGGTGCTCGTCACCCAGGACCCCGGACGGACCGCCGAGGAGGCGCTGCGGCTCTACCGCGGGATGCTCGCCCCGTGGCAGCCGGAGGAGCCCGTCGAGGTCGACGGGACGGAGCTGCCCACCCACCTCGGGCTCGACCCGGACGCGGTGTCGGCCGACGAGCTGGTCCGGCACCTGTGCGCGACGGGCGTCGTCGAGTCCGCGGCCCACGGACGGCTGCGCATCCTGCGGCCGGACCTCGCCCGGGCCGCCGCGGAGGCCGTGCGGCTGGGCATCCCGCCCGCCGCGCTGGTGGGGCTGCGCCGGCGGCTCGACGACCACACCGGCGCCGTCGCCGAGATGTTCGTCGAGCTGTTCGCCCGGCAGGTGTGGGACGACCACGTCGCGGCCGGGCTGCCCGCCGGCGACGCACCCCGGATCCAGCAGACCGTCGAGCAGCTGCAGCCGGTCGCGACGCTGGCGCTGCTGTCGTCGTTCCGCTCGCGCATGCAGGACGCGATGGACGCCTTCATCACCCGGATCTCCGACGACATCTCCCCCGAGGCCGGACGCGCGATGGGGATCCGGACGACGGACCTGGACGATCGTTGACTCTTCAACGATGATGCGCCGGGTGAGCACCGTGACGACGGACGTCCTCGTGATCGGCAGCGGGCCCGCGGGCTCCTCGGCCGCCCTGTTCCTCGCCGGTCTCGGCGTCGACCACCTCGTGATCACCAAGTACCGGTGGACCGCCGACACCCCGCGCGCGCACATCACCAACCAGCGCACCGTCGAGATCCTGCGCGACCAGGGGGTGGAGGCCGACGTCGTCGCCGAGGGGACGCCGTCGCACCTCATGGGCGAGACGGTGTTCTGCACCGCGCTCGCCGGCGACGAGCTCGGCCGGGTCCGGACCTGGGGCACCCACCCCGCACGGCGCGCCGACTACACCCTGGCCAGCCCGTCGTCGCACTGCGACCTGCCCCAGAACATCCTCGAGCCGATCCTGGTGGGCCGGGCCGCCGAGCGCGGCAGCCGGGTCCGCTTCGACACCGAGTACAGCCACCACGTCCAGGACGACGACGGCGTCACCGTCACCGCGCGCGACCGGCTCACCGGGGCGGAGCTGACGATCCGGGCCCGCTACGTGATCGGCGCCGACGGTGGGCGCAGCGCCGTCGCCCGGGACGCCGGCCTGCCCTTCGACGGCCGCGGCGAGCTCGCGGGCAGCATGAACATCGTCTTCGACGCCGACCTCACCGCGCTGGTCGAGCACCGGCCGAGCGTCCTGTACTGGGTGTTGCAGCCCGGTGCCGACGTCGGCGGCATCGGGATGGGCGTGCTGCGCATGGTGCGGCCGTGGACCCGCTGGATGGCGATCTGGGGCTACGACCTCGCCGGTCCCCCGCCGGAGCTCGACGACGCCGCGGCCACGGCGATCGTCCACGACCTGATCGGCGACGACTCCGTGCCGGTGACGATCCGCTCGACCTCGGTGTGGACGGTCAACGAGCAGTGGGCCACCCGCTACCGGTCGGGCCGGGTGTTCTGCGCCGGTGACGCCGTGCACCGCCACCCGCCGTCGAACGGGCTGGGCTCCAACACCTCGATCCAGGACTCCTACAACCTGTGCTGGAAGCTCGCGATGGTGCTGCGCGGCACCGCCGGGCGGGGGCTGCTGGACTCCTACGACGCCGAGCGCGCCCCCGTCGGCGAGCAGATCGTGCGTCGCGCCAACCGCTCGGTGGAGGAGTTCGGCCCGATCTTCACCGCGCTCGGGCTCACCCCGGGCGCCGATCCCGAGGCCATGCGCGCCTCGATGGCGGCCCGCGCCGACGACTCCCCCACCGGGGCCCGGCGGCGCGGCGAGCTGCGGGCGGCGCTGGAGGCCAAGGACTACGAGTTCAACGCGCACGGCGTCGAGATGGGGCAGGCCTACACCGGCCCCGGCGTCGTCGCCGACGGCACGCCCGAGCCGCCGCCCGAGCGCGACCCGGAGCTGTTCTACCGGCCGACCACCCGCCCGGGGCACCGGCTGCCGCACTGCTGGCTGGGCCGCGACGGGCACCGGGTCTCCACCCACGACATCACCGGCAAGGGCCGGTTCGCCCTGCTCACCGGCATCGCGGGCGGCGCCTGGGCCACGGCCGCGGACACCGTCGCCGCCGAGCTGGGGATCGACCTGGCCGCGCACGTGGTCGGCCCGGGCCGCGAGCACACCGACCTCTACGACGACTGGGCGCGGCTGCGCGAGGTCGGCGAGGACGGCTGTGTCCTCGTCCGCCCGGACGCCCACGTCGCCTGGCGCAGCGACGCGCTCGTCGCCGACCCGGCGGCCGCGCTGCGCGAGGTGCTGGGGAGCATCCTGGACCGGACCCCGGAGGTGACCGCATGACCGGCTTCGTCCACGAGCCCTCCCCCGCGCGGGTGGTGTTCGGCCCCGGCACGATCGACGACCTCGCCGCGGAGGTGACGCGGCTCGGCCGGTCGCGGGTGTTCCTCGTCGGCGGCCGCCACCCCGCGGGCGCGGCGGACCGGGCGCGGGCCGCGCTCGGGTCGCTGCTCGCCGGACGGTTCGACCGGGCCGCCGTGCACACCCCGGTGACCGTGACCGACGAGGCGCTGGCGGCGTTCACCGCGGCCGGGGCGGACTGCGTCGTCGCGATCGGGGGCGGCTCGCAGATCGGGCTGTCCAAGGCGCTCGCGGTGCGGACCGGTGCCGACCAGGTCGTCGTCCCCACGACGTACTCGGGCTCGGAGTGCACCGCGGTGCTCGGCGAGCTGGGGGTGGACACGCCGGGGGTGAAGACCACCCGGACCGACCCGGCGATCCGGCCGGAGACCGTCGTCTACGACACGACGCTCGTCGCCGACCTGCCGTCGCAGGTGGGGGTGCCGAGCGCGGTGAACGCGCTGGCGCACGCCGTCGAGGCGCTGTGGAGCACCGACCGCGACCCGCTGACCGACGCCGCCGCGCTGGAGTCGGTGCGGCTGCTCACCGCGGGGCTGCGCGAGCGCGACACCGACGCGCTGCTGCGCGGGGCGTGGCTGGCCGGGACCTGCCTCGACCGGGCCGGGATGGCGTTGCAGCACAAGCTCGCCCACACCGTCGGCGGCACGCTGGACCTGCCGCACGCGCCGACCCACGCCGTGCTGCTGCCGCACGTCATCTCCTACAACGCGGCCGCCGCGCCGCGGATCGCCGAGGCGCTCGGGCCGGACCCGGCCGGGGCGGTGTACGACCTGCTCGTCGCCGCGGGCGGGCCGACGTCGCTGGCCGCGCTGGGCGTCGACGAGGCCGACCTGGACCGGCTCGCCGAGCAGGCCGTCGCCCGGCCGTACCCGAACCCGGTGCCGGTGACCCGCGACGGCGTGCGCGCCCTGCTCGGGCGGGCCTGGGCCGGGCAGCGGCCGGGGGACCCGGTGCGCGCCACCCTGGACGCGCTGACCGCGCAGGTCACCGCGTCGTTCGGCGGGCCCGACGAGCGGCTCCGCACCCTGCTGGCCGATCTCGCGGCCACTCTGCACGGCTACGCGCGCGAGCACGACCTGACCCAGGACGAGTGGCAGGCCGCGATCGACTTCCTCACCCGCACCGGGCACCTCACCGACGAGCGGCGCCAGGAGTTCGTGCTGCTGTCGGACACCCTCGGGCTGTCCAGCGTGGTGGACGTGCTCACCCACTCGCGCACCCCGGACACGACGTCCTCGGCCGTGCTCGGGCCGTTCTACACCGACGGCCCGCCCGAGCTGGACCAGGGAACCGACGTCTCCGCGGGGAAGAAGGGGACCCCGCTGTGGGTGGACGTGGTCGTCACCGACACCGGTGACGAGCCGGTCGCCGGGGCGGTCGTCGACATCTGGCAGTCCGACGAGGACGGCTTCTACGACCTGCAGCTGCCCGAGACCGAGGGCCCCGTCCTGCGCGGCCGGTTCCGCACCGACGACGCGGGCCGGCTGCGGTTCCGCTCGATCCTGCCCGCCGCCTACCCGATCCCGGCCGACGGACCGGTCGGGGAGATCCTGCACGCCACCGGACGGCACCCCTTCCGGGCGCCGCACCTGCACTTCCTCATCGAGGCGCCGGGGCACCGGCAGCTGATCACGCAGCTGTTCGTCGCCGGTGGGGAGCACCTCGACTCGGACACGGTGTTCGGGGTGAAGGACGACCTGGTCGTGGAGTTCGCCCCGCGCCGCGGCCCGATGCCCGACGGCGTCGAGCCCGACGGGGAGTGGCGACTGCTGGAGTTCACCTTCCGGATCGCCCGCGATCGCTGATTCCTGCCCGATTCCGGGCAGGATCCTGGCCCTTCGGCCCGCCGCCGGTCAGGATCGGCGGCGTGGATCCGGATCTCGTGCGGCACGTGGCCGCCACCACCGGGCTCGCCGAGCCGGTGGCGGCCCGCGTGGTCGCCGACGTCGTCGCCTACTTCGGCGAGACCACCGAGGAGTTCGTCCGCCGCCGGCACCGCGAGCTGCAGGCCCGCGACCGGCGCAACGACGAGATCTGGCCGCGGATCGCGGCCGAGCTCGCCGCGCGGGTGGTCGCCCCCGGTGACGTCTCCCAGCGGCGGCTGCGCCGGATCGTCTACGGCTGAGCGGACGACGGGGGAACGTGCATGTGCGGGATCGTGGGTTACGTGGGGCCGCGGGAGGCGGCGGGTGTGCTGCTCGACGGGCTGTCCCGGCTGGAGTACCGGGGCTACGACTCGGCGGGCCTGGCCGTGGCGCACCGCCGGAAGGTGACGGTGCGGCGCACCGCCGGGCGGGTGGAGGACCTGCGCACGCTGCTGGGTGACGCCCCTCCCCCGGGCCGGTCGGGCGTCGCGCACACCCGGTGGGCCACCCACGGCGAGCCGAGCGAGGCCAACGCGCACCCGCACACCGACGCGTCCGGGCGGGTCGCGATCGTGCACAACGGCATCGTCGAGAACGCCGACGCGCTGCGCGGCGCGCTCACCGCGCGCGGGGTCGTGCTGCGCAGCGACACCGACTCCGAGGCGCTCGCGCACCTGGTCGCCGGGGCGCTCGACGGCGGGGCGGCGACCCTCGCCGACGCGGTGCGCACGGCGCTCGCCGGCGTCGAGGGCACCTACGGCCTCGCGGTGCTCGACGCCCGCACCCCCGACGAGATCGTCGTCGCGCGCAACGGCAGCCCGATCGTGCTCGGCATCGGCGACGGCGAGATGGTCGTCGCCTCCGACCTGGCCGCGGTCGTGCGGCACACCCAGAAGGTCGTGTTCCTCGACGACGGCGAGATCGTCACCGTGCGCGCCGACGGCATCGAGGGCTCCACCCGGATCAGCCCGACCACCGTCGACACCGGCTCCGAGGACTACGCGCTCGGCGGGCACCCCGACTTCCTGGCCAAGGAGATCGCCGAGCAGCCCGACGCCCTCCGCCGCGCGCTGGCCGGGCGGCTCGACACCCGGTTCGCCACCGCCCGGCTGGGCGGGCTCGGGATGGACCCGCGCGAGCTGCGCGGGGTGCGCCGGGTGCTGTTCCTGGGCTGCGGGTCGGCGTACTACGCCGGGGAGATCGGCGCCGGGCTGGTCGAGCAGCTGGCCCGGATCCCGGCGGCGGCCGAACCGGCCGGCGAGTTCCGCCACCGCAATCCGGTCGTCGACCCGGACTGCCTCTACGTCGCGGTCAGCCAGTCCGGCGAGACCGCCGACACCCTCGCCGCGGTGCAGGAGCTGCGCCGCAAGGGCGGCCGGGTGATCGGCGCGGTGAACGTGATCGGGTCGGCGATCTCCCGCGAGTGCGGGGCCGGGGTGTTCCTGCACTCCGGGCCGGAGGTGTCGGTCGCCTCGACCAAGGCCGTCACGACCATGAGCGTGTCGTTCGCGATGCTCGCGGTGCTGCTGGGCCGGGTGCGGGACCTGTCGGTGGCCGACGGGCGGCGGCTGCTCGACGGGCTGGCGGCGCTGCCCCGCCACGTCGAGGCCGTCCTGGCCGACGACGCCGCCCACGGCACGGTCGCCGCGGTCGCGCAGCGGTGGGCGCACGCGTCGTCGATGTTCTTCGTCGGGCGCACCCGGTGCAGCCCGGTCGCGCGGGAGGGCGCGCAGAAGCTCAAGGAGATCTCCTACTGCCACGCCGAGGCCTACCCCGCCTCCGAGCTCAAGCACGGCCCGCTGGCGCTGGTCACCCCGGACATGCCCAGCGTCGTCGTGGTCCCCGACGACGAGCTGCTCGCGAAGAACGTCGGCACGATCGAGCAGATCCGGGCCCGGGGCGGGCCGGTGATCGCGGTGACCGACGCCGAGCTGCCCGCCGGGCTCGCCGACGCCGTGCTGCGGGTGCCGCGCACCGAGCCGGAGCTGGCGCCGATCCTGCTCGGGATCCCCCTGCAGCTGCTCGCCCGGCACGCCGCCGTCACGCTCGGACGCGACGTGGACCGGCCGCGGAACCTCGCGAAGTCGGTGACGGTGGAGTGAGGGTCCTCGGGCTGCACGTGGCCGCAGAGCGGGGTGCGCCGATGCACGACGTCGGGCGGGTCGAGGTGGTCGCGGGCAGCGGCGTCGTCGGCGACCGGTACTTCGGCACCCGGCACCGGCACGTCTCGGTGCAGAGCCGCGACGAGCTCGACGCCGCCGCCGAGGCGCTCGGCGCCCCGGTGCCCTCGGGCGGCACCCGGCGCACCGTCACCGTCGACCACGGCACCGTCCCGACGACGCCCGGCACCCGGCTGCGGCTCGGCGACGTCGAGCTGGAGGTGGTGCGGAAGGCCGCACCCTGCCGGGTGATGGAGACCGCCGTCGGGCCGGGAGCGCGCCGCGCGCTGCACGACCGCGGCGGCGCGGTCTGCCGGGTGCTGACCTCCGGTGCGATCGCCGTCGGCGACCCGGTGGAGGTCAGCTGACCGGGGCCTGGGCCACGGTGCGACGCCGGACGAGCAGCGACAGCAGGACGGCCAGCACCCCGACCCCGCCGGCGACGGCGAACGCGGCGTGCAGCCCGTCGGCGTCCGGGGAGGCCCCAGCGGCGCTCGCCGAGCCCAACGCGGCGACGGTGACGAACAGCGCCGTCCCCAGCGCGCCCGCGACCTGCTGCAGCGTGGACAGGATCGCGCTGCCGTGCGAGTACAGCTCGTCGGGCAGCGAACCCAGCGCCTCGGTCATCAGAGGCGTCATCATCAGCGCGAGCCCGCCCATCAGGACCAGGTGGAAGCCGACGACCACGCCCAGCGGGGTGCCCGGGCCGAGGGTGGAGAACAGCAGCAGACCGGTCGCCATCAGCACCGCGCCGGGGATCACCAGCGGGCGGGCGCCGACGCGGTCGAACAGCGCGCCGACCGGGCGGCCGAGCAGGCCGAGCAGCAGCCCGCCGGGCAGCACCACGAGACCGGAGACCAGCGTGCTCGTGCCGAGCACGGTCTGCAGGTAGAGCGGCAGCAGCACCGCGGCGACACCGATCAGCGACAGCAGCACCAGCGCGGTGAGCACCAGTGCCACGACGAACTGGCGCCGCCGGAACGGGCGCAGGTCCAGCAGCGCGTGGCCGGAGCGCATCAGCCGCAGCTGGCGCAGTACGAACACCGCCAGCGCGACCAGCCCGACGACGACCGGCACCCACGGCGGGAGCCCCCCGCCGCCGTGGCCGCCCAGCGAGGACAGCCCGTAGACCAGGCCGCCGAACCCGACGGCGGACAGCAGCACCGACACCACGTCGAGCGGGACCGGGCGGCCGCCGCCGTCGATGCGCAGCCACCGTGCGCCGGCCGCCATGGCGATCACGGCCAGCGGCAGGACCAGCCAGAACATCCAGCGCCAGCCCAGACCGGACAGGATCGCGCCGCCGATCGTCGGGCCGATCGCGGGCGCGACGGCGATGACGATCGTGATCGTGCCCATCGTCGCGCCACGCCGCTCGGCCGGCACCAGACGCAGGATCGTGGTCATCAGCAGCGGGATCATCATCGCCGTGCCGCCGGCCTGCACGATGCGGCCGACGAGCAGCACCGCGAAACCGGGCGCGAACCCGGCGATCGCCGTCCCCGCGGTGAACAGCCCGAGCGAGGTGAGGAAGACCTGCCGCGGGGTGAAACGGTCGAGCAGGTAGCCGGTGGTGGGGATGACCACGGCCATCGTCAGCAGGAAGCCGCTGGTCAGCCACTGGGTGGTGGTGGCGGGGACACCGAGGTCGACGCTCAGGTCGCGCAGCGCGACGCTCAGCACGGTCTCGTTGAGGATCATCACGAACGCGGCGCCGACGAGGACGGCGATCAGCGGTCCGGTCCGGATCGCCGGTACCGGTTCGGTACGGGACGGGGTGGTGGTCACGCGGGGTCTCCTGCCCGGGGAAGGGTCGTGGTGGCCGCGCGCAGGGCGCGGCCGAGTCGGTCGACGGGGTCGGTGCACCGGACGCCCGCGGCGAGCTCGACGGCGAGGTCCTCGCCGCTGATCCGAAGGGCGGCGGCGACGGCGGCGGCGTGCACCCGGACGTCCAGGTCGCCGGGCTCGCGGCCGGCGCGGGCCGCGATCACCTCGGCGAGCACCGGCTCGGCCCGCTCGTGCACCGCCAGCCACACCGCCCGCAGACCGGGCTCGGTGCGCGACAGCGCGATGACGGCCATCGCGGCGTCGGCGTCGGCGGCGTCGACCGGGTCCTGGGGCGGGCGGTACTCGGCGAGCAGGTGCTCGTCGAGGCCCACCCCCGCCGGCCAGCGCCGCAGCGTCGCGACGACGGCGTCGATGCTGCGTGCGAGGACCGGCTCCACGCAGCTCTCCTTGGTGCGGAACCAGCGCCACAGCGTCCGGCCGGACAGCCCGACCTCCTCGGCGATCCGCTCGCCGCTGGTGGCGTGCACGCCGTGCTCCCGGAACAGCGCCACGGCCGCGCGGGAGATCTCGAGGCGCTGCAGCTCGCGCCGGCGGTCGCTCATCGGCGCCCGCCCGCGTCTGGTGTCGTCGAGTGTCTTCATGTCACTGCCTGACAGTAATGAGACCGGCCGGGACCGCCACGAGACGCTCGTCTCACAGTGCCTTTTTGGCAGTTTGTGCCACGCTAGTCGGGCACGTGATCATGCAACGCCGAGGGAGCCACGAGCGTGACGACGACCGGGACCACCGACCCCACCGCGGCCGACCTGGACCGGCTGCGGGAGCGCTACCGCGCCGAGCGCGACCGCAGGCTGCGCCCCGAGGGCACCGCCCAGTACCGGGCGTCGACCGGGGAGTTCGGCTTCTACGCCGACGACCCGTGGTCCGAGCCCACCGACCGCGACCCGGTCCGGGACGAGGTGGACGTGCTGGTCGTCGGCGGCGGTTTCGGCGGGCTGGTCGCCGCGGCCCGGCTGCGGCAGGCCGGCCACGAGCGGATCCGGATCGTCGACGTCGCCGGGGACCTCGGCGGGACCTGGTACTGGAACCGCTACCCCGGCATCGCCTGCGACATCGAGAGCTCGATCTACCTGCCGCTTCTGGAGGAGCTGGGCGGGATGCCCAGCCGTCGCTACCCGCCGGGCGGGGAGATCCGGGCGCACGCCCGCGCGGTCGGCGAGCACTTCGACCTCTACCGCGACGCCCTGTTCCACACCGAGGTCACCACCCTGGTCTGGGACGACGACGCGCGGGCCTGGCAGGTCGGCACCGACCGCGGCGACGCGGTCACCGCCCGGTTCGTGGTGATCTCCTCCGGGCCGTTCAACCGGCCCAAGCTGCCCGGGATCCCCGGCATCGCCGACTTCGCCGGGCACACCTTCCACACCAGCCGGTGGGACTACGGCTGGACCGGCGGCGACGAGCGGGGCGGCCCGCTCGACCGGATCGGCGACCGCACTCTCGCCGTGGTCGGCACCGGGGCGACGGCGATCCAGTGCGTCCCGCACCTGGCCGGGGCCGCGCGGCACCTCTACGTCGTGCAGCGGACGCCGTCGTCGGTCGACACCCGCGACGACGCCCCCTACGACGAGGCCTGGTGGCGGGCGCTGACCCCGGGCTGGCAGCGCCGCCGTCGCGAGGACTTCCTGAACCTGATGGACATGCGACCGGCGCCGCACGGCTCGCACGGCCCCGACGGCGTCGCGGACAGGTGGACCGACACCGCCCCGATCCGGGGCGCGCAGCGGCTCGCCCGGACCCGGGGCACCGAGGACCCGGCCGAGGCGCTGGAGATCGCCGACGCCGAGAAGATGGACGAGATCCGGGCCCGGGTCGACCAGATCGTCGCCGACCCGGCGACGGCCGCGGCGCTCAAGCCCTGGTACCGCCAGATGTGCAAGCGGCCCACCTTCAGCGACACCTACCTGCAGACCTTCAACCGGGACGACGTGACGCTGCTCGACACCGGCGGGCAGGGCGTCGAGCGGATCACCCGCGACGGTCTGGTGGTCGACGGCGTCGAGTACCCGGTGGACGCGATCGTGTTCGCCACCGGGTTCGAGCTCGGCGCCGACCCCGCCACCCGGGCCGGGGCCGACATCCGCGGGCGCGACGGCGTCACCCTCGCCGAGCACTGGGCGGACGGGCTGTCCACACTGCACGGCTGGGTCAGTCGCGGCTTCCCCAACCTGTTCCACGTCGGGGCCGGGCAGAACTCGGCGTCGGTGAACTTCGCGCACGTGCTGGAGGAGCAGGCCGGGCACATCGCGGCGGTCTGCGCCGAGGCCGACCGGCGCGGGGTCCGCGTCGTCGAGCCGACCGCCGAGGCGGAGGCGGCGTGGGTCGCCACCATCCGCGAGCGGGCGCAGGACCAGCACGGTTTCCTCGCCGGGTGCACACCCGGCTACTACAACTTCGAGGGCCGCCCGCGGAAGCGCAGCGAGCAGTTCGGCGGCGGTCCGGTCGAGTTCCACGAGATCCTGCGCGACTGGCGCGCCGGCGGGATGGACGACGTGCTCTCCGGCGGCGCCCCGTGAGCGTGCGCCCGGTCGCGGGGCCGGACCGGGGACCCGTGCGGACCACGACCGGGCTGCGGGCCGAACCGCTGTGCCCGCCGAACCCGCTGTGGGCGTCCAACGGGATCGTGGCCGGTCCGGACGGCCGGCTGTGGATCGCGCAGTTCCTCGGCGGCACCGTGTCCGCGTTCGACCCGGCGACCGGCGGGCTCGAGACGGTGCTCGGGCCGGACGGGCCGCTCACCGCGCCCGACGACCTCGTGTTCGGCGCCGACGGCGAGCTGTTCGTCGTCGACCTGCCCGCCGGGCTGGTGTGGCGCCGGGCGTCCGACGGGGCCATGACCGTCGTCGCCGACGGGATCACCGCCCCGGACGGGATCGCCTGGCACCGCGGACGGCTGTTCGTCAACGAGCTGTGCCCGGACGGCCGGCTGCTGGAGATCGACCCGACCGGCGGGCCGCCGCGGGTGCTCGCGACCGGGCTCGCGCTCGGCAACGCGATGGAGGTCGGCCCGGACGGGCTCCTGTACTACCCGCACCTGCTCTCCGGCGAGGTCTGGCGGGTCGACCCGGACGGCGGCGCCCCCGAACGGCTGCTCACCGGGCTGGACCGGCCGGTGGCCGTGCGCTTCGACCCCGCGGGACGGCTGCGCATCCTGTCCAACGGCGGACGCGGCGCCCTGTGGACCGCCGACGGTGGGCGGGTCACCGCCACCCTCGACACCGGCGTCGGCGGCGCGGACAACGTGGTGTTCACCGCCGACGGCGCGGCCTGGGTGACCGGCGCCTTCCACGGCGGGCTGGTCCGGGCCGGCGTCGACGGCACGGTGACCACGATGCTGCCGGCCGGGCTGTGCGGCCCCTGGGGCGTGGCCGCCGACGGTGCGGGCGCGCTCGTCGCCGACCACTTCTCCCTGGCCCGTGTGGCCGGCGGCGCCGTCACCGCGCTCGGCGACGTCGTCACCGAGGTCCGCGGCGGGGTCCGCGGACTCGCCCGGCACCACGGCGACACGGTCGTCACCACCGGGACCGGGGTGTGGCGCGGACATCCCGGCTCCTGGACGCCGCTGGCCGACGGGCTGGCCGGGGCGACCGGCGTCGCCTCCTGCCGGGACGGGCTGCTGGTCGCCGAGACCGGCGCCGGGCGGGTCCTGCACCTCGCCGACGACGGCACCGTCACCGTGCTCGCCACGGGTCTCGACGGGCCGGTGGACGTGGCCGTCGACGGCACCGGCACCGCCTACGTCACGCTGACCGGCGGCGGGCAGGTCGTGCGGCTCACCCGCGGCCCCGACGGCGCCGGCGCCGGAACCGTCCTCGCCGCGGGCCTGCACCGGCCGGAGGGGATCGCCGTGGCCGGGGGCGCGCTGTGGTGCGCCGAGGCCGCCGCGGGACGGCTGCTGCGCATCGACCCGGCCGACCGGACGGTCACCGTCGCGGCGTCGGGGCTGCCCTTCGACGTGCGGCCGCCGCACGTTCCCGCGGACTGCCGCAGCGGCGCGGCCGCCCGGCCCGCCCCGTTCGCCGGGGTCGCCGCGGCCGACGACGACTCCGTGCTCGTCGCGGTCAACGGCGCGGGCTACGTGCTGCGGGTCGGCCCCTGACCGGCCGCCCGCTCGCCGTCGACGCCGTGGGTCGCGGCGTCGACGGCCGCCGACAGCCGCTCCCGCAGCTGCGCGGCCGGTGGGCGGCGCCCGTCGGCGGTGGCGGCGGCGATGTCCTCGGTGGCGACCCGCAGCGCCCCGTTGAGCGCCGCGGCCTGCACCCGTACGGCGACGTCCTCGGGGTCGCGGCCGAACCGTCCCGCGAGGATCCCGGCCAGGACCGGCTCGGCCCGTTCCTGCACGACCAGCCAGATCGCGCGCAGGGCGGGCTCGGAGCGGCTCATCCGGATCACCGCGAGGACGAGGTCACCGTCGTCCGGCCCCGCGTCGGGGTGCTCGGCGTAGTCCCCGGCGAGGTGCTCGGTCAGCGCGACGCCCGCGGGCCAGCGGGCCAGGCTCGCGGTGAACGCGTCGGTGGCCAGGCTCAGCACCGGCTCGACGCAGCTCTCCTTGGTGCGGAACCAGCGCCAGAACGTGCGCGCCGACAGCCCGACCGCCTCGGCGATCTGCTCCCCGCCGGTCGCGGCGACGCCGTGCTCGCGGAACAGCCGGATCGCCGCCCGGGAGATCTCCAGGCGCTGCAGGGTGCGGCGACGGTCGCTCATCGGCCGCCGTCCGCGCCGGACCGCCGTCCCCTCCGTCACACCGCACCCCCGAGTGCTCGCCGGGCGGTCAGCCTAGACGGCGGGCGTTGGCCCGCACCCGGGTGCGGATCGGCTCCAGCGCCCGTCCGAGGGTCTCCGGGCCCGGCTTCGAGGTGACCAGGACGACCGCGGCCCGCGAGAACCCGTCGACCTTCTCGGCCCACATCCGGTGGAACTCCCGGACCTCGCGCGCCGGGGGCGGGAAGCCCGAGGTGAGCATCCGGGCGGTGCGACGCGCGATGACCAGCGGCGCGAACACCGCGATCTCGGCGAGCGAGAGGACGGCACGAGTGGTGGCGGGCATGGGACGGACGGTAGCCCCTGTCCCCGACACCCACGGGCCGCTCGCCGGTCACCGAGGGCTCGCCGCCGGTCACCGCCGGTTCGGGTGGCGACACCCCCTCCCACGTTAACGATGGGGCGCGGGGCCACGACAGGTAACCGAACGCGACCCCGGGGAGGGCTCACACGCATGGCCGTCGAGACGTTCTGGGACGGGCTGGAACGGCGCATCGCCGCCGGCGAACCGCCGTACGGGGAGCACCCGGGCGTCGCGCCGGACGGGGTGACACCCGAGGCGCTGCGCCGCGTCCTGGACCTCGAGGCGCACCACCTGCGCCGCTCCGGCACCGCGCCGGTCGCCCAGCACCTGCTCGCCGGGGCCGTCCTGGCCGGGGAGGCCGCGCTGGCCGGGGCCGCCCGGGCCCGGCTCACCGCCCAGGGCGTCCCCGCGCTGACCACCCGCTGGCGCACCCGGCCGCCGTCGGCCGCGCTGAGCCGGGTCCTGGAGGGCCACGGCGACGCGGTCGTCGCGCTGCTCGCCGGGCCGGACGGCCTGCTGCTGTCGCTCGACGCCTCCGGTGAGAGCGGCGCCTGGGACGCCGGGACCGGACACGCGGTCCCGGACCCGCTCGCCGGGCCCGGCGGTCCGCGCCCCCCGGCCTCCGCGGTCCACGCCCGGACGGTCGCCCTGTCCCCCGACGGCGGCCTGCTCGCCCTCGCCGGTGACGACCCCGTGGTGCGGGTGCTGGCCACCGACGGCCCGGCCCGCGGCGCCGAGGTCACGACCCTGGCCGGGCGGCCCGGCCCGGTGACCGCGCTCGCGGTGACCGGAACCGCCCCGACCCGGGTGGTCGCGGGCGGCGCCGACGGCGCGGTGCGGGTGTGGGACGTGACCAGCGGCGCGGCCGTCTCGGTCGCCCGCGGCCACGCCGGCCCGGTGACCGCGCTGACCGCGACCGGCCAGGGCACCGTCGTGTCCGGCGGGGTGGACGGCACGCTGCGGTCCTGGGACCCGGCCACCGGGGCCCCGCTGGGGCTGCTGGAGGGCGGGCCCGCCGTGGTCGCCGTGGTGGTGCCGACGGCGGGGCAGCTGCTCGCGGCCACGGCCGACGGCGCGCTGCACGTGTTCGCGCTGGTCGACGGGGCGCCGCAGGACGCGGTACGGCTCGACGTCCCCGGCGACGGCGTCGCGGTCACCGCGGCCGCGTGCGCCGGTGAGGGCCGGGTCGTCGTCGGGCGGGTGGACGGGACCGTGCAGCTCGTCCCGACCACCGGCCCCGGCACGGTCGCCGAGCTCGCCGGGCACGGCGCCGCGGTGCGGGCGGTCACCGCCGACGCCGCGGGCACCGTCGTCGCGTCCGGGGACGACCACGGCCGTGTCCTGGTCTGGGACCCGGCACGGGCCCGGCCGGGTGCCGGCGGGCACGCCGGGGTCTCCCCCGCGGTCGGTGCGGTCGCCGCCGGCACGGGCCTGGTCGTCTCGGCCGGTCGCCGCTCCGACGGGCTGCTCGCGCACGACCCGGCCACCGGCGCGCGCCGCTGGGGCGTACCGGCCGGTGCGGGCCCGCTGTGGTTCGACCCGTCCGGGACGAGGCTGTTCGCCGTCACCGGGACCGCGACCGTCGAGGAGCGCTACGCGACGACCGGGGTGCGGGCCGGTGCGGTGTCGCTGCCCGGCCGTGTGCTGGCCGGGCGGGGCGCGCTGGTGGTGACCGGTGAGCCGGACGGTACGGTCGCCGTGCGCGACGCGCGCAGCGGGCGGGCCTTCCGCACCACCCGGCTGCCGTCGGCACCGCGGGTGGCCGCGCCGACCCCCGGCGGGGCGACGGTGCTGCTCGCCGCGGACGGCCTGCTGGCCTGCTGGCGGCCCGCCTCGGCGGAGGTGGTCACGGTGGAGCTGCCGGCCGGGCTGGTCACCGCCGTCGCCGTCGACGACGACGGCTGCCACGGCGTGGTCTGCGACGCCGACGGCCGGGTGCACATCTGGCGGGCCGGGTCGGCCACGGTGACGACGGTGCGCGCCGACGCGGCGCACCTGACCGCGGCCGCCGGTGCGGGCCGGTGCCGCGCGGTGACTGCGGGCTCGGACGGCACGGCGGTGCTGTGGGACCTGACCTCGGCGACGGCGCTCGGCCGGGTGCCGCTGGACGCGCCGCTGACCGCGGTCGCGGTGGGGGGCGGGACGGTGGTCGTCGGTGACGGGTGCGGCGAGGTGCACTGCCTCGACCTGCTCGCCGGGGCCGCCGCGGCCGTCCCGGACGGTGTCATCCCCGAGCAGGGCGGCGCGGCCGTGGTCCCGGCGCCGCGCACCGGGACCACGGACCGCGAGGCGGCCGCTCAGCTCAGCGAGTAGCCCTCGAACTTCTCCCGCAGGGTCTTCTTGGAGAACTTGCCGACGCTCGTCTTGGGCACCTCGTCGATGAACTCGACGGCGTCGGGGAGCCACCACTTGGCGACCCGGTCGGTGAGGAAGGCGATGAGCTCGTCGGCGGTGAGGGTCTCGCCGTCCTTCACCACGACGCACGCCATCGGGCGCTCCACCCAGCGCTCGTGCGGGATCGCGATGACCGCGGCCTCGGCGACCTTCGGGTGCGCCATGATCTCGTTCTCCAGCTCGACCGAGCTGATCCACTCACCACCGGACTTGACCAGGTCCTTGGTGCGGTCGACGAGCTTGACGTAGCCCGAGCCGTCGACGACGGCGACGTCGCCGGTGCGCAGCCAGCCGTCGGAGGTGAACTGCGTGCCGCCGCCCTCGCCGCGGTAGTACTCCGAGGCGATCCACGGGCCCGCCACCTGCACCTCACCGCTGGTGGTGCCGTCCCAGGGCTGCTCGGCACCGGTCTCGGGGTCGGCGATGCGCAGGTCGACGAGCGGGACCGGGGGTCCCTGCAGGGCGCGCACGGTGGCCTTGTCGTCGTCGGACAGGTCGTCGTGCTGGGAGCGCAGCACGCCCAGGGTCGCCACGGGCGAGGTCTCGGTCATCCCCCAGCCCTGCAGGACCGGCAGGCCGATCGCGGCGCGGAAGCCCTCCGACATCGACTTCGGCACCGCCGAGCCGCCGCAGAGCAGGATCCGCAGCGACGAGCAGTCGTACTCGCCGAGCTTGGGCAGCAGGCCCATCCAGATCGTCGGGACGCCCGCGGCGACGGTGACCCGGTGGTCCTGGATCAGTGTCAGGACCGCGTCCGGGGTCATGCCGGGCCCGGGCAGCACCAGCGAGGTGCCGGCGAGCAGGCAGCCGTAGGGCAGGCCCCAGGCGTTGGCGTGGAACATCGGGACGACCGGCAGGACCACGTCGCGCTCGCAGAGCCCGACGCCGTCGGCGAACAGGGTCGCGAGCGAGTGCAGCAGCGTCGAGCGGTGCGAGTAGACGACGCCCTTGGGGTTGCCGGTGGTGCCGGAGGTGTAGCACATGGCGGCGGCGGTGTTCTCGTCCTCGACGACGAACCGGCCCGCGAACGGCTCGGCCGCGGCCAGGAGCTCCTCGTAGAGCCGGATCCGCGGGTCGTCGGGGATCTCGGTCGGCGCGCCGTCGTCGATGACGACGACGTGGCGCACCGTGGTCATCCGGTCCACGTGCGGCCAGAACAGGCCGAGCAGGGAGCGCTCGACGAACACGACCTCGTCCTCGGCGTGGTCGGCCACGTAGACGAGCTGGTCGGGGAACAGCCGCAGGTTGAGCGTGTGCAGGACCCGGCCGGTGCACGGCACCGCCAGGTACAGCTCCAGGTGCCGGTCGGTGTTCCAGCAGAACGTCCCGACCCGGCCGTCGGCCGAGACGCCGAGGGTGTCGAGCACGGTGGCCAGCCGGCGGGTGCGCACGGCCCACTCGGCGACCGTGGTGGTGCGGACCGTCCCCGCCGGGGTGGCGGTGACGATCTCCTTGTGTCCGAAGTACTGCTCGGCACGGTGGAAGACGTGCGGCAGCGTCAGGGGACGGTCCTGCATCAGACCGAGCATCGTTGCTCCTGGGGGCGTTCCGGGTGGGGTCGACGCGACCCTACCGTAACTTCGGATATGGATTGGACTATCCGGTCACTGCATCCGGGGGTCGCGAACGCGGCGTCCGGAGTAATCGGACACCCGCTGTCAGCAGGTGTGACGCACTGTCCTAACGTTCTTCCCGACGTCCGCGAACCGTCAGGTTCCGGACGCGTGCACGCAGGGTCAAGCAACCGGCCCGGCATCCCGGGGTCCGCCCCGGGAACCGTTTCCGCGCAGACATCATCTGCCGGACGCGCCGGGCCAGGCCTCCGGTGCCGCTCGCCGCGGCACCCGCCGAACCGTCGCGTTTCCGGCGCGGCGGAGGTCGAGATGCTTTCCGGGTCCTCGGACGCGCATATCCTGCGCGCCTGCTGCGACGATCCCGCGTTCCGTGCCACGCGCTCCCCGTACGTGGTCGTCGACGGGGAGCTCACGGTCGTGGGGGCGAACGCGGCCTTCTGCGCGGCGACCCTGCGCGCGCCCGGCGAGCTGGTCGGCAGGCCGCTGACGGCCGCGCTGCCGGACAACCCGCACCAGCCCGGCGCCGACGGCGTCGCGCGGCTGACGGCGTCGCTGTCGCGGGTGCTGCGCCTCGGGCTGCGCGACCACCTGCCGGTGCAGCGTCACGACGTGCCCGCGGCGACGGGCACGTCCGGCTTCGTCGAACGGGTGTGGGTCACTGTGAACTCCCCGCTGGTCGCCCCGGACGGGCGGGTCATCGGGGTACTGCACCACATCGAGGACGTCACCGGCCTGATCAGCCCCGGCCCCGACGGCAGCGACCTCGCCGCCGCGACGCTGGCCCGCGCCCTGGACACCGAGAACAGCCACCTGCGGGCCCGCTTCGCCCGGCACGTCAGCATCGAGCAGGCGAAGGGGGCCCTGATGGCCCAGCGCGGCTGCTCCGCCGACGAGGCGTTCACCCTGCTGCGCCGGCTCTCGCACGAGACGAACCGGAAGCTGCACGTGGTCGCCGAGGCGCTGCTGGCGGACACGGTCGGGCAGCAGCCCTGAGCCGTCACCACCCGTTCGCCCGCAGACCGTGCCGGAGCGCGATCACTGGGGCACGATGGGTGGTCACGAGTCGATCGACGGAGGCGACATGGTGGACCCGCACGCGGCCGTCCCGGGCCGGACCGCAGGCACGCTGACCGGCCGGTACCTGCTGGTGCTCAGCGACGACCTGCTGGCCGACCACGACACGGCACGCTCGGCGGTGGCGGAGCTGACCGGTCTGTCCGAGGTGACCAGCAGCCGCGACGACACCCCGGGGGTCCACCCGACGCTGTTCGCCCGGCTCGGCGTCGCCGTCGCCGAGCTGGACCCGGCCCGGCTGCGCACCGTGCGGGCCGACCGCCGGGTGCTGTCGGTGGAGCCCGAACGTGTGCTGCGCGCCCTGTCCGGGCCCGGGCTGAGCGCCGACTACCTGCGCGGGTTCGCCGACGCGGCGGGCTTCCTGGCCGAGCGGGCCGCCGCGTCGGAGACCGCCGACGCGCCCGTCGCGGCCCGGTTCGCCGACAACGACCAGGTCACCTGGGGGCTGCAGGCCACCGGCGCGGACGTCGCCGCCGAGACCGGCGCCGGGATCACCGTCGCCGTCCTCGACACCGGCCTCGACCTCGGTCACCCCGACTTCGCCGGGCGGCAGATCGAGTCGCGCTCGTTCGTCGACGGCCAGGAGGTCGCCGACGTGCAGGGGCACGGCACGCACTGCATCGGCACCTCCTGCGGGCCGCTGGCCCCCGGCTCGGGACGCCGCTACGGCATCGCCCACGAGGCGAGGATCCTGGTCGGCAAGGTGCTCGGTGACGACGGCTCCGGCACCGACGCCGGCATCCTCGAGGGCATCGAGTGGGCGATCTCCTCCGGCGCGCAGGTCGTGTCGATGTCGCTGGGCGCGGACCTGAACGAGGTCTCCGCCGCCTACGAGAACGCCGGGCGGCGCGCGCTGGACGCGGGCACCCTGATCGTCGCCGCGGCCGGCAACAACGCCGAGCGCTCGACCGGGAACGTCGGTTTCGTCGGCGTCCCGGCGAACAGCCCGTCGATCATGGCGGTCGCCGCGGTGGACGCCGCGCTGGCCATCGCCGACTTCTCCGCGGCCAGCTCCGCGGTCGAGGGCGGGCAGGTCGACATCGCCGGTCCCGGTGTGGACGTCTACTCGTCGTGGCCGATGCCCCAGCGCACCAACACGATCTCGGGCACCTCGATGGCCACCCCGCACGTCTCCGGGATCGCGGCGCTGTGGTCGCAGCGCACCGGGGCCCGCGGGCGTGACCTGTGGACCCAGCTCACGCAGGCCGCCCAGCGGCTGCCGCTGCCCTCGGGCGACGTCGGCGCGGGCCTCGTCCGGGCCCCTGGCCGATGAGCACGACCGGGAGGCTGCTGGTGTCGGTGGCCGACGGGCACGTCGCCGACGACGTCGCGCGGGCCTGCGCGGCCGCCGGGCTGCAGGTGGAGAAGGTGCTCACGGGGGTCGGGGTGGTCGTCGGGACGTGCGACGACCCGGACGCCCTGCGGGCGGTCACCGGGGTGGCCGCGGTCGAGCCGGACCGCGAGGTCCACCTCGACCGCGACCGGCCGGGGCCCGCGTAATCGGTCGACGCGCCACCCGTATGTCCGATACGGTGGTCTCAGTCGATCGCGCCCGGTGACACGCCGGCCGTGACCAACCGCCCGGACCGTCCCCGGGAGGCGCCCACCCGGCGCCCCGGCCACGGCCGGTGCCACCGACCCCGTACCGGCACCGCGCGATCCCGCGCGGCGCGGCACTCCGCCGCGTACCGGACACCACCTCGACCGAAACGACCATTCCTGTGCAGGCCTCCGTCCACCCACCCGTCACCGACCCCACCGTCCGGGGCGCCGTCGACCGGCTCACCGCCGAGTTCGCCGGCCGTTTCACCCAGGACCTCGTCGACCACGTCGTGCGCGGCTCCCACCGCGACCTCGACGTCGTCTCCGCCGCAGCGCTCCCCGAGATGGTCGAGCGCCTGGCCCGTCAGCGGCTGATCGAACACCTCTGATCCGTCCGGCCGCACCGCCGGGCAGGATGGTCGCCATGTCGCGCCCGCTCTCCGGTCTCCACGTCGTCGAGTGCGCGAGTTTCGTCGCCGGTCCCACCGGTGGCATGACGCTCGCGCAGCTCGGGGCCTCGGTCATCCGCATCGACCCGCTCGGGGGCGGTCCCGACCACGGTCGCTGGCCCGCCGCCGGGCACGGCACCGGCGACTCCTACTACTGGGCATCGCTGAACAAGGGCAAGCGGTCGATCAGCATCGACCTGCGCTCCGACGAGGGCCGCGAGCTCGTCCTCGGCCTGGCGACGGCGCCGGGCCCGGACCGCGGTGTCCTCGTCGACAACGTCGTGGGCCGCCGCTGGATGGCCAACGACGCGCTCGTCGCGCGTCGCCCGGACCTGGTGCACGTGCGCGTGCAGGGCTACCCGGACGGCCGCCCCGCCGTCGACTACACCGTCAACGCCGAGGTCGGGATCCCGCAGATCACCGGCAGCGAGGAGGGCGCGGCTCCGGTCAACCACGTGCTGCCCGCGTGGGACCTGGTCACCGGCATGTCGGTCGCGACGGCCGTGCTCGCCGGGGTGTACCAGCGCTCCCGCACCGGTGCCGGGGTGTACTCCGAGATCGCGCTGTCCGACGTGGCGCTGGCCGGCGTCGCCAACCTGGGGTGGCTCTCCGAGGCCGACGAGCGCGGGCACGAGCGGCCGCGGCACGGCAACCACGTCTACGGCAGCTTCGGCGTCGACTTCGCCTGCTCCGACGGGAACCGGGTGATGGTCGTCGCGCTGACCCCGGCGCAGTGGAACGCCCTGGTGTCGGTCACCGGGACCGGCGACGTGTTCGCCGCACTGGAGCCCGCCCTCGACGCCGACCTGACCTCGGAGACCGAGCGCTACCGGCTGCGCGAGACGATCGCGGCGGTGCTGCGGCCGTGGTTCGCCGCGCGCGACTCGGCGACCGTCGAGTCCGAGCTGAACACGGCGCGGGTGCTGTGGGGCCGCTACCAGGGGATGACCCACGTCGTCGCCGAGCACCGCGCCGGAGGGCACCCGCTGCTCGCCGACCTGGCGCTGCCCGGTGGTGCCACCGGCATCACCGCGCGATCGCCGATCCGGTGGGACGCCGACCACGGCGACCCCGGCGCCGCCCCCGAGCTGGGCCGGGAGACCGACGAGGTGCTCGCCGACGTCCTCGGTCTCGACGAGCGCACCATCGGCGGGCTGCACGACCGCGGCGTCGTCGGGTAGAGAATCCCCGTGACCGACGCACAGCTGACCGAGGCGCGGTGGACCCACGTCGCGCTGCCCACCGGCGACCTCGACGCCGCCATCGACTTCTACACGACGATGACACCTCTCACCGTCGTCGAACGCTTCTCCGACGACGCCGGGCGGAGCGCCTGGCTGTCCAACGCCGGTCAGGTGGAGACGCCGATGGTGCTGGTCCTGGTGTCGTTCGACGCCGAGCAGGGTGGCGAGCTGGGGCTGCTGCGCCCCTTCGCCCACCTGGGGATCGAGGTGCCGACCCGCGACGACGTCGACGCCGCCGCCGACCGCGCCCGGGACGCGGGGTGCCTGCACTGGGAGCCGCGGCAGATGCCGGGGCCGGTGGGGTACATCTGCGCGCTGACCGATCCGGACGGGAACGTCGTGGAGTTCTCGTACGGGCAGAAGGTGTTCACCTCGGTGCGGGAGAAGTGGGGCTGAGGTCCCTGTCGGGCTCCGTGGTTCCGGGTCGCGTCGGCCGGGTAACAGCGTCGCTCCGGTGGCCGCACTCGTCCGCGCGTCGTCCCCCGGCGCGGTCGCCGGACCCCGGCCCGGGCCAGTGCCCGGGGCCGTGCGCGATCCGTCCTCGCCACCTCCTGCCGGTGGCGGCCACGCCGTCACGACGGGTACCCGGTGCGGCCGTCCCTCTCGCGCCACCTCACGATGCAGCCGGTCGGCATCTCACTGTCCCCTTTCCGCGCGCGGCCACCACACCACGAGGCACCGCCGCGAACGGTCAGCATCGCCGCAGGCCACGGATTCGCGATCGCGAACGCGAACTGGCGATCGAACACACGTTCGAGTATCGTCGATGGTGTGACCGCCACCCAGGAGCCACCCGCCCACGCCACCGGCGTGCACGGCGACGGGTTCCCCTCCGGTGACCTCACCCTGCTCCGGTTCCACGTCGAACAAGCCCTCGGCGCCGACACCTGCGCGTGGTCCGAGTCGGAGTTGATCGACCAGATCCAGGAGATCGAGTCGCTCCAGGCCTCCCTGGCCGCCCTTCAGGCGAGCCGGATCCGTGCCTTCGCCCAGGCCCATGTCGAGAACCGGCGTGTCGATGACCGGAGCGACTTCGACAAGCTCCACCGCAGCGTCGTCGCCCAGATCCAGCTCGCCTGCCGGGTCTCCACCGCCGAGGCCCGCACCCGCGTCGCCGACGCCCGCGACCTGCACTCCGGACTCGACGACATCCGACGCCTCCATGAGGCCGGGCAGCTCAGCGCCGCCAAGGTCACCGCGATCGCCGTCGAGTGCCGCGACCTCAACACAGCTCAGCGGGCGCGGGTCGACTCCCGCCTCGCCACCAACCGGGACCTGACCCGGTACGGCATCGGGCGGCTGCGGGCGATGACCCGGCGTCTGGTCGCCGAGATCGCCCCCGACCGGTTCCGCGCCCGCGTCCACGCCGCCAAGGCCGAGCGCCGGGTCACCCTGCGCCCGGCACCGGACGCGATGAGCTACCTGACCGCCTACGTCCCGGTCGAACAGGGCGCCGCCTGCCTCGCCGCACTGCAGAAGGCGTTCGTCGAGGTCCAGGTCGACCCGGAACCGCTGACCCGTACCCGCGGGCAGGTCCTGGCCGACACCCTCGTCGAGCGGGTCACCGGACAGGCCACCGCGACCGCGGTGAACCTCGAAGTCCAGGTCACCGTGCCCGTGCAGGCCCTGCTCGACCCGCATTCCCCGCTCCCCGCCGAGATCCCCGGCTTCGGACCGGTCCCGGCCGACCTGCTCGCCACCCCCGAGGGGACGAAATCCCTGCGCAGACTCCTCACCGACCAGGGCATCGTCATCGGCGGCGACTCCCGCAAACGCACCTTCACCGGACTACCCGCCACCCTCGTCAAAGCCCGCGCCGGGAACCGGTGCACCGAGCCCTACTGCGACGCACCCGTCCGCCACCTCGATCACATCCACCGCGACGCCGACGGCGGACGCACCGAGCTGGACAACGGACGTGGAGTCTGCGAGTTCCACAACCACGTCCGCGAACAACCCGGGTGGCAGGTCTTCCGCGCACCCGACGGCATCGTGGTCACCGTGACACCGGCCGGGCACAGGTACTGCGGTCCGGCACCACCACTGCCGCCCGCACCACCACCGCGCGCACCGACCTGACCTCGACGCCGACGACCGCCCCGTCGCGGCGCCGGCGTGCACGCCGGGCTGCGTCGGGCCGGGCTACGTCGCGTCGCCACGCCCCACCCGCCCGCCGCCGGCCCATCGGACCGGCATGTGGTCGGCGCCGTCCCCGCATCCGTCGGGCCTGGCTACGTCGGGCCTGGCTCGGCCGGGACCGGGAGCGGGGCCGGGACCGGATACAGCCCCTCGCCCGGACACATACCCACCGGCAACGCCGCGCGCACCCCACCGATCCGATGAGGTGCGCGAGGTGGCGACGAGCGTGTCAGGAGGTCGGGGCGGACAGGTCGTAGACGGTCTGACCACCGACGGTCGTCGCCGTGTAGTGCTCGGCGACCCAGGTCGCTATCCGGCTGCTCGTCGAGTCGCTCTGCCCACCGGGGCCGCCGCCCTGGCCGCCCGCCACGTAGTAGGCGATCCGGCCCTGCTCCACGTCGGACCGGAACTCGGCGAGGGTGACGGCGGAGTCGCTGCCGGCCCACCCACCGGTCGACATGACCGCGGTCCCACTCGCCAGCTCCAGCGACGCCGCGGTCTGGGAGGTGGCGACCGCGGCCGCCCAGGTCGTCCCGGACGAGGACCGGGTCGCGGCGAGCAGTGCGGTCAGCTCCGCCGAGGTCGCGCCGCCGGAGCCGGGTCCACCACCGCCCTGCCCCGGGGCCGTTCCCCCGGCACCACCGAACCCACCCGTGCCGTCGGCCGCACCCGGACCCCCCGGACCGGCCGATCCCGGGCCCGAGCCGGGACCACCGGACGAACCGGCGGCGGTGCCGAACGAGCTCGACACCGTCCCGACCGACGGGATGCTGCCGGTGTGCCCGGTCGACGCCGTCGCCACCGCGTACACCCCGGTCCCGAGCATCCCCGCCACCAGCACCGCGACCAGACCGGACCGCACCACCGCGCGTCCCCGGCCGGGCGCGAGCATCAGCCCCGCCGCGACCACCGTGACCACCCCGACCGGCCAGCACAGCCAGGAGAAGGACTCCGCGCTCACCACCAGCAGCGCGACCGCCCAGCCACCGGTGACGAGCACCGTCGTCGCGGCGACGATCCGCGCCCACCGGGCACCCCGCTCCCGCCACAGCGCCGCCCCGCCGACGGCCACCACTCCGGCGAGCCCCGGGGCCAGCGCCACCGTGTAGTACGGGTGCATCGTGCCGCTCATCATCGAGAACACCGCCGCCGTGACGAGCGTCCAGCCACCCCACAGCAGCAGCGCCGCGCGGGTCCGGTCGGTCCGCGGCGCCCGCCGGGTGACCCACAGCCCGGCGACGAGCAGGATCAGCGCGGCCGGCAGCAGCCAGGAGATCTCGTAGGCGAGCTCACCGGTGAACAGCCGCAGCGGACCGGCCGAGCCGCCGAAGCCGGTGTTGCCACCACCACCGCCACCCCCGCCGGCGCCGCCACCGTTGCCGGTGCCGCCGAGCAGCCGGCCGAGGCCGTTGTAGCCCAGCGCGAGCTCGAGCAGCGAGTTCGTCGTCGACCCGCCGATGTAGGGCCGGTCGGACGCGGGCCACAGCTCCACCAGCGCGATGAACCACCCCGCGGAGACGACCATCGCCGCCACCGCGGCACCCAGCTGCAGGATCCGGGTCCGCAGCCGCGGCGAGCCCGCGACCAGGTACACCAGCCCGAGCGCCGGGACGACCAGCAGCGCCTGCCCCATCTTCGTGAGGAACGCGAACCCGACCGCCGACCCGGCCGCGACCAGCCACCAGGTGGACGTCCGCACCGAGGCGGCGTCGACGGCGCGCGAGGTGGCCCAGGCCGCGACGACCAGCAGCAGCGTCAGCAGCGCGTCCGGGTTGTCGAACCGGAACATCAGCACCGCCGCCGGGGTCAGCGCCAGCGCCGCGCCCGCGAGCAGACCCGCGGCGGGCCCGGCCCACCGCCGCACCGTCGCGTGCAGCAGGGCCACCGCGCCCACACCCATCAGGGCCTGCGGCACGAGCAGGCTCCACGAGGAGAACCCGAACAGCCGCGCCGAGGCCACCATCACCCACAGCGCCGCGGGCGGTTTGTCGACGGTGATCGCGTTCCCGGAGTCCAGCGACCCGAACAGCCACGCCGTCGGAGACTGCGTCCCGGCCTGCACCGCGGCGGCGTAGAAGTCGTTCGCCCAGCCCGACGACGACAGGTCCCACAGGTACAGCAGCGCGGTCGCGGCGAGCAGCACCACCAGCCCGGGCCGCGCCCAGCGTGGAGCGCCCGCCGGGACCGTCCCGGGGCGCGTGTCGGGGGGCGGGGCGGACTGCGGAGGGGCGGCGCGGTGCCGTCCCGGCCGGACGGGGGTCGCGGTGCTCACGGACGATCTCCTCGGGGTCGGGGCGTACTGGCATCACCGTCGGTCCCGGCACTGTCGCGATGCTGTCGGCTCCCTGTGCCCGGTCTGTGAGCGATGAGTTCCGGGCGCGACGCCGGTCACCCCTCACATGACCGAGCCGACCACCGCCGCCCTGCCCCCCGTCGTCGACACCGCCACCTGGGAGCGCGAGCTCGCCGCGCTGCGCGTCCGGGAGAAGGCCGCCACCCGCGAGCTCGACGCCATCGCCGCCGCCCGTCGCCGGCTGCCGATGGTCGAGATGCCCGACTACGTCCTGCGCGGCGAGGACGGCCCCGTCCGCCTCGCCGAGATCTTCGACGGCCACCCGCAGCTGATCGTCTACAGCCACATGTGGCACGACGGCGCCGACTGGCAGTGCGGCGGGTGCACCGGGTTCACCTCGCAGTTCACCCGGCTCGCCGGCCTGGAGAAGTTCGACGCCCGCTTCGTGATCGTCACCCAGGGCCCGATCGACGAGGCGCTGGCCTACCGGCGTCGCGTCGGCAACACCATGACCTGGTACTCGACGGCCGACAGCAGCTTCGGCACCGACGTCGGCGCCCCGCCCGGGGGCGGCTTCGCGGTCAACGTGTTCCTGCGCGACGGCGACCGCGTCTTCCGCACCTGGCACACCGACGGCCGCGGCACCGAGCAGCTGTCCCACCTGTTCCCGCTGGTCGACGTGCTGCCCTACGGCCGCCAGGAGGTCTGGCAGGACTCCCCCGAGGGCTGGCCGCAGGGCCCCACCTACAGCCGGTGGGCCGGGCCGCAGGAGATCGCCGCCGCCTACGGTGAGGGCTGAGCCCGCGCCCGTACCCCGGCCAGGACGGTGTCGACGACCGCGGCCGCGTGGCCGCGGGCGTCGTCGCGGGCGGCGAGGTGCGCGGGGGTGGTCGCGACGTGGTTGCGCACCGCCCCCGCGACCAGGTCCGCGACCAGTGCCACCGACGTCCCGGCCGGGAGCTCGCCGCGCTCGATGCCGCGGCGCACCATCGTCCGGGCGCCGCGGACGTGCTCGGGATAGGCGTCGTCGGCGAGCGCGCCCGCGATCTCCGGGACCCGGTGGGAGTCGACGAGCAGCCGCTCGACCAGCCGGCCGTCGTCGCTCGTGGCGAACGCCGTCCACAGCTCGGCGAAGGTCACCAGGTCCTCGCGCAGCGAGCCGGTGTCGATGTCGGCGACGAACCGGGCCCGGTCACGCACCGCGGCCACCAGCAGCGCCGCCCGGGTCGGCCAGCGCAGGTACAGCGACCCCTTCCCGATCGACGACCGGCGGGCCACCTCCTCCAGCGACAGCCCGGACCAGCCGCGCTCGCCGTAGACCTCGCGGGCGGCGGCGAGGGCGCGACGGTCGACGTCCGGGTCGCGCGGACGTCCGCTGCGGCGCGACGGCGGGGGCACGGCGGCGATCCTGCCAGACGGTGCTGTGACCACCGACCCACTTATGGACGGTGTCCGTCCGTAATAGGCTCACCGGTGTGATCAGGACAGCGCTGACCGATCTGCTGGGCGTCGAGCACCCGATCGTCGGGTTCAACCGGTCCCCCGCGGTGGTGACCGAGGTGAGCCGCGCCGGCGGGTTCGGGGTGCTCGCCGCGGTCTCCTACACCGCCGAGGAGCTCGACGCGCAGCTGACCTGGATCGAGGAGCAGCTCGACGGGCGCCCCTACGGGGTCGACCTGCTCGTCCCGGAGAAGACCGCCGACACCGGTGCCGACCGGGAGGACCTGGTCGCCACGCTGCGTGCGCAGCTCCCGGCCGAGCACCTCGCCTTCGTCGACGACCTGCTCGACCGCTACGGCATCCCGCGGCTGCCGGTCGACCCCGGGCGCGACGCGATCGCGGCGGGGATGAGCCGGCGCGGCGCCGAGGCCCAGCTCGACGCGGTGTTCGCCCACCGGCCGGCGCTCGTCGCGAACGCGCTCGGTACCGCGCCGCCGCACCTCGTGGAGCGCGCGCACGACGCCGGGATGGCCGTCGCCGCCCTGGTCGGGACCCGCCGGCACGCCGAACGGCAGCTCGCGGCCGGGGTCGATGTGCTCGTCGCGCAGGGCACCGAGGCCGGTGGGCACACCGGCACGATCGCGACGACGGTGCTGACCCCGGAGATCGTCGGCGTCGCCGGGGACCGTCCGGTGCTGGCCGCGGGCGGCATCGCCTCGGGCGACCAGATGGCCGCCGCGCTCGCGCTCGGCGCGGCCGGGGTGTGGTGCGGCTCGGTGTGGCTGTCCAGTGTGGAGGACGTGGCGCCGGAGTCGGTGAAGCGCAAGTTCCTCGCCGCGGGCAGCGGCGACACCGTCCGCTCCCCCGCCCGGACCGGCAAGCCCGCCCGGCAGCTGCGCAGCGCCTACCACGACGCGTGGTCCGCACCCGGCGCGCCGGCGCCGCTGCCGATGCCGCTGCAGCCGCTGCTCACCCTGCAGGCCTGGTCGAGCATCGACGCCGCCGCCGACGCCGGGAACCCGGGAGCGACGGAGCTGCAGTCGTTCTTCGTCGGGCAGGTCGTCGGCGCGTTCACCGAGCTGCGCGGCGCGGGTGAGATCACCCGGGAGATGGCGCGCGGCTGCGAGCAGCGCATCGCCGCGCTGGCGGGGCTGGTCCGATGAGCCTCGACCCGCGGACACCCGTCGTCGTCGGGGTCGGAGAGGCCTCGGAGCGGATCGGCGAGCCCGGCTACGCCGCCCTGTCACCGGTCGGGCTCGGCGCCGCCGCGGCCGCCGCGGCGCTCGCCGACACCGGCGCCGACCCGGCCGCGGTCGCGGCGGAGCTGACCGTCGTCGCCGGGGTGCGGCAGTTCGAGATGTCGGTGCCCGGGGCGGTCGCGCCGCTGGGCCGGGCGGACAACTACCCGCGCGCGGTCGCCCGCCGCGTCGGCGCCGACCCGCGGCGGGCGGTGCTCGACGTCGTCGGCGGGCAGTCCCCGCAGCGGCTGGTCACCGAGTTCGCCGGCGCGATCGCCCGCGGGGAGGCCGGGGCGGTGCTGCTCGTCGGGGCCGAGGCGATGTCGACCGTGCGGGACCTGATGTCGCGCCCCGAGGCCGAGCGGCCCGACCACGGCGAGCACGTCGGCGGCACGCTGGAGGACCGCGGGTACGGCTCGGAGCTGCGCAGCCCGGTCGCCGAGGCGCACGGCGTGCTCTCCCCCGCCGCCTACTACGCGCTGTGCGAGAACGCCCGACGCGCCCGGCTCGGCCTCGGCCGGGACGCCTACGCCCACGGGATGGGCGAGCTGTTCGCGCCGTTCACCCGGGTCGCCGCCGGGCACCCGCACGCCGCCGCGCCACAGGTCCGCAAGCCCGACGAGCTCGTCACCGCCGACGACCGCAACCGGATGATCACCGACCCGTACCCGCGGTTCCTCGTCTCGCGCGACCAGGTCAACCAGGGCGCCGCGGTCCTCCTCACCTCGGTCGGCACCGCCCACGACCTGGGGATCGACCCGCAGCGGTGGGTGTTCCTGCACGGCCACGCCGACCTCACCGAGCGCGCCGTGCTCGACCGCCCCGACCTGGGCGCCTACCCGGCCGCCGAGGCCGCCGTCCGGCACGCCCTGGACCGCGCCGGGACCGGCGTGGACGACCTGGCCGCGATCGACCTGTACTCCTGCTTCCCGATCGCGGTGTCCTCGGTCGCCGACCCCCTCGTACTGGCCGCCGACGACCCGCGCGGGCTCACCGTCACCGGTGGGCTGCCGTTCTTCGGCGGGCCGGGGAACGACTACTCGATGCACGCGGTCGCCGAGGTCGTGCGACGCCTGCGGGCCGACCCGGGCACGTACGGTCTGGTCGGTGCGAACGGCGGCTTCCTGTCCAAGTACTCCGCCGGGGTCTACTCCACCCGCCCCACCCCCTGGCGCGACGACGACAGTGCCGCACTCCAGGCCCGGCTCGACGCCGTGCCCACCGTCCCGACGACGACCGCCGCCGACGGCACCGCGACCGTCGAGACCTGGACGGTGCGCCACGACCGCGACGGCAGCCGGCACGCGGTCGTCGTCGGCCGGCTCGACGACGGCGGTGCGCGGTTCGTCGGCTGCGGCCGTGACGACGAGCTGCTGGAACTGCTCGCCGGCGACCCGGCCGGGGCGGCTGTCCGGGTCCGGCCCGACGGGAAGCTGCTGATCGTCACGCCGCGCTGACGGGTATCCGGGCCCCATGACCGAGAAGTCGCTGAGCGCCAGCCGTCACGTCGCCGCGCCGCCGTCGGCGGTGTTCGACCTGCTCGCCACCCCCGCCCGGCACCCGGAGATCGACGCCTCGGGCACGGTGCTCCGGTCGCGCACCGAGGGCAGGCTGACCGGCGCCGGGGACGTGTTCGTGATGGAGATGCACGGCCGCGACATGGGCGACTACCTGGTCGACAACCACGTCGTCGCCTTCGTCGAGGACCGCGAGATCGAGTGGGCGCCCGCCACCCACGGCGGCGACCGGGGCGGGCAGCGCTGGGCCCATCACCTCGCCCCCGAGGGCGACGGCACCCGGGTCACCCACGTCTACGACTGGTCCGAGGTCACCCTGGAGCGGCTGCTGCCCTACCTGCCCGTCGTCGACGCCGACGGGCTCGCCGCGACGCTGGACCGGCTCGCGGCCGCCGTCGAGGGCTGAGCCACCTCCCCCAGGGCCGTGCCGAGGATGTCCACGCCGCGGCGGATCTCGGCCTCGGTCGCGGTCAGCGGCGGCGCGATCCGGAACGTCCCGCCCATGCCGGGCAGCTGCACGATGTTCATGTGCAGTCCCAGCTCGGCGCACCGCGCGGTGACGGCCGCCCCGAGCGCGTCGGTGTCGGAGCCCGCCAGCTCCAGCCCGACCAGCAGGCCGCGGCCGCGGACGTCGCCGATCATCCCGGTCGTGCGGGCCAGGTCCCGCAGACCGTCCTGCAGCAGCGTGCCCAGCTCGCGGGCGCGCAGGTCGAGCCGGTCGCGGGTGAGCACGTCGAGCACGGTGAGCCCGACCGCCGCCGGGAGGGGGTCGTTGACGTGGGTGGTGAAGAACAGGAAGCCGCGCTCGTGCGCGACCTGCTCGATCGCGGCCGTGGTGAGGACGGCGGCGAGCGGCAGACCCGCCCCGAGCGTCTTGGACAGCGTGAGGATGTCGGGGACCACGCCGTCGCGCTGGTGGGCGTACCAGTCGCCGGTGCGGCACAGACCGGTCTGGGCCTCGTCGAGGATCAACAGCATGCCGCGCTCGTGGCACTTGTCGCGCAGCGCCGCCAGGTAGCCCGGCGGCAGGTCGACGACCCCGCCGGAGGACAGCACCGGCTCGACGATGCAGGCGGCGAGGCTGCCGACGGACTGGGCGTCGATCAGGGCGAACCCGAGGTCGAGCTGGCGGCGCCAGTCGAGCTCCCCGGCGTCGTCGACGAGGTCGGGGCGGTAGCGGTCGGGAACCGGCAGCGCGAAGTTGCCGGGGGCGGCGGGCCCGTACCCGGCGCGGCCGGCGACGTAGGTCGCGTTCGCCGCGGCCTGGGTCATGCCGTGCCAGGACCGGGCGAAGGAGACGATCTCGTGCCGGCCGGTGACGAGCTTGGCCATCCGGATCGCGGCCTCGTTGGACTCCGCGCCGGTGGTCAGCAGCATCGCCCGGTCCAGGCCGCCGCCGACCGAGGCGCACAGCCGCTCGCACAGCTCCAGCACCGGCCGCGACAGCATCCCGCTGTAGAGGTGGTCGAGCCGCCCGACCTGGTCGCGGACGGTCGCGACGATCTCCGGGTGCGAGTGCCCGAGGATCGCGCTCATCTGCCCGGAGGTGAAGTCGAGCAGCTCCCGGCCGTCCTCGGTGGTGACGGTGCTCCCCTGGGCCCGGGCGATCACGCCGGGGGTGAAGCCGCTGCGGCCGGAGTAGCGGATGAGGTGCTCGGTCACAGCCAGGTCCTCTCGCGGGCCCGGATGGTCCGGGCGACGGTGTCGTTGACCGGGGTCGGCACGCCGAGCCGTGCGCCCTCGCGGGCCACCGCCCCGTTGATGGCGTCGACCTCGCAGCGGTGCCGGGCGAGCGCGTCGAGCAGCATCGACGGGCGGGCGTGCGGGATGGCGCCGCCGAGGCGACGGACGTGCTCGATCGGGTCGCCGACCTGCAGGGTCACCCCGGACGCCGCCGCCACCGCGACGGCCTCGGCCGCGCAGGCGCGGGCGACGGCCCAGGCGTCGGGGTCCTCGAGCACCCCGCCGATGGTGAGCCCGGTCAGACAGGTCGAGCCGGAGAACGCCGCGTTCATGTCCAGCTTCTCCCACACCATCCGGCCCAGGTCGGTGTAGAGCGCGACCGCGAAGCCCGACGAGCGCCAGATCTCCGCCGAGGCCTCCAGCTGCGCCGCGGGCAGCCCGTCGTAGGGGCCGAAGCGGACCATCTCCATGCCGTTGTGGTGCGCGACGCCCGGCTCGGGCAGCGACGCCCCGAACCCGCCGACGACGCCGACCGCGATCCGCCCCGGGTCCAGCTCGGCGGCCGCGACCTCCGGGGAACCGAGCCCGTTCTGGATGGTCTGCACGACCGTGCCCGGGCCGACCAGATGCGTGCACGACCGCGCGGCGACGGCGACGTCGTAGGCCTTCGTCGCGACGATCACCAGGTCCGCGGGCCGGTCGAGGGTGACGTCGGCGGCGTCGAGGACCGCCGAGGCGAGTCCGACCGTGCGGTCACCGCTGTGCCCGGTCACCCGCAGGCCGCGTTCCCGCACCGCCGCGGTGTGCCCGGCGCGCCGGCAGACGGCGTGCACCTCGTGCCCGGCGTCGGCCATCAGCCCGGCGTACACCGAGCCCATCGCGCCGCAGCCGACGATCACCACCACCGCCATGCCGACCTCCTCCGGCGCAGTCTGGCATCCCGGGGACCGTCCGGTCAGCCCGCCGACGGTGCCGCGATCCGCACCCCGTGCCCGGCGGCGTGCGCGGCGACCGCGTCCGGCGCGGGCGGGCCGGAGCGCCCGAGCTCGCTCATCCCGCGCAGGAACGGCACCTGCGTCGCACCCGTCACCAGCACGACCAGCCGGGCGTCGGTGTCGGCCCGGTAGCGGTGCAGCACCCCGGCCGGGACGTGCGCGACGTCCCCGGCGCGCAGCCGGTGGGTGACGCCGTCGAGGTCGACGTCGAGCTCGCCGGCGGCCAGGTAGAACACCTTGTCCGCGGACAGCGTGTGCGGCGGCGACGCCGCACCCGGGCCCAGCGTCAGCTCGAGTGCCTCCCAGGCGTCGCCGGTGTCGACGCCGGTGGCGAGCGGGACGGCGCGGGTGTGCGGCATGCCGAACGCGTCGGCGTCGTCAGTCGTGATGATCCTGGCTTCCATGGCGGCCTCCTGTGGGGTGTGCTGCTGGGACGACGGTAGGGAGCGGCGGGTGCCGGTCCCATCCCTGCTTCCAGGGGGGGTGGCCCCGTGGCCGACCACGCCGAGCTGCGTCGCCGTGCCGCCGCGGCGCTCGCCCGCCGGGTCCCGGCCGACCTCGCGGTGTGGGCGGTGCTGGACCCGGCGACGCTGCTGTGGTCGGACTGCGTGCTGGTGGGCGCCGAGCGCGACGTGGCGTTCGAGAACGCGGTGTTCGACAACGAGTACCGCGTCGACGACGTGCTGAAGCTGACCGACGTCGCCGCGACCGGCCGGGCCGGGGCGCTGAGCGCCGTCACCGGCGGGGACCCGGCGGCCAGCGCCCGCTACCGCGACGTCCTCGCCCCGCGCGGGTTCACCGACGAGCTGCGGGTGCCGCTGCACGACGGCCGCACCACCTGGGGCGCGGCGGTGCTGCTGCGGGCGGGCGGCACGTTCGCCGCCGCCGACGTCGCCGCGGCCTCGGCGGTGGCCCGCCCGCTCGGCGAGGCCCTGCGCGACGCGCTGGTGCGGACGGGGCGCGACCTGGTCGGCGGTGCCCCGGCCGGGACGATCCTCACCGACGCCGACGGCCGGGTGCTCGACCTGTCCGAGGACGCCCGTGCCCTGCTCGGCGGCGACGCCGTCCCGCAGGTGGTGCAGGCGGTCGCGGCGCGCCGGGCCGCGGGCCTGCCGGCCGAGGGCACGGTCCCGCTGACCGACGGCCGGTGGCTGTCGTTCCGGGCGTCGCCGCTGGGCGGGGCGCTCGCCGTCGTCGTGGAGGAGGTGCGCCCGCACCAGGTCGCCGACCTCGTGGTGCGCAGCAAGGGCCTCACCCCACGTGAACGGCAGGTGCTCGCCGCGCTCGCCCGGGGCGCGTCGAACCGGCGGATCGCCCGCGAGTGCGGGATGAGCGAGTACACGGTGCTCGACCACGTCAAGCGGCTGTTCGCGAAGTTCGGGGTGTCCGGGCGCGGCGAGCTGACCGCGGCGCTGTTCTTCGACCACTACGCCGACGCCCACTCGGGGCGCTGACCGCCGGATACGGCAGGGTGGTGGAGGAGCAGGAACCGGACGAGGGGGACGTCGTGACCTGGAGCACCCGTGAGGTCGCCGAGCTGGCGGGGACCAGCCTGCGGGCGGTGCGGCACTACCACGACATCGGGCTGCTGGCCGAGCCCGATCGGCGCGCGAACGGCTACAAGCAGTACGGGGTGGCGCACCTGGTGCGGCTGCTGCGGATCAAGCGGCTCGTCGACCTCGGGTTCTCGCTGGCCCAGATCTCCGAGATGAACGAGGCCGACGCCCACCCGGAGGAGGCCGCCCGCGCGCTGGACGCCGAGCTGGCCGCCACCATCGACCGGCTGCAGCAGGCCCGCGCCGAGCTCGCGCTGATCCTGGACGGCGCCGCACCGACCGACCTGCCCACCGAGTTCGCCGCGGCCGCGGACCAGCCGATGTCCGACGCCGACCGGTCGCTCACCCTCGTCCTGCCGCGGGTGCTGGGCTCGGAGCGGCTGCAGGCCGTCGCGGACATGCTGGCCGACGCCCGCCCGGACCCGACGCAGGACCGGTTCGACACGCTCCCGGCGGACGCCGACGAGGCCACCCGCCAGGAGCTCGCCGACCGGATGGTGCCGTACCTGCGTGCGCTCTACGAGACCCATCCCGGCCTGGTCGCGCCGAACACCGACGCACCCGTCGGGGAGCAGCGGGCGGAGCAGACCCTGGGCCGGGCGATGCGGGAGCTGTACAACCGCGCCCAGCTCGACGTGCTCGTGCGCGCCGGGAAGGCACTCGCCGCGGAGCGCGACGCGGACTGACCCACCCGCCTCAGCCGCCGGGGTGCAGCTCCCGCGCCGCCCGCTCGGCCAGCAGGAACTTCCGTGCGCGCCCCGACGGGGTCAGCGGGACGTCGTCGACGGCGATCTCCGCGACGTGCCGGGGCACCTTGAACCGGGCCAGGTGCTCCGCGCACCAGGCGACGAGCACCCCGGCGTCGACGGTGTGCCCGGCGCGCGGCACGACCCACGCCCATCCGGCCTCGCCGCTGCGGGCGTCGGGCACCGGCACGACGAACGCCTGGTGCACGCTCGGGTGCCGGGCCAGGACGGCCTCGACGTCGCCGGGCACGACCTGTTCGCCGCCGCAGCGGTAGCTGTCCTTGGTCCGCCCGACCAGGTGCAGGTAGCCGTCGGCGTCGAACGTGCCCAGGTCCCCGGTGCGCAGCCAGCCGCCGGGCAGGAACGCGGCCGCGTCGGCCTCGGGGTTGCGGTAGTAGCCGGGGGTGACGCCCGGGCCGCGGCACACCAGCTCCCCGGCCGCGCCGGCCGGCAGCTCGGCGAGCGTCGCGGTGTCGAGCACCCGGTACTCGACGAGGCGTCCGCCCCGTGCCGGGTCACCGGCCACGCCCGCGGTCTTGACGCAGCCGTTGGTCGTCGCGCGGCGCTCCGCCGGGTCCTCCGGCCAGGTGCAGGTGGTCGACGCCGTCGTCTCGCTCATGCCGTAGCCGGTGACGACCTCGCCGGGGGCGAGCACCTCGTCGATCTCGGCCCAGATCCCGTGCGGGGACACCCCGCCCGAGGAGTACAGGTGGGTGAGCGACGACAGGTCGTACCCGCGCTCGCGCTGCACCCGGACCAGCTCGGCGGTCATCGTCGGGATCAGCAGCGCGTCGTGGGCGCGGTGGGCCTCGATCGCGGCGAGCAGCGCGGCCGGGTCGAAGGTGCGCCGGGTGATCACCGCGCCGCCGACGAACCCGACGGTGAGCAGGCCCTCGACGTAGCCGTAGACGTGGAACAACGGCAGCGAGAACACCACGCGGTGCCCGTCGGCGTAGGCCCGGCCCCAGGTGGAGCCGTAGGCGGTGCGCAGCAGCATGTCGTGGGTGAGCTGGACGCCCTTGGGCTCGCCGGTGGTGCCGGAGGTGAACAGGATGTCGGCGACGTCGCCGGGCTCCCCCGCCGTCGCCGTGACCGGGTCGGCGGCGGCGAGGTCGGCCACGGTGGTGACGCCGGGCCGCGGCGGGGCCGCGCCCCCGGGGTGCACGACGACGTGGCGCAGGTCCGGCAGCGCCTCCCCGCCCGCGCCGCCGGGCCGCTCCGCCCAGCCGGGGGCCAGCGCGTCGAGCGCGGCGAGGTGGTCGACGTCGCGGAACCGGTCGACCGTGACCAGCACGCGGGCACCGGAGCGGCGCAGCACGAAGCCGAGCTCGGCGGTCCGGTTGGCCGTGTTGGCCGGCACGGTGACCGCGCCGAGCCGGGCGATCGCGTAGCGCAGGGCGGGGAACTCGGCGTCGTTGGGCAGGACGACCGCGACCCGGTCGCCGCGGCCGACGCCGAGCCGGGCGAGGCCCCCGGCCAGCCGGTCCGCCCACGCCCGCAGCTCGCGGTAGGTCCACGTCCCGGCCTCGGTGACCACGAACGGCCGGTCCGCGAACTCCGCGCAGGCCGCGTCGAGCGCCCCGGCCAGCGTGCGGGGCACCCACCGCGGGTGCCGGGCCCCGATCGCGGCCCGCCGCTGCGCCGGGGGCAGCGGGTGCGCGGTCACGACGCCCTCACGTCCCGTCCCTTCCCGGACAGGAGGAAGCCGTCGTAGCCGTCGGCGACGACGGACTCCAGGATCCGCCGGTAGCCGCGCACCCCGCCGACGTAGGGGGTGAAGACGCGTGGCTTGCCCGGCACGTTCGTGCCCATGTAGTAGGAGTCGGCCCGCGGGTAGAGCGTCGCCTCGGCGCGGGCGTTGACCTGCTCGACCCAGCGGGCCTCGGCACCGGGGTCGGCCTCGACGACGGTCGCGCCGCGGTCCCTCGCGTGGTCGAGCAGGTCCGCGAGCCAGTCCACGTGCGCCTCGATGGACAGCAGAACGTTCGACAGCAGCGACGGGCTGCCCGGCCCGGCGATCACGAACAGGTTCGGGAACCCGGCGACGCCGACGCCCAGGTAGGTCCGCGGCCCGGCGTCCCAGTGCTCGCGCAGGGTCTCCCCGCCCCGGCCGGCGATCTCCGGGCGCAGCAGGGCCCCGGTCATCGCGTCGAAGCCGGTGGCGAACACGAGGACGTCGAGCCCGACCTCGCCGGCGGTGGTGCGCACCCCGGTGGGGGTGATCCGCTCGATCGGGGTCTCGCGCAGGTCGACGAGGTCGACGTCGTCGCGGTTGAAGGTCTCGAAGTAACCCGAGTCCACCGGCGGCCGCTTCGCGCCGAACGGGTGGCCGCGCGGCATCAGCTTCTCCGCGGTCGCCGGGTCGTCGACCTTCTCGGCGATCTTGGCGCGGACGAAGTCGGCGGCGGTGTCGTTGGCCTCCTGGTCGAGCATCAGGTCGTAGTAGGCCAGCAGGAAGCCGAACCCGGCGGTGCGCCACTGCTCCTCGTAGAGCGCGCGACGCTCGTCGTCGGACACCTCCAGCGCGGACTGCTTGTTCGGGACGAACCCGAGCCCGCTCGGGGAGCGGCGCGCCCGCTCGCGACGGTCGGCGTAGCCGGCCTTGACCTCGGCGTCGCGGGCGTCGTCGATCGGCCCGTTGTTCGCCGGGACCGAGAAGTTCGGGGTGCGCTGGAAGACCGTCAGGTGCGCCGCCTCCCGGGCGACGACCGGGATCAGCTGGGTGCCCGAGGAGCCGGTGCCGATCACCCCGACCCGCTTCCCGGACAGGTCCGCGCCCTCGTGCGGCCAGTCCGCGGTGTGCAGGGTGGTGCCCGCGAAGTCGTCGGCGCCGGGGATCCCGGGGGCGGCGCGGACCGACAGCTGCCCGGTCGCCATCACCAGGTACCGGGCGTCCCAGGTGCCGCGATCGGTGTCGACCCGCCAGCGCCCGGTGGTCTCGTCGAACTCGGCGCGCTCCATCCGGGTGGACAGGTGCACGTCGCGCCGCAGGTCGAACCGCTGCGCGACGTGCTCGACGTAGCGCAGGATCTCCGGCTGGGTGGCGTAGCGCTCGCTCCAGCGCCACTCCTGCTCCAGCTCGGGTGAGAACGACAGCGAGTAGTCGTAGCTCTCCACGTCGCAGCGGGCGCCCGGGTACCGGTTGACGTACCAGACCCCGCCGATGTCGTCGTTGGCCTCGACCACGGCCACGTCGTAGCCGCGCTCGCGCAGCGTGTGCAGGCTGCGGAGCCCCGCGAAGCCCGCCCCGACGACGAGCGCGTCGACCACGCGTCCGGTCATTCCGACCTCCCTCGGACGGTCACGACACCGTTGCCGCGACCGGCCCGGCCGAGGGTAGGCAGCACCGGCGCCGTCCGTCAACGGATGTGTTGACGATTCCGCAGCGCGCTCCTAGCGTGGGCCACGACGGCCGAGGACAAAGGAGTCGAGGCGTGGAGTTCGAGCACCTGATCTACGAGAAGGAGGGTCGGATCGCGACCCTCACGCTCAACCGCCCGCACCGCGGCAACGCGCTGTGCCGGGCGCTGCGCGACGAGATCGACCTGGCCCTCGACGACCTCGACTCCGACGACGACACCCGGGTGCTCGTCGTGAAGTCCAACGGCAAGAACTTCTGCACCGGCTACGACCTGACCGAGTGGGCCTACCTCTGGGGCACCGCCGAGACCCCGAGCCGGCCCGAGGACGCCCGCCCGCACCGCCGGGCGCCGATCTTCTCCCGTCGCGAGTTCCACGAGTCCCGCGAGCGCTGGATGCGGCTGTGGCGGATCCGCCAGGCCACGATCGGTGTCGTGAAGGGCGCCTGCGTCGCCGGGGGGCTCGACCTCGCCGGGGTTCTCGACATCGTCTTCACCGCCGAGGACGCCCGGTTCGGCCAGCCCGAGGCCCGCACCATGGGCGAGATCCACATGTTCGGCATGTGGCCGGTGCACCTGGGGATGCGCAGGACCAAGGAGTGGCTGTTCACCGGCGACGAGATGACCGGGGTCGAGGCCGCCGAGCTGGGCCTGGCCAACCGCGCCGTGCCCGCCGACGAGGTCGAGGCCGTCGCCTACGCCTACGCCGAACGCGTCGCGAACGTGCCGCTGGAGATGATCTACGCGCACAAGGAGTCGACGAACCGCTGGTGGGACGCCATGGGCATCACCGCCGCGATCGCCGCCGCCAACGACGCCGACGCGATGGCCATCGCCGGGCCCGCGATGGCCGACTTCGAGCGGATCCAGCGGGCGAGCGGCGTGCGGGCCGCGGTCGAGGACCGGGACGCGCCGTTCCGCGAGCACCGCACCTACTGGGAGGCCTACCAGGCCGGGAAGCAGCGATGACCGCGGCGCCGGAGCTGCACCCGCTGGGGTCGCTGATGCGCCGCTTCGCCGTCGACTGGCTCGACCGGGCCGACCCCGCGGTGCCCGCCGAGATCATGGCGCCGGACTACACGATCGTCATCGGCGCGTACACGATGCGCGGCCGCGAGGACTACGTCGAGGCCACCTCCGGGCAGCTCGCCCGCTTCCCCGGTCTGACGATCACGGTGCACGACGCGCTCTACACCCCGGACGGCCGGGTCGCGCTGCGGTTCACCGAGCACGGCGCCTCGGCCCGCGGCGGCGCGGCGGCCTGGCGCGGGATCGGGCTGTTCACCGCCCGCGACGGCGTTCTCGTGCACAACGCCTGCGAGGAGGACTACCTCGGCCGACGACGCCAGCTCCACGGCGGCGCGCCCGACCCGGTCGACCCGCCGATGGTGGCGCCGTGGACCGAACCGGTCGCCGGGCCCGACCCCGGCGCCGAGGAGGCGGTGCGCAGCTGGCTCGCCGCGGGCCGGGTGACCGGGCCGCTGCCCGGCGTCGTCGCCGACGACGGCCGGGGCGCCGACCCCGTGCTCGACGACGTGACCTGCGAGGTCACCGCGCTGTTCGCGGCCGGGCGGCGGGTCGCCTTCCACGCGGTGGCGCGCGGCCGCTACGCCGGCGGTCTGCCCGACGCCCCCGGTGCGACCGGCACCCCGGTGGCCCTCGGGATCGCGGGCCTGGTCGAGCCCGGCGCCGACGGCACGGTCACCGGGCACGTCGTGCGCGACCGGCTCGGTCTGCACCGCACCCTGGAGCGGGCCCGGTGAACGCCCCCGCCCCGGAGGCCGCCGCACTGCTCGCCCGGCTCGACGACCTCGGGATGCGCCCCTACACCGAGATCGGCGTGTTCGGGGCGCGGCACGCGGTCGAGGCGTCGCGCTGGATGCAGGGCGCGAAGCCCGGCGGCGTCAGCACCCGCGAGGTCCTCGCCGACGGCGGGGACGGCCCGCTGCCGGTCCGGGTCTACCACCCCGAACCGGGCACCGAGCTGCCGCTCACCGTCTGGCTGCACGGCGGCGGCTGGGTCACCGGGAGCGTCGCGCTGGCCGACCGGCCGTGCCGGGCGATCGCCGCGGCGTCGCGCACGGTCGTCGCCTCGGTGGAGTACCGGCGGGCCCCCGAGACGCCCTTCCCCGGCCCGCTCGACGACGCCGTCGCCGCGACCCGGTGGCTCGCCACCCACGCCCACACCCTGGGGGCCGACGGCTCGCGGGTCGCCGTCGGTGGCGACAGCGCGGGCGCGACGCTGGCCACGGCGGCCGCCCGCCGGCTGCGCGGGGCCCGGTGGCTGCGCCGGCAGGTGCTGGTCTACCCGCCGCTGACCCCGCCCGACCCGGACGCGCACCCGTCGTGGAAGGAGTTCGGCGCGGGGCACCTGCTGACCCGCGAGGACATGACCTGGTTCTGGCACCACTACCTGGGCGGCGACCCCCACGCCGCCACCCCGCCGCCCGACGCCGCCCCGCTGACCGCACCCGGGCACGCCGGGGTGGCGCCGGTGTCGATCGCGGTCGCCGGCTGCGACCCGCTGCGCGACGAGGGCGTCGCCTACGCCGTCCGGCTGGGTGAGACCCGCGTGCCGGTGTCGCTGCGCGAGTGGCCCGACATGATCCACGGCTTCCTCGGCATGGGCGGCGAGCTCGCCGCCACCGCCGAGCTCGTCGCCTGGATCGCCGACGAGCTGTCCCGGGAGGAGACATGAGCAGTCCGGACTCGGGCACGGCGGCCGTGGTCGGCGGCGGCACGATGGGCGCCGGCATCGCCTACGTGCTCGCCGCCGCCGGGACCGCGACGACGGTCGTCGAGCCCGACGCGGGCCGCGCCGACCGGCTGGTCGGGGAGCTGACCGCACGGGCTCGCACCGGCGTGGAACGCGGCCGGGTCGACCCGGGCGTCGCCGAGGCGCTGCCCGGGCTGCTGCGGGTCGTCGGCGCGGTGTCCGAGCTGCCCACCGGCCTGGACCTGGTCGTGGAGTCGGTGCCGGAGGACCCGGAGCTGAAGGCGCGGGTGCTCGCCGCCGCCGAGGCCCGCTCCCCCCGGCTGCTGGCCACCAACACCAGCTCGGTCGGGATCGGGTCGCTGGCCGCCGGGCTCGCGGCGCCGGACCGGTTCCTGGGCATGCACTTCTTCAACCCGGTCTGGTCGATCGCGCTGGTCGAGGTGGTGCGGGGCCCGGCGACCTCCGACGACGCCGTGGCCGCCGCCCGCGACCACGCGACCCGGATCGGGAAGGAGTCGATCGTCGTCGCCGACGTGCCGGGCTTCGCGACCTCCCGGCTGGACAACATCGCGGCGTTCGAGGCGATGCGGATGCTGGAGGAGGGCGTCGCGAGCGCCGAGGACATCGACCGGGCCGCCGTGCTCGCCTACGGCCACCCGATCGGCCCGCTGCGGCTGTCCGACGTCGTCGGGCTGGACGTGCGGCTCGACATCGCCCGCCACCTCGAGAGCGTGTACGGCGAGCGCTACGCCGCCCCGGCGATCCTGCGACGGCTGGTCGGCGAGGGCCGGCTGGGTCGCAAGACCGGCCGCGGGTTCTTCCACTGGACGTGACGGTCGGAGTACCGTCAACACCTACGTTGACCTAGGAGGCAGTGTGGCCGCCGACGGACGGATGCAGGACGACCTGCTCATCGACACCGACGAGCGCCGCGCGTTGCGCGAGGCCGTCGCGAAGCTCGTGGGCGCCTACGGGCGCAGCTACTTCCAGGAGGTGACACGCTCCGGCGGCCGCCCGGACGACCTGTGGGCCGACCTCGGCCGGGCCGGGTACCTGGGCGTGCACCTGCCGGAGGAACACGGCGGCGGGGGCGGCGGGCTGACCGACCTCGCGATCGTCATCGAGGAGACCGCAGCGCAGGGCTGCCCGCTGTTCATGCTGGTCATCTCCCCCGCGATCGCCGGGTCGCTGCTCGTGGCACACGCCTCGGACGAGCAGAAGCGCACCTGGCTGCCGGGCGTCGCCGACGGCACGAAGCGGATCGCGTTCGCCATCACCGAGCCCGACGCGGGCACCAACACCCACAACATCACCACCACGGCCCACCCCGACGGCGACGGCTGGCGGATCCGCGGGCAGAAGTACTGGACCTCCGGCATCGACGACGCCGACGCCGTGATCGTCGTGTGCAGCGGCGCCGAGGCGGGGCCCGACGGACGGCACCCGATCTCGATGTTCCTGGTGCCCACCGACGCCCCGGGCCTGTCGTTCACGAGGATCGACGCCGCGCTGCAGATCCCGGAGAACCAGTTCACCACCTTCTTCGACGACGTCCGCGTGACCCGCGACGACCTGATCGGCGTCGAGGGCGCGGGGCTGCGCCAGGTGTTCGCGGGCCTCAACCCCGAGCGCGTCACCGCCGCGGCGCAGGCCAACGGCATCGCCCGCTACGCGCTGCGCCGCGCCGCGCGCTACGCCGCCGAGCGGACCGTGTGGTCGACGCCGATCGGGGCGCACCAGGGCGTCGCGCACCCCCTGGCGGCCTGCTTCGTCGACGTCCAGCTCGCCCGGCTGATGACCATGCACGCCGCGGAGCTGACCGACGCCGGCGCCGACGCGGGCAGCGCCTCGACCGTCGCCAAGTACGCGGCGGGCGAGGCCGCGGCGAAGGCCGTCGACCAGGCGATCCAGACCCACGGCGGCAACGGTCTGTCCAACGAGTACGGGCTGGCCGACCTGTGGTTCACCGCGCGGATGTTCCGCACCGCGCCGGTGAGCCGGGAGATGGTGCTCAACCACGTCGCCCAGTACAACCTGGGCCTCCCGAAGAGCTACTGACCATGGACGCCACGCTCTCGGACCTGCTCGACCGGGTCACCGCGCTGGGGGCCGACCGCCCCGCCGTCTCCCTCGACGACCGCACCGTCACCTTCGGCGAGCTCGACGCCCGGGCCAACCGGGTGGCGCACGCGCTCGCCGCGGCCGGGCTGCGGCCCGGGGACCGGCTCGCGGTCCTGCTGCGCAACACCCCGGAGTACGTCGAGGTGCTGTTCGGCTCCGCCCGGGCCGGGGTCGTGCTCGTCGCGCTGAACTGGCGCCTCGCCGCGCCGGAGATCGCGGCCGTGCTCGGCGACGCCCGCCCGGCGCTGGTCCTCACCGGCCGGGGCGAGGCGCACCTGCTCCCGGCGGGCACCGACCCGCTGCTGCTGGAGGACGGCTACGAGGCGTGGCTCGCCGGGCACCCGGCCACGCCGCCGGACGTCCCGGTCGGGCCCGACGACGTCGTCCTGCAGCTCTACAGCTCCGGCACCACCGGCCTGCCCAAGGGCGTGCTGATCACCCACGCCAACCTCGCGTACACCCCGCGGATGGGCCGGGAGTTCTACGGCATGGGCCCGGACACGGTGAACCTCGTGCCCTCGCCGCTGTTCCACATCGGCGGGATCGGCTACGGGCTCACCGCGCTCGGGCAGGGCGGGCACACCGTGCTCCTGTCCGCGCTGACCCCGGAGCACCTGCTCGCCGAGCTGGAGCGCCGGCGGGTCACGCACGCCTTCGCCGTCCCCGCGGTGGTCGCGGCGCTGCTCACCGCGCCCGGCATCGCCGAGGCGGACCTGTCGGCGCTGGACCGGATCGCCTACGGCGGCGCCCCGATGACCGAGGCGCTGCTGCGCCGCGCGATCGACGTGCTGGGCTGCGGGTTCATGGCCGTCTACGGGATGACCGAGACGTCCGGGACGGTGGTGACCCTCACCCCCGACGAGCACGACCCCGGCGGGCCGCGGGCACACCTGCTGCGCTCGGTCGGGCGGCCGCTGCCGTGGCTGGAGGTCGCGCTGACCGACCCGGTGACCGGCGCGCCCGTCGCCGACGGCGAGGTCGGGGAGATCCGGGTCCGCTCCGGGCAGAACACCCCCGGCTACTGGAACCGCCCGCAGGAGACCGCGGCCGCGCTCGACGACGGCTGGCTGCGCACCGGCGACGCCGCCTGGCGCGACGCCGACGGCTACCTCCACCTGCACGACCGGATCAAGGACATGATCATCACCGGCGGGGAGAACGTGTACCCCGCCGAGGTCGAGAACGCGCTCGCCGCGCACCCGTCGGTCGGCGACGTGGCCGTGATCGGAGTGCCCTCGCCGCGCTGGGGCGAGACGGTCGCGGCCGTCGTCGTCCCGGCCGAGGGCGCCGTCGTCGACGCCGAGGCACTGCTCGCCGACGTCCGCACCCGGCTGGCCCGCTACAAGTGCCCCACCTCGGTCACTATCGTGGACAGCCTGCCGCGCAACGCGTCCGGGAAGGTGCTCAAACGCGAGCTGCGGGCAGCACACCGGGTCTGACGTGGGGGGATCTGTGACCAGCGGGATCGGCAGGCGGCGCAGCGCGGCACGCGACGAGGGCGGCGCCGCCTACCTGGCCCGGCGCGAGGAGATCATCCGCGCCGCCGGGACGGTGTTCCGCGAGCGCGGCTTCCGCGGCACCCGGATCACCGACATCGCCGAGGCCGTCGGGATGGACCGGGCGTCGATCTACTACTACGCCGGCAACAAGGACGAGCTGTTCCAGACCGCCGTCGGCGACGCCGTGGAGCGCAACTGCCTGCGCGCCGAGGAGATCCTCGCCGGGCCGGGCACACCCGCGGAGAAGCTGCGGACGCTGGTCACCGAGCTGATGGTGTCCTACGCCGAGTACTACCCGTACCTCTACCTCTACATCCAGGAGGACCTCGCGGCGTTCGCGGAGCGCTCGCAGTGGACGCGGACGATGGCCCGCTACAACAAGCGCTACGAGAACGTCGTCGTCGCGATCGTCGAGGACGGCATGGCCGACGGCTCGTTCCGCCGCACCGGGGAGCCCTGGGTGATCGCCTACGGCGTCATCGGGATGGTGGCGTGGTCGAACCGCTGGTTCGACCCGTCGACCTCGCCGGTCGCGGCCGAGGAGATCGGGCGCGCCTACGCCGACACCGTCGTCGCCGGGCTGGTCGCCCCACGCGGGTGACGCTCCCCCGTCGCACCGGCCGGGCCCCGGGTCATCGACGGCCCCCGGGCCGGGACCACCGCCACCCCGCGGCCGCCGACCGCTCTGCCCACAGCTGCGCGTAGAGCCCGCCGCCGGCCAGCAGCTCCTCGTGGGTTCCGCACTCGACGACGCGGCCGGCATCGACGTAGGCGATCCGTTCGGCCCCGGCGATCGTGCCCAGCCGGTGCGCGACGACGACCACCGTCCGGTCCCGCACCAGCTCCTCGACCGCGCGGTGCACCGCCGCCTCGTTCTCGCCGTCCAGGGCCGAGGAGATCTCGTCCAGCAGGAGGACGGGGGCGTCGGCCAGGAACGCCCGGGCCAGTGAGACCCGTTGCCGTTCCCCGCCGGACAGCAGCGACCCGCCCTCCCCGACACGGGTGTGCCATCCGTCGGGGAGCCGGTCGACGACCTCGTCGAGGCGGGCCCGGGCGGCGGCCTCGGCGACCCGGGTGTCGTCGGCGCCGGGGTCGGCCAGGCGCACGTTGTCGGCGATCGTGCCGTCGAACAGGTGGACGTGCTGGAACACCAGCGACGTACGGTCCATGACGGCGGCGGTGCCGAGCTCGCGCAGGTCCGTGCCGCCGCGGCGGACCGCCCCGGTGACGGGGTCGAAGAACCGGGCGAGCATCCGGGTCACCGTCGTCTTGCCCGATCCGGACGGCCCGACGAGCGCGGTCATGCCGCGTCCGGGCGCGGCGAGGTCCAGCCCGCGCAGGACCGGGTCGCCGCCGGCGTAGGCGAAGGTGACCGCGTCGAGGGCGAGGTCGTCGCCGCGGGGCGGGGCGGGGGTCGCCGGCTCCGGCAGCGGCGGGGTGTCGACGATCCCCCGGATCCCGGCCAGCGAGACCCGGGCCAGCGCGATGCCCTCACCGTACCCGGCGAGCAGGGACACCGGTTCGCGGAACCGGGCGGCCAGCACCAGCAGTGCCAGCACGTCGGCAGAGGCGGCGCCGTGCGTCGCGACCAGCACCGACACCGCCAGCACGAGCAGGAACCCCAGCTCGACGACGATCATGTACCCGGTCATCGGCCGCCCGGTGCGCCCCAGCTGCCGCAGCACCGCGGCCCGGTTGTCGCGCATCGCGCCGTCCAGGCGGGCCCACCGCCGCTCCGTCACCCCGGCCGCCCGCAGGACCGGCTGGGCCCGGGCGAACTCGGTGACCCGGGCGACCAGCTCGGCCTCGGTCCCGGCGACGGCGCCGTACTCCGCGTGCGCCACGCGCTGCACCCGGCGGTAGGCGAACCACCCGACGGGCACCAGCGCCACCATCGCCAGTGCCACGCGCGGGTCCACGAACGCCGTCACGACCACGACCACGAGCGGGGTCACCGTCACGGCGACCAGGTTGCGCACGATCAGGCCGGGGACCGACATGAGGATCGACGTGGCCTCGGTGACGAGCCGGGTGAGGCGTCCGCGGTTCGCCGCGTCGAACCAGCCCAGGGGCAGCGTCACCGCGGCCTCGCCGAGGCGGCGCATGCTGCCGCAGGCCGTCGTCGCGACCCCGACCCGGTAGGCGCGGTTCTCCACCACCCACAGCAGGACGCCGGCGGCCGCCGCGGCCACGGCGGCCGCCCCGAGCGGCACGGCGGCGTCGGCCGGGCGGCCGCCGAGCAGCGCGCGCAGCACCGGGACGAGCAGCGCGATCGAGATCCCCTCGCACGCGGCGGCCGCCGCGTACCCGGCGATCTGGCCGCGGACGCCGTGCCCACGGCCGAGCACGGCGTCGAGATCGGCGAGCATCGCGCGGATCACGGCCGGCCCCCGCCGGGGACCGGGTCGGTGTCCTGCTGGGCGGCCCACATCCGGGCGTAGCGGCCGTCCCGGGCGAGCAGCTCGGTGTGCGTGCCCCGCTCGGCGATCCGCCCGGCGTCGAGGACGACGATCGTGTCGGCGTCCTGCACCGAGTACAGCCGGTGGGCGATCACCAGCAGCGTGCTGCCGTCGCCGACGAGCTCACCGAGCGCCCGCTGCACCTGTGCCTCGCTGTGCGGGTCGGCGTGCGCGGTCGCCTCGTCGAGGACGACGACGGGCGGCTCGGCGAGCAGCGCCCGCGCGATGGTCAGGCGCTGGCGCTCACCGCCGGACAGGTCGGCGCCGGGGCCGCCGAGCTCGGTGTCGTAGCCGTCGGGCAGGGCCGCGACGACGTCGTGGATCCGGGCGCGCCGGGCGGCCCGCTCGACGGCCGCGTCGTCGGCGTCGGGGCGGCCCAGCCGGATGTTCTCCCGCACCGTGTCCCGCAGCAGCACGACGTCCTGGAACACCGTGCCGACCGTCGCGAGCAGCCGGGTGGTGCTCTGCTCCCGCACGTCCACCCCGCCGACCCGCACCGCTCCGCCGTCGACGTCATGGAAGCGGGCCAGCAGCCGCGCCAGCGTCGTCTTCCCCGACCCGGACGGTCCGACGAGCGCGGTGACCGTGCCCGGTTCCAGGATGAGCGAGACCCCGTGCAGCACGGCGCGGCCGGGCTCGTAGCCGAACACGACCCGGTCGAGCTCGACGCGGTGCCCGGACGGCTCGCGGGGCCGTGCAGCCTCGGGCAGCACCGGCTCGTCGAGCAGGGCGGCGAGGTGGGTCGCGCCGAGCTGGCCGCCGCGGTGCAGGTTCGCCATCCCGCCGATCTGCGCGAACCCGGACGGCAGGCCCACCCCGACGACGAGGAAGGCGACGACGGTGACCAGGTCGGTGGCGCCGGCGGCGAGCAGCAGGGCGCCCGCTGTGGCGAGCACGACGACCATGGTGGCGGGCGCGGTGAGGATCGCGACCGCGGTGGCCGGGCGGCCGAGCCCGGCCATCCAGCGCAGGCAGACCCGCTCCACCTCGTCGACGGCGCCGCGGAACCGGCCCGCCGCCCGGACGCCGGTGCCGAAGGTCTTCACCACCTCCATCCCGTCGCCGAGCTCCACGGTGGCGGCGCGCAGCTCGGCCTGGGCGCGGTTCCAGTCGTCCATGTTGTCCCGGTAGCCCGTGCGCATCGGGCGGGCGACCAGCGCCGCGGCGAGCAGCAGCCAGCCCGTGATGACCAGCCCGAACCGCCAGTCCACGACGAGGAGCCAGACCAGCGCGACCGGGGGCCCGAGCAACGCGGGCACCACATCGACGGGCAGGTGGGCCACGAGGTTGTGCAGGCGGGAGACGTCGTCGCCCATGGCCTGGCCGACCCGCCCGGTGCCGCCGCGGGGGAACCAGCCGAGCGGGACCCGCCCCAGGTGCGCGGCGACCCGGGAGCGGATCACGTAGCGCAGCTGCGCGTCGGCGCGGTGGCTGACGGCGAGGGCCGCGGAGTAGCAGGCGAACCGGGCGACCGACCCGGCGACGCCGATCGCCGCCCATGTCCAGGCGCCGGCCGCGGGACCGCCGTCGAGCAGCACCCGCCCGATCCCGACGACGGCGACGTAGGGCACCAGCCCGCACGGCACCGACACCACGGCCAGCGCGACGGCGACGGCGAGCCGGCCGCGGACCGGCGCGAGCAGGCGTCCCAGGGCCGGGCGGTCGACCAGGGCGCTCACGCGATGTCCCGCTCGAAGTCGGTGAACCGGGTGGGCCCGTCGGCCGCGGTGCCGACCCCGCGAGGGTCCCCGCCCAGCAGCGCGGCGAGGTCGGTCGCGGTCCACCAGATGCTGAACGGGTCGGTGGCGAACCACGCCTCCCCCAGGACGACGCCGGTACGCCCGGACCGGACCGCGGGCAGGCGCCGGACCGTGTCGAGGCCGGTGACGGCCGCCGCGTCGTACACCCCGCCGCCGAACACGACCACGAGGTCCGCGTCGACCGCGCCGACCAGCTCCGGGGACAGCACCGCGTAGGGCGCACCCGGCGGGGTCGTCCCGCCCGGCGGCACCGGGGTCGGGCGCAGCCCGGCCGCGGCCGCGACCAGTCCGGACGGCGACGCCGGTGTGCTCGTCGCGAGCGTGCCGGAGTAGGACAGCAGGGTGGTCACCGTCGGCGCCCGGCCGCCCGCGGACGCGCGGACGTCGGCGACGCGGGCCTCGATGGCGGCACGGACCCGGGCGGCCCGGTCCGACCGTTCGAACACGGTGCCGAGTTCGGTCAGGGTGTCCTGCCAGGGCCGGGTGGTCGAGGGCAGCGGCACCGTGGGGGCCACCGGGGCGAACCGGTCGAAGGTGGTGCGAACCCCGACCGAGGTGAAGACGACCAGGTCCGGACGCAGCGCGAGGACGGTCTCGGTGGGGGGCGGGTCACCGACCGGCACCCGGACGACCCGCACCCGCTGCGCGGCCAGCACCGCCCCGGCGACCTCGGACCCCCAGGTCGTGTAGACCGCGGCCGGGCGGATCCCGACTGCGAGCACGCTCATCGCGGCGGCCTCGTCGAGCGCGACGACGCGGGCGGGTGCGGAGGGGACCTCGGTCCGCCCGAACTCGTGGTCGACGGACCGGGTCGTCCCGGTGGCCGGGCCGGGTGCGGGGCCGCACCCGGCGACGAGCAGGGCGACCGCGAGGACGAGGGCGGCGAGGATCGGCATGGCGTGCTCCACGAGAACGAACAACGTTCGGAATGGCGAAGCTAGCCTTATCGGCGACGATGGTCAATCATGGCGGAGGTGCGAGGCAGCGACATCCACCGGCGCAGCCGCAAGCCGACCAACAACACCGGGATGACCCGCGACCGGGTCGTCGTGGCGGCGGAGATCCTGAGCCGCGAGCACGGCCTGTCCGGCTGGCCGCTGCGCACCCTGCTCGCCGAGCTGGACACCTCGGCGTCGGTGATCTACCGGCTGGTGGGCGACCGGGAGGCCCTGGTCGCGGCCGTGGTGGAGCGGGTCCTGGACGGCGTCGAGCCCGCCCCGCCCGGGGTGTCCTGGCAGCAGTGGCTGCGCACCACGATGACCGGGTTCCGGACCGCGGCCCTGGGCTGCCCGGGCACCGCGCGCTGGCTGCTGCTCAAGGGCGGCACGACCCCGCCGGTGATCGAGGTGATGCTCACCGGTACCGGTGTGCTGGAGGGGGCGGGCTTCGGCGCGGAGTCGCCCCGGGCGCTGACCTACGCAGTGACCGCGACGATGAACCTCGTCGCGATCGGCGACGAGCGCCGGGCGGCGGAACGCTCCGAGGGGCCGGTGGACCACGCGTGGATCGCCGGGGAGCTGCAGCGCCGCGGCGGCACCGCGCTGTCGGGTCTCGCCGACCTCAGCCGGTCCTTCGTGGACGACCGGGGGGCCGACGACACGTTCGGCTACGTCCTCGACCGGGTCGTCGAGGGGCTGGAGGTCCGGCTGGCAGCGCTGCGGGCGGGCGCGCCGCGCTGAGACCCGGGTTCAGGGGTGGCCGACGCACGCCCGCCCGACCGGCCGCGCGGGCCGGCGCGACCGGCCGGGTCCGGCCGGAACGGGCAGCGGTGCCGGGCGCGCGGCGAGCACGACGTCCGGCAGCACCGCCCCCGGCGCGAGAGCCACGTGCTCCCCGTACGGCGCCGGCCCCGCGGCCACCGGGGTGACGACGAGCAGGTGGGTCCCGCCCGGTGCCCGCACGGCGAATCCGCCGTCGTCGCCGGTGGTGACGCGGTCCAGCTGGCGGCCGGCGGCGTCGACCACGGTGACGGTCGCCGCCGCAGGGGCGCCGTCGGGCCCGCGGACCCGGCCGACCGCGGGCACCGGACCGGCGGCCGCGGTGATGTCGGCGGTGTCGGGCGTGCCGGCCTCCAGCAGCGCGGGCAGCTCGGCGGCCAGCACCCCGGCCTCGCGGGCGAGCGCGGCGCCGCGCCCGGTCCCGCCGGCCGGGCCGATCAGCAGGTCGAGCACGGCCGCGCAGCTGCCCGCGGGCACCGGCCGCCCGGCGACGGCGTCCGCGGTGAGCTGCGCGAGGCGCGCACAGCCCGCGGTCAGCGCCGGGGTCCCGGACACCCCCTCGGCGGAGCGGGCCAGGCGCCGCGCGTGCTCGGCGACGGCGGTGCAGGCGGTCAGCCCGTGCGCGACGTCGCGGTGGGTGGAGCCCAGCCAGGTCCGGGTCAGCGGCCGTCCCAGCAGCAGTGTCTGGTGCAGCGCGGCGTCGAGTGCGCGCGCCCCGGCACGCAGGTCCTCGCACGGGCCGGGACGGCGCAGCGCACGGTCGACCGTCCCCAGCAGCTCGGCCAGCGCGTCGAGCAGCCCGCGGCGGGCCTCCTCGGCGGCGGACCGGGTGCGGGTGGGCAGCACGAGCACCGACACCGCGCAGCCGATGAGACCGCCGACCACGGTCTCCTCCAGGCGCAGCACCATCAGGTCCACCGTGAAGGTGCCGAGCAGCGCGTAGAGCTCGCCGAGCATCAGCGTGATGAAGAAGATCATCAACGCGTAGGAGAGCCGGAACAGGTAGAGCGCGCCGAAGATGCTGAGCAGGATAACCGGCAGCACCACGGCGACGTCGGGTCCCAGCACCGGCACCAGCGCGATCGCACCGACCAGGCCGATCATGGTGCCGACGATGCGGTGCGCGGCCTTGCGCACCGTCTCGGCGACGGTCGCGGTGCCGGTGAAGGCGATGAACGCGGCCAGCACCGCCCAGTAGTAGCGCTGCTCGGACAGCGCGTCGCCCACCGCGATCGCGACCGCGGTGGCCACCGCGACCTGCACGGCCTGGCGGGTGGTCAGCGACAGCCGCGAGGCGGGACGGCCGGGGTCCGGCGGGCGGTGCAGCCGGGTCACCGTGCCCGCCGAGCCGGGCAGGTTTCCCCCGAACAGCTGGACGGCGGGGGCGAACGCGGCCGCCTCCCCGACGGTCGGGGCGGCGGTGTCCTCCGGCACCGTGCCGGTGGTGCCCGCCCGCACCGTGGAGAGGGCGGCGGTCCAGTCGGCGCGGGCGTCGGCGAGCACCGTCGCGTCGACGGCGAGCCGGCGCGGCCCCGGGGCCGCCACCCGGTCGGCGACCCGTCCGGCCCGCTCGCGCACCGCGTCCCAGCGGCCGCCGTGCAGCGCGGTGAGGACCGTGCGGGCGTCGTCGCAGTCCAGGGCGCCGGGGCCGACCCGGGTCAGTGCGGTCACGGCCAGCTCGGCGTCGAACACCGCCCGGCGGACGATCCGGGCGGCGTCGTCGTCGGCGACGGCGGCCGGGGTCCCCAGCTGCCCGTCGATGACCAGCGCGGCCTCGTTCACCCGGACCAGCAGGCTCGCCAGCCGGGCCTCGGCGCGCTCCCGCTCGGCGGTGCCGGGGGCGTGCCCGTCGAGGGCCAGCACGGTCCCGGCGAGACCGGCGAGCCGCGCCTCGAACGAGCGCAGCATCCGGCGGAGCACCCGGTCGTTGCGGATCGGGAGCAGCACCAGCGTCAGCAGCATCACCCAGACGATCGCGACCGCGACGACGAACGCCACCCCGGGCAGCATCTCCGGGCGCAGGTTCAGGAACAGGGCGAAGAAGTAGCCCATGAACCCGCCCATGCCGCAGACGAAGAACCGCAGCCCGAAGCGCCGCACCCAGACCGCGACGAACACCACCACGACGAACGCGGTCAGCGACGCGAGCCGGTTCCGGTCGACGAGCAGTGCCACGCCCATCCCGGCGAGCATCGACAGGGCCAGGAAGCACAGCGTGACCGCCTGCCCGGCGCGGGTGGCGTCGAAGATCCCGAACGAGGCCAGCATCGCCACCACCGCCCCGAGCATCATCGGCACCAGCGGCGGGGTGCCCGTCGTCGTCGCGACGAGGTACTCCACGCCCAGCGTGGTGGCGATCGCCAGCACGGCGCGGACCGCCGAGACGAGCCGGACGAGGCCGGGGTCGGAGGCGACGAACCGGTCACGGGCCCGGAGGAGGCGGTCGGACGCGGTCGGCACAGTCCGTTGCATATGCTAACGATATACCGGATCGTGATCTTCGCGCATCCCGGGCCCGCCGGACGTAGCGTGGGCCGCCAGGACGGATCGCGGAGGTGGCGGGTGCGCGGGTACGGGTTCGTGGCGGCGGGTGGCCCGGAGCAGCAGGCGTTCGTCGAGGTCGAGGAACCCCGGCCCGGGCCGGGTGAGCTGCTCGTGCGGGTCCGGGCGGCCGGGGTCAACCCGGGCGACTGGCGGATGCGCGACGGCGACTACGGCGTCGCCGGGCCCGCGGTGCTCGGCCGCGAGGTCGCCGGGACCGTGCTGGAGGTCGGCGACGGCGTCACCGGGTTCGCCCCCGGCGACGAGGTGTTCGGCGGCTGCCCGGACATGCAGGGCGGCTGGGCGCCGCGGGCGCGGGTCACCGCCGGGTTCGCCGCGCACCGCCCGCCGGGGGTCTCCCCCGAGCAGGCGGCGGCGCTGCCGGTCGCCGCGGGCACCGCCTGGGACACCCTCACGAACCTCGACCTGCCCGCCGGGGCGACGCTGCTGGTCAACGGGGCGGGTGGCGGGGTCGGCCTGCCGCTGGTGCAGCTGGCCCGCCGCCGCGGGCTGGCCGTCGTCGGCACGGCGAGCCCCGCCAAGCACGCCCTGCTCGCCGGGTTCGGCGCCGTCCCGGTGGCCTACGGCGACGGCGTCGCCGACCGGATCCGCGCGGCCGCGCCCGGCGGTGTCGACGGCGCCCTGGACCTGGTTGGCGGCGACGCGCTGCGCGCGGTGGCCGGGCTCGTCCCGCCCGCGACGCTGTACTCGATCGCGGACAAGCCACTGGTCGCGCAGCTGGGCGGCCGCGACGTCACCCGCGACCGCAGCACCGCGGTGCTCGACGCGCTCGCCGCACTCGTCGCGGCCGGGGAGCTCGACCCGCTGGTGCGCGAGGTCCGGCCGCTGGCCGAGGCCGGGGCGGCGCTCGCCCTGGTCGAACAGGGTCACGTGACCGGCAAGGTCGTCCTGGTGCTCTAGTCCCGACGGAACAGGAACAGCCCGTAGCGGTGCTGGTCGTCGACCCACTGGGCCTCGGCCCGCAACCCGTGCCGGGCCACGTCGGTGCGCAGCCGGTCGGGCTCGAACTTCGCCGAGAACCCGACGTTGACGCTGTCGCCGCGACGCAGCTCCAGCGTCCGGTCCAGGCCGGGCAGCACCACGGTCTGGTCCCGGCGCGCCCACAGCCGCCCGTCGACGACGTCGGCGGCGGCGTCGTAGTGCGCCGCCGGGTGCACCGCGTCGAGGGCGACGCTCCCGCCGAACCGGCGTGCCAGATGGTCGAGGTGGTTGAGCCGGAACCGGGCGAAGGCGTCGTACCCGGGCGGGTCGTTGTAGCAGGTCTCGAACACCGCGGCGGGTTTGACGAGGTCCGCGGACAGCAGCAGCGCGTCGCCGGGGCGCAGCGTGGCGCCGATCCGGGCGAGTAGTGCGGAGCGCTCGTCGGCCGTGGTGTTGCCGATGTTGGCGCCGAGGAACAGCACCGCCACCGGTGCGCCGCCGTCGTCGCGCAGCCGGTCGAGGCCGGCCTCGTAACGCCCCCACAGCCCGGTGACGGTCAGCCCCGGCAGGTCCGCCATGCGTTCGGCGCTGAGCACGAGCATCTCGCGGCTCACGTCGATCGGCAGGTAGGTCGTCGGCCGGGTCGCCGAGCAGTGTTCGAGCAGCAGCCGCGTCTTCTTCGCGCTCCCGGACCCCAGCTCGGCGACGCGTGGGCAGCCCAACCGGGCCGCGATGTCGGTGCCGTACCGCTCCAGGAGCGCTCGCTCGCAGCGGGTCAGGTAGTAGGTCGGGAGGTCGGTGATCTGCTCGAACAGCGCCGAGCCGAGCGCGTCGTAGCCGAACCAGGGCGGGATCCGCGGCAGCGGCTCGGCGAGGTGGGCGCGCAGCACGGCGACGTCGTCCCAGAAGGACCCCTGTTCCAGCTCGACCGGTGCGGCGGTCACCGGGCGGGCCCGCCCCCGAGCGGGCGGAGGCTGGACTCCCCCGCCGACCAGCGGGCCAGCACCCGGTCGGCGAGCCGGTCGCCGAGCAGCCCGGCGGCCCGGATGCCGAACACGACGTCGGCGGCGAGCGCGGGCTCGATCTGCAGCAGCGGCGCCAGGACGTCGCGGCGCACGACCTGTTCGTGGACGGCGTCGGCCTCCACGTGCTCGTCGTAGAACCGGACCGCGGCCGGACCGCAGCCGAGCCGGCGCATCGCCCGGACCAGCCGTTCCGACCCCGGCGACGACGTCAGCTCCACCAGCGCGAACTGCCCGACCAGAGCGCCGCGCAGGCTGCGCCGCAGGCCGCACAGCGACATGAAGTTGACCTCGGCGAGGGTCTCGGCGCCGACGACGTCGACGTGCGCGCCGTAGGCGTCGGACAGGCCGAGGTCGCGCATCATGTCGGCGAACAGCACGGCGTGCATGAGGGCGGCGTCGCCCGCGCCGTACTCGTCGTGCTCGACGGTGACCAGGCCCGCCTTGGCGGCCGGGGGCAGCCGCGGGATCACCCAGGCCTGCGGGTCGGCCTCCTTGAGGTGGTAGATCGAGCGGTGCACGACGTACTCGCGCAGCTGCCACAGCTCGCCGCGGCGCAGCAGGTGGTGGGTCACGCCGGTCTCGGCACCGGGCCCGACCGGTTCGACGAGCAGCGCGTCGACGGCGCCGGCGACGTCGTCGGAGGCGGGTACCGCGGCGCGCAGTGCGGCCAGGAACCGTTCCTCCAAGCCGACGCGCAGCCCGAGCAGCCGCACGTCCCACTCGTGCTCGTCGCCGATCCCGGCGAAGCCGCGGTAGTGCAGCTCGTAGCAGCAGTGCAGGGCCAGGTGCAGGTCCTCGCCCCAGGGGTCGGCGTCGTCCGGGTCGGGCAGCCCGGCCGGGTCGCCGCGCAGCAGTGCGAGCACGGCGGCGGACAGCGGGCCGCGGGCCTCGGGCAGGGGCGCGATCCCGGTACCGGGTGTGGTGTGCGGCAGGAGGGTCATGCGTCGCGCTCCTCCCGGACCCGGGTGCGGTGGCTGGTGTCGCAGAACGGCGGACGACGGGTGCGCCGGCAGGTGCACAGGGCGGTCACCGGCCGCTGCGAGCGGACCCGGGTGCCATCGGGCAGCTCGACCTCGACGGGGCCGCGGACGAGCACCGGACCGTCGTCGGTCAGTGTCACGCGGGTCGGCTCAGACGGCACGGAGCGCCTCGATCACGACGAGCTGCTCGTCGACGGCGCCGGGCTGCACCAGGCCGCGGGCCTCGTGCAGGGCGGCGCGGGCGCGCATGACCGGGCCGAGCGGGATCCGGGTCCGGTCGGCGACGCGGGCGGTGAGCCCGGCCGCGGCGAGCCGTTCCAGCGAGGCCTCCACCCCGGACACGGCGCTGTGCACCATCAGCAGGGCGCCGCCCGGCTCCAGGTGGTCGGCGACGCCGTCGCAGATCCGGTCGATCACCACCCGGCCGTCGCGGCCGCCGTCCCAGCTGCGGGCCCGGCGGTACCGGGCCGGCCGGTCGGTGCGCGACGGCACGTACGGCGGGTTGGCCGTGACCAGCGCGAACCGGCGGCCGCGGACGGGGCCGAACAGGTCGCCGCGGTGCACGGTGAGCGGTGCGCGGTGCAGCCGCCCGTTGAGCCGGGCCGCGGCCACGGCACGGTGCGACAGGTCGACCGCGGTGACGGCACCGGCGCCGCACCGGGCCGCGGCGAGGGCCACGGTGCCGGTGCCGGTCCCGAGGTCGAGCACGGCGCCACGGGCCCGACCGGAGACGGCGACGGCACGCGCCAGCATCTCCGAGTCCGACTGCGGCCGGTAGACCCCGGGCGGGGTCAGCAGCATCGGGGTCACGGCGGCCGTCTACCCGGGATCCGGCACCCCACTCCTGCGCCGGTGGATCAGCTCCCGCGCAGGTGGGTGGCCAGGAACCGGTCGGCCGTCTCGAACATCGTCACCAGGTTCTCCTGGTTGACGATGGCGTGGCCCTCGTCGTCGAACACCAGGTACTCGAAGTCCACCCCGCGCCCGCGCAGCGCGGCGACGAGGTTGTCGGACTCGGCGCGCACCACGCGGACGTCGTTGGCACCCTGCACCACCATCAGCGGGGTGCGGATGTCGTCGACCCGGGTGATCGGCGAGCGGGCCAGCATGTCCGCCTCCTGAGCGGGGTCGGCGGGGTCGCCGACGTAGCGGAACCAGTTGTTGACCAGGCCGGGTCGGGTGAACTCCGGGACGGTGCGCAGGAAGTCCGCCAGGTTCGAGATGCCGACGTACTCCACCGCCGCGGCGAAGCGGTCCGGGGTGAACGCGACCCCGACCAGGGTGGCGTAGCCGCCGTAGGACCCGCCGAACATCGCGATCCGGTCCGGGTCGGCGTACCCGCGCGCGACGGCCCAGTCGACGGCGTCGAGCAGGTCGTCGTGCATGGCGCCGGCGAACTCCCCGACCGCGGCCTCCATGTGGGCGCGGCCGAACCCGTAGGAGCCGCGGAACTGCGGCTGGAGCACGGCGTAGCCGCGGTTGGCCCACAGCTGCACGCTCGCGTCGAAGCCCCACCAGTCCCGCGACCACGGCCCGCCGTGCGGCATGAGCACCAGGGGCAGGCCCTCGGGTGCGACGCCGACCGGCAGCGTCAGGTAGGCGAGCATGTCCCGGCCGTCGCGGGCGGTGATCGTGACCGCCTCCATCGGCGCCATCGCGGCCGGGTCGAGGTCGGCGCGCGGGCGGAACAGCAGCCGCGACTCCCCCGTGGCGTGGTCGTGGAACCAGGTCTGCGGGTCGCGGTCGTGGGCGAACGTCGCGACCCAGCGGCGCCCGTCGACGTCGCCGGAGACCCCGGACAGGTCGCCGTCGCACAGGCCGCGCAGGGCGGCGAGGACCTCGGCGAAGCCCGGGTCGACCGCGCGGATCTCCTGGCGCGCCCCGAGGTAGCGGACGCCGAGCAGCTCCCCGGTGCCGCGGTGGCGGATCAGCGGCGACGGCAGGCTGGGGAAGATCTGCGCGCGGACGTCGATGTCGTGTTCGGGGTGCCGGTCGACCTCGGTGACCTCGCCGGTGGTGGTGTCGAGGCGGCCGAGGTGCAGCCGGTCGCCGTCGCCGTGGGTGCCGACCCAGATGCCGGTGCCGTCCGGGGTGGGCTCGTAGGGGTACACGCCGAGCGGGTGGGCGTCGCCGTCGAAGGTGGCGAAGAGGTCGTCGCCGCGCCACACCTGCGCGACGCCGTCCTCGGTGAGGGTCTCGCGCAGCAGCTCGTCGCCGACGAGGGTCCAGCCCGCTCCCCCGCCGGGGCTCTGCGCGAGCACCGTCATCACACCGGTGGCGACGTCGAGCTCGCACAGGTCGAACTCGACGGGGTTGCGGGCGTTGCTCTGCAGCAGGAGCGTCCCGGGCCGGTCCGGCCGCTGCTCGATCCCGAACATCGTCGCGCCCTCGAACGGGGTGAGGTCCACCGCGGGCGCGTCCGGCGCGGTCAGGTCGACGCGGAACACGTGCCAGTTCTCGTCGCCGCCGGTGTCCTGCAGGTAGAGCAGGTAGCGGGGGTCGTCGGTCCAGAGGTAGCGCAGCACGGTGCGCGTCTCGTCGGCGGTGACGCAGCGCTCGTCGCCGCCGTCCACGTCGGTCACCCACACGTTCAGGCGCCCCTTCCAGGGGGCGAGGAAGGCGATGCGGGTGCCGTCCGGGGAGATCGTGGCGGCGGTGCGGTCGGGCATGCGCAGCAGGTCGCGGGCGGGGATCCGGTCGGGCGGGGCCATGGTGGTCTCCGGGGTCGGGGTGCCGGTCACAGCGCGGTCCAGATCGTCTCGGCGTCGACGACGCGGTGGCGGCGCCAGGTGAGGGCGCGCTCGGCCGCGGCGACCACGCCGGCGACCAGGAGGCCCGTGTTGAGCCAGCCGGGCAGGGTGACCGGTGAGGTGAAGGTCCCGAACCGTGCGGCGACGGCGTCGATGCCGGTGAGCATCTCCAGCGCCACCGGGATGGCCAGGACGAGGTTGACGAGCAGCACGACGACGGCGACCGCGGCGATCGTGCGGCTCACCGCGGGTGAGCGGCGGGCCAGCCGCGCGCGGCGGTACTCGAGCGTGCCGGGCACCGGGGGCAGCCGCCGCTCCCCGCCGTCGGGGGTGACCAGGTGCATCCGGGTGATGCCGTAGAGGCCGGCGTCGACCTCGATCCGGCCGCCCGGCACCGGCAGCGACGCCGGCATCTCCGCCCGCGCGACCTGCTCGCCGTCGCGGTACAGGCGTGCGTCCCAGTCCCGTGCCTGGTCGACCTCGACGGTCCACATCGCGCCGGGCCCGCCGGGCTCGGGGAGAGGGGCCGTGTACACCGAGCGGGTCAGGATCTCGTGGCGGCGCAGCGGCCGCAGCCGCGGGCTCACCGGGCACCCGCCGTCGCCGGGGCCGGTGCGGCGGCGTCGGCCGCACCCGGTTCGCCGAGGTCACGGAACGCGGGCGCCACCAGCGCGACGAGCGCGGTGCCGACCGCGACCGCGGCGAGCGCGATCCCGGCGGCGCCGAGGCCGACCGCGGAGGCCAGCGCCGCGACCGGCGCCGCGGTCAGCGCGGGCGCGGCGAGCAGCAGGGTGTTCTGCGCTCCGAGGACGCGGCCGCGCAGGGCGTCCGGGGTGGCCTCGATGGTGAGGACCCCGAGCACCGCGCCGACCGGGGCGTTGGTGAACCCCACGAGCGCGGCGGCGCCGAGCACCACCCACGGCGAGGCCAGGCTCCCGACCAGCGCGAACCCGGCGCCGAAGCCGAGCATCCCGAGCACGAACCAGGTCCGGCGCCGCACCCGGTTCACCAGCGCCGCGTACAGCACGGAGCCGGCCAGCCCGCCCGCGGCGAGCGCGCTCAGCGTCAGCCCGGCGAGCGCGGGCAGGTCCAGCGCCGTGAAGTAGGCGGGCATCAGCGTCGTCTGCAGGGCCGCGATGACCGCGACCAGCACCGCCGACACCAGCGTCGCCCCGAGCACCAGCCGCTGCCCGGCGAGGAACACCCACGACGCCGCGAGATCCCGCACGGCCCTGCGCACCGCACCCCCCGGAGCGGTGCGCAGGACCACCTCGACCCGCCCGGCCCGCGGGTCCAGCAGCGCCGCGGTCAGCGCCGCGAGCAGGCTCGTCAACGCCGTCACCACCAGCACCGTCGACGCCGGGCCGGCCAGGGCGACCAGCAGGCCGCCGATCGCCGGTCCGGCCAGCAGCAGCACGTTGGCCAGGTTCTCCCGCAGCGCGATCAGCCGGTCCAGCCGGCCCGGCCGCGGGTCGAGCCGGACCAGTGCCGGCAGCAGGACCTCCTGCGCGGTCATCGCGGGCACCCGCACGACCGCGCCGAGCACGCCGAGCACCAGGAAGGCGGTCATGCCGAGCCCCCACAGCGCGTCGACGACCGGCAGCGCCGCGACCACCGCGGCCCCCAGGACCCCGGCGACGACGGTGACCAGCCTGCGGTCGACCCGGTCCACGACCAGCCCCGAGACCAGCCCGGTCAGCGCGGACGCCGTGGTGGTGACCGTCGCCAGCACGCCCGCGGCCAGCACGTCCCCGGTGCGCTGCAGGACCAGCAGCGGCAGGACCGCCGCCATGATCCCGCCGCCGAGCAGGGTCAGCCCGTAGGCGGCGAGCCACAGCGCCGGGCTGCGTCGCAGCGTGCTCACCGGACCAGGGCCTTGGTGCTGCGCCGGAACGCCCAGACGACCACCAGCGCGGCCAGCACGGTCAGCGGGGTGCCCATGGCGACCCGGGCGATGCCCAGCCCGCCGGTGGCCTCGGCGACGTAGAGCCACTGCTGGATCCCGAATCGGGCGCCGAGCACCAGCGCCGCGGCACCGGTGGCGAGGTCGTGGGCACGCAGGACCGCGGGCGTCGAGCGCCAGGGGTGCGTGCCCCCGTGGACGGCGTTCCAGATCACGCCGGTGATCGGCCGGCGGGCCAGCAGCGACCCGGCCGTGACGACGAACCCGGCCAGCGAGGCCCAGATGCCGATCACGAAGAAGTCGCGCGCCGACCCGGTCCAGGCGACGATCCCGGCCGCCAGCGCGACGCCGAGCAGGCTGCCGACCGCCGAGCTGAACTTCTCCCGCTTCAGCAGCCGGTACCCGAACAGGGCCAGACCGGTCGCGACGGCGATGCCGATGGTCATCGGCAGAGACAGGAAGGCGTTCGCCGTCACGAACACGATCACCGGGATCGTCGAGTAGACGAACCCCGCGGTCCCGCCCATCTGATCGAGCAGGCTCGGGGTGGCGCGGTCGCGGGTCCTGTCGTGCTGCGGCTCGGTCATGGTCATGCCGTCCTCCCTCGTCGTGATGTGCTGCAACGAGGGAAGGCCGTGCCGCCACGGCACACTCAAGCCCGAGGGCCCGTCGTGTGGTTCAGGTCACTGCCGGCTTGACCGTGCCGCGACGGCACGGTGTGGGCTCACCCCATGACGTGGAGCACCCGGGAGGTAGCCGAGCTGGCCGGCACCAGCCTGCGGGCGGTGCGGCACTACCACGAGGTGGGGTTGCTGGCCGAGCCCGCACGACGGGCGAACGGCTACAAGCAGTACGGGGTCGAGCACCTCGTGCGGCTGCTGCGGATCAAGCGGCTGGCCGACCTCGGCTTCTCGCTGCCGCAGATCGCGGACACCCTCGACGAGGGCGACCATCCCGAGCAGGCGCTGCGCACGCTCGACGCCGAGCTCGCCGCCACGATCGAACGGCTGCAGCGGGCCCGCCTCGAGCTCGCCACGATCATCGACCGACGTGCCCCGGCGGACCTGCCGGTGGCCATGGCGCCGGCGCAGGCGGCCGCGCTGACCGAGTCCGACCGGTCGGTGATGCTGCTCATGAGCCGGTTCATGGGGCCACGCAAGCTGACCGCCTACGGCGAGCTGCTGCGCGACCTGCCGGCCGACCCGACCGACGGCGAGTTCGACCGCCTGCCCGCCGACTCCGGTGAGGAGGTCCGCGCCGGCCTCGCCGAGCGGATGGCGCCGCACGTGCGCCGGATGCGGGAGGCCCATCCGGGCCTGGTCGGCCCCGACGACGACGCCCCGCGCGGAGCACAGGTCCTCGCGGAGACGACGAGTGCGGCGATGCGGGAGCTCTACAACCCGGCCCAGGTGGACGTCCTGGTCCGCCTCGCGGCGCTGCTGCAGACCACCCCCTGACCTGACCACCCCTGAACGGAGAGGACGACCGATGTTCGAACACAAGGTGCTGAAGTACAAGCTCGGCTGGAAGGGCTTCGACTACCCCGGGATGGAGCGGGAGCTCAACGAGCTCGGCTCGCAGGGATGGGAGGCGGTCGGGACCCTCGTGCCCTCGTCGGGCAACGGGCAGGCGCTCGAGGTCGTGGTGATCATGAAGCGGGCGCGGGGGTGATCATCACGGCCGGGTGACACGCCGGCGGGCCGGCGACGATGCGCGACGGCCGCCTGTCCGTCGGGGTCACCCGGCAAGCTGACGGCGTGAGCGAACCCCTGCGCGCCGGGGCGCACGAACGTCTGCGCACCGCCCGGCTCGACACCGCCCTCGCCGCCGTCGGCGACCTGACCCCGCGCTGGGACGAGGTCGAGGAGGCGACCCAGCCGCGGGTGCTGTCGCGGCACGTGGCCCGGGTCGTCGAACAGGCGCTGGCCGATCGGGACCCGGAGCAGCGGGTCGCGCTGGTCAACCGGCTGCTCGCCCAGGTCGAGCGCGAGGAACAGCTCTCCGCCGACCCGCAGCAGCTCATCGCGCTCACCCGGGAGATCGCCCCCGGAGTGCACGAGGTCCGGCGCCCCCTGACCCCGCTGTCGGACGCGGCGCTGTTCACCAACGCCGCCGGCGAGCCGAAGCTGCATACCGCGCTGCAGTCCGAGCTGTCCAGCGCCGACCGTGTCGACCTGCTGTGCGCGTTCATCCGCTGGCACGGCATCCGGCTGCTGGAGAACGAGCTCGACGTGCTGCACGAGCGCGGCGTCCCGTTTCGGGTCATCACCACCACCTACATGGGCGCCACCGAGCAGCGGGCGGTCGACGAGCTCGTCCGCCGGCACGGCGCCGAGATGCGGATCAGCTACGCGAGCGCGACCACCCGGCTGCACGCGAAGGCGTGGCTGTTCCGCCGGGACTCCGGCTTCGACACCGCGTTCGTCGGGAGCTCGAACCTGTCGCGGTCCGCGCTCGTCGACGGTCTGGAGTGGAACGTCCGGCTGTCCTCGGTGGCCACGCCGGAGCTGATCCGCAAGTTCACCTCGACGTTCGACTCCTACTGGGCTGCGCCCGACTTCGTCTCCTACGACCCGGACCTGCCCGCCGACTCCCAGCGTCTCGCCGACGCCCTGGGCCGTCGTGAGGACGACACCACCCCGTTGTCCGGGCTGGAGGTCCGCCCGTTCCCGCACCAGGAGCAGATCCTCGAAGCCCTCGCGACCGAGCGCGAGGTGCACGACCGGCACCGGAACCTCGTCATCGCCGCGACCGGGACCGGCAAGACCGTCGTCGCGGCGCTGGACTACGCGCGGCTGCGCCACGCGCACCCGCGGCTGCTGTTCATCGCGCACCGCAAGGAGATCCTCGACCAGTCCCGGCGCACCTACCGCAACGTGCTCGCCGACGGCGCCTTCGGCGAGACCTACGTCGGTGGGGACCGCCCGCAGCGCTGGAACCACGTGTTCGCCTCGGTGCAGTCGCTGGCGTCCTACGGGGTGGAGAACATCCCGCCCGACCACTTCGACGTCGTCGTGATCGACGAGTTCCACCACGCGGCCTCGCCCACCTACCGCGCGTTGCTCGACCACCTGCGGCCCGCCGAGTTCCTCGGTCTGACCGCGACCCCCGAACGCTCCGACGGCGTCGACGTCCGTGACCTGTTCTTCGAGGGACGTACCGCCGCCGAGCTGCGCCTGTGGGATGCGTTGTCGGCGGACCTGCTGGTGCCCTTCCACTACTTCGGGGTCGCCGACGACGTCGACCTCACCGGGATCGAGTGGAAGCGCGGCAGCTACGACATCACCTCCCTCGACGGCCTCTACACCGGCAACGACGCCCGCGCCGCCAAGGTCATCCGCGAGACCCGCGCCAAGGTCACCGACGTGACCGCGATGCGGGCGCTCGGGTTCTGCGTCTCGGTCGCGCATGCCGAGTACATGGCGCGGGTGTTCACCGCGGCCGGCATTCCCAGTGAGGCGGTCACCGGGCAGACGGCCCGCGACGACCGTGACGGCGCCCTGCGGCGGCTGCGGGACCGTCGGGTGAACTGCCTGTTCGCCGTCGACGTGTTCAACGAGGGGCTCGACGTGCCGCAGGTCGACACCGTCCTGCTGCTGCGCCCCACCCAGAGCGCGACGGTGTTCCTCCAGCAGCTCGGCCGCGGGCTGCGGCGCGCTCCGGACAAGGCGGTGCTCACCGTCCTGGACTTCATCGGCCAGCACCGCCGCGAGTTCCGCTTCGACCTGCGCTTCCGGGCTCTGACCGGCAGCAGCCGGGCCGGGGTCGTCCGCGACGTCGAAGAGGGTTTCCCGTTCCTGCCGTCCGGCTCGGCGATGGTGCTGGACCCGGTCGCCCGCGACATCGTGCTGGACAACGTGCGCAGCCGGCTCCGCCTGTCCCGCAAGGACCTCATCGCCGATGTCCGCTCGCACGGCGAGTCGGCCCTGGCCCGCTACCTGCACGAGTCCGGCGGCGAGCTGGCCGACGTCTACCGCAGCAAGGGTTCCTGGACGGCGCTCCGCCGCGACGCGGGCCTGACCGTCCCGGCCACCGGACCGGACGAGACCGCGCTGCTCCGGCGGCTCGCCGTGCTGACCCACGTCGACGACCCCGAGCGGGCCGCCGTCTACGCCCGCGTCGCCGACCCGGCCGGTCCGGTCTACGCCGAGCTGACCGAGCGCGAGCAGCGGCTGGCCCGGATGCTGTTCTTCCAGCTCTGGCCCGACCGCGGCGGGTTCGACAGCTACCAGGCCGGGGTCGACCACCTGCGCCGCCACCCCGCGGTCTGCGCCGAGATCCGCGAGCTGACCGCGTACACGCTCGACCAGGCCCGGCACCTGCCGCGTTCGCTGGGCGAGGGACTGCAGAACGTGCCGCTGCAGAGCCACGCGCACTACCGGCGCGAGGAGATCCTGGCCGCGCTGGACTGGGCATCCTTCGAACGCAAGGCATCCGGGCACGCGACCGGCGTCGTCTGGGCCGACGTCCCACGGGTCGACGCGCTGCTGGTCAACCTGCACAAGACCGAGCGGGACTTCTCCCCCACCACGATGTACCGGGACTTCGCGCTGCAGCCCGACCTGTTCCACTGGGAGTCGCAGAACGCGGCCTCCCCGGAGACGGGGATGGGCCGGCGCTACCTGACCCACGCCGAGCAGGCAGCCACGTGGTGCTGTTCGTCCGGGACTCCCCCGGCGACGACACCGGCCCGGGCGCGCCGTTCCTGTGCCTCGGCGCCTGCCGGTACGTCTCCCACCAGGGCAGCAAGCCGATCGCGATCACCTGGAAGCTGCGCCGCGCCATGCCGGGCGAGACGTTCCGGGCGGCGAGCGTCGTGGCGTCCTGACCCGGAGCGGGCATCGTGCCGGAAGCGGCATCGCCGGCCGGGGACAGATCCGTCCGGACACTCGCCCTCCGGTTCAGCCTCCCCCACTCGACGCGGCGGCCGCGTTCTGCTGCTCCCACACCGAGAGCACGACCGCGACGACGAACAGCTGCGCCGGCAGGCTCAGACCCGGCAAGGTCGCTTCGGCCCCGCCGCGCCACCAGCTCGACTTCCGGATCGTCCCGGCGGTCCGGTCGCCCTCGACGAGGTGCTGCTCGGAGCTCCACACCGAGGCCCGGCGGAAGCGGTAGGACCGGCCGTCGGCGGTGACGGTCCAGTGCTTGCGACCAGCCCGCTCCGCCGTGGCGACGACGGTCCCCGCGGAGTCGGTCATCGTGTAGGTCCTGCCCCACACGGTCGATCCGATCTGGTACTCGCGGCCCTCGACCTGGATCTGCCCGCCGGAGCGCCACCAGTGCGAGCTGAAGGTGCTGACCGGCGCGCCGTCCAGTGTGAACTCGTAGTCGCGGCGCCATACGCTCGTCCGCTCGGCACGCAGCATGGGGTGATCGAACCATCCGAGTCCTCGGCACACCGCGCAGGCCGGGTGGGCGGGGACTCAGCCGGGCGGCGAGCTGATCATTCCCCCCACTTAGCGTCCCCTTAGGCCGAACGGCCGAATGCTGCCGCCGTGCTCACCACAGATCATGACAAGCAGACGGCCCGGATCTTCGCTGCGGTACCGCTGCTGCTGGCCGCGGCGGCGGGAGCCCTCGACGGGGCCTCGTTCACGGCGTTCCACGACGTGGTCGTCAGCGCCATGACCGGCAGCTTCGTCGCGCTCGGCCGGGGGCTGGGGTCGGTGTCGGTGCTCGCCCCCGCGGCCTGGGCGCTGGGCGGCTACGTGCTCGGCCTGGTCGCCGGCACCGTGACGGCCGGTCTGGCCGAGCGGAGGCTGCCGGCCCGGGGCGCCGTCGGGGTCACGCTCGGCCTGGAGCTCGCGACCCTGTCCGCGTTCGGCATCGGATGGCTGCTCGGCGGGCCGGGACACGCCTTCCCCGTGGAGCCGATGATCGGGACGGCGACCCTGGCGATGGGGCTGCAGGGGGCGGCGCTGCGCCGGATCGGTCCGGCCGGCACCCCCACCAACTACTTCACCGGGGTCGTCACGAACTGGGTGTCGGGCATGGTCGACCCGGCCGGGCGCAGCTGGAACCCCGGCGCCGGTGCCCGCATCGCGGTCTTCGTGCTCGCCGTCGCCGCGACGGGCTCGCTGCACCGGGTCCTCCCGGTCGGGGTGGTCGCCGTGCCGGTGACCCTCGTCGCGGCCGCGACGGCGCTCGCCGCGGCCGCGGCGCGCTCCCGGCGCCCCGTCGGGCTGCGCCCGCACGACCACCCCGCGGACCGGACCCGGTCGATGGTGGCCCCGAGCAGGGCGTGAGCCGTGGACGGTGACGGATTCGTCCCCGTCGGGCAGTCTGACCGGCGTGACCGCAACGGCGCGGCCACGCCGAGGACCGGGGGTCACATGACGACCGAACGGGAACGTTTCCTGCCCACCGAGCAGGGCGAACAGGCCCCCAACGCCGGCCGGGTGCTGGCGCTGCTGTTCGCCGCCAACACGTTCAACTTCTACGACCGGGCCGTCCCGGCGATCGTCGCCGAGCCCGTCAAGCTCGAGTTCGGGCTCTCCGACCTGCAGATCGGCGTCCTGGCCGCGGCGTTCACCGTCGTCTACGCCCTGTGCGGGCTCCCCCTCGGGCGCCTCGCCGACCACCGCTCGCGGGCCCGGATCATGGGCTGGGGCATCGTCGCGTGGAGCCTGCTGACGGCCGCGAGCGGCGCGGCCTGGAACTACGTCTCGCTGCTGCTGATGCGGGTCGGCGTCGGTATCGGTGAGGCCAGCTACGCGCCCGCCGCGAACTCCACGATCGCCGACCTCTACCCGGCGGGGAAGCGGGCGCGGGCGTTCGGGCTGTTCCAGCTCGGGCTGCCGGTCGGGCTCGTGCTCGCCTACTTCTCGGTCGGTGCGATCGCCGAGGCGTTCGGGACGTGGCGGGCCCCGTTCGTGCTGGCCGCGATCCCCGGGCTGCTCATCGCGGCCGGGTTCTTCCTGGTGCGCGAGCCCCGCCGCGGCGCGTCCGAACCGGCGTCGAGGACCACGGTCGAGGCGACGCCGGCACCGGTCGACCGGCCGTTCCGGCGGATCCTGGCCGTCCCGACGATGTGGTTCCTGATCGTCGCCGGGATCGGCGCGAACCTCGCCGCCTACTCGGTCAACACGTTCACCGTGCCGCTGTTCCAGCGCTACTTCGGCGCGTCCCTGACCGGGGCGGCGGTGCTGACCGGCGTCGTCGTCGGCGTGACGGGGCTGGTCGGGCTGCTCGTCGGCGGCTGGGTCTCGGACCGGGCGGCCCGCCGCTCGACGGGCGCGCGGGTGCTGGTCGGTGCGGTCGCGACGCTGGTGTCGGTCCCGCTGACCTGGTTCGCGCTGTCCGTGGGACCGGAGGCGACGGGCACGTTCGTCGTGCTGTTCGGCGCCGGCTGGCTGTTGCAGTACCTCTACTACACCTCGGCCTACCCGGCCGTCGCCGACGTCGTCGGGCCGCGGCTGCGGTCGACGGCGACAGCGGTCTTCTTCGCCGCGTTCTACCTGCTGGGCGGCGCGGTCGGGCCGGTGATCGCCGGTGCCCTGTCGGACGCGTTCGCCGCGGACGCCCTCGCCGCGGGCGCGAGCCCGGCCGACGCCGCGGCGAACGGGCTGCGGCAGGCCCTCGCCGTGATCGTGCCGCTGTCGATGGCGATCGCGTCGGCGGGGCTGTTCCTCGCCGCCCGCACGGTGCGCCGGGACAACGAGCGGATGACCGCGGCCGCCGGCTGACCCGGGCCCTCAGCCGGGCAGCCGGGTCCAGTCGCGGTCGTCGACGTCGGTGCCGAACGCGTCGAGCGTCACCGTCGTCGAGTCCTGGCGCTGCTCCGGCAGCCGGATCCGGCGCACGTGGGCGCCGTCGAGCCACACCTCGCCCGGCTCGCCGTCGCCGGTGGTGACGGTCAGCCGTCGCCAGCGCTCGCCGCGGTCGGCGACGACGCCGTGGTCGTGGGCCTCGGTGACGTCGGCGAGCCGGTCGAACGCCGCCAGCGGGGTGACGATCCGGCCGGGATCGGTGAGGCCCAGCCGGTCGAGCCTGCGGCCGGGCCGCCCGCTCCAGACCCGGTCCTCGATCTGCACGAACGCGATGTGGTCGTGGCCCACCATGGCGCGGCGCCGGGTGAGGTCGAGGACTCCGCTGGTCACGACCTGCCGCGGCACCCGGCGCAGGACGGCCCGCGCCAGGGCCGGGAGCGGGCGCCGTCGCCGCGGGAGCGCCTCGCCTACGGCGCGGGTCCCGGACATGTCCATCAGCAGGGTGGCACGGGCGGTGCCGGCCGCGACGGTGCGGCCGACGGCGTCGCGCAGCCGGACCATGGCCGGGCTCTCGGTCGTCATCGTGGGGCCTTTCGCAGGTGGCTCGGGGACGAGACCGAGCCTGCCCGTCGTCGCGGTCCGGCGAATCGGTCCGGAGGACGATTCACGTCTCCACCGCAGGGAGGAGGCGGAGCGCAGGAACTAGCCTCGCCCGCGTGGACTTCGACGACGCCGAGACCGTCTACCGCGCCCTCGTCGACGACCACGTCACCGGCCGGGTCCCCCTCGCCGACGGCGTCGCCCGGTTCGCCGCGCCGTTGCGGGCGGCGTGGGTCGAGGACCGGGCCGACGGCCGCGTCGAGGGCCTGGCCTGGGCGGCCGGCGGTGCGGTGGCCGCCGCCGCGACCGACCCGGCGCACCACGCGCGTCTCGCCGACCTGCTCGGCGGGGTGCGGGCGCTCGGGCCGCTCACCCGCTCCCCCGACGGTGAGGTCTGCACGGTGTGGGGGCTGACGGTGTTCACCGACCTGCCGTGCGTCGGCGCGCAGCTGCGCGAGGCGCTCGACGTGCACCCGTCCGCGACGTCCGCGCTGTTCGCGTTCGCCGACCGGCTCACCGGTGCCGGGATCCTGGACTTCTCCGGCTGGGCCGGGTGGTCCGACCGGGTCAGTGACCGTCCAGGGCCCTGAGCGCTTCCGGGTCGAGCCGCAGCGACCCGACGGCGACGTTCGCCTCGAGATGGGCGAGGGACGCCGTCCCCGGGATGAGCAGCACCGCCGGGCTGCGGTGGAGCAGCCAGGCCAGCCCCACCTGCGACGCCGTCACCCCCGCCGCCGCGGCGACCTCGCGCACCGCGGGCTCGTCGGCGACCCTGCGCGCGCCCGCCAGCACCCCGCCCAGCGGGTGGAACGGCACCCACGCGACGCCCTCCGCCGCGCACAGGTCGAGCAGCCCGTCGTCGTCGCGCTCGACGAGGCTGTACTCGTTCTGCACGCAGGCGATCCCCGCCGGGAGCGCACGGCGCACGGTGTCAGGTTCGACGCTGCTCAGCCCGATCGCGCCGATGGTGCCCGCGTCGCGCAGTGCGGTCAGGACGGCGAGCTGGTCGTCCAGGTCGACGAGCTGGTCGCCCTCGGCACGGATCCGCGAGGTCCCCTCCAGCCGTCGCAGGTTGACCAGCGCGACGTGGTCCGTGCCCAGACTGCGCAGGTTGTCCTCGACGCTCGCCCGCAGCTGCTCGGGCCGCTGTGCGAGCCGCATCGGGAACGGATCGCCCGGATCGGGGTCGGCTCCGACCTTGGTCGCGACGACGACGCCGTCCCCGGGTTGCAGCGCCTCCCGCAGCAGGTCGTTGACCAGGCCGTCGCCGTAGAACTGGGCGGTGTCGACGTGGTCGACCCCCAGCTCGACGGCCCGGCGCAGGAGCGCGACCGCGGCCGGGCGGTCGTCGCGCAGGCGGGCCAGCGCGCTCGCGCCGTAGCCGACGCGGGCGACCGGGCGTCCGGCGAGCGCGTAGGTGCCGCCGGGGCGGTCCGGGTTGCTCATCACGGGTCTCCTCGTCCCCGGTCGTCGCCGACCGGATCCCTTCCGATACTGCCCGCCCGACCGGGTCCCCGTTCCTCCGCAGGGGTGCGCCCCGCCGGGCGAGCGTGTATCTCCTTCACCTGACGCCCAACGCATCGGAGGAGCCCGTGGAGTTCGACATGCTGGTCGAGGTGCCGAAGGGCAGCCGCAACAAGTACGAGGTGGACCACGAGACCGGGCGCATCCGGCTCGACCGGACGCTGTTCACCGCCACCCAGTACCCGGGCGACTACGGCTTCGTCGAGGACACCCTCGGGGAGGACGGCGACCCGCTCGACGCCCTGCTCGTCACCACCGGGGAGCCGCTGTTCCCCGGCGTCCTCGTGCTCGTGCGCACCATCGGCATGTTCCGGATGACCGACGAGGCGGGCGGCGACGACAAGCTGCTCTGCGTCCCGGCCCACGACCCCCGCCTGGAGAACCTGCGCGACATCCACCACCTGCCCGAGTTCCACCGCCGGGAGATCCAGCACTTCTTCGAGATCTACAAGGACCTGGAGCCGGGCAAGAGCGTCGAGGGCGCCGACTGGGCGAACCGGGCGGCGGCCGAGGCGGAGCTGGAGGCGTCGCGGAAGCGGTTCCGGGAGACGCCGCACTGAGCACCGCCCGAACCCCCTGGGACGCGGCCCTGCGGGAGCTGGGCCCCGGTCGGTGGCCCGCGTATCTCACCGCGCACTCCGGCCTGCCCGGCCCGCGGGCGAACCTCACCCTGGTCGCGGCGGCCGCCGGCCGGGCGGACGCGGCGACGATCGGGGAGCTGCTGGCCGACGGCGGCGAGTACCCGGCGACCTGCGCGGCCGCGGCGCTCGGGCGGCGGGCGGCCGACCCCGGGTGCGAGGCCGACGCCCGCGCACTGGCCGCCGACGACCGCTGGCGGGTACGGGAGGGCGTCGCGCTCGGCCTGCAGTTGCTGGGCGACACCGATCCCGGGGCCCTCCTGGCCGTCGTGTCGCGGTGGTCGGCGGACGCGGACCCGCTGGTGCGCCGCGCCGCGGTGGCCGCGATCTGCGAGCCACGGCTGCTGCGGAGCCCGGACGCCGCGGCGGCCGCGGTCGCGGTGTGCCGCCGGGCCACGCAGTGGCTGGCCGCGCTGCCGGACGAGCACCGGAGGCGCCCCGGGGTGCGGACGCTGCGGCAGGCGCTGGGCTACTGCTGGAGCGTCGCCGTCGCCGCGGATCCCGGCCCCGGGCTCGCGGTGTTCCGGGATCTCGACACGTCCGACCCCGACGTCGCATGGATCGTGCAGCGGAACAGGACGAAGAAGCGGCTGTCGTCCCTGCTCCGGGACGAGCGGCCCCGGTGACCGGCCGTCGTCAGCGGCGTCCGTTGCAGGAGACCGCGGAGTAGTCGCCGTCGGCCGACTCCTCGGAGATCACGGCGCCGTCGACGAGGATCCGGCAGGAGAGCTCACCGGACCCGCCCGCGGCGGTGACCGAGTAGTCGGTGGGCTCACCGGCGGCCGGGGCCGTGCGCTCCCACGGCAGGTCCGCGCCGGAGACCTGGGCGACCGAGGTGCCCCGGCCGAACGTGATCGTGACCCCCGAGCCGGACCCGGTGACCTCGTAGGTGATCTGGGCCGCCGCGGACGTCGTGGGTGCAGCGGCGACCTCGGTGGCCGGGACGACGCCGGGCTGGCCGCCGCCCGTCGACGCGCCGAACGCGACCTGACCCTCGCGCCACGCGGCCGGGGTCTCGTCCTCGGTGCCACCCAACACAGCGAGCCCGATCGGCACGGCCGCGGCAGCCGCCGCGACGACGCCGACGACCCACGGCCATCGGCGTCGACGGGCGTCCTCCTGCACGGCGCGGCGGCGTCCACGACGCGGCGGGTCCTCGACGACGTCGTCGGGACCGGGGGCCGGGTCGGGCTGCGGTCCGTCCTCGTCGGGATCGAGGTCGAGGTCACGCGGGTCGTACCCGAGGTCGTGCGGGTCCACGGGCCGGGCCCGGCCGTCGCGGAGGTCGGGGCCCGGCCCGGGCTCCGGGCCGTCCCACGGCGCGGGGGTGTCGCCGGGACCGGCGACCGCGAACCCGTCCACGCCGTACGGCCCGGCGTCGCGGTCCTCGGCCCGGCGCCGTCCGCCGTGCCGGGGACGCCCACTGTGGACGTGTCCGGGCGGCGACACGAGCGTCGGCGGCCGGTGCACCGGGAGCGGCCGGGGCGGAGTCGTCGCGCTCGGGCGCAGCTCCCCGGCGAACGGTCCCTCGGGGTACGGATCGGCCGAGGGTGCGTCCGGTCCGGGAGTCTCCGGAGCGCGGCGACGCCCACGCCGGGAGCCGTGGTCGGTCCGGCCCGCTCCTGGCCGAGCCAGATCATCACGCTCCGTGATCGACCGGGGACGTCCACGGGGCGTGGACGGCCGGGGCTCGGGCTCCCGGGCGGACGGGAAGACGATCCCGGCGACGAGGTCCTCGGGCGAGAGATCCCGGGCCGACGCCTCGACGACGTCGGCCGACCGGTCCATCACCTCGACCGATCGGCGAGGTCCACGTCGGGTCACCGGGGACGACTCGTCCCCGAGCACCCAGCGACCCGAGTCCGGGTCCCATCTCGGTCCTGACACGACGCCCCCCTTTGGTAGCCGTGCCGATTCAACGATTCGGACGCGCGCCGGTTACGGAGCGCGGTCACGGTCACAGAGCGGGAATCCCGTTCGGCCCTGCCGTCGCCCCGTTCGGACGCGCCGGAACCCGCCCGCTGACACCTGGCCCGGTCCGGACGAGAGTGGGCACCATGTCGATCGACCCGCAGTTCCTCCTGGGCCGCCGTACCACCGACGACCTCGCCGACGACCTCGGCGACGCCGTCCGCTCCTGCGACGTACAGTTCCGCTCCTTCGGCGCACACTCCCGCTTCGCCGGCCCCGTGCGGACCGTGCGGTGCGAGAACGACAACGCCCTGCTCCGCGCCACGCTCGACGGCCCCGGTGACGGCGCCGTCCTGGTCGTCGACGGCGGCGGCTCGACCCACTGCGCGCTCATCGGCGACGTCATCGCGGGCCTGGCCGTGGCGAACGGCTGGGCCGGGATCGTCGTCAACGGGGTCGTCCGCGACAGCGTGGCACTCGCCGCGCTCCCCCTCGGCCTCAAGGCGCTGGGCACGAACCCCCGCAAGAGCAGTAAGACCGGGGCCGGGGAGGTCGACGGCACCGTGACGTTCGGCGGGGTCGACTTCGCCCCGGGCGAGATCCTCTACTCCGACGAGGACGGGATCGTCGTCGTCGCGCGGTGAGGTGCCGGCTGTTCCGGTACCGGCCGCCGACATCATCAGAATCATCAGAGTTGATGAGACTTCGCAGCCTCGTGCGGAATCACGGCCCGGCGCCCGCCAAGATCGGAATTGCGACGTCCTCCGGGCGTCGCATCGGGCGCGGCGGTGAGGCGAATGCAGTGACGATGCACCCTCGGGAACGAGCATGGTGGTCGGAGGACATTCCTGAGCGGGAGACGGTCCTCTTCTTTCCCTGTCTCGCGCATTTCCGCACCCCCGAGAACCAGCGCGGTTGGTTCGTGGTGGCGGATCCGACGCTCGGTCTCGGCGTACGGTCCGACGGGACGGCCTCTCTTCCTCCGTATCGGACGGGCGTCACGGAACGGGTCGCGGTGGCTCTCGGATGGATCGCACTGATCGGTGTCGTCCTGGTGATGATCACAGGGACGGGACCGGGTCCATTCCTCTTCGGCGTGGTCGTCCTCCTGATCGCGGTGCCGTTGCTGATGCGCCCAAGCATTCGCGGAATCCACCGGATCGCCGACCAGCGCGCCCTCGCACGAACCAGATGGCTACGTGAGCCGCGGTCGTATGTCGTGACACCCGACGACGCCGCGGCGTGGCGGCTGTGCATCCTCGCCGGAAAGATCGCTGTAGCCGCGCCGTGGCAGGACCGGACGATCGACATCGCCCGACAGCTGCCTGTACTGCTCTGGTCGGGCGCCGGACGCTGCCTCACAGTGGATCGGCGGCGTCGCGATGCCGAGGCCGCGCTGGAGCACGAGGCGTTACAGGACATCGCCAGAACGACGCTGGCCGATGTCGCGGACGAGGCACGGCGACTCGATGCAGTCGAAGGCCACCTGACCGAAATCCTCGGCGCATCAAGGCGGCTGACGCAGCACCGGGAGCGGATGGCTGCGGAGGACGCGATCGAGAGGAGCCGCCGGGCGGACGAACGACGGTTGCGGCAGAAGTTGCTCCACGACGCCCCGACCGGCCGCGCCCCGGGAGCAGACGACGAGGTGGACCGCACCGCCGGTCTCTCCGCCGAGGTCACCGCGGTGGCGGATCTCCTCACCGCTTCCGAGATCGCACTGCGCCGTATCTCCACTCGCAACTGACGTGTTCTGCTCAGGTGCCGACGCGCCGAGCAGTGGCCTGTGCCCGTGACCACCGCTGGGCTACCGCTGGGAGGTCCCCGTCCGATCTACTACGCGCATGGTGAGGCGGGACGTCCTCGATGCGCACCGGGCCCGTATCCGCGGAGACAACCCGTGGCAGCAACGGGCACGCCTGCATCAGGCACTGTGGCGGGAGGAGCAGTCGCTCCCGATCGGCCGACACGATGGGGAAGAGCTCGGCTCCCGCCTGCACGCCTCCGTCGCTGATCCACCGGAGCTGCACAACTTCCTCTCGCCGCAGGCCCGGGACCAGGTGCAACAAGCTGTGGCGGACGCACCCCGCACCGGAGCGCTACTGTCCCGGCCACGGCTGTGGGTCGACCTGCTCTCGAGCCAACCGCTGTGCTTCAACCTGTTCGGCCCCCTGGCGTCGGAGCCGACACTGGCGACCGCGACGCTGCGCCTGATCTGGCCCGACATCCGCAGAGTCCGCGACATTCGCTTCGAGTGGTCGCCCGGCCGCGGCAACCCCGCCTACACGGCGAACCGGTCCGCATTCGACGTCTTCGTCGAGTACGACGGCGACCGGGGCCGCACCTTCCTCGGCATCGAGGTCAAATACCACGAGGACCTCGCCGGGACGCCGGCGTCGGACAAGGACGGCTTCTACCGCACGATCGCGGGACGCACCGCCGTGTTCGACGAAGCGTCGTACCCCAGTCTGTCGATACTCCCCCTCCAGCAGATCTGGCTGGACCACCTGCTCGCGCTCCGGATGCTCGACGAGCCGAAGGACCGCTGGGACGCGGGCACCTTCGTGCTTCTGTACCCGGTTGGCAACGAACGCTGTGCCACCGCAGCCCGTGCCTATCGGCAGTGCTTGACCGACGGCCGGACCTTCGAGGCCCACACCCTCGACGCGCTCGTGCAGGCGGCCTCGCTCGCGACGACGGACTCGTGGCCGCGCGACGTGTACCGCCGGTACCTGGACCCCGACCTGGTGAACACGGCATCGACGGCATCACGCGATCCCGTTCTTCGGCCGGCACGCCCGGCTGATCCCGGACCACGTCCATCCGGCCGACCAGGGCCCGGGTGATCATGAGCGGCACGGGTACGGCGGGTGCGTGGGCTCGCGGCGTCGACCTCCGTTCGACCGGTGGTCCCCGATACACCCTGCCGACGGCTACCGTCGGCCCATGAGCGCCAAGTCCGACTCCCGGCTCGCCGAGTTCCTGCGCCGGGTGGACGCGAGCGGCGACGACGCCGCTCCGGCAGTCGTCGTCTTCGGGGCGGGCGAGGTCTCCGAGGTGCAGGAGTCGATCGCGCTGCAGTTCGCCGCGACCGTCCGGGAGCTCGGCCACGTGGAGCCCGCCGGCGGACCGGACGGCGACCTGCGACGGGTGCGGCTCACCCCCGCGGGCCGGGACTGGCTCGCGGAGTACGACCGGAAGGCTCCGACGCTGCACCCCCGCTTCTCCTCCTAGGGGTACTCAGGGCGAGAGCGCGCGACAGCCGCGCCGGACGACGGCGTCGGCGTAGGCGTGATCGAGCGCCCCGGTCCGCAGCTGCCACCGGTGGAAGAGCGGCGCGACGAACAGCTCGAACGCCTCGACGTCCCCCACGGAGCCGTCGATGTGGCCGGTGGTCCTCGCCGTCGCGAACCGCCGGGCGAACAGGGTGATCTGCGGGGCGAAGACCTCCTCCAGCACCTGCGCACCGACCGCGGTGTCGACGAGCGCCTCGACGCACAGCGCCCGCAGCAGCGCGTCCCATGCGGGCACCGCGAGCTCGTCGACGACCGCGCGCAGCACCGCGGAGAGGTCGGCCTGCAGGTCACCGGTGTCCGGGATCCCCCCGTCGCCGACGGCTGCGCGCGCGTTGCGGTGGGCCACGGCGTCGACCAGCAGGGCCCCCCGGTGGCGCCACCGCCGGTAGAGCGTGGCCTTGCCGACGCCGGCACGTGCCGCGATCGCCTCCATCGTCACCTGCGGGTACGGCAGCTCCACCGCCAGGGCCAGGGCCGCCTCGAGTGCGGCCGTGCGCGCCCGTTCGGAGCGACCGGTCGACACCGGCGGTCGGTCACGGCCGTCGTCGTCCACGCGATCAGGATAGCAATCGAAACGGAACGTTCCGTATCGTAGGTGTCATGAGTGTGCGTCGCGACGAGGAGAGTCCCGTGACCGAACGACCCGTGTGGTTCGTGACGGGCGCCGGCCGCGGGCTGGGCCGGGCCCTGACACAGGCCGCGCTCGCCGCCGGCGAGCGGGTGGTGGCGACCGTCCGGCGGGCCGACGCGCTCGCCGACCTGCGTACGGAGTTCCCGTCGGCGTTGCACGTCGCGACGGCGGACGTCCGCGACCGGGACGCGGTCCGGGCCGCGGTCTCGGCCGGTGTCGCGCGGTTCGGGCGTCTCGACGTCGTCGTCAACAACGCCGGCTACGGCCTCGTCGGAGCGGTCGAGGAGGCCGGCGAGGCGGAGGCGCGCGACATCGTGGACACGAACCTGCTGGGACCGCTGTGGGTCGCCCAGGCGGTGCTGCCCCATCTCCGCGCCCGCGGTGCGGGACACATCGTCCAGATCTCCACGACCGGCGCGGTCGGTGCCATGCCGACCCTGGGTCTGTACAACGCGGGCAAGTGGGGGCTGGAGGGCTTCTCCCAGGCGCTCGCCGGTGAGGTGGCCCAGTTCGGCGTCCGCGTCACCGTGGCCCAGCTCGGCGGGTTCGACACGGACTGGGCCGGCGCGGGGATGCACTTCGCGACCCCGTCGGCGGTCTACGACGACCTGCGGCGCGAGCTGTTCGGGACGGCCGAGGTGCCGTGGCGGGCCGAGGGGCCGCTCGGGGCGCCCGTCGCGGAGGCGGTCGACGCCCTGCGCCGGCACGTCCACGCGCCCGACGGCCCGTTCCGGCTGCTGGTCGGGGCGGACGCCCCCGACCAGGTCACCGCGGCGCTGCGGGCCCGGTGCGAGGACTACGCCGACGACGACCGCTTCGTCTGGCCGGTTCCGGTCGCCACGCCCTGACCCACCGGGGCCGGCCTCCTGCCGGTCGTCGACGGATCGTCCGGCCGGGACCTGCTCGCCCGGTGGGTCCCGCACGGTGGTCCCGCCGGGGCCGCACCCGGTGGTCGGACCTGGCCGGACGACTATCGCTGGCATAGCCAGCTGCGCATCGTCGGGCGGCGCTCTGCCGCGCAGACTCGGGGCACACCGCGCCAGCGGGTGGAGAGCCGAGGATAGAGAAGAGGCAACGGTGCCCGACAACAGTCCGCGCGAGGTCCTCCCGCACTTCGATCCGCACGATCCCGGTCTGTCCCCCGAGCGCGCCTACGCGACCTACGCGCAGCTGCGCCGACACTGCCCGGTCTCGCACGGCGAGCGCCACGGCGGCTACTGGTCGATCTCGCGGTACGCCGACGTCCGCGACGCCGCTACCGACCACACGACCTACTCCTCGACCGGCGGCGTCTACCTGCCCCCGGTGTCCGGGAGTCGGTTCCCCCCGATCGACCACGACCCGCCCGAACACGCCGGGTTCCGCGAGCTCATCGCGCCGCTGACCAGCGGCGCCGCGGCGAAGACGATGGAACCGGCGGTCCGCGCCATCGCCGAGCGCCTCGTCGACGGGTTCGTCGGACGGGGCCGCGCCGAGCTCGCCGCCGAGCTCGCCACCCCGCTTCCGCTGGAGGTCATCACCCGGCTCTACGACCTGGGTCCGGAGGACACCGAGGAGATCCGCGGGTACTCCGAGGAGTTCCTGACCCACGCCTCCGACTCCCGCGGCCCGGAGATCATCGACCGGGTGTGCCGGTACTGGGTCGGCCTCTTCGCCGACCGGCGCGAGAACCCACGCGAGGACTTCCTCACCGGACTCGTCGAGGCCAACCGCGAGCTCGGGGCGACCGACGACGAGCTCGCCAACATGATGTTCATCCTGACCTACGCCGGGCACGACTCCACGGCGCTCGGTCTGGGCAACACGCTGTTGTACCTGGCCGAGCATCCGGATGTGCAGCAGCGACTGCTCGACGAGCCGAAGCTGATCCCTTCCATGATCGACGAGATCCTGCGCCACGAGACCCCGCTGCACTGGTTCCCGCGACAGCTCACGGCCGACACCTGCCTGCACGGTCAGCAGATGAAGGCGGGCGAACGGGTGCTGCTGCTGTTCGCCTCGGCCAACCGCGATCCCGAGGTCTTCGACCGCGCCGACGAGATCGTCATCGACCGGCGGCCGAACCGGCACCTCGCGTTCGGCGCCGGGATCCACACCTGCCCCGGGATGGCCCTGGCCAAGCTCGAGATCCGCACGGCGGTCCAGGTCGTGCTGGAGCGCATCCCCGGGTTCCGGGTAAGCGGCGACGTCGAGCGGACCGACCCGCTCGAGGGCGGAGGGCGCCACCTCGGCGTCCGGCGGCTGCCGGTGACCTGGTGAGCGCCGCCGTGCCCGGCCCGGCCCCGGTCCCCGCGCCGACGACCCGTCAGATGGTCACCGCGGGCACCGCGTCCACGGTCGGCTTCGCGTTCGATCTGTTCGACCTGTTCATCCTGCTCTACGTGGCCTCCACGGTGGGCCCCCTGTTCTTCCCCACCGACAGCCCCACACTCACACTCGCGGCCACGTTCGCCTCGTTCGGGGTGAGCCTGGTGATGCGCCCGCTGGGCGGGGCTGTGTTCGGCCGCTACGCCGACCGGCACGGCCGCAAGCAGACCATGCTGGTCACCGTGGGCGGCGTCGGTCTGGCCACCGCTCTCATGGGCACGCTGCCGACCTACGCCGCGATCGGTGTCGCCGCACCGCTGGTGTTCGTCGCGCTCCGCCTGGTGCAGGGCCTGCTCGTCGGCGGCGTCGTCGCCTCGACCCACACCCTCGGCACCGAGACGGTGCCCCAACGCTGGCGCGGCCTGGTCTCCGGGCTGGTCGCCGGCGGCGGCCCCGGGCTCGGCGCCGTCATCGCGTCGCTGGTGTTCCTGGCCGTGTCCTCGGCCTTCCCCGGACCCGCGTTCGACGTGTGGGGCTGGCGGATCATGTTCTTCACCGGGTTGGTGGCCTCGCTGGCGAGCCTCGCGTTCTTCCGGCTGCTCGAGGAGTCCCCGGTGTGGGCCGCCGCGCGGGCGCGGGCCGCCGGTGCGGCCCCGGAGCCGCCGGCCAGGGCCCGGGACCTGCCGACGGCGGTGCGGCCGCGGACGCTGGTCGCGGCCACCGCGCTGGTGATCGGCGCGGGCGCGCAGTACTACCTCACCTCGGGCTACCTGCCCACGTTCCTGGCCGAGATCAACCAGCTGCCGGCGGGCGCACGTGGGCTGCTGCTGGTCTGGACCAGCCTGGCCATCCTGCCGATCGCGTTGCTGGCCGGGCACGCCTCCGAACGGTTCGGCCGTCGCCCGGTGTTCCTGGCCACCGGCATCGTGAACCTGGTGGCTCTGCCGCTGCTCGCGCTGGCCATGGGTGGGCTGGGGCCGGACGACACCGGGGCGTTGCTCGGCTACGGCCTGCTGATCACCATGCTGGCCAACGCCCCCATCGCCGCGGTGCCGATCTTCCTGAACGAGCTGTTCCCGACCCGCTTGCGTGCGACCGCGACCGCCCTGATCTGGAACGGCGGGTTCGCCATCGGCGGGCTGACCACCACCTTCGTCAGCCTGGCCAGCCCGACCGTGCCGGACATCCCCAGCCGGCTGGCGCTGTTCCTGGCCGTGGTCGTGGCGCTGTTCCTGCTCGGGGCGGCGTTCGCCCCCGAGACGCGCGGCGCGCTCGACCGCGAGGACCCGGGCGACGCCGTTCCCAGTCCGTCACCCACCGCCGCGGCCGACCGGCCGGAGTCCCTCCCGGGAGGATCACGATGAACACGAACGAGAAGAGCAGCGGCGAGCACCTGGGCCGCACCGTCCTCGTTACCGGCGCCGGCGGCGGGATCGGCGGCGACTACGTCGCCGCGTTCGCGGCGGCCGGCGCGAACGTCGTGGCCACCGACGTCGCCGGGGCCGCCGACGCGGGGCTCGCCCTGGCCGACGAGGTGAGCTCCGCCGGCGCGGGGAAGGTCGTGTTCGTGACGGCCGACGTGACCTCCGACGCCGACTGGGAGACCGTCGTCGCCACCGCGGGCGCCGAGTTCGGCGGGATCGACGCGCTGGTCAACAACGCCGCGATCTACCAGGGCCTGGGCACCAAGTCGCACCTGACCGAGCTCACCACCGAGTCCTGGGACCGGGTGCTGACGGTCAACGTGCGCGGCACCTGGCAGGCGATCAGAGCGGTGACCCCGGCCATGCGCGCCCGCGGCGGCGGACGGATCGTGAACATCTCCTCCACCGTGGCGCGGATGGGTGCGCCCGGGTTCGCGCACTAAGTGGCCTCCAAGGCCGCCGTGGACGGGCTCACACGGGCCGCCGCACGTGAGCTCGGATCCGACGCGATCACCGTCAACGGCGTCGCGCCCGGCCTCGTCAGCGACGCCGCCAGCCGGACACTCAACACCGGCGACTACATCGCCGCGGCGGCGAAGGGACGGGCGCTGGGCCGCGAGATGACCCCGGGCGACCTGGTCGGCGCCGTCATGTGGCTGGCCTCGCCGTCGTCCGGGTTCGTCACCGGCCAGACCGTCGTCGTCGACGGCGGTGGGGTGTTCACGTGAGCTCCGACCTGCGTTCCTGGCTCGACGTGCTCGACGGCCGCGGCGAGCTCGCCCGGCTGGGGTCCCCGATCGACCCGGACCAGGACGTCGCCGCGGTACTGACCCGTGCCGACGGGCGGCGCGCCGTCCGGTTCGGCGACGTGATCGGCGCGGAGTTCCCGCTCGTGGGGAACACCGTGCCGAGCCGGACGCACCTCGGCCTGGTACTGGGCTGCGAACCGGCCGGGGTGGCCGACCGCTTCGCCGCCGCCCTGGACGCCCCGGAGCGCTGCCCGGAGGTGGAGGCGTCCGGGGCCCCGGTGCTGGCGAACCGCATGCACGGCGACCGGATGCTCTCGGCGCTGCCGCTGACCCGTCAGCACTCCGAGGACGGCGGCAGGTACCTGACCTCGGCGCTGCTGGCGGTCCGCGACCCGGTCAGCGGGCGGATGAACCTCTCGATCAACCGGCTGCTGGCCGCGGGCGAGCGGGAGCTGCGTGCGCTGCTGCTGCCCGGGCGGCTGCGGAGGATCTTCGCCGAGGCCGAGGCGGTGGGGCGCGACCTCGACGTCGCCCTGGTGGTCGGGGTGCACCCGGCGCTCGTTCTCGCCAGCCAGTCCCCCGCCGACCGCGAGCTCGACGACTACGCCGTGGCCAACGCGCTGGCCCCTCCGGTCGAGCTGGTCGCCGCCCCGACCGTGGACGCGCTGGTGCCGGCCCGGGCGGAGTTCGTGCTGGAGGGCCGCTTCCGGGCCGGACGCCGCGAGGCCGAGGGTCCGTTCGGGGAGTATCCGCGCACCTACGGTCCCGGCGGCCCCGCCCCGGTGATCGAGCTGCTGGACGGCTGGCACCGTGACGACGCGGTGTTCCAGACGATCCTCTCCGGCGGCCGCGAGCACTTCTACGCCGGCGGCGTACCACGCGAGGCGGCCTGCCTGCGGGCCCTGCGCCGGGCCGGGCTGGACGTGGCGGCGCTGCGGCTACCCGAGTCCGGCTCGTGCCGGCTCACCGCCGTCGTCGCGCTGCGCGACCCGGCCCCCGGCGCGCCGACCACGGCGATGATGACGTTGTTCCTCACCGCGTCCACGATCAAGCAGGTCACCGTCGTCGACGACGACGTGGACATCACCGACGACGAGCAGGTGGCCTGGGCGGTGGCCACCCGGACCCAGCCCGACCGGGACCTGCTGGTGGTGCCGAACGCGAAGGGCAGCAGCCTGGATCCCTCGGCCGAGCAGGGGCTCACCGCGAAGCTGGGCCTCGACGCCACCGTCCCGGCCGCCGACCGGGACCGCTACCGGCAGATGACGGTGGCCCCGACCGACCCGTCGGCTCTCGAGCGCCATCTCGCGGAGCTGGGGGACCTCCGATGAGACGCATCATCGTCGCGCTCACCGGGGCGTCCGGGGCGGTGTACGGGATCCGGGCGCTGGAGCTGCTGCGCGAGGTGCCCGACGTCGAGACGCACCTGGTGCTGACGAAGGCGGCGCGGGCGACCATCGGCTACGAGACGGACCACAGCGTCGCCGACGTGCGCGCACTCGCCGACGTCGTGCACTCCGACGGCGACCTGGGCGCGCCGATCTCCTCCGGCTCGTTCCGCACGGCCGGGATGCTGGTGGCGCCCTGCAGCGTGAAGACGCTGTCCGGGATCGCCGCCAGCTACGACGAGTCGCTCGTGGTGCGGGCCGCGGACGTGGTGCTCAAGGAGCGCAGGCGCCTGGTGCTCCTGTTGCGGGAGACCCCGTTGCACGCCGGCCACCTACGGCTGATGTCCGAGGTCACCGCCTCCGGCGCGATCGTGATGCCGCCGGTGCCCGCCTTCTACGCACACCCGCACAGCGTCGCCGACATCGTCGAGCACACCACCGGTCGGGCGCTCGACCTCCTGGACGTCGACACCGACGCGGTCGCCCGGTGGACCGGCGAGCGGGACGGACGAGCTGTCGTGCACCGGTAGCGGACACGCGGCCGAGCTCCGCCCTCACTCGCGCGCCGTGCGCAGCAGCAACCGGCGGAACGCCTGTACCGGCGGGGACACGTGCGCGCTGGCCCGCGACACCACGCCCAGCTCACGGAACGCACAGGAGTCGGCGATCGGGACCGTGGGGCCGTCGCCCGCGGCCATCCTCGGCAGCAGCGCGACCCCCATGCCGGCGGCGACCATCCCGTGCACGATCGCCAACTGTCCGGTCTCCAGTACCACCCGCGGACGGACACCGGCCTCGGCCAGCAGCTGATCGGCGAGGTCGCGCAGGCCGTACCCGGTACGCATCCCGACGAGATCCTCGCCGGCCAGCTCGGCGAGCGCGACCTCCGCCCGGCCGGCCAGCCGGTGCGCGGCGGGAACCAGCACGAGCACCGGCTCGCGGACCAGCACGTCGACGCACAGCCCGCTCAGGGTCAGCGGCATCCGGGTCATCGTCAGGTCCAGTTCCCCGGAGCGCACGAGCTGCTCGAACTCCCGGGAGATGTCGTGCTCGACGATCCGCACCCCGACCAACGGGTGCGCGCGCCGGAACCGGGCCAGCACCTCGGGCAGCATCCGCGCGCCGATGCTGGGTAACACGCCCACCCGGACCTCACCTTCGCGCAGACCGCTGACCCCGGCCACCCGTTCCCGGCCGCGTTCGAGTTCGGCGAGCGCGATCTCCGTGTGCTCGAGCAGCGCGGATCCGGCCGCGGTCAGCACGATGTGCCGGCCGGTCCGCTCGAACAGCCGAGCACCGACGTCCTGCTCCAGCTTGCGGATCTGCACCGACAACGACGGCTGGGACAGGTACAGACGGGCGGCCGCGGAGGTGAAGCTCCCCTCGTGCGCGATCGTCACGAAGTACCGAAGTTGATGCAGCTCCACGGATCACCCCGGACCATCTGTTCCATACCGTGTCACCGTGCCGGCGCGCACGCGTTCATCCGGCCTCGGACCGCACCCTGAAGTCACCTGGCTCGACCACCGCGGAGATCGCGACCCCCGCGACGAGCGCCCAGAACGGGCTGGAGATCCCCAGCGGCGCGACCCCGCTCATCGCGACCACCAGGGCCGTGAGCGCACCGGTCCGGAACCGGCCCTCACCGAACGCGCCCCGGAACGACGACACCAGCACCCCGATCATGGCGAGCCCCGCGACCACCGCCACCAGCTCGGTCGGCAGCGCCGTGACCGCGGTGACCGCGATCCCGGCGAGGACGCCAAACGCGACGAACAGCACGCCGTTGACGACGCTCGCGGCGTACCGGGCATCGGGGTCCGGGCCGGCCTGCGGGCCCGAGCAGATCGCGGTCATCGGGCCCGCGATGTTGGCGTTGTGCCCGCCGGTCAGCGGGGCCAGCAGCCCGCCGACGCCGCTGGCGACCGTCATGGCGTTGATCGGCGGCCGGTAGCCCTGGCTGAGCAGCACACCGTAGGCCTGGGCGTTCTCCGCGGCGATCACCAGGACCGCCAGCGGGATCCCGACGGCCAGGATCGCGGCGAGGTCGAACGTCGGCGCCACGAGCACCGGTGCCGTCCAGCCGTCGACGGCGGTGGCCTGCGAGGCGAACCCGCCCGTGGCCGCGGCCGCGACCAGCCCCGCGACCAGCGCACCGAGCGCGCCGGGCACCGCCGGGACGAACCGGGACAGCAGCAGGAACCCGGCGACCGCGGACGCGACGATCCAGGGCGCGGACTCGGCCGCGGTCACCACCTCGGTGCCGAACCGGATCAGCGCCCCGGCGATCATCGCCATCACGATCGGCTGCGGCAGCCACCGGGACACGGTGCCGATCAGGCCGGACAGCCCGAGCACGAGCACGAGCAGCCCTGCGACGAGGAACGCGCCGACGACGGCGGAGAACGGGAACGTCCCCAGCGCCCCCACCACCAGCACCGCGCCCGGGATGGAGTAGGCGCCGACGACCGGCATCCGGTAGCGCAGCGCGAGGAACAGCGAGATCAGGCCACCGAAGACGTAGATCCCGAAGATCCACGACGCGATCAGCCGGCCGTCCAGCCCGCTCGCCGCGGCTCCGTCGATCACGATCAGCGCCGGGCCGGTGCAGCCGAAGACGGCCGCGACCACGCCGGCGCCGATCGTCGCGGGGGTGAGCCGCCGGGGCAGGCCGCGCAGCCCGGACCGGATGCCCGGACCGGGCTCGACCCGGCGGGTCGGCCCCGGCTCGGCCGGTGGGGTGGGGGGTGGGGCGGCGGAGCCCTCGGCGGGCCCACCGGTGGATGCGGTCATCGTGTCGCCTCCTTGCGATCACTCACCGGTCGGGGAGCAGGGTGGTCAGCGGCGCCGCAGCCTGCGGGCGCGGGCGAACCCACGGCGGGCCAGGGCCCGGGCGGTGTCGCGGACGGTGCCCAGGACCAGCCGGAGCTGCGCACCGCGGCCCGGCTCGGTGACCGACCCGGTCTCGGCCGCCTCGTCGACGCTCGCCGCGAACTGCTCGAACAGCCGCCGCGAGACGTCACCGGCCAACGCCCGGCCGAACTGCGCGACCCGGCCGGTGAGGTGGACGTCGGCGTGCGCGGTCAGGACCGTGCCACCGTCCGGCCCGGCCTCGGCCGCCAGCACGACGTCGGCCTGGGTGGCGCTGCCGCCGGCATCGGCGCCCTGGGCGTGGAACCGCAGCCGGTGCGCGGCCGGGTCCCGCTCGACGACCTGGGCCAGGCCGTCGAAGGACAGCTTCACCGGGCCGAGCGCGACGACGGCGCGGCCCCGGTAGCGGTCGCCGTCGAGTACCTCGGTGAGCCGGGCCCCGGGCAGGCAGCGGGCGAGCAGGTCGAAGTCGTCGAGCACCGCCCAGACCCGCTCGACCGGCGAGCGGAGCGCGCTGGTGACCTCGACGACCGCCGACGGCGGCCCGGACGGCAGCCGCACCTCCTGCGCGAGCACCGCCGCCGGCACCTCCTCGGCGGGGGCTCCGGCACCGCTCCCGCCACCGGTCCCCCGCCCGACCAGGGTGCGCGCGCCGCACGCCCGTGGTCCGGGGACACCGTCCGGGTAGCTCTGCCGCACGTCGTCGACGGCCGCGAGGATCCCGCGGTAGCCGGTGCACCGGCAGAGCACACCGGACATCTGCTCGGGCAGCTCCTCGCTCTCCACCTCCGGGGTGCTGCTGAGCAGGTCGTAGCTGCTCATCAGCATCCCGGGGGTGCAGAACCCGCACTGCAGCGCGTGGTGGGCGGAGAACGCCTGCTGCAGCGGGTGCTGGTCCTCGGGCGTGCCCAGGCCCTCCACGGTCACGATCTCGGCGCCCTCGCACTGCACCGCGAACAGCAGGCAGGCGCGGGCGGCCTCGCCGTCGACGAGCACGGTGCACATGCCGCAGACGCCGTGCTCGCAGCCGAGGTGGGTGCCGGTGAGACCGAGCTGCTCGCGCAGCACGTCACCGAGGTGCGCACGGGGCGGCACGGTGATCGTGGTCTCGGTGCCGTTCACCGTCATCGTGATCCCGACGCTCTCGTCGGCGGCGACGCGGTCCCGGGGCTCGGTGAGACGACCGGTCATGACCCCTCCTTCCGGTCCCGGGCGCGCTGCAGCGCACGGGACAGCTCGCGGGCGGCGAGCACTCCGAACAACCGGCGCCGGTAGCCGGTGGATCCGTGGGTGTCCCCGCCGGTGTCGACGACGTCGTCGGCCAGCGCGGCGGTGGCCGGGCGCAGGTCGTCCTCGTGCGCGGTGAGCAACGCGGTGACGTCCCGGGTCACGGCCCGGTCGGAGATCCCGAACCCGGTCAGCCGGGCCTCGGTCACCGCGCCGTCGGCGCCGACCCGGACCCGGGTGACCACGCCGGCGAGGGCGAAGTCGCCGTGCCGGCGGGCGATCTCGGCGAACCCGAACCCCTCCCCCGGCCGGGCGTGCGGGAACGTCACCGCGACGACGACGTCCTCCGGCCCGGCCGCGGTGGTCATCGCGCCGGTCACGAACTCCTCGGCGGGCATGCTCCGCCGCCCGGCCGGGCCAGCCAGCTCGACCGTCGCCTGCGCACAGCAGGCGACGGCGGGCAGCTCGGCGGCCGGGTCGGCGTGGGCGAGGCTGCCGCAGACGGTGCCCCGGCTGCGCAGCTCCCGGTGCCCGACGAACGGCATGGCCATCCCGATCAGCGGGACGGCATGGGCGGCCCGGTCGTGCTCGACCGCGCGCTGCCGCACCGCCGCGCCGATCCGGTACCCGTCCCGGTCCGGTCCCGCCGACGTCAGCTCGGGCACGGCGGTGATGTCGACCAGGGTGCCGGGGCGGCCCAGGCGCATCGCGAGGACGGGCACCAGGGACTGGCCGCCGGCCAGCACCTTGCCGTCGCCGCCGGCGAGCTCGCCGAGCACGTCGTCGAGCCGGCCGGGGCGGACGTAGGCGAACGGTGCGGCCTTCATCAGCGGCCCGTGAAGTTCGGGGTGCGCTTCTCCCCGAAGGCCTTCACGCCCTCGGCGAAGTCCTCGGTCGCCCGCAGCATCGAGTAGGCCTTCCGCTCCAGCTCGATGCCGGTGTAGAGCGGGCCGTCGACGCCGCGGTCGAGGACCTCCTTGGCGGTGCGCAGCGCGGCCGGGGAGAAGCCGGCCATCTTCAGCGCCAGCGCGTCGACCTCGGCGTAGAGCGCGTCGCGGTCGTCGTACAGGCCGGCCAGGATGCCCCAGTCGAGCGCCTGCTGGGCCTGGATCCGGGTCGCGGTCATGATGTGGAACTTCGCCCGGGACAGGCCGATCAGCCGGGCCAGGCGCTGGGTGCCGCCGGAGCCGGGGATCATGCCGAGGTTCATCTCGGGCAGTGCGAGCTGGGTGCGGCCGGTGCCGAGCCGGATGTCGCAGGACAGCGCCATCTCCAGCCCGACGCCGAAGCAGTAGCCGTCGATCGCGGCGATGACCGGCTTGGTGCTGCGGGCCGGGGCGGTGACGTCCTGGCCGAGGTCGGTGAGGTCGATCGGGTCGACCTCCATGAACCCGGCGATGTCGCCGCCGGAGGTGAAGTGCTGGCCGTCGGAGCGGACCACCACGACGCGGACCTGCGGGTCCCGGTCGATCTCGGCGAAGCGCTCGGCGACGAGCCTGCGCATCTCCATCGTGACGACCGTGTACTTGCCGTGGGACAGGGTCAGGTAGGCGACCCGCCCGTCGTGCTCGCGGGTCAGGACGACGTCGCCGCCGGTGAGTGCCATGTCAGGAGTTCTCCTTCTCGGTGAGCAGCTGGTGCAGTACCTCGCCGTGCAGCGGCAGGCGGGTGATGTCGATCCCGCGGGGTGCCAGCGCGTCGGCGACGGCGTTGGCGTAGGCCACGGGAAAGCTCATGGACGACCCCTCGCCGCAGCCCTTGGCGCCGAGCGGGGTCAGCGGTGACGGGGTCACCACGTGGTCGGTACGCAGGTCGAACCCGGCCTCGGCGCTGGTCGGGCACAGGTAGTCGAGGAACGTCGCCGCCGTCGGCTGGCCGGAGTCGGCGTGGGTGAACTGCTCGTAGGCGGCACCGCCGAGGCCGTGCACGAGCGCGCCGTAGACCTGGCCGTCGAGCAGGGTCTGGTCGAGGACGGTCCCGGCGTCGTGCACCGAGGACACCCGGTCGACCCCGATCTCCAGGGTGTCCGGGTCGATCCGCACCGCGACGATCTCGGCGACGAAGCCGTAGCAGAGCGAGGAGTTGATCCGGTCGTCCGCCGTGGCCGCGCGGGTCTCCCGCGGGGAGAACTCGGCCTCGGCGTAGAGCCGGGCGGGCACGCCGTCGGGCAGCGACGCCGGGTCCCAGTGCACGACGCCTGCGGCGTGCCGGAAGGCGACCGAACGGCCGTCGGGGTGGACGACCTTCCCGTCGAGCAGGGTCAGCTCGCCCGGGTCGGCGCCCTCCAGCAGCGTGGCCCCGGCCGCCTTCACCGTGGCGGCGATGGTGTCCGCGGCCGCGACGACCGCGCTCGTGACGAGCGGCGCGAACCGCGACGAGTACGACCCGGACGTGACCGTCCACGGGGTCGTCGCGGTGTCCATGTCGACCACCGCCCGCACCTGCTCCGGGGGTAGACCGAGCCGTTGCGCCGCGACCTTGCGCGCCACCGTGGCGTGGCCCTGGCCCTGCGGGACCGATCCGAGCAGCACGGTGACGATCCCCTGCAGGTCCACCGACATCCGGACGTGCTCGGTGGAGCCGGACTTGTCCCGGCCCGGCTTGCGGTCCTCGGCGGGGGTGGCCAGCCCGACGTAGCCGATGTTGGTGCCGGACGGGTCGACGACCAGGGCGGTGCCGATGCCGTAGAAGGCGCCCTCGGCCCGGGCCGCCTCCCGCCGGCGCTCCAGCTCGGCCAGGTCGGCGTTCATCACGGCCAGGTCCAGCGCCGCGGCGTAGTCGCCGGAGTCGTACACGCCCCCGGTCGCCGTCTCGTGCGGGAACGCCGACACCAGGTTGCGGCGCCGCACCTCGACGACGTCGAGCCCGGTCGCCGCGGCGACCGCGTCCATCAGCCGCTCCAGCCCGAAGTAGAGCTGCTGGCCGCCGAAGCCACGGTTCAGCCCGGTCGGCATGGTGTTCGTGACCACGGCGCGGGCCCGGATCTCGACGGCGTCGATGCGGTAGGGCCCGGTGATGTTGCCGTAGCAGCGGTAGAGCGTGGACGGCTCCGGCGGGCGCAGGTACGCGCCGACGTTGTCGATCAGGTCGGTGCGCAGGGCCGTCACGGTGCCGTCGGCGTCGACCGCGGCGGAGAAGGTCATCGCCCGGTCCGCACCGGTGGAGCTCGCCATCAGGTGCTCGACGCGGTCCTCGGCCCACCGCACCGGCGTGCCCGCGTGCTTCGAGGCCAGCGCCATCAGCACCACGTAGGGGTAGATGCCCGCCTTGATCCCGAAGCTGCCGCCGATGTCGGCGGGGACGTGCAGCCGCACCCGCGACGTCGGGATCCCGAGCGCGCCGGCCATCACCGGGACCATCGAGAACGGTCCGTGGAAGTTCGCCCAGGCCTCGACCGACGGGTCGCCGTCGCCCTCGTTCCACTGCGCGATGACCGAGTAGCACTCCATCGGCACCGAGGAGTAGCGCGGGAAGTCGTAGCGGCCGGTCACCACGTGCGCGGCCTCGCGGAACCGCTGCTCCACCGGGCCGAAGGAGAAGGTGCGGTCGGTGGCGACGTTGGACCCGGCGTCGTCGTGCAGCAGCGGGGCGTCCGGCTCCAGTGCGGCGCGGGCCGCGGTGACCGCACCCAGGTCGTCGTACTCGACGGCGACGAGCTCGGCGGCGTCCTCGGCGACGTAGCGGTCCGAGGCGACGACGACGGCGATCGGCTCGCCGACGAAGCGCACCTTGTCCACACCGGTGGGCAGGTAGGGCATCACCGCGCCGGTCGACAGGGGGAAGGGCCGCAGCGCGGCGCGCACCTCGTCGGGGCCGATCACCGCCGCCACCCCCGGATGGGCCCGGGCGCGGCTCAGGTCGACCGAGCGCAGCCGGGCGTGCGGACGGGTGGAGCGCACGACGGTGGCGACCAGCGTGCCGGGCAGCGGGTCCAGGTCGTCGAGGAACGCGCCCCGGCCGGTGACCAGCGCGGCGTCCTCGTCCCGGCTGGGGACCCAGGTGCGGGTGGCCTCCGGCACATCGGGCACCTCGGACACGTCAGACACGTGCTTCTCCCCTCAGGTCGTACTCGCCCGCGACGAGCGTGCGGCGCAGCGTCTTGCCGACCCCGGACCGCGGGATCGAGTCGACGGCGATCACCCGCTTCGGCCGCTTCAGCGACGGCAGCTGCTCCCGAGCCCAGGCCAGGGCCTGCTCGGCCGCGGCCAGCGGGTCGGCCCCGCGGACGGGGACCACGAACGCGGTCACCGCGTGTCCCCAGCGCTCGTCGGGCAGCCCGACCACGCAGACGTCGTCGACGGCGGGACAGCGGGTCAGGACCGACTCGATCTCGTCCGGGTAGATGTTCTCGCCACCGGAGTTGATCATGTCGTCGGTGCGGCCGGAGACCCAGAGGTCGCCGTCGGAGTCGGCGACGGCGAGGTCACCGGTGTGGTACCATCCGTCCCGGATGGCCTTGGCGTTCGCGTCCGGCCGGTTCCGGTAGCCGCCGAAGGCCTCGGGCGAGGCCATCGAGACGATCACCTGACCCTGCCTCCCGCGCGGGACCTCCTCGTCGACGGGGGCGCCCGCGTCGGGCGCGATCAGCCGGACCCGGGAGAACAGCCCCGCCCGGCCTGCGCAGCCGGGCTTGGCGGCGACGTCGGGCCCGATGGTGAAGGTGTAGATCTCGGTCGAGCCGAAGTGGTTGACGAACGAGGTGGGCGCGACCTGGTCGACCAGCTTCTCGGCGAGCGACGGGGTCATGGCGGCGCCGGCGTAGGCGAGGTTGTCGAGCGCACGGGCGTCCCCGAGCCGTCCGGTGCGCAGCAGCGACCAGTAGATCGTCGGCACCAGGTACAGGGAACCGACGTTCTCCTCGAGGATCAGCTGCATCGACTCGTCGGCGTCGAAGGCGGGCTGGCCCACCCACGTGCCGCCGACCACGACGGAGGCCAGCAGCGTGCGCAGGCCCATCGTGTGGAACAGCGGCATCACCCCGAGGGTCGCGACCCCCTGCCGCTGCCGGGTCTGCATCACGTGCGCGACCGCTGCCAGATGCTCGGCCCGGTGGGTACGCGGGACGCCCTTCGGCTTCCCCGTGGTCCCCGACGTGTAGAGCATGACGCTGAGGTCCGACTCGTCCGGGGCGACGCAGACGGGGCTGTCGAGCCGCTCGGCGAGCTCGTCGACGGACGCCACGTCCCGCAGCAGGTCCCCCAGGCCGGCGGCGGCGACCCGCTCGGCGTGCGCGGTGTCGGCGACCACCAGGCGGACGTCGGCGTCGCCCAGGCAGTAGCCGAGCTCCTCGACCCCGAACCGGGTCGAGAGCGGCACCGAGACCGCGCCGAGCTTCTGCACGGCCAGGTGCAGGCTCGCGAGCTGCTCGCCGCCGTGCATCACCAGGCCCACCCGGGCCCCTCGCTCCACGCCGAGGCTCCGCAGGGCTCCGGCCAGCCGGTCGGTCCGCGCGTCCCACTCCCGGTAGGAGAGCCACCTGCCGGTTCCACGTACCGCCGGCCGATCGGGGTTGCGCTCGACCGCCCATCGCAGCGTCGTCACCAGGTCCATCCGACCCCCTCGTCGTTAGTCTGTTTCAGACCATACGGTTCAGACTGTCAGAGGGGAAGCCCCGGATTCCACCGGCGTCGGGAGCGACCCCGTCCGGCGGCATCCGACGGAAGGAGGGGCGGTCGTCGGTGGCGGGACGCACGTGCGAGGGTCGAGCCGCATCCGCGGATCGACGACCCGCCTCGTCTAGAGTCCGCGGAGCACCGGCCGGCACGAGAGGAGCGCGGATGCGACTGTCCACGACGTCGTATCTGGTCCTGGGCATGATCGCGTTGCGCGGGCCCTCGACGCCGTACGACCTGAAGCGCGCGGTCAGCCGCTCCGTCGGCTACTTCTGGCACTTCCCGCACGCGCAGCTGTACTCCGAGCCGGACCGGCTCGCCGACGCCGGCCTGCTCGCCCTCGACACCGAGGAGCACGGACGCCGGCGCAAGACCTACTCCCTGACCGACGAGGGCCGGGCCGCCCTGCGCGAGTGGCTGGCGGCGCCCACCGCCGAGCACTTCCAGATGCGCGACATCGCCGAGCTCAAGCTGTTCTTCAACGAGGCGGGATCCCCCGACGACGTCGGGAAGCTCGCCCGCGAGCAGATCCGCCAGCACGAGAGCCGGATCGCCGACTACGAGGACATGGTCGCCCGGCACGGTCGCGAGGAGTGGGCCGAGCCGCGCATGATCACGATCGAGCTGGGCCTGGAGATGGAGCACGCCGCGCTGAGGTTCTGGAGCGCGCTGGCGAACGACGACCTCGACCGGCTCCGTCGCGAGCGGGCCGAGCGCGACCCGCGCGACTGACCCGCCCGCGATCCTGCCGTCGGTCTGCGGGCGGTAGGGACGGGTGCGTTTCGGGGTGGCCCCAGCGCGTGACAGGTGTCGCGCCAGGCGTGGGGGCGGTGGGCCGAGCCGTTGTCCGACGACACTCGCGTCGTGGTGACCCCGCGGGTGGCGAACCAGGCCACCGCGCGGCGCAGCACGGCTATCGCAGTGCGGCGGTCTCGTCGTCGTGGATCTCGGCGTCGGCGACGCGGGAATGGTCGTCGAGCACGGTGTGGACGGAGCAGGTGCCCATCTTCGCCTGGTGGTGGACGTTGCGGGGTTTGCCGGGGGTGGCGACCCGGTTGCGGTCTCCTCGGGCGCGCCCTACGTAGCGCCGGCCCCGGCAGTGGAGCAGGACCCGATGCACGATCGAGGGGGGCGACGGCGACCCGGTCGGCGATCTGGACCGGGCCCCGTCGCTTCCTGCGCAGGTGCTTGATCCGGCGCGTCACCGGCGCCGGCGTCGCCCGCGGCGATCGGTGTGGGCGGCTGGAGCGGCCCGTCATGGCGGCGGGACCGTCGGCGCGGTAGCGACCGGACCAGCGTTTCGCGGTCGGCCGGGCGACCTGGGACCGCGTTGCGGCCCGGCGACCGGTACCTGGTGGTCGACGATCAGACGCGCCAGGCGCAATCGGCCGCGTTCGGACGACGGGGCGTGAGCGTGAACCGCGAGGACCTCCGGTGGTCGGGGTGGGTGCCGTCAGACAGCTCCACACCAGCCACGGGGGCCCTCCCCGTTCGAGACCGGTCAGGTCGTGTCGTCACACGAGTTCGACCACCGTCTCCGATCAGTGCAGCTAGAGGGACTCGATGTCCTGGGGACGCTCGGCGACGGTGCGGGCCAGGCGCGCCAGCTTCACGTTGAGGTCCTGCGAGGTCCGGCGCAGCAGGTCGAACGCCTGGTCGGCGTCCAGCCCGCGGCGGGCCATCAGGATGCCCTTGGCCTGGCCGATGACATCACGGGTCTCGATCGCCGTCCGCAGATGTGCCTGCTTGAGCTCCGCGGCCGAGACCGCGTCGGTGGTCGCCAGCGCGAGCGAGGCGTAGCCGGCCAGGATGGTCAGGCGGTCGAGGTCGGCGCGGCCGAAGGCCTGCGGTCCGGAGGCGTACACGTTGAGCGCGCCCGGCAGCCGGGGCGGCCGGGCGTCGGGGAGCAGCTCGACCGCGGCCACCGAGAGGAACCCGTGACCCACCGCGGTCCCGGCCAGCTCGGGCCACCGCTCCTCGCGCCGCAGGTCGTCCGACACCGCGGACGCGGGGCCGTCCTCCCGGGCGGCGTCGACGCAGGGGCCGCGACCGCTGCGGTACTGCACGACGTCGATCTCCTCGGCCGGCCCGCCGGTGGACACCGGTGTGTAGTAACGGCCTGCGTCGTCGCGCATCGTCACGCTCGCCATCGCCGCCACGGGTATGACGCGTGTCACGACGTCGAGCACCCGGTCCAGCACCTCGGCGACGGTCGCGCAGTCCAGGAGCGCCGGTGCGAGACGTCGGAACTGCTCGACGACGTCGGCGTCGTAGACCGTGGCGGCGTACGGGGTGGGGGACGCGCCGTCGGTGCTGCGCTCCGACCCGTCCGGCGTTCCGATCAGCTCTGGCCTCGTCAGGTCCACCCGTCGGGGTGACCCGTCGTGGGTACGGCTAAACACCGCGACGGGACACGCCCGGGCGGTGTCCGCCACCGACTTCCATGCCCCGGGGCATCGGAGCGCGGGCGGTCGAGGCGCGTGCGCCTCGACCGGTCGGGAGCCCTCCCGAGCGGCATCCGGACCATTGCCGGCATGGATCGAGCAGAATCACGCACCGGGATCAGGTCGACGGTGGGCAGGGTGTCGGCGGCCCTCGCCATCGCCGCGGGGGTCGGCGCCGGGGTCCTGGCCGCGGCAGTCACGGTCGTGACCCCCGCCGCCGGGGAGTCGGCATCCGTCCTGGCCGGCGACGACTACTGCTGGGGATGGGGACCGGAGGGACCGCACGCCGACCAGCACTACGGCATGCGCTACTGCGACAACGCGCCGCTGGACCCCTCCCAGGTCCAGGACCGGCGATGACCGGCCACCGCTGACCCGCACGTGGACGTCGGCCTCCCCCGTCGGGGCCGGATCGTCAGCGGAGGATGGCGGCGGTCCCCTCGCGGTAGGTCGTGACCGCGGGCTCGGGGAACCGGGTCGCGAACCTCGACGAGTCGAAGGCGTCGTCGACGCGGTAGCGCGGGAGCAGCTCGGAGGCCGCCTCGACCGACGGGTCGGCCGGACCGCCGATCCGGAACACGGGCTCGGAGACCGTCGTGTCCTCGACCTGCACCTGCGCGGTGCGGGGGTACATGAAGGTGTTGTCCCGATCCGGCCGATGGCTCCCAGGACGGACGAGACGCCGGTCGTCACCCCCGTCGGTGGGTTGCGGGGTGGACGGGGCCGGCTGGAGCGAGGTCCAGATGGTCTCGGCGTCGATGATGCGGTTGTGCCGCCAGGTGACTGCTCGTTCCATGGCGGCGACGACACCGGCGACCGTGAGGGTCCCGAGCAGCCAGCCGGGTAGGAGCACCGGTGAGGTGAACGTCCCGAACCGGTCCGCCACCTCCGGGATCGAGGTGACCATCTCGAGCCATACGGGTGCGGCGAGGACGAGGTTGACCAGCAGGATCATCACGGCGGTGGCGGCGATCCCCCTGCTCAGACGAGGGTGGTCCCGGGTCAGGACTGCGCGCCGGTGCTCCAGGGTCCCCGGAGCCGGGGCCAGTCTGCGTTCCCGTCCGTCGGGCGTGACGAGATGGACCCGGGTGACGCCGTACAACCCGGCGTCGACCTCGATCCTCCCTCCGGGGACGGTGAAGGTGGCGGGCATCTCGGCCGTGCTGGTGCGCTGCCCGTCCCGGTAGAGCCGGGCGCGGTGGTCCTCGGTGGTGCGGGTCTCGACGGCCCAGACGGCCGGCCCGTCGGGGTCCGGCAGCGTGATCGTGTGGACGGTGCGGCTCAGTGCCTGGTGGAGTCGAACGGGTCGGAGGGCCATCGTCATCTTCTCCTGTCTGCGGGAACGGGGTCCCGAGCGGGTCAGAGGCTGCATCGGGCGTCGGCCGGCGGGGTCTCGAGGTCGAGGAGGTAGGCGTCGACCGCATCGTCGACGCAGGTGCTGCCACCCAGGAGGTAGGCGCCGTGCTGCTTGCCGTCGACGGTGAGCAGGCTCGCGCCGAGGGTTCGTGCCATGGAGACGCCACCCGGATACGGCGTCGCGGGATCGCCGGTGAGCGACACGACGAGCGCCTCGGGCAGACCCTCGACATCGGCGGGGAGCCACGGGACGTCGCGTGTCGGCGGGGCGGGCCACGCCTCGCACTCGCTGTGGTGGGTCCCCGCCGTCAGCAGGTCGATGCCGAACATGGGCGCGACGTTCGCGACCTCACGCGCGTGCGCGGTCTGTTCCTCCGGTGTCAGGCGGGGCCAGTCCATGCAGCGCACGGCGATGTTCGTATCGATGTCGGTGGTGTAGACGCCGTCGGCGGTGCGGCTGTAGAAGCCGTCGCGCAGGGCGAGGATCTCCTCGGCCCGCCCCGCGTCGAGCGCGGTCAGAGCGGAGATCAGCGAGGGCCAGTGGGCCTCCGCCGCCAGGCCCGCCGTGATGCCGAGGTAGACGTCCCAGACGCTCACGTCCCTGCCGTCGGCGGTGGGCGCCGGTGTCTCGACGAGCGGCGCGACGATCTCGTGCAGACGCTCGTTCGCCGCCGCGGGATCGGGGCCGAGGACACAGTCGGCCGACCGGGCGCAGAGCGCGGCGACCTCGTCGAACCGGGCCTGGGAGGCGGTGAACTGGGCGAGGCGGAGCTCGCTCGGTGTCCAGTCGGGTCCGACGGCGCTGTCGAGCACGACGGCACGGACCTTGTCGGGGTGCGCGGCGAGGTACATGGCGCCGATCTCGGAGCCGTAGCTGTAGCCGAGGAAGGTCAGCCGCTCGTCGCCGAGAACCTCCCGCAGGATGTCCATGTCACGCACGACGTTCGCCGATCCGGCGTTGACGAGGTTCTCGACGCCTCCGGAGCCCTCGATGCAGCGCTGCGCGTGGTCCACCGCCTGCTCGGCGCTGGTGATGTCGTAGACGGCGCCGAACCGGGGAACATCTCCGGCGTCGTACTCCTCGTCGGTGTAGCAGTCGAGGGCCGGGGTCGACGCTCCGATCCCGCGCGGGTCGAAGCCGACGATGTCGAAGCGCTCGGCGACGGGACCGTTCTGCCACTGGGGCAGGAAGGACGCCACGAAGCTGGTGCCGGATCCGCCGGGGCCGCCGGGGTTGATCAGCAGTGATCCCTCGGCCTCTCCCCGGGCGGGGAGACGCGTGAGGGCGATCCGCGCCCTCTCGCCCTCCGGGGCGCCGTAGTCGAGCGGAACCTCGACCGACGCGCACTCGAGTGCGGGGTTCGCGAACAGCTCGACGTCCGCGGCGTTCGTCGCAGTGTCCGTGCAGCCGCCCCAGTCGAGTTCCTGCGTCAGATAGGCGGCCATGTCCGCCTGACCACCGGGCGCCGGCGGGGTCGTCGATGTGCAGGCTGCCGACAGGACGAGGGGGATGACGGTGATGGCTGCGGCGAGACGCGGCACGGTCCGTCGCGATCGGTGCGGGCGTCGGCGGTACGAGGACATGTCTCTCCTGGTCGGGTCCGGGTGCGGCGGCGATGGCGTTCGACCGGGTCGACGACCTGCAGGTGTGGAAGGACCTGCCGACCGTGACCGGGATGCGCCGGACGCGGACCGCTGTGGGTCCGACGGCGGCGCGGGCCGGGTGGGTGCTACGACCTGACCGACGCGTTTTCTAGCATGAACGTGCTAGAAACTTAGCATGCTCGTGCCACATCGGGCGATAGAGTGGGGCCATGCCCAGACGCGTGGACCCGGATGCCCGGCGAGCGCAGGTCGCCGACGCCGTGATCGACGAGATCGCCGCGCACGGACTCCGCTCGGTGACCCTCGCCCGGATCTCCGCACGCTCCGGCCTGGCCATCGGGAGCATCCGGCACTACTTCGGCGACAACCTGCGGGAGGTCATGTCGTTCGCGTTGGGGGTCCTGCTCCAGCGCGCGGAGCACCGCAACCCGGGGCTCTCCGGGGATCCGGCGAGCCGGGTCGCCGATCTGGTCGTGTTCGTCGCACCCACCAGCGAGCAGGAACGCAAGGAGAACATCGCGCTCGTCGAGTACCGGGTGATGGCGCGCACGGACCCGGGGTTCGCAGCCGAGGTCGCCGCGACCTCGCTCGCGGCCGCGGAGGCGATCCGGTCGCTCCTGCGCGCGGCACTGGCCGACCGTGTGATCGACGAGGAGGCACTGCACCGCGAGGCGCTGCTGCTGCTCACCCTGGTCGAGGGCTTCTCGCTCGGTTCGGCGCTGAGCCCGGCCCCGCTGCAGGAGGCCGATGTCCGCGCCGTCGTCACGGACACCCTGCACCGCATCCGTGGTGCCTACCCACCTCGCAGGGAGGCGCCGGTGGGGCGCGCGGGGACCTGAGCCGCCGGCGATCGCCACCCGGACGCGTGGCGCGGCGCCGCCCGGCGGCGCACCACCCCGTGGGGCCTCAGACGGTGAGGACGAGCTTGCCGCGACGATGACCGTGATCGAGGGCCCGGTGGGCGTCCGCCGCCCGCTCGAGGGGGAATGTCTCCTCCACGTGCACCCGGAGCGCGCCCCTCTCGGCAAGGTCCACCAGGCCCCGCAGAGCCACCGGGTCGGGGTCCACCGCGATGCCGCTGAACCGCACGCCGGCGGCCTCCGCGTGAGCGATCACCGCGGCGTCGTCCTCGGCGGTCGCGGTGATCAGGTGCCCCCCACGCCGGAGCACGCGCAGGGAACGCTCCGCGATGCCGGCGCCCACCGTGTCGAGAACGATGTCGACGTCGCGGAGCGACTCCGCGAAGTCGCCGGACCGGTAGTCCATCACTTCGTCCGCACCGAGGGCTTCGACGAACTCGCGCTTGTCCGCGCCGACCGTGGTGATGACGTGCGCGCCCGCGGCCTTCGCTATCTGGATCGCGACGTGGCCGACCCCACCACCACCGGCGTGGATCAGAACCCGGTCGCCCGCGGCCACCCGCGCGAGATCGACCAGCCCCTGCCACGCCGTCAACCCGACGATCGGCAATGCCGCGGCCTCGACGTGGGAGAGCGAGGCCGGCTTGCGGGCGAGGTGCAGCGCCGGGACGGCGACGTACTCGGCGTAGGCCTCGGCGGCACGAGGGAACAGGGACATCCCGAACACCTCGTCGCCGGGCCGGAACCTCCAGGTCAGCGACTGCTCGACGACACCGCTGACGTCCCACCCGAGAACGAACGGCGGCCGGCCGAGCATCGGTGACTCACCCGCGCGCAGGCGGGCCTCCAGGGGGTTGAGGCCGACCGCCCGGACCCGCACGAGCACCTCGGTGGGCAGGGGGCGAGGCACGGGTGCCTCGACGACGGACAGGACAGCGGGGCCGCCGAACTCCTGTTGGGTGACGATTCGCATGAGCTCTCCTCCGGTGCTCCGGGCGGAGTCGGGAACCGCACTGCTGCCGATGCCCGCCCCTCCCACGACAGCGTCGACGAGAGGGAGGGTGGCGTACCACCGCTCTCCCGACAGCGAATACGGCTTACCCGCCATACGTGCGGGCGCCCGCGTCGGCGGCGGCACCACCCCTCCTCCCGAACCCACCGGGGTCTCAGGGCGGCACGGCCCGACACCGACGACCGTCCCGCGGGGTCGACCGGACCGGCAGCACGCGCCTCAGCCGTGGCCCGAGTGCCTCCTGGCGCGGTACCGACCGGGCGTCTCGCCGACGAGCCGGGTGAGGGCCTCGATGAAGCTGCTCGGGTTCGCCCAGCCCAGTCCGACGGCGGTATCGGTGACCGAGGCCCCGCCGCTGAGCTCGACCACTGCCCGCTGGACACGGAGGAGCGTCCGCCACTGCTGGAAGCCCATGGACAGCTCGGCGTGGAACAAGCGGCTCAGCGTCCGCTCGCTCGAACCCGTCGTCCGGCCCAGCTCCGCGAGCGAGGCGCCGCTGGCGGGATCGTCGTGCAGGAGCGAGATGACGTCCCGGAGTCGCGGATCGCGCGGCTCCGGCAGTCGTAGAGGCTCCTCCGGCGCCCGGGCGAGTTCTGCCACCACGACCTGCAGCAGGAGGCGGCCCCGTGCACCGTCCTCGGGCTCCTGGTCGTCGACGAGGGCCAGGTAGGCCTCGCGCATCAGGGCGCTCGCGACGAAGACCGACGGGTGCGCCGGAAGCTGCGCGGCATGCGGTGCAGGCACCGTCACGAACCGGACGTGCGTCTCGCCGTACGAGCGGCTCCAGTGCGCGTGGAACGGCGGAACCCAGCTGATGCGATCGGTCGGCGCCATCCAGACACCCGCCGCGGTCGAGGTGACCAGCACCCCGGACACGGCGTACCGGAGTTGCCCGAACTCGTGGGAGTGCGCCGGCACCCGCTCGCCGTGGGCCAGCGGCCCGCAGGTCTCCGACCCGTCGACGGAGGGCTCCGGCCGTTCCGGCGTCCTGCCCATGGGGGTCGACCCCAGTGTTCTCAGCGCGCTCGCGACCGTGACGTCCGCCGGGGACGCGTCGCGATCCCGGAGGAGCCGGCGTGGGCTCACCGGCCCTTGAGCCGGTTCCGGTTGGCCGCGAGGACCTCGTCCGACAGGTCGGGGGCGACGTCGGCGACCGCACGGGAGAGCAGGAGCGCGCCGACCATCTGGCTGAACAGCGCCACCGCCTGCTCCCTCGCCTCGGCCGGGGCGATCTCGGTACCGGACTCGCGGCCGTGCTCGATCACCATCTCCGCGATGGAGTCGAAGTAGCCGTCCAGGCCGCGGCGGTACTCGGCCTGCGCGGCGGCGTCGTGCCGCCCGGCGTCGGAGACGAGCGCGGCCGAGGGGCATCCGGTCTCGGGGTGGTCGCGGTGCTCGGCGGCGATGTACTGGTCGACCATGCCGTGCAGGGCCGCGCGCGCCGAGCCGGCGTGCGCCGCGCGGATGGCGTCGAGCGCCGCCAGCGAGTCGACGAACCCCTGGTGCAGGACCTCGACGGCGAGGTCGCTCTTGGACGCGAAGTGGTTGTAGAAGCCGCCGTGGGTCATGCCCGCCGACTTCATCAGCCCTTCGATGCCCGTGCCGTCGATGCCGCGCAGCCGGAAACCCTCGCCCGCTGCGGCCAGGATCCGCTCGCGGTTGCGCTGCTTCTGCTCCCGTGTGACGCGGGGCACGTCGACCACCTCCCAGGCGAGAACCCGGGCGGAGTCTAGTCCGCAGTCGATGATGACCACCATCAAAACGGCCCGCCCGACTTGACGTCGCTCGCCTCCGGTCGTGTACTTATTGATGTGAGTCATCATCAAAAGGAGGTCGTCATGCAGTTCGGAACCATCGGCGCCGGAACGGTCGCGCAGGCCGTCGCCGGTCATCTGGTGGCGGCGGGGCACGCCGTGACCCTGAGCAACAGCCGCGGCCCCGGCTCGCTGCGCGATGTCGTGGCGCGGCTGGGGCCGTCGGCAGGGGCGGCGCCGGTCGACGAGGCCGCGCGGGCGGACATGGTGTTCCTGACCGTGCCGTGGCCGCGGGTCGGCGACGCACTGGCCGGGCTCCCGCCCTGGGACGGCCGCATCCTGGTGGACACGACGAACCGGATGACGGAGGCGACGGGCGTCGGTCCCGGTGCGGTGACGCCGAGCGAGCTCGTCGCGACGCTGGCCCCCGGCGCACGCGTGGTCAAGGCGTTCAACACCCTCTACGCCCGCTACATCGCCGCCGACCCCCGGCATCCGGAGGGACGGCAGCTGCTGTTCTACGCCGGCGACGACGCCGCGGCCAAGGCCTCGTTCCACGACGTCGCCGACCGCATGGGGTTCGCGCCGGTCGACGCCGGAACGCTGCGCGACGGCGGGCGGCTGATGCAGGTCGGCGGCCCGCTCTCGGCCCTGCACGCCCTGCGGCAGGACCCGGCCGGAGGAGCGCGGTGAAGGCACTCGCCTACGAACGGGCGCACCCGCTCGACGCGTTCGCCATCGACCTGGTCGACGTCGCCGAACCGCGGTTGCGCGCCGGTGACCTGCTGGTCGAGGTGCGGGCGATCGGCATCAACCCCGGTGAGGCGGCGATCCGGCGGACCCGCAGTGCGCCGCCGGGCGGCCGCGTCGTCCTCGGGTGGGAGTTCGCCGGCGTCGTCGTCGCGACCGGGCCCGCGGCCACCGGATTCGCGATCGGGGACCGGGTGATGGGCACCGGTGACATCACCCGCGACGGGAGCTGGGCCGAACGCGTTGCGGTCGACCACCGGGTCGTCGCCCCGATCGCCGACGAGCTCACGTTCGCCGACGCCGCCTCCCTGCCGATCGGCGTGCTCACCGCATGGGAGGCACTGGCCCGTGACCGCGACGCACCGCCCGCCGGTGTCGGGAGCGTCCTGGTCATCGGCAGCGCGGGCGGTGTGGGCTCGATGGCCACACAGCTGCTCGCGGCGTGGACGTCGGCGTTCGTGATCGGCACCGCGTCCCGGCCCGAGTCACGGGAGTGGGCCACCGCGATGGGGGCCGATCTCGTCGTCGACCACCACGGCGACCTCGCCGTCCAGCTGCGCGACGCCGGGATCGGCGCCGTCGACCTCGTGCTGTCCACCTCGGACACCGGCAGCCGGCTCGCCTCGATCGTCGAGCTGCTGCGCCCGTTCGGGCACCTCGCCTTCGTCGACGCGCCCGGGCGCTGGGACATGGAGGCGGTCGCCGGCAGGTCGCTGTCGCTGCACGGCGAGATGGTGTTCAGCACGATCGTCACCGGCGGCGATGCCGCTCGCCAGAGCCGGATCCTCGCCCGCGCCGCGGACGACGTCGCCGCCGGACGCCTGCGTCCGATCGGCACGACGACCCTTCGCGGACTGACCCCCGAGACCATGCGGACCGCGCACACGCTCGTCGAGAGCCGCCGGACGGTCGGCAAGACCGTGATCACTCTCTGACCCCGGCCCGTCCGGCCCGGGCCCCACCGACGGAAGGAACGACCCGACATGACACCGAACCTGCTGGACGGCGAGTACGCCCCCAGCTCCGACCCCGCCACCCGCGAACAGGTCGAGCTCTACGAGCGCACCGACGGCAGGGAGGGCGCGACCATGCTGGGCGGACCTGTCGTCATCCTGACCACCCGCGGCGCGCGGTCGGGCACGCTGCGCAAGACCGCCCTGATGCGGATCGAGCGCGGCGGCGTCTACGCCCTCGGCGCGTCGGCCGGTGGGCAGGCCCGGCACCCGGGCTGGTTCCACAACCTGATGGCCCACAACACGGCGCAGCTCCAGGACGGGGCCCGCCGAGCCCTGATGACCGCACGCATCGCCGAGGGCGCCGAGCGAGCGGACTGGCTCGCCTACGCCGACGAGCTGTACCCGTTCTTCGCCGACCTGCGCGAGCGCGCCGTCCTGACCGGCGGCCGGGAGGTGCCGGTGGTGCTGCTCGAACCCGTCACGGACCGACCCGTCGAGGAGGCCCGGCACGGAGCCGGCGGTCACGGGGCCGACCGATGAGAGTGGGCGCGGCAGGGTTCGAACCTGCGACCGCTCGGGTGTAAACCGAGTGCTCTCCCGCTGAGCTACGCGCCCGGGACGGACATCTTCACACGGCCCCGAGGGCCCGACGCCACCCGTCCTGGTCCCGCGGCTCCCCCGGCCCGTTCACCTCCGCGAACGAGACGGTGCCGTCCGGGCGGACGAGGAACGTCCCCCGCAACGCCATGCCCTTCGGTGCGTGGAACACCCCGTAGGACGACGCCACGGCCCCGTGCGGCCAGAAGTCCGACAGCAGCGGGAACCCGAACCCCGCGGACGAGGCCCACGCTCCCAGCGCGAACGTGGGATCGCACGAGATCGACAGCACCTGCACTGAGGAATTCTGGAAGTCCCCGAGCGCGGACTGCACAGCAGCCAGCTCCCCGCCACAGATCCCGGAGAACGCGAACGGGTAGAAGACCAACAGCGCCGAGCGCCCCGACCCGAGTACCGACGCCAGCGAGACCGGCTGTCGGTTCTGGTCGGGGAGCTCGAAGTCCGGGGCGGTCGCGCCCTCGACGACTGGGCTCAGCGCTTGCCCTTCCCCTGCTTCGGCGGCACGAGCTTCGACCCCACCCAGTCGTCCCCGAGCGTCGCGTTGGACGTCTGCGACAGCCCGGCGGTCGGGGCCGCCTCGGCGATCTCGGAGGGCTGGATGTGGCCGTCACGGCCGGTCTTGGGTGTCAGGACCCACACGAAGCCCTCGTCCGAGAGGGGCGTTCGGGCGTCGACCAGGGTGTCGATCAGGTCGCCGTCCCCGTCGCGGAACCACAGGAGGACGACGTCGATGACCTCCTGGGCGTCCTCGTCGAGGAGCTCCTCACCGGTCGTGTCCTCGACGGCCTCTCTGACCTGGTCGTCGATGTCGGTGTCGTACCCGAGTTCCTGGACGATCATGCCCGGCTCGATGCCGAGCTTTGCCGCGATGTCGGACGCACCGGCATCTGCCGCGGTCACCACTCGTTCCCCTTTCACGCTGCTCACGCAGTCCATCGTCTTCGGTTCCGCGTGCGGGCGCCACCCTTCGCGCGAAATCGGATGGGGCATCCGATCACGGGGGCCCGACCGGATGCAACCGGCTCGCGGTTCGCGGCCCGGTGACGCGCAGGTCACCCCGCCCTCCGTTCAGTTACGTACGAGTAGTACCTATCCTCGCGGCCAGAGCCCGACTTCGTGAACGACGAGTTTCGGGACCGCGCCGGAACAGGCACGATGGACCGAGCCACGGCCACGACCGTCGAGTCCGGCCGGCGACGTCGCCCCACAGCCGGCGGCGGAAAGACAGGGCCGGGCGATCCCGGCCACCGACGGAATCAGGCAGGGAGAACCCTTGACCGCGCAGAGCAGCACGCCCGGCGACGACAAGCGCCGCGTCAACGTCATCCGGGACGGGCTGGCCGCCCACCTGCCGGACATCGACCCCGAGGAGACGGCCGAGTGGCTGGACTCCCTGGACGCGGTCCTGGACAACGCCGGGCAGCAGCGCGCCCGCTACCTCATGCTGACGATGCTGCAGCGCGCCCGTGAGAAGCACGTGGGCGTCCCGTCGCTGACCGCGACGGACTACGTGAACACCATCCCGACCGACCGTGAGCCGTGGTTCCCCGGCGACGAGGACGTCGAGCGCACCTACCGGCGCTGGGTGCGCTGGAACGCCGCGATGACCGTGCACCGCGCGCAGCGGCCGGGCATCGGCGTCGGCGGGCACATCTCGTCCTACGCCTCGTCGGCGACCCTGTACGAGGTCGGCTTCAACCACTTCTTCCGTGGCAAGGAGCACCCCGGCGGCGGCGACCAGATCTACATCCAGGGCCACGCCTCCCCCGGCATCTACGCCCGCGCCTTCCTCGAGGGCCGCCTGTCCGAGGACCGCCTCGACGGCTTCCGCCAGGAGCTCAGCCACGCCGGCCCCGGCGGCGGCCTGCCGTCGTACCCGCACCCGCGCCTGATGCCGGACTTCTGGGAGTTCCCCACGGTCTCGATGGGCATCGGCCCGATGAACGCGATCATGCAGGCGCGGTTCAACCGCTACCTGGGCGACCGCGGCTTCAAGGACACCTCCCAGCAGCAGGTGTGGGCCTTCCTCGGCGACGGTGAGATGGACGAGCCCGAGTCGCGTGGCCTGATCCACGTCGCGGCCAACGAGGGCCTGGACAACCTGAACTTCGTCGTCAACTGCAACCTGCAGCGCCTCGACGGCCCGGTCCGCGGCAACGGCAAGATCATCCAGGAGCTGGAGGCGTTCTTCCGGGGCGCCGGCTGGAACGTCATCAAGGTCATCTGGGGCCGCGAGTGGGACTCGCTGCTGCACGGCGACCGCGACGGCGCGCTGATCAACCTGATGAACACCACGCCGGACGGCGACTTCCAGACCTACAAGGCCAACGACGGCGCCTACGTCCGCGACCACTTCTTCGGCCGGGACCCGCGGACCAAGGCGCTCGTCGACCCGATGAGCGACGCCGAGATCTGGAAGCTCAAGCGCGGTGGGCACGACTACCGCAAGGTGCACGCGGCCTACGCCGCGGCGACCGCGCACCACGGCCAGCCGACCGTCATCCTGGCCAAGACCATCAAGGGCTACGGCCTGGGCACGCACTTCGCGGGCCGCAACGCCACCCACCAGATGAAGAAGCTCACGCTCGACGACCTCAAGCAGTTCCGCGACGAGCAGCGCATCCCGATCTCGGACAAGCAGCTCGAGGCCGACCCGTACCTGCCGCCGTACTACCACCCCGGCGAGAAGGACGAGGCGATCCAGTACCTGCGGGAGCGCCGTCGCCAGCTGGGCGGGCCGCTGCCGTCGCGCCGGACCGCCAGCAAGCCGCTGGTGCTCCCCGGCGACAAGGTCTACGACTTCGTCAAGAAGGGTTCCGGCAAGCAGGAGGTCGCCACGACGATGGCGTTCGTCCGGCTGCTGCGCGAGCTCATCAAGGACAAGGAGATCGGCGCGCGCTTCGTGCCGATCATCCCGGACGAGGCCCGTACCTTCGGTATGGACTCGATGTTCCCGAGCCAGAAGATCTACAACCCGAACGGCCAGAACTACACCTCGGTCGACGCCGACCTGATGCTCGCCTACAAGGAGTCCGAGCAGGGCCAGATCCTGCACGAGGGCATCAACGAGGCCGGATCGGTCGGGTCGTTCACCGCGGCGGGCACGTCCTACGCCACGCACGACGAGCCGATGATCCCGATCTACATCTTCTACTCGATGTTCGGGTTCCAGCGGACCGGCGACTCGATCTGGGCCGCCTCGGACCAGATGGCCCGCGGCTTCCTCGTCGGCGCCACCGCCGGTCGCACCACGCTGACCGGTGAGGGTCTCCAGCACAACGACGGTCACTCGCTGCTGCTCGCGGCGACCAACCCGGCCGTAGTCGCCTACGACCCGGCGTTCTCCTTCGAGGTCGCGCACATCGTCCAGGACGGGCTGCGCCGGATGGTCGGCGAGAAGCCCGAGAACGTCATCTACTACCTGACGGTCTACAACGAGCCCTACCGCCAGCCGGCCGAGCCGGAGGACGTGGACCGCGAGGGCATCCTGCGCGGGATGCACCGCTTCGCCGCGGCGCCCGAGGGCAACGGCCCCGTGGTGCGGCTGCTCGCCTCCGGTGTCTCGCTGCCGTGGGCGCTGACCGCGCAGAAGATGCTGGCCGACGAGTGGGACGTCCGCGCCGAGGTCTGGTCGGTGACGTCCTGGGGCGAGCTGCGCCGCGACGGTGTCGAGGCCGAGCACGCCAACCTGCTCAAGCCCGGTGACGAGCCGGTCGTGCCGTACGTGACCCAGAAGCTGGGCGACGGCGAGCACGGCGACGCCCCGGTCGTGGCGGTCTCGGACTGGATGCGCGCGGTCCCCGACCAGATCCGCCAGTGGTCCCCGGCGCCGTTCCTGTCGCTGGGCACCGACGGGTTCGGCCTGTCCGACACCCGTCCGGCCGTGCGCCGCCACTTCGCGGTCGACGCCGAGTCGATCGTCGTCGGCGCGCTGTCGGTGCTGGCCAAGCAGGGCCTGGTGAAGACCGAGACCGCGGCCGAGGCCGCGGCCGGCTACAAGATCGACGACCCGCAGGCCGCCGGCCCGCAGATCGGCGACGGCGGGGCCGCCTGACCCCACCGGCACACGATGGCCCGCCGCCCCGCACGGGGCGGCGGGCCGTCGCCGATTTTCGCCCCTCCCAGGGCGGCGCAGATCACGATAGGCTCCGCGCGACGGCGGTGGCGGTGATCACTCGTCCTCGCGACTCGCCGTCCTGACCAGGGCGTCGACCGTGTGCGTCGCTGGCCTGCGGTCCCGGGGCGAGGTGCTCCGGGCCGATGATCTCCAGGGAGCGGGAATGGCAGAAGGCACCGTCAAGTGGTTCAACAGCGAGAAGGGCTACGGCTTCCTCGCCCCCGACGGTGGTGGTGCGGACGTGTTCGTGCACTACTCGGCAATCCAGACGAACGGCTACAAGAGCCTCGACGAGGGGCAGCGCGTGTCGTTCGACATCGAGCAGGGGCAGAAGGGGCCGCAGGCCAGCGCGGTCACGCCGCTCTGAGCCGTCCGGTCACCCGTCCGTCGTGGTGACCGGCAGCAGCCCGTCACGGCCGAGGCCCCGCGCGCCCCGGCCGGGTTCCGCGGTGTCCGGGTGTCACCACCCCAGCGCCGCGTGCATCTCCCACACCAGGATCTCGGCCCCGTCCGGTCCGGCGGTGATCCGCCGGCCGCCGTCGTCGACGACCCTGGCCGCGTCGCCCGTACCGAGCTCGTCACCGGGCACGTCCTCCAGCGTCGCGCCCCCACGTGCCACGAACGCGTGCACGAACGGGGCGGTCGGCAGCTCCGTCGCCGACCCCGGCGCGAGCCGTGCCACCGACAGGGCCGCCGCGCGCTGACGCAGCGGCAGCAGGGTCGCCCCGCGGTGCCGTTCCAGGCCCGACGCCAGGACGACCGTGTCCCCGCGCTCCCCCGCGTCCGCCGCACGCACGAGGTGGCGCGGGTCGCCGCCCGGTTCCTCGGGCACCACCCACATCTGCACGAACCGCACGCCCCCGTCCGGCGTCGCGTGCTCGGAGTGCCGCACCCCCGACCCCGCGCCCAGGTACTGCACCCCGCCCGGCCCGACCCGTGCGGTCCGCCCGGTGGCGCTGTCGCGGTGTTCCAGCTCGCCGTCGAGGACCCAGGTGAGGATCTCGGTGTCGCGGTGCGGATGCTCGTCGTAGCCGCGCCCCGGGACGAGCCGGTCCTCGTTGTGCAGCAGCAGCAACCCGAAGTGGGTGTTGGCCGGGTCGTAGTGCGCCCCGGCGGAGAAGCTGTGCCGCGAGTCGAGCCAGCCGGTCTCCGTGCGTGCCCGTGAGCCCGCGCGGTACAGCGTGACGTGTCCTGTGGGTGCGTCCATCGTCGTGTCATGCTGCCCGACGTGCACCGCCACCCGGTCGCGGACGCGACGTTGCGCCGCCTCGAGCTCGCCTCGTCCCGGCTGGCCGCGGCCTGCCTGGCGGAGATGGAGCGGCGCTGCCCGTGGTTCGCGGGGCTGCCCGCCGACCAGCGCGCGGGCGTGGCCCTGGTGACCCAGACCGGCGTCGCGAACTTCGTGTCCTGGCTGCGCGAGCCCGACCGCACCACCCCGCTCACCGCCGAGGCGTTCCGGATCGCGCCGCGCGACCTGGCCCGGCGGATCAGCCTGCGCCAGACCGTCGAGCTGGTCCGCATCGCCGCGGACGTGTTCGAGGAGCACCTGCCCCCGCTCGCCGACGACGGCACCGAGCGTCACGAGCTCACCGAGGCCGTGCTGCGCTTCGGCCGGGAGATCGCCTTCGCCGCCGCCACCGTGTACGCCGGCGCCGCGGAGTCCCGCGGCGCCTGGGACGCCCGGCTGGAGGCACTCGTCGTCGACGCCGTGCTGCGTGGTGACACCGACGGCGCGCTCGTGTCCCGGGCCGCGGCGCTCGGCTGGGACCCCGCCGCCCCGGTGCACTGCCTGGTCGGCTCCGCCCCCGGCTCCGGCCCCGAGTCCCCGCAGCTGATCGTGGAGCTGCGCCGGGTCGCCGCGCGGCTCGGCCACGACGTGCTCGTCGGCGTCCAGGGGCGACGGCTGGTGGTCCTGCTGCACCTGACCGGGCGGCCCGCGCGCCGGGTCGCCGACCGGCTCGCCGAGACCACCTCGGCGCGTCCGGCGCCGACCGGGCCCGGGCCGGCGCCGGGGACAAGCGCGGTCACCGCGCGGGTGCTCGCCGAGGTCGCGGCGCACTTCGGGCCCGGACCGGTCGTCTCCGGCCCGCCCAGCACCGACCTGGCCACCGCGGGCGCCGCCGTCGCCGAGGCACTGGCCGGGCTGGCCGCGGCCCCCGGCCACCCCGACGCCCCGCGCCCGGTCGACGCCGCCGACCTGCTGCCCGAGCGCGCCCTGCACGGCGACCCGGCCGCGCGGCGCCGGCTCGCCGAGGACGTCCTCGCCCCGCTGCACGACACCGGTGGCGAGCTGCTGCGCACCCTGGCCGCGTACCTGGAGGGCGGGGCGAGCCTGGAGGGCTGCGCCCGCGCGCTCTACGTGCACCCCAACACGGTGCGCTACCGCCTGCGCCGCATCGGCGAGCTCGTCGGGCGCTCCCCCACCGACCCGCGGGAGGCGTTCGTGCTGCGCGCCGCGCTCGTCGCGGACCGCACCGCCCGCGCGTCCGACGGCCCGGCCGTCGCCGCGCACACCCCGCTGACTCCTCTGGACCCGACCGGGGAGCATGATCAGGAGGTCGACGGCGTCCGTGTCCCGGTGGGCGGGGCGTTGTCGTGAACCCTACAAACACCGGCCCCTACGGATCGGTAACGAGGCCCCGGTCACACCTGCGGTTCGTAGGTTTCCTACAACTTCGGTGGTCCGACTTCGTCGTAACCGGTATCCCGGCGCCGCCCCCGAGAGGTGTGTGATGTCCCCGTGATCGCCCTGCTCGCACCCGGCCAGGGGGCCCAGACCCCCGGCATGCTCGCTCCGTGGCTGGAGGACCCGGCCGCGGCGGAGGCCGTGGCCGGCTGGTCCGACGCCGTCGGGCTCGACCTGGCGCGTCTCGGCACCACCGCCGACGCCGAGGAGATCACCGACACCGCGGTCACCCAGCCGTTGATCGTCACCCTGGGCCTGCTGGCCGCGCGGCGCCTGCGCGAGCGGGTCGAGCTGCCGTCCGGGACCGTCGTCGCCGGGCACTCGATCGGCGAGATCACCGCCTGCGCGATCGCGGGCGTGCTGACCGAGGACGCCGCCGTCGCCCTCGCCGGGGTCCGCGGCCGTGAGATGGCCGCCGCCTGCGCCGTCGCGCCGACCTCGATGGCCGCCGTGCTCGGCGGCGAGGAGGAGGTCGTGCTGGCCCGCCTCGCCGAGCTGGGGCTCGACCCGGCCAACCGCAACGGGGCGGGCCAGATCGTCGCCGCCGGGGCGAAGGAGGCGATCACCGAGCTCGTCGCGTCGCCGCCGGAGAAGGCGCGGGTCAAGGAGCTCCCGGTCGCCGGGGCGTTCCACACCGCGCACATGGAGCCCGCGCGTGCCGCGCTGGAGAGCCACGCGTCGTCGGTGCCGGTGTCGGACCCGACGCTCACGCTGCTGTCCAACGCCGACGGCGGGACCGTCGACACCGGCGCCGAGGCGCTGCGTCGGCTCGTCGCGCAGGTCACCCGGCCGGTCCGCTGGGACGCCTGCATGCAGACCCTCGCCGACCGCGGGACCGGCGCGACCCTCGAGCTGCCCCCGGGCGCGACGCTGACCGGGCTGGTCAAGCGCGCGGTCAAGGGCACCCCGACGCTGGCACTCAAGACCCCCGAGCAGCTCGACGCCGCCGTCGATCTGATCTCCGAGCACGGGAAGTGAGCCCCATGCGAGCGACCCCGACCGTCGCCGGGGCCCGGTTCCTGGGCCTCGGCAGCTGGCAGCCCGAGCACGTGGTCACCAACGCCGACCTGGAGAAGCGGGTCGAGACCGACGACGCGTGGATCCGCAGCCGCGTGGGGATCGCCGAGCGCCGGATCGCCGACGCCGACACCTCGCTGACGTCCATGGCGACGGCGGCCGGGGCGGCGGCGCTGACCGACGCCGGCTTCGATCCGGCCGGGCTCGACGCCGTGATCGTCGCGACCTGCACGATGCCCAACCCGATCCCGAACGCCGCCGCCCAGGTGGCGACCGGCCTGGGCGCCACCGGCGTCGCCGCGTTCGACCTCAACGCCGCCTGCGCCGGCTTCAGCTACGCCACCGCCGTCGCCTCGGACATGATCCGCGCCGGTTCGGCCCGGCACGTGCTGGTCATCGGCGCCGAGAAGCTCTCGGACTGGGTCGACTGGGACGACCGCTCGACCTGCATCATCTTCGCCGACGGCGCGGGCGCCGCCCTGCTCGGACCGGCGGACGGCGAGGACGAGGTGGGCGTCGGCCCGGTCAGCTGGGGCAGCGCGGGCGACCACGCGTCGACCATCCGGGTCCTCGGCGAGACGACGAACAAGCTGCACCAGGAGGGCCAGGCGGTCTTCCGGTGGGCGACGACGGCGATCTCCCCCGTCGCGCTGGACGCGATCGAGCGGGCCGGGCTCACCCCCGCCGACATCGACGTGCTCATCCCGCACCAGGCGAACCTGCGCATCGTCGAGGCGATCGCGAAGAAGCTGCGCCGCCACGGCGCCCGGGAGGACATGGTCGTCGCCGACGACATCGTGCACTCCGGCAACACCTCGTCCGCGTCCATCCCGATGGCGCTGGACCACATGCGCACGGCCGGCCGGGTACGGTCCGGCGACGTGCTGCTCCTCGTAGGCTTCGGCGCAGGACTGTCCTACGCCGGACAGGTCGTCATCTGCCCCTGACGGGGCACCCGAGACCTGGCACCCGCACCCAACCACCGCGCAAGGAGAACCATCGTGGCTGACAACGCCGAGATCCTCACCGGGCTGGCCGAAATCGTCGAGGAGGTCGCCGGCATCGACACCGCCGAGGTGACCCCCGAGAAGTCCTTCGTGGACGACCTGGACATCGACTCGCTGTCGATGGTGGAGATCGCCGTGCAGGCCGAGGACAAGTTCGGCGCCAAGATCCCGGACGACCAGCTCGCCGAGCTGAAGACCGTCGGCGACGCCGTCGACTTCATCGCCAAGCACCAGTGATCCGTACCGGCGGGCACGCACCGGTAGCGCTGTCCGCCGGGGAGAAGGAGACGTCATGACCGACGGAGTGGTCGTCACCGGTTTCGGGGCCACCACCCCGCTCGGCGGGGACGCCGCCTCCACCTGGGAGGCGCTGCTCGCCGGGAAGTCCGGGGTGGGAACCACCCGGGCCGACTGGACCGAGCGGTTCGACCTGCCGGTGTCCATCTCGGCCCAGCTCGCCGTGGAGCCCACCGAGGTCCTGCCCCGCGTGCAGGCCCGCCGGATGGACCGGTGCGAGCAGGTCGCGATGGTCGCTGCCAAGGAGGCCTGGGCGCACGCCGGGCTCGGCGCGATCCCCGGCGAGGACGGGGCCGCGGTCGAGGCCGAGCGGCTCGCCGTCGTCATCGGCGCGGGCATCGGCGGCGCGCCGACGCTGCTCGCGCAGGACGACCTGCTCGAGGAGCACGGGCTGCGCAAGGTCTCGCCGCTGACCGTGCCGATGCTCATGCCCAACGGGCCGGCCGCGCTGGTGAGCCTGGAGTACAAGGCCAAGGGCGGGGTGCACTCCCCCGCCTCGGCGTGCGCCACCGGCGCCGAGGCACTGGCCTGGGCCTACAAGCTGCTGCGCGACGGGGAGGTCGACGTCGTCCTCGCGGGCGGCGCCGAGTCCTGCATCGTGCCGATCACCGTGGCCGGGTTCGTGCAGTCGCGGACCCTGTCCACCCGCAACGACGACCCGGAGCGCGCCTCCCGGCCGTTCGACACCGGGCGGGACGGCTTCGTCCTCGGCGAGGGCTCGGGTGTGCTCGTGCTCGAGCGCGAGGAGTTCGCGAAGGCCCGCGGCGCCACCGTGCACGGCCGCCTCGCCGGGATCGGTCTGACGTCCGACGCGTACCACATCACCGGGCCCGACCCCGAGGGCGAGGGCCAGATCCGGGCGATGCAGAAGGCGGTGGCCGGGGCCGGTCTGACCGCCTCCGACATCGTCCACGTCAACTGCCACGCCACCTCCACGGTGGTCGGCGACGTGGGCGAGGCGACCGCCGTGAAGCGGGCGTTCGGCGACCACCCGGTGCTGACCGCGCCGAAGTCGGCGCTCGGGCACCTCGTGGGCGGGGCCGGGGCCGTCGAGGGGATCATCGCGCTGCTCAGCGTGCGCGACGACATCGTCCCCGCGACGCTCAACCTGACCGACAAGGACCCGAAGGTCGAGCTGGACGTCGTCTCCGGTGAGCCGCGGAAGATGATCGTGGACGCCGCCGTCAACAACTCGTTCGGCTTCGGCGGGCACAACGCCTCGCTGGTGTTCACCAAGGCCTGACGGTTCCGTGCGGGTCCCCGGCCGGGGGCCCGCACGGCCCGCTCAGCAGGGGGCGCGCAGGATCCCGTCGGGGTTGCCGACGTCCATCCGCGGCGGCGAGCCCGCCATCGGGAAGGCGACCTGCCAGCAGATCCGGCCGACGTGCAGGCCGGGCGGGCCGTCGTTCGGATCCTGGACGCTGATGAAGCGCACCAGGGCGAGCACACCGCCGCCGGTCGCGGAGTCGATCCGGTCGATGCGGATGGTGCCGTCGGTGGTGGAGCCGATCCCCTCCAGCCACGTCTCGCGGGGCTGCCGGTCGGCGGTCTCGGGGTTCACCACGCGGGTCCAGGTCGCGTGGTCGCGGCCGTTGACCGCGTTGAAGTAGAGCTGCACCTGCTGCATCACCAGCTGGGCGGCCGGATGCTCGGCCGCGCCCGCGCTGATGGTCACCTCACTGCTGCCCGCGCCGCTGTCGGGCACGGTCTGCGGCGCGGAGGCGGGGGCGACGCCGGAACGGGTCGTCCCGGACACCGTCCACGCGACACCGCCGACGGCCACGAGCGCCACCAGCAGCACGCCGACCGTGATCGCGGCCCGGCCGTTCATTCCTCGCCCCCCATGGGACGACAGTCTGCCCGGCCCGGCTCGGCTCAGCCGACCCGGTGGGTCAGCAGCGTCACCGCCGCGCCGTCGCCGGCGAAGCGGAAGGACTCCAGCTCGTCGTCCCAGGCCGTGCCCAGCAGCTGGTCGAGACGCCGGGACAGCCCGGCGCCGCCGTGCTCGGCCATGACCGTGCGCAGCTGGTCCTCGGGCAGCACGACGTCACCGTTGGCGCTGGTGCGTCCGTGCCACATGCCGAGGCCGGGGACGTGCATGAACCGCTCCCCGTCCACGCCGGGGCTCGGTTCCTCGGTCACCTCGAACCGCAGCATCGACCAGGCCCTCAGCGCCCCCGCGAGAGCCCCGCCGCTGCCGGCGGGACCGCTCCAGGTGCACTCGGCCCGCATCTGACCGGACGCCACCGGCTGCGCGGACCACTCGAGGGAGACCCGCGTTCCGAGAACGCCCGAGAGCGCCCACTCGACGTGCGGACAGACCGCAGTCGGCGACGAGTGGACGAACACCACTCCGCGTGTGCTCACTGCCAACCTCCGCTGTCGTCGACGAGGATCGTCTTCCCCTACGTCCTCGGCGCAGCGCGGCCGGTGCTCGGACCCGCGGTACAGATGTGCTGGGTGTGGGTGTGGTGACCTCCGTGGCGTGAGTGGACTTCGGTGGCCTCACTCTGCCCGATTCCGCTCCGGGGAGCCACCCCGACACGACGACCGGGTGAACGGCGCCCGGCGTGTCGCGGCCCGGCGCGCGGGTCAGGCGGTGTAGGTGGCGACGGCGACCCCGGTGGCGGCGTCGGGAACCTCGGTCCGGCGCAGCTCCCCGAGGTCGGCGAGCACGTCGAGGTGCGCCCCGGTCTCCAGGACCGCGAGGGTCCGGTTGAACAGGTCCATGTCCTCCAGCCGGTGTTCCCGCCGGGTCCAGCGCAGGACCCGGGCGACGGCGTCGGCCGTCGGGTGGCCCGCGGCGACGGCGTCGCGGCACTGGGCGAGCCGGACGTCGTGGTGGGCCAGCAGCTCGTCGGTGCGGGCGTGCGCGCTGCCGCCGACCGGGCCGTGCGCGGGCAGGAGGGTCGCGTCCGGCCGGGACCGGACCAGGCGCAGCGAGTCGAGGAACTGCCCGAGCGGGCTCGCCACCGGCGACGGCTGCAGGCCGATCGACGGGGTGATGCGGGGCAGCACGTGGTCCCCGGCGAACAGCAGCTCGTGGGCCTCGTCGGCGAACACGAGGTGCCCGCGGGTGTGCCCCGGGGTCTCCACGGCGGTCAGCGTGCGGGTGCCCGCCGGGTCGGCGACGGCGATGGCGGCGCGGTCGGCGATCCACTCGTCGGGGGCCTCCCACTCCTCGGGGAGCGGACGCGGCCACGGCCCGGCCCGGCCGAGCTCGTCGACGAGGCCGGCGGCACCGGCACGCAGCAGCCGGGTCCGGTCGGGCTCGCCCTGCGGGCGGTCGGGATCGGTGATGATCTCCAGGTTGGGCCGCTCCCCCGCGCCGAGCAGCACCCGGGTGCCGTACTCGCGGCGCAGCACCGCGGCCAGGGTGTAGTGGTCGCGGTGGGCGTGGGTGACCAGGAAGCGACGGACGTCGCCGAAACCGGAGCCCAGCGCGGCCAGCGCCTTGCCGAGCAGGTCGCGGGCCTCGTCGATCGCCCAGCCGGAGTCGATCAGGGTCCAGCCCGTGTCGTCGGCGAGTGCGTAGACGTTCACGGCGCGCAGCCCGTCCTGGGGCAGTGGCAACGGGATCCGGTAGACGCCGGGGGCGCTGCGGAACACGCCCGGCGCGGTCCAGTCGCCGTCCGGGTCGTCATCGGTCACGGTGGGAGCGGCGGTCACCTCCCGACGATAGATGACCGCACACGGGCGTCCGGGCCCGCGGCACCCTCCACGGGGTCACATCATCACCCCGCGTGTCCGGACGGACACCGAGAGCCGACAGTTTCCGGACAGTCCACCCGAGGGTGGGACATGTTCGCACCGGGAGGGTGGCCCGATCCGCGCTACCGTCCCTGCGTTCGGTGATCAGAGGTCGACCTGGGGGCGGGTCGGCGAAGGAGGGGCGCAGCATGGCGGCAGGGATCCCGGAGCAACGGTCCGGGCAGGACGCGCCGTTCCTCACCGTGGCGGAGGTGGCGGACCGGATGCGGGTCTCCCGGATGACGGTGTACCGGCTGGTGCACTCCGGGGAGCTTCCCGCGGTGCGCTTCGGGCGCTCGTTCCGTGTACCACCCGAGTCGGTGGAGGCGTTGATCGAGTCGGCGCGCTACACCGGCGGGTGAGACACGGAGCCGGAATGCTGCCGGTCGACGCCGCGAGCGCGCGGCGGGTCGCGGACACCTACGACACCGCCGAGGCCCGCACCGAACGGGAGCGGACCCTGGAGCTGCTGGGTCCGCGGGCCGGGGAGCAGATCCTGGTCGTCGGGACCGGACCGGGACAGCTGCTCGACGAGGTCGCCCGGGCCGTCGGTCCGGGCGCCACGGGTGTCGACCCGGACCCGGTGATGGTGACGCTGGCGCGACGCCGGTGCGGCACCCGGGCCGTCGTCACCCAGCGCGCACTGGCCGGTCCGGGCTCGCTGCCCGGCGGGCCGTACGACGCGGTGGCCTGCCTGCAGGTGCTGGAGTTCCTCGAGGACCTGCCGACGGCCGTCGCCGAGCTGTACCGGGTCCTGCGCCCGGGCGGGCGGCTGCTGGTCCTGGACACGGACTGGACCTCGCTGCACTGGCCCGGGCCCGGGCAGGACCGGCACCGCCGCGTCCGCGACGCGTGGTGCACCACGGTGCCGCGGTCGCGGCTGCCCTACGAGCTGGGCCCGCTGCTGCAGCGCGCCGGGTTCGACGGGGAGTGGACGCGCAGGATGCCGATGCGCGGGCCGGCCTCCACCGGCTACGGCGCCGCGCTGCGGGAGATGGTCGCCGACGCCGCGCCGGGTCGGTGCGGGCTCACCCGGGCCGACGTCGACGCGTGGGCGTCGGGCGTCGCGTCCTGCGGCGACGAGCCGTTCTCGGTGGACCGCTGGTTCCTGGGCGCCGTCCGGCCCTGACCCGGCGGGCGTGGCGCGCGGGGCGCCGGTCGGGCAGCATCGCGGCGTGGGCTCCCCGTCGTCGCAGACACCGATCACCGCGCGGGTGAGGATCGGGCAGCAGCCCGACTTCGTCCGCCTGTTCCAGACGCTGCCCCGGGCCGGCGAGTGGGTCAACTTCGCCCCGCCCGGCCGGGGGCGCGACGACTACGAGGTCGACTGGGTGCTGCACTGGGCGATCGACCCCGACGACACCGACAGCCCGGACGTCACCGTCGAGATCCAGCTCGTCGACCCGGAGTAGGCCGCTACCGGAAGCCGTGGCTGCGGACCGCGGCGACGCCGCCGTCGCGCAGGGCGTCGAGCACCGCGCGTTCGTGCGGGACCGTGTCGGCGGGCAGGTCGGCGAGGGCGAACCAGTCCAGGCCCGCGGTCTTCCCGTCCTCGGCGCGGCGTGGCTCGCCGGTCCAGCGGCGGCAGGTGAAGAAGAAGTCGACGCGTTCGTCGACCGGGTTCCCGTTGCGCTGGGTGCGGTGCACCGCGGTCAGCGGGACGAGGTCGGCGGGGTCGACGGTGACGCCGAGCTCCTCGTGGGCCTCGCGCACCGCGGCGGCGGCCGCGTCCTCGCCCGCCTCGACGTGCCCGGCCGCGGCGGCGGCCCAGTGGCCGTCCATGAACCCGGTTCCGGCGCGCAGCTGGAGCAGCACCTCGGTGCGGTCACCGGTGCCGCGCAGCAGCAGGACGTAGGACGCCGGGACGACCCGGTAGCGCTCGCTCACGCCGTCGACCCTAGGTGCCGTACCGCCGTTCGCCGACGGCAACACCGAGGTAACCCGGCGGTCCTACCGTCGGGCGGATGGCGGCCCCCACCTCGCGCCCGGCACCGGTCGGCGACCGGCTCGGTGTCGTGCCGCCGCGGGACTCGGAGCTGCGGTTCCGCACCGTGCACGGCTACCGGCGGGCGTTCCGGGTGGCCGGCTCCGGGCCCGCGGTCGTGCTCGTGCACGGGATCGGCGACAGCTCGGCCACGTGGGAGGCGGTGTTCCCCGCACTGGCCCGGCGGCATCTGGTGATCGCCCCGGACCTGCTCGGGCACGGGCACTCGGACAAGCCGCGCGCCGACTACTCCGTCGCCGCCTACGCCAACGGGGTCCGCGACCTGCTCGGAGTCCTCGGGGTGCCCCGCGCGACGCTGGTGGGGCACTCGCTCGGCGGCGGCGTCGCCATGCAGTTCGCCTACCAGTACCCCGAACGCACCGAGCGTCTCGTGCTGGTCGGGACCGGCGGGGCGGGTCCGGACGTGACGCCGCTGCTGCGCGCGGTGAGCCTGCCCGGCGCGCACGCGGTGCTGGCGGCCTCGCAGCTGCCACTGCTGCGGTGGCAGCTCGGGTGGGCCGTCGACGCGCTGCGCCTGGTCGGGGCCGACCTCGGCCGCGACGCCGCCGACCTGCTCCGGCTGGTCGACGCGCTGCCCGACGCGACGTCGCGGACGGCGTTCATCCGGACGCTGCGCGCCGTCGTCGACTGGCGCGGGCAGGTGGTGACCATGCTCGACCGCTGCTACCTGACCCGCGGGATGCCGACGATGCTCGTGTGGGGCGCCCGGGACGCCGTCGTACCGCTGGCGCACGCGCGCACCGCGCACGCCGCGATGCCGGGCAGCAGGCTGGAGGTCTTCGACGACGCCGGGCACTTCCCGCACCACAGCGACCCGGCCCGGTTCGTCGGGGTGCTGGAGGAGTTCCTGGGGTCCACCGACCCGGCGCGGTGGAGCCCGGAGCAGTGGCGTCAGCTGCTGCGCTGCCCCGCTCCCCCGCCCGCCGGCGTCGCCGGGGCGCGGCCGGGACCGGTCTCAGCGACCTGACCCCGGGCCCGGGGTCAGAACACGAACCCCAGCCAGGTGCCGGCACAGCCGTGGCAGGCGCCGTGCGTCGTCGCGGCCCGGTGCACCGGGCGCAGGCAGATCACGCAGTGGGTGAGCCGGCGCCGGGCCCGGCGCAGCAGACCGTCACGCACCTGGCGGACGGCGAGCCCGGCGTCGCCGTCGGGGTCGTCGCAGCCGGGCAGGACGGGTACCTCCACCGCGTCCGCCGGGTCCAGCACCGGGAGGTGGCCGTCCCAGCGTGGTTCCGGGCGGGCCAGCAGCACCGGACCGGCCGGGTCGAACCCGAGCATCAGCTGCGGCGGCTCCCCCGCGACGAACCAGGCCACCGGGTCCGGCGTCGCGCCGGGCGGGAGGAGCCCCGCCGAGCGCAGGTCCGCGTCGGTCCAGCCGCCGCGACGCAGGTCGGCCGGGGTGAGCCCGAAGTGCCGCAGCCCGTCGGCGGGCAGGTCGAGCTCGCGCAGCTCCGCCGGGGACGGGACGCCGACGTAGACGGTGCCGCGCTCCCCCGCCGGCTCCGCGACGGGCCCGGTGTCGTGGCCGTCCGCGGCGCGCCACGGGGCGGCGACGAGCACGGCGAGCACCCGCGGGTCGACGCCGAGGCGCCCGGCCACCTCCGCGGTGCGGTCCTCGGTCACGTGGTCCCCGATCCCTGCCTGCACCACACGCGCCGGGGCGGCTCCGGTGTCGGAGCCGCCCCGGTGTGGTGCGGTGTCGTTCAGCTGCAGCCGCTGGTGGAGCCGCAGCCCTCGCAGAGGTAGCAGGATCCGGCGGGGCGCATCTTCGTCCCGCAGGTCATGCACAGCGGTGCGTCGGCGGCCTTGCCCAGACGCAGCTCGAGCAGCTCGGTGGAGCTGCCGACCTCGACCGGGGCCGGATCGACACCGGCCTCCTTGCGCTCCTCGGTCGTCGGCACGGAGGAGCGGAACTCCTCCATGTCGAGCTTCTCGCCGGTGCCGTAGTCGTTCTCGACCTGGGCGGACCGCTCGTCGGAGGAGAAGATGCCCAGCTGGGCGCGCTTCTCGTACGGCAGGTGGTCCAGTGCCAGGCGGCGGAACAGGTAGTCCAGCACCGAGGTCGCGATCCGGACGTCCGGGTCGTCGGTCATCCCGGCCGGCTCGAAGCGCAGGTTGGAGAACTTCGAGACGTAGAACTCCAGCGGGATGCCGTACTGCAGACCCACCGAGATCGACATCGAGAAGGCGTCCATCACGCCGGCCAGGGTCGAGCCCTGCTTGCCGAGCTTGACGAAGATCTCGCCGAGGCCGTCGTCGGGGTAGCTGCCGGCGGTGAGGTAGCCCTCGGCGCCACCGACGGTGAACGACACGGTCTCGCTGGGCCGCTTCTTCGGCAGCCGCTTGCGGACCGGCCGCTGCTCGACGACGACGTGCTTCTCCGGCTCGGCGTCGGCCTTCTTGTCGCCGCCCTTGCCCGCGGACAGCGGCTGGCCGACCTTGCAGTTGTCGCGGTAGATCGCCAGGGCCTTGAGGCCGAGGCGCCACCCCTCGAGGTAGATCCGCTCGACGTCCTCGACGCTCGCCCGCTCGGGCATGTTGACCGTCTTGGAGATGGCGCCGGACAGGAACGGCTGCGCGGCGGCCATCATGCGGACGTGGCCCATCGGGGCGATCGTCCGGTCGCCCATGGCGCAGTCGAACACCTCGTAGTGCTCGGGCTTCATGCCCGGGGCGTCGACCACGTGGCCGTGCTCGGCGACGTACTCGACGATCGCCTCGGCCTGCTCGGCCTGGTAGCCGAGGTTGTCCAGGGCGCGGCGCACCGACTGGTTGACGATCTGCATGGAGCCGCCGCCGACCAGCTTCTTGAACTTGACCAGCGCCAGGTCCGGCTCGATGCCGGTCGTGTCGCAGTCCATCATCAGGCCGATCGTGCCGGTCGGGGCCAGCACCGACGCCTGCGCGTTGCGCCAGCCGTTGACCTGGCCGATCTCCTGGCACTGCTTCCAGACCTCGGTGGCGAGCTTCTGCACCGGGGTGCTGGAGGCGAAGGTGCGGATGCGGTCGTTCTCCGCGGCGTGCTTGCGGACGACGCGCTGGTGGGACTCGGCGTTGCGGGCGTAGCCCTCGTACGGGCCGACGACGCCGGCGAGCTCGGCGGAGCGCTTGTACGCGGCACCGGTCATCAGCGAGGTGATGGACCCGGCGAGCGCGCGGCCGCCCTCGGAGTCGTAGGCGTGGCCGGTCGCCATGAGCAGCGCGCCGAGGTTGGCGTAGCCGATGCCCAGCTGGCGGAACCGGCGCGTGGTGTCGGCGATCGGCTCGGTCGGGAAGTCCGCGAAGCAGATCGAGATGTCCATCGCGGTGATGATCAGCTCGACGGCCTTGGCGAAGGTCTCGGCGTCGAACCGGTCGTCGGAGTCGAGGAACTTCAGCAGGTTCAGCGACGCCAGGTTGCAGCTGGAGTTGTCCAGGTGCATGTACTCCGAGCACGGGTTCGACGCGCTGATCCGCCCCGACTCCGGGGTGGTGTGCCAGTCGTTGATCGTGCCGTCGTACTGGATGCCGGGGTCGGCGCAGTTCCAGGCCGCCTCGGCGATGCCGCGGAACAGCTTGCGGGCGTCGACGCGCTCGATGACCTCACCGGTCATGCGGGCACGCAGACCGAAGTCGGTGCCCCCTCGACGGCGCGCATGAACTCGTCGGTGACGCGGACGGAGTTGTTGGCGTTCTGGTACTGCACCGAGGTGATGTCGGAGCCGCCCAGGTCCATGTCGAAGCCGGCGTCGCGCAGGACGCGGACCTTGGCCTCTTCCTTGGCCTTGGTCTCGACGAACTCCTCGATGTCGGGGTGGTCGACGTCGAGGACGACCATCTTCGCCGCGCGCCGGGTGGCGCCGCCGGACTTGATGGTGCCCGCGGAGGCGTCGGCACCGCGCATGAACGAGACCGGGCCCGAGGCGGTGCCGCCGGAGGACAGCAGCTCCTTCGACGAGCGGATGCGCGAGAGGTTCAGGCCGGCACCGGAGCCGCCCTTGAAGATCAGGCCCTCCTCGCGGTACCAGTTCAGGATCGACTCCATGGTGTCGTCGACCGAGAGGATGAAGCAGGCGCTGACCTGCTGCGGGCTGGCGGTGCCGACGTTGAACCACACCGGCGAGTTGAAGCTGAACACCTGGTGGATCAGCATCCAGGTCAGCTCGTGGTCGAAGATCTCGGCGTCGCCGTCGGTGGCGAAGTAGCCGTGCTCGAGACCGGCCCGCTTGTAGGTGCCGACGACCCGCTCGACGAGCTGCTTGAGGCTGGACTCACGGGTGTCCGAGCCCACCGCGCCGCGGAAGTACTTGCTGGTGACGATGTTGGTGGCGTTGACCGACCAGCTGCGCGGGAACTCGACGCCGCGCTGCTCGAAGTTGACGGTGCCGTCGCGCCAGTTCGTCATGACGACGTCGCGGCGCTCCCACTCCACCTCCTCGTAGGGGTGGACCCCTTCGGTGGTGAAGACACGCTGCACGGTCAGGCCGGGCGCGCGCTTGGCGCCGGTCTTCCCGCGGCCACGCGACGGCTTGGCCGCCGCGCTCTCACCGGTGTCTGTCGTCGGGCCCCCGACGGTCTCGGTCATGAACTGCCTCCGCACATCCGACGCTTCTCCGCCCGCACGCTGGGGTGCGCGGACGGCTCTCTTCCCTGTACGACCGGCGACGACGACGCGCCGCTCAGCCGTCCGGGTGGTGGCCGGCCTCGTCGTCGGCTGCTTCCCCGGCAGCCGCCGAACGCAGGTCGGCGATCTCCTTCTCGAAGTCCTCGATGGAGGAGAAGGACCGATAGACACTCGCGAACCGCAGGTACGCGACCTCGTCGAGCTCACGCAGCGGCCCGAGGATCGCCAGCCCGACCTCGTGGCTGGGAAGCTCCGCCGCCCCGCGCGCCCGCACCGTCTCCTCGACCCGGTGGGCGAGCTGTTGCAGGTCGTCCTCGTCGACCGGCCGGCCCTGGCACGCCCGCCGAACCCCGCCGACGACCTTCTGCCGGCTGAAGGGTTCGGTCACCCCGCTGCGCTTGACGACGGCGAGCACGGCCTCCTCGACCGTGGTGAACCGTCGTCCGCACGAGGTGCAGGACCGGCGCCGGCGGGTGCATGTCCCGTCGTCGGCGGTCCGGGAGTCGATCACGCGGGAGTCCGGGTGTCGGCAGAACGGGCAGCGCATGGACGCTCACACCCCTCTTCCGTGACGTTCCGGAAACTCTCCGCAGCGATCAGTCCCCCCAACCAGTGGCGGAACGACACCAATGTAACCCCTACATCTAGGGGTACGCCATCCCGGGGCCCACGCCACGCCGAGCTTCGCCCGATCGGGATCCGAGCCTCGCACACCACGTTCCGCGACCGGTCCGTCGCCGACGATCATGGAGCGGGGCATCGGCGCTGGTGGCGCCGAGGAACGTCGCGGGCGGCGCCGTCCGTCGCGCCGCAGGGACCGCGACCGGCGGCCACCCGATGCGGGGACACGCCCTGCGGACGCGCCCGGCGGCACGTCGCCGACTCCTCCGACGACATCCCGGCGACCGCGCCCCGACACCCGTGCGCCATCCCCGCGCACGCCGTCACCCGATGCCACGCCGACACGGCGTCCGCCGCTCCGCACCGTCACCACCTCGGACCGCCCCGCCGCGCGGCGCACAGCCGTGCGCGCCCCGGGCGCGGCGCCGGCCGAGGTCAGCGCACGGCGCCGACCGACGGCACGGCGGCCGCGGGGGCGTTCCAGCCCGCCGCCGCGTCGCCCAGTAGCCCGAGCGCCACCACCGCGGTCGTCGCGCACAGCAGGGCCGCGACCCCGGTGAGGAACCGCTCCAGGCGACCGCGGGCGCGGCTGCGGGCCGGGCGCGGGCGCGCCGGGACCAGGCAGCGCCGGGACGGCGGACGGACGGTGCGCGGTGCCGGCACGGCCACCGACCGCGTACGGGCCGGCGCCGCGGCCGGTGCGGGCCGCGTCAGGGTCGCCGTCGCCCCCGGGGCCGGGGCCGCGGTGGTGCAGCGGGGCGTCCGGACGGCGACGTTCGGACCGCCGGCGGGACCGGCCCCCGAGGGACCGGGCACCGGGGCGCGCCGGGAACGGGCGGCGGGATGGCGGGCGACCGACTCGGTCAGCGCGCGCTCGTGCGCCCCGTGGGCGGCCCACCGGTGGGCCGCGCGGGCGGCGGCCGACGAGCCGGCACCGGCCGCACCGGCGACGCCGTCGGCGGCCCGCACCCGCTCCCGGGCGGCGCGCCGGGCGCGCGAGGTGGGGGTGCCGGGCGCCGGGGCGCCGGTCAGGCAGCCGACCGCGCCGTGGTCGCGGATCCGCTCGTCGAGCTCTCGCATGGTTCCTCCTGCCGTCGGACCGCCCGTCCCCCGGGCGGTCTCGTCTCCCCCGCTCCCGACCGGCCCTTCCCCGAGCCCGGTCGAACGGGCGTACGAGCGGTGTAGCACCCGGCACCGACAACAACCGCGTTCCCGCAGGTCGTCGCCCGTGCCGGGACGTTCTCAGCGTGGTGCGCCGACCGCGGGCGGCCCGGCCGGGCCGTGGGTGGCGACCGCGACGTCGGCGAGCACCCCGAGCGCGACGACCGCGGCCGCCGAGGCGAGCAGGACACCCGACGCGGCCACCGCACGGCGCACGACGCCCGGCGCCGGGCCGGGACGCACCCCGTCGGTCGTGGTGCGCACCGGGACCCGCCCGATGACCGTCACGTCCCCGATGACCGCCGTACCCACGATCGCCACCCCCGCTGCCGTTCCCGCTGCCGGTCTCCCCCGCGCGGCCGGGCGGCGACGCGGACCGCGTTCGATCGAACCAGTGTTCGATCGAACGCCTGTGCGATGTTGTACCACCGCGGCCCGCCGGAATCCACGACACGCCCCGGGCGACTTCGAACGCATGTTTGGCGAACGGGCCCGCGGCGGCTAGGGTCGTCGCCGTAAGTACCCCGAGGAGGCGAATGCGATGGCAGCGGACGACACCGGACACGGTGGTCCCGGCGTGACCGGCACCGCCGCGGACCGGGGATCCGCGAAGGTCCGGGAGTTCCCCGACCCCGCGGCCGACACCCGCGGCCTGACCCCGCGGCAGAAGAAGGTCCTGGCCGTCATCCGGGACTGGGTGGACCGGTACGGCTACCCGCCCAGCGTCCGCGAGATCGGTGACGCGGTGGGCCTCACGTCCACCTCGTCGGTGCACCACCAGCTCCGCACCCTGGAGCGCAAGGGCTTCCTCCGGCGCGACCCGAACCGCACCCGCGCGGTCGACGTCCGCAGCCCGGAGCAGATCGCCGGTACCGACGGGACGGACTCCGACACCGACACCGCCGACCTGCGTTCCGCGCGGCCGGCGCCGGCGTTCGTGCCGCTCATCGGCGACATCGCCGCCGGTGGCCCGATCCTGGCCGAGCAGGCCGTGCAGGACGTGTTCCCGCTGCCGCGCGAGATCGTCGGCGAGGGCACGCTGTTCCTGCTCAACGTCAAGGGCGACTCGATGGTCGACGCCGCGATCACCGACGGCGACTGGGTCGTCGTGCGCCAGCAGCCGGTGGCCGAGCAGGGCGAGGTCGTGGCCGCGATGATCGACGGCGAGGCGACCGTGAAGACGTTCCGCCGCAAGGACGGGCACATCTGGCTGATGCCCGCGAACGACGCCTACGACCCGATCCCGGGTGACGACGCGTCGATCCTCGGCCGCGTCGTGGCGGTCCTGCGCCGCCTCTGACCGCCTCGGACGGCGCCCCGTCCCGCGGTCAGCGGGACCGGCGGCGCCGTCCGTGCAGGGACATCGCGACGGCGCCGGCGACCAGCAGCGCCCCGAGCGCCGCGGCCCCGCCCGCGGCGGGCAGCCACGACGGGTACGTGCGGTACTCCGGCACCTCGGCGGGCTGGGGCACGACCGGTGCCCGCGGAACGGTCGCCGCGGTCACCGCGCCCGGGACGACCGTGATCGCCGCCGCGGTCAGGCCCCGCGCCTCGCTCCCGGAGTGCAGCGCGCCCTGGCCGTCCGGGGCGACCGCCTCACCCTGGACCTCCCCCGGCAACGGCACCGGCAGCGGTGCCCCGCCCAGGGCCTCGACCAGCGCGTCCGCCGTCGCCGGTCCGCCGGCGGGCAGCGGGAACACCCAGGCGTCGGTGTAGGTCCGCAGCACGGCGGCGCGCCCGCCCTCGGCCCCGGCCGGCGAGACCCCGCCGCCGGTGACCGTGCGCGACCCGGCGGCCCCGAGCGGCCCGCCACCGGTGCCGGACCAGGGCAGCACGACCTGGGCCACCCGGCGCAGCTCCACGGGGTCCCCGCCGTCGCGCAGCGGTGCGGCGGGCCGGTAGACCCCGGCGGCCCCGGTGGTCTTGTCGACCAGCAGGGGCACGCCGTCGTCGCCGACCAGCAGGGCCTCGACGTCGCGCGGACCGTCGGGGTAGATCAGGTCGTGCACCCGTGGCGGCCCGGCCGGGGGCAGCACGACGAGCCGGACCGAGCCGCGCTGCGCCCCGTTGTCGCCGGTGTCGGCGAGCCACAGCTCCCCGCCCGGTCCGAGGCCGAGGTCCTCGACGTCGGTGACCGCGACGTCGGCCTGCCGGGTGCCGGTGACCGCGCAGCCGGCCGGGTCCAGGGTGAACGCCCGCGCGGTCCCGCCGCCGTCGACGATGGCGTGGTAGCGCTGCGGGGCCGCGCCGGGCGGGCCCTCGGCGACCAGCCCGGACAGCTCCTCCAACCGCGGGTCGTCGATCGAGCAGACCGGGGTCGCCCCGGACGGCGGCGCGGCCGCACCCGTGAGCGCACCGGACAGGCAGAGAACCGCGGTCAGGCGGCGGGCCACGACCCCGGGACCCGCTCGCCCGGCCGGTGGGACGCTCAGTGGCCCGCCGCCGTCGCCGGCAGGTCGGTGCCGGTCCCGGCCGGCAGGGCCGAGCCCGCCACCGCGAACGGCAGCACCGCGGTGCCCAGCTCGGGCTTGACCCGCGCCCGGATCCGGGTGCCGTCGGCGGTGTGCTCCTCGGCGAGGATCTCGCCGTCGTCGTGCAGCCGCGCGACCAGCGCACCCTCGGTGTAGGGCAGCAGGAGGTCGACCTCGTACTCCGGGCGCGGCAGGCGCTCGGCGATGCGCTCCCGGAGCTGCGGGATCCCGGCGCCGCTGTGCGCGGAGACGAACACCGCGTCCGGCTGGGCGTGCCGCAGCCGGGCCAGCGCGAGGTCACCGGCCGCGTCGGTCTTGTTGATCACCAGCAGCTCGGGCGGCATCGTGTCGCCCGCGGCCTCCCCGACCTCGACGAGCACCTGGCGGACCGCGGCGATCTGGTCGTCGGGCAGCGGGTCGGACCCGTCGACGACGTGCACCAGCAGGTCGGCCCGGGCGGCCTCCTCCAGCGTGGAGCGGAACGCCTCGACGAGCTGGTGCGGCAGGTGCCGCACGAACCCGACGGTGTCGGTGAGGGTGTAGTCGTGCCCGTCGGGCGTCTGCGCCTTGCGGGTGGTCGGGTCCAGAGTCGCGAACAGCGCGTCCTGCACCAGCACCCCGGCGTCGGTGAGCTGGTTGAGCAGGCTCGACTTGCCCGCGTTGGTGTAGCCGACGATCGCGACCGAGGGGATCTCGTTGCGGCGACGGCTGCCGCGCTGGGTCTCGCGGACCTGGCGCATCGCACCGATCTCGCGGCGCAGCTTCGACATGCGCGCCCGGATCCGGCGCCGGTCCAGCTCGATCTTCGTCTCACCGGGGCCACGGCCACCGATACCGACACCGCCCGCGGCGCGGCCACCGACCTGCCGGGACAGCGCCTCACCCCAGCCGCGCAGCCGCGGCAGCAGGTAGGACAGCTGCGCGAGCTCGACCTGGGCCTTGCCGTCCCGGGAACGGGCGTGCTGGGCGAAGATGTCGAGGATCAGCGCGGTCCGGTCGATGACCTTGACCTTGAGCCGCTCCTCCAGCTGACGGAGCTGGCCGGGCGACAGCTCGCCGTCGCAGATCACGGTGTCGGCGCCGGTGGCGCGGACGGTCCCGAGCAGCTCCTCGACCTTGCCGGAGCCGATGAACGTGGCCGGGTCCGGGCTGGAGCGGCGCTGGACGAGGCCGTCCATCACCTCGGAACCGGCGGTCTCGGCGAGGCGGGCCAGCTCGGTCATCGAGTTCTCGGCCTGCTCGGCCGTGCCCTCGGTCCAGACGCCGACGAGCACGACCCGCTCCAGCTGGAGCTTGCGGTACTCGACCTCGGTGATGTCGGTGAGCTCGGTGGACAGCCCGTGGATCCGGCGCAGCGACGTGCGCTCCTCCAGGTCGAGCTCGCCACCCGTCGGAACCGGGTTCGACGTGGAGGGGGTCACGGAGGGGTGCGTGTGGGCATCAGTCATCTTGACCCCATCCTCCCACGTCGCGGGGCCCGTGTCCGCCCGGATTCGCGATGCTCAGGCGGGCGCGTCCCACCACGCGCGGTCCAGCTCCCCGGACGCGAGCAGCACGGCCGGGCCGTGCAGCGTCGTGGGCCCGGTCCGCTCGTCGGTACCCGCCTCCACCGTCACCCGCAGCAGCCCGCCCGGGACGGTGACCTGCACGTCGCCGGCGGGGTGCCCGGCGTGCCGCAGCGCGGCGACGGCGGCGGCGACGGTCCCGGTGCCGCAGGAGCGGGTCTCCCCCACCCCGCGCTCGTGCACCCGCATCCGGATGCGGCCGCCGTCGGCGGGACCGTCCAGCGGGGTCAGGAACTCGACGTTCACCCCGTTCGGGAACAGCGCCGGGTCGAACGAGGGCGCGCGGGTCAGGTCGAGGGTGTCCGGGTCGGCCGCGGTGACGCAGGCCAGGTGCGGGTTGCCGACGTCCAGGGCGATGCCGTCGAAACGCGCGTCGCCGCTGGTGGCGACCGACGCCGGTCCGACGCCGACCGTCCCGAGCCCGACCGAGACCCCGTCCGGCCCGACCGCGGTGTCGAGCACCCCGTTGCGGGTGCCGACCGGGCCGCCGGTGGCCCAGCCGCGCTCGTGCAGGTAGCGGGCGAACACGCGCAGGCCGTTGCCGCACATCTCGGCGAGCGAGCCGTCGGCGTTGCGGTAGTCCATGAACCACTCGACGCCGTCGGCGGGCTCACCGACGCCGGGCTCCCCGGCGAGCTTCGCCCAGCGCACGACCCGCAGCACCCCGTCCGCACCGAGGCCGCGGCGGCGGTCGCACAGCGCGGCGACGCGGGCCGGGGTGAGGTCGAGCGCGGCGTCCGGGTCGGGCAGCACCACGAAGTCGTTCTGCGTGCCGTGCCCCTTGCTGAACGCGATACCGCCCGTCATGCCACCAGCCTACGAGCGAGCACCGCGCGCGCCGAGGCCACCAGGTCCGGGTCGGCGCCGTCGAGCCAGTGGATGCGGCGGTCGCGGCGGAACCAGGAGCGCTGGCGGCGCACGAACCGCCGGGTCGCCCGGACCGTCTCCTCCCGGACGCCGGCGAGGTCGGGGTGGGCGGGGTCGCGGTCGAGGGCCTCGATCACCTGCCGGTAGCCCAGCGCGCGGGACGCGGTGCGGCCCTGCGCCAGCCCGTGGCGGAGCAGGGCGCGGGTCTCGTCGACCAGACCGTCGTCGAGCATCCGGTCCACCCGCAGCGCGACGCGCTCGTCGAGCTCGGCGACGTCGCGGTCCACGCCGAGCAGCACGGCGTCGTAGCGGGGGGTGCCCGCGCCGGGCAGCGTCGCCCGGAACGGCCGGCCGGTCAGCGCGATCACCTCGAGCGCGCGGACGATCCGCCGCCCGTTGGAGGGCAGCACCTGCTCCGCGGCGGCCGGGTCGACCGCGGCGAGGCGGGCGTGCAGCGCGCCGGACCCGTCGCGTTCCAGCTCGGCCTCCAGCGCGGCGCGCAGCTCCGGGTCGGTGCCGGGGAACTCCAGCTCGTCCAGCACGGCCTGCACGTAGAGCCCCGAGCCGCCGACGAGCACCGGGGTGCGCCCGGCGGCACGCAGCTCCTCGACGACGGCGCGGGCCTCGCGCTGGTAGGCCGCGACCGAGGCGGTCTCGGTGACGTCCAGGACGTCGAGCTGGTGGTGGACGACGCCGCGCCGCTCGTGCGGGGCGAGCTTCGCGGTGCCGACGTCCAGGCCGCGGTAGAGCTGCATCGCGTCGGCGTTGACGACCTCCCCGTCCAGCGCCAGCGCCAGCTCCAGGCCCAGGTCCGACTTGCCGGTCGCGGTCGGCCCGACCACGACGACCAGCGGCGGTGCCGTCGACGGAGGGGCGCTCACGCCGGTTCCCACAGCGCCACGTGGTAGGCGACGCCGTAGGGCATCGAGGTGTGCCGGTGCGCCGCCGTCCAGGCCCGCCCGCGCGCGGCACCGGCCAGCACCTGCCACGGCGCGCGCCCGGACGCCCAGAGCGCGGCGGCGCCGTCCGGGTCGAGCCGGGCGAGCGCCTCGGGGTCACCGGCGTCGAACGCGGCGGCGACGACGGCGTCGAACGCCTCGGCGCGGCCGTCGAACCCGCCGGGGGCCTTCGCGGTGTGCTTGGCCGCGCCGTCACCGACGACGAGCAGCCCGACCCCCTCGCCGGCGAGCTCCGCGCCCAGCGCCAGGCAGTCGGCGACCGGGGTGTCCGGTGCGACGAGCTCGCCGCGCGCCGACCCGACCCCGGCCGGCGCCGCGGCCCAGGCCGCGACCAGCAGCGGGAGCGGCAGCTCCGCGCCCTCGTCGGGGCCGTCCGGGCCGGGCAGCGCGACGGGGACGTCGCGGCCGTAGCCGGCGAAGGTGCCCCGGGTGCCCGGGGCGACGGTGCGCCGCCCGCCGGGGTCGGCGCCGACGACGACCCAGCTGTCCGCGGCCGCGGCCAGACCCGCCACGGCGGTGGCGACGGCCTCGCGCAGCCCCTCGGTCTCGACCGCCGCGTCGCCGCTCAGGGCGGGGACGAGGAGCGGGGGCTGGGGCAGGACGGCGATCGCGGCGGGCACGGGATCCGAGGGTAATCAGCGCTCCCCCGCCGCGACGCCCGTACCCGGCCGGGGGGCACGCGGTTCCCCCGAGGGCGGTGGACCTGCTTGAATCGCCGTTCCGGCCTCCGCACCGCGCGAGGGGCCCGGTGCGCGCACGGCCCCGGACGGACATCCGCACCGGGGCGCCCGCCCCCGCGGCGGGCCGAACGAGGAGGACCTACCGGTGTCCGAGACCCACGCGACCGACGCTGCAGGACAGGGTGCCGAGCCCACCCGGCCCACCCCGCCGAAGCCGGGGCCGCCCCGGCCCGGCCCGCGGCCCGGACCGCCGCCCGCCGCGCGACCCGCGCCCACCCCGGCCGCGGTCGCACCGCCCGCGCCGCCCGCCGCGCTGCCGTCGCCGGTGCCCTCGGCGGCCGGTGACCCGGGCCGCTGGGGCCGCGCCGACGACGACGGGACCATCACCCTGGTCACCGCCGACGGCGAGCGGGTCGTCGGCTCCTACCAGGCCGGACCGCCCGCGGAGGGCCTGGAGCACTACGCGAAGCGGTTCGACGCACTGGTCACCGAGACCGAGGTGCTCGCCGCGCGGATCGCCGGCGGCGGGGACGCGAAGGCGTCGCTGACCGCGCTCACCGCGCTGCGCGAGGGCCTCGGCGAGGCGCACGTGGTCGGGGACGTCCCCGCCCTGCGCGAGCGGCTCGACGAGCTGGTCGGCCGGGCCGAGCAGGGCGTCAGCGCGGCGAAGGAGGAGCGCGAGCGCGCCCGGCACGACGCCGTCGCCCGCAAGGAGGCGCTCGCCGTCGAGGCCGAGAAGATGGCCGCGGACTCCACGCAGTGGAAGCAGGCCGGGGACCGGTTCAAGGCGATCCTCGACGAGTGGCGCACCGTCCGCGGCGTCGACAAGAAGACCGACGAGCAGCTGTGGAAGCGCTTCTCGAAGGCCCGTGAGGCGTTCAACCGGCGGCGCGGCTCGCACTTCGCCGACCTCGACCGTCAGCGGGTCACGGCGAAGGCCCGCAAGGAGGAGCTCGTCGACCAGGCCGAGGCCCTGGCCGACTCCGACGAGTGGAACGCGACCGCGGCCGCCTACCGCGACCTCATGACCGAGTGGAAGGCCGCGGGCCGCGCCCACCGCGAGGCCGACGACGCGCTGTGGGCCCGCTTCCGCGGCGCGCAGGACCGCTTCTTCGCCCGCCGTGGCGAACACTTCTCCGCCCGCGACACCGAGTTCGCCGAGAACGCCGAGGCGAAGCGGGCCCTGCTCGCCGAGGCCGAGACGATCGACCTGTCCGACCCGGACGGCGCACGGGCCCGGCTGCGCGAGGTCCAGGAGCGCTGGGAGGCCATCGGCAAGGTCCCGCGCGAGGAGATCCGCACCCTGGAGGGGCGGCTGCGCGGGATCGAGGACAAGGTCGCCGCCGCCGCGGACGCGCAGTGGCGCCGCACCGACCCCGAGGCCCAGGCCCGCGTGGAGCAGTTCCGGGTGCGGGTCGAGCAGTTCGAGGCGCAGGCGGAGAAGGCCGAGGCGGCCGGCGACGGCAGGCGCGCCGAGCAGGCCCGTGCGCAGGCGGCGCAGTGGCGGGAGTGGCTGACCGCCGCCGAGCAGGCGGTCGACGAGCGGTAGGGGTCAGTCGCGCTGCAGCGCGGCGCCCGCCCACACGAAGGTCAGCAGCACGACCGCGATCACGCCGAGGACCATCCCGAACCCGGGGCCGGCCTCGGCGCCGGTCTGCTGCGACCAGATCGCCCACAGCCCGTTCACCGAGGAGATCCCGCAGCCGAAGGCCGCGAGCCACGCGAGTGCCCACAGCCGGGTCAGCAGCGCGGCCGCGGACACCACGACGGCGAACCCGGTCATCGTGAACGAGAACAGCGTCGGCAGCGGCCCGGAGGCGCCGGAGGCCAGCACCTGCCAGCCCGGGGTGCCCGCCACCCACGGCAGCAGCAACGCGGCGACGGCGGCGACGATCGCCACCGCGATCAGCATGGCGCGCGCGCCCGGGTCGATCCGGCGGGCGACACCGCGCCCGGCCCGGTCGATCTCGGCGCGGGTCTCCGGGGACACGTCGCTCATCGGGTACCTCCGGTGGTGGCGGGGACGCCGCAGGACGGCGCGGCGGGTGCCGGCTCGGGCGCCGGGGCGCCGAACGCGGGCAGTCCCAGGGTGGTGGGTGCCCCGGACGGGCGCTCGCCGGCCTCGGCGGCGTCGCCGGCGCGGGTGCGGCGGTGGGTGAGCACGCCGCCGTCGGCGACGAGGTGGTGCGGGGCACCGCGGTCGATCCGGACGGTGACGATGTCGCCCGGCCGGATGCCGGTCGCGTCCCCGGGCGCGAAGTGCACGAGCCGCCCGTCGCGGGCGCGGCCGGTGAGCCGGGCGGTCGCCGCGTCCTTGCGGCCCTCGCCGGTGGACACCAGCAGTTCGACCTCGGTGCCCTCCTGCCTACGGTTCTCCTCCCAGGAGATCCGCTCCTGCAGCGCGACGAGGCGCTCGTAGCGCTCCTGCACGACGGCCTTGGGCAGCTGGTCGGGCAGGTCCGCGGCGGGCGTCCCGGGGCGCTTCGAGTACTGGAAGGTGAACGCCGCGGCGAACCGGGCCCGCTCGACGACGTCGAGGGTGTCCTGGAAGTCCTGCTCGGTCTCGCCGGGGAAACCGACGATGATGTCGGTGGTGATCGCCGCGTGCGGGATCGACTCCCGCACCTCGGCCAGGATCGACAGGAACCGCTCCGAGCGGTAGCTGCGGCGCATCCGGCGCAGGACGTCGTCGGAGCCGGACTGCAGCGGCATGTGCAGCTGCGGGCAGACGTTCGGGGTCTGCGCCATCGCGGCGATCACGTCGGAGGTGAAGTCGCGCGGGTGCGGGCTGGTGAACCGCACCCGCTCCAGCCCCTCGACCTCGCCGCAGGCCCGCAGCAGCTTCGAGAACGCCTGCCGGTCACCCATGTCCGAGCCGTAGGCGTTCACGTTCTGCCCCAGCAGGGTCACCTCGAGCACGCCGTCGGCGGCGAGGGTCTGCACCTCGGCGAGCACGTCGCCGGGGCGCCGGTCGCGCTCCTTGCCGCGCAGCGACGGCACGATGCAGAACGTGCAGGTGTTGTTGCAGCCCACCGAGATCGACACCCAGCCGGCGTAGGCGGAGTCGCGCCGCGCGGGCAGCGTCGAGGGGAACACCTCGAGCGCCTCGGCGATCTCGACCTGCGCCTGTTCGTTGTGCCGGGCCCGCTCCAGCAGCGTCGGCAGGGCGTGCACGTTGTGCGTGCCGAACACGACGTCGACCCACGGGGCCCGCCGCGTGATCGTGTCGCGGTCCTTCTGGGCCAGGCAGCCGCCCACGGCGATCTGCATGTCAGGGTTCGCGACCTTGCGGGGGCGCAGGTGCCCGAGGTTGCCGTAGAGCTTGTTGTCCGCGTTCTCCCGCACCGCGCAGGTGTTGAACACGACGACGTCGGCGGTGTCGGGGTCCTCGGCCCGGGCGTACCCGGCGTCCTCCAGCAGACCGGCCATCCGCTCCGAGTCGTGCACGTTCATCTGGCACCCGTAGGTGCGCACGGTGTAGCTGCGGCTCACACACCCGAGGGTAGGCGCCCGGTGCGACGACGCCGGGACGGGGCCGTCGGGGATGATGGGCGGGTGCACCGGCCCGGGCCCCCGCTGACGAGGCGCACCGTGCTGCGCGCGGGGGCGGCGCTGGGTCTGGGGGCGGGGCTGCCCGCCTGTACCGGGCCCCGGCCCGCCGCCCCCCTGGTGATCGCCGGCGGGGTGCAGCCGGGGGTGTACATCAACCTCGCGCGCACGCTGTCGGAGATCTGGCGGGAACGGCTCGGGCTCGCCGCGGCCCCGCAGGTGCTGGAGACCGCGGGCAGCGCGCAGAACATGGACCTGCTGACCACCGGTGCGGCCGCGGTCACGATCAGCCAGGTCGACGTGGCCGCCGACGTCGCCGCCCGCACCACCGGTCCGGCCGAGCCGCGCGCACTGGCCCGGCTCTACGACGACGTCACCCACATCGTCGTGCGCGCCGACTCCGGCCTGCGCACCATCGCCGACCTGCGCGGACGACGGGTGTCGATCGGCCCGGGCGGCAGCGGCTACCAGCCGATCGCGACCCGGCTGCTCGACGTCGCCGGGATCGGCGTCGCGGGCCTGGGCACCCGCGCGGAGCTGGGCCTCCCGGACGCGGCGGCGGCGCTGCGCGAGAACGGCCTCGACGCGTTCTTCTGGTCCGGCGGGGTCCCCACCGACGGCGTGCGGGAGCTGGCCGCGCAGGTCCCGATCCGGCTGCTGGAGCTCGGCGGCGTGCTCGACCGCATGCGCGACCGGTACCCCGTCTACTCGGTGGCGACGGTCCCCGCGAACACCTACGGCCTGCCCGGTCCGGTCTCCTGCCTGTCGGTGCGCAACGCGCTGCTGGTCACCGAGGGGATGGACGCCGACCTGGCCGGCGCGCTCATCCGCGCCGCCTTCGACGAGCAGCCGCGGCTGGCCCAGGCCAGCCCGGCCGCGGTGACCGTCGACTCCCGCTCGGCGATCGGCACCCAGCCGATCCCGCTGCACGAGGGCGCCGTCGCGTTCTACCGGGCCACCAAGGGCTACTGAGGTGCCCCGGGGCGCAGCCACAGCGTGACCCGCAGCCCGCCGCCCGGGGCGTCGCCCAGCTGCAGGCTCCCGCCGGCCGCGGCGGCGGTCCGCACCGCGATGGCCAGGCCCAGCCCGCTGCCCTCGACGTTGGTCTGCCCGGGCGCCCGCCAGAACCGGTCGGTGGCGCGCGCCCGGTCCTCCGGCGCCAGGCCGGGACCGCCGTCGACGACGCTGACGCCGATCCGGTCCGCGGTGCGCAGCGTCGCGACCCGCACCCGTCGCCCGGCCGGGGTGTACTTGAGCGCGTTGTCGAGCAGCGCGTCGAGCACCGACTCCAGCGCGGGCTCGCCGATCCGGGCGTGCAGGCCGTGCGGGCCGCTGCGGCGCAGCTCGATCCCGGAGTGCTCGGCCAGCGGCCGCCAGTTGTCCACCCGCTCGGCGATGACGACGTCGAGGTCGGTGTCCTCGGCGTCGCCCGGGTCCTCCACCGCGCGCTCGGCGCGGGCCAGCGCGAGCAGCCCGTCGAGCACCCGGGACAGCCGCTCGGCCTCCTCCATCGCCGCGAGGTGGTCGTCGGCGGCGGCCGGGTCGACGTGCCCGTCGAGGTTCGACAGCCGCAGGCGCAGCGCCGTGAGCGGGTTGCGCAGCTGGTGGGAGGCGTCGGCGACGAACGCGCGCTGGGCGGCCAGCGCCTCGCGCACCGTCTCGGTCATCCGGTCGAAGGACCCGGCCAGCGAGCGCAGCTCCGGCGGGCCGCTGCGCCGCGACGGCGGACCGGGCGGCCCCCCGGCGACGACGGCCGTCCCGACCCGGCCCATCGCCTCGTCGAGCCGGCGGACCGGGCGCAGCACCCAGGCGGTCAGCGGCAGCGCGACCAGGGTGCCGGCGAGCAGCGCGAACACCGCGGCCCCGGCGATCAACGACCAGGTGCGCACCGCCTCGGCCCGCAGCGCGTCGGTCGATGACACCGTCGCCACCGCGCCGACGACCTCGCCGTCGACGAGCACGGGCTCGGCCAGCACCAGCGGCCGGGCGTCCCACGGCATCAGCAGCGGGTAGGTCGACGAGCGGCGCCCGGCCAGCGCGACCGCGGTCCGCTCGGTGGCGTAGTCCCCCAGCTCGGGCAGCCGGTCGGCCGGGCGGGACGCGGTCAGGGTCCGGCCGGTCCGGTCGAACACCAGCACCGCGACGCCGTAGACGTCGTCGTAGCGGGTGATCTCGTCGGTGAAGGTGGTGAGCGCGGAGCTGCCCGCGGGGGCCTCGATGAGCGGGCGCTGCGCGGTGGAGGCGAAGGAGATCGTGTCGGTGAGCCGGTCGGTGAAGACCTCCTCCTGGGCGCGCTGGGCGGCGGTCCAGGCCAGCGGGACGCCCAGCCCGGCGGCGAGCAGCCCGACGAGCACGAGCACGACCAGCAGCAGCCGGCTGCGCACGGGTCAGTCCTCGGTGGCGGCGAAGCGGTACCCGACGCCACGCACGGTGCGCACCAGCTCGGGGCGACCGAGCTTGGTCCGCAGCGTCGCCACGTGCACGTCGAGGGTCCGGTTCGCGCCCGCCCAGCCGCGCCCCCACACCTCGGCGACGATCTGGGCGCGGGTGCAGACGGCGCCGTCGGCGCGGGCGAGCAGCGACAGCACCTGGAACTCCTTGCGGGTGAGCACGACCTGCTCCCCGGCGACGGTGACCTCGTGCCGTTCGGGGTCGACGCGGACGTCGCCGACGGTCACCGGGGCCGACCCGGCCGGGGCGACCGTGCCGTCGTCGCCGACCTTGCGGCGGCGCTGCACCGCGTGCACGCGGGCCACGAGCTCGCCGATGTCGTAGGGCTTGACCAGGTAGTCGTCGGCGCCGGTGTGCAGCCCGGCGATGCGGTCGGTGACCTCGCCGCGGGCGGTCACCATCAGCACCGGGACCTCGGAGACGGCGCGGATCGCGCGGCAGACGTCGAGCCCGTCGGCGTCGGGGAGGCCCAGGTCGAGCAGCACGACGTCGACGCCGTCGAGGTGGTCGACGGCGCCGCGGCCGTGGTCGAGGCGGGTCGTGGTCATCCCGTGCCGGTGCAGCGCCGGGCGCAGCGCGGCGGCGACCCGGTCGTCGTCCTCGATCAGCAGGATGTGCACCGCTGTCCGCCCTTTCCGTTATGTGGCCGAGACCCTAAAGGTTCCTCAAGGTGATGGACTCGCTTGTCCGTTCCGTCCAGGCTCTCGCCATGTCCGGAGGCAGCATGACCAGCCCGCCCGCGTCCAGCACTCCCATGGTGCGGATGGCCGGGGTGCAGAAGCACTTCGGCGACCTCCACGTGTTGCGCGACATCGATCTGGACGTCGCCCGTGGGGAGGTCGTCGTCGTCCTCGGCCCCTCCGGTTCCGGCAAGTCCACACTCTGCCGCACGATCAACCGGCTCGAGCCGATCGACACCGGAACGATCGAGATCGACGGCACCGCGCTGGCGGCGGAGGGCAAGGCGCTGGCCGCCCTGCGCGCCGACGTCGGCATGGTCTTCCAGTCGTTCAACCTGTTCGCGCACAAGACGATCCTGGAGAACGTCACGCTGGCCCCGCTCAAGGTCCGCGGCGTCTCCAAGGCCGAGGCCGAGAAGACCGGGCTGGCGCTGCTGGAGCGCGTCGGCATCGCCAACCAGCGCGACAAGTACCCGGCGCAGCTCTCCGGCGGCCAGCAGCAGCGCGCGGCGATCGCCCGCGCGCTGGCGATGAAGCCGAAGGTGATGCTCTTCGACGAGCCGACCTCGGCGCTCGACCCGGAGATGGTCAACGAGGTGCTCGACACCATGACCTCGCTGGCCAAGGAGGGCATGACGATGGTCGTCGTGACCCACGAGATGGGCTTCGCCCGCCGGGCCGCGCACCGCGTCGTCTTCATGAGCGACGGCGAGATCGTCGAGGACGCGACCCCGGACGAGTTCTTCACCGCCCCGCGCAGCGACCGCGCCAAGGACTTCCTCGGCAAGATCCTCTCGCACTGAGGACGCCTTCCACCACCACCCCCGACGAGCGGAGCGAACCGTGAAGAGAACCCGCATCCTGGTGGCTGCCGCCCTGGCCGCCACCCTCGCCCTGGCCGGCTGCGGCCGCGAGGGCGCCCCCGGCGCCGAGGGCTCGGGCTACCAGCCGACCGTCGCGCAGAACGTGACCGTCGAGGGCTCTCCCACCTTCGACGCCATGAAGCAGCGCGGCCGCGTCGTCGTCGGCGTCAAGGACGACCAGCCGAACCTGGGCTTCCGCGACGCCACCACCAACGAGTTCTCCGGGTTCGACATCGACATCGCCCGGATGGTCGCGGGCGGTCTCGGCTTCTCCCCCGACCAGATCGACTACAAGGTCATCCCGTCGGCGGCGCGCGAGGACAACATCGAGCGCGGCGACGTCGACTACTACGTCGGCACCTACACGATCAACGACAAGCGCAAGCAGCGCGTCGGGTTCGCCGGTCCGTACTACGTCGCCGGGCAGAGCCTGCTCGTCCGCGCCGACGACGACGCGATCACCGGCCCCCAGACCCTGCAGGGCAAGCGGGTCTGCTCGGTCACCGGCTCCACCCCGATCCAGCGGGTCAAGGACCAGAAGCTGACCGACCAGGTCGTGGAGTTCCAGACCTACACCCAGTGCGTCGACCAGCTGATCAACAACCAGGTCGACGCCGTCACCACCGACGACGCGATCCTGCTCGGCTACGCCGCGCAGAACCCGCAGCAGCTGAAGGTCGTCGGCGAGAAGTTCTCCTCCGAACCCTACGGCATCGGCGTCCCGAAGGCCGACACCGCGCTCCGCAACAAGATCAACGACCTGCTGCAGGCGTCGATCGACGACGGAACCTGGAAGACCATCTACGACGGCACCCTGGGCAAGTCCGGTACCCAGACCGAGCCGCCGGCCATCGAGCGCTACTGATCCCGCCCGCGGCCCGGCGGGGCGGTGACCGCGTCACCACCCCGCCGGGCCGCGTCGGGTCCAGACACGTCGGGACCAGAGAAAGGAGAGCCGCCCGGTGGATGTCCTGCTGGACAACCTCGACCTCTACGTCGGCGGGTTCGCCGGCACGATCGGCCTCTTCGTCGTCGCCGCGATCGGGTCGCTGCTGCTCGGCACGCTGGTGGCGGGCATGCGGGTCAGCCCCGTCCCCGCGCTGCGTGCCTTCGGCACCGGCTACGTGACGATCCTGCGGAACACCCCGCTGACGCTGGTGCTGTTCTTCTTCGCGTTCGCCTACCCCCGCCTCGAGCTCGTCCAGCTCAGCTTCTTCGCGCTGGCGAGCGTCGGCCTGATCCTCTACACCGCCGCGTTCGTGTGCGAGGTCGTGCGGTCGGGCATCAACACGGTCCCGGTCGGACAGGCCGAGGCCTCGCGGGCGCTGGGCTTCACCTTCACCCAGACCCTCGGTCAGGTGGTGCTCCCGCAGGCGGTGCGCGCCACCGTCCCGCCGATGACGAACATCCAGATCGCGCTGCTGAAGAACACCACGATCGCGTCCGGCTTCTCGGTGTTCCAGGCCGGCGGCATCTACCAGAACCTCTCCGAGCGCGGCTACAACGTGCTCGTCGGGCTGCTGTGGGTGGCGCTGATCTTCGTGATCCTGGTGGCCCCGCTGACCTGGATGCAGCGCCGCCTCGACGCCCGCTGGGGGGTGGCCCGATGAGCTCGGTCCTCTACGACATCCCGGGCCCGGCGGCCCGCGCCCGCAACCGCACGATCGGCGTCGTCGGCGTCGCGGTGATCGTGGCGATCCTCGGGTTCGTCGTCTACCGCTTCTGGGCCACCGGCCAGTTCAGCGGCCGGATGTGGGACTGGATCACCTACGAGGCGATCCAGATCCGGATCCTCGAGGCGCTGTGGAACACCATCCGCGCATTCGCCGTCGCGGCGGTCCTGTCCCTGCTGTTCGGGGCGGTGTTCGCCGCCGGGCGGCTGTCGGACCACGCGTGGATCCGGGTCCCGTGCACCGTGATCGTGGAGTTCTTCCGCGCCGTCCCGCTGCTCGTCCTGATCTTCATCATGTACTACGGCATGTCGCAGGGCGCGGGCATCGAGATCACCGCGTTCTGGGCCGTCGTGCTCGGCCTGATGCTCTACAACGGCTCGGTGCTCGCCGAGGTGTTCCGCGCCGGGATCAACGCGGTCCCGCGCGGGCAGAGCGAGGCCGCCTACGCCCTGGGGCTGCGCAAGACCCAGGTGATGTCCTCGGTGCTGCTCCCGCAGGCGGTCCGCTCGATGCTGCCGACGATCCTGTCGCAGCTGGTGGTGGTCCTGAAGGACACCGCGCTCGGCTTCCTGATCCTCTACGAGGAGCTGCTGCTCGTGGCCCGCCAGCTCGGCAGCCAGGTGCAGCTCGGGTCGCCGATCCTGCAGGTCGCGCTGGTCGTCGCGGTCATCTACATCGGGCTGTGCCTGATCCTGACCGGGCTGTCCCGGCTGGTGGAGAAGCGGCTGTCGCAGGGCCCGCGCAAGGCCACCGCCCAGGCGGCTCCGGAGCCCGTGCCCACCGGCGGCGCGGCGGTCTGAGGCCCGTCGCCCTACAGGTGCCGCAGGAACGCGTCGGGGTCGGCGAGGAAGCTCCGGGTCAGGACGACCGGGAGCGCCTCGTCGTACCCGACGCGGCGGACCGCGCCGTCGTCGCCGATCTGCAGGACGGTCGCCCCGGCAGGGCGAGCAGGATCGGCGAGTGGGTGGCGACGACGAACTGGCTGCCCTGCGCGGTCAGGTCCACCATCCGGGCCAGCACCGCCAGGGCCCCGGTGACCGACAGCGCCGCCTCCGGCTCGTCGAGCAGGTAGAGGCCGCGCGGGAAGAACCGGTGCGTCATCAGCGCGACGAAGGACTCCCCGTGGCTGCGCTCGTGCGGCGACCCGCCGTAGTCGTGCTCCAGGCCGGACCCGATCCGCTCGACCTCGGTCGCCACGTTGTAGTACGACTCCGCACGCAGGAAGAAGCTGGTGCGCTCCCGGCCCGGCCGCCGGGCGACCCGCAGGTGCGACCCGAGGTCGGACTCGCTGGCCCGGGTCGCGAACCGGAACGACCGCGACCCGCCCTCGGGGTTCAGCCCCAACGCGACGGCGACGGCCTCCACCAGCGTCGACTTCCCGGACCCGTTCTCCCCCACCAGGAACGTCACGCCCGGGTAGAGCGCGAGCCCGCCGTGCTCGCGCAGCCACCGGACCACGGGGAGCTCGAACGGGTAGCCGCGCGACGGGGCCGCGGGATCGAGGGACATGCGGGCGAGGAAGTGCCCCGCACTCACAGGTTCTCGATCTCCACCGGCTCGATGTCCTCCTCCGCGGGCAGCGCGAACCCGAACACCCGGGAGTAGAACGCGAGCTCGGCGTCGAGGGCCCGGCGGATGTTCGCGGCCTGCCGGAAGCCGTGCTGCTCCCCGGCGAACAGCAGGTAGGCGACCGGCACCCCGCGCCCGCGCAGCGCATCGACGATCATCTCCGACTGGTTGGGCGGGACGATGGCGTCCTCGTCGCCCTGGAGCACGATCAGCGGGGTGCGGAAGCGCCCGACGTGGGTGAGCGGGGAGCGCTCGGTGTACACCGCCTCCGCCGCGGGCCACGGCCCGACCAGGCCGTCGAGGTAGCGGGACTCGAACTTGTGGGTGTCCCGGGCGAGCGCGGCCAGGTCGGCGACGCCGAAGTGGTCGGCCCCGGCGGAGAACGGGGTGTCGTCGCGGGCGAGGGCGGCCAGGGTGGTGAACCCGCCCGCGGAGCCGCCGCGGATCGCCATCCGGGCCGGGTCGACGCGGCCGGTGTCGGCGAGCGTGCGGGCCGCGGCGAGGCAGTCGGCGACGTCGACGATCCCCCAGGCGCCCTTCAGCTGCTCGCGGTAGGCGCGGCCGTAGCCGGTGGAGCCGCCGTAGTCGACGTCGACGACGCCGAACCCGCGGCTGGTCCAGTACTGCACGGCGACCGAGAGGACCGGGGTCGCGGAGCCGGTCGGCCCGCCGTGGATGACGACGAGCAGCGGCGGCAGCTCACCCTCGGGGGCGTCGTGGCCGCCCAGCGGCGGGTAGAACAGCGCGTAGCCGGTGCGCGGGCTGCCCGCGGCGTCCGAGGACAGGAACGTGATCGGCTCGGGCACCGACACGGTCTCCGGGTGCAGGCCGAGGTCGCGCGGGGCGCGCAGGGTCTGCACCCCGGCCGCGCCGGGCTCCCCCGCGCCGTCCGGGGCGGGCACGACGCGGTGCACGCCCGGCTCGGCGGTGGGCGTCCCCGCGACGCAGACGACGGCGTAGGGCCCGTCGGCGCGCACCGAGCCGATCGCGGTGAACGGGGTGTCGAGCTCGATGATCCGGCCGTCGACCTCCCGCACCACCAGCGCGTCGAAGCCCCGCGAGGAGCGGGCGAACACGACGCGGCCGTCCTCCAGGACGGCGTAGCGCGACCCGCCCAGCACCCAGCCGGGCACGCCGATCTCGGCGTCGATGCGCACGAGCGCCTCGATGTCGTGGCCGGGCAGCCAGCGGTAGAGGTTCCACCAGCCGGTGCGGTCGCTGAGGAAGGTCAGGGACCCGTCGGGCTGCCACTGCGGCTCGGTGACCGACTCCCCCGGCCCGCCCGCGACGACGGTGTCCACCCCGGACGCCAGGTCGCGGACGGTGAGCTCGACGTCGTCCCACGGCATCGACGGGTGGTTCCAGGACAGCCAGGCCAGCGTGCCGCCGTCCGGGGAGATCCGCGGCGCGGCGACGAAGTCCGGGCCGCCGACCAGCACCTCCGGCGTCGACGGGGCGCGGGCGTCGAGCCGCACGATCTCGTTGACGACCTCGGCGGCCGGGGTGTGCGCGGCGTGGTGGCGCTCGCGGACCACGACCATCCAGGTGCCGTCGGGGGCGACGTCGCCGTCGGCGTGCCGGTCGCCGCGGGGCACCGCGGGCTCCGGGGTGAGCGCGACCGGGGCGGCGCCGCGGTCGAGCCGGTACAGGCGCTGGTCGGCCCACTCGACGTACCAGACGACGCCGGGGCTGCCGGCGTGCAGCCACCACGCCCCGCCGCCGTACTCGTGGACCGCCGAGCGGGCGTTCGCGCCCTCGGGCAGCAGGTCGGTGCGCGAGCCCGCGGCGTCGCCGCCGGTACGGCGCACCAGCTGGGTCCGGCCGCCCTCCGCGGCGCGGCCCTCGGCCCAGACCACCCCGGTGTCCTCGGTGCCGGGCGCACCGTCGGGGCGGGCCTCCCCGAGCCGCACCGCGGCCGTCACCACCACTGCGGACGTGACCGGTGTCGGCCACGACCCGTACCCGGAGATCGTCACGGCGCCCACGCTAGTCATCGCCGGGCCGCCGTGCCCGTAGGTTGTCGCCGTGCCGACACTGCGTGCGCTGGAATGCCTGGTGGCCGTCCTCGACCACGGGTCGGTGACCGGGGCGGCCGCGGCCCTGCACCTGTCCCAGCCCGCGCTGTCCCACCAGCTGGCCCAGCTCGAACGCGAGATCGGCACCCCGCTGCTGGAGCGGCTGCCGCGCGGGGTGCGCCCGACCGTCGCGGGGCGGGCGGTGCACGCCGACGCCGTCGCCGCGCTGGCGGCCGCGGACCGGGTGCTGACGACCGGGCGCGCGGTCGCCCACGGTGGCGCCGGGGTGCTGCGGGTGGCGTGCGCGGAGACGATGACCGCGGGGCTGCTCGCCCCGGTGCTGCGGGCCTCCTCCGGCGCCGCCGCCCGGACCCGGGTGGAGCTCACCGAGCTGACCAGCGCCGACGAGATCGCGGCCCGGGTGGCCGACGGCGCGGCCGACGTGGGGGTGTCCCCGCGCCCCGGCCGCGACGGCGTCGACGCCGAGGTGCTCGGCCGCGAGCCGCTGGTCGCGGTGCTCCCCCGTCGTCACCCGCTCGCCGGCACACCGGGCCCGGTCCCGGTCGCCGCGCTCGGCGACGGCCCCGTGGTGCACTACGACCCCGGCAACGGCCTGGCCGGCTGGCTCGACACCCTCGCCGCCGGGCACGGCGTCGCCCTCGACGCGGTGACCCGCACCCGCAGCGCGACGACCGCGGCCCGGCTCGCCGACGCCGGGCTGGGCGTCGCGGTGGTGCCGGTGACGGCACTGCCCGCGGGCGCCCCGGGCGTGGTGCGGGCGCTGGACCCGGCGCAGGACCGGGAGGTGGTCGCGCTGACCCGGCCGGGCCGGGACCCGGTGGTGACGGCGTTCGTCGCCGCGCTGCGACGGCGCGGGGTGCCCGTGCCCGCCGCCGTCGCCGCGCAGCTCGCCCCCTAGAGCGGCGCGGGTCAGGCCAGCCGGCCGCCGCCGTCGACGTGCAGGGTCGTGCCGGTGACGAAGGGGTTGGTGAGCAGCGAGCGGGCCGCGGCGGAGAGCTGGGCCGGGGTGCCGATGCGCCGCGCCGGGTTGGCCGCGGCGGTGGCGGCGAGGAAGGCGTCCTTGCCGTCGCCGAGCCGGTCCCACTGGCCGGAGTCGACGATGCCGGGCGAGAGCGCGTTGACCCGCACCGGGGAGAGCTCGACGGCCAGGGCCTGCGCGAGGAACGCGACGGCGCCGTTGGTCGTCGCCATCACCGACCGTCCGGGGGCCGGGCGCCAGGCCGCGACGCCGGAGAACAGCAGGAACGAGCCGCGCACGAGCGGGGCGAGGTGCTTGGCCAGCAGCAGCGGGCCGATGACCTTCGCGTCGAACGCGGTGTGTACGGCGTCGCGGTCCAGCTCCGCGACGGGCCCGTTCGCCGGTGCGGCGGCCAGCGACACGACGTGGTCCAGCGGCCCCGAGGTCGCGGCGAAGGCGGCGATGCTCCCCTCGTCGGTCAGGTCGATCCGGGCGGTGGCGGCGCCGACCTGTGCGGCCACCGGGGCGAGCCGCTGCGGGTCGCGCCCGGCGAGGGTGACCGTGGCCCCCTCGGCGACGGCGTCGGCGGCGAGCGCGCGGGCGATGCCCGAGCCGCCGCCGACGATCAGCAGGTCCTGTCCGGCCAGTGTGGTGATGTCCATGCCCGGTACAGCGCGGCCGGGCCGTCGCACAGTCCCGTCGCGCGATCGATGCTTCCGAGTGCTGCGATAGACGTCGTCTATGCCTCGGCCAGCCGCAGCGTCGCCCGGGCCCGGGCGAGCACCGGCGCGTCGACCATCTCCCCGCCGAACCGGAAGACCCCGGGGTGCCGCTCCGCCTCGGCGAGCAGGGCGCGGGCGTGCTCGATCTCGGCGTCGCCGGGCCGGAACCCGCGGCGCACGACCTCCACCTGCGACGGGTGGATGCACACCTTCGCCGCGAACCCCGCGTTCGCCGCGTCGACGGTGTCGGCGAACAGGGTGTCGGTGTCGGCGATGTCGGTGAGCACGGTGTCGACCGGGGCCGGGCCCGCGGCGCGGGCGGCGTAGAGGATCCGGGTGCGGGCCTCGGTCAGGGCCGGGCCGTAGCCGCCGCCGGCCGCGCGCCCGGTGCGCCCGCCCAGGTCGGCGAGCAGGTCCTCGCTGCCCCACATCAGGCCCGAGCAGTTCGACGCCCGGGCGATCGACGGCGCCTCCAGCACCCCGTGCGCGGTCTCGCACAGCGCGATCACCGGGTGCGGGGCCAGCGCCTCCACCGCGGCGGCGCTCGTCGCCATCGGCAGCATCAGCGTGAGGTCGGGGTAGGCGGCCAGCGCGGCGACGTCGCCGTCGTGGGCGGGGGTGCCGGGCGCGTTGACCCGCACGACCACCCGGGTGCGGTCCAGCTCCGCCAGCGCGGCGACGACGGTGTCCCGGGCGCCGTCCTTGTCGTCCGGGCCGACGGCGTCCTCCAGGTCGAGGATGACGGCGTCGGCCGCGGCGAGCGCCTTGGCGAACCGGTCGGGCCGGTTGCCGGGGCAGAACAGCCACGCGGGCCCGTGGTCGAGGGGCTGGGCTGCGGTGTCCACGGGTGGTTCCCTCCGGTGGGACGGCGACTCTGACCCGACCAGGATCTCCGGTGCGGCGACGACCGGCTCACGGGGGCCCGGTCTCAGCGCCGCACCGCGGCCGCCTCGCACAGCAGCCGGACCGCGACCGGCAGCGCGCCGGGCCGCAGCACCGGCGCCAGCCCGACGATCCCGCGCATCCCGGTCCACCAGCGGACCTGCCCGTCGGTGCGGAGCACACCGACCGCCGGCACCCGGCACCCGGCGACGGCGGCCGGCAGGTTCGGGTAGATCTCGGCCAGCCGCGGCTCGTGGCAGGAGCGCGCCCGGACCCGGACGGTCACGCAGCCCGGCAGCTCCTGTGCGATCCGCGAGCACGGCGCACAGGCCGCGTCGTGCACCACCACGAGCTCCCGGATCCGCGTGCGCGCCACGGCGCCATCATCGCCTGCCCTCAGCGGCCGAGTACCGCCGCGGCCAGCGCGCCGGGGTGCGACAGCATCGGGTGGTGCCCGCCGGGGACCATCTCGGGCACGACGCCGCGCAGCCGCCGGGCGAGCATCGTCCGGACGAACGCGGCCGGGAACAGCTTGTCCTCGCGGCACAGCAGGTACCGGGTCGGCACGTCCGGCCAGGCCGCACGCGGCCACGGCTGGGTCCACGGCGTCGCGGACTGGTCGCGCTCGTGACGCAGTGCCTCGTTCGCGACCGACTCGTCGACGTCGTGGTAGAAGAGCCCGACGACGTCGTCGGGGTCGCGCCCGTCGCGGGCGTCCTGCTCCGCGAGCGCCGTCCCGGCGCCGGTCGCGTCGCCCCACTGCGCCGCGGACTCGCCCGGCAGCGGCACCATCGCCGTCACCAGGACGAGCTCGCGCACCGCGACCCGGTCGCACACCAGCGGTGCGCTGAACCCGCCGAAGGAGTGCGCGACGACCACGAGGTCCTCGGCACCGCCGACCGCGGCCACGACGGCGTCGGCGTAGATCTCCAGCCCGGCGGTGTCGTCGTCGCAGGGCAGCTCGACCGGCACCGCGCGGTGGCCGCGCCGGGTCAGCTCCCGTTCCAGCGGGCCCCAGTACCAGGTGTCGGTCCCCGCCCCGGGGACGAGCGCGAAGGTCGTCATACCGGTGACGACCGCCCACCGGCGCCGTTCTCATCGCCTACCGTCGGGGGCGGAACCGAGGAGGCCCGATGACCGACCCGACCCACCTGCCCGCCGTCCCCGACCCGGAACCGGCCCTGCCCGACCCTGCCGTGCCCGACCCGGTCGAGCCCGTCACCGACTACACCGACGACGGCGTCCCCACGTTCTCCTACGTGCGCGACCGCATCGAGGGCCGCGCCGCGACCGCGGCGGCCGCCGAGGAGCTCGCGGGCGGCGACGCGCGCGCCGCGGAGGCGGAGGACGCGTTCGCCGAGCGCGAGCGCAAGGCCGCCGACCGGCTCTCCGAGATCCGCCGGTCGATGGAGCGCTGAGCGACCCGTCGCACCCCCGGCGCGGTCCCCGCACCCCGTGCGGCGGGTGCGACGACCGCCGCCGGGGCGCGAGGGCACGCTCAGCTCCCGGAGCGCCGGAAGATCTTGTCCCCCAGCCACACCAGCGGGTCGTACTTGCGGTCCACCGCGCGCTCCTTGAGCGGGATGAGCGCGTTGTCGGTGATCTTGATGTGCTCGGGGCACACCTCGGTGCAGCACTTGGTGATGTTGCAGAACCCCAGCCCGTGTTCCTCCTGGGCCTCGACGGCGCGGTTGCCGTGCGCGTCGAGCGGGTGCATGTCCAGCTCCGCCATCCGCATCAGATAGCGCGGCCCGGCGAACGCCTCCTTGTTCTCCTCGTGGTCGCGGACCACGTGGCAGGTGTTCTGGCACAGGTAGCACTCGATGCACTTGCGGAACTCCTGGCTCCGCTCGACGTCGACCTGCGCCATCCGGTACTCGCCCGGCGCGACGCCCTCGGGCGGGGTGAAGCTGGGGATCTCGCGGGCCTTGGTGTAGTTGAACGACACGTCGGTCACGAGGTCGCGGATCACCGGGAAGCTGCGCAGCGGCGTGACGGTGACGACCTCCTCGTCGTCGAAGGTGTTCATCCGCGTCATGCACATCAGCCGCGGCCGGCCGTTGATCTCCGCCGAGCACGAGCCGCACTTGCCCGCCTTGCAGTTCCACCGCACGGCCAGGTCGCCGGCCTCGGTGGCCTGCAGCCGGTGGATGACGTCGAGGACGACCTCGCCCTCGTTCACCTCCACCGGGTAGTCGACCAGCTCGCCCTTGGTGTCGTCGCCGCGCCAGACGCGGAAGTGGTGCAGGTGACTGCTCACTGGTTCCCCTCCGCGGAGTCGGCACGGTGACCGCCCAGCTCGTCTCCGGTGTAGTACTTCTTCAGCTCGTCCATCTCGAACAGGTCGAACAGGTCCGACCGCATCGGGAGCTGCTCCTGACGGGTCAGCTCGACGTCGTCCTCGCCGATGGCCCGGCACACCAGCAGCAGGTGCCGCCAGTCCGAGTCCATGACCGGGAAGTCGTCGCGGGTGTGCCCGCCCCGGGACTCCTGGCGCTCCAGCGCCGCCTTCCCGGTGCACAGCGCGACGAGCAGCATGTTGCGCAGGTCCAGGGCCAGGTGCCAGCCCGGGTTGAACCGGCGGTGCCCCTCCACCGAGACCGTCCGGGTGCGGGTGGCGATGTCCTCGAGCTTCTTCAGCGCGAGCTCCATCTCCTCGCCCTTGCGGATGATCCCGACGAGCTCGTGCATCGTCTTCTGCAGCTCCTGCTGCACGACGAACGGGTTCTCCCCGCCCGCGGTCGCGCTGGAGAACGGCAGCATCGCCCGCTCCAGCGCCGCGGCGACGTCGGACTCGGCCACGGCGGGCCGGCCGGCGTCGGCGTGCTGCGCGGCGTGCAGCCCGGCGCGACGGCCGAACACCAGCAGGTCCGACAGCGAGTTGCCGCCGAGCCGGTTGGAGCCGTGCATGCCGCCCGCGACCTCGCCCGCGGCGAACAGGCCGGGGACCTTCGACATCGCGGTGTCCGGCTCGACCTCCACCCCGCCCATCACGTAGTGGCAGGTCGGGCCGACCTCCATCGGCTCCTTGGTGATGTCGACGTCGGCCAGCTCCTTGAACTGGTGGTGCATCGACGGCAGCCGCTTGAGGATCTCCTCGGGCTTGAGCCGGGTGGACACGTCGAGGAACACCCCGCCGTGCTCGGTCCCGCGCCCGGCCTTGACCTCGGAGTTGATCGCCCGGGCCACCTCGTCGCGGGGCAGCAGCTCCGGCGGGCGCCGGTTGTTGTCCGGGTCGGTGTACCAGCGGTCGCCCTCCTCCTCGGAGGTGGCGTACTGCTCCTTGAACACGTCCGGCACATACTCGAACATGAACCGCTTGCCGTCGGTGTTGCGCAGCACGCCGCCGTCACCGCGGACCGACTCGGTGACCAGCAGGCCCCGCACCGAGGGCGGCCACACCATGCCCGTCGGGTGGAACTGCAGGAACTCCATGTTGATCAGCGTCGCGCCGGCGCGCAGGGCCAGCGCGTGGCCGTCGCCGGTGTACTCCCAGGAGTTCGACGTGACCGAGTAGCTCTTCCCGACCCCGCCGGTGGCGAGCACGATCGCCGGGGCGTCGAAGCGCACGAACCGGCCGTCGCCGCGGAAGTAGCCGAAGCAGCCCGAGATCGCGCCGTCGGTGGTGAACAGCTCGGTGATCGTGCACTCGTGGAAGACCCGGATCCGGGACTCGGCGTCGCCGGTCTCGGCGAGGTCCTCCTGCTGCAGCGAGACGACCTTCTGCTGCAGGGTCCGGATCAGCTCCAGACCGGTCCGGTCGCCGACGTGCGCCAGCCGCGGGTAGGTGTGCCCGCCGAAGTTGCGCTGGCTGATCTTGCCGTCCTCGGTGCGGTCGAACAGCGCACCGTAGGTCTCCAGCTCCCAGACCCGGTCCGGGGCCTCCTTGGCGTGCAGCTCGGCCATCCGCCAGTTGTTGAGGAACTTCCCGCCGCGCATGGTGTCGCGGTAGTGGACCTGCCAGTTGTCGTTCGGGTTGGCGTTGCCCATCGACGCCGCGCAGCCGCCCTCGGCCATCACGGTGTGCGCCTTGCCGAACAGCGACTTGGAGATGATCGCCGTCCGCTTGCCCTGCAGCCGCGCCTCGATCGCCGCCCGCAGGCCGGCACCGCCGGCCCCGATGACGACGACGTCGTAGTCGTGCCGCTCGATCTGTTCGTCCATCTCGGTGCTCACCCCACGATCCGCAGGTCGCTGATCCAGCCGGCGGAGACGGCCATGACGTAGAAGTCGGTGACGGCGAGGCTCACCAGCGTCGCCCACGCGAACTGGTTGTGCCGCGTGTTCAGCTTCGAGACCTGGGTCCAGAGCTTGTAGCGGACCGGGTGCTTCGAGAAGTGGTTGAGCCGCCCGCCGACGGCGCTGCGGCACGAGTGGCACGAGAGCGTATAGCCGAACAGCAGCACCACGTTCACGACCAGGATGATGTTGCCCAGCCCCAGGCCGAACCCGCCGCCGGGCTTGGCGAAGGCCAGCACCGCGTCGTAAGCGTTGATCAGCGTGATGATCCCGGCGATGTAGAAGAAGTAGCGGTGCGCGTTCTGCAGGATCAGCGGGAAGCGCGTCTCGCCGGTGTAGCGCCGGTGCGGCTCGGCGACCGCGCAGGCCGGCGGGGAGAGCCAGAACGCCCGGTAGTAGGCCTTGCGGTAGTAGTAGCAGGTCAGCCGGAACAGCAGCAGGAACGGCAGGGAGACCGCCGCGTAGGGCAGCCACCAGACGTCGGGCAGGAACCGGCCGAAGTGCGACGCCTCCTCGACGCAGCCCGTCGAGACGCACGGCGAGTAGAACGGCGTCAGATAGCCGTACTCGGGGACGAAGTAGTAGTTCTGCATGAACGCCCGCACGGTCGCGTAGGCGACCCAGGCGACGAACGCCACGAAGGTGGCCAGCGGGGGAAGCCACCATCGGTCCGTGCGCAGCGTGCGCGCGGCGATGGTGGCCCGGCCGGTGGACGCGTCAGTGGTGGATGACACGTACGGGAGCTCCTGTCGTCTCGACGACGCCGAAGAGACCTGACACGACGTCGTGTCCTCGTGAACACCCGCCGCACACACGGTGCGGTGGTCGCCAGAGAGTACGACCCAGATCACATGTGATCTACGTCGGGACGGCGATTGGCCGTTCTATCGAGACGTGGCTCACACGTCACGGGCCGTCGAGACCCGATTCGCGCAGCGTGACGTTGAGCCGCCCGGACCGCAGGCCGGTGCCGGGCGGTCCGGGGTCGTCGAGCAGCCGGGGCACCCCGTGGAACGCCAGCCGGCTCGCCCCGCCGAACACCACGAGGTCACCGGAGTACAGCTCGACGTCGGTCCACGGCCGCCCGCGGTGCCCGGCGGTGCCGAGCCGGAACACACACGCCCGCCCGACCGACAGCGACACCACCGGGGCGGGCGAGCGTTCCTCGCGGTCCTGGTGCAGGCCCATGCGGGCGTCGCCGTCGTAGAAGTTGACCACCGCGACGTCCGGCCGGTACGCCTGCGCGTCCGGGTGGCCGGTCGCGGCCAGCGCGGCCCGGCCGAGGTCGGCCAGCCACGACGGGACCGGCGGGACGGCGCCGCCGTCCTGGTCGTCGCGGGTGCGCGAGTAGCGGTAGGGCAGCCAGTGCCACCCCAGGCAGACGCTGCGGACCGACATCACGCCACCGCCGGGGAGCGTCACCGTGCGGAGGCCGGGACCGTCGCGGACCCACCCCCGGCAGGCGTCGGCCAGCCTGCGCTGCCCGGGGAGGTCGAGCCAGTCCGGGACGTGCACCGCGCCGGGCCCGAGCGCACGCCGCTCCCGTCCGAACAGTCCGTCCACGACCCCTCCCCCACGACGCACGACGGCCCGGGCACCCCGCGGAAGAGGTGGCCCGGGCCGTCGCGACGGTGTGTCCTACTTCTTCCGGCCGCCCACCGTGGCCGCGAGGTAGTCGCGGTTCAGCTGGGAGATCACGTCGAGCGGGATCTCCTTCGGGCAGGCGGTGGCGCAGGCGCCGGTGTTGGTGCAGCCGCCGAACCCGGCGGCCTCGTGCTCCTCCACCATGCTGACGACGCGCTCGTAGCGCTCCGGCTGGCCCTGCGGCAGCTCGCCCAGGTGGGTCAGTTTCGCGCCCAGGAACAGCGACGCCGACCCGTTCGGGCAGGCCGCGACGCAGGCACCGCAGCCGATGCAGTTCGCCGCGGCGAACGAGCGGTCCGCGGCGACCTTCGGCACGGCGTTGGAGTTGGCCTCCGGCGCCGACCCGGTGTTCACCGAGACGTAGCCGCCGGCCTGGATCATCTTGTCGAACGCGGCGCGGTCGACGACGAGGTCCTTGATGACCGGGAACGAGCCCGAGCGGAACGGCTCGATGACGATCGTGTCGCCGTCGGAGTAGTGCCGCATGTGCAGCTGGCAGGTGGTGGTCGCCCGCTGCGGGCCGTGCGGCCGGCCGTCGATGACCATGCTGCACGAGCCGCAGATGCCCTCGCGGCAGTCGTGGTCGAACGCGACCGGCTCGTCGCCGGAGAGGATCAGCTTCTCGTTGAGCACGTCGAGCATCTCGAGGAACGACATGTCCTCGTCGGCGTCGACGGTGTAGGTGACCAGGCGCCCCTTGTCGACCGCGTCGCGCTGGCGCCAGACCTTCAGGTTGAGCTTCATGTCCGTCGGTCCTCTTACTTGTAGCTGCGCTGGGTCGGGTGCACGTACTCGAACGTGAGCTCCTCCTTGTGCAGGACCGGAGCCTGCCCGCGGCCGGTGTACTCCCAGGCCGAGGTGAAGGAGAAGTTCTCGTCGTCGCGCTGCGCCTCGCCGTCCTCGGTCTGGCTCTCCCCGCGGAAGTGACCGCCGCAGGACTCGCGACGCACGAGCGCGTCGAGACACATGAGCTCGCCGAGCTCGAGGAAGTCGGCCACGCGGCCGGCCTTCTCCAGGCTCTGGTTGAGCTCCGCGCCGGTACCCGGCACCTTGACGTTGTTCCAGAACTCGCGACGGAGCTCGGGGATGCGGTCCAGCGCCTTGCGCAGACCCTCCTCGGTGCGCTCCATACCGCAGTAGTCCCACATGATCTGGCCCAGCTCGCGGTGGAACGAGTCCACCGTGCGGGTGCCGTTGATCGACAGGAACTGGTCGATCCGGTCGGTGACCGACTGCACGGCCTCGACGACCTCGGGCGCGTCGTCGGGGACGGCGTCGAGCTCGTTCTTGGCCAGGTAGTCGCCGATCGTGACCGGGAGGACGAAGTAGCCGTCGGCCAGGCCCTGCATCAGCGCGGACGCACCGAGCCGGTTCGCACCGTGGTCGGAGAAGTTCGCCTCGCCGGCCACGTAGAGACCCGGAATGGTCGACTGCAGGTCGTAGTCGACCCAGAGGCCACCCATCGTGTAGTGCACGGCGGGGAAGATCCGCATCGGGACCTCGTACGGGTTCTCACCCGTGATCCGCTCGTACATCTCGAACAGGTTGCCGTACTTGTTCTCGACGGCCTTGCGGCCGAGGCGCTGGATGGCGTCGTCGAAGTCCAGGTACACACCCAGGCCCGACGGTCCGACACCGCGCTTCTCGTCGCAGACCTCCTTGGCGGCCCGGGACGCGATGTCGCGGGGCACCAGGTTGCCGAACGCCGGGTACTTGCGCTCGAGGAAGTAGTCGCGCTCCTCGTGCGGGATCTCGTTCGGCCCGCGGTCGTCGCCGAGCTTCTTCGGGACCCAGACGCGGCCGTCGTTGCGCAGCGACTCCGACATCAGGGTCAGCTTCGACTGGTGGTCGCCGGAGACCGGGATGCAGGTCGGGTGGATCTGGGTGAAGCAGGGGTTCGCGAACAGCGCGCCCTTGCGGTGCGCCCGCCAGCCGGCGGTCACGTTGCAGCCCTTGGCGTTCGTCGACAGGTAGAAGACGTTGCCGTAGCCGCCGGAGGCGAGCACGACCGCGTCGGCGGTGTGCACCTCGATCTCGCCGGAGACCATGTCGCGCGCGACGATGCCGCGGGCACGACCCTCGACCATGATCAGCTCGAGCATCTCGTGCCGGGCGTACATCTCGACGGTGCCGGCCTTCACCTGGCGCTCCAGCGCCTGGTAGGCGCCGATCAGCAGCTGCTGACCGGTCTGGCCGCGGGCGTAGAAGGTGCGGGAGACCTGCACGCCGCCGAAGGAGCGGTTGTCGAGCAGTCCGGCGTAGTCGCGGGCGAACGGCACGCCCTGCGCGACGCACTGGTCGATGATCTGCCGCGAGATCTCGGCGAGCCGGTGGACGTTGGACTCCCGGGCGCGGAAGTCGCCGCCCTTCACGGTGTCGTAGAACAGCCGGTAGACGCTGTCGCCGTCGTTGCGGTAGTTCTTCGCGGCGTTGATGCCGCCCTGCGCGGCGATCGAGTGCGCACGCCGCGGGCTGTCCTGGTAGCAGAAGGTCTTGACGTGGTAGCCGGCCTCGCCGAGCGTCGCGCTCGCGGAGCCGCCGGCCAGGCCGGAACCCACGACGATGATCTTCTTCGAGCGCTTGTTCGCCGGGTTGACCAGCTTGACGCCGAAACGACGACGCTCCCAGCGGGTCTCGATGGCACCCGACGGGACCGCCTTGTCGACGACCGGCTCACCGGTCGCGTAGTCGGCGTAGGACACGTGGTGGGACGTGGCGTCAGTGCTGTCAGTCATGGGATCAGACCACTCCGAACGTGACGGCGAGGGGCACCGAGATGAAGCCGAGGGTCAGCACGGCGGCGAAGACCGTCGACACCACCTTGATGGTGCGCTCACGGCTGTTCGACGACCACCCGAGCGTCTGGATGCCCGAGAAGATGCCGTGCTGGACGTGGAAGCCCAGCGCGACCACCGCGAGGACGTAGAACAGGGTGACGTACCAGCGGGCGAGGGTGAAGTCGGCCGCGAGGTTGTCGGCCACCGCGAGGTGCACGCCGTTCGGGTTCAGCGTGCCCGCGGTGAGGTCGAGCAGGTGGTAGATCACGAACAGCGCGATGATCACGCCGCCCCAGCGCATGGTGCGGGCCGCGTAGCTGCCCTTGACCTGGTAGGAGCCACCCGCGTACTTGATCGGGCGGGCCCTGCGCGCACGCAGGGCGAGCATCGTCGCCGACCAGATGTGGGCGACCACCGCGACGACCAGCACCACGCGGACGATCCAGAGCATGCCCGAGTAGGGCAGCGCCGGCTCCAGGATGGTGCGCAGCCAGGCCGCGTAGTGATCGATCGCCTCGGGGCCGAAGAAGATCTTCAGGTTCCCGATCATGTGCAGCGTGACGTAGCCGAGCAGCACGACGCCGCTCACCGCCATCACGAACTTCAGCAGCGCACTGGGCGTGCGCGGGCGCCGGGGTGCGGCGGGCTTGGCTCCGCCGCCGGCCCGGGACTTCTCGGACATCGTGACCACGTCCTCCAGTGGACATACCAACGGGTAAGGCAGTCCAATGCATGAAACGGTCTCCGCTCATAGCCGTAAGCTATGCACGTGACACTTCAGCAGCTCATGTACTTCGTCGCCGTGGCGAACGTGCGCAGCTTCACTCGGGCGGCCGACCAGGTGGGGGTCGCCCAGCCGACCCTGAGCCGCGCGCTGCGGGCGCTGGAGGACGAGCTGGGCTCCCCACTGATCAACCGCGGGTCGGCCGTCACGCTGACCCCGGCCGGTGAGGCGGTGCTGCCACTGGCACGCAGGATGCTCGCCGATTCCGACATGGTCCGCACGACGGTGGCCGAGATGGTCGGCCTGCGCAGCGGCCGGGTGCGGGTCGGGGCGACGCCGTCGCTGTGCATCGGCGTGCTGTCCGACGTGCTGCGGGTCTTCCACGCCCGGCACCCCGAGATCGCCGTCGAGCTCGCCGAGGACGGCTCGCAGCCGCTGGAGGCGGCGCTGGTGCAGGGGGAGCTGGACGTCGCGCTGGTGATCGTGCCCCCCGACGGGGTGGACCCGACCCTGCACACCGCTCCCCTACTGCGCGAACGGCTCTCGGTCGCCTCGCCGCGGGCGCGCAGGCCGCTGACCCCGCGCGGGTCGATGACGGTGTCCGAGCTCGCCCGGCACGACCTGGTGATGGTGCGCCAGGGCTACGACCTGCGGGAGGTGACCCTGCGGGCCTACGCCGTCGCCGGGGTCACGCCGCGGATCGCCGTCGAGGGCGGCCAGATGGACGCGGTGCTGCGCATGGTCGAGGCCGGCACCGGGGTGGCGGTGGTGCCGGACCTGACGTTCATCGGGCGGCCGCGGCTGCGGCGCACGGTGCTCAACCCGGCGATCCACCGCACGGTGGCGCTGGCCCGGCGGGCCGACATCGCCCCCACCCCGGCCGTCATCGCCTTCGCGGACACGCTGCTGGAGCACATGTCCGACACCTCGGCGTCGCTGCGGGAGGGCACGACCGACGTCCAGGTGCTGCACCGGCACCGGACCGGCCGGGAGCTGCTCGGCTGAGGGCCGGGGTCAGTCGGGCACCGGGAACAGCGGGGCGCGGCCCCCGGGGGTCTCCGGCGGCGGGTGCGGGTCGAGCACCCGCAGGTGTTCCAGGGTGCCGGTGACCTGCAGGACCCGGCGGACCTGGCGCGCCGTGCCGCAGTACAGCTCCAGCACCACCCCGGCCGCGGCAGCGTCGCGGTGGCAGTCCAGCAGCGCCGCGATCCCGGCCGAGCCGAGGAAGCCGACCGCGGACAGGTCCAGCACGATCCGCGGGGCCGCGGCGAACCAGGCGCCCACCTGCTCGGCCAGGAACGGCGCGGTCGCGACGTCGACGTCGCCGACGGCGTGCAGCGCCACCGGCCCGGACGGGTGTGGCACCGCCTCCAGGGCCAGGCCGCCGCCCTCCGCGGTCTCGGCGGACAGGCCGGGCACTCCTCCCGGGCCGTCCGTCGGATCGGTCATCACCGGCCGCCTCCCGCGGGGCGCCGCGCCACCGCCGGGGCCAGAGTGCCAGTACCGCACGCCGACCGCCCGATGGCGGCGGCGTCGTCGCCCCGTCGACGCGCGGGATGCCGCCGGTCTTCCTAGGCTCGGCGGGTGGCCCATCACGATCTCGCAATCGTCGGCACCGGATCCGGGAACATGATCGTCGACGACCGCTTCGACGGTCTCGACGTCGCCCACGTCGAGGCGACCCGGTTCGGCGGGACCTGCCTCAACGTCGGCTGCATCCCGACCAAGATGCTCGCCTACACCGCCGAGGTCGCCGAGACGGTGCGCGCGGCGTCGTCCTACGGCGTGGACGCCCGGATCGACCGGATCCGCTGGAGCGACATCCGCGACCGGGTCTTCGCCCGGCTCGACCCGATCGGCGACGAGGGCCGCGACTACCGCCGTGACCACGGCACCGTCTACGACGGCACGGCCCGCTTCACCGGGCCGCGCGCGATGACGGTGGACCTGGCCGACGGCGGCACCGCGGAGTTCACCGCGGACCGGATCGTGCTCGCCGTCGGGGGGCGGCCGGTGGTCCCGCCGCCGGTCGCGGACTCGGGCGTCCCGTTCCACACCTCGGACACGATCATGCGGATCGACGAGCTGCCCGAGCACCTGGCGATCATCGGAGGCGGCTACATCGCGGCCGAGTTCGCGCACGTGTTCGGCGGGCTGGGCTGCGAGGTCACGATCGTCGAGAGCTCCGACACCCTGCTCGGCGGGATGGACGAGACCGTCGTGGAGCGGTTCACCGACGCCGCCCGCGAGCGCTTCACCGTCCACACCGGCCGGACGGTGGAGAAGGTCACCGGCGGCGAGGGCGACGTGCGGCTGCACCTCGACGACGGCACCGAGGTCCGGGCCGACCGGCTGCTCGTCGCGGCCGGGCGCCGTCCGAACTCCGACCGGCTCGACCTGGACCACGCCGGGGTCGACATCGACGACGCCGGCCGCGTCGTCGTCGACGCCCACGGCCGCACCACCGCCGACGGGGTGTGGGCGCTGGGTGACATCTCGACCCCGCACCCGCTCAAGCACGTCGCGAACCACGAGGCCGAGGTCGTCGGGCACAACCTCGCCCACCCCGACGAGCTGCGCGAGGTGGACCACGGGTTCGTCCCGGCCGCGGTGTTCACCACCCCGCAGATCGGCACCGTGGGGCGCACCGAGCAGCAGTGCCGCGAGGAGGGCCTGGAGTTCCGGGTCGGGTTCCACGAGTACGCCGACGTCGCCTTCGGCTGGGCGCTGGAGGAGCAGCGCGGGTTCTGCAAGGTCCTCGTCGCCCCCGACGGCACGCTGCTGGGGGCACACCTGCTCGGCCCGCAGGCGTCGACGATGGTCCAGCAGCTGGTGCAGGCGATGGTGCTGGGCGTGACCGCGCAGCGTCTCGCCGACGTCCAGTACTGGATCCACCCCGCGCTGACCGAGGTGCTGGAGAACGCGCTGCGCGACGCCGTCGAGGAGGACTAGGCCCGCCGCTCGGCCAGCTCGGTGACCACGGCCAGCCCGACCACCACGGCGAGCACGACCAGCCCGATCACGATCGCGGGCAGGGCGTGCCCGGCGACCAGCGCGACCGCCGCGGCCACGACCAGCACCGCGGCGGCGACGTAGCGCGACCGCCCGACCGTCCCGGTGCGGCCCTGCAGGTAGAGCTTGTTCCCCGCGAGGTAGAGCAGCGGCCCGCCGACCGAGGTCAGCACCAGGGCCGGGGTGTTCTCCGGGTGCGTGAGGTGCAGGTCGATCGCGACCGCGAACAGCACGGCGCCGGCCACCATCAGGCCGTGCGCGTAGGCGAACGCGGCCCGCGCCGCGCGGGTCGACCCGTCACCGGAGCTCGCCCGGGTGCCGTGCCCGGCGAGCGCGAAGTAGGACCACCACAGTGCGACCAGGCCGGCGAACCCGAGCAGGGTGATCACCACCGCGTAGGGGGTCACGACCTCCATCTCCGACAGCGTGAAGCCCATGATCAGGATCGACTCGCCGAGCGCGATGATGAACACCAGCCGGTTGCGCTCGGCCAGGTGCTCCACGTCGGTCGGCCAGTCCTCCAGCGGGGTGTACCCGAGCCCCGGCACCCGGAACTCGAACCGCGGCCCCGCCATGTCGACGGCGACGGCCAGCGCCCAGACGACCAGCCGGGCCACCGGCGGGAGGAACGCGCCGACGACCATCAGCACCGACGCGACGGCGCTCCACACCAACAGGTTGCGGTAGTTGCGCGCCATGACGTGCCCGCGCGCGCTCACGACGAGGAACAGCGGGCGCCCGATCTGGGCGGCGGCGAAGCACAGCGCGAACAGCAGCCCGGAGTCGCCGAACGCGCCCGGCAGGGCGAGCGCCATCCCCAGCGCCGCCAGCATCAGCCCGGCGTTGAGCATCCGGACCGACGGGCGCGCCGGGTCCAGGTAGTTCATCGCCCAGGCCGAGTAGTTCCACAGCCACCAGACCGCGGCGAACAGCACCGCCGTCTCCAGCGCCCCGAGCGGGGTCAGGTGGTACAGCAGCGTGTGCGAGACCTGGACGATCGCGAACACGTAGACCAGGTCGAAGAACAGCTCGATCGGGGCGACCTCGGGGTCGCCCGTCCGGCGCAGCACCCGCGGTCGGGTGTCCGGTGTCGTCATCGATGGGTCCTTCCCCGTGTCGGCGCAGCCGAAGGGTAGTGCGGCGCGCAACGATGGCCGACGTGAACCTCGGCCTGCGTGCGATGCGCCCCCGCGACCCGGACGAGCCCCACCGGGCGGCGAGTCCGCTGGAGCTGTTCTTCGACCTGGTCTTCGTGGTGGCGGTGTCGCTGTCGTCGGCCGCGCTGCACCACTCCGAGTCCGGCGGGCACGTCGGCGCCGGGGTCGGGTCGTATCTGCTGGTGTTCTTCGGCATCTGGTGGGCCTGGATGAACTTCACCTGGTTCGCCTCGGCCTTCGACGTCGACGACTGGCTCTACCGCGTCACCACCCTGGTGCAGATGGCCGGGGCGCTGGTGTTGGCCGCGGGGACCCCGTCGGCGATGGCCGGTGAGGGCTACGGCGTGCTCGTCGCGGGCTACGTGGTGATGCGCCTGGCGATGGTCACGCAGTGGCTGCGGGCGGCCCGCTCGCACCCGGAGCTGCGGGTCACGGCGCTGCGCTACGCGGGCGGCATCGTCGTCGTCCAGCTGCTGTGGATCGCCTGGGTGCTCGTGGACCCGCACCCGGTGGGGTTCGTCGTGCTGGCGCTGGCCGAGCTGGCGGTCCCGGTGGTCGCCGAGCGGGCGCGGACGACGCCGTGGCACCCGCACCACATCGCCGAGCGCTACAGCCTGTTCACCCTGATCCTGCTGGGCGAGTCGGTCCTGGCGTCGACGACGGCCGTGGTCGACGCGCTGTCCTCCGCCGAGCACCTCGGCCCGCTGCTGCTGCTCTCGGCGTGCGGGCTCGTGCTGGCCGCGGGCATGTGGTGGGTCTACTTCGCCCGCGACCAGCACGAGCACCTGCGGGCCATGCCGCGGGCGCTGGTGCACGGCTACGGCCACTACCTCGTCTTCGCCGCGGCCGGGGCGTTCTCGGCGGGCATCGAGGTGGCCGTCGACGTCGACACCACCGCGACCGGGCTGTCCGCCGCCGCGGCCGGGGCGACGCTGACCGTGCCGGTCGCCCTGTTCGTCCTCGGGGTGTGGGCGCTCGCGCTGCGCCCCACGCTCACCGCCGGGCGCAGCGCCGCCGTCGTCGTGCTGGCGGTGCTGCTGGGGCTGTCGGCGTTCGCGCCGTTCACCCCGGTCGTCGCCGCGGTGGTGATGGTGGCGGTGGTCGTGACCGTTGAGACAGCACCCGCCCGGAACACCGTCGCCGCGTGACGGGTTCGGAGGTGACATGGGCCGGGTGTGGATCGACAAGCAGACCCCCGAGGTGTTCCGGGCGATGACCGACGTCGTCGCGGTCGTGCGCGAGCGCGCCGCCGCGGCCGGGGTGGACCGGGACCTGCTGGAGCTGGTGAACCTGCGGGTCTCACAGATCAACGGCTGCGAGACCTGCCTGGACACGCACTGGCGGGCGGGGCTCGCGGCCGGGCTGACCCCGCAGCGGATGACGCTGCTCCCGGCCTGGCGCGACAGCGCCCTCTACGACGACCGCGAGCGCGCCGTACTCGGTCTCGCCGAGGCCGTCACCCGGACCGCCGGGACCCACCTCGACGACGACGCCTACGCCGCCGTCCGCGGTGACCTCACCGACGACGAGGTGTCGGTGCTGGTCTGGGCGGCGATCACCATCAACGCGTTCAACCGGGTCTCGATCCTGTCGGCGCACCCCGTCCCCGAGCGCGACGCCGACGGCCGCGTGGTGCGGCGCCGGGCGTCCTGAGAGGCTGAGCACATGTCCGGCGACACCGACGACACCGTGGTCACCCACGACACGGGCCACCACCGATACGAGATCCTGATCGACGGCACCGTGGTCGGCCGGGCCGAGTACGTCGACGACCACGAGCAGCGGATCTTCCACCACACCGAGGTCGACCCGGAGCTGTCCGGGCGCGGGCTCGCGAGCACCCTGGTCCGCTTCGCGCTGGACGACACCCGCGCCGCCGGGCAGCGGATCGTGCCGGTCTGCCCGTACGTGCGGCGCTGGGTGTCGACCCACCAGGGCTACGCCGACATCCTCGACCTGGTGACGCCCGACGCCGTCGCCACCGTCCGGCGGAGGGCGCGGTGAGCAACGTCGAGACCGCGCCGGAGGAGGTCGTCTGCGGGGGCGACGCCGCCGCCGCGGAGCTGGTGACCCCGCGCGACGTGCCGCTGGGCGGGCCGCGCGCGATGACGGTGCGCCGCACGCTGCCGCGCCGTACCCGGTCGCTGATCGGGGCCTGGTGCTTCCTGGACCACTACGGCCCGGACCGGGTCGCCGACACGGGCGGGATGGCCGTGCCGGGGCATCCGCACACCGGGCTGGCGACGGTGTCGTGGCTGTTCAACGGGGAGGTCGAGCACCGCGACACCACCGGCGCGCACGCACTCGTGCGCCCGGGTGAGCTGAACCTGATGACCGCGGGGTCCGGCATCGCGCACTCGGAGTTCTCCACGCAAGGTACCGAGGTGCTGCACGGGGTGCAGCTGTGGCTGGCGCTGCCCGCCGCGCACCGGGACACCGCGCCCCGCTTCGAGCACTACGCGCCGCCCCGGGTGCGGGCCGGGGACGCCGCGCTGCGGGTGTTCCTCGGGTCGCTGGCCGGGTCGACGTCGCCGGTGGAGACGTTCACCCCGCTGCTGGGCGCCGAGGTCGTACTGCCCGCCGGGGCGGCGGTGACGCTCGACGTCGACGCCGGGTTCGAGCACGGCGTGCTGGTCGACGCCGGCTCGGCGCGGGTGTGCGGGACGGCGGCCGCGTCCGCCGAGCTCGTGTACCTCCCGCCGGGCCGGACGACCCTGGACCTGCACGCCGGCGACGACGGCGCCCGCCTCGTGCTGCTCGGCGGGGAGCCGCTGGGCGAGCAGATCGTGATGTGGTGGAACTTCGTCGGTTCCACCCACGACGAGGTCGCGGCCTACCGGGAGCAGTGGCAGGACGAGCGTGCCGCCGGAGGGCGGGACGGTGGGCGCTTCGGGGTGTTCCCGGACGCCTGGGAGTCGACGTTGCCGGCGCCGGAGCTGCCGAACGCGCGGTTGACGCCTCGGGGGTAGGGCGGGGTTCGCGGATCGCGAAACGTGGAGACGTCTCCGCAGCTCAAGGATTCGCAATAGTGAACGGAAACTTGGTGTTCGAACACTAGTTCGAGTACTGTCGATGGTGTGACCGCCACCCAGGAACCACCCGCCCACGCCACCGGCGTGCCCGGCGGCGGGTTCCCCTCCGGTGACCTCACCCTGCTCCGGTTCCACGTCGAACAAGCCCTCGGCGCCGACACCTGCGCGTGGTCCGAGTCGGAGTTGATCGACCAGATCCAGGAGATCGAGTCGCTCCAGGCCTCCCTGGCCGCCCTCCAGGCGAGCCGGATCCGGGCTTTCGCCCGCAGCCACGTGGAGAACGGCTCGACCGACCTGGATCCCGAGAAGCTCCACCGCAGCGTGGTCGCCCAGATCCAGCTGGCCTGCCGGGTCTCCGCCGCCGAGGCCCGCACCCGGGCGGCGAACGCCCGGGACCTGCATTCCGGGCTCGACCGGATCCGTGGCCTGCACCGAGCCGGCGAGCTCAGCGCCGCGAAGGTGTCCGCGATCGCCGTCGAATGCCGCGACCTCAACACCACCCAGCGGGCGCAGGTCGACTCCCGACTCGCCGCCGTCCGCGACCTCACCCGGTACGGGATCGGGCGGCTGCGGGCGATGACCCGGCGTCTGGTCGCCGAGATCGCCCCCGACCGGTTCCGCGCCCGCGTCCACGCCGCCAAGGCCGAACGCCGAGTGACACTGCGCCCGGCACCGGATGCGATGAGCTACCTGACCGCCTACGTTCCGGTCGAGCAGGGCGCCGCCTGCCTGGCCGCGCTGCAGAAGGCCTTCGTCGAGGTCCAGGTCGACCCCGAGCCCCTGACCCGCACCCGCGGACAGGTCCTCGCCGACACCCTCGTCGAACGCGTCACCGGACAGGCCACCGCGACGGCGGTGAACCTCGAAGTACAGGTCACCGTGCCCGTGCAGGCCCTGCTCGACCCGCATTCCCCGCTGCCCGCCGAGATCCCCGGGCTCGGACCGGTGCCGGTCGACCTGCTCGCGAACCCCGAGGGCACCAAGTCGCTGCGCAGACTGCTCACCGACCACGGTCTGGTCATCGGCGGCGACTCCCGCAGGCGCACCTTCACCGGGCTCCTCGCCACCCTCGTGAAAGCCCGCGCCGGGAACCGGTGCACCGAGCCCTACTGTGACGCTCCCGTCCGTCACCTCGACCACATCCAGCGGAATGCCGACGGTGGGCGCACCGAGCTGGAGAACGGGCGCGGGGTGTGCGAGTTCCACAACCACGTCCGCGAACAACCCGGCTGGCACATCGCCCGGGCCCCCGACGGGGCCGTCGTCACCACCACGCCGACCGGGCACACCTACCGCGGACCGGACTGACGACGATGCTGCTCGCAGACGTCACCCACATCGCATCGACGTCACACCGACCTGCACCGTCGACGACTGAGCCTCGGGGTCCCCGATCAGGGACGTGGTGCGGCGGTTCAGCCCAGGTCGGCGCGCACCACCGGGACGACCCGGCGCAGCTGCTCGAGCAGCAGGTCGGCGTCCCGGCCGTCGCGGGTGACGACGAGGTCGACCCGGCCGATCTCGCCGGACATGTCGACCCGCAGCGAGCGGACCTTCCAGCGGCGCGACCGCAGCATGGTGAGGACCTTGTACAGGCCGTCGTCGGCGTCGGTCAGCAGCAGCGAGACGACGTGACCGTGCTCGGCGGGATCGCTGTCGGTACTGGTGCGCTCGGCGGTGAGGGCGTTCATCGGATCTCCGGTGTTCGAGGGCGAACGTCAGGATCCGGCCAGGTCCGGCGGGCACGACGTGCCACGCGCCGGCTCCCTGGCTTCAGCCGGCGCGCCGGGTAATGATCCGACCGCGCACGGGACGAGGGTAACAGCCGTCACCACCCCCGGGCAGAGCCGTGGTGATCGCGACGCGGATGCTGACCCCGTGCGGTACGTGGCGATCGGGGACAGCTTCACCGAGGGCGTGGGCGACGAGGACGCGGCGGGCATCCCCCGCGGCTGGGCCGACCGGGTCGCCGCCGGGCTGGCCGGCGCCTCCGGCGAACCGGTGCACTACGCGAACCTGGCCGTACGGGGCCGGCTGCTGGCCGACGTCGTCGGGCCGCAGCTCGACGCCGCGCTGGCGCTGGACCCCGCACCGACGCTGATCACGCTCAACGGCGGCGGGAACGACATGCTGCGCCCCCGCACCGACGTCGACGGGCTCGCCGCGCTGACCGCCCGCGCCGTCGACCGATGCGCGGCGGCGGGGGTCCGGCTGGTGCTGCTCAGCGGCGCCGACCCGTCGGACCGCCTCCCGCTGGGACGGGTCGTCCACCGCCGCGGCGCCGAGCTGTCGGCGACGGTGCGCACGCTCGCCGCCGCCCGCGGGCTCACCTTCGTCGACGTGTTCGGCGACGCCGAGATCCGCAGGCCCGGCTACTGGTCGGACGACCGCCTGCACCTGGGCACGCCCGGGCACCTGCGCGCCGCCGGGCTGGTGCTGGAGGCACTCGGGGTGCGCGGCGCGACGCCCGCGACGACCGTCGCCACGACCCCGCCGACCGGGCCGGCCGCGGGGCTCGCCTACTACCGCGCCCACGTCCTGCCCTGGGTCGGACGACGCCTGCGGGGCAGGTCCTCCGGGGACGGCCGCCCGGCGAAGGCACCGGCCTGGACCGTCGTCCCGGCGCGCTGAGCTGCGGCGACCCGCGACACCGCGATCACGGAAGCCGCTGGGAGTGCGTTCGGGCAGGTCCCGCAGCGCGTCGAGCCGGTGGTGATCACGCGGCGGCGCTGAGGGTCACAGGTCGGCCAGCGCGGACAGCGGGGACTCGACGGCGTCGGCGACGAACCGCAGGAACCCGCCCGCGGTGCCGCCGTCGCAGACGCGGTGGTCGAACACCAGCGACAGCTGGGTGACCGACCGCGGGACGACCGCGCCGTCGACGACCCACGGCCGCGGCAGCACCCGTCCGACGCCCAGCATCGCGACCTCGGGATGGTTGATGATCGCGGCGCTGCCGTCGACGCCGAGCACCCCGTAGTTGTTCAGTGTGAACGAGCCGCGGGTCAGCTCCGCGGCGGTGACCGAGCCGTCCCGGGCGGCCGCGGTGAGCCGACGGATCTCGGTGTCGAGTCCGCGCATCCCGAGGCGGTGGGCGTCGGCCACCGAGGGGACGACCAGGCCACGGTCGGTCTGCGCGGCGATGCCGAGGTGCACCCCGTCGAGGTGCACGATCTCCCCCGCCTGCGTGTCGACCCGGGCGTTGAGCTCGGGGAACCGCGCGAGACCGGCGACGACGAACCGGGCCAGGATCGCGAGCAGCCCGACCGGGCGACCGTCGGCGCCGGCGAGCTGCGGGCGCAGGGCGAGCAGGTCGGTGGCGTCGACGTCGACCCAGGTCGTGGCCTCGGGGATCTCGGCGCGGCTGCGGGTCAGGGTCTCGGCGACGGCGCGGCGAACCCCGCGGAGCGGCACGATCCCCCGCACCGCGAGCCCGGTGCGGGGGTCGCGGCCCGGTGCGATGGCGGTCGTCGCGGCGGGCGGTGCAGCAGCGGCGGGCGGCGCAGCGGCGGGCGGCGCGGCAGCGGGCTCGGCGGCGGCAGGCTCCGCGGCGCGGGCGGCGGCGAGCGCCACGTCGTGGCGCAGCACCATCCCGCCGGGCCCGGTCCCCTCGACCGTCGCGAGGTCGATGCCGTGGTCGCGGGCCAGCCGCCGCACCACCGGCGACTGCACCGGCCGACGCTCCCCCGGCGCGCGCTCGGCGACGGACGTCGCCGCCGGGACCGCGGGCGCGGCAGCGGGCTCGGGCTCGGGCTCGGGCGAAGCGGCGGGTGCGGCGGCGGGCTCGGGCGCGAGCGCGGGGGCACGCTTCGCGGCCCGGCGACGCCGGCGGGCCCCCTCGTGCCCGCCGGACGTGCCGTACCCGATCAGGACGTTCCCCGACCCGGCGTCCTCGGCGTCCCCGACCGAGACCAGCGGCTCCCCGACCCGCAGCGTCTCGCCCTCCGCGCCGTGCCGGGTCAGCACCGTGCCCGCGTACGGCGACGGCACCTCGACCACGGCCTTCGCCGTCCCGACCTCGGCCACGGGCTGGTCGACGCCGACGGTGTCCCCGTCGGCCACGAGCCAGCGGACCAGCTCGGCCTCGGTCAGCCCCTCCCCCAGGTCGGGCAGGGTGAACACCTGCGCGCTCACGCCGCGTCCTCCCAGCCGAGCGAGTCGACGGCGTCGAGCACCCGGTCCACCCCGGGCAGGTGGTGCTGCTCCAGCTTCGGCGGCGGGTAGGGCACGTCGAACCCGGTCACCCGGCGCACCGGCGCCTCGAGGTGGTGGAAGCACCGCTCGGAGACCCGGGCGGCGATCTCCGAGGCGACCGAGGCGAACCCCGGGGCCTCCGCGACGACGACCGCCCGCCCGGTCCGGCGGACCTGCGCGCAGACGGTCTCGTCGTCGAACGGGACGATCGACCGCAGGTCGACCACGCCCAGGTCACGGCCCTCGCGGGCGGCCTCCTCGGCGGCGGCGAGCGCGACCGGGACCGTCGGGCCGTAGGCGATGAGCGTCGCGTCGACCCCGGGGCGGCGGACGACGGCACGTCCGATCGGCGGCACCGGGACGGTCGTGTCCACCTCCTCCTTGGTGAAGTAGTGCTTCTTCGGCTCCAGGAAGACCACCGGGTCCGGGTACTCGATCGCCGCGCGGAGCAGGCCGTGGGCGTCGGCGTTCGTGGCCGGGGCGAGCACGGTCAGCCCGGCGGTGTGGGCGTAGTACGCCTCGGAGGAGTCGCAGTGGTGCTCGACGCCGCCGATCCCGCCGGCGTAGGGCACCCGGATGACCATCGGCAGCCGCATCCGGCCCGAGGTGCGGTTGCCGAACTTCGCGACGTGGCTGGCGATCTGCTCGAACGCCGGGTAGGCGAACGCGTCGAACTGCATCTCGACGACGGGCCGCAGCCCGTTCATCGCCATCCCCACCGCCGTGCCGACGATGCCGGACTCGGCGAGCGGGGTGTCGAAGCAGCGGTGCTCGCCGAACTCGGCGGTGAGCCCGTCGGTGACCCGGAACACCCCGCCGAGCGGGCCGACGTCCTCCCCGAACACGACGACGGTCGGGTCGGCGGCCATCGCCTCGCGCAGTGCCGTGTTGATCGACTGCGCCATGGTGAGCTTCACGGGACCGGTGTTCACGGCATGACCTCCAGCTCGGCGCGCAGCTGGTCGCGCTGCTCGCGCAGCTGCGGGGTGGGGTGGGCGTAGACGTGCGCGAACAGGTCCTCGGGGTCCACCGGGGACTCGGCCGCGATGCCGGTGCGCAGGTCGGCGGCCATCCGCTCGGCGTCGTCGGTGAGGGCGCGCTCGGCGTCGTCGTCGAGCAGGTCGTCGGCGCGCAGCCGGGCGCGCAGGCGTACCAGCGGGTCTCGGACGGCCCAGGAGGCGACCTCGCTCTCGTCGCGGTAGCGGCCCGCGTCGTCGGCGTTGGTGTGGGCCTCCATGCGGTAGGTGTCGGCCTCCACCAGCGTCGGGCCGCCACCGGAGCGGGCCAGGGCGACGGCGTCGTCGAGCACGGTGAGCAGCGCGGGGAGGTCGTTGCCGTCGACCCGAACGCCGGGCATGCCGTAGCCGACCGCCTTGTCCGCGAGGCTGGCGGCGGCGCTCTGCCGGTGCAGCGGCACCGAGATCGCGTACTTGTTGTTCTGCACGAGGAACACCACCGGCGCGCGGAAGACCGCGGCGAAGTTCAGCGCCTCGTGGAAGTCGCCCTCGCTGGTGGCGCCGTCGCCGCAGAGCGCCAGGACGGCGTCGGGCTCGCCCTTGAGCCGGGCCGCGTGGGCGACGCCGACCGCGTGCAGCAGCTGCGTCGCGAGCGGGGTCGCCTGCGGGGCGACGCGGTGGGCGGCGACGTCGTAGCCGCAGTGCCGGTCCCCGCGCAGCATCGTGAGCACCTCGACCGGGTCGACGCCGCGGGCGACGATCGCGGCGGTGTCGCGGTAGGTCGGGAAGAGCCAGTCGCCGTCGGCCAGCACCATCGCCGCGGCCACCTGGCAGGCCTCCTGGCCGCGCGAGGACGGGTACACGGCCAGGCGCCCCTGCCGGACCAGCGCGCCGGCCTGTTCGTTGAGCCGCCGGGCGTGCACCAGGCCGCGGTAGCCGGCGAGCAGCCGGTCCGGCGGCGGGAGCTGCGCGCCGGGCACGGTGGTGCCGTCCGGTTCCAGCAGGCGGACGGTCTCGCGCCGGTCGTCCACGATGACTCCCCTCCGTGCGGACACTGTGCCTCGAGAATGGCGCATGATCCGTACGATCGGCCCGGACCGAGGAGATGACGAGACGATCGGCCCGCAGCACGGCACAGCCCCGGACGAGTGGTCCGGGTCACCGGTGCCCGGCGGGGCCCGGTGAGACGAACGGAGGGTGCCGGTGCTCGACGACATCGACCGGCGGATGGTCGCGGAGCTGCAGCGCGACGGCAGGCTGACCGGGCGCGCGCTGGCCGAGCGCCTGACGATCTCGCGGGCGAACGCCTACGCCCGCCTCGCCCGGCTCGTCGACGACGGCGTGGTCACCGGTTTCACCGTGCTCGTCGACCCGGACAAGGTGGGGCTGCACACCTCGGCGTACGTGACGTTGACGGTGCGCCAGAACAGCTGGCGCGAGCTGCGCGAACAGCTGCGCGCGATCCCCGAGGTCCGGCACATGGCACTGGTCGGCGGGGACTTCGACGTGCTGCTGCTGGTGCGCACCACCGGCAACGACGCACTGCGCAGCGTCGTGCTCGAACGCCTGCAGGCGCTGCCGACGGTCGTGTCGACGCGGACGATCCTGATCTTCGAGGACGAGTCCCGCTAGCTGCGGGCGGGCGTCTCCCGCTCGGCCCAGGCGGTGTCGAGGAGCTGCCGCAGCGCGTCCGCCGGCTGGGCGCCGGCGACGCCGTAGCGGTCGTCGACGACGAGGAAGGGCACCGAGGTGATGCCGAGGCGGCGGGCCAGGTCCTCGTCGGCGCGGACGTCGTCGAGGTACCGGTCGGAGCCGAGCACGGCGCGCACCCCGTCGTCGTCGAGGCCGGCGTCCACCGCGATCCGGGCGAGCGCCCCGGGGTCGCCGATCGGCTCGCCGTCGGTGAACGAGGCCCGCAGCAGCCGGCCCTTCAGCTCGTCCTGCACCGTGGCGCCGCCGGTCTCCCAGGCGTGGTGCAGCAGCCGGTGGGCGTCGACGGTGTTGCCGTGCCGGGCCCGGTCGAAGCGGAACTCCAGGCCGTCCTGCGCGGCGGTGGCGGCGACGCGCTCCTGCATCCGCCGGGCCTCCTCGACGCTCATGCCGTACTTCGACGCCAGGTGCTCGGCGCCGCCGCTGCGCTCGCGGGGTGCTTCCGGCTCCAGCTCGAAGCTGCGCCACCGCAGCGTCACGTCGTCGCGGTGGGCGAATCCGGCCAGCGCGGCCTGCAGCCGGGCACGCCCGATCGCACACCACGGGCAGACGACGTCGGACCAGATCTCGAGCTTCACAACCGGCCGCAACCGGCCGGGGCCCCGCCGCATTCCCTCAGCGGCGGTCCTTGAGCCGCTGCAGCTTCCCGACCGAGCGCTCCAGGGTGTCGGGGTCGACGACGTCGCAGGTCACGGAGATGCCGACGGTCTCCTTCACCGCGCGCACGAGCTCCGCGGCGGCCGGGTCGCGGCGGTCGGCGGGCGTGTCGCCGCGGGCCTCCACGCGCACGGTCATCGCGTCGAGCCTGCCCTGGGTCGTCAGCTCCAGCTGGAAGTGCGGCGCGAGCCCGGGCGTGCGGAGCACGATCTCCTCGATCTGGGTCGGGAAGACGTTCACACCGCGCAGGATGATCATGTCGTCGGACCGTCCGGTGATCTTGGCCATCCGCCGCATCTGCGGCCGCGCGGTGCCCGGGAGCAGCGTCGTGAGGTCGCGGGTGCGGTAGCGGATGATCGGCAGCCCCTCCTTGGTGAGGCTGGTGAACAGCAGCTCGCCCTCGGAGCCGTCGGGCAGCGGGGTGCCGTCGAGCGGGTCGACGACCTCGGGCAGGAAGTGGTCCTCCCAGATGTGCAGGCCGTCCTTGGTCTCCACGCACTCCTGCGAGACACCGGGTCCCATGACCTCGGACAGGCCGTAGATGTCGACGGCGTGGATGCCGGCCCGCTCCTCGATCTCGGCGCGCATCTGCTCGGTCCACGGCTCGGCGCCGAAGATCCCGACCTGCAGGCTCGTCGACCGGGGGTCGACGCCCTGGCGCTCGAACTCGTCGAGCAGGGTGAGCATGTAGCTCGGGGTCAGCATGATGACCTCGGGCTCGAAGTCGCCGATGAGCTGCACCTGGCGCGGGGTCATCCCGCCGGAGACGGGGATGACGGTCGCGCCCAGCTTCTCCGCGCCGTAGTGCGCGCCGAGCCCGCCGGTGAACAGGCCGTACCCGTAGGCGACGTGCACGCGGTGGCCGGGGCGCCCGCCCGCGGCCCGGATCGACCGGGCGACGAGCCCGGCCCACCGGTCGAGGTCGCCCGCGGTGTAGCCGACGACGGTCGGGCGGCCCGTGGTGCCCGACGACGCGTGGATCCGCGCGATCCGCTCGCGCGGCACCGCGAACATGCCGAACGGGTAGGTCTCCCGCAGGTCGGCCTTGGTCGTGGTCGGGAACTTCGCGATGTCGGCGAGCTCGCGGCAGTCGTCGGGGTGCACGCCGTGCTCGTCGAACTTCGCGCGGTAGTGCGGCACGTTGTCGTAGGCGTGCCGCAGCGACCACTGCAAACGCTCCAGCTGCAGCGCGCGCAGCTCGTCGACCGACATCCGCTCCGCGGGGTCCAGCAGCTCGGCCGGGGGCGCGTCGCCCGGGCGCTTCGTGGCGGTCGTCATCACGCGTCCTTCTTCGCGACGAGAGTGAGCACGTCGTAGCGGGCGACGGACTCGCCGTCCTGCCGCGTGACTTCGGCGTCCCAGCGGACCTCGCCGTAACCGGCGGACTCGCGCGGGGTGAGCTGCTTGCAGGTCAGGGTCACGGTGAGCTCGTCGTCGAAGCGGACCGGGGTGAGGAACCGCAGTCCGTCGACGCCGAAGTTCGCGAGCACCGGGCCCGGGTCCGGGTCGACGAACAGGCCCGCGGCCAGCGAGACGACCAGGTAGCCGTGCGCGACGCGCTGCCCGAACAGCGGGTTCGCCGCGGCGGCGGCCTCGTCCATGTGCGCGTAGAACGTGTCGCCGGTGAACTCGGCGAAGTGCTCCACGTCCTCCCGGGTCACCCGGCGCGGGCCGGCGACCAGGCAGTCGCCGGGGCGCAGCTCCTCCAGGTGCTTGCGGAACGGGTGGACGTCGGACTCGTGGCGCCGGGCCCCGGCGACCCAGCGGCCGGTGATCGCGGCCAGCGAGTCGGGGTCGGCCTGCACGGCGGTGCGCTGCATGTGGTGGAACACCCCGCGGACACCGCCCATCTCCTCGCCGCCGCCGGCGCGGCCGGGACCGCCGTGGACGAGCTGGGGCAGCGGCGACCCGTGTCCGGTGGACTCGCCCGCGTCGCGGGCGTTGAGCACGTGCACGCGGCCGTGGAACGGCGCGACGCCGAGCACGACCTCCCGGACGAACCCGGGGTCGGCGGAGACGACGGACCCGGCGAGCGAGCCCTGGCCGCGGGCGGCGTAGTCGATCAGCTGCTCGGTGGTGTCGTAGGGCAGCACGGTCGACACCGGGCCGAACGCCTCGATCTCGTGCGGCTCGGCGCGGTCCGGGTCCCCGACCAGCAGCAACGGGGAGACGAACGCGCCACGGTCGGCGTCGGCGCCGGTCACCTCGACGCGGTCGGGGTCGCCGAACACGATCCGGCCGGCGTCGCGCAGGGCCTTCACGCTGCGACGGACTTCCTCGCGCTGGTCGAGGCTCGCGAGCGCCCCCATCCGGACGCCCTCGGCTCCGGGGGCGCCGACCACGACCCCCGCGAGCCGTGCGGTGACGGCCTCCACGACGGCGTCGACGTGTGCGCGGGGCACGAACGCGCGTCGGATCGCGGTGCACTTCTGTCCGGCCTTGACCGTCATCTCGGTGGTCAGGGCCTTCACGAACAGGTCGAACTCCTCGGTGCCGGGCGTCGCGTCCGGGCCGAGCGCGGCCAGGTTCAGCGAGTCGGCCTCGGCCGAGAAGCGCACGGAGTTCCGGACGATCCCGGGGTGGCTGCGCAGGGTCTGCGCGGTCGACGCCGAGCCGGTGAAGCTCACCAGGTCCTGCCCGGTGAGGTGGTCGAAGGTGTCGCCGAGCGATCCGGCGACGAACTGCACCGACCCCTCGGGCAGCAGGCCGGAGCCGATGATCAGCTCGGCGAGCTCCGCGGTGAGGAACGCCGTCGGAGACGCGGGCTTGATCAGCGTCGGGACGCCCGCGAGGAAGGCCGGGGCGAGCTTCTCCAGCGGGCCCCAGACGGGGAAGTTGAACGCGTTGACCTGCACCGCGACCCCGTGCAACGGGGTGAGCACGTGCTGGCCGAGGAACGTCCCGCCCCGGCCGAGCGGCTCGACGTCGCCCTCGACGTGGATCGTGTCGTTGGGCAGCTCGCGCTTCGCCTTGGAGGCGTAGGCGAGCAGGACGCCGATGCCGCCGTCGACGTCGAACTTCGAGTCGCCGAGGGTGGCGCCGGTCCGCGCGGAGACGGCGTAGAGCTGCTCGCGGTGCTCGCGCAGGTGCTGCCCGAGCGCCTTCAGCAGGGCGGCACGCTGGTGGAAGGTGAGCTCGCGCAGCGCGGGCCCGCCGGTCCGCCGCCCGTACTCCAGCGCCCCGGCGAGGTCGAGGCCATCGGCGGAGATTCGGGCGACCTCCTCGCCGGTCACCGCGTCGTACAGCGGGCGGCCCTCGCCGCTCCCGGTCTGCCAGGTACCGGAGAGGTGACTGCGGAGCAGGGTCATCGGCGAGCCTCCGTCGCGCTTCGTCGTCGCGGGTCAGCGATTGAACCGACCGTTCGTTCGGGCGAACCTAGCACCGGTCCACGGAACCGCACCAGGGTCCGTCCGGACGCCGGCAGGACGGGGAGACCGATCGTTCGGTCGGCCGCTAGGCTCACCGGATGACCTCCCCCGCCACCGGCACCGATCCCGCCGTCCTCGTGACCCGCGACGAGACCGACCCGTCGGTCGCGGTGGTCACGCTGAACCGGCCCGCGAAGTACAACGCGCTCACCGTCGAGCTCAAGGAGGCGCTGCTCCCCGCGGTGGTCGAGGTCGCCGGGGACGAGTCCGTACGCGCGATCGTGCTGACCGGCGCGGGGAAGGCGTTCTGCGTCGGGCAGGACCTGGGCGAGCACGCCGCGGCGCTCGACGTCGACCCGGTCGACGCCCTGGGCACCGTGCGCCGGCACTACAACCCGCTGATCCGCGCGCTCAACGAGGCACCGAAGCCGGTGGTCGCCGCGATCAACGGGCCCTGCGTGGGCGCCGGGCTCGGCATCGCGCTGGCCACCGACCTGCGGATCGCCGCGGAGGGGCTGAAGTTCGCGACCGCGTTCACCGGGATCGGGCTGTCCACCGACAGCGGCCTCGCGGCGTCGCTCGCGCACGCCGTCGGCGTCTCCCGGGCGACCGAGCTGGTGCTGCTGAACGAGCAGTTCACCGCCGAGGACGCCCGCAACTGGGGCCTGGTGCGCGACGTCGTCCCGGCCGACCAGGTCCTCACCACCGCGCTGGAGCTCGCGCGCCGGCTGGCCGCCGGACCCACCCGCGCCTACGCCGAGGTGAAGGGCGCGCTGCGCTTCGGCGCGGTCAACGAGCTCCCCGCCGTCCTGGAGTACGAGGCCGACGCCCAGGTCCGGCTCTCGACCACGCGCGACCACCAGCAGGCCGTGAGCGACTTCCTCGCGAAGAAGAAGCCCGTCTTCGAGGGCCGATGAGCTCGCCGGTCAAGCGGGCCCGGCGACCCAGCGGCGGCCGCGACGCGCTGCTCGAGACCGCGGTCGGGGAGTTCATCGACCGCGGCTACGACGCGACGTCGATGGAGGACCTCTCGCGGGCCGCCGGGATCACGAAGTCGTCGTTCTACCACCACTTCGCGGGCAAGGAGGCGCTGCTGCGCGCGGCGCTGGAACGCGCCGTCGACGGGCTGTTCGGCGTGCTCGACCTGCCCGAGGCCCGCACCGGCTCCCCCGCCGACCGGCTGCGGGTGATCGTCGCCGCGCAGGTCAGGGTGCTGATGGCCGAGCTCCCGTACGTCACCCTGCTGCTCCGGGTCCGCGGCAACACCGAGACCGAGCGCTGGGCGCTGGAACGCCGCCGTGCGTTCGACGCGGCCGTGCGAGCCCTGGTCCGCGACGCCGTCGACGCCGGCGAGGTCCGCTCCGACGTCGACCCCGCCCTGGCCGCACGGCTGCTGTCCGGCACGATCAACTCGATCGTCGAGTGGTACCGCCCCGGCCGCCCCGGGACCGCCACCCTGCCCGAGGACGTCGTCCGCGCCGCGTTCGCCGGCATCGTCCCGGCGCCGTGACCGACGTCCGGGTCCGCGTCCGCCCCGAGGTCGACGACGTCGCGCTCTCCGCGCTGCACGCCGCCGGGTTCGACGAGACCCCACGCCTGCGACGCTGGTCCGCCCAGCTCGCCGCACACAGCCTGAGCTGGCTCGACGCCCGCGACGGCGACGCGCTCGCCGGGTTCGTCAACCTCGCCTGGGACGGCGACCGGCACGCGTTCCTGCTCGATCTCGTCGTCGCCGACGGGTACCGCCGCCGCGGGATCGGCCGGGCGCTGGTCGCCGGGGCCGTGGAGCAGGCCACCGCGGCGGGCTGCACCTGGCTGCACGCCGACTTCACCCCCCACCTGACCCCCTTCTACCGCTCCTGCGCCCTCCCCCCTACCGACGCCGGCCTCCTGCGCCTGCACCGCTGAGCAGTCGATCAGCACGTTCTCGCCCGTGACGGGGCGGAAACGTGCTGATCGATCACGCGTGACCGCCTCGAGACGTCAGGCGGCGGCGAACCTCGACGGCCAGGAGGTCGGGGTGGGCCAGCCCGAGCGCGACCACGACCTCCACCGGTACCCCGCGCGGTGCGCAGTCCGCCCCCAGCATCTCGGCCGCGGCCCAGCCGCCCAGCGCGGCCCGCCCGGTCCCGGCTCCGATCGCCCCGACCGCGACCGCCCCGGCCTCGCACCGCAGTAGGAAGGTGTCCGGGACGTGCGCGGCGACGAACACCCCGCGCACGACCGGACGGAACCGGGCCCCCGCAGCTGCTTCGAGGTGACCACCCCGGCGCGCACCGCCGCAGTGCCGAGGAACGGTCGCGTGAGATCCATGCCCCTTGGACCGCCCCACCCACCGCCCGGTTCCTCCGGAGTCCCGGCCCGGCACCGACCACCGCGCGGGGGCCGGGGTTGCGGGATCCCCCGCTCATCCGCCACACTCGTAGCCGAACGAACATTCGGTACGGAGGTGTCCAGTGACGAGCACCGCGCCATCCCCGGCGGAGCTGGAGGAGCGGTTCGACGCGACGATCGCGGCGGACCAGCGGATCGAGCCGCGGGACTGGATGCCCGAGGCCTACCGCAGGAGCCTGATCCGGCAGATCGCCCAGCACGCGCACTCGGAGATCATCGGGATGCAGCCGGAGGGCAACTGGCTGCTGCGTGCGCCGTCGCTGCGGCGCCGGGCGATCCTGCTGGCCAAGGTGCAGGACGAGGCCGGCCACGGCATGTACCTCTACGCGGCCGCCGAGACCCTCGGCGTCGACCGCGAGGAGCTCACCGAGAAGCTGATCGACTCGAAGCAGAAGTACAGCTCGATCTTCAACTACCCGACGCTGTCCTGGGCGGACATCGGCGTCATCGGGTGGCTGGTCGACGGCGCGGCGATCGCGAACCAGGTCCCGCTGTGCCGCTGCTCCTACGGGCCCTACGCCCGGGCGATGATCCGCATCTGCAAGGAGGAGTCGTTCCACCAGCGCCAGGGCTACGAGTCGCTGCTCGCCCTGACCGCGGGGACCGAGGCGCAGAAGCGCATGGTCCAGGAGTCGGTGGACCGCTGGTGGTGGCCGTCGCTGATGATGTTCGGCCCGGCCGACGGCGACTCGCCCAACACCCACCAGTCGATGGCCTGGGGCATCAAGCGCCACACCAACGACGAACTGCGCCAGCGCTTCGTCGACATGACCGTCCCGCAGGCGGCGGTGCTGGGCGTCACGCTGCCCGACCCGGACCTGCGCTGGAACGACGAGCGGCAGGCGCACGACTTCGGCGAGCCGGACTGGTCGGAGTTCACCGCCGTCGTCTCCGGGGCGGGGCCGGCGAACCGGCAGCGGCTGGACCACCGGCGTCGCGCGCACGAGAACGGGGCGTGGGTGCGCGAGGCGGCGCAGGCCTACGCGGAGAAGCAGGCCGGGAAGCGGGGGGCACGGGCATGAGCGAGCAGGACATGACCGCCGAGGGCGGCCACGGCGCCGTCCCGACGACGGGTGTCGAGACCGGGCAGGGCGAGAAGCCGAGCCGTCGCGCCTGGCCGCTCTACGAGGTGTTCGTCCGCGGCAAGCGCGGGCTCAACCACGTCCACGTCGGGTCGCTGCACGCCGCGGACGACGAGATGGCCCTGCACAACGCCCGCGACGTCTACACCCGTCGCAACGAGGGCGTGAGCATCTGGGTGGTCCGCGCCGACGCGATCACCGCGTCCAGCCCGGACGAGAAAGACCCGTTCTTCGCCCCGAGCGGGGACAAGGTCTACCGGCACCCGACGTTCTACGCGATCCCGGAGGAGGTGCCGCACCTGTGAGCGGCTCCGTCTACGACGGCCTCACCGAGGAGGGCGACGACCCGCGCTGGGCGTTCGGGTCGGGGTTCGAGGACAGCGAGGCGGACATCGTCGCGCCGGTTCCCGCGGGCACCGATCCGGCGGACCTCGCGGAGTACTGCCTGATGCTCGGCGACGACGCGCTGGTCCTGTCCCACCGGCTGACCGAGTGGGTCTCGAACGCCCCGGAGCTGGAGGAGGAGGTCGCGCTCGCCAACACCGCGCTCGACCTGCTCGGCCAGGCCCGGGTGCTGCTGTCGCGCGCCGGGCACCTGACCGGCCGCGACGAGGACGCGCTGGCCTACTGGCGCGAGGTGTCGGAGTTCCGCTGCGTCGGGCTCGTCGAGCCGTCCGACGACCTGGACTTCGCCCGCGCCATCGCCCGGCTGCTGGTGTTCTCCACCTGGCGGCTCGCGCTGCTGCACCGGCTCACGGACTCCGCTGACCCGGTGGTCGCCGCCGTCGCCGCGAAGGGGGTCAAGGAGGTCACCTACCACCGTGACCACGCCGCGCGCTGGACGCTGCGCCTCGGCGACGGCACACCGGAGTCGCACCGGCGCATGCAGGACGCGCTGGAGTGGGTGTGGCCGCACCTCGGCGAGCTGTTCCGCACCACCGACACCGAGCGACGCCTGGTCGCCGCCGGTGTCGCCGTCGACCCGGCGGACACCCGCGAGGAGGTCGACGCCGTCCTCGCGCAGGTGATCGGGCGCGCCACGCTGACCGTGCCGCAGGTCCCGTCGACCGGCACGATCGGGGGCCGCGGCGGCCGCCAGGGCGTGCACACCGAGAAGCTGGAGCCCGCGCTGGTCGTGCTGCAGAGCCTCGCGCGCCGGCACCCCGGGGCGTCCTGGTGAGCGGGGCGGGCGGGGTCGTCGCGCAGGTCGTCGACCCCGAGATGCCGATGCTCACCCTCGACGACCTCGGCGTGATCCGCTCGGTGTCCGAACAGGACGACCGCGTGACGGTCACGATCACCCCGACCTACTCCGGCTGCCCGGCGATCGAGGAGATGCGCGCGGACATCCGCGGCGCGCTCACCGCGGCCGGGTACGCGCGCGTCGAGGTGCGGACGGTGTTCTCCCCCGCCTGGAGCACGGACTGGATCAGCGAGGCCGGGCGGCGCAAGCTCGCCGAGGCCGGCGTCGCGCCGCCCGGGAGCGCCCCGCGGACGGGCGGGCCGATCCCGCTGACGCTGGACGCGCCGTCGACGGTCGTGCCCTGCCCGCAGTGCGGCTCCCGGGCGACCGAGGAGCTGTCGCGCTTCGGCCCGACCGCGTGCACCGCGCTGCGGCGGTGCACCACCTGCCGTGAGCCGTTCGAGCACATGAAGGAGATCTGATGAGCGAGCGGCGCGCGGCGGCGTGGCAGGCCCGGGCCAACCAGGCGTACGGCCGGACGACGCTCGCCTTGGACGACGAGATCGAGGCCCTGCTGGCCGAGGACGACGCGCTGCCCGCCGGCTTCCACCGGCTCGTGGTGACCGAGGTCGACCGGCTGTGCGACGACGCCGTCGCCGTCACCTTCGACGTCCCCGAGGACCTGCGCGGGCACTACGACTTCCGGCCCGGCCAGTACCTGACCCTGCGGAAGGACACCGCCGACGGCGAGGAGCGCCGGTCGTACTCGATCTGCTCCGCCGCCGGGACCGCGCCGCGGGTGGGGGTGCGCCGGGTCGACGGCGGGCTGTTCTCCGCCTGGCTGGTCGACGAGGTGGCCCCGGGCGACGTCGTCGAGGTCGGCCCGCCCGCCGGGTCGTTCACCCCGGAGCTGACCGCGGGCACGCACCACGGTCTCGTCGCAGCCGGGTCCGGGATCACCCCGGTGCTGTCGATCGCGGCGTCCCTGCTGGCCGCGCACGACGACACCCGCGTCACCCTCGTCTACGGCAACCGGCGGACCGACACGGTGATGTTCACCGAGGAGATCGCCGACCTGAAGAACCGCTACGGCCCGCGGCTGCACCTGCTGCACGTGCTCTCGCGCGAGCCCACCGAGGCCGAGATCGTCAACGGCAGGCTGGACGCCGACCGGCTGCGGCTGCTGTTCACCGCGCTGGTCGACACCGCCGACGTCGACGACTGGTGGCTGTGCGGCCCGCTCGGCATGACCGAGGCCGCGGTCGCGGTGCTCGGTGAGCTCGGCGTCGAGCGGCGCCGGGTGCACCGCGAGCTGTTCTACGTCGACGAGCCGCCGCCGGAGGTCGACCGCCACGAGCCCGAGCCGGACGGCGACGGCGCGCAGGTCACGGTCGTCCTCAACGGACGGTCGACGACGCTGGCCGTCCCGGCCGGCGAGTACGTCCTCGACGCCGCCCAGAAGGTCCGCGGCGACCTGCCGTTCGCCTGCAAGGGCGGGGTGTGCGGGACGTGCCGGGCGAAGGTGACCGACGGCGAGGTGACCATGCGGCGCAACTACGCGCTGGAGGACGACGAGGTCGCCGCCGGGTTCGTCCTCACCTGCCAGTCCCGCCCAGTGACCGACACCGCCACGGTCGACTACGACGCCTGATACTGGCGGGCATGACCACGTCGCGTCGCGGCCACCCGGTGGGACCGACCGGGTCGGTCGTGGTGCGCGCGCTCGGCCTGCTCGACGCGTTCGGCCCCGACCGGCCCGCGCTGTCGCTCAGCGACCTCGCCCGACACGCGGACGTCCCGTTGTCGACCGCGCACCGGCTCGTCGCCGACCTGGCGGCGTGGGGCGCGCTGGAACGTGACGACGAGGGCCGCTACCGGATCGGGCTGCGCGTCTGGGAGCTCGGCGCGCTCGCCCCGCGCGGGCAGGCGCTGCGCGAGACGGCGCTGCCGTTCCTGGAGGACCTGTCCCGGGTCACCCGGGAGAACGTGCAGCTCGCGGTGCGTGAGGGCGCCGAGGTGGTGTTCGTCGAGCGGCTCGCCGGGTCCGGCGCGGTCCCGGTGCAGACCCGGGTCGGGGGGCGTTTCGCGCTCACCGCGACCGGGGTCGGTCTGGTGCTGCTCGCGCACTCGCCGCCGGAGCTGCAGGACGAGGTGCTGGGCGCGCGGATCGAGCGCTACACCCCGTTCACGGTGACCGACCCGCAGCGGATGCGCCGCATGCTCGCCGACGTCCGCCGCGACGGCCACTCGGTCAGCGACCGGCAGGTCACCGACGACGCGCTGTCGGTCGGCGCCCCCGTCTCCGACGCCCGCGGCCAGGTCGTCGCGGCCGTCTCGCTCGTCGTGCGGCACGGCAGCGTGTCCGCCCGCGCGCTCGCCCCGCTGGTGCGCACCACCGCCGCCGGGATCAGCCGCGCGCTCAGCACCACCACGCGCTGAAACCCTTCCATTCTCCGGAAGGGACGTACGGCGCGGCCCCCGTCGCCCCGCATCCTCGCTGCACCACCACGACCGCGCGGCGACGACGGAGTCCCACCATGCGCCCACCCCCCGCGGCGGACACCGTCCGCCGTCTGCTCGACGACGCACCGATGTCCCGCCACCAGTGGGGCGCGGTCGCGGCGTGCGTCCTGCTCAACGTCCTCGACGGCTTCGACGTGCTGGTCATGGCCTTCACGGGCCGCTCGGTCGCCACCGAGTGGGGGCTGTCCGGCAGCCAGCTCGGCCTGCTCCTGTCCGCGGGCCTGGTCGGCATGGCCGCCGGGTCGGTCCTCATCGGACCGTGGGCGGACCGGGTCGGGCGACGGCCGGTCGTGCTGGGCTGCCTCGTCGTCGCGGGGCTGGCGATGCTGGGCTCGGCGGCGGCGCAGTCCCCCGGCCAGCTCGGCGCGCTGCGGCTGGTCACCGGGCTCGGTGTCGGCGGCATCCTCGCCACCAGCAACGTCGTCGCCGCCGAGTACGCCTCGGCCCGCTGGCGGGGGCTCGCGGTCAGCCTGAACTCCACCGGCTACGCGATCGGGGCCGTCCTCGGCGGCGTGCTCGCGGCCACGCTGATCGGGCAGTTCGGCTGGCGGTCGGTGTTCCTCGCCGGGGGTCTGGCCACCCTGGCCGCGGTCCCGCTGGTCTGGTGGCGGCTGCCGGAGTCCCTGGACTTCCTGCTCGTGCGCCGCCCGGCCGGGGCGCTGGAGCGGGTCAACGCGCTGCTGGCGCGGATGGGGCACGCGGCGCTGCCCGCCCTCCCCGACGGCGCCCCGGTGCGGACCGGCGTCGCCGCGGGGTACGGGGCGCTGCTGCGCCCGGCGCTGCGGCGCACCACGGTGCTGCTCTGGGTCAGCTTCTTCTGCGTGATGGCCGGGTTCTACTTCGTCACCAGCTGGACGCCGACCCTGCTCGTCGAGGCCGGGCTCTCCCCGGACGCGGGCATCGCCGGCGGCACCCTGCTCAACGTCGGCGGCATCTTCGGCGCCGCCGGGCTCGGCCTGCTCGCCGCCCGGTTCGCGCTGCGGCACGTGCTCGCCGGGTACCTGCTGGCCACCGCGGTGCTGCTGGCCGTGTTCATCACCAGCACCTCCTCGCTCGCGGTGGCGTTCGTCGTCGCCGCGCTGGTCGGGCTGTTCGTCAACGGCTGCGTCGCCGGGCTGTACGCGATGGCACCGACCTCCTACGGCGCCGACGTGCGCACCACCGGCGTCGGCACCGCGCTCGCGGTCGGCCGGTCCGGGGCGATCCTCGCGCCGACCCTGGCCGGGGCGCTGCTCGACGGCGGCGCCACCCCGCAGTCGCTCTACCTGCTCTTCGCGGCCGTGTTCGTCGGCGCGGCCGCCCTCGTCCTGCTGCTCCGCCGATCCGGCACCCCCACCACCCAGGGAGTCCCCGCATGAGCTCGATCCCCCGCGACCAGTGGTACGTCGCCGCCTACTCCGCCGAGATCGGCCGCGAGCTGTTCGGCCGCACGATCTGCGACGAGCCGATCCTGTTCTGGCGCACCGAGGCCGGCCAGGTCACCGCGCACGCCGACCGCTGCGTGCACCGCCGGTTCCCGCTGTCCCAGGCCCCGAGCCGGCTCGTCGGCGACACCGTCGTCTGCGGCTACCACGGCTTCACCTACGGCGCCGACGGCAGGTGTGTGGCGGTGCCGGGGCAGAACCGGGTGCCACGCACGGCCCGGCTGGCGGCCTACCCCGTCGTCGAGCAGGACTCGCTGATCTGGGTCTGGATCGGCGACCCGGAGCTCGCCGACCCGCTGCGCATCCCCCGCGCGACCTACCTCGACGACGCCGCGTGGACCACGGTGCGCGGGATGGAGCCGCTGGCCGCCCGGTTCTCGCTGCTGGTGGACAACCTGCTCGACCTGTCGCACGAGACCTACCTGCACGGCGGCTACATCGGCACCCCCGAGGTCGCGGCCACCCCGATCTCCACCGAGGTCGACGAGGACGCCGGCGTCGTCTACGTCTCCCGGCACATGGCCGACGCCGAGTGCCCGCCGTTCTACGAGCGCTCCACCGGCCTGTCCGGGCGGATCTCGCGCTGGCAGGACATCGAGTACACCCCGCCGTGCCTGTACAAGCTGCACTCCCGGATCGCGCCGGTCGGCTCGGTCCCGCACCCCGACGGCTCCGACCCCGACGCCTTCCACGTGGAGGTCGTCTACGCGATCACCCCGGAGACCGAGCACTCCACACACGACTTCTGGATGGTTGCGCGCGACTTCGCCCCGGGCGACGTCGAGGTCTCGGCGTTCCTCGCCGAGCAGAACCGCACCGTCGTGCTGCAGGACGTCGAGGCGCTCGACGTGCTGGAGAAGGTGATCGCGACCGAGCCGGCGGGCTACCAGGAGCTGTCGGTCAACATCGACACCGGCGGGCTCGCCGCACGCCGGATGCTCGCCCGGATGGCCGGTTCGGCACCGGCGGTCCCGTCCCCGGCGCCCGCCCGGTGAGCGCGATCCCCGAGGCCCCGCCCGTCCTGCACGGGCACCGTGTCCAGCGCATCCACTGGGTGCTGGGCACCGACCTGCTGCGCGCGGTGTGCCACTGCGGCGCCGAACGCGTCTTCGACGACCCGGTGCCGCTGTGGGACTGGCTGCTGGGCTGCCCCGTGGACCACGAGACCTGGAGTACGTCGTGACCGAACCCGAGCTGCACCTGGTGGTGGAGAAGAAGGAGCTCCTCGCCGACGACGTCGTGCTGCTGACCCTGCGCGACCCGTCCGGCGCCGAGCTGCCGGAGTGGACGCCCGGTGCGCACCTCGACCTCGTCCTGACCGCGGACCTCGTCCGGCAGTACTCGCTGTGCGGGGACCCGGGCGAGCGCTCGGTCTACCGGGTCGCGGTGCTGCGCGAACCCGCCGGGCGGGGCGGCTCGGCGCACGTGCACGACGTCGTCGCCGAGGGCGACACGGTGCTGGTCCGCGGGCCGCGCAACCGGTTCGCACTCGTCGACGCCCCGGGCTACGTGTTCGTCGCCGGCGGGATCGGCATCACCCCGCTGGTCCCGATGATCGCGGCGGCGCACGCCGCGGGCGCGGACTGGCGGCTGGTCCACGGCGGGCGCAGCCGGGCGTCGATGGCGTTCAGCGAGCTCGCCGGGCGTCACCCCGACCGGGTGGCCCTGGTGCCGCAGGACGAGGCCGGGCTGCTCGACGTCGCCGGGATCGTGGCCGCGGCCGCCGGGCGACCCGTGTACTGCTGCGGGCCGGAGGGGCTGCTCGCCGCCGTCGAGGCCGAGGGGGAGCGTCTCGGCGTGCCGGTGCACGTGGAACGGTTCTCCGCCCGGCCCGGCGCGCTCGACGGCCCGGACGAGGCGTTCGAGGTGGAACTGTCGGGGTCGGGGACGGTCGTCGCCGTCCCGGCGGGCTGCTCGATCCTCGACGCCCTGGAGGGCGCCGGGATCGCGACGCTGTCCTCGTGCCGGGAGGGGACCTGCGGGACCTGCGAGACCGGGGTCCTCGCCGGCGAGCCGGACCACCGGGACTCGCTGCTCACCGAGGAGGAGCAGGCGTCGAACGAGGTGATGATGCTGTGCGTGTCGCGGTCCCGGTCGCCGCGGCTGGTGCTCGAGCTCTGAGCCCGGGCGCCCCGTAGGGTCGGGCGCGTGTTCGTCAAGGTGTGCGGGCTGCGGACCCCCGGTGACGTCGACGCGGCCGTGGCCGCCGGCGCCGACGCGGTCGGGTTCGTCGTGTACCCGCCGAGCCCCCGCCACGTCGACCCGGCCGACCTCGGCGCGCTCGTCGCCCGGGTGCCGGACGGCGTGCGGTCGGTGGTCGTCGTCGCCGACCTGCCCGCCGACCGGGCCGCGGCGGTGACCGCCGACGCCGGCGCCGACGTGCTGCAGCTGCACGGCCGCTACACCCGCGACGACTTCACCGCGGCCGCCCGCGCGCCGATCACCCTGTGGCGGGCGACCTCGCTGGCCCACGACCCCGACCTCACCGTGGGCCTGTACGGCGAGGACGTGCTGCTGCTCGACTCCCCCGTCGCCGGGTCCGGCGAGCGCTGGGACGCCGAGGCGCTCGACCCGAAGCCGGACGGGCCGTGGTTGCTCGCGGGCGGGCTGGACCCGGACACCGTCGCCACCGCGGTGCGCCGGGTCCGTCCCTGGGGCGTCGACGTCTCCAGCGGCGTCGAGTCGTCCCGCGGCGTGAAGGACCACGCCCGCATCCGCGACTTCGTCGCCGCCGCCCGGGCGTGATGCACGATCCTCACGGATGATGCATGATCCGTGAGGATCAGGCATCGTCTCGACGTCGAGGAGCCGTCATGGCCGCGGGCGCACTGCAGGGCAAGGTCGCGATCGTCACCGGAGGGGCGTCCGGCATCGGCCGGGCCACGGCCGGGCGGTTCGTCGAGGAGGGGGCGTCGGTCGTCGTCGCCGACCTGGACGGGGAGGCGGCGGAGCGCGCCGCCGCCGAGCTCGGTGAGCGGGCGGTCGGACTCCGGGTCGACGTCACCGACGCCGCGGCGAACGCCGCTGCCGTCGAGCGGGCCGAGGCCGCGTTCGGCCGTCTGGACCTGCTGTCCTGCAACGCCGGGCTCACCGGCTTCCCCGTCCCCGCGCTCGACGCCGACCCCGAGGAGTTCTCGGCGATCTTCGACGTCAACGTGAAGGGCGTCTGGCTCGGTGTGCGCGCCGCGGTGCCCGCCATGCGACGCACCGGCGGCGGCGCGGTCACGATCACCGGGTCGGTGATGGGCGAGCGGACCCGTCCCGGGTTCGGCGCCTACGCCTCGTCCAAGGCCGCCGCCAACCACCTCGCCCGCACCCTGGCCCTGGAGCTGGCGCCCGACATCCGGGTCAACTGCCTGGCCCCGGTCGCCACCGACACCCCGATGCTGCCGAAGTTCCTCGGCACCGACGACCCCGAGGCGGCTCGCGAGCGCTTCGTCGCGGGCATCCCGCTGGCCCGGCTCGCGGAGGCGGGCGACGTCGCCGACGCCGCGGTGTTCCTCGCCTCCGACGCCGCCGCGTTCCTGACCGGCGTCGTCCTGCCCGTCGACGGCGGGCGGAGCATCTGATGACACTCCCCCTGGAGGGACTGCTCGTCGTGTCCTGCGAGCAGGCCGTCGCCGCACCGCTGGCGACCCGGCACCTCGCCGACCTCGGCGCCCGCGTCATCAAGATCGAACGCGAGGGCTCGGGCGACTTCGCCCGCGACTACGACGAGACCGTCCACGGCATGTCCAGCCACTTCGTGTGGCTGAACCGGTCCAAGGAGTCGGTCACCCTCGACCTCAAGTCCGACGACGGCCGCGCCACGATGCTGCGGCTGCTGGAACGGGCCGACGTGTTCGTGCAGAACTTCGCCCCGGGTGCCGCCGAGCGGCTCGGGCTCGGTGCCGCGGCGCTGCGCGAGCGGTACCCGCGGCTGGTGACCTGCTCGATCTCCGGCTACGGCTCGTCCGGCCCGTACCGCGACGCCAAGGCCTACGACCTGCTCATCCAGTCCGAGGCCGGGCTCGTCTCGATCACCGGGACCGAGGACGCGCCGGCGAAGAGCGGCATCCCGGCCGCCGACATCGGTGCCGGCATGTACGCCTTCTCCGGCATCCTGTCCGCGCTCTACGAGCGGGAACGCACCGGGCAGGGCACCGACCTCGAGGTCAGCCTGTTCGACTCGCTGGTGGAGTGGATGGGCTACCCGCTCTACTACGCCGGCTACGGCGGCACCGCCCCGAAGCGGACCGGCACCAGCCACGCCGCGATCGCCCCGTACGGCACGTTCTCCGCCGGCGACGGCACCGACGTCGTCCTGTCGATCCAGAACGAACGCGAGTGGGCGACGTTCTGCGAGGTCGTGCTGCGCCGCCCGGAGGTCGCGACCGACCCGCGGTTCGCGAGCGGCCGGGCCCGGGTGGAGAACCGCCTCGACCTGCACGCCGAGATCGACACCGTGCTCACGGGCCTGACCGGCGACGAGCTCGTCGCGCGGCTGGTCCAGGCGCGGGTCGCGCACGCCCGGCAGCGCGAGGTCGGGGAGGTCCTGGAGCACCCGCAGCTCGCCGCGCGCGACCGGTGGACCGAGGTCGGCAGCCCGGTCGGGCCGCTGCGCGCACTGCAGCCGCCGATCACCGTCGCCGGACGGACCGCGCGGATGGACCCGGTCCCGGCCGTCGGCGAGCACACCGCGGCCGTCCTCGCCTGGCTCGACGAGCGGTGAGCACCAAGCGGGACCGGATCGTCGACGAGCTGCGCCGCGACATCCTCGGCGGCGGCCTCGCCCGCGGGACGCCGCTGCGTCAGGACGAGCTGGCCCGCCGGTTCGGCGCGTCCATCACCCCGGTCCGCGAGGCGCTGAGCCTGCTGTCCGCGGAGGGGCTGGTCGTCGCCGAGCACCACCGCGGGGTGCGGGTCGCCGGCGTCGACGTGGACCGGGTGACCGCGACCTACGTGGTGCGCCGGCTCACCGAGGCCTACGCGGTCCGCCGCGCGACGCCGCGGGTCTCGCGGCACGACCTCGCCCGGGCCCGCGCCGTCCTCGACCACCCCGCCGACGACCCGGCCGCCGCCCGCGAGCGGAACCGCGAGTTCCACTTCCTGCTCTACGACCGGTGCGGCGTGCCCGCGCTGCCGGAGCGGATCGCCGCGCTGTGGCAGGCGTTCCCGTGGGACCTGACCCTGCACGACGACGACCGCGCCGCAGCCTCGGCCGCCGAGCACCGGGCGATCCTCGACGCGGTGACCGACGGCGACGCCGACCGGGCCGCTGCCGCGACCGAGGAGCACGTGGCGGGCGGGTTCGCCTCGCTGCTCCGCGCGCTCGGCGGGGCGCGGGCCGGGGACCCGTTCGACGACTAGGGTCGCGCGGATGGACTGGGTACGGCACGCGATCTGGTGGCACGTGTACCCGCTGGGGTTCACCGGGGCCCACCCCGACCGCGGCGACGGCGCGGACCACTCGCTGCGGCGGATCATCGGCTGGCTCGACCACGCCGTCGCGCTGGGGGCGAACGGGCTCCTGCTCGGCCCGGTGTTCGCGTCGGCCACCCACGGCTACGACACCACCGACCACCTGCGGATCGACCCGCGCCTGGGCTCGGACGCCGACTTCGACGCGCTCGTCGCCGAGGCGAAGGGACGCGGCCTGCGGATCCTGCTCGACGGCGTGTTCAACCACGTCGGCCCCGAGCACCCGCGGCTGCTCGCCGCCCGCGCCGACCCCGGCGGGCCGGACGACGCCTGGTTCCGGCACACCGACAACGGGGAGATCGCCGTCTTCGAGGGCCACCCCGGCCTGCACACCCTCGACCACGACAACCCCGCGGTCCGCGACCACGTCGTCGAGATCCTCTGCCACTGGCTCGACCGCGGCGCCGACGGGTGGCGGCTCGACGCCGCCTACACCGTTCCCGACGACTTCTGGGCCGACGTGCTCCCCCGCGTCCGCGAGCGCCACCCGGATGCCTGGTTCCTCGGCGAGGTCATCCACGGCGAGCACGACGCGGTCACCGCCGCCACCACGATCGACGCGCTCACCCAGTACGAGCTGTGGAAGGCGATCTGGTCGAGCCTCAACGACGGCAACCCGCACGAGCTGGCGTGGGCGCTGCAGCGCCACGACCGGTTCGTCGCCGCCGCGGTGCCGAACACCTTCGTCGGCAACCACGACGTCACCCGGCTCGCGTCGCAGCTGCACGACCGCCGCCACATCGAGCTGGCCGTCGCCGTGCTGTGCACCGTCGGTGGCACCCCCTCGGTCTACGCCGGCGACGAGCTCGGCCTCACCGGGGTCAAGGAGGAGCGGGCCGGCGGCGACGACGCGGTCCGCCCCGAGTTCCCCGCCGACGGATCCCTCCCCTCCGGCGCCGACCCGCACGTCCTGGCCGTGCACCAGGAGCTGATCGGACTGCGCAGGCGCCACCCCTGGCTGTACGACGCGCGGACCGAGGTGCAGGAGGCCACCGACGACCGGCTCGTCTACGTCAGCCACGGCGACGGCGGCGCGCTGCGGGTCACCCTCGACTACGCCGCGGGCACCTGGGACGTCCAGGACGCCTGACCCACCTCGGCAACAGGTGGATCACGGTTGATCCTTCCGGCCGAGCGGCCTGCCACTCGCAGCACCGCGACGGCCGGTGGTCGCGGACCGGCCCCACGCGGACAACCCGATCCGTACGGTCGATCACGGAACGGTCACGGTCCTGATCCCCAGCAGGACCCGCGCGCCCCGCTCCCCAGGCACACGGGCGCAGCCGTCTCCGACGAGGAAGGACGCCCTGCGTGCCGAGGAACATCCCCGGCTCAGTGGCGGCCCGGCGCTCCCCGAGCCGGACCGACCCGAGCCGACCCCTGCCGTCGACGACCGTCGTCACCCGTGACGTCGGCCCGGAGCGGGGCGGGAGGCACCGCCGCGCGGGGCGGGCCCGCACCCTGCAGGCACTCACCTCCGCGCTCGCCGGTGGCGGCCTCGTCGCCGCGCACGCCGCGACGGGCGGTGGGCTCCCCCGGGTCGACGACCTCGCGTTGCAGGCGTTCAGCACCCCGGCCGCGGACGCCTCGCTCACCGAGGCGGCGTCGGCCACGCCGTCGGCGCACGCCGGCGCGGCCCGGTCGCTGGCCGAGCCGCCGCCCCCGGTCGACGTCGACGCGATCGTCGGCGCCGCGGACGGTGCGGTCGGCTCCGCGGTGAAGGCCCGCGACGAGGCGCGCGAGCGCGCCCGCGCCGCCGCCCGCGAGGCCCGGGAGGCGGCCGCGCGCGCCGCCGACTCCGCGCGGTCCTCGGCCGGGACCTCCGGCGCCCCCTCGGGCGGCGGTCCGACCGGGTCCACCACGTGCGCCCTGGGCACCGCGGGCATGGAGGGCGTCGCCGCGAACGTGGCGACGGCCGGGGAGAAGCTGCGCTGCCTGTTCGGCGTCGACTCCGTGCTGGGCATCGGCAGCCGCGGGAACGCCTCCGACCACCCCAGCGGCAAGGCTCTGGACTTCATGGTCGACAAGGCGACGGGCGACCGGCTCGCCGCCTACGCCAAGCAGAACTGGGACGACCTCGGGATCTCCTACATCATCTGGCAGCAGCGCATCGACACCGGCAGCGGCTGGAAGGCCCAGGAGGACCGGGGCGGGGCGACGGCGAACCACATGGACCACGTGCACATCTCGTTCACCTGAGTCACGGCTGCTCCAGGCGCTCCGCCGCGTACACGGCGATCGCGTCGCGCAGGTAGCCGCTCAGCCCGGCGCCGTGCGCGTCGATCTGGCCGGCGAAGCGCGGGTCGTCGGCGTAGAGCTCGTCGAGCCCGGTGTAGGCCTCGCGAGCCGGCACCCAGAACCGGCTCACCCAGCGATGGTGGTCGGCGACGATCTCCTGCACCGACGGCGCGTCGACCGGGTCCCCGGCGGAGCGTGCCGTGGCGAGCCGGCGCAGGACCGACTCCCAGTCCGCGGTCAGCTCCGTTGCGTCGGCGCGTGTCCAGTCGGCGACGCGTTCCTGGACGGCGACGGCGTCGGCGCCCCAGCGGTCCCGGGCCTCGGCCCCGTGCGGGTCGTCCCGGAATGCCTCGAACATCTCCTCGGCGGTCATCTCGCCTCTCCCCTCTCGTTCTCCGATGGATCGTGCGACGGTGTCGGCGAGCCGGCGCAGGCGCGCGATCTCGTCGAGGAGCCGCCCGTGGTGGACACGCAAGGCGTCCACCTCCGCGGCGTCCGACCCGGTGTCGAGCACCGCGGCGATCTGCGGCAGGCCGAGTCCGAGCTCCCGTAGCAACAGCACGTGCTGCAGCCGACGCAGCTGCGTCCGGCCGTAGAGGCGCCGTCCGCCCGGGCCGGTCCCGGCCGGGGGCACGAGTCCGATGTGGTCGTAGTGGCGCAGGGTGCGTGAGCTGACCCCGGCCAGGCGGACCACGTCGTCGGTGCTCCAGCAGGGCTCGTCCGTCATGGGAGCGACGGTAGAAGTTGACGTAGCGTCAACCGCAAGTGTCAGTCCGGTCCGCGGTAGGTGTGCCCGGTCGGAGTGGTAGTGACGACGGCCCCGTCGGGGGCACGGGCCACGTGCCAGCCGGGTTGTTCGCGGACGTGGTTGTGGAACTCGCAGACCCCGCGTCCGTTGTCCAGCTCGGTGCGTCCGCCGTCGGCGTCGCGGTGGATGTGGTCGACGTGGCGGACGGGAGCGTCGCAGTAGGGCTCGGTGCACCGGTTCTGCGCCCGTGCTTTCACGAGGGTGGCGAGGAGTCCGGAGAAGGTACGCCTGCGGGAGTCGCCGCCGATGACCAGGCCCTGGTCGGTGAGCAGTCTGCGCAGGGACTTGGCGCCCTCGGAGGTGGCGAGCAGGTCGGCCGGAACGGGCCCCAGGCCGGGGATCTCCGCGGGCAGCGGGGACCTTGGGTCAAGCAGGGCCTGGACCGGGACGGTGACCTGCACTTCCAGGTTCACCGCCGTCGCGGTGGCCTGCCCGGTGACCCGCTCCACGAGGGTGTCGGCCAGAACCTGCCCACGGGTACGGGTCAGCGGCGCCGGGTCGACCTGGACCTCGACGAACGCTCTCTGTAGTGCGGCGAGGCAGGCGGCGCCCTGTTCGACCGGGACGTAGGCGGTCAGATAGCTCATCGCATCCGGTGCCGGGCGCAGTGTCACTCGGCGTTCGGCCTTGGCGGCGTGGACGCGGGCGCGGAAGCGGTCGGGGGCGATCTCGGCGACCAGACGCCGGGTCATCGCCCGCAGCCGCCCGATGCCGTACCGGGTCAGGTCACGCACGGCGGCGAGCCGGGCGTCGACCCGCGCGCGCTGGGTGGTGTTGAGGTCGCGGCATTCGACGGCGATCGCGGTGACCTTGGCGGCGCTGAGCTGACCGGCCTGGTGGAGACACCGGATGTCGTCGAGTCCGGAGTGCAGGTCGCGGGCGTCGGCGATGCGGGTGCGGGCCTCGGCGGTGGAGACCCGGCAGGCCAGCTGTACCTGGGCGATCACGCTGCGGTGGATCTTGTCGAAGTCGCTCCGGTCGTCGACACGCCGGTTCTCGACATGGGCCTGGGCGAAGACCCGGATCCGGTCCGCCTGAAGGGCGGCCAGGGAGGCCTGGAGGGTCTCGATCTCCTGGATCTGGTCGATCAACTCTGACTCGGACCACGCGCAGGTGTCGGCGCCGAGGGCTTGTTCGACGTGGAACCGGAGCAGGGTGAGGTCACCGGAGGGGAACCCGTCGCCGGGCACGCCGGTGGCGTGGGCGGGTGGCTCCTGGGTGGCGGTCACACCATCGAGAGTGCTCGAACGTGTGTTCGATCGCTAGTTTACGTTCGCTATTGCGAATCGCTGAGCTGGGACAACGGTGGGCCGTACGGACGAGGCTCGGGGAGCGCGGCGCGGCGCCGCCCGGACGACGGCGGGGCGCGGTCGACCGAACCGACCGCGCCCCGCCGACGCTGCCCACGGCCCGAGCCGTGCGGCGACCGGGCCCACCTCAGCCCAGCAGCGCCCGCATCTCCGCGATCTCCGCCTGCTGCGCGTCGACGATCCGCTGTGCCAGCTCCCGGGCCCGAGGGTCCACCCCGGCGTCGAGCTCCGCGCGGGCCATGGTCACCGCCCCCTCGTGGTGGGCGATCATCATCTCGAGGAACGACCGGTCGAACGCGGCGCCGGACGCGCGCCCCAGACCGGCCATCTGCTCGTCGGACATCATCCCGGTCATCCCGGCCATGTCGCCGTGACCGCCGTGGTGGTCCGCGGCGGGTGCGGCGCCCCAGTCGGCCAGGAGCCCCTGCAGCTGCGCGATCTCCGGGCCCTGGGCCGCCTCGATCCGGGCGGCGAGGTCGCGCACCGGGGCTCCGGCGCGGCCGTCGGCGAGCCGCGCCATCGCGACCGCCTGTTCGTGGTGCGGGATCATGCCCTGGGCGAAGGCGACGTCGGCGCTGCTCGACGAGGCCGCGGGCGGGGCGGACGCTCCCCCGCCGGCACAGCCGGTCAGGACGAGGGCAGCGGCCAGTGCCGTGGCGGCGAGCGCCACGTTCGTGCGTGTCATGTGTCGGTACTCCCGTGTCGTGGGTGCTCGGCGGCTCCGGCGCTCTCCCGCGCCGGAGGCCGGTCACGTCCGCGACACGCAGAGCAGCGCGAGCCGCCGTGGGACCGGGGGCGGGCGGGCCGTCGGTGCGGTCCGCGGGCGTCCCGGACCGGCCGCCCGGCGCGACGACGGCAGCGGCGCGAACCCGGACAGCAGCACCGCCGCGGCCAGGACGACCCCGGCCGCGAGCACGGCCAGGCACAGGTGCAGCAGGTGCGACGCCCCGTCGTGGGGCATGCCGTGCGGGTCGGGACGCGACGCCCCCTCCACCCCGTGCGGGACGGAGGGTACGGCGACCGCGGGAGCGTGGTGTACACCGGAGGGCGCGGGCGGCGCCGCGAGCGCGTGCATCCCCAGCAGCCCGAACAGCACCGGCAGCACGAGCACGAGCAGCCGGGTCCGGTCCGTCACACCCCGGACGCTACAGCCCGGGTGGATACCGTTACCCCCTAGGGGTATGGTGACGGTGGACCCCGAGGAGGACGCGATGCCCGGCTACGCCGACACCAAGGACGCGCACGTCAAGCGGATGCGGCGGATCGAGGGCCAGGTCCGCGGCATCACCAGGATGATCGAGTCCGACAAGTACTGCATCGACGTGCTGACCCAGGTCGCCGCGGTCAACAAGGCCCTCGAGGCCGTCGCGCTGGGTCTGCTCGACGAACACCTGAAGCACTGCGTCGCCGACGCCGCCACCGAGGGTGGCCCCGTCGCCGAGGAGAAGATCCGGGAGGCCAGCGCGGCGATCGCCCGGCTGGTCCGATCCTGACATCCGAACGGGAGAGAGCACGATGAGCACCGCCAGCTACACCGTCACCGGCATGACCTGCCAGCACTGCGTCGCCTCGGTCACCGAGGAGATCAGCGAGATCGCCGGCGTCACCGACGTGGCCGTCGACCTGCCGACCGGCGCCGTCACCGTCACCAGCGACGACGAGATCTCCCCCGACGCCGTCCGTGACGCCGTGCACGAGGCGGGCTACCAGCTCGTCTGAGCACCCCTGACCACCCACCCGGCGCGGGTCGCCACCGCCACCCGCGCCGGGTCACCCCCGGAGGACCGACCATGAGCGACACGTCCCCGGCCCACGGACCCGTCACCGCCCTGCCCCGCGCAGCCGCGACCGGGACCGTCGCCGAGAACGGCGCGGGCAGCACCGTCACCGAGATCGAGCTCGCCGTCGGCGGCATGACCTGTGCGTCCTGCGCCAACCGCATCGAGCGCAAGCTCAACAAGCTCGACGGCGTCACCGCCACCGTCAACTACGCCACCGAGAAGGCCCGGGTCAGCGCGCCCGGTGGGATCGGCATCGACACGCTCGTCGGGACCGTCGAGGCGGCCGGCTACACCGCCACCCCGCCGAGCGCGGAGGCCGACGAGGACCCCGAGCGCGACCTGCGCGACCTGCGGAACCGGCTCATCGGAGCCGCCGTGCTGTCGGTGCCGGTCGTCGTCGTCGCGATGACGCCCGCATGGCAGTTCGTCGGCTGGCAGTGGGTCTCGCTGCTGCTGACACTGCCGGTCTGGGGCTGGGCGGGCGCGCCGTTCCACCGCGCCGCCTGGACCAACCTGCGCCACGGCGCCGCCACGATGGACACCCTCGTCTCGATGGGGACGACGGCCGCGCTCGCCTGGTCGCTCTACGCGCTGTTCCTCGGCACCGCCGGGATGCCCGGCATGGTGCACCCCTTCGAGCTGACGATCTCGCGCACCGACGGCAGCGGGAACATCTACCTGGAGGTCGTCGCCGCGGTCGTCACGTTCGTGCTGGCCGGGCGCTACGTCGAGCTCCGCTCCCGCCGCCGGGCCGGTGCCGCGCTGCGCGCGCTGCTGCAGATGGGCGCGAAGGACGTGACGGTGCTCCGCGACGGCGCCGAGGTGCGCGTCGCCGTCGACGAGCTCGCCGTGGGCGAGGAGTTCGTCGTGCGCCCCGGGGAGAAGGTCGCCACCGACGGCGAGGTCGTCGACGGCCGCTCGGCGGTCGACGTCTCGATGCTGACCGGCGAGTCGGTGCCGGTCGAGGTCCGGGCCGGGGACACCGTCGTCGGCGGGTGCGTGAACTCCGGCGGGCGGCTCGTCGTGCGGGCCACCCGGGTCGGCTCGGACACCGCGCTCGCGCAGATGGCGCGGCTGGTCGAGGAGGCGCAGAACGGCAAGGCCGAGGTGCAGCGCCTCGCCGACCGGATCTCCGCGGTGTTCGTGCCCGTCGTCGCCGTGATCGCCGCCGCGACGCTGCTGGTCTGGATCCTCACCGGCGCCGTCGCCTCGACCGCGTTCACCGCGGCCGTCGCCGTGCTGATCATCGCGTGCCCGTGCGCGCTCGGGCTGGCCACGCCGACCGCGCTGCTCGTCGGCACCGGGCGCGGCGCCCAGACCGGCATCCTGATCAAGGGGCCGGAGATCCTGGAGTCCACGCGCCGGGTCGACACCGTCGTGCTCGACAAGACCGGCACCGTCACCACCGGCACCATGGCGCTGACCGGCGTGCACACCGGCGACGGGACCGACGAGGCGACCGTGCTGCGCCTCGCCGGGGCGCTGGAGCGCGCCTCGGAGCACCCGGTCGCCGCCGCGATCGCCGGGGCGGCGGCCGAGCGGGTCGGTGACCTGCCCGCCGTCACGGACTTCACCAACCACGAGGGCCTCGGCGTGCAGGGCGTCGTCGACGGCCACGCCGTGCTCGTCGGCCGTCCGCGGCTGCTCGAGCAGTGGTCGGTCCCGCTGTCCGACGACCTCGCCGCGGTCGCCGCGGACGAGGCCGCGCGGGGCCGTACGACGGTCGCCGTCGCGTGGGACGGGGCCGCGCGTGCCGTGCTCGTCGTCGCCGACACCGTCAAGCCGACCTCGGCCGAGGCGATCGCGGAGTTCCGCAGGCTCGGGTTGCGTCCGGTGCTGCTCACCGGGGACAACCGGGCCGTCGCCGAGACCGTCGCCCGTGAGGTCGGCATCGAGCCCGGCCCGGACACCGTCATCGCCGACGTGCTGCCCGCGGACAAGCTCGCCGTGGTGGAGCGGCTGCAGGAGCAGGGCCGGGTCGTCGCGATGGTCGGCGACGGCGTGAACGACGCGGCCGCGCTCGCCCGGGCCGACCTGGGCCTGGCCATGGGCACCGGCACCGACGTGGCGATCGAGGCGTCGGACATCACCCTGGTCCGGGGTGACCTGCGGGCCGCGGCCGACGCCGTCCGGCTGTCCCGGCGCACCCTGGGCACGATCCGGGGCAACCTGTTCTGGGCGTTCGCCTACAACACGGCCGCGATCCCGCTGGCCGCGTTCGGGCTGCTCAACCCGATGATCGCCGGAGCGGCGATGGCGTTCAGCTCGGTGTGCGTGGTGCTCAACAGCCTGCGGCTGCGCCGGTTCCGCCCGCTGGCGGACTGACCCCCTCCGCCGTCGGGTCGCGGCTCAGGTGCTCGGCGATCGCGCGGAGCTTGATGTTGAGGTGCTGCGAGGCACGGGTGAGCCGGTCGAACGCCTGCTCCGAGGAGATCCCGTAGCGCTCCCGCAGGATGCCGATCGCCTCGCCGATCACCTGCCTGCTGCGGACCGCCTCCTGCAGGTTCTCCCGCGTACGCACCGCGTCGATCGCGACGGCGGCGTGCGCGGCCAGCACCGCGATCCGGTCCTGGGCGGCGGTGTCGAACGCGCCGGCTGCGCCGAAGACGTTCAGGGCGCCGGTGGTGCGCTCGTCGGTGAACAGCCGGGAGGCCACCACCGAGCCGATGCCGCGGCGCGCCGCGGCCGGGCCGAACCGGGGCCAGCGCCCGTCGTGCCCCAGGTCGGCCGACACGACGTTGCGGTCCGCGCTGATCGCCTGGAGGCAGGGGCCCTCGCCCAGCTCACGCTGCAGATCGTCGACGGTCCGGGCGCCCGGACCGGTGCACGCCGGGGTGGCGACCTTTCCGCCGGAGGTCAGCGTGAGCGTGGCGTGGGTGCAGCCCTCGACGAGCGCGGTGCACGCCTCGAGCACACGGTCGCACGCGTCGGCCGCGTCACGGGCCGCGTAGAGGTGACGCGACAGTCCGGCCATCGTCCGGGCCAGCTCCTCGGGCGCGCGCCCGGCGTCGTCGTCGGCGCGGAACTCCGACGACGCCCCCTCGGACAGGTCCTCGGTCCAGGAGGTCCGGCGTCCCGGCATCAGGCGCTCCTCGTCCGTTCGCGGTGATCGAGGTGAGGTTCGGGGCGGCCCCGCCGGCTGCAGGATCTCAACCGACAGGACCTGGGCCGGCGTACGCCCCGGGTACGAGTGCCGACATGGACCTGACGTACCCCGTCGGCGGCCGCCCACACGTCACCGGTCCGCCGGATGCAGATCCGGGCTGCGGTCGGCCGGTCCGGCGTGCAGGTGGTCCAGGCAACGCCGCAGGTGCAGCACGATCCCCGACGCGGCGAGGCTGTCCTCCCAGCCCGCGCGCTGGGAGTCGAGCCGGTCGGTGACCCGGTCCAGCGCCTCCCGGGCGGCGGCCAGGTGGCGGCGGTGCCCGTCGAGCCCGGCGGGTGCGGGGCCGCGGGTGAGGTGCGCCAGCTCCGCCGACCGGATCGCGGTGGCCAGGTCACGCATCGCCTCCGCGACCGGGGTGCGCAGCTCCGGGTCCAGGACGAGCACGGTGCGCTCGGCCCACGCCGTCTGGGCCAGGACCGTGCTGACGTCGCGGACGAGCACCGCGAGCTGTTCCAGGGTCTGCGCGGCCTCGTAGAGCTGCTGGCCGCGGGCCCGGTAGGCACGCGCCCGCAGGTTGGCCCGCCGGCCGGCGTCGGCGGAGCGGACCGCCTCCCGGGTCGCGTCGATCAGCGGCTCGAAGTCGTGGCGGTGGCGGGTCCACTCCTCGCGCTCCGGCGGCCACCGCTCGGCCAGGACCTCCGCCATCTCCTGCAGGTGGTCGGCGATGCCGTCGCGCAGCCGCGCCACCACTCGGTGCGCGCGGGCGTTCTGCGGCGGAGGCGGCAGGGCCAGGGTGACCGCGACCCCGACGAGCACGCCGAGCAGGGTCTGGCCGAGGTAGCCCGCCATGAAGCCGGACGGGTCCGTCGCACCGATGAGGATCGTGAACAGCGCCGCGGTGGGGACGAGGTCGCGGGCCGCGGAGAGGATCGGGACGGCACCCACCGCGATGCCGGCGAGGACGGCCGCGGCCACCGCCCACCACTGCGCGCCGCCCAGGTGCAGGGCGGCGGCACCGAGGCCGACGCCGAGGCCGGTCGCGAGCACCGCGTACAGGCTCTGGCGCAGCGAGTCGAAGACGGTCGGGTAGCAGACGAGCAGGGCACCGAGCGGCGCGTAGTAGGGGTACTGGCCGAGGACACCGGGGACGAGGGTGGCGAGATACCAGGCGGCGCCGGCCGCGGCGCCGGCGCGCCAGGCCAGCCGCATGCGGTGGCGCAGTCCCTCGGTGAACGGGGAGGCCGGGGAGTTCGGGTGGTGCGGGATCAACGACGGCTCCGTCGGTCGTGCAGGTGGTGCGGGAGCGGGGCCGGCTGTTCGACCGCGAAGGGCGCGCACTACCCGCGACCGCGCGGGACAAACCCGGGTGGTGGCAGGGTGTGCCAGTGCGCGCCATCGTGATCGGCCACGACCACGTCGCCGGGCTCGGGCTGCTCGGCCGTGCCCTGGAACGACGCGGGATCCGTCCGGAGTGGACGACGGTGGTGCCCGCGGACCGGTACGACACCCCGGACGTCGACGCCGGGTTCCCCGACCCCACCGGGGCCGGCCTGGTGGTCACGCTCGGCGCGCCGTGGCCGAGGGAGCGGATCGCAGGGTGGGCGGCCCGTGAGGTCGCCTTCCTGCGCCGGACGCACGACGCCGGGGTGCCGGTGCTGGCGGTCTGCTTCGGCGCCCAGCTCCTCGCCGAGGCCCTCGGCGGCTCCCGGACGACGCTGCCGGCCGCGCGGATCGGATGGCACCCGGTCGACCCGGTCGACGGCCGCCTCCCGGCCGGGCCGTGGTTCTGCTGGAACGCCGAGCAGCTCGTCGCGCCGCCCGGGGCGGAGCTGCTCGCCACCAGCGGGGCCGGGCACGAGGCGTTCGTGGCCGGTCGCAGCGTGGGCGTGCAGTTCCACCCCGAGATGACCGTGGACCTGCTGGAGCGCTGGTACTCCCTCGGCGTGCCGGACGGTCTCGACGCCCACGCGCTCCGGGCGGCGACGGCGGCGCAGGACCCGCAGCGGCTCGCCGAGCGGGCCGAGCGGGTCCTGGCGCTCGCGCTCAGGCCCCCAGGAAGTGCTCCAGGGTGATCGGCAGCGACCGGACCCGCACGCCGGTGGCGTGGTGGGCGGCGTTCGCGACGGCCGCGGCCACCCCGACGATCCCGATCTCCCCGATCCCCTTGGCGCCCACCGGGTTGACGTGCGGGTCGTCCTCGTCGACCCACTCGGCGTCGATGTCGCCGACGTCGGCGTTCGCCGCCACGTGGTAGCCGGCGAGGTCGTGGTTGACGACGTGCCCGCGGGCCGGGTCGACGACGCCCTCCTCGTGCAGCGCCATCGACAGCCCCCACACCATCCCGCCGAGGAACTGCGAGCGCGCGGTCAGCGGGTTGAGGATGCGGCCCGCGGCGAACACCCCCAGCATCCGCGGCACCCGGATCTCCCCGGTGTCGGCGTGCACCGCGACCTCGACGAAGTGCGCCCCGTGCGCGCCCATCGCGTACTCGGCCATCGCCGGGTTGTGCCCGGCGACGCCGTCGGCCTCCGCCGCGTCCTCGGGGTCGGTGCCCCACTTGTCGCGGAACCGGTCGGCGGCGTCGACGATCGCCGTCGCCCAGGACGCGGTGCCCGCGGAGCCGCCGGCCACGGTCGCGTGCGGCAGACCGGTGTCGCCCAGGTTCAGGTCGACCTGCGCGGGTGGCACCCCGAGCGCCTCGGCGGAGATCTGGGTGAGCACCGTGCGGGCGCCCTGCCCGATGTCGGCCGCGGCGATGTCCACCCGGTAGCGGCCGGGCGCACCGGCACCGCCGGCGTCGAACCGGATCGCGGCGGCGGAGCCGGGCATCGCGAAGGACGGGAAGAACGCGGCGGCCACGCCGGTGCCGTGCCACCAGCCGTCGACGAGCCGGGTGCGCGGGCGCGGGTCCCGGTCGGCCCAGCCGAACCGCTCGGCGCCGCGCCGCAGGCAGGCCACGAGGTTGCGGCTGGAGAACGGCCTGCCGGTGTCGGGGTCGACGTCGGGCTCGTTGAGGATCCGCAGCTCGACCGGGTCGATCCCGAGGGCGACGGCGAGCTCGTCGAGCGCGGACTCCGCGCCGAAGCTGCCGGGCGCCTCGCCGGGTGCGCGCATGAACGTCGGCGTGGACAGGTCCAGCGGCACGACCCGGTGCGAGGTCCGCCGGTGCGGCGACGCGTACAGGTGCCTGCTGATCACCGCGGTCGGCTCGCCGAACTCGGCCATCCGCGCCCCGGACTCGACGACGTCGTGGCCGAGCGAGTGCAGCCGCCCGTCGGTCCCGGCGCCGAGCCGGAGGCGCTGCACCGTCGCCGGGCGGTACCCGGTGGTGTCGGTCATCTCGCGGCGGGTCAGCGACAGCTTCACCGACCGGCCGGGGACCGCGCGCGCGGCGAGCACCGCCAGGACCGACCCCGCGTGCAGCGCCCCCTTGGTGCCGAACCCGCCGCCGACGTGCGGCGAGACGACGGTGACGGCGTCGTCGCCGATCCCGAACAGGGCCGCGACCTGGCGTCGCGCGTCCCAGACGGCCTGCGAGGACTCGAACAGCGTGAGGTGCCCGCCGTCCCACCGCGCGACGGTGGAGTGCGGCTCCATCGGGTGGTGGTACTCGATCGGCGTCGTGTAGGTGGCGTCGACCTGCACGGGGGCCTCGTCGAACGCCGTCTCCGGGTCGCCGGTGCGGGTGTCCGGCGGGAACGCGACGACGACCTCGGGGGTGTAGGCCTCGGCCGACCCCGGGTCGAACGCGGTGGTGGCGGGCTCCGCGTCGTAGTCGACGACGACGAGGTCGGCCGCCTCCCGGGCCGCCTCGGCGGTCTCGGCGAGCACCGCGGCGACGTACTGGCCGCGGTGGTGCACGGCGCCGGTCTGCAGGACGGCCTGCTCGGTGTTCGCGCCGTCGTCGAGGCGGGGCGCGGTGTCCGGGGTCAGGACGGCGACCACCCCGGGGACCGCGGCCGCGGCGGTGGTGTCGACCGAGCGGACCCGGCCGCGGGCGATCGTCGCCCCGACGCCGCGCAGGTGCAGCGGTGCGGCGGCGTCCTGCTCGTAGGCGTAGACGGCGTTGCCGGTGACCTTGGCGGGGCCCTCGATCCGGGTGTGCGACGTGCCTGCGGCGCCGTCGGTCGTGGTGCCGGGGGTGACGGTGCTGGTCATGCGGCCTCCGTCCGGTGCGCGGCGAGGCCGCGCAGGGTGGCGGTGACCGTGCCGGCCACCAGCGGGATCTTGAAGGCGTTGCCGCCGACGGCGGTGTCGACGGCGCGGGCGTCGGCGGTCTCGGCCGCCGCGGCGGCGCGGAACGCCTCGTCGGTGGCGGGCCCGCCGAGCAGCGCCTGCTCGGCGCGGTGCGCCCGCCACGGCCGGTGCGCGACCCCGCCGAGGGCGATCCGCACGTCGCGGACGGTGCCGTCGTCGGCGACGTCGAGGGCCGCGGCGACCGACACCAGCGCGAACGCGTACGAGGCGCGGTCGCGGACCTTGCGGTAGGTGGAGTGCGCGGCGACCGGCAGCGCGGGCAGCTCGACCGAGGTGATCAGCTCCCCGTGCTCCAGCACGGTGTCGCGGCCCGGGTCGTCGCCGGGCAGCCGGTGCAGCTCGGTGGCGGCGACGGTGCGCTCCCCGTCCGGGCCGAGGACGTGCACGCGGGCGTCGAACGCGGCCAGCGCGACCGCCATGTCCGACGGGTGGGTCGCGATGCAGCCGCCCTCGGGTGCGCCGAGGATCGCGTGGTGGCGGGCCCAGCCGTGCTGCGCGGAGCAGCCCTGCCCGGGGTCGCGCTTGGTGCAGGGCGCGGTGAGGTCGGCGAAGTAGGAGCAGCGGGTGCGCTGCAACAGGTTCCCGCCGGTCGTCGCCATGTTGCGCAGCTGCCCCGAGGCCCCGGCGAGCAGCGCCGCGGACAGCGCCGGGTAGTCGCGTCGGACCCGCGGGTCCACGGCGACGTCGGTGTTGCGGGCGCCCGCGCCGATGGACAGGCCGCCGTCGGCGGTCGGGGTGATCCCGGTGGGCAGCAGGCCGGTGACGTCGACGAGCGTGCCCGGCTCGACCAGGCCCAGCTTGAGGTGGTCGACGAGGTTGGTCCCGCCGGCCAGGTAGGCGGCGGACGGGTCGGCGGAGACCGCGGCGACCGCGGCCGCGGCGTCGCCGGGACGGGTGTAGGCGAACGGCTTCACCGCGACGCCCCCGTCCCGGTGCCCACGGCACCGACGGCGTCGACGATGCCGGAGTAGGCGGCGCAGCGGCACAGGTTCCCGGACAGGCGCTCGGCGATCTCGGCGCGGTCCAGCACGGCCGGTCCGTCGCCGGACAGGTCGGCGGTGACCGCGCTGGGGTGCCCGGCGCGGGCCTCGTCCAGCATCCCGACGGCCGAGCAGATCTGGCCGGGGGTGCAGTAGCCGCACTGGTAGGCGTCGTGGGCGACGAAGGCCTCGGCGAGCGGGTGCAGGTCCGCACCGGTGCCGAGGCCGTCGGCGGTGGTGACCGCGGCGTCGTCGTGGGCGACGGCGAGCGAGAGGCAGGACAGCACGCGGCGGCCCGGCCCCTGTTCGCCGGGTGCGGCCAGCAGGACGGTGCACGCACCGCACTGGCCGTGGTCGCAGCCCTTCTTGGCGCTGGTCACGCCGAGCCGGTCACGCAGCGCGTCGAGGACGGTGGTCCGGGTGTCGACCGTCAGCTCGTGGCGACGGCCGTCGACGGTGAGGGAGATCGTGGAGTCCACGATGGTGCGCTCCTTCGGGAGACGGAGTGGAGACCTTGAAGCGGAGCCTCCTCCGGAAATATAGGAACGATGTTCCGGTTACGCAACCCGGAGGCCCGCGAGGAAGAAGCCGACGGCGCGGCGGGCGTCGTAGGCGGGATCGGCCTCGGCGCCGAAGCACAGGTTGCCGATCCCCCGCAGCACCTCGTAGGCGGTGACGTCGGACGGCAGCTGCCCGGCCTCCCGTGCCGCCCGGACGATCTCCTCCCCCGCCGGCAGCAGCCGCTCCAGGAACAGCTCGTGCAGCGCGGCGGAGCGGCCGTCGTCGTGGACGAGCATCGCGACCAGCCCGTGCTTGGTGACGAGCAGGTCGACGAACTCCCCGACCCAGGCCGTGAGGGCGTCGAACGGCGTCGGACCGGCGTCGAGGCAGGTCCGTGCGGCCGCCGCGCACCCCTCGACCTGGTGCCGGTAGACGGCGACGACCAGGTCGGGCCGGGTCGGGAAGTGCCGGTAGACCGTCCCCACGCCGACACCGGCACGGGCGGCGATCGCCCGGACCGGCGCGTCGACGCCCGCGGTCACGAACTCGGCCGCGGCGGCCTCGAGCAGGGCGGCACGGCTGCGCCGGGCGTCGGACCGGACCGGTACCCGCTGCACACCCACCGCACACTCCCTTGCCGACCGGAACACTGTTCCGTATCGTACCCGGAACATTGTTCCGTTTCATCTCCCGCAGGAGCCCCCGTGTCCCGAGCGTCCATCGGCATCATGACCGCCCAGATGCAGACCACCTACGACGACCTGCTGCGCGTCTGGCTCGAGGCCGACGAGCTGCCCGGCATCGAGCACGCCTGGCTGTTCGACCACCTCATGCCGATCGGCGGCGACCCGCTGGGGCCGGCCCTCGACGGCTGGACCACCCTGTCCGCGCTGGCCGCACGGACCCGACGGCTGCGTCTGGGCCTGCTGGTCACCAGCAACCGGTTCCGCCCGCCCGCGGTGCTGGCCAAGATCGCGACGACGGTCGACGTCGTCTCCGGCGGGCGGCTCGGCCTGGGCATCGGCGTCGGGTCCCGCCCGGACCACCCGCTCGCCCGCCGCGAGTACGAGGCGCACGGCCTGCCCTTCGCCGCCACCGCCGACGCCGTCACCGCGCTCGACGAGGCCTGCACGGTGATCCGGCGGCTGTGGACCGAGACCGAGCCGTTCGACGTCGACGGCGAGCAGGTGCGGCTCACCGGCGCGTTCGGCAGCCCGAAACCGGTGCAGGCCCACCCGCCGATCGTGATCGGCGGGCGGGCCAGGGCGACGCTGCGGATCGCGGCACGGCACGCCGACGTCTGGAACATCCCCGGCGGCGACCTCGACGACGCCGTCGCCCGCAGCGCGATGCTCGACGGGCTGTGCGCCGACATCGGCCGGGACCCGGCGGAGATCACCCGGTCGATCCACCTGGGCGTCTCCTACGACGACCCGCAGGACGCCCGCGAGCGGGTCTCCGCCGCCGTCGCCGCGGGGTTCGGGCACGTGGTCCTCGGACTGCCCGCGCCGTTCCCCGACGGCGCCGCCCGCTGGGTGGCCGACGAGATCGTCGCGCAGGTTTAGCCGACCGGGTAGTTCGGTCATCTAACTACCATGACCTCCTCCCGGCACGCCCTGATCTCCGGCGCCGGCATCGCCGGCTCCGCGCTCGCCCTGCGCCTGGCCGCGTACGGCTGGCGGACGACCGTCCTGGAGCGCGCGCCGCGGCAGCGCGACGAGGGGCACAACATCGACGTCCGCGGCACCGCCCGCGAGGTCCTGCGCCGCATGGGCCTGGAGGACGCCGTGCGGGCCGCCGGCACCCAGGAGGTCGGCTTCCGTGTCATCGGCGACGACGGGCGCCCGGTCGCCGAGATCCCGATGGACCCGACCGGGTCGACCGACGGTCCGACCGCCGAGCTGGAGATCCTGCGCGGCGAGCTGGCCCGGGTGCTGATCGAGGCCGCGCCGGGGTCCACGACGTTCCGGTTCGGGACCCGGATCACCGGCGTCGAGGACCGGGGCACCGGCGACGGCCCGGCCCGGGTCGCCCTCGACGACGGCACGACCGTCACCGCCGACCTCGTCGTGGTCGCCGAGGGACTGCGGTCGCGCACCCGCGACCTGGTGTTCGACGACGTCACCGTCCGCGAGACCGGTCTGTACGGCGCCTACCTGACGATCCCCCGCACCGCCGACGACGACGCCTGGTGGAACTGGTTCCACGAGACCGGCTCGCGCGGGGTGCACCTGCGCCCGGACAACCTGGGCACCACCCGCGCCATGCTGACCTTCCTGTCCGGGGTGCGCGGCCTGGAGACCCTCGGCGACGCCGACGTCCGCACCGTCCTGCGGCAGACCTTCGCCGACGCGGGCTGGGTCGCCCCGCGGATCCTGCGCGAGCTCGGCGACGGGCCGGACGGAGCGCCGATGTACTTCGACGCCGTCGGGCAGGTCATGACCCCGCACTGGAGCTCGGGACGGGTGGTGCTGCTCGGCGACGCCGCGTACTGCCCGTCGCCACTGGGCGGCGGGGGCACGAGCCTGGCCCTGATCGGTGCCTACGTGCTGGCCGGGGAGCTGGCCTCCCGCCCCGGCGACACCGCGGGTGCGCTGCGCCGCTACGAGGAGCTGCTGCGGCCCGCGACCGAGCAGGCGCAGAAGCTGCCGCCGCTGACGCTGGCCAACCCGCGGACCCGGGCCGGGATCCGGACGCTGCGCACCGCGTTCCGGGCCGTCGCGAGCCCGGTCGGGAAGCGTGTCACCGGACTGCTCGGGGCCACGCCGACCGGCGCGGTCGACGCGTTCCGGCTCCCGGACTATCCGGCGCCGAGCTCGTCGAGCGTGGCGACGACCGCGCGCAGGTAGCGCTCGACGACCGCGCCCTCGTCGTCGGAGAGGCGGCGGGCGACGTCGTCGAGGGCCCGCACGACCGGCTCCCACTGCGCGAGCCGCGCGCGGAAGGACTCCTCCCGCGAGCGCACGGTGACCCGGCGGCGGTCGTGCGGGTCGGGCACCCGCTCGAGGTGGCCGGCCGCCTCGAGCCGGTCGATCAGCGCGGTGGTGGAGGCCGGCCGCAGGTCCAGCCGCCGGGCCAGCTCGGTCGGCCCGAGCGAGCCGTGCACGTCGAGCAGCCGCAGCGCCCACAGGTCGGTCGGGTGCAGCCCCGCCCGCCGGGCCTGCCTGCCGGTGAACTCGTGGGTCGCCCGGTTCACCGCCTCCAGCGCGACGGTCGGGCCGGCGAGCCCCTCCAGCAGGTGTCGTCGCTCGCCCATGCGGCCTCCCGGCGTCGGTCCACGGCACCGTATCCGGACGGGCCCGGCCGCATCCGCGACGGGACCGGTCACGAGCTGGTCACGAATTCGCGACGCCGACCCGGGGACGACTCCCCGCTCGCCACCGCGAAATGGGGATGATTCCGCGTTAACTGATCGACGACCCGCAGGTGACGGCCCTGCGCGACCATCCACCCGATCGGGTGACGACGCATTTCTGCGCACCATTCCCGACGACGACCCGACGATTTCCCGGAACCGCACCGTGCGTAATCTCCGGAATCGTGATCGAGCTGGAGGGGGTCTCCAAGGTCTACCGGACCGGAGCCCTCGAGCTGCGCGCACTCGACGCCGTGGACCTGCACGTCGACGACGGCGACCTCGTCGCGATCATGGGTCCCTCCGGCTCGGGCAAGTCCACGATGATGAACATCCTCGGCTGCCTCGACGTGCCGAGCTCCGGCGCCTACCGGCTCGACGGCATCGACGTCGGACGGATGTCGGACAACCGGCTCGCCGACGTCCGGCTGCAGAAGATCGGTTTCGTCTTCCAGTCGTTCAACCTGCTGCCGCGCACCTCGGCGCTGGCCAACGTGGAGCTGCCGCTGGTCTACGCCGGTGGGCGCGACCGCCGGGGCCGGGCGCGGCGCGCGCTGGAGCGGGTCGGGCTCGGCGACCGCGGCGACCACCGGCCCAACGAGCTCTCCGGCGGCCAGCAGCAGCGCGTCGCGGTGGCCCGTGCCCTGGTCACCGACCCGTCGATGATCCTGGCCGACGAGCCGACGGGGAACCTCGACACCGCCTCGACCACCGACGTCATGAACCTGTTCGTGGAGCTGAACGAGAGCGGCCGCACCGTCGTGCTGATCACCCACGAGCCCGAGGTCGCGGAGTTCGCCAAGCGGGTCGTGACCCTGCGCGACGGCCGGATCGTGGGTGACGAGCGCCGATGACGATCTGGGAGTCCGCGCGGATCGCGGTACGGGGCCTGCGGGCCGGGCCGCTGCGGTCGCTGCTGACGATGCTCGGGATCATCATCGGGGTCGCCGCGGTGATCGTGCTGGTCGCGTTCGGCAACGGTCTGCAGCGCTTCGTCGCCGACGCGTTCGGCCCGCTCGCCAACCAGATCCAGATCACCCCGGACCGCGGTGGCATCAGCGGCAGCGGCACCCCGCGCGACCTCACCGACGCCGACGTGCGCGCCCTGCGCGACCGGGCCTCCGCGCCCGCGGTCGCCTCGGTCAGCCCGACGGTGACCGGCTCGGCGCAGCTGCAGCTGGCCGGTGGCGGGAGCGTCCGCAGCGGCGTGACCGGCGCCGACGCCGACTACCTCGACATCACCAACCGGGAGCTCGTCGTCGGGTCGTTCTTCGACGACCGGCAGGCCACGACCCGGGCGAAGGTCGTCGTGCTCGGCCCCAACCCGGTGGCGACGCTGTTCGGCGGCCGCGCCGGCGACGCGCTGGGCTCGGAGGTGCGGATCGGCCGTACCTCGTTCCGGGTGATCGGCGTGCTCGCCGCCAACGGCCAGCAGGACGACATCGCCGTCATGCCGCTGGGCGCCGCACGCGCCTACCTGACCGGTGGCGGCGACGTCGTCGACCAGATCACCGTGCGCGCGGTGTCCACCGACGCGGTGCCGCAGGCGGTCGAGCAGGTCACGACGGTCCTCGACGACCGGCACCGCATCGACGACCCGCAGGACCGCGACTACACCGTCACCGCGCTGCAGAGCCTGCTCGACCAGTCCTCGCAGGTCCTGAGCTTCGTGACGATCTTCGTCGCGGCAGTCGCGGGCATCTCGCTGCTGGTCGGGAGCATCGGCGTCGCCAACATCATGCTGGTCACGGTGACCGAGCGGACCCGCGAGATCGGCATCCGCAAGGCCATCGGCGCGCGCCGCCGCGCGATCCTGCAGCAGTTCCTCATCGAGGCGATGGTGCTGACCGGCATCGGCGGGGTCATCGGGATCCTGGTCGGCGTCGGCGTGTCCGTGCTGGCCGGGATCGTCCTGCCCCGCCTCGTACCCGACTTCCCCGCCCCGACGGTGTCGGCCGGATCGGTGGTGCTCGCCTTCGGGGTGAGCCTGCTGATCGGGCTGCTCGCGGGCGGTTTCCCCGCCAACCGGGCCGCACGGATGCGGCCCATCGACGCCCTGCGGCACCAGTGACAGCAGCTGAGGAGCACTTCATGACCCGACTGCGGCTCGCGGGCAGCCTGCTGCTCGCCGGACTCGTCGGCCTCACGGCCTGCACCGGAGGGGACCAGCCACCGCCGACGGCCGTCGTCGACCGGGGTGTGGTCTCCACCGGGGTGTCGGCGTCGGGCTCGCTGGTGTCGATCACCCAGCAGAACCTCGGGTTCACCGACGGCGGCCGGATCACCGAGCTGCTGGTCGAGGTCGGCGAGACCGTCGCGGCGGGGCAGCCGCTGGCCCGGCTCGACGACGCCGAGGCCCGGTCGAAGGTCGCCTCCGCGCAGGCCGGGCTGGACCAGCAGCAGGCGTCGCTGGGCAAGCTGACCGGCGCGAACACCGTCGAGGCCGCGCAGGCGTCGCTGGCCTCGGCCGAGTCGGTGCTGGCCGCGACCCGGGACCAGGTCGGCGCGCAGAACGCGGCCAACGACACCGCCGTCGAGCGGGCGAAGGTCCAGCTCGCCTTCGACCGCAAGCAGCTCGCCGCGGCCCAGCAGCAGCTGGAGACCGACCGGCGGGCCTGCAAGCGCTCCGGTGGCAGCACCGCGACCGCCACCCCCGAGCCCACTGCCGACCCGTCCGGCGGCGGACTGCTCGGCGGCCTGTCCGGCGGGTCCGGCGCGTCGGGCGGGTCCGGCCTCGGCGCGGCCACGACCGACCCGGCCTGCACCGCCGTCGCCGCCGACGAGCAGGCCGTGACGACGGCGAAGGGCCAGGTCATCACCTCGCAGACGGCGCTGTCGCAGGCCGAGGGCAGCCGCGACACCGGTGCCGCCTCCGGCCGGGTGTCGATCGCGAACGCCGAGAGCGCGGTGTCCGACGCCCGCTCCCAGCTCACCGGGGCGAACAACGACGCACCGGCCGACGTCGCGGTGCAGGACGCCGTGGTCGCCGACGCCCGCAACACCCTCGCCGACGCCCAGCGCGCCCTCGACGACACCCTGCTGCGCGCCCCGGTCGCCGGCACCGTGTCCGCGATCAACGGCGCGGTGGGCGACGTCGTGCCCGCCGCGAACGCCGCGACCGCGCTCGCCCCCGGCACCGACGCCCGGATCCCGCAGGCCGTCGGGTCGGCCTCGGCGGCCTCGGGCGGCGCGGGAGCCACCGGGGGCGGCGCGTCCGCGGCCGGCGGGGCACCGTTCCTCACCCTCAACGACCTGCAGACCTACCAGCTGGTCGTCCCGTTCGAGGAGAGCGACGCCGCCCGGGTCGCCCCGAACCAGACCGTCGACGTCACCGTCGACGCGCTGCCCGGGGTGAGCCTGCCGGCGACCGTGGTGGCCGTCGCGCCGACCGCGACGCAGCTGTCGGGCGTCGTGAGCTACTACGCGACCGTCGTGCTGAACCGCACCGACCCGCAGCTGCGCGACGGCCAGACCGCGCAGGCCGACGTGCGCACCGAGGCCCGCAACGGGGTGCTGCGGGTGCCGAACACCGCCGTCCGGCAGGAGGGCGGCCGCTCGGTCGTCGACGTGCCCGGCGACGACGGCGCCGCGGTGACCCGGCAGTTCGTCCCCGGCCTGGTCGGCGACCAGTTCACCGAGGTCCGGTCCGGCCTCGACGACGGCCAGCAGGTCCTGCTGCCGCAGGCCACCGTCGAGGCGACGCCGGGCCGCCCCGGCGGCGGGGGCGGGGCGGGCGGGAACTGACCCGCCGGCACGGGTCAGCCGCTCATGCCGCCGTCGATCGCGAAGGTCGAGGACGTGACCATCGCGCTCGCGTCCGAGGCCAGGTAGAGCGCCGCGCGCGCGATCTCCTCGGTGGTGGTGTGCCGCCCGAGCGGGATCATCGCGTCGAAGTCGAGCGCCGCGGCGGCCTGGTCCTTGCCGGTCGCGCGCATCTCGATGTCGTCCTGGAACGGGGTCGAGGTCGGGCCCGGGTGCAGGGTGTTGACCCGGATCCGGCGCGGCGCCAGCTCCTTGGCCGCGGACCTCATCAGCCCGACCTGGCCGTGCTTGGCCGCGACGTAGGCCGACAGGTCGCCGAAGCCGACCAGCCCGACGACGCTGGAGGTGATGACGACGCTGCCGCCGTCGTTCATGTGCGGGGTCGTGTGCTTGAGCATGTGGAACGCGCCGAGCACGTGGATGGCCAGGGTGCGGGCGAACACCTCCGACGGGTAGTCGGTGATCCTCGCCAGCTCCCCGGAGTTGCCCGCGTTGCTGAAGAGCACGTCGTAGCGGCCGTAGTGGGCCGCACCGGCCCGGACCGCCTCGGCGACCGCCGCCTCGTCGGCGACGTCGGCGACGGTGGCGATCGCGTGGTCGGCGCCGAGCTCCTCGGCGGCGGCCTTCAGCCGCGGTTCGTCGATCCCGACCAGGTGCACCCGCGCCCCCTCGGCGACGAAGAGCCGGGCGGCCGCCAGGCCGATGCCGCTCTCCCCTCCGGTGATCAGCGCGACCTTGCCCTCGAGTGCACCCATCGTCGGGTCTCCCTGCGTGGTGTCCGGTGTGTGTCGTCGGCCGACCGGGATCGGCCCCTGATCTCCTACCGGACCGCGGGACCCGGCGTCGACCGCGGAACGGGGTATTCGGTTGTGCATGACCGATCGCGCGGCGCGCCGGCGGGCACCTCCGCCGGGTCCGACGACCGCACCTGCCGGGGCGCCACCCCGTAGCGGGCGCGGAAGGTCCGGGAGAAGTGCGCCGGATCGGTGAACCCCCAGCGCCGCCCGGTCGAGCCGACCGGCTCGCCCGCCAGCAGCGGGTCCCGCAGGTCGCGCAGGCAGCGCTCCAGACGGCGGGCGCGCACCCAGCACGACACCGACGTGCCCTCGGCCCGGAACAGCTCCTGCAGCCGCCGGGTCGACATGTAGTGCGCCGCGGCGACCCGGCCGGGTGAGAGGTCGTCGTCGGCGAGGTGGTCGTCGAGCCAGTCCAGGACCGGGGCGAGCGGCCCGGCCGGGTGCCCGTCGCGACGGCGCTCGGCGACGGCCGCGGCCAGCAGGTCGGTCAGGACCCGGCGGACCCGGGGCGCCCGGGCCCCGGTGAGCAGCTCCTCGGCGCCCGCGAGCTGGCGCAGCATCGGCCCGAGGAGCAGGCCGAGGCCGTCGCGATCGGACATCCGCACCCCGCTGCCCTCCCCCGGGCCGCCGTCCAGGCCCAGGTCGGCGCGCGGCAGCATCAGCACCAGGCTGCGGAACCCCGCCTCGTTGTCCACGGCGTAGGGCAGGTCGACGTCGTAGACGACCATGTCGCCCGGCCGCAGCACCGTGCGGTGCCCGGCCTGGGTGACCACCGAGCGTCCCGCGAGCTGGTAGGACACCTTGCACAGGCCGAGGCGCTCGCCGCCCGGGACGCGCCGCACCGTGTGCGCGGTGCCCGCGGCCAGGTCCCCCAGCACCAGCGGCCCGGACCGCCGGACGACGCCGTGCCCGGTGAACCGGTCGACGGCGCCGTGCGCGGTCAGCCGCAGCGGCGGGAAGTGGTCGCCCACCGTGCGCGACCAGGCGCGGAGGTCGCGGGACGCGGGCGGGGCGGGCCACGTGGCGGTGTCGGTCATCGGTGCCTCCGGGGGGACGGGTGGTGGGCGGCTTGGACCTGGGCGCGGTGCGCCTTGACCGTCGGCGCACGGGTGGGCGGGCGGGACCGGTGGCCGGCGTCGCCGTCGCCGGGACCGCGGCGGGGCCGGATCCGCAGGTCGGCGGCCGGATCGCCGGTGCGGGCCGACGGGTGTGGCCCGTGCGGCGGGGGCGCGGCGGCCCGGCGCGGGGGCCTTGTCGGAGGCACGGGCGCGGACCAGCCTTCTCCCACCCGTGACCGAGGAGAACCCGATGACACCGCGCCCGTCCCGCACCGCGAACCGTCCCGGCACCGCGACCGACCGCGGGGTGCGCCGTGGCTGACCCCGGGCACTCGCTGCGCGGCTCCATCGGCGTCGCGGGGATCGTCTTCCTGGTGGTCGCCGCCGCGGCCCCGCTGACCACCGTCGGTGGCGCGCTGCCCGTGATGCTCGCCGGGTCCAACGGGGCCGGTGTGCCGCTGGCCTACGCGCTGGTCGCGGTGGTGCTGCTGCTGTTCAGCGTCGGCTACGCGGCGATGAGCCACTTCGTCGTCGACGCCGGCGCCTTCTACGCCTACGTCAGCCACGGGCTCGGCGCCCGGCTCGGGCTCGGCGCCGGCGGCCTCGCGCTGCTCGCCTACACCGCGATCCAGGCGGCCGTCTACGGCCTCGCCGCGGTGACACTGCGCGGGATCGTCGTGCAGTTCGGCGGACCGGAGCTGCCGTGGTGGCTGCTCGCCGCACTGCTCGTCGCCGTCGTGGCGCTGCTCGGCTACCGGAGCATCGACGTCGGCGCCAAGGTGCTGGGCACGCTGCTGGTCGTCGAGATCGCGGTGGTCACGGCGCTGGTCGCCGGGATCCTGGTGACCGGCGGCCCGGAGGGCTGGTCGGCCACCTCGTTCGCCCCCTCGACGTTCCTGTCCGGGGCGCCCGGGATCGCGGTCATGTTCGCGGTCGCGTCCTTCGTCGGGTTCGAGGCGACGGCCATCTACGCCGAGGAGGCCCGCGAGCCGCGCCGCACGGTGCCGATCGCGACCTACGTGGCGGTGCTGTTCATCGGCGCGTTCTACACCGTGGCCAGCTGGGCGGTCGTCGTCGCGTTCGGGCCGAGCCGGGTCGAGGCCGCCGCACAGGCCGACCCGACCGGGCTGGTGTTCGCCGCGGCCGCCACCTACGTGGGCCCGTGGTTCGCCGACGTGCTGCCGGTCCTGCTGCTGACCAGCCTGTTCGCCGCGCTGCTGGCCTTCCACAACGCCGTCGCCCGGTACCTGTTCTCCCTGGGCCGCCGCGGGGCGCTGCCCACGGTGCTGTCGCGGACCCATCCCCGCCACGGCTCCCCGCACGTCGGCTCGCTGGTGCAGACCGTGTCCGCGGTGCTCGTGCTGGCGCTGTTCGCCGTCGCCGGCGGTGACCCGGTCACCACGCTGTTCCCCTGGATGTCCGGGCTGGCGACGGTCGCGGTGCTCGTCCTGATGCTGCTCACCGCGGTCGCGGTGCTGGTGTTCTTCGCCCGCACCCGGGCCGACACCCGCACCTGGAACACCCGGGTCGCGCCGACGCTGGGGCTGCTCGGCATCGCCGGGATCCTCTCCCTGGTGCTGGTCAACTTCACCACGCTGATCGGCGGGTCGGCGGGCCTGGCCGGCGTCCTGCTCGCCCTGGTCGTGGTGGTGCTCGTCGGGGGCGTCGTCCTCGGCGGGGCACGGCGCGCGGCCGTCGCACCGGAACCGGCACGCGACGACCCCGCCCTGCACTGACCCGTCCCGCTCCCCCGCACGCCGACCAGGAGGGACCCGCCCGTGACCGGGATCGACACCGTCCACCGCGCCGCCCGCGTCCACACCCCCGACGGCTCTCCCGCCACCGTCCTCGCGACGACCGGCGGGACGATCGTGGCCGTCGGCGGCGACGAGCTGCTCGACGCCGCCCCGGCCGGGGCCCGCCGGGTCGACCACGGCGACGCCGTGCTGGTCCCGGGCCTGGTCGACGTGCACAACCACGTGCTCGTCGCCGGCCGGGCGGAGCTCGCCGAGCTGCGCCTGGCCGGCGACGCCGGGGTCGGGGCCCTGCTCGACGCCGTCGCCCGGCGCGCGGCCGGGCTCCCGGAGGGCGCCTGGCTGGTCGGCGGCGGCTGGGACTGCGGACTGCTCGACGCGCTCGCCGCGCCGGGGGTGCTGTCCCGCCTCGACACCGCCGCGGGACACCGGCCGGTGCTGCTGCGCGACGACAGCTGCCACAACCGCTGGGTCAGCTCGACGGCGCTGGACCGGGCCGGGATCTCCGCGGACACCCCGGGCCCGGCGGGCGGGCGGATCCTGCGCGACACCGACGGCCGCAGCCCGGCGGGGGTGCTCGTCGAGGCCGCCGCGGTCGCCGTCGAGCGGGTCTGCGCCGCCGACGGCGACGGGGTGGACGACGCCGAGGCGGTCCGGCACGCGGTGGGGATCCTGCACTCCCACGGCGTCACCGGGTTCCAGGACGCGGCGTCGTCGCTGCCGCTGCTGCGGGCGCTGCACCGGCTCGACGCCGAGGACCGGCTCGACGCCTGGGCGGTCACCTCGATGCCGGTGCTCGACCCGGTGTTCGGGTCCGCACCGGTCGGCGCCGACCTGGTCGAGCGGGCGCTGCCGCTGGCCGGGCGGCGGCACCGGCCGACGTTCGTGAAGGTCTTCCTCGACGGCATCCCGCCCTCGCGGACCGCGGCGTTCCTCGACCCCTACCTGCCCGACGACACCCACGGCGACGACTGGCGCGGACACACCGCGATGACCACCGAGGAGCTCACCGGGCACCTGCTGGGCTTCGCGGCGATGGGGATCGGGGCCAAGGTGCACTGCACCGGCGACCGGTCGGTCCGGGTGTTCCTCGACGCCGTCGCCGCGGTGCGGGCCGCCGGGCACACCGGCACCCGCTTCCACCTGGCGCACGGGCAGTACGTCGCCGACGCCGACCTGGGCAGGCTCGCCGCGCTGGGTGTCGTCGCGGACCTGTCCCCGGCGCTGTGGTTCCCCTCGCCGGTGGTCGACGCGATCTGCGCCTGCGTGCCGCGGGAGCGGGCGCAGCGCATCCACCCCAACCGGGACCTGCTGCGGTCGGGGGTGCTGCTCGCCGTCGGCTCGGACTGGCCGGTCGTCGGGTCGCCGGACCCGTGGCCGGGCCTGCAGGGGCTGGTCACCCGGGCCGACCCGACCGGCACCGCGCCGGGACGGCTGTGGCCCGAGCAGGCGCTGACCCCGGACGAGGCGCTGCACGCGGCCACCCTCGGCGCGGCCCGGGCCGCCGGGATCGACGACGTCACCGGCGCGCTCACCCCGGGCCGCTCGGCCGACCTGGCCGTGCTCGACGCCGACCCGCTGACCGTGCCGCACGACGAGATCGCCGGGACCCGGGTCCTGGCGACCTGGTTCGCCGGTCGTGAGGTGTTCCGCCGGGAGCACGGGTGAGGCCGCCGGGTCAGTACAGCTCGACGACGAGCCGCGGGGTGCGGGCGCGCGACACGCACAGCGCGATCTGGTCGCCCGCGGCCCGGTCCGCGGCGGACAGGCAGCTGTCGCGGTGCTCGGGCACGCCCTCCACGACGCCGGACACGCAGGAGCCGCAGACGCCCTCCTCGCAGGACCGGAAGACCTCGATCCCGTTGTCGGTGAGCACCTCGAGGATCGACCGGTCCGCGGGGACCTCGAACTCCTCCCCGGTGTCGAGCGCGACGGTGAAGGCGGTGTCGCCGGTGGTGTCGACCTCGGTGGCGGTGAAGTGCTCGACGTGCACCCGGTCGTCGCCGACGACCGGGGCGAACACGGCGCGCACGCCGTCCATGAAGCCCTCCGGCCCGCAGGTGTAGACGGCCGCACCGGGACCGAGCCCGGCCGCGACCGGACCGAGGACGGCGGCGTGCCCGGTGCGCGGGACGCCCAGGTGCAGGCGTACCCGCCCGGCGAAGCCGGTCTCCAGCAGGTCGGCGAAGGCCGCCTCGGACCGGGACCGGGCGAAGTAGTGCAGGGTGAAGTCGGCGCCGGCGCGGTGCAGCGCGTGCGCCATGCCGAGCAGCGGGGTGACCCCGATGCCCCCGGCGACGAGCACGTGCCGGTCGGCCTCGGGGTCGACGCCGAGCAGGTTGCGGGGCGCGCCGATGTGCAGCTCGTCGCCGGGGGCGACCTCGTGCAGCGCCGCCGACCCGCCGCGGGAGGACCGCTCGCGCTTGACCGCGATCAGCAGCGACGCGGCGTCGTCGGGCGGGCCGCACAGCGAGTACTGGCGCAGCACCCCGGTCGGGCCGACGACGTCGACGTGCGCGCCCGCCCGGTGCGGCCCGAACGGCAGCCCGTCCGGGCGCACCAGGCGCAGGCTGCGGATGCCCTCCGCCTCGTCGACGACGTCGGCGACCCGGACCGGGATCGTGGTCATGGCAGGACTCCTCTCGTTCGGTGGCGCGCACGGCGGCGACGCCCTCAGCGCAGGTACAGGCCCCCGTTGGCGTCCCAGCAGGCGCCGGTGACCGAGGCGGCGGCGGGGTCGGCGAGCAGCGCGACCATCCGGGCGACGAACGCCGGGTCGCCGAGCCGCCCGACCGGGACCGACGCGGTGTAGTCGGCGAGCCGGTCCTCCCCGACGATCGCCCGGACGACCGGGCCGTCCTGCGGACCGGGCGAGACCGCGTTGACCGTGACGCCGCAGGCCGCGAGGTCGCGGGCGAACACCTTGGTCAGCGACAGGACCGCGCCCTTGGACGCGGCGTAGTGCCCGCCGGTGGCGGTGCCGCCGTTCTGGCCGGCCAGCGACGCCATGTTGACGATCCGGCCGTAGCCGGCCTCGGCGAGGTGGCGGCCGAACACCTGGCAGGCCCGGAAGGTGCCGTTCACGTTCACCCCGACGACGTCGGCGAGCTCGTCCGCGGTGATCTCCAGCAGCGGGGTGGCGCGGGTGAGCGCCGCGTTGTTGACCAGCACCTGGACCGAGCCGAACGCGTCGAGCACCGCGGCGAGGAGCTCCTCCGCGGCGGCCGGGGCGGCGATGTCGGCGGTGATGCCGACGGCCGTCGCCCCGGACGGGTCGAGCCGCCCGGCCACCGTGCGGGCGGCGTCGCCGTCGAGGTCGGCGACGGCGACCCGGTGGCCGTCGGCGTGCAGCCGCTCGACGACCGCCCGGCCGAGCCCGTTGGCGCCGCCGGTGACGACGGCGACCGGCGCGCTCACGGCGTGCACAGCGCTCACAGCAGGAACCCCGCGGCCGGGACGGCGCTCTCGCTGTTCACCAGCCGGACCACCTTCTGCACGATCCGGTCGCCCGCGGGCCCGTCGGGGGCGAGCCGGATCCGGTGGCGCAGGTCGGCGGCCCAGAGGTCGTGGCGGTCGCGCTTGAACGCGACCAGCACCTGCGCGGAGCGGAGGACGACCTCGGTGCCGCCCGCGGAGCCGGTGACCGACTCGGGCACGAACCGGGACACCGTGCGCACGGTGCGGGCGGCGTCGACGGCAGCGATGGCGTAGCCCTCGGTCATCCGCACGACGCGCATCTGCCGCATCCGGGCGTCGTCGTAGACCATGTTGAGGGTGCCGTCGAAGTCCTCGGTGTCGGGGTCGATCGGCACGACGTAGGTGGCGTCGTCGGCGTAGAGGCTCTCCCACCGCAGGTAGGCGGCCCGGTCGAGCAGCTCGGCCTCACGCCAGACGAGCTCGATCGCGCGGACCACGGCGGGGTCGGTCGTCGGGACCGGCGCCGGGACCCTCTCGGGTGCCTCAGTCATCGCCCATCATCTCCTTCCAGCGCCCGTAGGCGGCGCGCATGCCGGTCTCGTCGGTGACGTGCGCGGTGGGGTGTCCGTCGGCGTCGGCCTTCTCCCGGGCCGAGCCGCGGTTGATCAGGATCGGCATGTCGGGGGCGGCGGCCGCGCCGCGCTGCACCCGGTCCCAGCCCTCGGCGTCGTCGGGGGTGCCGAACCCGAACGGGCCCTGGAAGTGCTCGTGGATGCGCAGCCGGGCGCGGTTGACGGCGTCGAGCTCGGGCGGGCCGTCCGGGCCGATGGCGACGTGCTCGATGACGGTCTCGTCCACCGCGACCGGGCGCAGCACCCGGAAGAACGCCGCGGACAGCGACACGTTCGGGAACAGGTTCAGGTTGAACCCGGTGCCGTGCATCGCGCGCACGACCTTGCGGACCGCGGCCGGGTCCAGGGTGGCCGACAGCTCCTCGACCAGGCCGTCGAAGCGGGCCTGCAGGGGCTCGCTGCCGTCGTCGGCGTCGAGGTCGGAGTGGGCGGGCACCATCTGCATGACGCTGTGCCCGTGGCCGAGGTCGTGGGTGACCGCCGTCGGGTCGGTCATGAACGACATCATGTCGGCGGTCTCGGCGTCGACCGAGGCCATCCACGACCGGTGCACGATCGGGAAGTGGTAGCCGTCGGTGGTGTTCTCCAGCTGGATCTTCCAGTTGCCGCGGAAGGTGAACCGGTGCCTGCCCAGCACCTTGACCGGGTAGCCGCCGCCCTGCTTCATGAAGCGGTCGATCCACAGCCGGGCGTCGCCGAGGAAGGTCTCCAGCGGCTCGGCGTCCGGGTCGAGGGTCGCGAAGACCATGCCGCCGTAGGACTCGGTGCGCAGCCGGCGCAGCGACAGGTCCCGCTTCTCCAGCACGCCCTCGTAGCCGTCGGGGTAGGGGACGCCGCGCAGCGCGCCGTCCAGGCCGTAGGACCAGGCGTGGTACGGGCAGGTGAAGCCGTTGGCCCTGCCCTGCGGCTTCTCGCAGACGCTGGCACCGCGGTGCCGGCACCGGTTGAGCAGGGTGCGGATCTCGCCCTTGCGGTCCCGGGTGACGATCACCGGTTGGCGGCCGACATGGGTGGACTTGAAGGTCCCCGGCCCGGGCAGCTCGCTGGTGTGGGCGACCCACACCCAGGCCCGCTCGAAGATGCGGGTCATCTCCAGCTCGAACAGCTCCGGGTCGGTGTAGAGGCGCCCGGCGACGCGGTCGGTGCGGACGAGGTCGGCGGCCGTGGCGCCGGTGACGTCGGTGGTCATCGGGCGTCCCCTCGGGTGGGCGGCGCGACGTCGTCGCGGACGGTCAGGGCGCGCCCGATGCGGGCCTCGACCTTCGCGAAGCGCCAGAGCTTCGCGTCGCCGTCGCCGACCGCGGTGGTGCGGAACAGGTTGCAGGCGGCCTTGACGGTGTCGGCGGTGTCGACGTCGGCCAGCAGGTAGCAGGTCCACGGCCAGCCGTCGGACGGGCCGACCATGTGCGAGTCGTCGTCGATGTCGCCGATGAAGCCGACCCCGGGCAGCGCCTTGATGCCGTCCATCATGGACACGAACGCGGCCCAGACGTCGCCGGTGGTGATGCCGTCGGTGGGCAGGTCGAAGAAGTTCTGGTTGATGCCGATGCAGAACAGCACCCGCAGCGGTGGGGCGGCCATGGCGGTCTCCTCGGGGTGGTGGCGGTCGGTCAGCGGAAGCCGGGGGTGGTGGCCGGCAGGCCCATGAGGACGGCTCCGGCGGCGTCGAACACCGCGGGGCCGAGGAAGGCGTGCTGCTTGGGCACCAGCGCGTCGCCCGCGAGGTCCTGCAGCGGGTGCGCGGTGTGGATCGGCGCGGTGCCCGAGACCTCGATCAGGCGGGCGACGACCTCGGAGGAGGTGCGGGCCAGGTGCGCCGAGGCCAGCCGCAGCTCGGCGTTCTGCCGGTCGGTGGCCGGGTCCCCGGCCAGCACGGTGTCCCACACCTGCCCGGTGGCCTCGTAGAACCAGGCCCGGGCCGAGCGCAGCTCCGCCTCGGCGCGGGCGACGGCGTCGCGGTAGTACGCCCGGTCCGCCAGCTTGGGCGCGCCGGTGACCCCGGCGTAGCCGCCGCCGACGCGCACGGCGTGGTCGAGCGCGGCGCGGGCCACCCCGGCGCCGACGACCGCGAGCACCTGGGCGGCGTAGGCGATGGTCGGGTAGCGGTAGAGCGGCTCGTCGACGGTCGGGGTGCCGCCGCGCACGAAGGTCCACTCCCGCGGCACCTCCACCCCGCGCACGACCAGGTCGAACGACCCGGTGCCGCGCATCCCGACGACGTCCCACTCGGGGACGATCTCGGCCTGGTCGGGCCGCAGGACCGCGGTGCGGGGCTTGCCGTCGGAGTCGGCGTCGCCGGGCATCCCGACGCCGAGCACGTCGGCCCCGGAGCAGCCGCTGGCGAACTTCCAGCGCCCGTCGAGGCGGTAGCCGCGGGCGGTGGGCTCGCCGGCCTGCGGCGGGAACAGGGCACCGGCGAACGCGACGTCGGGGCCGCCGGCGTAGAGCTGCGCCTGTGTGTCGTAGGGCAGCGCGGCGAGGTAGACCAGCGCGGAGCCGAAGCTCGCGACCCAGCCGGTGGAGCCGTCGACGGCCGAGATCCGCTCGATGCGGTCCAGGAACACCGCGGGCGGCTGCGGCTCGCCGCCGAACACGGCGGGGGTGGCCGAGCGGTAGATCCCGGCCCGCTTCAGGGTCGCGACGAAGTCCCGCGGGACGTGGCGCTGCTCGCGGAACTCGGTACGGCGCACCGCGAGCTCGGCGAGCATCGTGTCGAACGCGGCCTCCGACGCGATCGCCGGTGTGGCCGCGGCCAATTGTGCGCTCACCATCGCACCTCCTTCTCGATTCGCTTTCCGGCATCGAGAGTAGGAATTCCGGTGACGGTCCAGGAATCGGCAACGGCCCCCGCACGAATAGGGGGCCTCCGCAGTGGCGCTAGGGGATTCCTTCAGCGCGGCCCGGGGTGGTCCCCGCCTAGGCTGGGTCGATGGACCAGGTCGAGCCGCAGGCCCCGGAGCTCGTCACCGGCGACTTCGTCGCGATGATGCGGGCGACCACGACGTGCGTGCTGCTGCACGACGCGGCGACCAAGAACATCCTGTGGGCCAACCCGTCGGCCTGCCGGCTGCTCGGCTGGAGCCTCGCCGAGCTGCGCCCGCTCAAGGCCAACCACATGTCGAGCACGGCGCCGCAGTACCACCGGGTGCTCGGCCGGGCCTGGCTGCACGAGGCCGTCGAGCGGGGCAGCAACCGCATCGAGTGGCACTACCGGACCCGCACCGGCCGGGTGGTGCCGACCGACGCCGTCGCGGTGCGGGTGGAGCTCGCGCAGGGGCCCGCGATCCTGGTGCAGTTCCGCGACATCGAGCACGAGCAGGGCCTGGAACGCGAGCTGCGGCGCACCACGTCGTCGATCGATGCGCTGGCCCGCCACACCTCGACGATCGCACTCACCCTGGACCCGTCGGGAGCGATCCGGTTCGCCACCGACACCGCGCTGGAGCTGTTCGGGATGGACCCGGGCGCCCCGCTCGGGCACCTCGACCGCTACGGCCGGCTGCGCCGCGACGGCCGCCCGGCGGCGCTGGACGAGCTGGTCGGGCTGGCCGACCCGACGGTGCCGGTGCAGCTGGAGGTGCCCGGCCCCCGGGGCGGGCCGGTGTGGCTGGAGGGCACCCTGGAGCGGCTGGCCGAGCCCTCCGACGACGGGACCGACCCCGCGTCCGGGCTGCTCATGATCCTGCACGACGTGTCGGGGCGGGTGCTGGCCGAGGCGGCCCGCGAGCGCGCGGCGCACCGGGAGAACTACCTGGCCCGTTACACCGCGATGGGCGACATGGCGATGGCGATCGCGCACGAGCTGGGCCAGCCGCTGGCCGCCGCGGGCAACTTCCTCGACGGCACCCGCCGGCACACCGAGGAGCTCGTGCGGGGCGGTGCGCTGTCCGCGACCGACGCCGACCGGATCGGCTACGGCCTGGGCAGCGCGCTGCGCCAGATGGGCCGGGCGAGCGCGATCGTGGCGGCCGTGCGGGCGTTCGTCGGGCACCTGGAGCACACCGAGCAGGTCCTCGACCTGCACGACGTCCTCGACGACTGCCTGTGGTTCGTCGGGCTGCGCGCCGACCCGGCCGGGGTCCGGGTGCGGGTGGAGCGCCACCCGGGCCCGCTGCGGGCGCGCTGCGAGCGGGTCCTGACCGGGCAGGTGCTGCTGAACCTGTGCTTCAACGCGGTCGAGGAGACGGCCGACCTCCCGCCGGAGCGCCGCGAGCTGGTCGTGACCACCGCCGTCGACGGCGACGAGGCCGTGGTCACCGTGGCCGACCGCGGACGCGGGATCGACCGGGACCCGTTCGCGGAGTCGTTCTCCTCCAAGGAGCACGGCAGCGGCATCGGGCTGGCGCTGAGCTACCGGATCATCACCCGCCAGCACGGCCGGATCTGGGCCGCACCGCGCGCCGGGGGTGGCACCCGGTTCGGGTTCGCGCTGCCACTCGTCGGAGACGAAGGGAATTCCCTAGGCGGTTCCGGGTGATTGTCGATATCGGCCGGGCGCGTTCCGCGCGTACGTTCGCAATGGTCGAGAAACGCCCGAGAACCCACCGGAGGAAATCGTGTCCGAGCCGACCCCGTCCCCGTCCGATTTCCGTTCCGCAATGGCGAACCTGTCCGCCGCGGTCAACGTGATCACCACCGACGGCCCGCGGGGCCGGGCCGGGATGACCGTGAGCGCGGCCTGCTCGGTGACCGACACCCCGCCGACCGTGCTGGTGTGCGTCAACCGGTCCAGCCGGTCGCACGCGGTGCTCGTCGGCAACGGCCGGATCTGTGTGAACGTGCTCGGCGACGACCACGCCGACCTGGCCCTGCACTTCGCCGGCGCGACCCGGGTGCCGACCGCGGAGCGGTTCGCGACCGGCTCCTGGGACCACGACACCCACGGGGTCCCGGTGCTGCGCGACGCGGCGGCCGCGCTCGTCGGCACCGTGCGCAGCGCGCGGGACCAGGGCACCCACACCGTGCTGTTCGTCGAGATCGAGCACGTGAGCACCCGCGACGGCGGTGGTGGGCTCGTGTACTTCCAGCGGTCCTTCCACCCCGTCGGCACGTCCCGCCTGAGCGCCTGACCCACCCCGAGGAGCGTCCGTGAGCCCGTCCGCACCGCCGACCCGGCTGACCCTGACCTGCTACGTCGACACCCACGGCCACGGCTGGCGGCACGTCGACCTGTTCGAGCACGACGCGGACGGGCGCGAGCTGGGCTGGGTGCACTGGCAGGTCGGGGCCGACGGCCCGGACGCGGCCGACGCGGCCACCGCGCGGACGGAGCCGCAGCTGCGTCGCACCACCCCGTGGCGGCACCGGGTCGGGCCGAGCGGCACCGACTTCTGGGAGGCCGACGCCGAATGGGTGCGGTCGTGACGCCGTGGTCGCTGCGGGCGGCCGTGCGCGACGGGGCGACCGGCGCCGTGGACGCCGCGCGCCGCGCGATCGCCGCGACCGAGCCGGAGGTCCGCGCCTGGGTCGAGCTCGACCCCCACCCCGCGGCCGCTGCCGCCACGGGGGCGCTCGGCGGGATCCCCCTCGGGGTGAAGGACATCGTCGACGTCGCCGGGCTGCCCACCCGCTGCGGCTCGGTGCTGCGCTCCGGTGCCGCCCCGGCTGCCGGCGACGCCGCGATCGTCGCCGCGTGGCGCCGCGCCGGTGCCGTCCCGGTCGGCAAGACCGTCACCACCGAGTTCGCGTACTTCTCCCCCGGCCCGACCGCCAACCCGGCCGCGCCGGGCCACACCCCGGGCGGGTCGTCCAGCGGGTCGGCCGCCGCGGTCGCCGCCGGGCACGTCCCGCTGGCGCTGGGGTCGCAGACCGCCGGGTCGGTGACCCGCCCGGCCGCCTACTGCGGGATCGCCGCGCTGGTCATGAGCCGGGGCCGGTTCCCCGTCGACGGTGTCACCGGGCTGGCCCCCAGCCTGGACGCGCACGGCGTGCTGGCCGCGGGGGTCGACGACCTCGCGTGCGCCTGGGCCGCGCTGACCGGCGAGCCCGACCCGGCCGCGCGGGCACCGCGGGCGCCCCGGCTGCTGCTGTGCACGGCCGGGCCGCTGGAGCCGTCGATGCGGGCCACGCTGGACGGCGCCGCCGATCGGCTGCGGGCCGCCGGGGCGGTCGTCGACCCGCTGGACGGGGTCGACGTGGACGCCCTCACCGTCGCGCACCCGGTCGTCATGGCGTTCGAGGCGGCCCGCGAGCGCGCCGCGGAGCTCGCCCACGCCGGGTCGCTGAGCGTCCCGCTGGCCGAGCTGCTGGCGCGCGGCGCGGCGATGCCGGAGGCGGAGTACCGCGCCGCCCGCGACCGGGTCGCCCGGCACGGCGACGCGCTCGCCGCTGCCGTCGACGGCTACGACGCGGTGCTCGCCGCCGCCGCGCCGGGACCCGCCCCGTACGGGCTGGGCGCCACCGGGGACCCGGTGTGCAGCCGTCCGTGGCAGGCGCTCGGGCTGCCCGCGGTCACCGTGCCCGGCCTGCGCGACGACGCCGGGCTCCCGCTGGGGGTCCAGCTCGTCGGCCGGGCCGGGCACGACGGCGACCTGCTCGCCACCGGCTGCCGGGTCGCCGGCGTGCTCAGACCTCGACCCGGTGGGTGAGGATGTCGCGGACCAGCGTGCCGAGGCTCTCCGCCCCGGTCTTGGCCTTGATCCGGGCCCGGTGCACGTCGACGGTCTTGACGCTGGTGCCCAGCCGGTGCGCGACCGCCTGGCTGGCCATCCCCTCGATGACCAGGGCCAGCACCTCGCGTTCGCGCGGGGTGAGCGTCTCCACCCGCTCCCGGACCGCGGCGCGGGCCGCGTGCGCGGCGAACAGCTCGCGCGCGCGGCCCTGCTGGTGCTGGACGACCTCGAGGATGCGCTGGGTGTCGTAGGGCTTCTCCAGGAAGTCCACCGCTCCCCCGCGCAGCGCGCGCACCGACATCGGGATGTCGCCGTGCGCGGAGCAGAACACCACCGGGCCCGGGTACTCGCGGGCGACCAGCTCCTCCTGGAGCTGGAACCCGCTCATCCCCGGCATCCGCACGTCGACGACGACCACCGCGGGCTCGGCCGGGTCGAACTCGGCGAGGAAGGTGGTCGCGTCGGGGTAGTCCAGCGCCTGGATGCCGACGCTGCCGAGCAGGAAGCGCAGCGACTGGCGCAGGTCGTCGTCGTCGTCGACGACGTGGACCACGGGGTCGACCGGGCCGGCGGTCCCGGCCCGGTCGGTGTCCCGTCCCGAGGTCACGGCCGCATCAGGACCGACGCCGACGGGTGGTCGCTCGCGAAGCCCGCCGGCAGCGGCGCCACGAAGACGTTCTCGGTCCGGGTACGCGAGATCAGCCATCGGCCGTCGACCTTCCGGAAGGCGTTGTTGAGCCGGCTCGACCGCAGCAGCGCGGTGCCGTCGGAGAACAGCCAGGGCTGCATGTGGATCCACTGGCCGTCGGCGGTGTCACCGTGCACGTGGATCTGCTCGGAGGTGAGGTAGTGGGCGTTGAGCAGCAGCGCGGGATCCCGCTTCTCACCCCAGAAGGACCGGAAGTGCGCCCGCACGGCGTCCGCTCCCTCCGCCCGTCCGAACTGGCCGTCGTAGTACTCGCCCACACCTTCCCAGACGGCGTCGTCGGTGTAGAGGCTCATGACGAGCTCGATCCGCTCCTCGTCGCCGGTCACGCCGTACTCGGGGATCGGGGTGTCGCAGAGCCACATGTAGCGGGCCTGCAGGCGCCGGATGTCGGCCTCGGCCTCCAGCACCTCGACCCGGTGGGCCAGTGCCTCCAGCGTGATGGCCCCGGTGGTCGTGTCGGTCGCGGTCATGGACGTGCTCCTCACAGGACGACGGTGACGGTCTTGGTCTCGGTGTTCGCGAGGACCCCCTCGTGGCCGAGCTCGCGGCCCAGGCCGCTGGCCTTCACCCCGCCCCAGGGCAGCTGCGGGGCCAGCGGCGACCAGCCGTTGACGCCGACGGCGCCGGCCTCCAGCTGCGCGGCGACGGTGTGCGCGCGGCCGACGTCGCGGGTCCAGACGGTGGCGGCGAGGCCGTAGGCGGAGTCGTTGGCCAGGTCGACGGCCGCGGCGTCGTCGTCGAAGCCGATGACGGTGCCGACCGGGCCGAAGATCTCCTCGCGGGCGACGGTGAGGTCGTTGGTGCCGGCGAACACCGTCGGCGCGACGAAGAAGCCGGGTCCCGGCGGGACCTCGCCACCGGCGACCGGGGTGGCGCCCTCGGCGCGGCCCGCGCCGACGTAGCCGAGCACGCGGTCGCGCTGCGCGGCGCTGACCAGCGGGCCCATCGTCGTCGCCGGGTCCAGGGGGTCCCCGAGGACCTGGGCGCGGGCGGCCTCGGCGAGGCCGGCGACGACGTCGTCGTACACCGAGCGGTGGACCAGCACCCGGGTGCCCGCCGCGCAGACCTGTCCCTGGTTGGTGAACAGGCCCGCGGCGATCCCGGCGACGGCGGCGGTGAGGTCGGCGTCGCCGAACACGATCTGCGGGGACTTGCCGCCCAGCTCGAGGGTGGTGCGGGTCAGGTGGGTGGCGGAGTGGCGCAGGATCCGGCGGCCGACCGCGGTGGACCCGGTGAAGCTGACCTTCGCGACGCCGGGGTGGCACACCAGCGCCTCGCCGACGACGCCGCCCGGCCCGGGCAGCACCTGCACCGTCCCGGGCGGGAACCCTGCCTCGCCGACCAGTCCGGCCAGGTGCAGCACGGCCAGCGACGCGTCCTCGGCCGGCTTGACGACTACCGTGTTGCCGCAGGCCAGCGCGGGGGCGAGCTTCCAGCCGAGGATCATCAGCGGAGCGTTCCACGGCACGATCGCGGCGATCACGCCGAGCGGCTCGCGACGGGTGTAGGACAGGGTGCGGGCGCCGAGGTACCCGTCGGTCGGCAGCACCTCCCCGGTGATCTTGTCGGCCCAGCCGGCGTAGTACCGCAGCGTCGCGACCAGGTTCGGCACGAACAGCCCCGCCGCGACACCGAGCGGGGCGCCCATCTCGCGCGACTCCAGCCGGGCGAGCTCGTCGGCGTCGCGCTCGACGAGGTCGGCCAGCCGGGTCAGCAGCGCCCCCTTCCCCGACGGCGGGACGGCCGCCCACTCCCCGCGGACCGCGCGGCCCGCGGCGGCCACCGCGGTGTCGACGTCGGCGGTGTCGGCGGCCGCGACGTGGGCGAGGACCTCCCCGGTCGCCGGGTTCACGGTCGGGAACGTCCCGCCGCCGCCCGGGCGGCGGGCGCCGTCGAGCAGGAGGTCGGCGGTCGGGGTGAGCGTGCCGGTCATGCGGGGCTCCCGGGGGTGGTGGCGTCGGTGGCGCAGCACCCGTCGGCCGGGCGGCCGTGCGCGCCGAGGTCGGGCACGTCGAGGGTGGGGTTGCGGTCGAAGAAGCCGTCCGGCCTGAGGCGGAACCCGGCGTGGTCGACCGGCATGACCGGCCAGTCCTCGGGGCGGACGAAGTGGGTGAGGCCGAAGGTGTGCCAGAGCACGACGTCCTCGCCGTCGACGGACCGGTCGCCCGCGGTGTAGGCGGGCAGCCCGTCGCCGCCGGGGTTCTGGTTGACGGTGTAGCCGGCGGGCCAGAGCTGGTCGCGGTCGTAGCGGCTGACCCACAGGTGGTGGCGGGCGAACGCGGCGCGCGCGGCGATCGGGGACGCCGGGTCGGCCAGCAGCGTCGGGTACCCCTGCGGGAGCAGCGCGTACGCGGTCGGGGCGCCGAACCGGTTGGTGCGCTCGGTGCTGCAGATCCGCCAGACCCGGTTGCGGTCGTTCGCGGCGTCGCGGCGGACCGTGCCCTCGGTGCGCAGCCGGGTGCGGCGGCGGGCGATGGCGTTGCCCCACGGGTTGGCCCCGCCCATCGGCACGCCGACGGCCTCCTGCTCCTCGACGGTGTTGCGGACGCCGTCGACGGTCATGTCCAGCCGGGCGGAGAACAGGTGCTGGTGCACCGGGGCGCCGAGGCCGGGGCCGACCGGGTCGAAGTGCGGGTCCTCCCCGTCCCAGCCGGACGGGAACGGGATGCCGGTGGCCTTGGCCTCCAGCTCGATCGTGCCGTCGAGGTAGAGGTACCAGTAGAAGCCGTAGTCGTAGTTGCCGACGGTGCCGAAGAACGACACGACCATCCGGCGCTGGCGCCGGGTGTGGGTCTGCCCGGTGAAGATGTCGTTGTGCTTCCAGAGGATGCCGGTGTCCTCCTCGTGCAGGCAGATCGCGTTGCGGATGGTCCGCGGGCGGCAGTGGTCGTCGACGACGACGGTGTCGACGTAGGTGATGTCGCCCAGGCAGTCGCAGCCCAGCTCCAGGGAGTTCGCGAGCCGGCCGAACTGGTACTCGCCGAGGTCGAAGTAGTTCTGCCAGCCGTGGGTGGGGCCGGGGTCGCCGTAGTTGACGACCATCTCCGCGATCGACGCGCGGTAGGCGACCGGGCGGCCGGCGAAGGACAGCTGGTGCAGCGTGAGTCCCTCGCGGCCGTTGAACCCGAGCCGGACGGTCCAGTTCTGCCAGCTCAGCACGCCGTCGTCGGTGAGGGTGAACGAGACGCCCTCGGGCTGGGTGATCGAGATCGGCTTCAGGTCGGTGCGCTCCGGGCCGCGGACGGCCGGGTCGGCCCAGTCGCCGGACTCCTGGGGCACGTGCTCGACGTGGGTCTCCACCACGCGCAGGACCCGCCGGGCGTCGACGTCGACGTGCGCGACCACGCCGCCGACCGGGTGCGCCCACGGCGGGGTGGACGGGTCGGGCTGGACGAACGACAGCACCCGGTAGACCCGGCGGCCGACCTCGTCGTCGTAGCCGAACACCCCGGCCGACAGCGGCACCGGGCGGACGGTGGAGACGTCGGTGACCCCGCGCCGGGCGAGCGCGGCGAGCCAGCCCTCGTCGGCCTTCACGATGGCGTCGACCAGCGCGTAGTCCTCGTCCAGGCACGGCCCGACGCCGACCTGCGCCGGGTCCAGCGCCACGTCGGACACGACCCGGCCGCCACCCAGCTCGACGACGACCGAGTGCAGCGCGAGCGGTTCCAGCCGGGTCAGCAGCAGCGACACCTCACGCGGCAGCGGGGTGACGCCGTCCCAGGCCAGGACGTCGGCCTTGTCCGGCTCGCACGGCATCACGTAGGAGAAGCGGGTGTCGGGGGTGAGCAGGCCCGCGTCGTCGACGATCTCCCGCGCGCGGTCGACCTCGGCAGCGGTGAGCATCGACAGCGGGTGGGCGGCGGCGACGGTGGTCTGCGGCGGGGCGTCGACGGACATGGGGGTCCCTTCGCGTCGGTGGGAGGGGTCAGACGGAGGCGGGCGACGGCTGTGCGCCGGCCCGTGCGGCGAGACGGCGCGGTGCGGTCTCGGGCAGTGCGGCGAGGCAGACCAGCGACAGCACCAGCGCGCAGGCCAGGTAGTAGCCGATGTTCACGGCGTCGCCGGTCCAGGCGAGGATCCGGTTCGCGACCAGCGGGGAGATCCCGCCGCCCAGCACGGCGCCGACGTGGAAGGCGATGCCCATCCCGGTCTGGCGCTGCTCGCGCGGGAACAGCTCGCCGAAGTAGACGTACATCGGTCCGAACAGGATCCCGGTGGCGGCGAAGCCCAGGCACATGGCGAGGGTGACCGCGCCGACGGTGCCCTGCGCGGACAGCGGGAAGATCGACAACGCGGCGACGGCCGAGAGCACCGCGCCGGACATCATCACCGGGCGGCGGCCGAACCGGTCCGAGGCGAGCGCGCCGACGACGTTGAACACCCCGTGCAGGACCAGCGCGAGGATGGCGCCGTTGACGATCGGCTGGCGCGGCAGGCCGAGCCCCTCCGGGGCGGCGGCGGTCGCGTAGGACAGCATGAAGATCGACAGGGCGAACGTCGTGGAGTTGAGCCCGATGTTGACCCCGGCGGCCAGCAGCACCCGCCGCCACCGCGAGCGCAGCACCTCGACGACCGGCGCGCGCCGGGCCTCCAGCGCCCCCGACGCGTGCAGCGCCCGGAACTCCGGGCTCTCCCGGACCCCGCGGCGCACCCAGATGCCCAGTGCCAGCACGACCCCGCCGAACAGGAACGGCAGCCGCCAGCCCCAGTCCGCGACGTCCTGGGCGGGCAGGAACAGCACGAACATGAACGCGACATTGGCCAGGATCGTCCCGACCGGGGAGCCGAGCGCGGTGAACACGCCCCACAGCGCGCGTCGCTCCGGTGGGGCGTGCTCCATCGCCAGCGTCGCGGCGCCGCCGGTCTCGCCGCCGCGGCACAGCCCGTGCACCAGGCGCAGGCAGACCAGCAGCACGGGCGCGGCGACGCCGATGGTCGCGTAGCTCGGCAGCAGCCCCATCAGGACGGTCGCGGCCCCCATGCCGAGGAAGGTCATCATCAGCGCGGTGCGCCGGCCGCGGCGGTCGCCGACCCAGCCGAACAGGACCGCGCCGAGCGGGGCCATGAGGAACCCGGTGCCGAAGGTCGCCAGACCCATGAACGTGCTGAACCACGGATCGCCCGTGCGGAAGAACGTATCGGTGAACACGAGCGCGGTCGCGGTGCCGTAGATCGCGAAATCATAGAATTCGAGCGAGGTGCCGACACCACTGGCGACGGCGACGCGGAGCAGGCTGGAACGGGGCGGCGCAGGGTCCGGTGCGGTGGTCATGGAGCGGGTCCCCCGGTTCGGGTCGGCGGATCGGCGGGGTGGACGCGCAGCTCAGCGGGGTCGCTGTGCGACGCGGCACACGGTCCACCGAGACAACACCGGCACCGTCGGGCGCTCCATCGGAAGTTGGGCCAACCCGGCTGAAGATTTCCCCCATGCCGCCCGAGGGAATCGACACTGGCCCGCCGGGAATCGCGCGCCCTAGCGTCGGCGTGCGATTCACACCGACGGTTCCGGGAGGATTTCCGATGCGTTTCCCGCACGAGACGGCCCCGGCCCCCGCCGACGCGCTCGTCGACCGGGTGACCCGGTCGTTCGACGCCTGCCCCGACCCGCGGCTGCGCGAGGTGCTGGTGTCGCTGGTGACCCACCTGCACGCCGTCGTGCGCGAGGTGCGGCTCACCGAGGACGAGTGGGCGGCCGCGGTCGCGTTCCTCACCCGCTGCGGGGAGGTCACCGACGAGCACCGCCAGGAGTTCGTGCTGCTCTCCGACGTGCTCGGCCTGTCGATGCAGACGATCACGGTGAACGACCGCGCCGAGGGCGGGGTCACCGAGGCCACGGTCTTCGGACCCTTCTTCGTCGAGGGCTCCCCCGAGGTCCCGCTCGGCGGCGACGTCGGCGGCGGCGCCCGCGGCGAGCCGTGCCTGGTCGAGGGCACCGTCACCGACGACGCGGGCCGTCCCGTCCCGGGCGCCCGGATCGAGGTGTGGGAGGCCGACGACGACGGCCGCTACGACGTCCAGTACGACGACGGCCGGGTCGCGGGCCGCGCGCACCTGTTCAGCGACGCCGAGGGCCGCTACCGGTTCTGGGGTGTCACCCCGACCCCGTACCCGATCCCGCACGACGGCCCGGTCGGCGCGCTGCTCGCGGCCGCGGGCCGGTCCCCGATGCGGGCGGCCCACCTGCACTTCCTGGTCACCGCGCCGGGCCGGCGCCGGCTGGTGACCCACATCTTCGTGCGCGGCGACGCGCTGCTGGACCACGACGCCGTGTTCGGGGTGCGGGACTCGCTGGTCACGACGTTCGAGCGCCGCCCGGCCGGGACGCCGGCACCGGACGGCCGGGTCCCGGACGGGACGTGGACCCGGGCCCGGTTCGACATCGTGCTCGGGACCGCGGACTGATCACCGGGCCCGGTCGGCGGCCGCGCGCTCGCCGGTGCCGGTGCCGGTGCCGCTGCCGGTGTCGCCCCCGGCCGTCGCCGGGATGGTCCGCCAGGCGACGACCGCGGCGGCCAGGGTGACGGCCGCGGCGATCAGCGAGGTCGTCTGCATCGCCGTGGTGAACGCCGTGCGGGCGCCGTCGAGGACCGGCGAGGCCGGGTCGAGGGCGTGGGTGCCCGCGGCGAGCGAGTCGGTCACCGCGGCCCGCGCCGCCGGGTCGAGCCCGTCGGGCAGCGCCAACCCGGCGCGGTACACCAGCGACACCACCGACCCCAGCACCGCGACGCCCATCGCCACCCCCAGCTCGAGCGCCGTCTCGGAGATGGCCGAGGCAGCACCGGCCTTGCGGGGCGGCACCGACGAGACCACCGCGTCGGTGGTGAGCGTCTGGGTCAGGCCGACCCCGAGACCGAGCGGCACCAGCGCGAGGGCGAGCCAGACGTAGCCGGCGAGGCCCTCGGTGACCGCGACGGCGACCAGGCCACCGGTGACCAGCGCCAGGCCGGCCGCGATCGCGCGGCCCAGCCCGAGCCGGCGGGAGAACCGCCCCACGACCGCCACGACGGCGATCGCCGACAGCGTGGTGGGCAGCTCGCCGAGCCCTGCCTGCAGGGGGGAGAACCCGCGCACGAGCTGCAGGTACTGGGAGAAGAAGAACAGCGTCCCGATCAGCGCGAACACCGCCATGAACCCGGCGAACACCGATCCGGCGAAGGCGGGGCGGGCGAACAGCGACACGTCGATCAGCGGGACCGGCAGGCGTCGCTGACGGCGGACGAACAGCACACCGGCACCGGCACCGGCGGCGAGCGCGGCGACCCCGGCGACGTCGACCCCGGCGGCGACGGCGTGCTTGACCGCCCACACCACCGGCACGATCGCGGCCATCGACAGCAGCGCCGAGACCAGGTCGAACGGGCCCGGCGCGGGGTCGCGGGACTCGGGCAGCAGCCACGCACCGGCCACGACCAGCACGACCATGATCGGCACGTTGATCAGGAACACCGAGCCCCAGGAGAAGTGCTCCAGCAGCGCGCCGCCGACCAGCGGCCCGACCGCGGCGCCGCCGCTCGCCGCGGCGGCCCAGGCCGCGATCGCCCGGGCCCGCTCGGCCGGGTCGGTGAACACGGTGCGGATCAGCGACAGCGTCGAGGGCATCAGCGTCGCCCCGGCGACGCCGAGCAGCAGCCGGGCCGCGATCAGCATGGAGGGGCTGGTGGACAGCGCCGCGAACAGCGACGCCGCACCGAACGCCGCGGCGCCGACGAGCAGCAGCCGCTTGCGCCCGACGCGGTCGGCCAGCGAGCCCATCACGACGAGCAGCCCGGCCAGGGCGAGGGAGTAGACGTCGCCGATCCAGAGGACCTCGGTCGCCGTCGGCGACAGGTCCGCGGTCAGCGAGGGCACCGCGAGGTAGAGCACGGTGTTGTCGATCGCCAGGACCAGGACGGCGATCGACAGCACCGCGAGGGCCGCCCAGCGGCGGCGGGGCGTGAGCTCCCGGGGAGCGACGACGTCGGACATGCGTGAAACTGTACCGACTGGTCGGTGAAGTTTCGACGTAGTCTCCGCCTCGCCGACCCGGGACGGGAGGATGGACCGATGGGTCGCACGTCCGGACGGTCCCCCGAGGACACCCGCAGGCTGGTGCTCGACGCCGCGGGCTCCGCCATCCGCCGCGGCGGCGTCGGTGCGACCCTCGACCTCGTCGCGCGCGAGGCGGGGGTCTCCAAGGGCGGGCTCGTCTACCACTTCCCCAGCAAGACCGCGCTGCTCGTCGCGCTGGCGCAGGTGGAGCTCGACACCTTCCGCGACGCCGTCCACGCCCACCTCGACCGCCCCGAGGGGACACCGGGCCGGCTCGTGCGCGCCTACGTGCGGGCGAGCCTGGCCCCGGTCGACGAGGGCGAGGCGCTGGAGCGGTTCACGCTGATCGCGCAGCTGCTGGCGGTGCCGGAGGTCCTCGACCTGGCCCGGGTCGACGACGAGCGCTGGCAGGCCGCGCTCGCCGCGGACGGGGTGCCGGAGGCGACGCGCACGCTGGTCCTCGCCGCCGCCGACGGGATCGGCGGCCGCCCACTGTGGGCGGCGGACCTGGCCCCGCCGGCGCGGGCCCGGCTGGAGGCGGACCTGCTCGGGATGGTGGACGCGGCGCTGGAGCACTGAGCGGCCGTCACGTTCGTCGGACCACCCGACCCGTTCGCCGAGACGCCGGTGGCGATCGTTCCACCGTGCACCGATCGCTGCCAGGGTGAATCCCGCCAACCGTCCGACGCGGCCGTGGGGCCGCAGTGAGAAGGGACCACCGTGGGCGACATCGCCGGCAAGGTCGACAAGGCGTACGAGGACAAGAGCGTGGCCGAGCTGGCCGACGCCCCCGTGGACGCGCTCAAGGGCGTCTCCGAGGGCGACGCGAAGCTCCTCAAGGAGGCGTTCAACATCACGACCGTCCGTGACCTGGGCACCAACAAGTTCTTCCTCTGGGCGCAGGCGATCAGCAAGCTCGCGGACTGAGCACCCCGGTGCGGGGCGGTGCGGGCGCCACTGCCGCACCGCCCCGCACCCCGCGGCGGACACACACTCTTCACACGGTTACCCCGCGCGGCCCTACCCCGGTCCGGCCCGTACTCCCTAGCTTGTCCCCACACCCGGCGGTCCCCGCCGGTGCGGACGCGCCCAGGAGGACGACATGGCCCAGGACCCGTCGGCCTACCTGGAGCGACGCCGGCTGCGGACCGGGGCGGCGGGCTGGGTCCTGCTCGCCGGGCTCGGCGTCAGCTACGTCATCTCCGGCGACTACTCGGGCTGGAACTTCGGCCTCGCCCAGGGCGGGTTCGGCGGGCTGCTGATCGCCGGCGTCGTCATCGCGGGCATGTACTTCGCGATGGTGCTGGGCATGGCCGAGCTGTCCTCGGCGCTGCCCGCCGCGGGCGGCGGCTACACCTTCGCCCGCCGCGCGCTGGGCCCGTGGGGCGGGTTCGCCACCGGCACCGCGATCCTCATCGAGTACGCCATCGCCCCCGCGGCGATCGCCACCTTCATCGGCGCCTACGTCGAGTCGCTGGGCCTGTTCGGGATCACCGACGGGTGGTGGGTCTACCTCGCCGCCTACCTGCTGTTCATCGGCATCCACATCGCCGGTGTCGGCGAGGCGCTCAAGGTCATGTTCGTGATCACCACGGTCGCCGTGCTGGGACTGGTGGTGTTCGCCGTCGCCGCGGTGCCGCTGTTCGACACCGCGAACCTCGTCGACATCGCGCCGACCGCGGCCGCCGGAGCGTCGCCGTTTCTGCCGTTCGGCTACCTGGGGATCTGGGCGGCGGTGCCGTTCGCGATCTGGTTCTTCCTCGCGCTGGAGGGCGTCCCGCTGGCTGCGGAGGAGGCACGCGACCCCGAGCGGAACGTGCCCCGCGGGATCGTCGCCGCGATGCTGGTCCTGCTCGTCACCGGGGCGCTGGTGCTGGTGCTCGCGACCGGCGCGCTCGGCGCGCAGGCGCTGTCGGAGTCGGGCAACCCGCTGGTCGAGGCGCTCGGCGGGTCGACCGCGGGGGTCGTGGTCAACTACGTCGGGCTTGCCGGGCTCGTCGCGAGCTTCTTCTCGATCATCTACGCCTACTCCCGCCAGACCTTCGCGCTGTCACGCGCCGGGTACCTGCCGCGGGTGCTGTCGGTGACCAACGGCCGCAAGGCCCCCACGCTCGCCCTGATCGTCCCCGGCGCGATCGGCTTCCTGCTCTCGCTCACCGGGCAGGGCGCGGTGCTGCTCAACATGGCGGTGTTCGGCGCGGCCCTGTCCTACGTGCTGATGATGGTCAGCCACATCGTGCTGCGCCGGACCGCGCCGGAGATGCCGCGGCCCTACCGGACCCCCGGCGGCGTTGTCACGACCGGGTTCGCGCTGGTCGTCGCCGTGCTCGCGGTCATCGCGACGTTCCTCGTCGACCCGGTCGCGGCGGGCGCGACCCTCGGCGCCTTCGCCCTGTTCATGCTGTACTTCGCGCTCTACTCCCGACACCACCTGGTCGCCGCGGCCCCCGACGAGGAGTTCGCGGCGCTGGCACAGGCGGAGGCCGAGCTCACGTGACGACCCGCAGGGCCTCCGTCGGGGGGCACACCCACGAGTTCGCGGACCTGCGGGCGCTGCTGGCCGCGGCCACCCCGGAACGCTCCGGGGACGTGCTGGCCGGTGTCGCCGCCCGCTCGGAGTCCGAGCGCGTGGCCGCCCAGACGGTGCTCGCCGACCTGCCGCTCGCGACGTTCCTGGAGGAGCAGGTCGTCCCCTACGACGACGACGAGGTGACCCGGCTGATCGTCGACTCGCACGACCGCGCGGCGTTCGCCCCGGTCGCGTCGATGACCGTCGGCGGGTTCCGCGAGCACCTGCTGGACCCGTCCACCGACACCACCGCGCTCGCGCCCGGCCTGACCCCGGAGATGGTCGCGGCGACGGCCAAGCTGATGCGGCTGCAGGACCTGATCGCCGTCGCGCGGCGCACCCCGGTCGTCACCGCGTTCCGCTCGACGGTCGGGCTGCCCGGCACGATGGCGACCCGGCTGCAGCCCAACCACCCCACCGACGACCCGGCCGGGGTGACCGCGTCCATCGTCGACGGGCTGCTGCTCGGCTGCGGCGACGCCGTCATCGGCATCAACCCGGCGACCGACTCGCCGCAGCGCACCACCGACCTGCTGCACCTGATCGACGAGGTGCGCACCCGCTACGACATCCCCACCCAGTCCTGCGTGCTCGCCCACGTCACGACCTCCATCGAGATCATGGAGCGCGGCGCCCCGGTGGACCTGGTGTTCCAGTCCGTCGCCGGCACCGAGGCGGCGAACACCGGGTTCGGGGTGACCCTGGCGATGCTGCGCGAGGCGCACGACGCGGCGCTGTCGCTGGGCCGGGGCACCGTCGGCACGAACTGCATGTACTTCGAGACCGGGCAGGGCTCCGCGCTGTCGGCCGACGCCCACCACGGCGTCGACCAGCAGACGCTGGAGGCGCGGGCCTACGCCGTGGCCCGCGCATTCGACCCGCTGCTGGTCAACACCGTCGTCGGGTTCATCGGGCCGGAGTACCTCTACGACGGCAAGCAGATCACCCGCGCCGGGCTGGAGGACCACCTGTGCGGGAAGCTGCTGGGTGTCCCGATGGGTGTCGACGTCTGCTACACCAACCACGCCGAGGCCGACGCCGACGACACCGACGCCCTGCTCACGCTGCTCGGCGCGGCGGGCTGCTCGTTCGTCATCTGCGTGCCCGGCGGCGACGACGTGATGCTGCACTACCAGTCGCTGTCCTTCCACGACGCGCTCTACGCCCGGCAGGTGCTGGGTCTGCGCCCGGCGCCCGAGTTCGGGACGTGGCTGTCCACGATGGACATGCTGGCGCCGGACGGGCGACTCAAGGAGCTCGCGCCGTCCGCGGTCCGGGCGCTCACGGCAGGTGTGCGGTGAGCGGGTCCGACCCGCTGGAGCTGCTGCGGGCCTCCACCCGGGCGCGGGTCGCGCTCGGCCGGGCCGGGGACGCGCTGCCGACCGCGCGGCTGCTGGAGCTGCGGGCGGCGCACGCCGCGGCCCGCGACGCCGTGCACACCCCGCTCGACGTCGACGCGCTCGCCGACCGGATCGCCGCGCTCGGGGTGGACACGCTGCGCGCCGCCGGGGCCCCGGCCGACCGCACCGAGTACCTGACCCGGCCCGACCTGGGCCGCCGCCTCGCCGACGGCACCGACCTGCCGCGCGGGGAGCACGACGTGGTGCTCGTCGTCGCCGACGGGCTCTCGCCCCGCGCGGTCGCCGAGCACGCCCCCGGGATGCTGGCCGAGATCCTCGACCGGCTCGACGGGTGGCGGGTGGCGCCGGTCGTCGTCGCCACCCAGGCCCGGGTCGCGCTCGGCGACGAGATCGCGACCGCGGTCGGGGCGCGGCACGTCGTCGTGCTCGTCGGGGAGCGGCCGGGGATGAGCTCGGTCGACTCGCTCGGGCTGTACTTCACCTACGACGCCCACCGGGGCCGCCGCGACTCCGAGCGCAACTGCATCTCCAACGTCCGCCCGCCGCACGGCACCGGCTACGCCGCCGCCGCGACCACGCTCGCCCTGCTGATGAGCGAGGCCCGGCGGCTGAAGCTGTCCGGGGTCGCGCTCAAGGCCGATCCGGCGCTGCCCCCGGGCGCTCCGGACGGCTGAACACCGCGGGCCGCTTCTCCAGGAAGGCCGCCATCCCCTCCGCCCGGTCCGGCGTGGCGAACAGCGCGTGGAAGGTCCGGCGCTCGAACCGCAGCCCCTCGGCCAGCGAGGTCTCCAGCGCGACGGCCACGGCCTCCTTCGCCGCGGCGGTGGCCGTCCGCGACATCCCCGCGATCGTGGACGCGACGGCGAGGGCCTCGTCGAGCAGGGTGTCCGCCGGGACCACCCGGCTGACCAGGCCGGACCGCTCGGCCTCCGCGGCGTCCATGGTGCGCCCGGTGAGGCACAGGTCCATCGCCTTCGCCCGGCCCACCGCGCGGGTGAGCCGTTGCGAGCCGCCGATCCCGGGGATGACCCCGAGCCGGATCTCGGGCTGCCCGAACCGGGCGGTGTCGGCGGCGACCAGCACGTCGCACAGCATCGCGAGCTCGCACCCACCGCCGAGCGCGTGCCCGGCGACGGCCGCGACGAGCGGGGTGCGCAGCCCGGTCAGGCCGTCCCAGCCGGCGAACAGGTCGGTCGCGACGACCTCGGCGTGCGACAGCCCGGCCATCTCGGCGATGTCGGCCCCGGCGGCGAACGCCCGGTCCGAGCCGGTGATCACCACCGCACCGACGGCCGGGTCGGCGTCGAAGGCCCGCACGGCGGTGATCACCTCGTGCATGAGCTCCTGGTTCAGCGCGTTGAGCGCCTTCGGCCGGTCCAGCCGGACCAGCCCGACCCCCTCGGCCGGGGTGCTGACGACGATGGTGGTGTACCCGGTCACGACTGGTCCCTCCGGATGTCGGTGATGATCGCCGAGAAGTCCTGGGTGCGCGGGTCGCGCGCGGTGAACTCGGCGTAGCGCTCGGTGGCGCGCCTGCCGACCGCGGTGTCGACGCCGGCCTCGGCGGCCGCGGCGTCGGCGAGCCGCAGGTCCTTGAGCATGAGCTGGGCGGCGAACCCGCCGGTGAAGTCCCGGTTGGCCGGGCTGGTGGGCACCGGACCGGGCACTGGGCAGTTGGTGTCGACCGCCCAGCACCGGCCGGACGAGGTGGACAGGACGTCGTAGAGGGCCTGCGGTTCCAGCCCGAGGCGCTCGGCCAGCACGAACGCCTCGGCGACCACCACCATCGACGCGCCGAGCACCATGTTGTTGCACATCTTCGCGACCTGGCCCGCGCTCGGCCCTCCGCAGTGGACGGTGCGCTTCCCGAGCACGGCGAGGACCGGCCCCGCCGCGTCGACGGCGGCCTGCTCGCCGCCCACCATGAAGGTGAGCGTCCCGGCCTCCGCACCCACGACGCCGCCGGAGACGGGGGCGTCGACCGACGGGTGCCCGGTCGCGGCGGCCCGCGCGTGGGCCGCCCGGGCGGAGGCGACGTCGATGGTCGAGCAGTCCACGAACAGCGCGCCGTCCGGTGCGGCCGGGAGCAGCTCGTCGTGGACGGCCAGCACGTGCTCGCCGGTGGGCAGCATGGTGATCACCACCTCGGCGTCGCGGACGGCGTCGGGGCCGGTGGGGCGCACCGTCACCCCGGCGGCGGCCGCGGTGTCGCGGGCCGCCGGGGCCGGGTCGTACCCGGTGACCTCGTGCCCGGCGGCGACCAGGTTGGCGGCCATCGGGCCGCCCATGTTCCCCAGTCCGACGACGGCGATCCGGCTCATCGGTCCTCCCCCAGTCCCAGCTCGTCGGTGTCGGTGAGCGGCGCGAAGAAGCCGTCCACCAGGGTGTCGTCGACCTGTTCGAGCACCGGTGGGTTCCAGCGCGGGTTGCGGTCCTTGTCGACGACCTGCGCGCGGATCCCCTCGACCATGTCCGGTTCGGTGAGGCAGCGCAGCGACACCCGGAACTCCTGGTCGAGCGCGTGCTCCAGCGACGGGAGCCGGCGCGCCCGGCGGACCGACTCCAGCGCGACCTTCACGCACGACGGCGAGCGCTGCCCGATCGTCTTGGCGGTGTCCTCGGCGTCGGGCACGCCGGACGCCGAGAGCCGGGCGACGATCTGCTCGGCGGTGCCGTCGGCGTAGCAGCGGTCGATCCACCAGCGCGACGCGCCGAGCCCGGCCTCGGGCTCGGGGGCGGCGAGGTGCTGGAGCAGGTGCCCGAGGTGCTCGTCGAACGCGGCGCCGGTCACCCGGACGTCGCCGAGCGCGGCGAGCAGTGCCGGGACGGTGTCGGTCGGCAGGTACCAGTCGGCCAGGCCCATGGCCAGGGCGTCGCCCGGGCCGAGCCGGCACCCGGTCAGCGCGGCGTGCGTACCGAGCTCACCGGAGGCACGGCCGAGCAGCCAGGTGCCCCCGACGTCCGGGACGAACCCGATCCCGGTCTCGGGCATGGCGATCTGCGTGCGTTCGGTGACGATCCGGTGGCTCGCGTGGGCCGAGACCCCGACCCCGCCGCCCATGACGAGCCCGTCCATGACCGCCACGAACGGCCGGGGGTAGCGGGCGATCCGGGCGTTCAGCCGGTACTCGTCGCGCCAGAAGTCCCGGGTCGCGGTGCCGCCGGCCCGCGCGTCGTCGTGGATGGCGCGGATGTCGCCGCCCGCGCACAGGCCGCGCTCGCCCGCGCCGGTCAGCAGCACGGCGCCGATCCCGTCGTCGTGCTCCCAGTCGTCGAGGGCCGCGGCGATCGCGCGGACCATGTCGTGGGTCAGGGCGTTGATCGCCCGGGGCCGGTCGAGCTCGATGTGCCCGATCCGGCCGGTGCGGGTGAGGCGCACGTCGCCGCAGGTGGTCACTGGTCCGCTCCCATCAGTCCGCGGGAGACGATCACGCGCATCACCTCGTTGGTGCCTTCGAGGATCCGGTGCACGCGCAGATCCCGCACGATCTTCTCGATGCCGTACTCGGCGAGGTAGCCGTAGCCGCCGTGCAGCTGCAGGGCGGTGTCGGCGACGTCGTGGCCGGTGTCGGTGGCCAGCCGCTTGGCCATGGCGCAGAGCCGGGTCGCCCCGGGTTCGTCCGCGTCGAGGGCCCGGGCCGCGCGGTGCAGCAGCAGCCGGGCCGCGGTGAGCTCGGTGTGGGCGTCGGCGACCCGGAACCGCAGCCCCTGGCGCCACGCGAGCGGGGCCCCGAACGCGGTGCGGTCGGTGAGGTGGGCGACGGCCCGGTCCAGCGCGGCGCGGGCCCCGCCGAGCGAGCAGGCGCCGATGTTGAGCCGGCCGCCGTCGAGCCCGCCCATCGCGATCCGGAAGCCCTCGCCCTCGGCCCCGAGCCGGTCGTCGTCGGACACCCGCACCCCGCGCAGCACGACCTGCCGGGTGGGCTGGGCGTTCCACCCCATCTTGGGCTCGTCCGGGCCGAACGCGAGCAGGTCGCGGGCGACGAGGAACGCGCTGATGCCGGCGGCGCCGGGCCCGCCGGTGCGGGCGAACACCAGGTAGCGGTCGGAGGTGCCCGCACCGGAGATGAACTGCTTGACGCCGTCGAGGACCCAGTCGTCGCCGTCGCGGACGGCGGTGGTGCGCAGGGCCGCGGCGTCGGAGCCGGCGTCGGGTTCGGTGAGGCAGTAGGAGGCGAGCTCGTCCATCGCGCACAGCGCGGGCAGGTACCGCTCGCGCTGGGCGGCGGTGCCGTGCCGGTCGACCATGCCGGTGACCATGTTGTGGATCGACAGGTACCCGGCCAGCGACGGGCAGCCGGTGGCCAGCGCCTCGAACACCAGCGCGGCGTCCAGCCGGGACAGTCCCGTCCCGCCGTGGTCCTCCGCGACGTACAGCGCGGCCATGCCCAGCTTCGCGGCCTCGCGGAGCACGTCGACCGGGAAGTGCTTGTCGCGGTCCCACGCCACCGCGTGCGGCGCGAGGCGCTCGGCGGCGAAGGTCTCGGCCGTGGCGACGAGGTCCCGCTGGAGGTCGGTCAGCTCGGCGGTCTCGGCGTACCGGGCGGTCACGACATCGTCGGGATCACGAAGGAGGCGCCGTCCTTGATCCCGGAGGGCCAGCGCGAGGTGACGGTCTTGGTGCGGGTGTAGAAGCGGAACGCGTCCGGGCCGTGCTGGTTGAGGTCGCCGAATCCGGAGGCCTTCCAGCCACCGAAGGTGTGGTAGGCGATCGGGACCGGGATCGGCACGTTGACGCCGACCATGCCGGTCTCCACCTTCGCCGCGAAGTCGCGGGCGGCGTCGCCGTCGCGGGTGAAGATCGCGACGCCGTTGCCGTACTCGTGGGAGTTCGCGATCCGCAGCGCCTCGGCGTAGTCGGCGGCCCGGACCACCGACAGCACCGGGCCGAAGATCTCGTCGCGGTAGAGGCCCATGTCGGTGGTGACCCGGTCGAACAGCGTCCCGCCGACGAACCAGCCGCCCTCGGCGCCCTCCGGTGCGGGCACCCCGCGCCCGTCGACGACGAGCTCCGCGCCCTCGTCGACGCCCGCGTCGATCGCGCCGGTGACCCGCTCGACCGCGTCGGCCCCGACCAGCGGCCCGAGGTCCGCGGTCTCGGAGTCCGAGCGGCCCAGGACCAGGCCACGGGCGCGTTCGGCGAGCTTGGCGACGAGCCGGTCGGCGGTCTCCTCCCCCACCGGGACCGCCACCGAGATCGCCATGCAGCGCTGTCCGGCCGAGCCGAACGCGGCGCCGGACAGGGCGTCGGCGGCCTGGTCGAGGTCGGCGTCGGGCAGCACGACGAGGTGGTTCTTCGCCCCGCCGAAGCACTGCGCGCGCTTGCCGTGCGCGGTGGCGGTCGCGTACACGTGCCGGGCGATCGGGGTGGATCCGACGAACCCGACGGCGGCGACGTCGGGGTGCACCAGTAGGGCGTCGACGGCCTCGCGGTCACCGTGCACGACGTTGAGCACGCCCGGGGGAAGCCCGGCCTCGGCGAAGAGCTCGGCGATCCGGACCGGCACCGACGGGTCGCGCTCGGACGGCTTGAGGATCACCGCGTTGCCGCAGGCCAGCGCGGGTGCCGCCTTCCACAGCGGGATCATGGCGGGGAAGTTGAACGGCGTGATCGCCGCGACCACGCCGAGCGGCTGGCGCATCGAGTAGACGTCGATGCCCGGTCCGGCGTCGGTGGAGTACTCCCCCTTGAGCAGGTGCGGGGCCCCGGCGGCGAACTCGACGACCTCGAGCCCGCGCTGCAGGTCGCCGCGGGCGTCGGGGAGCGTCTTGCCGTGCTCGGAGGACAGGAGCGCGGCCAGCTCGTCGGCGTGGGCGTTCGCCAGCGCCAGGAAGCGGAGCAGGACCCGCGCCCGGCGCTGGGGGTTCCACGCCGCCCACTCCCGCTGCGCGGCCACCGCGGTGCGCACGACGTCGTCGACGTCGCCCGCGCCGGCGAGCCGGACCCGGCTGCGGACGGTTCCGTGGTTGGGGTCGAAGACGTCGGAGAATCGCGCGGACGCACCCGTCCACGGTTTTCCGGAAACGAAATGGTCGATGACCTCGGACATGGGCGTGCCCCGTTCGACGAGATGGGAAAGGAGCCGGAACGGCGTCCGCGACAGCGTCCGCCTTGGCCCCACGACCATAAAGTCGGACGTCCATCTATGTCCACTGCCTGCGTGGATGTGTTCCGGAACACCATTCTTCGTCGAATTCCGGGCATGCCGAGAACCGGACGGGGCATCGGACCCGTCCGGTTCTCTGACGCGTATTCAGGGTGTCATCGAATGGCGTCCACCTCCCGCCGGGACTTCCCGTCGTACTGCGCGACGGGACGGATCAGGACGTTGTGTGCGGCCTGTTCGATCACGTGCGCGGTCCAGCCGCTGATCCGCGACATCGCGAACAGCGCGGTGAACAGCGGGGTGTCGAACCCCATGAGGTGGAACAGCGGACCCGCGGCGTAGTCGAGGTTGGGGCGCAGCCCCTTCTCGCGGAGCATCGCGCCGGCGAGGACCTCGTAGTGCGCCATCAGGTCCCGGCCGCCGCGCATCTCCGCGACCCGTCGCATCTGCGCGTGCAGCGCGGGCACCCGCGAGTCGCCGCGCTTGTAGACCCGGTGCCCGAAGCCCATCACCCGCTCGCCGGCCTCGAGCCGGGCGGCCAGCCAGTCGTCGACGTGGTCGGGGTCGCCGATCTCGGCGAACTGGGTCATCACGGCCTCGTTCGCCCCGCCGTGCAGCTCGCCCTTGAGCGCTCCGAGCGCGGCGACGACCGCGCTGTAGAGGTCCGACCGGGTGGAGGTGACGGTCCGGGCGGCGAAGGTGGAGGCGCTGAAGCCGTGGTCGGCGTAGAGGATCATGGCGATCTCGAACGCCCGCACGACCTCCGGTTCGGGGACCTCCCCGAAGGTCATGTGGAACACGTTCTCGGCGTGGCCGAGGCCGGGGTCCGGTGGGATGGGGTCCAGGCCGCGGCGACGCCGCTGGTCCAGCGCGACGACCGTCGGCAGCACCGCGAGCAGCTCCACGGCCTTGTCCGCACTCGCGTCGGTGGAGCGGTCCGCCGTCGCGGGGTCGGCGGCGCCGATCCGGCTCACGGCGGTGCGCAGCACGTCCATCGGGTGGCAGTCGGTCGGCAGCGACAGCAGCATCGCCTCGCACGCGGGGTCCAGCGCCCGCAGCGACCGTTCGCGACGCTCCAGCGCGGCGAGCTCCGCCGCGTCCGGCAGCTCGCCGGTCCACAGCAGGTGCGCCACGTCGAGGAAGGTGTGGCGCTCGGTCAGCCCGGGCGCCGGGTAGCCGCGGTAGAGCAGCACGTTGCGGCAGGGGTCGACGTCGGAGATCGACGTCGTGTCGGCGACGACCCCCACCAGGCCGCGCCGGACGTGGGTGTCCCTCGGGTTCTCGGTCATCGGTGTCCTCCTCCGGCGGGAGCCGCGGCGCGGTCCCGGGTGCGGTCGCCGCCGTGGGCTCCGGGCGGGAGCGCGCCGGCGGGACCTCGTGGTGTTCCTGCGTCGCGCGGGTCCCGGCGGCCACGGTCGGTGGCGGCCGGGGCCCGCGGGCCGGTGACGGGGTGGATCACGACGTCCATGCCGAGGGCGGCGAGCTGCGTGACGGTGGGCAGCAGGACGGGGGTCGGGTCGCCGCCGGTGACCGTGGTCGCGGTCACGAGCAGCGGGACGGCGAGGGCCTCGCGCAGGACCGTGTACGCGGTCCGCGACACGGGCGCCTCGACGACGATCACGTCCGCACCGGCGCCGACACAGGCGCGGGCACGGTCGATGGTCTCGATCAGGCCGCCGGCGGCGCCGGCGGTGGTGCGGACCCCGATCAGGAGGTCCGGGTCGTGGCGGACCCGCACGGCGGCGCGGACCCGGGCCGCGACGTCGTCGGCCGCGTGGTCGGCGGGATCGGTGTCGTCGAGGTGCACACCGGACGCGCCGGCGGACTCGAACCGGGCGACGTCGTCGGCGTCGCCGTCACCGCCCAGGTCCACGAGGACCGGCAGCGGGGTGGCCCGCACGATCCGCGCGGTCAGCGCGACCGGCTCCTCCATGCCCGCGGTCGCCGCCGTCACGTGGACGCCGTCGAGGCCGAGTGCGGCGACCTGACGCGCGGCCGCGGTGGTGGTGACGGTCTGGAAGCGCAGCGGTCGCGCCCCCGGCCGGGCACGGCCGAGCGCCGCGCGCAGCCCGGTCCGCCTGCGGACCGGGGGGACGTCGGTCTGCAGCATCAGCGCACCCGTTCAGCCGTGGAACTGCTCGGACTCGGTGGACCCGGCCAGCGCCGTCGTCGACGACTCCGGGTTGACCGCGGTGGAGACCGCGTCGAACCAGCCGGTGCCGACCTCGCGCTGGTGCTTGATCGCGGTGTAGCCGTCGGCCTCGGCGGCGAACTCACGCTCCTGCAGCGCCACGTAGGAGGTCATGCCGTTCGCGGCGTAGCCCTTGGCCAGGTCGAACATCGAGTGGTTGAGCGCGTGGAAGCCGGCGAGGGTGATGAACTGGAACGCGTAGCCCATCGCGCCCAGCTCACGCTGGAAGCGGGCGATCGTGTCGTCGTCGAGGTGCTTGCGCCAGTTGAACGACGGCGAGCAGTTGTAGGCGAGCAGCTGGTCCGGGAACTGGCCCTTGATCGCCTCGGCGTACTTGCGCGCCAGCTCCAGGTCCGGCACCGAGGTCTCCATCCACAGCAGGTCGGAGTACGGCGCGTAGGCCAGACCGCGGGTGATGCAGGGCTCGATGCCGCCGGTGACCCGGTGGAAGCCCTCCGCGGTGCGCTCGCCGGTGAGGTAGGGCCGGTCACGCTCATCGACGTCGGAGGTGATCAGGTTGGCGGCCTGGGCGTCGGTCCGGGCGACGATCACCGACGGCACGTCGGCGATGTCGGCTGCGAGCCGCGCCGCGTTCAGCGTGCGGACGTGCTGCGAGGTCGGGACCAGCACCTTCCCGCCCAGGTGCCCGCACTTCTTCTCCGACGCGAGCTGGTCCTCCCAGTGCACGCCCGCCGCCCCGGCGGCGATCATGGCCCGCATCAGCTCGAAGGCGTTGAGCGGACCGCCGAAGCCCGCCTCGGCGTCGGCGACGATCGGCACCAGCCAGTGCGGGTCGTCCCCGCCGTCGGCGGCGGCACGGCCCTCCAGGGTGCTGATCTGGTCGGCCCGCAGCAGCGCGTTGTTGATCCGGCGCACCACCGACGGCACCGAGTTCGCCGGGTAGAGGCTCTGGTCGGGGTAGGTCTGCCCGGCCAGGTTGGCGTCGGCCGCCACCTGCCAGCCGGACAGGTAGATCGCCTCCAACCCGGCGCGCACGCTCTGCACCGCCTGGTTGCCGGTCAGCGCGCCGAGTGCGTGCACGTAGTCGCGCTCGTGCAGCAGCCGCCACAGCCGCTCGGAGCCCAGACGGGCCAGGGTGTGCTCCTCGCGGACGCTGCCGGCCAGCGCCACCACCTCCTGTGCGGAGTGCCCGCGGGTGGTCCCGGCCCAGCGCGGGTCCTGCGCCCACTGCCGCTCCAGCTCGTCGATCCGCTCCTGGCGATGGGTCCCGGTCATGTCGTGCTCCTCTGCGAAGGTCTCGTCCGTGTCCGCGCTCACGGCCCGGCCGGTGGTGACCGGAGGGTGTGGCGATCTCTCGAACGGGGTGCGACCAGCATCGGAGCCGGGACCGGGGTCCGGCGACGGTGGCGACCTGCCAACTCCTGCGCATCTTCCGGCCGGATTCTGCGAAGGTTGCGAAGGGTGTCCTCGGCTACAGTCCGCAGCATGGCGACCTCAGGCATCCCGGGGACCCGGTTGCGCGCGCTGCGCGAGACCCGCTCGATGAGCCAGGCCCAGCTGGCCCGCACCCTGGAGATCTCGCCCAGCTACCTCAACCAGATCGAGCACGGCTCGCGCCCGCTGACGGTGCCGGTCCTGCTACGGATCACCGAGGTGTTCGGCGTCGACGCGGCGTTCTTCGCGGCCCGGCGGCCCGAGCGTCTCGTCGCCGAGCTGCACGAGGTGTTCGCCGAGACCACCTCGGCCGCCGGGTCGGTCCCGGTGGGCCAGATCGAACGGCTGGCCGCGGAGCTGCCCTCGGCCGCCGACGCGGTGCTGGAGCTCTACCGGCGCTGGCGGCGCGCCGACGAGCACCTGGCCGCGGCGGCCGACGGCCCGCGCGACGGCAGCGACCGGGTCCGGTCGGCGTCCCCGCACGAGCAGGTGCGCGACTACTTCTACCGGCGCCGCAACCACGTCGCCGAGCTCGACGACGCCGCCGAGACCCTGGCCACCGGGATCGGGGTCCGGCGCGGCGAGGTGCGGCGCGCGCTGGCGGAACGGCTGCGCAGCGTGCACGGCGTCGGCATCGCCGGGCTGGAGGACGACCGCGGCGGCGCCGGCGAGCTGCACCGCTACGACCCCGTCGACCGGGTGCTGCGGCTCTCGCCCACGCTGCGCGCCGGGCAGCAGGCGTTCCGGATGGCGACCCAGCTCGCCCTGCTGGAACACGACGACACGATCGAGGCCCTCGCCGCGCAGGAGCCCGTCGACGCCGACACCCACACGCTCACCCGGATCGGCCTGGCCCGGTACTTCGCCGCCGCCCTGACCCTGCCCTACGGCGAGTTCCGCACGACGGCGGAGACCTTCCGCTACGACATCGAGCGCCTGTCCGACCACTTCGGACAAGGCTTCGAGACGATCGCGCACCGGCTGTCGACGCTGCAGCGCCCGTCGGAGCCCGGGGTCCCGTTCTCGTTCGTGCGGGTGGACCGGGCGGGGAACATGTCCAAGCGCCAGTCCGCGACCGGCTTCCACTTCTCCCGCGGCGGCGGGACGTGTCCGCTGTGGAACGTCTACCGCGCCTTCGCCTCCCCCGGCGAGATCGACGTGCAGGTCGCGGCCATGCCCGACGACGCCCGCTACCTCTGGGTCGCGCGCACCGTCACCGGCTCGCAGCGCCGCTGGGGGCGGCCGGGCAAGACGTTCGCGATCGCGTTGGGCTGCGAGCTGCGCCATGCCCACCGGCTCGTCTACTCCGACGGGCTCGACCTCGACAACCCCGCGGCGGCCACCCCGATCGGCGCGGGGTGCCGGGTCTGCAGCCGGACCCGCTGCCCCCAGCGGGCCTTCCCGCGGCTCGACCACGCGACCCAGATCCTGGAGGACCGCAGCACCTTCGTGCCCTATCCGGTGTCGACCGGCGGCTGAGCGGCCCGGGCCGCCACCGCCGCCAGCCCCCGCAGGACGGGGCGCAGCTCGTCGAGGGTCAGGCGGGCGGGCTGGACGTGGCAGAGCAGCTCGGTGGCGTGGGGCAGGCACGGGTCGGCGGCGAGCGCGGCGAGGACCTCGGGGCCGGTCCCGGCGTGGACGTTCCCGGCGGCGAACCAGGCCGACGGATCGTGCCCGCGCCGGGCGACGTGCGGGGCGAGCAGGGCGTGGACGGCCGCACGGGACGCGCCGGGCAGCACCGGCCGCGACAGTCCCACCCGGGCTCCCCCGGCCGCGCGGAACCGCCCGAGCAGCCGGGCCGAGCGGTGGTCGTCGGGGCCCGCGGGCCCGGAACGGCGACCGGGCAGCAGCCCCAGGCCGTGCCGGACCGCCGTGTCGACCCCACCCGCCGACGACGTCGCCAGCCACACCCGGTCCCGCAGCCCCGGGGCCGCCGGCGTGACGGCACCGGTCAGCGCGTCGAGGGCCTCGTCGAGCCGGGCGTGCCGCTGCGCCGGGTCGGCCCCGAACGCCTCCGACACCCCCGGGTCCGACCCGGCACCCAGCCCGAGCTCCAGCCGGCCACCGCTGAGCACGTCCACCGTGGCCGCGTCCTCGGCGAGCCGTAGCGGGTGCTCCAGCGGCGCGACGACGACGGCCGTGCCCAGCCGGATGCGCGCGGTACGGGCCGCGACCGCGGCGAGGACGACCAGCGGCGAGGACACGTGGCCCTGCTGGGCGCCGAGATCGTGCTGGGCGACCCAGAACGAGGAGAACCCGAGCTCCTCGGCGAGCACCGCGAGCCGGACGGTGTCGTCCAGCTCGGACGCGGCGTCGCGGGGGCCCGCGCCGTGGGTGAGTACGCCCCATCTCACACCAGACACTGTGGACATCTGAGCAGGTTTTCATACATTGGTCCGGTGTTCCGCCCCCGACTCCGCGCCGCGACCGCCGCGCTCACCGCCCTCCTGCTGACCGGCTGCGGCGCCGCGGTCACCGACGCCCCCACCGCGGGCGCCCCGGCCGCCGGGTTCCCGGTCGTCGACGACAACTGCGGCGTCACCACGACCTACCAGGCGCCGCCCACCCGCGCGGTCACCCTGACCTCGAACGCCACCGAGCTGCTGCTCGAGCTGGGCGTGGAGCGGTCGATGGTCGGCACCGCGTACCTGAAGAACCGGCCGATCGGCGAGCGCTACGCGCAGGCGTACGCCTCCGTCCCGGTGCTCGCGCCGGGTCAGCCGTCGCTGGAGCAGCTGCTCGCGGCCGAGCCCGACTTCGTCTACTCCGGCTACCCGGACGGCTTCTCCGAGTCGAACGGACACACCCGCGCCCGGCTCGCGGAGCTGGGGATCGACACCCACCTCAACCCCGAGTCCTGCCGCGAGGGACGCTCCGGGTTCGAGGACCTGTTCGGGGAGATGACCCGCATCGGGGCGATCTTCGGGGTGCCGGAGCGGGCCGGGCAGAGCGTCGACGCCCTGCGCACGCGGCTCGACGCCGTCGCCGAGCGGCTGGGGACGGTCGAGCCGGTCGACGTGTTCGTCTACAACAGCGGCACCGACGCCCCGCGCACCGCGGGCGGGCGGGCCCTGCTCACCGACATGATCGAGCGCGCCGGCGGCCGCAACGTGTTCGCCGACCTCGACCAGCGCTGGGGCGAGGTGTCGTGGGAGCAGGTCGCGCGGCGCGCCCCCGACGTCGTCCTGATCTACGACTACCTGGACCCGAGCGTCGAGTCGAAGATCGCTACGCTGCGGGCGACCCCCGCGGTCGCCGGGCTGCCCGCGCTGACGCGCCCCTTCCCCACCGTCCCGCTGTCGGAGGCCCAGCCCGGCCCGCGGTCGGTCGACGCCGTCGAACGGCTGGCCCGCGAGCTGCACCCCGACCGGTTCCGGTGACCCGGCGGGAGCAGCTCGTCGCGGCACTGCGCCCGGACGGTCCGCTCCCCGCGACCGGGCCGGCACCACGCGGCACCGCCGGGCACGGCCGTGTGTCGACGACGGCGGCGGTGGCCGTCCTCGGCGTGCTGCTGGTCCTCGCCGCAGGCCTGGCCCTGACGACGGGCTCGGTGTCGGTGCCGTGGTCGCAGACCTGGCGGATCCTGGCCCACCGGCTCGGTGGCACCGCCCTGGTGCCCGACCCGGACTGGTCCCGGGCCGAGGACCTGATCATCGCCGACACCCGGCTGCCCCGGGTGCTGCTCGCCGGGCTGGTCGGCGCGGCGCTGACCGTGGCCGGGATGGTCCTGCAGGCCGTGGTGCGCAACCCGCTGGCCGGCCCGGGCGTGATCGGGGTGTCGTCGGGCGCGGCGACCGGCGCCGTCGTCGTCATGCGGTTCGGGCTGCTCGGTGCGGGGGCGCTCACCCTCAACGTGGCCGCCTTCGCCGGGGCGCTGCTCACGCTCGCCGTCGTGCTGGCGGTCGCCCGCTCGGCCGGGCGGATCACCGTGCTGCGGCTGATCCTCGGCGGGGTCGCGGTCGGGTCGGTGCTGTCCGCGCTGACCAGCCTGCTGGTGCTCACCGCGCCGAGCCCGACGCTGGCCTCCCAGGTCCTGTTCTGGACCCTCGGCGGGTTCGGCGCCGCCCGCTGGGAGGTGCTGGTCGTCCCGGCCGTCGTGCTCGCCGCCGGGGTGACGGTGCTGGTGTCGCGCTCCCGCGACCTGGACCTGCTGCTGGCCGGCGACGAGAGCGCCGGTGCGCTGGGGCTCGACGTGCACCGGTTCCGGCAGGCGATGTTCGTCGTCGTCGCGGTCCTGGTGGGGGTGACCGTCGCGGTCAGCGGGGTGATCGGGTTCGTGGGCCTCATGCTGCCGCACGTCGTGCGGTTCCTGGTCGGTTCCGGGCACCGGCGGGGCCTGCCGGTCGCGGTGCTGGTCGGCGCGCTGTTCACCGTGCTCGCCGACCTCGTCGCCCGGACCGTCGTCATCCCCGAGGAGCTGCCGGTCGGCATCGTGACCGCGCTGGTCGGCGGACCGTTCTTCGTGTGGCTGCTGCGCCGCGACGGCCGCAGGCAGGACGCCCGGTGACCCCGCTGGAGATCCGCGACGTGCACGTCGTCGCCGGGCGGGCGACCCTCGTCGACGGGGTCTCGCTGTCGGTCGGGGCCGGCGAGGTCGTCGGGCTGCTCGGCCCGAACGGCAGCGGCAAGTCCTCGCTGCTGCGCACCGTCTACCGGGTCGGGGTCCCGGCGTCCGGCTCGGTGCTGGTCGACGGCTCCGACGTCCGGAGCCGCCCGGCCCGGTGGGTGGCGCAGCGGGTCGGGGTGGTCCTGCAGGACATGCCGTCGGACTTCCCGCTCACCGTGCGCGAGGTCGTCGCGATGGGGCGCTCGCCGCACAAGCGCCCGCTCGCCGCGGACGACCCCGTCGACCACGCCCTGGTCGGCTCCGCCCTGGAGCTGCTCGACCTCACCACCCTGGCCGGGCGCCGGTTCGCCACCCTGTCCGGCGGCGAGCGGCAACGCACCCTGGTCGCGCGGGCGCTGGTCGGGCGGCCCGCGCTGCTGGTCATGGACGAGCCGACCAACCACCTCGACGTCCGCCACCAGCTGGCGCTGCTGGAGCTCGTCCGCGAGCTGGGCCTGCCCACCCTGGTGGCGCTGCACGACCTGAACCTGGCCGCGCGCTACTGCGACCGGCTGTGCCTGCTCGACGCCGGGCGGGCCGTGGCGACGGGGACCCCCGCCGAGGTGCTGACACCCGAGCGGATCTCCGCGGTGTACGGCGTCACCGCGACGGTGCTGGACCATCCGTCGGCGGACTGCCCGCTGGTCGTGCTCTCCCCCTGAGTGCGCCCGGCCGGCCGGTCAGCGCCGGGTGAACACCGCGGGCCTGCGGTCCAGCACACCGCGCACCGCGTCGCGGTGGTCACGGGTCCCGGCCAGCCGGGTGAAGTGCGAGGCCTGCAGCGCGCGGGCGCCGTCGGCGTCGAGGTCGTGCGCACGGCCGACCGCGGCCTTGGTCGCCTCGACCGCCAGCGGTGCCCGGGTGGCGATCCGGTGCGCGCGCCCGCACGCGGTCCGCAGCAGGTCGCGCGCCGGGACGACCGTGCCGACCAGCCCGGTCCGCAGCGCGGTCGCCGCGTCGCAGCGCTCCCCGGTCAGCAGCATCTCCCGGGCCGGTCCGAGACCGATGAGCCGCGGCAGCCGCCAGACGCTCATGATCAGCCCGACGTTCACGCCCGCCGCGACGAAGAACGCGTCGTCGGCCGCGACGCGGATGTCGCAGGCCAGCGCGAGCTCGAGCCCACCGCCGACCGCTCCCCCGGTGACGGCGGCGACCACCGGGACCCGCAGCTCCTCGATCCGGTCGGTGAGCCGCAGGACCCCGTCCAGGAAGTCCGCGGAGCTGCCGTCGTCGCGGGCCCGTCGTTCCTCGCCGAGGTGCCCGCCCGCACTGAAGTGGCCGACCCCGGTGAGGACGAGCGCCCGGACCGCGGTGTCGGCCTCCACCGCGTCGAGCGCGCGCCCGACCGCCGCCCGTACCGGGGCGGAGAGCGCGTTGGCGGGCGGATGGTCCAGGGTGAGGACGGCGACGTACGGGCCGTCACGGGTCAGTCGCACCCCCGGTGGGTCCACCGGGTACTCGGTCGGGGCGGTCGGGTGGAGGCTCATGGGCACCTTCCGGGCGACGGCACCCCGGCCCGCCCGTGATCGACGGGCGGGCCGGGGTGCGGGGAACCGGCGGTCGGCCGGTGGCGGGACGGCACCGGGTCAGGCCGGGCCGGGCACCTCGCGGCGGGCGGCGCCCTCGTACGCCGCGAGCGGGCGGATCAGCGAGTTCGCGGCCAGCTGCTCGGAGATGTGGGCGGTCCACCCGGTGATCCGCGACATCACGAACAGCGGCGTGAACATCGGGATGTCGAACCCCATCAGGTGGTAGAGCGGGCCCGCCGGATAGTCGAGGTTGGGGTGCAGGCCCTTCTCCCGCAGCATCGCCGCGGCCAGCGCCGAGTGGGTGGCCAGCAGCGTGCCGGCGCCGCGGAGCTCGACGACCTGTTCCAGCGCCGCCTGCAGGGTCGGCACCCGCGAGTCGCCGCGCTTGTAGACGCGGTGCCCGAAGCCCATGATCTTCTTCTTCTGCGCGAGCGCGTCGGCCAGCCACGCCTGCGCGGCGTCCGGGCCGTCGATCCCGGCGAGCATGTGCATCACGGCCTCGTTCGCGCCGCCGTGCAACGGCCCCTTGAGCGCACCGATCCCGGCGACGACGGCGCTGTAGAGGTCCGACAGCGTCGAGGTCACCACGCGCGCGGTGAACGTGGAGGCGTTGAAGCTGTGCTCGGCGTAGAGGATCATCGAGACCTCGAACGCCCGGACGACCTCCGGTTCCGGGACCTCCCCGAAGGTCATCCGGAAGAAGTTCGCCGCGTAGCCCAGGTCCGGGTCGGGCGCGATCGGGTCCAGTCCGCGCCGGCGCCGCTGGTCGATCGCGACGACGGTCGGCAGTGCGGCCAGCAGCCGCAGCGACTTCTGCGCGTCGGCGGTCGGGTCGTCCTCCTGGGCGTCCTCGGAGCCGAGCCAGCTCACCGCGGTGCGCAGGGTGTCCATCGGGTGGCAGGTGGTGGGCGTCGACAGCAGCAGCGCCTGCAGGCTGCGGTCGATCGGGCGCAGTGCCCGCTCCTGCGCCTCCAGCCGGGCCAGCGCCGCCGGGTCGGGCAGCTCGCCGTGCCACAGCAGGTGGGCGACGTCGAGGAAGCCGCGGTGCGCGCAGAGGTCCTGCACCGGGTAGCCGCGGTAGAGCAGCGAGTTCGTGTCGGCGTCGACCTTCGAGATCGCCGTGGTGTCGGCGACGACGCCGGCCAGTCCCTTGCGGACCTCGGGCGGGGTGTCGATGACGGTCATGCGGGGTCCTCCTCCTGGTATCCGGCGAGGCGGGCGTCGAAGGCCGCGTACTCGTCGTAGCCGAGCAGCTCGTAGAGGCGTGCGCGGGTCTGCATCCGGTCGACGACGCCGGACTGGGTTCCGGTGCGCCGGATCTCGGCGAGCCCGGCCTCGGCGGCGCCCATGGCCAGCCGCAGCAGGGTCACCGGGTAGATCACGACGTTCATCCCGAGCCGGGCCAGGGTGTCCGCCGTGAGCAGCGGGCTCCTGCCGAACTCGGTCATGTTCGCCAGCAGCGGGACGTCGAGCGCGTCGCGGAACGCCGCGTACTCGCTCTCCGAGGTCAGCGCCTCGACGAACACCATGTCCGCGCCGGCGTCCACGTAGGACCGGGCACGGGCGACGGCGGCGTCGAGCCCCTCGACGGCGCGGGCGTCGGTGCGCGCGCAGAGCACGAGGGCGTCGTCGTGGCGGCCCCGCACGGCGGCCCGGATCCGGGTGCACATGTCCTCGGTGGACACGAGCTCCTTGCCCGCGAGGTGGCCGCAGCGCTTCGGGTCGACCTGGTCCTCCAGGTGCAGGCCGGAGACGCCGGCGTCCTCGAAGGACTGCACGGTGCGCGCGACGCACGCCGGGCCGCCCCAGCCGGTGTCGGCGTCGACGAGGGTCGGCAGGTCGGTCTGCCGGGCGATCGTCGCGGCCCGGGCGGCGACCTCGGTGGCCGTCGTCAGCCCGACGTCGGGCAGCCCCAGCTCCGCCGACAGCACCGCACCGGAGACGTAGGCGCCGTCGAAGCCCTGGTCGGCGACGAGCATCGCCGACAGCGCGTTGAACGCCCCGGGGAACTGCAGCAGCCGCCCGCTCGCCAGCGCCTCGCGGAACGCCACCCGGCGCCCGTGCGCGGTGGTGGTCGTGCCGAGCATCAGAACACCCCGCGGCCCGGGGCGCCCGCGAGCGACACCGGGACGACGGTCAGCTCCCCCAGCTCGCCCGCGTCCAGCTCGGGCAGCCGCAGGGCGTGGTCGAGGAAGCGGTCCTGCTCGACGCGGTCGACGGTGTCGCGGGCCAGGTCGCGGAACTTGCCGACGTACTGCTCGCGGCCGAACGGGCGGGCGCCGAGCGGGTGCGCGTCGGCGACGGCGATCTCGTCGACCAGGGTCGACCCGTCGGTGAGGGTGATCTCCACCCGGCCGCCGAACGCCTTCTCCGCGGGGTCGTGGGAGTGGTAGCGGCGGGTCCACTCCGGATCCTCGACGGTCGAGATCGCGTGCCACAGGCGGACCAGCTCGCCGTCGGCGGCACGGTGCGGCGGGTAGGAGCGCTCGTGGTGGAAGCCGCCGTCGAGCAGCGCGACCGCGACGATGTAGGGGATCGAGTGGTCCAGGGTCTCCCGGGACGCCTGCGGGTCGTACTTCTGCGGGTCCCCGGAGCCGGAGCCGATCACGTAGTGGGTGTGGTGGCTGGTGTGGATGACGATGCTGCGCACCGCGTCCGGGCCACCGGCCTCGCGCAGCCGCGGGCCGAGCCGGCGGGCCAGGTCGATCAGCGCCTGGCTCTGGTACTCGGCGGAGTGCTCCTTGGTGTAGGTCTGCAGGATCGCCTGCGGCGCCTCGCCCGGCGCCGGGAGCGGCACCGTGTAGCCGGCGTCCGGACCGTCGAGCAGCCAGGCGATCACGCCGTCCTCGCCCTCGTAGATCGGCGACGGCGCGCCCTCCCCGAGCATCGCCCGGTCGACGGCCTCGATGGCGACCTTGCCCGCGAAGGCGGGGGCGAACGCCTTCCACGACGAGATCTCGCCCTTGCGCGACTGCCGGGTGGCGGTCGTCGTGTGCAGGGCCTGCTGCACGGCCTGGTAGGTGACCTCGGTCGGCAGGTCGAGCAGCGCGCCGATGCCCGCGGCGACCGAGGGGCCGAGGTGGGCGACGTGGTCGATCTTGTGCTGGTGCAGGCAGATCCCGGTGACGAGCGCGACCTGCACCTCGTAGGCGACCGCGATCGCCCGGGTGAGCGCGGCGCCGTCGGCACCGGTGTGCTGGGCGACGGCCAGCAGCGGCGGGATGTTGTCCCCGGGGTGGGAGTAGTCGGCCGCCAGGAACGTGTCGTGGAAGTCCAGCTCCCGCACCGCGACGCCGTTCGCCCATGCCGCCCACTCCGGCGAGACCCGCTCCCGGGTGCCGAACACGACCGAGCCCGCACGGTCCGCGGCCGCCGCGTGCCGCAGCGCCTGCGCCCGGGCGGCGACGACCGGGCCGCGGTCCAGCGACGCCGTCGCCACACCGGCGTTGTCGACGAGCCGGTTCACGACCATGTCGGCGACCTCGGCGGGCGGGGCGACCGGGTCGGCGGCCACCTCCGCGATCTTCCAGGCGAGCTGGTCGGTGCGGGCGAGGTTCTCCTCGCTGCGGTGCACCCGGACCTTGTGGTCGACGGTCATGCGGGCTCCTCCTCGTGAACGGCCGGTCGGCCGTGGGACCGACACTCGCGCAGCGGGGAGGTGGGGGGCCAGGACGTGTACGTGGTGAATCCGAACCGGGTAGCCGGGCCGATCTGCGAAGGGTGCGAAGACCCGGCTCAGGAGCGGCGGCCTCCCGGGCGGGGAAGGACCAGCGGGGTCCCGGTGAGCGGGTCCGGCATCACCAGCGCGTCCACCCCGAACACCGAGGAGACGAGCTCCTCGGTCACGACGGCGGACGGCACCCCCTCCGCGACGATCCGCCCGTCGCGCACGGCGATCAGGTGGTCGGCGTAGCGGGCGGCGAGCTCCAGGTCGTGCAGCACCATCACGACGGTGCGGCCCTGCTCGGCGTTGACCACGCGCAGCAGGTCGAGCACGTCGAGCTGGTGGGCGAGGTCGAGGAAGGTGGTCGGCTCGTCGAGCAGCATCGTCCCGGGCCCCTGGGCCAGGACCAGCGCGATCCAGGCCCGCTGCCGCTGCCCGCCGGAGAGCTCGGCGACCGGCCGGTCGGCCAGCCCGGTCAGGCCGGTCGCCGCGAGCGCGCCGGAGACGGCGGCCTCGTCCTCGGCCGACCACTGCCGGAACCAGCGCTGGTGGGGATGGCGCCCGCGTCCGACGAGGTCGGCGACGGTGATGCCGTCCGGGGTCGTCGGCTGCTGCGGGAGCACCCCGAGCCGGCGGGCCAGGTCGGTCGCCGGGAGCCGCGCGATCTCGGCGCCGTCGAGCAGGACACGTCCCGCGGCGGGCCGCAGCAGACCGGCGAGCCCCCGCAGCAGGGTGGACTTGCCCGAGGCGTTGGGCCCGACGATCACGGTGATCCGCGACGCCGGGACGGTCACGGACTGGTCGTCGATCACGACCTGCCCCGGGTGGTGGCCGAGGGTCAGCCGTTCACCGGACAGGGTCATCCGCTCGCTCCGATCCGGTTGGCGCGCACCAGCAGCGCGATGAGTACGGGCGCCCCGACGACGGCGGTGACGACCCCGACCGGCAGCTCCCGCGGCGCGAACACGGTCCGGGCCGCGAGATCGGCGACGACGACCACGAGCGCGCCCGTCCCGGCCGAGGCGAGCAGGCCGGGGCTGCGTTCCCGGAGCACCCTGCGCACGATCTGCGGCGCGACCAGCGCGACGAACCCGACCGGCCCGGCCGACGCCGTCGCCAGCGCGGACAGCCCCACCGCCGCGGCCAGCATCACGGTGCGGGCCCGCCCCGCGCGGGGGGACAGCGACCTCGCCAGGTCGTCCCCCAGCTCCAGGACCTGGAGCCGGCGGGCCGCGGCGAGCACGACGGGCAGCAGCAGGCACAGCCCCGCGGCGACCGGCGCCACGTCCGGCCACGAGCGGCCGGACAGGCTGCCGACCAGCCAGACCGCCGCCGAGTAGGCCACGTTGACGTCGGCGCGGCTCAGCAGGAACGTCGCGGCGGAGCCCAGCATCGCCGCGACGCCGATCCCGACCAGCACGAGCCGGTAGCCGGAGAACCCGCCCCGCCAGGCGACCGCGTACACGGTGAGCGCGGCGAGCAGCGCGCCGGTGAGCGCACCGCCGGTCACCCACGCCGCCGAGGCCCCCCACACGACGATCATCACGACGGCGCCCGCGGACGCCCCCGCGTTGATCCCGATGACGTCCGGGCTGACCAGCGGGTTGTGGGCGAGCCGCTGCAGCACGGCCCCGGCGACGCCGAAGGCCGCGCCGACCAGGACCCCGGTCAGCGCCCGCGGGAGCCGGTGGGTGACGACGAGGTCGTAGGAGATCAGGGTGCCGTTCCCGGCGAGGGTGTCGAGCACGGTCCCGAGCGGGAGCGGGTACTCCCCGACCGTGACCGCGACCAGCCCGACGGCCACCGCCGCCGTCCACGTCGCGAGGCCCAGGACCAGGCCACGGACGCCGATCCGGGCCGACACCGGCCCGCGGCGCAGGACCAGGGTCGCGCTCACAGGGCCGCCACCCTCCGGGTCCGGACCAGGTACAGGAACGCGGGCCCCCCGAGCAGGGCCGCGGTCACCCCGAGGTGGACCTCCTCGGGGGCGATGACGACCCGGCCGACGACGTCGGCGACCAGCGCGACGCCGGCCGCGAGCAGCGCCGACAGCGGCAGCACCCACCGGTGGGCGGCGCCGACCAGCGCCCGCGCCGCGTGCGGGGCGACGAGCCCGAGGAACACGACCGGCCCGGCCAGCGCGGTCGCCGTCCCCGCGAGGACGACGACGGCGACGAGACCGGCCATCCGCGTCGGGCCGGGACGGGCGCCGAGGCCGCGCGCGGCGTCCTCCCCCAGCGCGACGGCGTCGAGGCGCCGGACCAGTGCGACCGCCAGCACGACCCCCACCAGGGCGAACGGCAGCGCCTGGCCGACGGTGGCGAGGTCCGCCCGGGCCAGCGACCCGATCATCCAGTACCGGTAGCGGGCGAACAGGTCCCGGTCCAGCAGCACGAACGCCGAGGTGACGGCCGTGAGCAGCGCGGAGACCGCGGCACCGGCCAGCGCGAGCTTGACCGGTGTCACGCCGTCGCGGCCCGACCCGCCGATCGCGTACACGGCCACCGCCGCGCACGCCCCGCCGAGGAAGCCGAACCACACGTACCCGGTGAGCGACCCGACCCCGGCGGTCATCGTCGCGATCATCGCCGCCGCCGCGCCGGCGTTGATCCCGAGCGTGTCCGGGCCGGCGAGCGGGTTGCGGGTGATGCCCTGGGCCACCGCGCCGGCGAGCCCGAGGCAGGCTCCCGCGAGCAGACCGCACAGGGTGCGGGGCAGCCGGACGTGCCGGACGACGAAGTCGGTCCGGCTCCCGGTGAAGTGCAGCAGGCCGGTCGACAGCTCGGACCAGGTCAGTGGCCGGGCCCCGACCTTCATCGACAGCACCGTGGCCACGAGGACGACGGCCACCGCGCCGGGCAGGGCCCAGGGCGCGGCGGACCGGACCCGGACCGCGGACGCCGGGCTCACTCCGGATGGACGAGGTCGGCGACCCGCTCCGCCGCGTAGGGCCCCCGGATGCCGGCGGCACGGTCGGCGAACAGGAACGGGTACACGCGTCCCTCGCGGACCGCCGTGCTCCCGGCGAGCGCCGGGTCGGCCCGGATCTGCGCCACGTCTGCCTCGCCGTCGGCGACGGTGGTGGCGGCGTCGCAGCAGGTCGAGGTCAGGATGACGTCCGGGTCCCGGGCGATCAGCTCCTCCTTGGACACCGCGACGTGCCGGCGCTCGGTGAGGTCGCCGAAGGCGTTCTCGGCACCGGCCATCTCGAGGACCCGGGTGCCGAAGTCGATGCCCGAGGCGATCCGGTAGCTGCCGTCGTCGTCGTTGAGCAGGATCGCGACGCGGGGCCGCGGCGCCCCCGCCACCCGCTCCTGCACCGCGGTGACCTTGGCCTGCAGCTCACCGACCAACTCCTCGGACCGTTCCGCGGCGCCGAGGACCCGGCCGAGCGAGCGCAGGTCGGCGTAGACCGTCTCCATCGACACCTGTCCCGGGTCGATGGCCTCGTCGGACAGCCCGTCGGCCGACGGGCACAGCGGTGCGTTGACCCAGGTCCGGACGCCCAGCGCCGCCAGGTCGGCCCGGGTGCTGATCGACTCGTCCCCGGTGGTGGCGAACACGTTGTTGTAGCCGGCGAGCACGAAGTCCGGCTCCGCCGCGAGCAGTGCCTCGCGCTGGGGCAGGTCCTGGGTGTAGGGCTTTCCCTGCTGTGCCGCGGCGTACGGCTCGACGACCTGCGCGTCGAGGAACGCGGTGCCCACCAGCCGGTCGGACAGTCCCAGGGCGTGGACGGTCTCGATCGCGGGCTGGTAGAGCGCGTAGATGCGCTCGGGCGGCGCGGGGACCGTCACCTCGATCCCGCAGTTGACCTCGGTGACGGCACCGGCCGCGTCCGGCGCGGCCGCCGGGGCGGGCGGCCCGCCGCAGGCGGACAGGGCGAGCACCGCGGCGGACAGGACGGCGACCGGCAGGACCCGGCGGGGGACGGACATCGCAGCTCCTCGTCGATCGGCGACAGCCAAAGGTTGACGAACTGTTCATATGTCACGGTGTGGTGCGGGCGCCACCGTTCCCGGATGTCCGGAACATCACTCCTGTCCGGCTGCGGTCAGCCGCTGACCCGCGGGTGGACGTCGGTGGGCCAGTTGTCGTCCGCCGCCCCGCGCGCCTCCTGCCGGGTCGTCCCGTCCCGCGACGGGTCGGTGGACGCGGCGTCGGCGTCGGCGTACTGCTCCCGGATCGCCTCCTGCGCCGACTCGGGAAGCTCGTGCATCATCTCCTGGACCCGCTCACGGCGGCGGTGCACGGCCTGCCGGTCGGGCATCCCGGTCGAGGCGACGAGCTGGGGCTTCATCGGCGGGCGGCCCTCGAGCTCGCCGGCCTCCTCCATCTCGCGGGCGGCCTGGGCGGCGTCCTTCTCCTCCGACATCCCGATCGGCCCCTCGCGACGCCCGTTGAGGAACTGGGCGACGACGGGCTCGTCGGAGGTCAGCAGGACCTCGCGGGGGCCGAACATGGCCAGGTGCTTGCGGTAGAGCAGCCCGATGTTGTCCGGGACCGTCTGCGCCGAGTTGATGTCGTGGGTGACGATCAGGAACGTCGAGTCCGTCATCGCGTTCAGATCGATGATCAGCTGGTTCAGGTACGCCGTCCGCACCGGGTCCAGACCCGAGTCCGGCTCGTCGAACAGAATGATCTTCGGATCCAGCACCAACGCCCGCGCCAGCCCCGCACGCTTACGCATACCGCCCGAGATCTCACCCGGCAGCTTGCCCTCGGCACCGACCAGACCGACCATGTCGATCTTCTCCATGACGATGTCGCGGATCGCCGACTCCGACTTGCGCGTGTGCTCCCGCAACGGGAACGCGATGTTGTCGAACAGGTTCATCGACCCGAACAACGCACCGTCCTGGAACAGCACCCCGAACAGCTTCCGGATCTCGTACAGCTCGGACTCCGAGCACTTGCACAGGTCGACGCCCTCGATCACGATCGACCCCCGCTCCGGCTTGAGCAGCCCGATCAGGGACTTCAGGAACACCGACTTACCGGTACCCGACGGTCCGAGCAGCACCGACACCTCGCCCGCGGGCAGCGTCAGGGTCACGTCCGACCAGATGTTGGCCCGACCGAAGGACTTCGTCAGTCCCTCGACCTTCACCTCGACACCCGTCATGGGGTCACGTCTCCTTCTCGCCTAGAAGTTGCGCAGGTCGGACACGAGCCACCGGCCGTCGACCCGCTGGACCGTGACCTCGGCGCGGCCCGCGGTGGTGCGCGGCGGCTCGCCGGTGCGGGCGGCCTCCTGCGTGAAGTAGACCAGGGCGGTGACCCGGTCGGCGTCGGCGGACACCACGCCGGCCCGGGTGACGACGGTCCGTGTCCCCACCCCGCGGTCCAGGGCCGCTCGGACGACGGAGTCGAGCACCGAGTCGAACTGGCGTCCGAAGTCGCCGGTGACCAGGCCGCGGGCGCGTGCGACGTCGGCGTCCTTCGACGCCGGCTGGTAGCTGAGGACCTGCTCCACACCGGTGCGGGCCGCCGCCAGTCCGTCCACCCGGGCCTGTTCGGTCTGCTGCGCAGGCCGGACGACGGCGGCGTACAGCACCGCCGCGGCCACGAGCAGCAGCACGGAGACCACCGTCGTCGTCCACAGCAGCGTCCGGCGACGCCGGGACAGGCCGCGCCGGGCGGCGCCGAGCGCGGCGCGCAGGCGGGCACCGCGGCCGGGCCGGGTCCCGGTGGTGTCCCCGCCCCCGCCGTCGTCCTCGGCGGGGGTCGTGGCGGGCCCGGGGTCGGTCACCGCGACCGCACCGGTGCGGTCCGTGCCGGTCTCGTCGTCGTGCGTCACGGGGCCACCTCCACGGTCGACACCTTCCACGCCCCGTCCTCGTGCCGCAGCCCGAGCAGCAGCCGGAAGTCGCGCGGGGCGCCGTTGGGGACCTCGGTGTTGCGGACCGTGGTGCTGGCGCTGACCAGCACGGTCGCCGTGTCGGCGTCGATGTGCTCGATGCCCACCGCGTCGATCCCTCCCTCGGCCCTGACCTTCCCCTGCGCCAGGATGGCCCCGAACACCTCCGAGAAGCGACCCAGCTCGGTCCGGAACGGGTCGGTCGCGACGGCGAGCATGTTGTCGACGTTGCCCTTCGCGTTGTCGGCGTCGATGCCGATGAAGTCCCGCACGACCTGCGACGCGACGGCGGTCGCCTCGTCCCGGTCGGCGACGGTGCCGGCGGTGCCCCGCCACGCCAACACCGACAGGACCGCCGCGGCGAGGGCGACGACCAGCAGCAGCGCGACGGCCGCCACGGCGAGCCGCCCGCGCCGTCGCGGGGCGTCCGCGGGAGCGGCCCCGTCCGGCTCCGCACCGACCGGGCCGGCGCCGGCGGGCGCGGTGTCCGTCGGGTCGGTGTCCGTCGGGTCGGCGTCCGTCGGGTCGGCGTCCGCCGTGTCGGCGTCCGTCGGGGCGGCGTCCGCCGTGTCGGGGTCGGTCGCCGTGTCGGTCACACCTGGTCCAGTCCGGCGATCAGCCATCGGCCGTCCACCTCCCGCATCGTGAGCGTCGCCTGGACGGTGTCCACGCGCTCGCCGGCGTTCGTCGTCGTGCTCTGGTTCAGGAACACCAGCACCTGGGCGTCCGAGCCGGACCAGCCGACCCAGCCGGCCCCGACGACCCGGGCGATCGTCCGCGCGCCGAGCCGTTCCGCGTTGGGCCGGACCTTCTCGTCGAACAGACGCCGGTAGTCGTCGTGGAAGTTCCCGGTCGTGGTGTCGTCGACGACGGTGGACGCCGCGTCGAGCTTGCGTCCGTCGTAGGACAGCAGGGTCTGGGCGCCGGCCGTGGCCGCGGCCAGGACGTCGTCGCGGGTGCGCTGGTCGTCCGACCGCGCGACGAGCAGCCACGCGCACACCCCGGCGGCGACGGCGAGCAGCGCGATCACCACGAGCAGCGCCACCACGAGGCCCCGTCGCGAGCGCGGCCGCGCCCCCGGGCCCGGGGTGTCCCCGGCGTCGCTGTCCGGCGCGCCCGCGGTGCCCGTGCCCGTCGTGTCCGCGCCGGTCACGGGACGAACTCCAGCCTCGACACCAGCCATCGTCCGTCCTCCTGCTCGACCGTCATCCGCATCCGGTACTGGCGGGGCTCGCCGTCGGGGACCTGCGCGTTGTGCACCGTGGAGTCGGCGGACACCAGCACGACCGCGCGGCCCGGTCCGCGTTCGGCGACGCCGGCCGCGGACACCTCACCGGTCGAGCTCACCTTCGCGTCGCGGATGGTCCCGGCGAAGGTCCCGGACCGGCTGCCCAGCTGCTCGTGGAACTCCCCCGTCGTCCCGTCCTCCAGCCGGCGCAGCGTCGCGTCCGCGGTGTCCGGGGCGATGGTGAGCAGGTCGGTCGCGGTCTGCCGGGCCGCGACCAGTGCCGGCTCGTCGTCGCCGGTCCCGCCGACGAGACGGACGGCCAGCACCGTGACCAGCGCGGCGAGCAGGAGCGCGACCACGCCCAGCCCGATCGGCAGGGCGAGCGACCGCGGCGGCAGCCGGAACCGGGGGCGGCTCATCCCTCCACCCCCAGCGGGTCGAGCACGATGGCCTGCCACCCGCGGTTCGACGACCGGACCCTGTTCCCGTCGACGATCGGGGTGTTGCTGCCGGGGGCGAGGAAGACGCCGTCCAGCGACGCGGCGTCGGAGGGGGTGTAGCCCTCCTCCCCCGGCGAGAACGGCTGGTTCTCCTCCGGGTTCGTGTTCCCGTCACCGGTGGTCGGCAGGTTCCCGGGTCGCAACGGGTTGTCCTCGACCCGGTCGCTCTGGAGGCCCGCCACCTCGAGCTGGGTCGCGACCGCCGCCTCGCGCGCCGCGGCCGCCTCCTCCGGGCTCTGGAAGCGGAAGCCGCAGGACGCGGCGTCGGGGCCGCGGCCGTCGGGGATCGGGGAGCCCGGCGGGCAGAGGTAGGCCTTCCCGCCACGGGCCGCCTTGAGCGGGTCCGGGTCGGTGCAGCGCACGCCCACGCCCGGGCGGGCCGGGGAGACGTCGGTCGGCGGCCGCCGGTCGACGATGAACCCGTCCAGGCAGGGCGCCGGGTCGTTCACCTGCGTCTGCAGGTTGATCATGATCGTGCCCGGGACGGGCGAGCCGCTGACCGCACCGATCGAGGCGTCGAAGGTCGACGGCAGCAGGGTCAGCGTCTGCTCCAGGTGCGGGACGTAGACGCGGGCGACCTCGCCGACCGAGGTCAGGTTGTTCAGCAGGTCCGGGAGCGGGTCCCCGATCTGCTTCACGAACCCGGCCACCTCGTCGAGCGCCGGCGGGAAGCGGTCGAGGGTGCCGCGCAGCGCGGGGTCGGCCTCGGTCAGCCGCCCGGTGAACGACGCCAGGTTCGCGACGTAGGTGCGGATGTCGCCGGAGGTCGCGTTCTGGGTGGCGAGGACCGGGTCGAGGTCGTCGATCAGCCGCACCGTCGGGTCGAGGTTGGCGGTCGCCTCCCGGGTCAGCAGGTCGAAGGAGTCGATCAGGCGGCCGAGGTCCTCGCCGCCACCGGCGAACGCCTCGCCGAGCTCACCGACCGTGGTGTTCAGCTTCTGCCCCGGCACCGACGCGGCGAGCGCGTTGGCCTGCGAGAGCAGCTCCCCCGTCGTCGTCGGGAGGGAGACCTGCTGCACCGGGACGACCGCGCCGTCGGTCAGGAACGGGCCGCCCGTCGTGCGCGGCTCGAAGTTGATGTACTGCTCGCCGACCGCGGAGATGCTGCGGACCTCGACCGCGGAGTCCACCGGGATCGGGTGGTCGTCGAGCACCTGGATGTCGGCCTCGACACCGTCGCGGGTCAGCCGCACCGCGTCGACCTGGCCGACGGTCACCCCGCGCAGGCTCACCACGCCGTTGACGTAGAGGCCCGCGCCGGCGGGGAGCTGGACGGTGACCGCGTTCCGCCCGATGCCCAGCATCCGCGGGACGTTGAGGTAGGTGACCGCGCCCCAGCCGACGGCGATCGCGGCGATCACCAGGAAGGCGACCAGCTTGCGTGCGGTCGTGCGGGAGATCCGCACCGACGAGGCCCTCATCGGCCACCTCCCAGGAGTCCGCCGAGGATGCCGTCGGACCCGGACCCGGACCCGTCCGGCGGGTCCGCGGGCCGGTCGGCGCCCGGCAGCGGCAGCACGCCGTCGAGCGGCTTCGTCAGGTCCTGGAACGGGGCCAGTGGCGCCGTCAGGGCCGGCGGCGCGCCCAGCGGCGGGACGGCCAGCACGCCGGGCCCGTCCGGGCCGGGCAGCTGGAAGCCGTCGAGCAGGTTGCGCCGCAGGACCTCCGGGGTGAGGTCCAGGGTCAGGAACAGGTTGCCGTAGTCGCCCTTGAACATTCCCGGGAACGCGGTCGACGCCGGGAACGGGAAGGTGAGCAGCAGCTCGATGCCCTGGGTGAGGTCGGTGCCCGCGTCGGCCAGCCGGGCGACGGCGGGCCGGATCTGCCGCAGGTTCGCCAGCAGGTCCTCCTTGGACCGGTCGGACAGCGTCCCGACCGCGGAGTCGAGCCGCTGCACCTGCTCCAGGGTGCGGACCAGGTTCTCCCGGTCCTCGTTGAGCACCTTCAGCGCCCCGGGGATCGTGTCGATGCCGCGGGCGAGGGTGGCGTTGTCGGCGTTCAGCGTGCCGCCGAGCCGGTTCACCGCGTCGAGGGCGCGGACGATGTCGTCGCGCTGGGCGTCGAGCCCGCCGACGAACCGCTCCAGGTTCCCCACGAGGGAGCGCAGGTCGTCCTGGCGACCGTCGAACACCCGGTTGAGCTCGGTGGTGATCGTGCGGACCTGCTGCAGCCCGCTGCCGTTGAGCACGACCGACAGCGCGCCGAGGAGCTCCTCGGTCTCGGGGTAGCGCCCCGACCGGTCGAGCCCGATCACGTCGCCGTCGGTGAGGCGGCCCTCGGGGGCGGCCCCGTCCGGCGGGGCCAGCTCGAGGTACTCGGCGCCGAGCAGGCTCTTCTGCGCGACCCGGGCGACGGCGTTGGCCGGCAGCACGGCGGCCTTGTCCAGGCTGACGGTGAGGACCGCCTTCCAGTCCTTCACCTCGGTGCGCACGACCGACCCCACGGGCACGTCGGCGACCATGACCTCCGCGTTCGGGACGAGGTTCGCGACCTGCTCCATCTCCACGGTGACCTGGTAGGCGTCCGGGCCCGTCCCGGCACGCAGCGGGAGGGGCAGCTCGCCCAGGCTGGAGAACCCGCAGGCACTCGTCGCGACGGCGACGGTGGCCAGGGCCGCCACCACCCGGGCGGTGCGCGCGGCTCGGCGCGTCATCAGTTGCCTCCCAGCGACGGGATGGACGGGAGCGCCGGGGCCGACGGGTCGCCGTACTGCAGCGGGTTGACCGCCACCGGCGGCGAGTCGACCCGGGCGAGGTCGAGCAGCGGGCCCAGGCCCGCCCGGCAGGCGTAGGCCGCGGCCGGGTCGGCCTCGCGGGACGGCGCGACGGCGGCCGCCGCGTCGCAGACGAACGCGGCCGGGCTGCGCAGGTTGGTCACGGCGACGTTCGCGGTGACCGCGCCGGTCTTCTCGTCGATGAAGTTGGCGAAGTTCGACACCAGGAACGGCGCCTTCTGCAGGAGGTCGCCCAGCGCCTGCCGGTTCTGCGACACGGTGCGGACGACGTCGTCGGCCTTGCGCAGGTCCTCGGTGAGCTGGTCGCGGTTGTCGGCGACGAAGCGCTGCACGACGGGCGCGGCCCGGTCGAGGCTCTCCAGCACCCTGGCCAGGGCGTCGCGGTTGTCGGCGAGGATCCCCGACACGTCCGCGAGCTGGCCCTGGAAGCGCTGGACCTGGGCGTCGGCGTCCTTGAGCGCGGTGACGAAGGTCTGCAGGTTCCGGACGGTGGCGAAGATGTCCTCGCGTCCGTTCGCCAGCGTCGACGCCGCGTCGGAGAGCTTCCGGATGGTGTCGCGGATCAGCGGGCCCTGGCCCTGCAGGTTCGCCGAGGTCGTGTCGAGGAGCCGGTTCAGCGCACCCTCGGTCTCGGCGGACTGCGGCGCGAGCGCCTTCGCCAGCCCGGCGACCTCGGTCTTGATCCGGTCGAACTCGACCGGGGCGACCGTGCGCTCGCGGGGGATCTCGGCGTCGTCGGCGAGCTGCGGGCCGCCGTCGTAGGGCGGTCCGAGCTGCACGTACCGGACGCCCACCAGGGTCGGGGAGATGATCGCCGCGGTCGCGTCGGCCGGGAGCGGGACGTCGGCGTCGTAGCTCATGACGACCTTCACCGCGTCCGGCCGCGGCTCCACCGACTCGATGGTGCCGACCTGCACGCCGAGGACGCGGACCTCGTCGTGCGGGTAGAGGTTCACGGTCTGGTCGAAGTACGCGGTGACGGTGCGGGTACCGGGGCTCACCAGGGCCCAGACGGCCGCACCGGCCGCGACGACGAGGACCACCACGAGCAGCAGCACGCGGTTGCGGGTCACGAGGGCCATCAGTTCCCGCCTCCCTGCGGGGTACCCGGCGCCGGGCCGACGGCCGGGGAGACCGGGGTCAGCTGGTCGAGCACCGAGGGCAGGTTCTGCTGGGCCAGGTTCGTGGGCACCAGGTTCGGCACGAGGGCGAAGAACCACGGTCCGCTGGAGATCGCCTCGCCGAGGCTGCCGGCGTAGGTGTCCAGGCCGGTGATCGCGGCGGCGAGGTTGCGGTCGTTGGCCCGCAGCAGGTCGAGGGTCTTCTCCAGCTCGTCAAGCATCGGGCGCAGCTGCTGCTGGTTGTCGCGGGCGAGCCCCTCGACCTCCTGGACGGCGCCGGTGACGTTCAGCAGCAGCGACCGGATCACCTCGCGACGGGCCCGCAGCTCCTCGAGCAGCAGGTTCCCGTCCGAGACGAGCGTGGTGATGGAGCTGCTCCGCTCGGCGAGGACGCCGGAGACGCTCGCGGTGTGCGAGAGCAGCTCCTGCAGCTCCGCGTCCCGCGAGGAGATCGTCTTGGACAGCCTGCCCAGCCCCTCCAGCGCCGAGCGCAGCTCCGGCGGGGTGTCGGCGAAGGTGTCGGCGACGGTGTTCAGGGACTCCGCGACGCGGGGGACGTCGAGGTCCTCGGTCTTGCGGGTGAGGGTGTCCAGCAGCTCCTGGACGTCGTAGGGCGCGGACGTCCGGTCGAGCGGGATCTGCGCCCCGTCGTCCAGCCGTCCCGGCCCGGACGGGCGGACCTCGAGGAACTTCGCGCCGAGCACCGTCGCCGTCTTGATCGACGCGCCGGTGGACTCGCCGAGGGTGCTGCCGTCGAAGACGGTGAACCCCACGTCGACGGCCTTGCCGGCGAGCTCGACGGAGTCGACCTTGCCGACGACGACGCCGGCCAGCCGGACCTCGTCGCCGGTCTTGAGGCCCGCGGCCTCGGAGAACAGCGCGGAGTAGGTGCCGGAGGTGAGCTGGCGGTAGAGGTAGCCGGAGTTCAGCGCGGTGACGGTCGCGACCACCGCGATCACCAGCGCGACGGCCCCGATCCTGAGGAGGTTCATCTCCTCGAAGCGGCGGCGGGTCAGAACTGGCATCTCGCCTCCTGGCTCGCGATGGTGTCGGTCATGATCGGCGGGCCGACCCCGGGGTCGAGGCGGACCTGCACGCCGCAGAGGTAGAACTGGAAGCCCTGCTGGTAGATCCCGGCGCGGCCGAGCAGCTGGTAGTAGCCGGGCAGCTGCTGGAAGTAGACGTTGAGCCGGTCGGAGTCGTCGTTGACCAGCCGGGTCAGGCGGTCGAGCTCGTGCACGGTGCCGGCGACGGCGGGCCGGGCCTCGCGGACCAGGCTCTCGACGGTGCCGGCCAGGTGGTCGGCGCGCTCCAGCGACCGCCCGATCGAGCCGCGGTCGGCGGCGAGCCCGCTGACCAGCGTCTGCAGCTGGGTGACCAGCTCGTGCACGTTGTCCTTGCGCGCGTCGAGCGTGCCGAGCACACCGTTGAGGTTGGTGACGACCTCGCCGATGACGCGGTCGCGGTCGGCCAGGGTGCCGGTCAGCGTGCCGATCTGGCCGAGCAGCGTGCGGACGGAGCCGCCCTGCCCCTGCAGCACCGAGATCAGCGACTCGGCGAGCTGGTTGACCTGCGCCGGCTGGAGGCCCTCGAACAGCGGGGTGAAGCCGTTGTAGAGCTCGTCGAGGTCGATCGCGGGCCGGGTCCGGGACGCCGGGATCACGCCGCCGTCGGCCAGCTGCGGGGTCGGCTGCGCGCCCCGCAGCAGCTCCAGGTAGCGCTGCCCGAGCAGGTTCTTGTAGCGGACCGCGCCCTCCGACGCCTGCTCGACGGGGACGTCGGAGCGCAGCGAGAACTCGACCCGAGCGAGGTTGTCGGCGCCGACGTCGACGGACTCGACACGACCGACGGTCACGCCGGCCACCCGGACGTCGTCCTTGGCCTTCAGGCCGGAGGCGTCGACGAACTCGGCGGTGTAGCGGGCCGTCTCGCCGAACCGGACCGAGCCGTAGGCGACGACGACGAAGGCCGCGCACAGGGCCGCGACCACGGCGAAGACCACGACCCGGACGAGGTTGCCCCGGATGCCGCTCATCGGCCTCCTCCTTCCGCGGTCGGGCCGGCGGGGGCGGTGAGCGCACCGAGTGCGGCCGGGGCCCCCCCGAGGCGTTCCTGGATGGTCGGGCCGAGCTCGTCGCCGCCGATCAGGACCGCGATCGGGGTGTCCCGGACCTGCACCGGTGCGTCGCGGGTGTCCAGACGCGGGGAGCCGTCGGGGTAGAAGGCGTGCCGCGGGAACGTGCCCGGTGCGGGGATCCCGGTGCCGCAGTTGGGCTGGTCGATGCCGAGGGACGGCGCGTTCTCGGGGGTGTAGCCCTGCTCGCCCGGCTGGAACGTGGTGAGCGAGCGCAGGCCCGGCTGGGCGCCGCCGAAGGTCGGCAGCAGCAGCTTCTGCAGGTAGTTGAGGCTGTCGAAGGTGCAGGGGAAGGTCGGCGCGTAGCGGCCGAGCACCTCGGTGGTCGGGCGGAGCGTCTTCAGGGTCCGGTCGAGGCCGTCGGTGTTGGCCTCCAGCACCCCGGAGACGTCGGTCGCGAACATCGACAGCGACGCGAGCGTGGCGTCGATCCCCGCCTGCTTCTCCACGATGGTGCCGCCGGTGGTCGTGACGTTGCGGACCACGTCGAGCAGCTGCGGGCTGACGTCGGCGTAGGTGTCGAACACCGGGGCCGCGGCCTGCAGGTCGCGCTGCAGCGCGGGCAGCGACGGGTTGATCCGCTCCAGGTACCGGTTGAACGACACCAGCGTGGCGCCGAGCTTGTCGCCGCGGCCGTTGAGCGAGGTCGACAGGGCGCCCAGCGCCGTGTTGACCTTCGCCGGGTCGATCGTGGTGAGCAGCCGGTTCAGGTTGTCGAAGACCAGGTTGGCCTCGGTCTGCACCGCGGCGGCCGGGACGACGGCACCGGCGGCCAGGGTCGTCGTCGACGGCGAGGCCGGCGGGACGAGGTCGACGTACTTGGGGCCGAACACCGTCGGCGAGATGATCTGCGCGGTCACGTCGCCCGGGATGAGGTCCAGCTTGGACGGGTCGATCGCGAGGCTGACCACCGCGCCGCCGTTCCCGTCCGGCTCGACGGCCGAGACGCGCCCGACCCGCACGTCGCGCAGGGCGACGTCGGCGTCGGGCTGCATCAGCAGACCGGCCCGGTCGGTGCGGACGGTGGCGGGCACACCCGGGGTGAAGACGTCCAGGTAGGACGCCACCACGAGCGCGGCGCACAGCAGCAGCACCCCGATCGCGGCGAGGCCGCGGACCTCGTGCCGTGTCTCCGCCCCGCTCATCGGGACAGGTGGAGGGTCTCGGGGTCCGCGTAGAGCAGGACCGCGGTCACCAGCGCCGTCACCATGACCGCGATCAGCGACAGCCGGACCGCGCGCCCGACCGCGGCGCCCACCCCGGCGGGACCGCCGGAGGCGGTGAAGCCGTAGAAGGCGTGGATCGACATCACCACGAAGGCGATCAGGGTGACCTGCAGGACCGAGGTGAGCACGTCGGTCGGGACCAGGAAGGTGGAGAAGTAGTGGTTGTAGGTGCCGACCGACTGGCCGTAGCCGAGCACCACGATCAACTGGGTGGTGGCGAAGCAGGCGATCAGCGCCAGCGCGTAGAGCGGGACGATCGCGATCGTGCCGGCCAGGATCCGGGTCGTGACCAGGTAGGGCACGGCGGGGACCGCCATGACCTCGATCGCGTCGATCTCCTCGCTGATCCGCTGGGCGCCGATCTCGGCGGTGAACGCGGCACCGATGGTGGAGACCAGGGCGACCCCGCCGATCAGCGGGGCGGCCAGCCGGATGTTGATGTAGCTGGCGAGGAAGCCGGTCAGGGCGTCGGTGCCGACGGCGTTCAGGGCCTCGTAGCCCTGGAGGCCGACGATCGCGCCGGCGCTCGCGGTCAGGATCGACACGACGACGACGCTGCCGCCGATCAGGACCAGCGCGCCGGTGCCGAAGCTGATGGCGGTGAGCTGGCGCAGTACCTCGCCGAGGTAGCGGCGGACCACGACCGGGATGCCGGCGTAGGCCTTCAGGTAGAACTCGACCTGCTCGCCGACGACGCGCAGGCCGGCCCGGGGGCGGTCCACGGCGCGCCGCAGGGCGGAGCCTTCGGATGTGTTCACGAGCGGGTCCTCAGATCCTTTCCAGCTTCAGCTGGATGTCGACCGCGGTCAGCAGGGCGTTGATGATGAAGAGCAGGACGAAGGAGATGACGACGGTCTCGGTGACGGCCTGGCCGACGCCCTTCGGGCCGCCCTCGGTCTTGAGCCCGCGGTAGGAGGCGACGAGACCGGCCAGGGTGCCGAACAGCAGCGCCTTGAACGAGCTGACCAGGAAGTCACCCTCGTCGGTGAGCAGCGTCAGCGTCGCGACGAACTGCCCGGCCGAGGCGCCCTGCAGCCCGACCGACACCACGTAGGCCACGATCTCGCCGACCACGGTGATCACCGCGTTGAGGCAGAGGGCGACCACCGCCGAGGCCAGCACGCGGGGCATCACGAGCCGGTGCAGCGGGTCGATGCCCATGACGTTCATGGCGTCGATCTCGTCGCGGATCTTGCGGGCGCCCAGGTCCGCCGCGATCGCGGTGGCGCCGGCGCCCGCGGTGACGAGCACCGCGGCGACGGGTCCGATCTGGCGGAGCACCGCGAGGCCGGTCACCGCGCCCGCCACGTCCAGCGCGCCGATCTCGGCGAGCAGCTGGTTGATCAGCAGGATGACGACGCCGACGAACGGGATCGTCACCATGATCGCCGGCGCGAGGGACACCGAGGCGATGAACCGCGTCTGGGACAGGAACTCGCCCAGCGGGAACGGCCGCTTGGTCACCGTGCGGGCGGTGTCCAGGACGAACGCGGTGAAGCTGCCGGTCGTCTGCACGATCCCCCGCAGCGACGGCGCCCGGGTGCCGCTCACCGGCGACCCCCCGTCGTCGCCCCGTGGGGAGTCCCCGTGGGGGCGGTACGCGTCCTCGTCATCGAGTGACCTCCGTCATCGGCCCGGCCTAGTCCTGACTTCTTAAACGAGGATTAGATTCGGGGGTTACGGCGGCCGCGGAGGTTTTTCCGTGCGACCGCTTGTTCACCCGACGGTGTCGCGCGACGGGCCGCCGGTCCGGCGGAGCGGACCCGGACATCCCGGACCCCGCGCCGCACGAGGGCACGTTCCCGCAGCTCGGAGCCCCTGCCCGGAACGGAGGCCGGGACGGCGGCCCACGGCGACGGGCGGCACGGCGGGGCACCCGACCGGGGCCGCGCCGGCACCGGCGTCGGTCCCGCGCGGACGCGACACCCTCCCGCCACCTACCTAGTGAGGATTCACCTACGAGCGATCAGAGCAGGACGAGCAGACCGAGCGCGACGCCGAACACCAGCACCCAGGCGTCGAAGGCGCGGCGCAGCGCCACCGGTGCGTGCCGCAGCTCCATGAACTCCCGTCCGACGACCCAGGCCTTGCCGAACGCCACCGCCAGGACGAGGGCGAACACCGCACGGGCGCCGTCGCCGCCCGCCGGGTGGTGCGCCCCCGCCCACCAGGACAGCAGGGTCACCACGACCAGCCCGGCCCACACGAGTGCCGGTCGCACGGCGCTCATCGCGGGAAGCCCAGGTAGAGCAGGGCGAACAGCACGAGCCACAGCAGGTCGACCATGTGCCAGTAGGCCGCGGCGCCCTCGGTCGTGCGCACCCGGCCCGCGGTCCCCGCGCGCAGCCGCCACCACACGACGCCGAGCAGCACCAGCCCGACCGCCACGTGGAACAGGTGGATCCCGGTCAGCACGAACCAGTAGGTGAACAGCAGCGACGTGGTCGGGGTGTTCCCCGCGGCGACTTCGGCGGCGTACTCACCGGTCTTGAGGACGGCGAAGCCGGCACCACAGGCGACGGTGCCCGCCAGCAGGACACGGGCGACGCCGGCCCGCCCCTCCCGGACCGCGCGCACCGCGTAGGCGACGAGCAGCGAGCTCGTCAGCAGGACCAGCGTGTTGACGCCGCCGGTCGTCGTGCCCAGCGCGGCCGCGCCGTCGGCGAACCCGGCCGGGTCGGCGCGGCCCTGCACGACGAAGGCCACGAAGAACGCGCCGAACAGCGTCATGTCACCGAGCAGGAACACCCAGAGCCCCGCCTCGCCGGGCACGTGGCCGTCCGCCCGGGGCGCCTCGGCGGGCGCCGTCGCCGGGGCGGCGGCCCGGGCCGGTGGGGCTCCGGCCGGGAGGAGGAAGTCGGGCAGGTCCGCGGTCACGACGCGGGCGCCGTCGCGACCGGGGCGGGCGCCACGACGCCGGTCGGGTCGGTGAGCACGGCCCGGCGGACGAGCAGGAACATCCCGGCCAGCCAGGCCCCGTAGACGACGGTGCCGAGCCAGAAGACGAAGACGCCGTTCCAGGCGAACGGGCCGCGGAGGAAGAAGAACGCGAGCACGGCGGGGCAGAACAGGAACGCCGCCCAGAAGTTCGCGTACGCGCTCCACCGCGGGAAGACCTGCACCCCCGAGCGGTCACCGAGGACGGCGAGACCGATCGTGATGTTCTGCAGGGCGAACGGCGCGACCGGGGTGAGGAATAGCAGCCAGGCCGTGTCGTGCAGCAGCTGCACCAGCTCCGGCGCGCGGTCGGCGCGCAGCCCGGCGACACCCAGCAGCAGCATCGGCACGAGCAGCAGCACGACCGTGACCGCGCCCAGGAGGAGCTGCAGGAACGACAGGATCGGCACCCGCCCCTCCATCCGCAGCATCTGCACCGAGATCGCCGCCAGCAGCGGCGCGGGCAGGCACATCCCGACCGAGGTCACGACCAGCCCGGCCCGGGTCGTCGGCGAGCCGTAGAAGGCCACAATCCCGGCGAGCCCGTCGGTGGGCCCGGGTGGCAGCGGGAGGATCCCTGCCAGCGCCCAGCCGCCCAGCGCGACGACCAGCGTCGCCGGGCCGGCCCAGGCGCACAGCAGCTGCACGCGTCGCACGTCGGTCATGGCGGTCACGCCTCCCCGCTCCGGACGGGCCCCGGCACCGTCGCCGACGATCGACCCTTTGTTAACCTACATTAGAATAGCGACGCTCCGGTTCGCCGGATCGGGTGCCGGCGCCCCGGCCCGGCCGCGTCACCACCGGGCCCCGCCCGCCGACCGAGGAGACCCCATGCGCCGAGAGCTCTACACCGACGACCACGAGCAGTACCGCGCCACCGTGCGCGAGTTCCTGGCCCGCGAGGTCGAGCCGCACTACCTGGACTGGGAGCGCGCGCACGCCATCGACCCGGCGGTGTTCCGCACCGCCGCCGAGCAGGGCGTCTACGCGCTCTCCGTGCCGGAGGAGTTCGGCGGCGCGGGCGAGACCGACTACCGGTACCGGATGGTGGTGAACGAGGAGGTCGCGCGGGTCGGCGCGACCTCCTTCGGGATGACCCTGGGCCTACAGGACGACCTGGTGCTCGCCTACCTGCTCGACCTCACCACCGACGAACAGAAGAAGCGCTGGCTGGTCCCGTTCGCCCGCGGCGAGATGCTCGGCGCACTGGCGATGACCGAGCCCGGCACCGGCAGCGACCTGCAGGGCATCCGCACCTCGGCCCGCCGCGACGGCGACGGCTGGGTGCTCGACGGCTCCAAGACCTTCATCTCCAGCGCCCTGTCGGCCGACTTCGTGATCGTCGCCGCGCGCACCGACCCGGAGGCGGGCTCGCGCGGGTTCAGCCTGTTCGTCGTCGAGCGGGACATGTACGGCTTCCGGCGCGGGCGCCGTCTGGAGAAGGTCGGCCTGCACGCCCAGGACACCGGCGAGCTGTTCTTCGACTCCGTCCGGCTGCCCGCCGAGAACCTGATCGGCACCGAGGCCCACGGCCTGATGCACCTCATGAGCCACCTGCCGCAGGAGCGGCTCGGCCTGATCTCCTCCGCGGTGACCGCGGCGCGGGCGGTCTACGAGCACACCGCCCGCTACTGCTTCGAGCGCCAGGCGTTCGGGCAGGCCATCGGCGACTTCCAGAACTCGCGGTTCGTGCTGGCCGAGATGGAGACCGAGCTCGAGGTCGCCGAGTCGTGGACCGACCGCGCGGTGCTGGCGTTCAACCGGGGCGAGCTGACGCCGGTCGAGGCCGCGAAGGGCAAGTGGTACCTGACCGAGCTGCAGAAGCGGATCACCGACCGGTGCGTGCAGCTGCACGGCGGCTACGGCTTCATGCTCGAGTACCCGGTGGCCCGTGCCTTCGCCGACGGCCGCATCCAGACCATCTACGGCGGAACGACCGAGATCATGAAGGAGATCGTCGGGCGGGACATCGCCGCCCGCTACCGCGGCTGAGCGGGTCGCCGGCGGCCGGTCCTCCGGCCGTCGGCGACACCGGCCGGGTGCGCCGAACCCGGCCCGCGGGAACGGCTCGGACTATCCTTCCCCGGTGGCACGGAAGACGAACGCGGTCGCACCGGCCGAGCCGGACGGCACCGACAGCAGCGACAGCAAGTCGGCCCGCACCCGGGCCCGCCTGCTGGACGCCGCGGCACAGGTGCTGAGCCAGAAGGGCTTCGCGGGGACCCGGCTGTCGGACATCGCGCAGGTCGCGAAGATCCAGGCGCCGGCGATCTACTACTACTACCCCTCGCGTGAGGACCTCATCGAGGACGTCGTGGCGACCGGGGCGGCGTCGATGCGCGAGCACCTGACCGCGGTGCTCGGGGCGCTGCCCGACGGCACCCCGCCCGCCGACCGGCTCGCCGCCGCGGTCGAGGCCCAGCTCCGCCACGAGCTGCAGCTCTCGGACTACGCGCGGGCCGTCGTCCGCAACGCCAACCAGCTGCCCGAGCACCTGTCCGCGCGGGCCCGGGAGCAGATCGCCGAGTACCACGAGATCTGGCGCGGGCTGATCGAGGACCTGCGCGCGGCCGGGCAGCTCCGCCCGGACGTCGACCCGTCGATCGGCCGGATGCTGATCATGGGGTCGCTGAACTGGACCGTGGAGTGGTGGGACCCGGAGCGCGGCGAGATCGACCGGACCATCGCCGTCGCCCAGTCGATGATCCTCTACTCGCTGCGCCCCTGATCCCACCTCCCCGGTGGAGCGGGGCCGCTCAGGTGGTCGCGTAGCGGGCGCGCAGCTCACCCTTGACGAGCTTGCCGGTCTCGGTGCGCGGCAGGTCGTCGACGAACCGGACGCTGCGCGGGGCCTTGTACCCGGCGATCCGCGACTTCACGAACGCGATGATCTCCTGCTCCAGCTCCGGGCCGGTCGCGACGCCGGCGCGCGGCTGGACGAACGCGGTGACCCGCTCCCCCATCTCCGGGTCCGGCAGCCCGATCACGGCGACGTCGTGCACGGCCGGGTGCAGGGCGAGGGCGTTCTCGGTCTCCTGCGGGTAGATGTTCACACCGCCCGAGATGATCATGAACGACTTGCGGTCGGTGAGGAACAGGAAGCCGTCCCCGTCGACGTAGCCGATGTCGCCGAGCGTCGTCCAGGTCTCGTGCTCGGGGTGCTGCGAGGCCTTCGTCTTCTCCGGGTCGTTGTGGTACTCGAAGGGCACGGTCTCGCGCTCGACGTAGACCGTGCCGATCTCACCGGTGGGCAGCTCGCGGCCGTCGTCGTCGCAGATGTGCAGGACACCCAGCAGCGGCCTGCCGACGGTGCCCGGCTTGGTCAGCCAGGTCTTGCTGTCGGTCATGGTGAGGCCGTTGCCCTCGGTCCCGGCGTAGTACTCGACCAGGATCGGGCCCCACCAGTCGATCATCGCCTGCTTGACGTCGACCGGGCACGGCGCCGCCGCGTGCACGGCCACCCGCAGCGAGGAGACGTCGGCCGCGTCCCGCTGCTCCTGCGGCAGGTGCAGCATGCGCACGAACATCGTCGGCACGAACTGGGCGTGGGTGACGCGGTGCCGGGCGATCGCGTCCAGTGCGGCGGCCGCGTCGAAGCGGCGCAGCATCACCACGGTCCCGCCGTGCGCGTGCACGGCGCCGCACCAGCGCAGCGGCGCGGCGTGGTAGATCGGGGCCGGGGTGAGGTAAACGGTGTCCGGGCCGACGCCGAACGCCTGGCCGATCAGGCCGACCAGCGGGTCCCCGATCTCGGTGAAGGGCACCGGCGGCAGCGGCGGGCGCACGCCCTTCGGGCGCCCGGTCGTGCCCGACGAGTAGAGCATCGGGGCGCCGTGCGGCTGCTCGGCCGGTGCGACGTCCGACGCCGCGGCCAGCGCGTCCTCGTAGGAGCCGAAGCCGTCGACCGGGCCGTCGTAGGACAGGAGCAGCCCGGGCCGGACGCCGGTGGCCAGCACCGCCTTCGCGACGTCGGCCTTGCCCGCCGAGACGACGAGCGCGGCCGCCCCGGAGTCGGCGACGATGTAGCCGGCCTCCTCGGCGACGAGGTTGTGGTTGATCGCGGTGACGTAGAGCCCCGAGCGCATCGCGGCCCAGTAGACCTCGAAGACCCGCAGGTTGTTCTCGCTCAGCAGGGCGACGACGTCGCCGGGACGCAGGCCGGCCTCCCGCAGGACGTTCGCGAGCCGGACCGAGCGCTCCTCCAGCTCCGCGTAGGTCACCCGCTCGCCCGTCTCGGCGAGGATCGCGGCGATCTTGTCCGGGTTCTGTGCGGCATGGGCGCCGGGATGGGTCACGGATCCTCCACGTCGGTGTGGTCGCCGTCGACGACGACAGTTTCTAATTCGGATAAAATAGTGTGGACGGGCCGCACCGGCAACGGTCCGGCGGTGCCGGGTCTTCTAGAGTCGTCCCGGCCGGAGGGGGGTGGGACGTGGCCGCACCGCATGCAGCACCGCGGCGCCGGATGCAGGCCGACGCACGTCGTGCCCAGCTCGCGCGCACCGCGGCCGCACGCTTCCACCTGCTCGGGTACCACCAGGTGTCCCTCGGCGACGTCGCCGCCGACGTCGGGCTGACCGGCCCGGCCGTCTACCGCCACTTCCGCAACAAGGAGGCGCTGCTCGTCGCCGCCCTGGAGAGCGGTCTGGACGAGGTCACCGCCGCGCTGGACGAGCACCTCGACGGCCCGCTCGACGTGCTGGTCGCGGCCCTGGCCCGGGTGGCGACCGAGCGGGCGGACCTGTGGACGCTGCTCCAGCGCGAGAGCCGCTTCCTCGGCGACGACGCCCGCGACGCGGTCCTCGGCCGGCTCCGCAGCGGGCTCGAACGGCTGTCGCGGCGGTTGCGCCGGGCCCGGCCCGAGCTGACCGACCGGGCCGCCGGGGTGCTGGTGACCGGCGCGCTCGGGGCGATGGCGACGCCGTCGTCGACCGGGACCAGCCTCGACGACGACCAGGTCCGCACCGTCCTCGCCGCCGCGGCACTGGCCTGCCTGCTCTCCGACCCACCGGACCCGGCGACGGCCGCCGCCGAGCCGCCCGGCGACGTGGTCGCCGACCCCGGGCCCGGGTCGCGCCGGGAGGAGATCGTCGCCCGCGCGGTGGAGCTGTTCCACGTGCACGGCTACGCCGGGGTCAGCCTCGACGACATCGGCGCCGCCGTCGGGATGGCGGGCCCGAGCCTGCTGCACCACTTCGCGACCAAGGCCGACATCCTCACCGCCGCCTTCGACCTGGCCTCGGAACGGCTGCACGCCGAGCAGCGCTCCCGGCGCCGGCACCCCGGCTCGGTCGACCTGACCGGGATGCTCGACCGCTACGTGGGGTTCTGCCAGGCCAACCGGTCGCTGCTCGGGGTGTACGTGACCGAGTTCCACCACCTCACCGACGACGCCCGGCGCCGGACCGCGACGACGATCCGCACCGAGCTGCAGGACTGGACCCGGTCGCTGCTGGCCTACGCGCTCGACCTCGACGAGCCGACCGCCCGGCTGCGGGTGCGGGCCGCGCTGTCGGTGGCCCACGACCTGACCCGGCTCGCGTCGTCGTCGCACGACCGGCCGGCCACCCGGGCGGAGGTCACGGCGGTCGCGCTGGCCGTGCTCCGCACCGGCTGACCGGTCGTCGCTCAGCGGGGCGTGAACACGCACCGCTGCCGTCGGATCCCGTTGATGAACGTGCTGACCAGCCGGTCCGGCTCGCCGTCGGCGCGCAGGTCGGGCAGCCGGTCGTAGAGCTCGCGGACGATCCAGCGCAGCTGGGCCTTCGCCAGGTGCGAGCCGAGGCAGAAGTGCGGCCCGCCGCCGCCGAAGGCCACGTGCGGGTTCGGCGTGCGGGACAGGTCGAACTCCAGCGGGCGCTCGAACACCTGCTCGTCGCGGTTGCCCGAGCCGTAGAACAGCGTGACCCTGTCCCCGGGCTCGATCACCTGTCCGCCCAGCTCGAAGCGCTCCAGCGCGGTCCGCCGGAACGTCATCACCGGGCTCGCCCAGCGCACGAACTCCTCGACCGCCGTCCCGATCCGGGCGTCGTAGTCGGCGAACAGCCACTCCCGCTGCTCCGGGTGCTCGGTCAGGGCGCGGACCGTGTGCGTGGTGGTCTGCTTGGTGGTGTCGTTGCCGGCCACGCACAGCAGCACGAAGAACGACCGGATGTCGTCGTCGGTGAGGTGCTCGCCGTCGACCTCGGCGGCCACCAGCGCCGAGACGAGGTCGTCGCGGGGGCTCACCCGCCGGGCGTCGATGACGTCCTGGCAGGCGCCGTGCAGCGTGACGATGCCGTTGAGCATCACCGTCGCCGCGTCGGAGCCCTCGGTGCCCTCGTCGTCGCCCCAGGCGACCATCGACTCGGCGGCCGCGGCCACCTCGTCGCGGCGGTCGGGCGGGATGCCGATCATCTCCGAGATCGTCCACATCGGCAGCCGCGCCGACACCGCGGAGACCAGCTCGACCTCGCCCCGGTCCCCGAGGTCCGCGACGATCTCGCGGGCCTGCCGGGCGATCTGCTCCTCGATCCGCTGCACCCGTCGCGGGGTGAACACCGACGCGACCAGCCTGCGGATCTTGCGGTGCCGGGGGTCGTCCATGGTGAGGATCGAGGTGGCCATCTCCAGGACCTCCTCGGGGAACTCCTCGACGAGCACCCCGCCGGTGGCCGAGGAGAAGACGTCGGCCCGGCGGCTCACCGTCGCGATGTCCGCCGCCCGCACGACCGCCCAGTAGCCGGGCGAGCCGTCGTCGCCGTCCATCATCGGGCTGTGCACCGGTCGCTGCCAGGAGACCGGCGCCTCGGCGCGCAGCCGGGCGAAGGTGTGCTCCCGCTCCTCGGGGGCCAGCCGCCAGAACTCCTCGGACGAGACGTCGAGCGGGTGGTGGGCGCGCCCGGTCGCGGGCGCGGCGGTGCCGCCCACCTCAGCCCACGACCAGGTCGGCGCGCCCGCGGTCGGTGAGCATCGCCGTGTAGCGGGGGTAGAGGCTCTTCGCGATCGGCGAGAGCTTCAGCAGCTGCGCCGCCGAGCCGCCGACGGTGATCTTCCCGCGGGCCATCGCCAGCGGCAGGCTGACCTTGCCCTGCCAGTACTGGTTGGCGGTGTCGGCGCTCATCGACAGCGTCGCGTCGGAGTCGACCGCGGCCGCCGGGCCGGTGGTGATCTCCTTCGTCGCGAAGTCGACACGGACCGTCGTCTCCGGGTCGGTGTAGTCCATCCGCAGGCTCATGCCGGTCGCGGCCAGCTTCGGTCCGATGGTCTCGTCGGCCATCGCCTCCTCGAAGATCCCACCCAGGAACTCGTGCACCTCGTCCGGCGACCGGAACCCACCCATGACGTCTCCTTCGACATCTCTGCGGCTGTGACCTAGCGGAAGTTAACATAGAGGCTTCTATGTCGGAAGGGTCCGCGCGCGGCTGCGATGCTGACCCGGCCCGACCCGCACCCGAGGAGCCGCCCGTGCCGCAGTACGTCGGCCGCGAGGACTACTACGCGGCAGCCGTCGAGATCCTGTCCGGATCCGGCTCCCGCGACCTGTCGATGACCGCCCTGCACCGCCGCCTCGGGGTGTCGAGCGGGTCGTTCTACAACTGGTTCCGCAACTGGCCGGACTTCGTCGCGCAGTTCCTGGAGCACTGGGCCGCGCGGACCGAGGAGATCGCCCGCGAGGCCGCGGCACCGCTCGCGCCGCTGGAGCGCCTGGAGCTCCTGCGCCGGCTCGCCCGGACGGTCCCGCACGACGCGGAGGCCGCGATCCGGGTATGGAGCACCGGTGACCCGGCCGTCGCGGCGGCACAGCGGGAGGTCGACCGCCGCCGCCGGGAGGTCGTCCGGGCCGCCGTCGTCGAGGCCGGGGCGGGCGCGGACGCCGACGAGCTGGCCGAACTGTGCCTGTCGATGATCGTCGGCGCCCAGCTGCTGCACCGCCCGGTCGACGTCGACGCGCTGGACCGGCTGCTCGCCCGGTTCGTCGAGCTAATCCGCACTTCCGCCGGAAGTTAATCACCGCTAGGGTGGTGTCACGCGGCCCGCATCGGCGCGGGCCTCCGAGCCGACGAGGAGCCATCGTGCCGGCACCCCAGACCGAGGCCTTCCTGCGCGACTTCTCCCGCCGCTGGCTGGCGGCGTGGAACTCCCACGACACCGAGCGCGTGCTCGAGATCCTGCACCCCGGCATCCGCTGGGAGGACACCGTCTTCTGGCCGGAGGTGATCGACGGGCGTGACGGCATGCGCGCCTACGTCGACCGGATCTGGGAGGTCATGCCCGACGTCGCCTTCGACGAGGTCCAGACCTTCACCGCACCGGAGGACGGCCGGGCCCTGTGCCTGTTCCGCCAGTACGGCCACGGCCCGGCGAAGCTCGCCCCCGACGCCACCTTCAGCACCTACGGCTGCGACATCTTCCTGGAGTTCACCGACGGGCTGCTGTCGTCCTACCTCGCCCAGTACGAGATCACCGAGATGATGCGCCAGCTCGGCGCGCTCCCGCCCCGCGAGGACCGCGTCGGCGGCGCCTACCTGATGTCGCTGCTGGGCCGCAGCCCCGCGGCCACCCGCTGACCCGACCCCTCCCCCACCGTTCCCCGCACCCGAGGAGTACCCCCATGGCCGACGACGAGGCCGTCCGCACCACCGTCGCCGACGGCGTCGGCACCATCACCTTCAACCGCATGCACCGGCGCAACGCGCTCAGCCTGGAGCTGTTCGCCGCGCTGGGCGACCAGCTCGACGCGTGGCGGGCCGACGACGACGTCGCCGCCGTCGTGATCACCGGCGGCGAGGAGGCGTTCTCCGCGGGCCTCGACCTCGACCTGCAGTCGGCGTTCACCGAGGACTCCCGCGACGAGTACTCCGCCATGTGCCTGCGGGTCTACGGCGCGCTGCTCGACTACGCCAAGCCCACCATCGCCGCCTGCGCGGGCCCGACCCTGGGCGGCGGCTGCGACATCGCCGTGTTCTGCGACATCCGGATCGGCGCGGAGAACGCCGTGTTCGGGTTCCCGCAGATCAAGTTCGGGCTGACCCCGTACTTCTCCCCGCTGTGGAAGATCGTCGGGCTGAGCCAGGCCAAGCTGCTCACCTTCTCCGGGGACCGGATCGACGCCGCGGAGGCGCTGCGGATCGGACTGGTCGACCGCCTGGTGCCCACCGGTGGCGTGGTCGGCGCCGCGACGGAGCTGGCCCGGTCGATCGCGGCCACCACCACGCGCTCGGCGATGATCAACAAGGAACTGGCGCTGCGCTCGCCCACGATGGACCCGATCAGCGCGCTGTCGTTCGAGACCTCCGCCTACCGGGAGGTCATCCGCCACCCCGAGGTGCTGGAGCGGATCGGCGAGGCGTTCGGTCGCCTCCGCCGCCGCTGATCGGCCGTTCGAACCCTGACCGAGTGATCCGTCACTAGATACGGTGACGGATCACGTCGGTTCGAGCCGTAGGAGCACGTCGATGACGACTGCCACCCCCTCCGCCAGCACCGCCTACCGGTACGCCGGCTATCGCGCGTCGGGTCTGTGGACCGCGACCACACTGGCCGACCTCGTCCCCACGGCGGCCGCCCGCCACCCCGAGCGGGAGCTGTTCTGCTTCAAGGGCCGCCGTGTGAGCTACGGCGAGTTCGAGCGCTGGACCCGCGCGATCGCCCAGGACCTCGTCCGGCGCGGCGTGGCCCCGGGCGACCGGGTCCTGGTCCAGCTGCCCAACCGGCTCGAGGCGCTCGCGGTGCAGGTCGCGGCGTTCCGGGCGGGCGCGGTGGACGTGCCCGTCATCCCGATCTACCGCGAGCACGAGATCCGCCAGATCGTCGCCGACTGCCGCCCCGCGGTGGTGTGCACGGTCGACGCCCTCGGCCCGCGCGACCCGGCCGCCGAGCTCGACGGGCTGCTCGACGAGGCGGGCCTGGACCCGGTGGTGCGCTACCTCGTCGGCGGCGGGCGCCCCGGCTGGGTCGCGGTCCCCGACGCGGCGACGGCCGTCGACGAGCCGCTCACCGTCACCCGCGGGCCCGCCGACCCGGCGCTGCTGCTCTACACCTCCGGGACCACCGCGGCGCCGAAGGGGGCGCTGCTGTCGCACCGCGCCGTCGTCGCGCACCTGGTGAACTTCCGCGACGCGCTCGGCGCCGGGGAGCACACCGTCACCCTCGCCGCGACGCCGCTGTCGCACCTGGGCGGCTTCGTCGCGGCCGTGGTGTTCCCGGTCTTCCTGGGCGGCCGCTCGGTGGTGATGTCCGGCTGGCGGCCCGACGACGCCGTCGAGCTGATCGAGGCCGAGCGGGTCACGCTGATGATGGGCGCGACCGTGTTCGTCGCCGACCTCGTCGAGCGCTACCGGACCCGCCCCGAGGGCCACCGGCTCGACACCTACGCCTGCGCGGGCGCCGCGATCGCCCCGGAGATCGTCGACCGGGCGTCGGAGGCGGGTGTGCGGGTGGTGCGGGCCTACGGGATGACCGAGACCGCGGGCGTCCTCGCGATCGCCGCCGCGGACGACCCGCTGGAGCGCAGGCGGGCCTGGGACGGTCGGCTGCTGCGCGGGATGGAGATGACCGTCGTCGACGAGGACGGGGCGCTCGTCCCGCCCGGCACCGTCGGCAGGCTGCGGATCCGCGGCCCCCAGCTGCTGGAGTGCTACACCGACCCGGTCGTCACCGCCGAGCAGGTCGACGACGACGGCTGGTTCTCCCCCGGCGACGTCGGCCGGGTCGACGACGAGGGCTGGGTCCAGATCGTCGGGCGCACCAAGGACATCGTGAACCGGGGCGGCGAGAAGTTCTCCACGATGGACATCGAGCTGGCGATCGCCTCGGCCCCCGGGGTCCGGCGGGTCGCGGTCACCGCCGTGCCCGACGAGCGTCTCGGGGAGGCCGTCGGCGCCTGGGTGGTCCTCGACGACGACGCCCGCGCCGCCGGCGTCGACCCGCTGCTCGACCACGTCGCCGGGCAGCGGCTCGCGCGGGCGAAGACCCCCGTCGAGTGGCACGTCGTCGCCGACATCCCGGTCACCGCGACCGGCAAGATCCGCAAGCACACCCTGGCGGGGCTGCCCGACCTCGACCTCTGGCTCGCCCACCGCACGGCGCCCGCGTGAGCACGACGGACTCCGCCCGGTTCGCCGAGGGCACGGTCGCGCTGGTCACCGGCGCCGGCCGGGGGCTGGGCGCGGAGTACGCGACCGCGCTGGCCGCGGCCGGCGCCACGGTCGCCGTGCACGCCCGCGCCGCCGACGCGGCGGGCGCCGTCGTCGCGCGGATCCGCTCCGGCGGCGGCCGCGCGCACCCGGTGACCGGCGACGCCCGTGACGGACGCGCCCTGGTCGCCGACACCGTCGACGCGCTCGGCCGGCTCGACGTGCTCGTCGTCAACGCCGGGGCGACCCGCGACCACGCGGTCTCCCGGCTCACCGACGACGACTGGGACGCCGTCGTCGACGTGCACCTGCGCGGCAGCTGGACGGCCTGCTCGGCGGCCTGGCCGCACCTGCGGCTCCGGGGCGGGTCGATCGTGCTGACCACCTCGGGCGCCGGGCTGCACGGCAACCCCGGCCAGGCCGCCTACGCCGCGGCGAAGGCCGGGGTCCTCGGGCTGGCCCGGACGCTGGCCGCCGAGGGCGACCGGTTCGGGATCCGGGTCAACGCCGTCGCCCCGATGGCGCTGACCTCGATGACCGAGGAGGTCTTCCGCGACCGCCCCGCGCAGGCACTGCGGGCCGCCGACGTCGCCCCGGTCGTCGTCGCCCTGGCGCTGCCGTCGTGCCCGCTGACCGGCGAGGTCGTCGAGACCGGCGGCGGCTGGGCCTCGGTGCTGCGCTGGGAGCGCTCGCACGGCGTCCGCCTCACCGGCCCCGACGGCCGGCCGCCCGGACCGGCCGACGTCGCCGCGCACTGGGCCGGGGTGACCGACTTCGCCGGTCGCCCGCCCGACCACCCCACCGGCACCGCCGACTCCCTCGCCGCCGCCTGCGACGCGGCCCGCGGGACCGGCGCCACCCGACCCGGAACCGAGGCCTGCTGCTGAGCGCGGCGGGCGACACTGGAAGGACACGCGTGACCGAGTACCGCTACCTGAGGACCTCCGTCGAGAACGGGGTCGGCATCCTGCAGCTCGACCACCCGGAGAAGCGCAACGCGCTGGGCTGGGAGCTGCACGAGGAGATCGTCGCCGCGCTCGCGGCCTGGGCCGAGGACGACGACGTCGCCTGCGTCCTGTTCATCGGCAACGAGGACTTCTTCTGCGCCGGCTGGGCGCTCGACGTCCTGCAGGACACCACCGGCGACGACCGGACCCGGTTCACCGACCTGGCCTACAAGCTGATGGTCGCGATCTACGACTACCGCAAGCCCACCGTGGCGGCGGTCGCCGGCGTCGCCCCCGGCTACGGGATGGACCTGGCCAACATGTGCGACATCACGATCGCCTCGGAGAACGCCGCGTTCGGGTCCACGCAGGTCAAGTACGCGATGAACGGCTTCTACCACGCGATCCTGCGCAAGACGAACACGCAGCGGGCCCGCCGGATGTTCTTCACCGGCGACCCGATCGACGCCCAGGAGGCGCTGCGCTGCGGGCTCGTCGACGAGGTCGTGCCGGTGGGGACGCTGCGCGAGTCGGCCCTGACGCTGGCGACGCAGATCGCCGAACACGGCAGCGAGCTGACCACGGTGCTCAAGGAGGTCGCGCTGCGCGCGTCGCACATGGACCACGTCGCCGCGACCGCCTACGAGCTGCGGGTCACCCACGACCTGCTCCAGCGCGGGCTGTTCACCCGGCGGATCGCCGAGGGCCTGGACCGGCTGCGCTCGGGCACCAGCAAGGCCACCGAGCGGCTGGCCCGGCCGTGAGCTCCCCGCACCCGGCCGACCCGGCCTTCGCCTCGGCCTACGGCGCCGCGTGGACCGCCGACCCGGACGCGCTGCTGTCCTTCTTCGCCCCGGACGGCGTGTACCGCGACATCGCGCTCGACGGCACCTACCGCGGCCGCGACGAGATCGCCCGGTTCCACCGGTTCATGCTCGTCTTCGCCCCGGACTCGCACATCGAGTTCGGCGAGACCTGGGCGGGCGACGGACGGCTCACCTCGCGTTGGGTGTGGTCGGGCACGGTCCGCGGGCCGCTGAAGCTGCGGTCCGGGGAGCTCGTCGACGTGGCGGGCGCCCGGTTCTCCGTGCCGGGCGTCGCCGTCGGCACCTACGACGACGACGGCCTGCTCACCTCGCACGACGACTACTGGGACCTGGCGAGCGTGCTGCACCAGGTCGGGGCGCGGATCGGGTCACCGACGCGGTCGCCGGCAGCAGGCTGAGGGAGCCCTCGACCAGGTCGCGAACGGACCGCTCCACCGCGGCCGGGTCGAGCACCCCGTGCCCCCCGAGCGCCCCGGACCGCCGCCGGACGAGGACCCCCTGCAGCAGCGTCGCCGCCGTCCAGTGGGTCAGCGCCCGGTAGCGGTCCAGCCCGGACAGGTCCAGGCCGGTGCGGGCGGCGTAGTCGGCCGCGAGCTCCGCGCGGTCGCCGAAGCCGCCGGCCCGGGTCGGGCTCGGGATCGCGACGGCGGCCTCGCCGGAGCCGCGCCAGTCGTCGAGGAGCCAGGCGAGGTCGACCAGCGGGTCGCCGTGGGTGCACAGCTCCCAGTCCAGGACGGCGGTGACCCGGCCGCCGTCGACGAGCAGGTTCGCGAGCCGGTAGTCCCCGTGGACGACGGTGAGCCGCTGGGCCCGCGGCGGCGCGGCGGCGATCCGCCGGTGCGCCTCCCGCCAGGCGGCGTCGACGCTCCCGGGCGCCGACCCCGCCCAGGCCTCCCAGTTGCGGGCGGCGCGCCGGACGCGGCGCGCGAACAGGTCGTCGGCGTCGCCGCGGACCGGCCCGATCCGCTCCGGGTCGACGCCGTGCAGCCGGGCCAGCACCGCGACCACGTCACCGGCCAGCGCGCGCCGCCGCGGCACGGGCAGCGCGTCGGCGTCGGCCTCCCGGGCCAGGACCGTGCCCGGCGACCGTTCCATCACGAAGAACTCCCCCGGCACGCCGTCGACACCGGATCCCGACGCGACGACGGCCGGGACCGGGACCGGCCCGCCGGCCAGCCCGCGCAGGACCCCGGCCTCCCGCAGCGCGTCGTCGGCGGCCGCCCCGGCCGGGCGGTGGCGCAGGACCCACGCGCGACCGGCCGCGTCGGTGACCAGGCTGGTGACGTTGGACTGGCCGTCGCCGATCCGGTCGACCCGCAGCGGCCCGGTGACCTCGACCCGGTCCCCCAGCCACCGCGCGAGCGCGGCGGGGTCCTGTCCGCTCACGACGTGCCCGCCCGCCGGCCGAAGCCGAACAGCTCGCGGGCGATGGTGCGGACCTGGATCTCCTCGGTGCCCTCGGTGATGCGGTACCGGCGGTGGTGGCGGTAGATGTGCTCGAACGGCACGTCGCGGGTGTAGCCGAGCCCGCCGTGCACCTGCATCGCCCGGTCCGCGGCCTCGCAGGCGAGCCGGTTGGCCCGCAGGTTGCACATCGACACCTGCTCCGACAGCGCGACCTTGCCGTCGGTGTCCATCGCCGCCGCGGTCGCCCGGACCAGCGCGCGCACCAGGGTGGCCTCGGTGTGCAGCTCGACCAGGGGCCACTGGACCGCCTGGTTCGACGCCAGCGCGCGCCCGAAGACCTCCCGCTCGCGGGCGTAGGTCACCGCCGCGTCGATGCAGAACCGGGCCGCGCCGAGGCTGGACGCGGCCTGCCGGATGCGGTTCTCGTGCACGAACAGCAGCGCGAGGTCGAGCCCGGCGCCCGGCTCGCCGAGCACCGCGGAGTCCGGGACGCGGACGCCGTCGAGGGTCACGTCGGAGTGGTCGGTCGGCATGGCCATCGTCCAGGCGTGCCGCTCGACCCGGAACCCGGGTGTGTCGGTCGGGACGACGAACGCGGTGATGCCGCGGGCGTCGCCGGGCTCGCCGCCGGTGCGGGCGAAGACGACGTCGATCCCCGGGCGGTGCATGCCGGTGTTGAACCGCTTCGCCCCGTCGATCACCCAGTCGCCGGCGCGGCGCACCGCGCGGGTGCCCATCCAGGTCGCGGCGCTGCCGTGGCCGGGCTCTGTCAGCCCGAACCCGCCGCTCACCTCGCGCCGGACCAGCGGCTCGATCCAGTCGCGCTGCTCGGCGGTGCCCGCCCGCCACAGCAGCTCCACCAGCGGGAAGTTCCCGACGCAGCTGGTCTCGGACTGCAGGTCGCTGTGCAGCCCGACGGGCCTTGCCGCGAGGTGCTCACGGACCTGCGCCATCGCGAGGTTGGCCCCGTCGGCGCCGCCGAGTGCGGCGGGCAGCGCGAACCGGTACAGCCCGGCCCGGTCCGCGCGGCGGGTCATCTCGGTCAGCAGCTCCTCCCACTCCCGCGCCGGGACACCGCCGTGGTCGAGGTCGGTGCGGGCGAACTCGCGGCGGTGGTCGAAGAACTGCGGGTGCTCGCGTTCGAGCGGGGCCAGCTCGTCGGCGGCGAAGCGGTCGATCCGGTCGAGCAGGTCCTGCGTGGCCGGGTCGGGCGTCGGGGTCATGGTCGAGGTCTAGCGGCCCGGAGCACCGGCGACGCACCATCGTCCGGTTATCCCGGACGGCGCTCGTCGTCGCCGGTCCGGTTCCGCCACGCTCCGCAGCGCCGGCTCGACGCGGAGCCGTACCGCCAGGGAGGACCCGTGCTGAGCACGATCGCCAGAGCCGGATCGGTGCTGGGGCTGTTCACCCACGACCGTCCGGAGTGGGGTCCCCGCGAGGTCGCCGCGCGGCTGGAGCTGCCGCGCTCCACCGCGCAGGAGCTGCTCGCGAGCCTCGCCGGGATCGGGCTGCTGGAGCGCACCGCCACCGGCCGCTACCGGCTGGGCTGGCGGCTGCTGGCGCTGTCGCGCACCCTCGTGCACGGCGCGGGCTTCGACGGCGGCGCCGGTGCGGTGCTGCGCGAGCTGGCCGCGGCGACGGGTGCGACGAGCCGCCTCGGCGTCTGGGACGGCCGCTACGTCGTCCCGGTGTCTGCGGTGCACCCCGAGGGCGGGGTCCGGCTGCCGGGCGTCGGCAACGGCGGCCGGCTGCCCGCGCACTCCACCGCGCTGGGCAAGACGATCCTCGCCCACCGCCCGCGCGGCGAGGCGGTCGAACGCGCCCACCAGGGTTTCTCGGTGTTCACCCCGCACACGATCCACCGGCTGGACGCCCTGCACGCCGAGCTGGACCGGATCGTCCGCGACGGCGTCGGCGTCGACGCGCAGGAGACCTTCCTGGGCGTCGGCTGCGTGGCCGCCCCGGTGCGCGACGGCTCCGGGCGGGTCGTCGCGGCCGTCAGCGTCTGCGTCGCCGACGACCGGCTCGCCGCCCGCAGGCCCGCCCTCGCCACCGCCGTGCTCGGCGCCGCCCGGCGCCTCGGCTCCGTCCCGTGGGACACCGGCCCCGAGCTCGGGCCGGTCATCCGCGAGGTGGTGCGCACGCTCCCCCGCCCCGACGACCCCGAACCGCCTCCGGAGGACCCCCGATGACCAGCCCCCTGACCGACATCGCCGGCTCGATCGGCCGCGTCGTCGTCCACATCACCCGCGAACGGCTCGGCGCGGACCGCCGGACCTCGGACCCCGCCGTCGTGCCGCCGTCGGCGCGGGCGGTCACCCCGCGGTGGCTGACCGGCGTGCTCTGCCGGGACGTCCCGGGCGCGATGGTGATCGACGTCGAGGCGGGCGAGGGCCACAACGGGACCAGCGCCCGGCTGCCGCTGCGGGTCGTGTACAACTCCGTCGGCCAGGCCGCGGGCCTGCCGACCAGCCTGTTCACCAAGGCCACGTCGACGTTCACCTCGCGGCTGCTGATGGGCGTCACCGAGATCGTCGAGGGCGAGGCGATCTTCTACAACCGCGCCCGGCCGACCCTGGACCTGCGCAGCCCGCGCGCCTTCTACGCCGGCTACGACCCGCACACCTACCGCTCGCTGCTGCTGGAGGACCTCGGCCCGCAGGGCTGGACGTTCCCGGCGCCGATGACCAACACCGTCACCCGCCGCGACGCCGAGACGATGGTGGAGCAGCTCGCGACCTACCACGGCGGGCTGTGGGACAGCCCCCGGCTGCGCGCCGGCGGGGACCTCGCCGGGCTGCGCGGGGCGACGGCGTGGCAGGAGAAGCTGAACCCGATCTCCTACCGCAAGCGCACCCTGGTCGGCCTCGAACGCGCCCGGCACGTGGTGCCCGACGAGGTGTACGCCCGGCGCGGCGGGATGCACGACGCGTTCATGCGGGCGCTGCACCTGCACGACCTGGCCCCGCAGACGCTGCTGCACCAGGACGTGCACCTGGGCAACTGGCTGCGGGACCCGGACGGCGCGATGGGTCTCTACGACTGGCAGTGCGTCGCGCGCGGGAACTGGGCCCTCGACGTGTCCTACGCGCTGAGCGTCGCACTGCCGATCGAGGACCGCCGCGCCTGGGAGGCCGACCTGCTGCGGCACTACCTCGACCGGCTGCGCGCGCACGGGGTGGCCGAGCCGCCGTCGTTCGACGAGGCGATGCTCGCCTACCGGCGGCAGCCCCTGCACGCACTGACCCTGGCGCTGTTCTCGATCGGCGGGACCCGGTTCGAGAACAAGCTCCAGCCGCAGGGCTACATGATGTGGGCGATCGAGCGGATCGCCCGCTTCGTCGCCGACATGGAGACCTTCGACGTGCTGCGCTGAGCCGGGCGGGGCCCGCTCAGCGGGCCCCGGCCATCCCGGCCAGCCGACCGGCGATGATCTCCTCCGCCTCGGCGACCATCCGGCCGATCAGCTCGGCGCAGGTCGGCACGTCGCGGATGATCCCCTGCACCATCCCGACCGACCAGATGCCCGCGTCGAGGTCGCCGGTCTCGTAGACGGTGGCGCCGCGGCTGCCCGCGACCAGGTGCCGGATGTCGTCGAACCGGGCACCCGCCGCCAGCTTCTCCACGACCTCGGCGGACACCGCGTTGGCCGCCACCCGGGCGGTGTTGCGCAGCTGCCGGAAGATCAGCGCCGTGTCGCGCTCGCCCGCCTCGACGATGCGGGCCTTGACCGCGTCGTGCACACCGGACTCCCGCGTGCACAGGAAGCGGGTGCCCATGTTGACCCCGTCCGCGCCGAGCGCGAGCGCCGCGACCAGGCCGCGGGCGTCGGCGATGCCGCCGGAGGCGAGGAACGGGACGTCGAGGACGTCGGCCGCGGCGGGCAGCAGCACCAGCCCGGGGACGTCGTCCTCGCCGGGGTGCCCGGCGCACTCGAAGCCGTCGATCGACAGCGCGTCGACGCCGAGGTCCTGGGCCTTCTGCGCGTGCCGGACCGAGGTGCACTTGTGCACGACGACGATCCCCGCGTCGTGCAGCGGCCCCAGGTGCGCGACCGGGTTGGCGCCCGCCGTCTCCACCACCGGGACACCCTCGTCGATGATCACCTGGCGGTACTCGTCGTAGGGCGGGGCGTCGATGGTCGGCAGGATGGTCAGGTTCACCCCGAACGGCTTCGCGGTCAGCTCCCGGCAGCGGCGGATCTCGGCCCGCAGGTCCTCCGGGGTGGGCTGGGTGAGGGCGGTCAGGAAGCCCAGCCCGCCCGCCTCGGCGACCGCCGCGACCAGCGGCGCCCGGCCGACCCACTGCATGCCGCCCTGGACCACGGGGTGTTCCACCCCGACGAGCTCGGTGAATCGCGTCCGCATCGACGTCTCCCTCGGTGGGTCGTGGTCGAGGGTCGTTGACCCTCCTCGCCGGTTAATCTAGTTTAAAAACAACGGACGTCACCGGCGACATCGGAGGGATCACATGGACGTACAGGGACTGCGCTGCCTGGTGACGGGCACCGCGTCGGGGATCGGCGACGCCGTCACCCGACGGCTCGTCGAGGGCGGCGCGACCGTCGTCAGCCTCGACCGCAACAAGCCCTCCGCCACGGTGGACCAGCACGTCGAGGTCGACCTGGCCGACCCCGCGAGCATCGACTCGGCGCTGGAGCGGATCGAGGGCACCTTCGACGTCCTCGCCAACATCGCGGGCATTCCCGGCACGGCCCCGGGCGACGTGGTGTTCAAGGTGAACTTCCTCGGGATGCGGCACCTGACCGAGTCGATGTTCGACCGGATGAACACCGGCGGGTCGATCGTCGTGGTGTCCTCGACCGCCGGTTTCGGCTGGCCGGCCCGGCTGGAGACGATCCGCGAGGTGATGGCCACCGACACCTTCGACGAGGGCGCGGCCTGGTTCGCGGCGCACCCGCAGCAGGGCAACGCCTACAACTTCTCCAAGGAGGCGGCGACCGTCTACACCCTGGCCATGGGCGGGGCGGTGCGCGAGATGAACGAGCTGCGCATCAACGCGCTGCTGCCCGGCCCGGTGGAGACGCCGATCCTCGCCGACTTCGAGGAGAGCATGGGCAAGGACACCCTCGACGGGGTGCGCGAGTTCCTGGGCCGGCACGCGACGGTCGACGACATCGCGCCCGCCGTGGTCTTCCTCGCCTCGCGCGACTCGCGCTGGCTGAACGGGTCGACCGTCACCGCCGACGGCGGCATCACCGGTGCGGTCGCGGCCGGGCTGGTGCCCGCGCCGGAGATCTAGCCCGTGTGCTCGCCCAGCCCCAGGGCGTGGCCCATCCGCTGCTGCTTGGTGCGCAGGTAGCGCAGGTTCTGTGCGGTGGGCTCGGACGGCAGCTCCATACGTCCGACGATCTCGAGGCCGTGCCCGTCGAGCCCGCCGTACTTGGCCGGGTTGTTGGTGATCAGCCGGAGCCGGGTGATCCCCAGGTCGGCGAGGATCTGCGCGCCGACGCCGTAGGAGCGCGAGTCGACGGGCAGGCCCTGGACGGTGTTGGCGTCGAGGGTGTCCAGGCCCGTCTCCTGCAGGGCGTAGGCCCGGATCTTGTGGGCCAGGCCGATCCCCCGCCCCTCGTGTCCACGCAGGTAGACCACGGCTCCCGCGCCCTCGTCGGCGATCGCGCGCAGCGCCCGTTCCAGCTGCTGACCGCAGTCGCAGCGCAGCGACCCGATGATGTCGCCGGTGAGGCACTCGCTGTGCACCCGCACGAGCGCGCCGCCGGGGCGGCGGGACGCCTCGGCGACGTCACCGTGGACCAGCGCGAGGTGCTCGGTGCCGTCGACCAGGGAGCGGTGGGCGACCGCGCGGAACTCGCCGAACACGGTCGGCATGGCGGCCGACGCGACCTGCTCGACCAGCCGCTCGGTCGCCCGCCGGTGCCGCACGAGATCGGCGATCGCGAGCACCGGCAGGTCGTGCTCGGCCGCGAACGCCCGCAGCACCCCGCCCCGGGCCATCGACCCGTCCGGGGCGACGATCTCACCGATCACCCCGACCGGCTCCCGCCCCGCGAGCCGCAGCAGGTCGACCGTCGCCTCGGTGTGCCCGGCCCGGACCAGCACCCCGCCCGCGCGGGCGCGCAGCGGGAACACGTGCCCCGGCCTGCGCAGGTCCGCGGGCCGGGTCGCCGGGTCCGCCAGCGCCCGCAGCGTCGCCGCACGGTCGGCGGCCGAGACCCCGGTCCCGGCACCGGTGTGGTCGACCGACACCGTGAACGCGGTGCCGTGGGCGTCGGCGTTGTCCTCGACCATCGGGGGCAGCGCCAGCGCGTCCGCGCGCTCCGCGGGCATCGGGGCGCACACGATGCCGGTCGTGTGCCGGACGACGAACGCGAGCTGCTCGGCCGTCGCGGTCGCCGCGGACAGCACGAGGTCGCCCTCGTCCTCCCGGTCGGCGTCGTCGGTGACGATCACCATGCCGCCTGCCGCGAGCGCCGCCACGGCGCGCCGGACGGCGGCGGCACCTGGCAGGGACATCGGGTTCGGGTTCACGTCCGGCTCCTCACATCGGGCACGTCATCGGGCCGGGCGACCGTAGGACGCGACGGCGACGGACCGATATCCGCAGGCGGACGGCGCACAGCCGCTGCGCGCGGCCTGCGGTCGGCGGCTGTACCGCGGCCACGCACGGATATCGGGCGGCCGCGCCGCGGCCCTACCGTTCGCTCCATGGACGAGACCCCGCACACCGAGGTGCCCCCGATCGACCCCGGCCGCATGCGCTCGGTGCTGGGTCACTTCGCGTCGGGGATCGTGGTGGTCACCGCGCTCACCGCGGACGGGCCGGTCGGGTTCACCTGCCAGTCCTTCAGCTCGCTGTCGCTGGAGCCACCGCTGGTCAGCTTCTGTCCGGCCCTGACCTCGACCACCTGGCCGCGGATCCGTGAGGTGGGTGCGTTCTGCGTGAACGTGCTGGCCGACGGCCACCGCGAGCTGAGCTCCGCCTTCGCCCGCTCGGGCACCGACAAGTTCGCCGGCGTCACCTGGGACCCGGCGCCGTCGGGTGCACCGGTGCTCGCCGGTGTGGCCGCGTGGATCGACTGCACCCTGCAGGAGCAGTACCCGGGCGGGGACCACACGATCGTCGTCGCCCGGGTGCACGACCTGGGCGCCGACCCCGTCCGCGCGCCGCTGCTGTTCCACCGCGGCGGCTACGGCGCCCTAGCCCCGTAGCGTGTCGCGCGGGAGCTCCCCGAACCGTTCCCGGTACTGCTGGGCGAACCGGCTCGGGTGGAAGAAGCCCCAGCGCAGCGCGATCTCCTTCACCCCGGTGACGGTGGGGTCGCTGCGCAGCAGCTCCCCGCGGACGTGGTCGAGCCGCACCCGGCGCAGGTAGGCCATCGGGGACTCCCCGAGCTCCTGGGCGAAGGACGCGTGCAGCGTGCGGACGCTCATGCAGCCGACCCGCGCGAGCTCCTGCGGGGTGAGCGGCTCGTCCGCGTGCTGCTCCATGTAGTCGAGCACCGGGCCGAGCCGCCCCCGGCGGACCGGGTCGTCCGGCGCGGCGAGGGCGTCGGAGTACTGGTGGCGGCCGGCGTACAGGAGCTGGCTCATCACGAACGCCTCGAGCTGCTCACGGGCGATCGGCATCTCGGCCAGACCCCCCGGCCGGTTCAGCTCCTGGGCCAGGAACTGCACCGAGGACAGCAGGGTGCGCCCCGCGGGCGAGGAGAAGTCGAGACCGAAGTCGAACTCCACCACGTCGTGCACCGGCTGGTTCAGCTGCTCGCTCAGGTGGGTCTCCAGGCTGCGCCGCGGGATCTTGAGGATGTACTGCTCGGCGTCGGGTGACCAGCGCACCGTCGTCGTCCGGTCCGGCAGCAGCGTGACCCCGGACGCGCCGGCGGCCGTGGCGGCCCGCGACCCGTCGCTGCGCTGGGCGATCGTGTTCCCGGCGACCGTGAGGTTGATGTGGTACGCGTCCTCGGTCGGCGGCATCACGAGCTTGGCCGCGGACTTGTAGGTCAGGAAGCCGAGGGTGAACATCCGGTCCGAGGTGGCGTTCAGCGTCATCTCGAGCTGGTCGGTCGGTGCCGTCAGGTCGTGGTCGAGATAGACCCGGGACACCGCCTCGCGCGCCTGCTCGAGGTTGCGCGTGTCGAGGACCGGGTAGCGGCCGAGGTGGTGAGCGGCCGCGCGTGCGTCGAGGGCGTCCATCGGCTCCTCCTGATGCCGTCCCGTCACCGGTGGCGAGCGGTCGAAGAGTTCCTTGACGATAGTGCCCGACCGGCGGGCCGCCCAGCCGCTGAACGCAGGCCCCGATCCGTTCCGTGCAGCTCGCGCGGAACGGCTGCACGCGTGCCACCTACGGCTAGTCGGCCACGGAGACCCGCTCGTAGCGTCGCCACCCATCAGACGGCACGCGCCAGGAGGTCGACGATGACATCGCCGCTGCAGGAGTTCCGGCAGTTCGTCCACGGGAAGGCGGTGGACGCCCGGTCCGGTGCGACGTTCGAGTCGCTGAACCCGTACACCGGGGAACCGTGGGCGCGGCTGGCCGACGGCGGCGCGGACGACGTCGACGAGGCCGTCGCCTCGGCGCGCGCCGCGTTCGAGGGCGAGTGGGGCGCCATGACCGGCTTCCAGCGCGCCGCGATCCTGCGCCGGTGCGGGGACGCGATCGCCGCGAACGCCGAGCGCCTGGCCCGCCTGGAGGTCAACGACTCCGGCAAGCTGCTGCGCGAGATGCTCGGCCAGCTCAACGCCCTGCCCCAGTGGTACAACTACTTCTCCGGGCTGGCGGACAAGATCGAGGGCCGCACCGTCCCGCCGGTGAACCCGAACTACTTCGGCTTCACCACCCGCGAGCCCGTGGGCGTCGTCGCCGCGATCACGCCGTGGAACAGCCCGCTGCTGCTGCTGACCTTCAAGCTCGCCCCCGCGCTCGCCGCGGGCTGCACGATGGTCGTCAAGCCGTCCGAGCACGCCCCGGCCTCCACCGTCGCGTTCGCCGAGATCCTGCACGAGGCCGGGCTGCCCGCCGGGGTGCTCAACGTCGTCACCGGCTGGGACCGCGCCTGCGGCGAGGCGCTGGCGTCGCACCCCGGGGTGGACAAGGTCGCGTTCACCGGCTCGTCGGCGACCGGGGCGAAGGTCGCGCAGGCGGCGGTGGCCAACTACAACCGGGTCACCCTGGAGCTGGGCGGCAAGTCCCCGCAGATCGTCTTCCCCGACGCCGACCTCGACGCCGCCGCGAACGGCCTGGTGGCGGGCGTTTTCGCGGCCACCGGGCAGACCTGCATGGCCGGCTCCCGGCTGATCGTGCACGCCGACGTGCACGACGCCCTGGTGGAGAAGGTCGTCGCGCGGGCCGAGGCCATCGTGCTCGGCGACCCCACCGAGGCCGGCACCGAGATGGGCCCGGTCGCGAACCGGCCGCAGTACGAGAAGGTGCTCGGCTACCTGCAGGGCGCGGCCGCCGAGGGCGCGACCTTCGCCTGCGGCGGCGAGCCCGACGCCGAGCGCGGCGGGCTGTTCGTCCGGCCCACGGTCGTCACGAACGTGTCCCCGGAGAACACGATCGTCCGCGAGGAGGTGTTCGGGCCGGTGCTCGCCGCCTACACCTTCACCGACGAGGACGAGGCGCTGAAGCTCGCCAACGACACCCCGTACGGGCTCGCCGGCGCCGTGTGGACCAAGGACGTCCACCGCGCCCACCGCGTCGCGAAGAAGCTGCGCGCGGGCACCGTCTGGGTCAACGCCTACCGCGTGATCGCCCCCAACATGCCGTTCGGCGGCTTCGGTGCCTCCGGCATCGGCCGGGAGAACGGCGTCGACGCGGTCAACGAGTACACCGAGAACAAGTCCGTGTTCGTCGAGCTGACCGGCGGGACGCGCGACCCGTTCCAGCTCGGCTGACACCCCTCCCCGCGCACGACTCCCCCCGCACGACGTCGAAGGAGACGACCATGACCGTGACCGCCAACGAGCGCCTCGGGCTCGCCCCCACCGATCCCCGCCCCGCCTCGGAGACCCGGCCCGCGGCCGACCGCACGACGACGAACCCGCTGTTCGGCGACCAGAAGATGAAGCTGGGCCTGTTCGGCAGCAACTGCTCGTACGGGCTGATCATGAGCCACGCCCCGTCCAGCTACGAGATCACCTGGGAGCACACCAAGGAGATCGCCCAGCGCGCCGACCGGCTCGGGTTCGACGTGCTCGTCCCCGTCGCCCGCTGGAAGGGCTTCGGCGGGTCCACCAACTTCAACGGCAACTGCTTCGAGACCTACACCTGGGCCGCCGGGATCGCCGAGGCGACCGAGCGGATCGCCGTCGCCGCGACCTCGCACCTGCCGACCATGCACCCGATCGTCGCGGCCAAGCAGGCGACGACCGTCGACCGCATCTCCGGCGGCCGGTTCGCGCTGAACATGGTGATGGGCTGGGTGCCGCCGGAGATGGAGATGTTCGGCTCCGAGCAGCGCGAGCACGACGAGCGTTACGCCTACGGCCAGGAGTGGCTGGACTTCGTGAGCAAGCTCTGGACCGAGGAGGGCACCTTCGCGATCCACTCCAAGTACTTCGACGCCGAGCTGCTCGAGGCCTACCCCAAGCCGCACCAGGGGCCGCGGCCCGCGCTGATCAACGCGGGCAACAGCCCGTCGGGCATCGAGTTCTCCGCCCGCAACGTCGACTTCAACTTCGCCTCGCTCGACACCCTGGAGAACATCAAGGCCTACACGACGGCGCTGAAGGAGAAGGCCCGCACCGAGTACCAGCGCACGATCCACGCCATGACCTACGGCCTCGTCGTCTGCCGGGACACCGAGGCGGAGGCGAAGCGCGACTTCCAGCAGGTCGTCGACGAGGGCGACTGGGGCGCGGCGGGCAACGTCATCAAGATCGCCGGCTCCGGTGCGTCGCAGTCCTTCGACCACGCGGTGAAGAAGATGCAGGAGCGCTTCATCGCCGGGTGGGGCGGCTACCCGATCGTCGGGACCCCGGAGCAGGTCACCGAGGAGCTCGGCAGGCTCAACGAGGCGGGCATGGAGGGCATGATCTTCGGCCTCGTCGACTACAACGAGGAGCTGAAGTACTTCGGCGACAACGTCATGCCGCTGCTCAAGCAGGCCGGCCTGCGCCACTGACCGGTCCCGGCACCTCCGCCGCCCGGGCCGCACGGTCGGCCCGGGCGGTGAACCGCAGGACCAGCGACGACACCAGCCGGGGCGCGTCGCCCATCGGCACGTGCCCGACGCCCGGGACGCGGACGAGCTGCGCGCCGTGCACGGCGTCGAGCATCGGCCGCCCGTAGCGGGCGAAGGGCAGCATCCGGTCCCGCTCGCCCCAGGCGATCAGCACCGGACAGTCCGGGGTGAACGGGCGCAGCGCCCCCGCCCGCGACGCCCCGGCGAGCAGGTCGGCCAGCACCTCGCAGCCGGCGAGGTCGTCGACCAGGTCGTCGACGTCGAACCGGGTGAGCAGCTCGGGGTGCTCGGCGACCTGCCGCAGCAGGAGCCGCCGCAGCGGCCGCACCCCGAGCACGACCCGGGCCCCCGGCACGCGGCCGAGCCGCCCGCCCGCGCGGAACAGCCGCAGCAGCCGGTCCAGGTCGGCCGGTTCGGCCCACGCCCCGGCGGGCGAGAGCGCGACGACCGAGCGTGCCCGGCCGCGCCGGGCGAGCTCGAGCGCGACCCAGCCGCCGAGCGAGTTGCCGACCAGGTGCGCGGTGCCGACGCCGGCGTCGTCCATCGCGGTGGCGACGGCGTCGACGATGGCGGGGACCACCTGGTCCGGGGGCCCGGTGACGGCGGGCCCGCCGTGGTGACCGGCCAGGTTCGGGGCCAGCACCCGGTGCCGGCGCTCCAGCGCGGGCAGCACCGGCCGCCACGCCCGCCAGGACGACGTCGCCCCGTGGAGCAGGACCAGCGGGGTCCCCGCCCCGCCGACGTGGACGGCCTCGATCACGGTGTCCCCCCGGTCAGAAGAAGCGGCGCAGCAACGCCATCTTCCGGTCGGTGTAGGGCGGGTACATCAGCGCGGGGTCCGGCTTCGCGGGCTTGGCCAGCACCGCCTTGCGGTGGCTGAACGCGTGGAAGCCCCACTCGCCGTGGTAGGCGCCCATCCCGCTGGTGCCGACGCCGCCGAAGGGCAGCTGCGGCACCAGGCAGTGCATGGCCAGGTGGTTGATCACCACGCCGCCCGAGCTGGTGCCGGCGAGCACCTTCTCCTGGGCGGCCCTCGACCCGGTGAACAGGTACAGGCCCAGCGGCTTGGGCCGGGCGTTGACGAAGCGCATCGCCTCGTCGAGCGAGCCGACGGTGAGCACCGGCAGGATCGGGCCGAAGATCTCGTCGGCCATCACCGCGGAGTCCGGGTCGGGGTCGACGACCACGGTCGGCTCGATGGAGTGCGTGGCCGCGTCGGTGCCGCCGCCGGCCGCCACCTCGCCGCCGTGACCGTCGAGCAGGGCGGCCAGGCGGCCGAACTGCCGGTCGTCGACGATCGGCTGCGCGGCCGGTTCCCCGGCCCGGAACTCCCTCAGCGTGGCGACGATGCCGGCGACCAGACGGTCGCGCACACCGGCCTCGACCAGGACGTAGTCGGGGGCGATGCAGGTCTGCCCGGAGTTGAGCAGCTTGACCCAGGCGATCCGCCGGGCCGCGACGTCGATGTCGGCGTCCGCGGTCACGATCACCGGGCTCTTGCCGCCCAGCTCCAGCACCACCGGGGTGAGGTGCGCCGACGCCGCCTCCATCACCTTCTTCCCGATCCCCGGCCCGCCGGTGAAGAACGCCAGGTCCAGGCCCTGCGCCAGCAGGTCCTGGGTGACCACGGCGTCGCCCTCCAGCACGGCGACGGCCTCCGGGTCGAGGTACTCCGGGATCAGCCGGGCGAGCAGCGCCGAGGTCGCGGGCGCGTGCTCCGACGGCTTGACCACGACGGTGTTCCCGGCCGCGACGGCGGCGACCAGGGGGCCGAGGGTCAGGTAGACGGGGTAGTTCCAGGGGCCGATGACCAGCACCGTGCCGAGGGGTTCGTACTGGTAGAAGCCGCGACCGGGCAGCATCGACAGCGGGAGCGAGGTCCGCCGCCTGCGCATCCACCGCTTCAGGTGCTTGCGCGCGAAGGCGGCCTCGGCCGCGGTCGAGGCGATGTCGCCGAGCCAGGCGTACGGGGCGGGTCTGCCGAGGTCCTGCGCGAGGGCCGCGGCGATGTCCGGCTCCCGCTCGGTCACCAGACGCTCGATGCCGCGCAGCTGGCGCAGCCGCCAGGCCAGGGGCCGGGTCCGCCCGGAGGAGAAGGTGCGGCGCAGCCGGGCCACGGTGGCCGCGGCGTCGCCCTCGACGTGGGTCACGGTGCTGGTCACGGCGGGATCAGCCGACCGGGTTGGTGCCGGGGACGGCGCCGTCGAGGTCGACGATCTCGGCGAACCGGTCGCCGACCTGGTCGATCGTGGGCACCTCGGCGAAGGTGACGCCCTTGGTGCGGAACTGGGCGACCCGGTGCACCTCGCCGCCGCCGGCGACCAGGACGCTGCCGGTCTCGGTGCACTCGTCGCTGACCAGGTGCCCGACGACCGGTGCGACGTGCGCCGGGGAGAGCTTCGCCAGCATCTCCGGCGGCGCGATGTCCTCGGTCATCCGGGTCGCCGCCATCGGCGCGATCGCGTTGGCGGTGATGCCGCGCTTGCGGCCCTCGATGGCCAGGGTGTTGATCAGGCCGATCAGCCCGCCCTTGGCGGCGCCGTAGTTGGCCTGGCCGAAGTTGCCGTAGATCCCCGAGGTGGAGGTGGCGACGACGACGCGGCCGTGGCTCTGCTCGCGGAAGTGCGGCCAGGCCGCGTGGATCACGTGGAACCCGCCGTAGAGGTGCACGCGCTGGACGGCGTCCCAGTCGTCGTCGGTCATGGTGTGGAACGACCGGTCCCGCAGGATGCCGGCGTTGGCCACCACCCCGTCGATCCGGCCGTAGGCCTCCAGCGCAGTGGCCACGACCGCCGCGCCGCCCTCGGGGGTCGCGACGCTGTCGTGGTTCGCCGTGGCCTCGCCGCCCTCGGCCCGGATCTCGGCGACGACGGCGTCCGCCGCGGTCGACCCGCTGCCCGTGCCGTCGCGGGACCCGCCCAGGTCGTTGACGACGACCTTCGCGCCCGCCCGGGCCAGGACCAGCGCGTACTCACGACCGAGGCCGTTGCCCGCCCCGGTGATCGCGACGACGCGCCCCTCGACTCCTGCCATGCCTGCCGTACTCCTTCGTCGTGGATGGATGGATGGATGCGGCCGCGTCAGCGGCCGGTGAAGCGCGGGCTGCGCCGCTCCAGGACGGCGGCCAGCCCCTCGCGGGCGTCGGCGGTGCCGGACAGCTCGGAGACCGTGCGGGCCTCCTCCGGCAGCTGGGCCTCGACCCGGTTGCCGAGCCCGGACCAGACCAGGCGCTTGACCGCGCCGAGCGCGCGCGGCGCCCCGGCCGCCAGGGTCCGGGCGACGGCGAGTGCCTCGTCGTGCAGCGCGTCGTCGGCGACGACGCGGGTGATCAGGCCGATCTCGGCGGCCTCGGCCGCGGTCAGGGTCGGGTTGAGCAGCAGGATCTCCATCGCCTTGCGCAGCCCGACCAGCTGCGGGAGCGTCACCGACGACCCGCCGTCGGGGGCCATCCCGACCCGGGCGGCGCCGGACATGAACTTCGCCGTCTCCCCGGCGAGCACGATGTCCGAGGCGCACACCAGGCCCAGTCCCCCGCCGCCCGCGGCGAAGCCGTGCACGGCCGCGACGACCGGGACGGGCAGCGCGAGCAGGGCCGCCGCGACGTTCTGCAGCCAGGCGGTGGCCTCGCGCAGGTAGTCGGGCAGCGCCTCGCCCTTGGCGGCGAAGGTCTTGACGTCGCCGCCCGCGCAGAAGTTCTTCCCCTCCCCGGTCAGCAGGAGCACCCGGAGCTCGGGGCGGCCGGTGGCGGTCATGACGGCCTCGTGCAGCGCCCGCAGGAACGGCACGTCCATGCCGTTGGAGGCCTCGGGCCGGTTGAGCCGCAGCCGGCCGACGCCGTCGTCGTCGAGGTCGAAGAGCACCTGTGCGGTGCCGGTGTGGGTCGTGTCGGTGGTCGTCACGTCCGTGTCCTTCCGGTGAACCGGTCGATGCCCGCGCCGGCCCGTTCCCCGCCCAGGTGGGCGAGGGTCGAGGAGAGCTCGGCGGCGAGGCCGTCGGTCAGGGTCCCGTGCAGCCCGCCGCGGACGAGCTGCTTGATCCGGGCGAGCGCGTCGCGGTCCTTGCCGAGCAGGTTGGCGACGGTGCGCTCGACGAGCGCGTCGAGCTCGGCGGCCGGGGCGCAGGCCCAGGCCAGCCCCCAGTCGACGGCGTCGCGGCCGGAGAGCCGGTCGCCGAGCAGGATGTGGCCGAGCGCGCGGGGCGTCCCGACGATGCGGGGCAGCCGCTGCGACCCGCCGCCGCCGGGGATCATCCCGAAGTTCGCGTGGTTGTCGGCGAGCACCGCGTCGTCGCGGACGAGGGCGATGTCGACGGACTGGAGCAGCTCGAACCCGCCCGCCATCGCGTACCCCTCGACGACGGCGACGACCGGCACCGGCAGCGTCGCGATCAGCTCGCAGGCGCCGACGAAGGTCTCGAACAGCGGCCGCAGCGCCTCGGGTCCCTGCTCGCGGAGCCGGGAGACCTCGTGGAAGTCCCCGCCCGCGCAGAAGTGGCCGCCCGCGCCGCGGACCACGACGACGTCGGCGGTCTCCGCGGCCGCGGCGAGCCCGTCGTGCAGGGCGCGGGCCAGCTCGACGGTGATCGCGTTGCGGGCCTGCGGCCGGTTGAGGGTCAGGGTCGCGACGCGGCCGTCGGCACGGTCGTCGAACCGGGTCAGGACGGTGCTCACGTGTCCTCCCGCCAGCGGTCCGCGGACGGGTCGAGCAGCTTGTGCAGGTGCCCCTCGGGCAGCCACACCAGCGTCTCGAGCTCCAGGGCGTCGAGGAAGCGGACGCGGCCGGTGCGCAGGTCCTCGATCCGCAGGCGACGGCTGTTGGCGTCGTCGTCGACCCGGATGCTGACCTCGGCGAACTCGTTGCCGACGATGTCGGGGGCGATCTCCATCAGATCAGGAACGACAGCGTCGCGATCGCCCTGGCGTTGTCGACCAGGGCGACCTTCTTGTAGGACAGGGCGAGCTCGCCGTCGACGACGCGGAGCCGGTAGGTGGTCCGCCCGGCCCACAGCCGGTTGCCCCGCTCGCGGGACTCGACGAGGACGAAGTTGGCGCCGACCTCGGTGTCCCCGGTCTCCGGGACGGTCCCGATGATCTCCACGTTGGACACCACGCGCCGCAGCCGGGACGCGGGCACCTGGGAGTGCCGGCGACCGGTGCGGTACTGCTTGATGCGGGTGGCGATCCGGTTGCGGTTGTCGTGGATGATCGACATCTGCGTCATGCGGTCGGCGTCGTCATCGTTGGCGGGCACCCAGTAGAGGGCGTCCGGGGTCCAGAGCGCCTCCCAGTCGGAGTAGCGGTGCTCGTCGGCGTAGCGCGCCTCGCGGTAGAGGAACTGCTCGACGGTGCGCAGGTCCAGCTCGGTGGTGGTCATCGGCCCTCCGTCATCAGCCGGGTGTAGTGCTGCCAGAACCCGCGCATGCCGGTCTCGTCGGTGGCACCGCCGACGGTGAGTCCGCGCTCGTCGACGTGCTCGCGGTCGGCGCCGCGGCGGATGTCGAGCCACTCCGGGCGCAGCTCGGCGACGCCGGCCTGGTTGCGCTCGTACATCTCGGTGTCGTCGGCGAGCAGCATCCCGGCGGGCCCGACCGAGCCGATGCACTGCTGCAGCATCCGCCGGTTCATCTCGGGGGCGCCCTTGAGCTGCACGGCGGTGACGTGCTGGACGGTGAGGTCCGCGGCCAGCGGCTGGATCGTGAACAGCTGGATCTCGGCGATGAACAGGTTCGGGAAGATCATCACGTGCGGTCCGCCCTCGACCAGGATGTCGTGGGCGTCCGGGCCGTAGGTCTCGCGCATCCGGGCGGAGTAGCCGGGCACCTTCTCCTCGGTGGTGCCGAACCAGCCCAGCGGCGTGCCGAGGCGCCGGAACTCCGGGCGCAGGTCGTTCTCGCTGTGGCCGCCCCCGAGGTCGCGGGTGACCGCCGTGGACTTCTCGCCGTAGAGGGCGCCGATCCCGCTCTCGGCGACGCTGAAGATCGACGCGTGCACGAACTGCGGGTGGTAGCCGTCGGTCTCGTTCTCCGCGAGGAGCTTCCAGTTGGCCTGCGCCCGGTGCTGCAGGAACCCGGCGGTCAGCTCGATCTCGCCGTCCGGCGAGAGCCGGACCAGCCGGTCGATCTCGCCCTTCGCCTCACCGAGGTGCTCGTCGAGCGTGGGGCCGTCGGGGGCGAAGCTGCCGAACACGAAGCCCTGGTGGACCCCGACCCGGGCGACGCGGCCGAGCCCGAGGTCGAGCTTGCCGCGGCCGCCGTAGCCCTGCGGGAACGGGTAGCCGAGCATCCGGCCGTCGTTGCGGTAGGTCCAGCCGTGGTACGGGCACCGGAACGAGCTGGAGTTGCCCGCCGAGGCCTCGCAGACCAGGTTGCCGCGGTGCGCGCAGCGGTTGAGCAGCAGGTGCACCTCGCCGTCGGCCGTGCGCGTCATGATGACGTCCTGCGGGCCGATGGACTTGCGGACGTAGTCGTTCGGTGCGGCGATCTCGCTGACGTGGCCGACGTAGACCCAGGTCCGGTACCAGATGCGCTCCAGCTCGTCGGCGAAGATCTCCGGCGAGGTGTAGAGCGAACCGTGCACCCGCCGGGGCTCGATCAGCTCCTCGTAGGGAGCCGCGGGGGGACGCGGCGCGCCGGCGGGGGCGGTCGGGGTCACTGTCGGTTCCTCTCGTTCACAGCTGGTCAGGGGTAGAGCCGGCCGACGCTCTCGATGACGCAGGCGGGCTTGGCCGAGCCCTCGACCTCGAGCGTCGAGCGCACGGTGACCTCGACGAAGCCCTCGCCACGGCGCACCGACGCGATCTCGGCGGCGAGCCGGACCTTCGAGCCGACCGGGACGGGGGCGGGGAAGCGGACCTTGTTGAGCCCGTAGTTGATGCCCATCCGGACGTTGTCGACGGTGTAGAGCTCGTTCAGCAGCCGCGGCAGCAGCGACAGGGTCAGGAAGCCGTGCGCGATGGTCCGGCCGAACGGGCCGGACGCGGCCCGCTCCGGGTCGGTGTGGATCCACTGGTGGTCGCCGGTGGCCTCGGCGAACAGGTCCACCCGGCGCTGGTCGATCTCGGTCCAGTCGGTGGGCCCGAAGGACTCGCCCTCGGCGGTCAGCAGCTCCTCGACGGAGTCGAACACCCTGGTCATCGCACTCATCCCTCGATCCGCAGCGCCTCGGTGGGGCAGGCCCGACAGGCCTCCTCCAGCTCCGAGCGCTGTGCCTCGTCGGCCTCGGCCTGCAACAGGTTCAGCGAGCCGTCGTCGGCGACCTCGAAGAAGTCGGGGGCCAGCGACTCGCACAGTCCCAGCCCGGTGCACTTGTCGTAGTCGACCACCACACGCATCGGTGGTTCCTCCTCACAGGTTGAGCGTGCACGGCATGGACTTCACGCCGTCCACGAAGTTGCCGACGAGCTGCACGGGCTCGCCGGTCCGCAGGTCGGGCACCCGGTGCAGCAGCTCGCCGAACAGCGCGCGCAGCTGGGTCCGCGCCAGCATGTTGCCCATGCAGAAGTGCGGCCCGCCGCCGCCGAACCCCACGTGCGGGTTCGGCGAGCGGGTGACGTCGAAGACGTGCGGGTCGGTGAACACCCGCTCGTCGCGGTTGCCCGAGGCGTAGAACATGACGACCCAGTCGCCCTCGCGGATCTGCTGCCCGTGCAGCTCGACGTCGCGGGTGGCGACCCGGCGGAAGGTCATGACCGGGCTGGCCCAGCGGACGAACTCGTCGGTCGCGGTGCCGATCGTGCCGTCGAAGTCGGCCTGGAGGATCTTGCGCTGGTCCGGGAACCGGGTCAGCGCCTCCATCGTGCGGCTGATCGTGTTGCGGGTGGTGTCGTTGCCCGCCACCGACAGCAGCACGAAGAACGCGGCGATCTCCTCCTCGCTGAGGCTCTCGCCGTCGACCTCGGCCTGCACGAGGCTGGTCATGAGGTCGTCGCGGGGGTTCTCGCGCCGGTCGTCGGCGAGCTCCAGCCCGATCGTGATGAGGGTGACCAGGGACTGGTTGAGCAGGTCGGCGGGCTCCAGCCCGGCGCGGACATCGGCGTCCGACCAGGACACCATGCCGTCGGCGGCGTGCGCAGCGGCGTCGCGACGCTCCGGGGACAGGCCGCACATCTCGTAGATCGTCCACATCGGCAGCCGCCGGGAGACCTGGTCGACGAAGTCGCAGTCCCCGGTCGCGATCAGCTCGTCGACGATCCGGCGGGCCTGGTCCGCGATCTGATCCTCGATCTTCTTGACCTGGCGCGGGGTGAACGCGGCGCTGACGAGCCGGCGCAGCTGGGTGTGCCGTGGTGCGTCGGTCGCGAGGAACGAGCTGGCCGCCTCCAGGATGTCGCTCGGGACGTCCTCGATCATCACGCCCTGCCCGGAGCAGAAGGTCGCCGGGTCCTTGCTGACGGCCTGGATGTCGGCGTGCCGGGTGATCGCCCAGAAGCCGGCGTCGTCCTCCTGCGGCAGCATCGACCCCTCGGCCGGGCGCTGCCAGCTGACCGGACGCTCGTCGCGCAGGATCCGGAGTCGCTCCTCGCGCCCCTCGGGGGTCAGCGACCAGAACTCGAGCGACCCCACCGATACCGGGTCGTGGTCGGGCCGGGACTGCACCATTGCTCCCCCAGGACGGTCTCGTTTTTAACATTGATTAATCTCGCGCAAGAGGACATCACGGCCGTCCGTCCGGTGTCAAGACGGCGACGCCGCGGCCGTACCGGTGTTTAATCCCGCGTCGAAAGACCGGGCCGGAGAACGGGAGGCACAGTGGATCTGGGACTGCGCGACGCACGGGTCGTCGTCACCGGGGCGGGGGCCAACATCGGGCGGGGCATCGCCCGGGTCCTGGCGGCGGAGGGGGCGCGGGTACTGGTCGTCGACATCGACGGCGAGCAGGCCGAACGGGTCGCGGGCGAGCTGCGCGACCTCGGCGCACCGGACGCGGCCGCGTGCGCGACCGACCTGACCGCCGAGGGCGCGGGCGCCCGGGTGACCGCGCAGGCGGTGGCGGCCTGGGGCGGGGTGGACGTGCTGGTCAACAACGCCGGATGGAGCAGGCCCGGCTGGTTCGCCGAGCAGACCGACCGGGACCTCTGGCGGCGCACGGTCGAGGTGAACCTGTTCGCCGCGATCGACTGCACGCAGGCCGTGCTCGGCCCGATGCGCGAGGCCGGCCGGGGCGCGATCGTGTTCCTGTCCAGCGACGCCGCCTACGGCGCCGTCCGCCAGGGCATCTACGGCGGCACCAAGGCTGCGCTGATCTCGCTGGCCCGCACGGTGGCGCGGGAGAACGGCCGGTTCGGGATCCGCAGCAACGTCGTCGCCCCCGGGCTGGTCCTGCCCCCCGAGGACGACCACGTGGGCCCGAGCTCGGTCTGGGCGGGCGGGGCGGACGCGCTGTTCGCGCCGGACCAGGTCGACGCGATCGTCCGCACCCAGGCGCTGCGCCGGCGCACCACCCCGGCCGACGTCGGCAACGCGGTCGCCTGGCTGGCCTCGGAGACCGCGGCGCACCAGGTCACCGGCCAGGTCGTGGCCGTCGGCGGCGGCTCGTCGATGCCCTGAGCCGCTCCGGCCGCGTTGACGGAGCCCCACCCTTTTACCTATTCTGAATTAGAAAAATATCCGGGCCCCCGAGGAGACACCGATGCCCAGCTCGCTGATCGTCGCCGACACCGAGGAGCGCGCGGCACTGCGCGACGCGGTGGCGACCCTGGTCGGTCGCTACGGCCACAGCTACTTCATGGAGAAGGCGAAGGCCCACGAGGAGCCGACCGAGCTGTGGAAGGAGCTCGGCGCGGCCGGGTTCCTGGGCGTGCACCTGTCCGAGGCCTACGGCGGTGGCGGCGGCACCATGAGCGACCTCGCCGTGGTCGTCGAGGAGGCCTCGTCGCAGGGCGTCCCGCTGCTGATGATGGTCATCTCCCCCGCGATCTGCGGGTCGATCATCGACGCGCACGGCTCGCACGAGCTCAAGGAGCGCTGGCTGCCGGGGATCGCCGACGGCTCGCTCAAGATGGCGTTCGCGATCACCGAGCCGGACGCGGGCTCGAACAGCCACGAGATCACCACCACCGCCCACCCCGACGGCGACGGCTGGCGGATCCGCGGGCAGAAGTACTGGACCTCGGGCATCGACGAGGCGGACGCCGTCCTGGTCGTGACCCGGCAGCCCGAGCCGGGGCCGGGCGGGCGCCACCCGCTGTCGCTGTTCGTCGTGCCGACCGACGCCGAGGGACTGACCTGGCAGACCATCCCGGCGGCGCTGCAGCAGCCCGAGCACCAGTTCACCGTGTTTCTCGACGACGTGCGGGTCGGCCCCGAGGCGCTGATCGGCGACGAGGGCAACGGCCTGCGCCAGGTGTTCGCCGGGCTCAACCCGGAGCGGATCACCGCGGCCTGCATCTCCAACGGGATCGCCCGCTACGCGCTGGACAAGGCCACCGGCTACGCCAACGAGCGCCAGGTGTGGGGCGTGCCGATCGGCTCGCACCAGGGCGTCGCGCACCCGCTGGCCGAGGCCTACATCGGGACCCAGCTGTCGCGGCTGATGACCTACCGCGCCGCCGAGCTGTTCGACGCGGGCGCCGACGCCGCGGAGGCGTCGAACATCGCGAAGTTCGCCGCGGCCGACTCCTCGCTGCGCACCCTGGACCAGGCGATCCAGAGCCACGGCGGGAACGGCCTGTCGCTGGAGTACGGCCTGGCCGACCTGTGGTTCGTCGCCCGGATGCTCAAGACCGCGCCGGTCAGCCGGGAGATGGTCCTGAACTTCGTCGCCCAGCGCAGCCTGGGCCTGCCCGCGTCGTACTGACGTCGTGCCCCGCGCCCACACGGTCCGGACGGCGGGCGTCCGGGGCCCCGGCGAGAAGTCGGCGCGGACCCGGCGCCGGATCCTGGACGCGACGGCGTCGCTGCTCGCGACGCGCGGGTACGCCGGGACCCGGCTCGCCGACGTCGCGCGGCTGGCCGGGGTCCGGCCGCCGGCCGTCTACTACTACTTCGACTCCCGCGAGGACCTGGTCGAACAGGTCGTGGTGGCGGGCATGGTGCGCAACCTGGAGCACGTGCGGGCGCAGGTGCAGGAGCTGCCGGCCGGGGCGACGGCGATGGACCGCATCTGCTGCGCGGTCGAGGCCCACCTGCAGGTCGTGCTCCGCATCTCCGACTACACGGTCGCCTCGATCCGCAACACCCAGCAGCTGCCCCCGGAGGTCCGCACCCGGCAGCTGGCGGAGCAGCAGCGCTACAGCGATTTCTGGCGCGAGCTCGTCGAGGCCGCCCGTGACGCGGGCGAGCTGCGGGACGGGCTCGACCCGCGGGCGGCCCGGATGCTGGTGCTCGGCGCGCTCAACTGGGCGTGCGAGTGGTGGAGCCCCGGGCGCGGCTCGCTGAAGTCCCTGGTCCGGACCGCCCGGACGATCGTCCGGCGCGGGCTGTCGGCTCCGACCGGCGGTTGACCCGACCGGAATTTTATCTAGGTTCGTTTATTCGATCGGTCCACGCCCTCTCCCGCCTCACGGAGGCCCGTCATGAGCACGCAGGCCGTCAGCTCCACCTCCCCCGCCCCGGCGACCGGGCGCTCCGAGTGGCTCGAGGGCCCCGGCCCCGGCCTCGTCGAGGGCACGGTCGGCGGTCTCCTGCGCGAGCAGGCCGCCGCGCACCCGGACACCGTCGCGCTCGTCGCGACCCGGCACGACGGCGCCGCCGGCCGCTGGACCTACGCCGAGCTGCTCGACGAGGCGAGCCGGGTCGCCGGGACCCTGCTGGAGCTCGCCGGGCCCGGCGGGCACGTCGCGATCTGGGCGCCGAACGTCGCGGAGTGGACGATCGTCCAGTACGCGGCGGGCCTGGCGGGGGTCGTGCTGGTGGCGCTCAACCCGGCCCTGCGCCCGGGCGAGCTGGAGTACGCACTCACCCTGTCCCGCTCGACGGTCCTGCTGCACGCCGACCGGGTGCGCGACCACGACCTGACCGGCGTCGTCGCCGACGTCGTGCCGCGGGTGGCCGGTCTCGCCCACGTGGTCAGCCTGTCCGACACCGACCGGCTGCACGGCACGCCGCTCGACGGCGGCTCGCCCGACATGCCGGAGCGCAGCGCGCCGGACGCCCCGGCGATGATGCAGTTCACCTCCGGGACCACCGGGCGCCCCAAGGGCGTGCTGCTGGCGCACCGCTCGCTGCTGAACAACGCCCGGCTCACCATGTACACCGCCGAGGCCCGCGACGGCGCCGTCGCCGTCGCGCCGCTGCCGACCTTCCACACCGCGGGCTGCGTCATCTCGACGCTGGGCCCCGCGGTGCTGGGCGGCACGGTGGTGCTGATCGAGCGGTTCGAGCCCGGCGCCGTGCTCGACGCGATGCACGACGAGCGCGCGACGATCCTGATGAGCGTGCCGACGGTGCTCGGCGCGGTGCTGCACGAGGCGCGCCGCCGCGACGGCCAGGCACCGGCGCTGGACACCGTCCTGGTCGGCGCCGCGACCGTCCCCGGGTCGATGATCACCGCCGTCCGGGAGACCTTCGGCGCCTTCGTGCACAACCTCTACGGCCAGACCGAGCTCTCCCCCGTGCTGAGCCTGACGCGGCGCTCCGACACCGCCGACGACCTCGTCCGCAGCGTCGGCCGCCCGCTGCCGCACACCGGGGCGCGGATCGTCGACCCCGCCACCGGCGACGTCGTGCCGCTCGGCACCGTCGGCGAGGTCTGCGCCCGCGGCTACAACCAGATGCTCTGCTACTACGACGACCCCGGCGCCACCGCCGCGACCGTCGACGACGAGGGCTGGGTGCACACCGGCGACCTCGGCTCGATGGACGACCGCGGCATGATCACCCTGACCGGCCGGCTGAAGGAGCTCATCATCCGCGGCGGCGAGAACATCGCCCCGGCCGAGATCGAGGTCGCGCTGGCCGAGCACCCGGCCGTGGCCGCGTCGGCCGTGGTCGGCCTGCCGGACCCCACCTGGGGCGAGATCGTCGCCGCCGCGGTGGTGACCCACGAGCCGCAGGAGCCCGGGTTCACCGACGAGCTGGCCGCGCACTGCCTGGAGCGGCTCACCCCGTACAAGGTGCCGGTGCGCTGGTTCCTGGTCGACGAGCTGCCCGTGACGCCGTCGGGGAAGGTCCAGAAGTTCGTGCTGCGCGACCAGCTCGACGCCTGAGGGCACGACAGGGTCGGGCCCCGGGCGCCGCCCGGGGCCCGACCCCTTCTCAGCCCAGCACCTCGGCGGCGCGCCGGGCGAGCCGGAACTTCTGGACCTTGCCGGTCGGGGTGGTCGGCAGGTCCTCGGCGGTGGTCACCAGCACGTGCTTGGGCACCTTGAACCGGGCGAGCTTCTCCCGGCAGAGCGCCAGCACCGCGTCGGGGTCGACGGTCGCGCCCGGCTCCGGGACGATCCACAGGCACCCGACCTCGCCCCACCGGTCGTCCGCGACACCGACGGCGTAGGCCTGGCTGACCCCGGGGTGGCGGGTGATCAGCTCCTCGATCTCCTTGGGCATCACCAGCTCGCCGCCGCTCTTGTAGAGCTCCTTGCTGCGGCCGGTGATCTCCAGGTAGCCGTCGTCGCGGACCCGGCCCAGATCGCCCGAGAACACCCGGCCCCCGCGCAGGGCGGCGGCGGTCTCCTCGGGCTTGTCCCAGAACCCGAGCATGTGGGTGGGCCCGGACGACACCAGCTCCCCCTCCGTCCCGGCCGGCAGCTCCTCGCCGGTCATCGGGTCGCAGGTCCGGTAGTGGCACAGGTCGCCGTCGTGGTCGGGCAGCCCGGCCACCCCGGCGCGCTTGACCCGCCCGACGGTCGCCGAGTGCTGCTCCAGGGGGTCCTCGGGCAGCGTCATCGTCATCGCGCCGCCGCACTCGGTCATCCCGTAGCCGGTGGTGATCTCGGAGATCCCCAGCTCGGCGCGGACCCGCTCCCACAGCCACACCGGCGCGGGCGCGGCGCCGGAGAGCACGGCGAACACCGAGGACAGGTCGCGCGCGGAACGGTCGGGGTGCTCCAGCAGGGCGACGGTCATGGTGGGCACGCAGAGGATCTCGGTCGCGCGGTGCCGCTCGATGCCGTCGAAGTAGTCGGCCGCGGAGAACGCCAGCCGCGGGACGATCGCCCCGCCGACGAACATGGCCGCGACCAGGCCCTCGACGTAGCCGAACATGTGGTAGCAGGGCAGCGAGAACAGGATGCGGCGCCCGTCCTCGAAGGCGCGGGTCAGCGCGGAGGCGTAGCCGGTGCGCAGGACGGCGTCGTGGGTGATCATCACCCCCTTCGGCGACCCCGTGGTGCCCGAGGTGTAGAGGATGTCGCCCAGGTCGCCCGGGGCGACCCCGGTGGACCCGGCCGCGACCGGCTCGCCGAGGGCACCCAGCTCCTCCACCGTCGTCACGTCGGGCCGGGCCGGGCGCACCGTCGGCAGCTGGACGACCGCGCGCAGGTCCGGGAGCTCGGCGGTGGGGCCGTGCTCCCAGCCGGGGGCCACGTCGTCGAGCAGGGCGAGGTGGTCGAGGTCGCCGTAGCCGGTCATCGTGACGAGCACCGTGCAGCGGGACTGGCGCAGCACGTAGGCGAGCTCGTCGCGGCGGTAGAGGAAGTTGAACGGGATGGCGACCGCGCCGGCCCGCGCGACCGCGAACTTGAGCGGGACGAACTCCAGGTGGTTGGCCATGAGCAGGCCGACCCGGTCGCCCGGGCGGACGCCGAGCGCGGCCAGCCCGCCGGCGAGCCGGGCCGTCAACTCGGCGGCGCCGGCGTAGTCGAGGGTGCGGTCGTCGGTGACGACGAGCGGCCGGTCGGGGAACTCGCGGGCGCAGTCGTCCAGGAACCCGTCGAGCGTGCGGGGCTGCCACGTCGGGTGGCGTGCCTCCAGGGCCGCTCGGCGGTGCGCGATCGGGGCGGGCATCGTCGGCCTCCTCGTCGATGTTTAATCGCTCGTAGATTAGACACCGCTGGATGGAGCGGGCAATCGTCCGTCCGGCCCACACCGGGGCCCGGCCGGAGCGCGTCTCCCGAGCCGGCCGACCGGCTGTTGACCCGGACGTGATCGGGACGCGACGCTGATGTCACGGCGGTGCCGACGATGGTGTGGGCCCGGCGGACCACGGAGGCGCGGCATGACGGTGTGGGACGTGTCCTCCCAGCCCGCGAGCGAGCAGTTCGCGTACTGGAGAGAGATCATCTGCGAGGCCTTCGTCCCGCTGTCGCCGGCGCCGACCGTCGCGGGTCACGGCTTCGCGAGCCGGGTCGAGACGCGGTCGCTCGACTCGGTCGTCCGGGCGTCCCTCGGCTCGCAGCCGCAGACGACCATCCACGGGCGCCGGGAGGTCGCCAGGACCGACGGTGACTACGTCTTCGTCAACCTCCAGACGGTCGGCGAGTGCGGGGTGGAACAGGCCGGTCGCCGGTCGGTGGTGCGGCCCGGCCAGTTCACCGTCGTCGACACCACCGAGCCCTACCGGTTCGCGTTCGACGCGCCGTGGGAGATGGTGTCCTACCGGGTGCCGCACGCGCTGTTGAGCAGCCGCCGTGACACGGTCCGGGACCTGCTCGCCGGGGCCTGGGGCGCCGACGGGGCGGGGGCCGTGGTGACCGGTCTCGTGCGGGCCATGTGGGAGGTCGAGCCCGGGCCGGGCGCCCCCGACGTCGAGGCCGCCCTCGTCTCGGCGCTGTGCGGCGTCGCCGGCGGGCAGGGCGCCGCCGCGAGGGACCCGCGGGCCGCGCTGCGGACCGCGGCCCTGCGCTGCATCGACCGCGGTCTGGGGGACCCGGCACTCGGCGTGGCGTCGGTGAGCCGGGAGCTCGGCGTCGCTCCGCGCACGCTGCACGCCGCCGTGAGCGCCGGCGGCGAGAGCTTCGCCGCGCTGCTGCGCCGCCGTCGGATGGAGCGGGCCGCGGCGCTGCTCGCCGGCCCGGGCGCCGCGCCGGCGGTCACCGAGGTCGCCGCGGCGGTGGGGTACGACGGCCCGTCGTCGTTCAGCCGGGCCTTCCGGCGTGCGTTCGGCCGGTCGCCGAGCGAGGCCCGCCGCGATGCACGAACTGCACGGGAAGCGTGCACGGACTGAACGGACCGACCGGTGTCCCGCCGTGAGACTGGCGTCGATCGCATGACTGACGACGGAGGTCGACGATGGCGGTGTCGTTCTCGCTCTCACCCGAGCAGGAGCAGCTGAAGAAGGTGGCCCGGCAGTTCGCCGAGGCGCACCTGGCGGATCTGGCCGAGGCCGTGCGGAACGAGCCGGATCCGGCCCGGCGTGCCGACCTCGCCCGGCCGGCGTTCGAGCAGGCGGTGGCGGCCGGTTTCCTCAAGGGGCTGATCCCGGTGCCCTTCGGCGGCGCCGCGGGCAACGGCGTCGACGCCGCGATCCTGATCGAGGAGTGGGCCGCCCACAGCCCGGACTTCGTGATCTCGATGGCCGGGCCGCTGATCGCGCTGGTGCCGGTCTACCAGGTCGGCACCCCGGAGCAGATCGAGCGCTTCGTCGCGCCGTTCCTGGCCGATGCCGGCGCACCGGTCGCGGCGATGGCGTACTCCGAGCCGGGTGGCAGCGCGAACTTCGACGCGCCCGCCCCGGCCGAAGGGGTCCGGACCACGGCGGAACCGGACGGCGACCACTACCTCGTCAACGGGACGAAGGCGTGGGCGTCGCACCTGCCCGGGTGGGACGGTGACGGTCCCGACATCATGACGATCGTCTGCCGCGCCCCGGGCGGGGTGTCGCTCGTCGTCGCCGAGCGGGAGCACCTGGCCGGGCACATCGAGGTCGAGCACCTCTACGACCTGCCCGGCCTGCGCGGGTGTCTCACCGCACGGATCCGGCTGCGCGACGTCCGCGTGCCCCGCGGCAACCTGCTCGGCACCGAGGGGCAGGGCGTCGAGCTGACCCGTGCCGCGTTCGTCGGCAGCGGGGCCTCGATCGGCACGTTCTCCGTCGCGGCGATGCGCCGGGCGTTCGAGATCGCACTCCGGTTCGCGACCACCGAGCACCGGGGCGGCGCCGTCCCGATCATCGAGCACCAGGCGGTGGCCGACGTCCTGACGAACGCGAAGGCGCGGATCGAGTCGGTCCGGCTGCTGTCGTGGCGGGCGCTGGACGCGGCCCTGTCCGGTGACCCGCACGGCCTGGAGTGGGCGCTGCACGCGAAGGTCCTCGGCTCCGACACCGCGGTCGAGGTGATCAACGACCTGATCCGGGTGGTCGGGGTCTCGGCCTACGACAACGGGTTCCCGCTCAAGCGGCTCCTGGACGAGGCGCTGGCCTACCCGGTGATCGAGGGGTCCAACATCGGGGTGCGCCGGCGCCAGATGCAGACGCTGCTGTCCGGCGCCGGGTACGACCCGCTCGCGGCGTCCGGGATGTCCTGAGGTCCGGAGGTCCGCTGCGCGACGCGGTGTGCCCGGCCGCGTCGCGCACCGCGGGCCCACCGTCCGGGACTCCGCCGACGGGACGACCCGGGACCCCGTGGTGCGACCGGGTGCCGATGTCGCCGGCGGACCGCGGCCGGTCACCGGGCCGGGTGCGGCTACGCCTCCTGTGCCGCCCCCGAGGCCAGCAGGGCGTCGACGTCCAGGCCGGCGCCGGCCAGCACCTCCCGGGTGTCGCGCCCGCGGGCCGGTGGCGCGGCGGGTGCGGCGACGGGGTGGCCGGAGAACCGGGGCGCCGGGCCGGGCTGCAGCACCCCGCCGGTGTCGGCCACGCTCCCCCGGGCGGCGACGTGCGGGTGGGCGGCGGCCTCGCGCAGCCCCAGCACCGGCGCGACGCAGGCGTCGGTGCCGTCGAAGACGGCGGTCCACTCGTCGCGGGTGCGGGTGGCGAAGCGCGCGGCGAGCGCGGCCCGCAGCGCGGGCCACCGGCTCCGGTCCTGCTGGTCCTCCGGCGCCGCCACCTCGCGCGGGATCTCCAGCAGCCGTAGCAGCTCGGCGTAGAACTTCGGCTCCAGCGACCCGACCGCCATGTGCCCGCCGTCGGCGGTCGCGTAGACCGCGTAGAATGGGGTGCCGCCGTCGAGCATGTTGACCCCGCGCCGGTCCTCCCAGCGGCCGGAGCCGAGCATGGCGTGGATCGCGGCGAGCAGGTGCGACGCGCCGTCGACGATCGCGGCGTCGACGACCTGGCCGCGCCCGGTGCGCTCGGCCTCCAGCAGCGCCGCGAGCACCCCGATCACCAGGTAGGTGGACCCGCCCCCGAAGTCGCCGACGAGGTTGAGCGGGATCTGCGGCGGGCCGCCCGCCTCGCCCATGGCGTGCAGGGCGCCGGTCAGCGCGATGTAGCCGATGTCGTGGCCGGCGGTGTGGGCGAGCGGGCCGTCCTGACCCCAGCCGGTCATCCGGCCGTAGACCAGCCGGGGGTTGCGCGCCCACACCGCGTCCGGCCCCACCCCCAGCCGCTCGGCGACGCCCGGCCGGTTCCCCTCGACCAGCACGTCCGCGCGTCCGGCGAGGGTCAGCACGGCCTCCACCGCCTCGGGACGCTTGAGGTCCAGCACGACCGACCGCTTGCCGCGGTTGAGCACGTCGGCCGCGGGCGGCGCCGTCGAGAGCGGCCCGGCCGCGGGCCGGTCGATCCGGATCACCTCGGCGCCGAGGTCGGCCAGCGCCATGCAGGCGAACGGCCCCGGCCCGATGCCCGCCAGCTCGACGACCGTCCGGCCGGCCAGCGGTCCACGACCGCGCTCCACCTCGTCCATGCCACGCCTCCAGGTCTTTTTTCTTATTACGATTAGACAGTAGCCTGACGCGATGACGGACGGACCGGACCGGCGACGGGGGCCGCGCCGCGCGGGCACCGGGTCCGCGCCGCGCTCGGCGCGGACCCGCGAACGGATCCTCGACGCCGCGGCGGTCGTGCTGAACCGCAGCGGCTACGCCGGCACCCGGCTGCTCGACATCGCCGGGCTCGCCGGCCTCCAGGCCCCGGCGATCTACTACCACTTCGCCTCCCGCGACGAGCTGATCCAGGAGGTCGTGCAGGTCGGGCTGCGGCGCACGATGGCCCACGTCCACGACGAGCTCGCCGCCCTCCCGGACGGGACGCCGCCGATGGACCGGATCGCCACCGCGGTGCGCGCCCACCTGGAGATCGTGCTGCGCGACTCGGAGTACGCCGCCGCGGCGATCCGCAACGCCGCCCAGCTCCCGCAGGGCATCCGCGACGTCCAGCTGCGCGACCAGCGCCGCTACGGCGCCCTGTGGCGCGGCCTGGTCGACGACGCACGGGCCGCTGGGCAGCTCGACCCGGAGCTGGACCCGCACGCGGCGCGGATGCTGGTGATGGGGGCGCTGAACTGGGCGCCGGAGTGGTGGCGCCCCGACCGCGGCGACCTCGCCGACACCGTGCGCACCGCGCAGACGATCGTGCGGGAGGGTCTCGCACCGGGCGGTTGACCCGGCCACGGCATTAATTTACTGTCGATTAAAAGAAGCGATCGAAGGAGATGACCCGTGGCGCCCATCGAGTCCGACACCGCGTTCGACGCGCTCGTGGTGGGAGCGGGGGCCGGTGGCCTGTTCGCCGCCGCCCGGCTGGCCCACGCCGGCTACCGCACCCTCGTCGTGGAGCGGCTCGACAAGGTCGGCGGTCGCGCCTCGACCACCGACATCGACGGCTTCCTCGTCAACGACGGGGCCATCGTGATCGAGGTCGGCGGGATCACCGAGGAGACCTTCGCCGAGGTCGGCGCCGAGTTCGACGTCCGCACCCCGCAGGTCCCCGTGCTGTACCGGGTCGGCGGGAAGAACCTCGACGTCACCCGCGGCGGCTGGGGCATGCTGCTCTCCCAGCTCACCCGGCAGGGCGCGAAGCTGCTCTCGGGCATCGGCGCCGCCCGCACCGACGACGACGCGCTGCCCGGCAGCGAGATGTCCACCGCGGAGTGGGTCGGGAAGTACTCGAAGAACGAGGCCGTCCAGGGCGTGTTCCGCAACATGTGCGCCTCGGTGTTCGCCGTCGGCTCCGAGGAGCTGCCCGCCCGGGTGTTCCTCACCTACTTCACCCGCAAGTCCGCGTTCAAGCGGTTCGGGTTCTGCCCCGCCGGGACCATCGGGGTCTGGCAGTCGCTGGCGGACTCCGTCGCCCGCAACGGCGGGCAGGTGTGGCTGTCCTCGGAGGTCGAGCGGCTGCACGTCGCCGACGGCCGGGTCACCGGCGCCACCGTCGTCCGCGACGGGGAGCGGGTCGAGGTCACCTGCCGGGTCGCGGTCAGCGACACCGGTCCCGCGGGCACCGTCGCCATGGTCGGCGAGGAGAACCTGCCGGCCGACTACCGCGAGCAGGTCCGGATCAAGGACCGTCCGTGCTCGATGCTCGCGGTGAACTTCGCCAGCCGTGAGCGCCTGGTGGACGTGCCGGGGATGCTGCTGTTCTCGAAGTCCGAGCGGCTCTGCTACGTCGCGAACTTCACCGACACCTGCCCGGAGATGGCCCCCGACGGCTGGAACCTCTACGTCGCGGCGTCGGTGCCCAAGCCCTCGGTCGGCGACTTCGACGCCGACGCCGAGGTGGCGCTGCTGAAGAAGGACCTCCAGGAGCAGGTCCCCGGCTTCGACGGCGCCCGGATCCTGTCCGTGGCCGTCATGCGCGACGGCTGGCCGCCGCAGCGCGCCGTCGCCGGGTACGACCTGACCTCGGAGACCCCGATCGCGAACCTCTGGAACGTCGGCGACGGCGTCAAGGAGTACGCCAACGGTGGCACGACGGCGTGCGCGGAGACCGCCAAGCTCGTCACCGAGCGCATCCTCGCGGACTTCCCGCTCACCGCGACCGTCTGACCTCCGCTCCCCGCCGACGCGCCGTCGCCCGTGCCCGGGTGGCGGCGCGTCGGGCGTCTCAGGTGGTGGCGTAGCGGCGGACGCCGTCGGCACCGTCGGCCGCGACGAGCTCCCCCGCCATGACGAGCACGTCGAGGTGGGCCGCGATCTCCAGCACCGCCAGCGCCGCGTGCTCGGTCGCCAGCTGCGACACGTGCTGCGCGCGCCGGGTCCACGGCAGCGCCGCGGCGACCGCCCAGGCCGTGTCGTCCCCGGCGCGGACCCGGTCGGCCGCGGCGGCCAGGCGCTGCTCGTGGTGGGCCAGCAGCTCGTCGACCCGGGTGTGCACGCTGCGGGTCACCGGCCCGTGTGCGGGCAGCAGCAGGGCGTCGGGCAGGTCCCGGACCAGCCGCAACGAGTCCAGGTAGCTGCGCAGCGGGGTGGGCTCGGGGGCGCGCTCGTAGCCGATCGAGGGCGTGATGTGCGGGAGCACGTGGTCGCCGGCGAACAGCGCGCCCCGTGCGGTGTCGCGCAGCACGACGTGTCCGCGGGTGTGCCCCGGGGTGGCCCGCACCTCCAGGTCCCCCCGCCCGGTCGGGACGGTCCCGCCGTCGTCGAGCCAGACGTCCGGCGGACCCCACGGGGTCGTGTCGGACTGCTCGATCGCCGCCACCAGCGCGGCGTACTCGCGTGCGAGGTCCGCTGCGCCGGCCCGGGCCACCAGCGGGGGCTGCGGGGCCGGGTGGTCGAGGGGGTGGGTCTGCGCGGTGACCGTCGGCTCCTCCCCGCGGCCCAGCAGGACCCGGGTCCCGTGCTCCGCCCGCAGGGTCAGCGCCTGGGTGTAGTGGTCGTGGTGGGCGTGGGTGACCACCACCTGCGCGACGTCGGCCGGGCCGTACCCGAGCGCGCGCAGCCCGCGGGTGAGGGCGTCGCCGTCGGCGCCGGCCCAGCCGGAGTCGACCAGCGTCGGGCCGTCGGCGCCCTCGATCACGTACACGTTGACCGCGCGCAGGCCGTCGGTGGGCAACGGCAACGGGATCCGGTGCACCCCCGGCAGCACGGGGTGCGCCCCCGGCTCGGTCCAGTCCTGCGTCTGCTCGGCGAGCTCCACGGTCACACGGTCTCCTCTGTTTTCGAATCTGAGTTCAATGTAGGTTGCGGGGGTGACCCCGCGCTACGAGGACCTGCGCTACACGACCGGCGACGGGCTCGCCCGGATCGAGCTGCACCGGCCGGACGCCCTGAACGCCTGGACCCCGCAGATGGGCTCCGAGCTGCTGGACGCGGTCCGCCGCGCGTCGGCGGACGACACGGTGCGGGCGGTGCTCGTCACCGGGGCGGGCCGCGCGTTCTGCGCGGGCGCCGACGTGAAGAACGCCCGCGACCTGACCCCGGAGGGCGACCCGGACCTGTCGAGCCGGCTGCGCGAGATCTACAACCCGATCGTCACCGGGATCCGGGCCGCGCCGAAGCCGTTCGTCGCCGCGGTCCAGGGCGCCTGCGCCGGGCTCGGGGTGTCCCTCGCCCTGTCCTGCGACCTGCTCGTCGCCGCCGACGACGCCTACCTGCTGCTCGCCTTCGTCCGGATCGGGGTGATGCCCGACGGTGGGACGACCGCGTTCCTGGCCGAGCGGATCGGGCTGACCCGGGCCGCCGAGCTGTGCATGCTGGGCGACCGGCTGCCCGCCGAGACCGCGCTCCGGTGGGGCCTGGTCAACGCCGTGCACCCCGTCGGGCGCCTCGCCGCGGAGGCGGAGACCCTCGCACAGCGGCTCGCGCAGGCGCCGACGGTCGCGCTGGCGAGCACCAAGCAGGCGCTCGGCGCCGCGGCCCAGCGACGCCTCGCCGACCAGCTGGAGCTGGAGGCGACGCTGCAGCAGCGCCACGCCACGACCCACGACTACGCCGAGGGCCGGGCCGCGTTCGTCGAGAAGCGGCGGGCCGTCTTCCGCGGGTGCTGACCCGCGGGGGCGGCCCGCCGTCCCCTCAGAGCCGCTCGATGATCGTCGCGTTGGCCATGCCACCGGCCTCGCACATCGTCTGCAGGCCGTAGCGGCCGCCGGTGGCCTCCAGGTGGTGCAGCATCGTCACCAGCAGCCGGGTCCCCGACGAGCCGAGCGCGTGGCCCAGCGCGATCGCCCCGCCGCGCGGGTTGAGCCGGGCCGGGTCCGCGCCGAACTCGCGGGCCCAGGCCAGCGGGACCGGCGCGAACGCCTCGTTGACCTCGTAGGCGTCGATGTCGCCGATGCCCAGGCCGCTGCGGGCCAGCACCGCGTGCGTGGCCGGGATCGGCCCGGTCAGCATCATCAGCGGGTCGTCGCCGACCACGGAGAACGCGTGGAACCGGGCGCGCGGGCGCAGGCCCAGCTCCACGGCGCGGCGCTCGCTCATGACCAGCACCGCGGACGCACCGTCGGTCAGCGGCGAGGAGTTGCCCGGGGTGATCTTCCAGTCGACGTCCGGGAAGCGGGCGAGGGCCCCGTCGGTCCGGAACGACGGCCGCAGCCCGGCGAGGCCCTCGGCGGTCGTCGTGCCGCGGACGGTCTCGTCGGTGACCAGGTCCGGTGCCTCCGGGACCGCGACGACCTCGGCGTCGAAGCCGCCCTCGGCCCAGGTCGCCGCGGCCCGGCGGTGCGACTCGGCGGAGTAGGCGTCGAGCTCGTCGCGGTCGAGCTTCCAGCGCTGGGCCACGAGCTCGGCCGAGATGCCCTGGTTGACCAGGCCGTCCGGGTAGCGGGCCGCGTGCCGGGCCCCGGCGCCGGCGCGCGCGCTGCCGATCGGCACCGCGCTCATCGACTCCACCCCGGCCGCGATCACGACGTCGTGCACGCCGGCCATGACCGCCTGCGCGGCGAACGCCGCGGCCTGCTGGCTGGACCCGCACTGCCGGTTCAGGGTGGTGCTCGGCACGCTCTCCGGGAACCCGGCCCCGAGCACCGCGTTGCGCCCGATGTTGCCGGCCTGCTCCCCCACCTGCTGGGCGCAGCCGACGATCACGTCCTCGACCAGCGCGGGGTCGATGCCCGCCCGCTCGACCAGCGCGACGAGCTGGCCGGCGAGCAGGTCGGCCGGGTGCACCCCGGACAGCCCTCCCCCGGCCTTCCCCTTGCCGACCGGGGTCCGGACGGCCTCGACGACGACGGCGGTGCCCATCAGAGCCGCTCGATGATCGTGACGTTGGCCTGGCCGCCGCCCTCGCACATGGTCTGCAGGCCGTAGCGGCCCCCGGTGCGCTCGAGCTCGTGCAGCATCGTGGTCATCAGCCGGGCGCCGGTCGCGCCGAGCGGGTGGCCCAGGGCGATCGCCCCGCCGTTGGGGTTGACCTTGGCCGGGTCGGCGCCGGTCTCGATCAGCCAGGCCTGCACGACCGAGGCGAACGCCTCGTTGATCTCGACGGTGTCGATGTCGTCGATCGTCAGGCCGGTGCGCTTGAGCGCGTACTCGGTGGCCGGGATGGGCGCGGTCAGCATCCACACCGGGTCCGAGCCGCGCACCGACACGTGGTGGATCCGCGCCCGCGGGGTCAGCCCGTGGTCGCGCACCGCCGTCTCCGAGGCGATGAGCAGGGCCGCCGTGCCGTCGGAGACCTGGCTGGACACCCCGGCGGTGAGCCGGCCGCCGTCGGTCAGGGTCTTCAGGGCGGCGAGCTTCTCCAGGGAGGTGTCGGCCCGCGGGCCCTCGTCCCGGACGACCTCGCCGAAGGGCACGATCTCGCGGTCGAACCGGCCCTCCTCGATCGCGGTGAGCGCGCGGCGGTGGCTCTCCAGCGCGAAGACCTCCATGTCCTCGCGGGAGAGGTTCCACTTCTCGGCGATCATCTCCGCGCTGCGGAACTGGCTGATCTCCTGGGAGCCGTAGCGGGCCTCCCAGCCGACGCTGCCCGTCCACGGGTCGGTCGCCCCGAACGGCTCGCCCGCGCCGAACGAGGACAGGATCGGGTACTGGGACATGACCTGCACGCCACCGGCGACGACGAGGTCCTGGGTGCCCGCCATGACCGCCTGCGCGGCGAAGGAGACCGCCTGCTGGCTGGACCCGCACTGCCGGTCGACGGTGGTGCCGGGCACGGACTCGGGCAGCCCGGCGACCAGGGCCGCGGTGCGCGCGATGTCCCCGGCCTGGGCGCCGATGGTGTCCAGGCAGCCGTAGACGACGTCGTCGATCGCGGCCGGGTCGACGCCGGTGCGCTCCACCAGCGCCCGGATCGGGTGCGCGCCGAGGTCCGCGGGGTGCACCGCGGCCAGGCCGCCCTTGCGCCGGCCCACCGGGGCCCGGACGGCGTCGACGATGTAGGCCTCGCCCATGAGTTCCTCTTCCTGCGTCGATCAGTGGCCCGCCGCGACGGCCGCGGCGTTGCGCTCCTCGGCGAACGCGAGTGCGTCCGCCCAGCTCGTGCGGCGTCCGATGCGGACGCGGTACTTCATGACGTCGGCGCGACGGTCGAGCGTCAGCGCGCCGGTCAGCCGGTCCCCGGTGCGGTACAGGGCCACGAAGCGGCCCTCCTCCACCGAGCCGGAGACGACCCGGATCTCGTCGGCGGCGGCGACCCCGACGAACTGGATGCGGCTGGAGTACCAGTCCGACCAGAAGTAGGGCACCGTCTCGTAGGGCGTCGCCGCGGCCGGGTCGAGCGCGTTCCGCGCGGCGCGGGCGCCCTGCTCCGCGGCGCTGGTCCAGTGCTCGATGCGCATCAGGCCACCGGTCGGCAGGTCGGCGAACAGCGGGTTGCGCCAGCGGACGACGTCGCCCGCGGCGTACACCCCGGGCAGCGCGGTCGCGAGCGTCTCGTCGGCGAGGACGCCGTCCTGCAGCCCGACGCCCGAGCCCTCCAGCCACTCCGTGTCCGGGGTGGCCCCGATCCCGGCGACGACGAGGTCCGCGGGCAGCACGGTGCCGTTGCTCAGCCGGACACCGGTGACCCGGTCGGTCCCCTCCACGGCGTCGACGCCGACGCCGCAGCGCAGGTCGGTGCCGTGGGCCTCGTGCAGCCGGGACAGCGCCGCGCCCATCTGCTCGCCGACCGCGCGCACCAGCGGGGTGGGCAGCGCCTCGACGATGGTGGCGGGCAGTCCCCTCCTGCGGGCGCCGGAGGCGACCTCGGAGCCGATGAACCCCGCGCCGACGACGACGGTGCGGGCCCCCGCGTCGAGCGCGGCCCGCACGGCGGCGGCGTCGTCGAGGGTGCGCAGGGTGTGCAGCCCGGCGAGGTCGCCGGGCAGCCTGCGGGCCCGCGCACCGGTGGCGACCACCAGGGCGTCGTAGCCGATCCGTCGGTCGCCGACGACGACCTCGCGGGCGTCGGCGTCGAGCCCGGTCGCGGGCGCACCCAGCTCCAGGTCCACGCCGAGGTCGGAGCGCAGGTGCTCCTCCTCGCGGAAGCGGACGTCGGGGGCCTCCCCGTCCTCGAGGAAGGCCTTCGACAGCGGCGGCCGGTCGTAGGGCAGGTGCGGCTCGGCGCCGACCAGCGTCACCGGGCCGGTGTGGCCGGCGTCGCGGGCGGCCTCGACGGCCCGCAGACCGGCGAGGGACGCCCCGACGACCACCAGACGGGGACCGGAACGCGGCGGCATCGCAGCACCTTTCGTCAACCAGATTTGAATCGAGAATAAACTTATGCGAGATTCGACGTCAACGCCGGGGACGCCGTTCGGGAGGACGCGATGCACGCAGACCGAGCCACCTACCGGGTCACCGAGGGGGTGGCCGAGATCAGGATGACCCGCCCGGATGCGGGGAACGCGATCGATCCGGCCATGGTCGAGGCGCTCGACGCCGCGATCCGCACCGCGGAGACCGACGACACCGTGCGGTGCGTGCTGCTGACCGCCGACGGCCCGGCCTTCTGCGTGGGCGGTGACCTGCGGTTCTTCCGCAGCAACCTCGACGCGCTGCCCGAGCACCTGGACTCGATGATCAGCACCTGGCACCGGTCGGCCCTGCGCAGGCTGTCCGCGCTGCCGGTGCCCGTCGTCGCCGCCGCCCGCGGCGGGGTCGGCGGCGGCGGGCTGGGCCTGCTGTGGGGTGCCGACGTCGTGGTCCTCGCCGACGACGCCAAGCTGGCGACCGGCTTCACCCGGCTCGGCATGACCGGGGACGGCGGCAGCTCCTGGTACCTGCCGCGGCTGGTGGGCCTGCGCCGCGCGCAGGACCTGATGCTGCGCTCGACGCCGGTCGGCGCCGCCGAGGCCCTGGAGTGCGGGCTGGCCTCACGGGTGGTGCCCGGCGCCGAGCTCGAGGACACCGGCTGGGCGCTCGCCCGGGAGTTCGCCGCCGGGCCGACCTGGGCCTACGGCGGGATCAAGCAGCTGCTGCGCGACAGCGGCGACCGCACGCACGCGGACCAGCTGATGGCCGAGTACGAGCTGATGAGGGCCGGCGCCGGCCGCGCCGACGTCCGGGAGGGCATCACCGCGTTCGCCGAGCGCCGCGCCCCGGAGTTCGACGGCCGATGACCGCAGGAGAGGACACGATGGGCACGACCGACGACGAGACCGTGGTCCGCCGCCTCTACCCGGCGCTGGCCGAGGGCGACCGGGAGACCCTCGACGCGATCCTGCACCCCGACTTCGTCGGCGTGCTCGCCGACGGCATGCCCGGCGGCGTCGGCGGTGAGCACCGCGGCGCCGAGGCGATGCGCCGCGACGGCTGGGGCGGTATCGCCCGGAACTTCGCCGCCCGCGCCGAGCCGGAGCGGTTCACCCCGACCGCCGACGGCCGGATGCTGGTGAGCGGGCGCTACCGGGGGCGCGGGCGTCGCGGCGGCGGCGCGCTGGACGCGGCGTTCACCCACGTCGTCACCGTCGCCGACGGCAGGCTCACCCGGCTCGAACAGCTCACCGACACCGCGCGGTGGGCCGCGGCGGCGCCGCCGTACACGACCCTCGACGTGCGGGTCGCCGACGGCGTCGCGACCGTGCGGCTGGACCGGCCCGAGAAGCACAACGCCGTCGACGCGACGATGGGCGCCGAGTTCGCCCGGGCCGTCGACGCGCTCGCCCGGGACACGACGGTGCGCGCGGTCCTGCTGACCGGCGGGGAGAAGGTCTTCAGCGTCGGCGGCGACATCGGGCTGTTCACCGGCTGCCCGCCCGAGGAGCTGCCCGCGCTGCTGCGCGACCTCACCGACCTCTACCACCCCGCCGTCGAGCGGTTGTCCACGATGGACGCCCCGGTCGTCGCCGCGGTGCACGGCGCCGCCGCCGGGGTGGGGCTCGGCCTGGTGTGCGCCGCGGACGTCGTCGTCGCCGCGCAGGAGGCGGTGTTCACCACCGCCTACGGCGGCATCGGGCTGACCTCCGACGCCGGGGTGTCCTGGTTCCTGCCCCGGCTGGTGGGCCTGCGCCGGGCGCAGGAGATGTTCCTGACCGGGCGCCGGCTCACCGCGGCCGAGGCGCTGGACTGGGGCCTGGTGACGACGGTCGTCCCCGACGGCGAGGTCGACGCGGCGGCACGCGACTACGCGGCGTCGGTCGCGGCGGGGCCGACGCGGGCGTTCGGCGCGGTGCGGCGGCTGCTGCGGCAGAGCGGCGACACCGACCTGCACACGCACCTGGCCGACGAGCAGGACTCGGTCGTCGAGGCCGGGCGCGGCAGCGACCTCCTGGAGGGCGCGCGGGCGCTGGCCGAGCGCCGGCGGCCCCGGTTCACCGGGGCCTGAGCGCGGCGGGCCCGGCCCCGACGAGGCGCAGCGCGAAGTCCGCGAGCTGCCAGGCGACCTCGTTCTCCCCCGGGCCCGCGTCGTCGCGGAACCACACCGCGACGCCCATCCCCTGGTCGAGGATCGCGTACGACGCGAGCTGCGGCGACGCGACCGAGAACACCCCGGCGTCGGCGCCCTCGGCGATCAGCCGCCGGAAGCGCTGCTCGTAGTCGGCGCGCCTGCCGAGGATCTCCGACCGGTGCGGCTCGGTCAGGCTGCGCAGCTCCCGGTTGCCGACGAAGGCCTCCACGCGGTGCCGGGCGTGGTAGCGCACGTGCGCCTCGACGGCGCGGCGCAGCCGTTCGACCGGGTCGTCGATCCCGGCCACCGCGGCGTCGTGCTCGCGGATCAGCGCGTCCATGGTGGCGTCGATGACCGAGGCGAGCAGCTCCTGCTTGGAGCGGACGTGCTTGTAGAGGCTCGGCCCGCGGATGCCGACGGCGGCACCGATGTCGGCCATCGTCGTCGCCTCGTAGCCGCGGCGGGCGAACTCCGCCAGCGCCGCCGACCGGATCTGATCGCTCCGCACGGCTAGCAGTCTATAGCCGTGGTGTGAGATGTGGCTCCCGACGCTGTCCTCGCATGGTGCGATGCTGCTACAAGATGGCTAACACCCATTAGCCGATGGAGGAGACATGGCGGTCGACCTCGCCCAGGACGCGCACGTGCAGGACCTCGCGGAGCGGACGGCACGCTTCGTCCGGGAGGTGGTGGTCCCGGTCGAGGAGGCCCACGGCGGCGTCCTGCCGTCGGACGGGGAGCGGGTCCGGCTGCAGGACGCCGCCCGCGCCGCGGGGGTGTTCGCCCCGCACGCCGCCCCCGAGTTCGGCGGGCACGGCCTGGACATGTGCGGCCGCGCCGCGGTGTTCGAGGAGGCCGGCTACTCGCTGCTCGGCCCGATCGCGCTGAACATCGCCGCCCCCGACGAGGGCAACATCCACCTGCTCGAGCGGATCGCCTCCGAGGACCAGAAGGTCCGCTACCTCGCCCCGCTCGCCGCCGGGGACGTGCGCTCGTGCTTCGCGATGACCGAGCCCTCCCCCGGCGCCGGGTCCGACCCCGACGCGCTGTCCACCACGGCCACCCGGATCGACGGCGGCTGGCGCATCGACGGCCGCAAGTGGTTCATCACCGGCGCCGACGGAGCCGCGTTCGCGATCGTCATGGCCCGCACCACCGGCTCCCCCGGTGACCGCGGCGGGGCGACGATGTTCCTGGTCGACGCCGGCAACCACGGCATGAAGATCGGACGGCACATCCCGACGCTGGACGAGTCGCTCTACGGCGGGCACCTGGAGGTCGAGTTCTCCGACTGCCGCATCGGCGACGACGCGGTGCTGGGTGAGGTCGACGAGGGCTACCGCTACGCGCAGGTGCGTCTCGGCCCGGCCCGGCTGACCCACTGCATGCGCTGGCTGGGCATCGCGCGCCGCGCCCAGGACATCGCCGTGGCCTGGGCGGCGGAGCGGCGGGTGTTCGGGTCGCGGCTGGCCGACCTCGGGATGGCGCAGGCGATGATCGCCGACAACGAGATCGACATCGCGGCCGCGCGCGGGCTGATCCTGCGCGCCTGCTGGGAGCTCGACCAGGGCCGCCCCGCCGGGATGGAGGTCTCGATCGCGAAGACGTTCACGGCGGAGGCGGTGTGGCGGGTGGTGGACCGCTCGTTGCAGCTCAACGGCGGGCGCGGGGTGTCCGGGGACGTGCTGCTGGGCCGGTTCCTGCGGGAGGTGCGTCCGTTCCGGATCTACGACGGGCCGTCGGAGACCCACCGCTGGTCCATCGCGAAGCGCACCGTCGGCCGCTACCGCGCGGAGCAGGCCCGATGAGCGTCACCGATACGACCGAGACGCCCGGCACGACCGACGCCGTCGGCACGACCGACGGCCTGGACCTGGCCGCGCTGGACGTCTTCCTGCACCAGCACGTCGACGGCTACCGGGGCGGGGTCACCGCCGAGCTGGTCTCCGGCGGGCGGTCGAACCTGACCTACCGGGTCACCGACGGCGAGCACGTCTGGATCCTGCGCCGCCCCCCGCTCGGCACACTGACCCCCTCCGCGCACGACATGGGCCGCGAGTACCGGGTCGTCGCCGCCCTCGCCGGGTCCGGGGTCCCGGTCGCACCGGCGGTCGCGCTGGCCGACGACGCGGTACTCGGGGTGCCGTTCGCGCTCACCGGGTTCGTCGACGGGATCGTGGTGCGCAGCGAGGACGACCTCGCCGCCCTCGACGACCCGACCGTGCGGGCGACCGCGTTCTCCCTGGTCGACACCCTCGCCGCGCTGCACGCCGTCGACGTCACCACCGGCCCGCTGGCCGAGCTGGGCCGCCCCGCCGGATACCTGCGCCGCCAGGTCGAACGCTGGTACGGCCAGTGGCAGCGGGTCGCCACCCGCGAGCTGCCCGACGTCGACACCCTGCACGGCCTGCTCGACGCGACCTGCCCGGCCGAGAGCGACCACGCCGTCGTGCACGGGGACTTCCGCATCGACAACGCCATCCTCGACCGCGACGACCCCACCGTGGTCCGGGCGCTGGTCGACTGGGAGATGGCCACCCTCGGCGACCCGCTGGCCGACCTGGCCCTGCACGTCGTCTACGGCGACCCCGTGTTCGCCCCGGTCCTGGCCGGGGCCGCGGCCTCCACCAGCCCCCGCATGCCGGGTGCCGACGAGCTGGTGGAGCACTACGCCGCGTCGTCCGGGCGCGAGCCGCGGGACTGGGCGTTCCACCGCGGCCTGGCCTACCTCAAGGTCGCCGTCATCGCCGAGGGCATCCACGCCCGGCACCTGCGCGGCGACACCCGCGGCGACGGGTTCGCGACCGTGGGCGAGGCGACCGCACCGCTGGCCGCGGCCGGGGTCGTCGCCGCCCGCGGTTGAGCGACGGCGGGCCGGGCCGGCCTGCGTGGCACGGCCCGGCCCGGCCGTCAGCGGACCTGCGCCGGCGCTCCGGCCGTGGCCGGGGCCGACGGCCCGACGCGGGCGGGTGCGGTCTCCGCGGCGAACCGGCTCGCCCAGGTCGAGATGATCCCGAGCAGCACGAACAGACCCGCCGGGCCGTACCAGCCGAGGAGCCCGTAGAGCGCGGTGGCGACGAAGGGCAGCAGACCGGCGACGACCGCGGCCGCGTTGTAGCCCAGCGAGATGCCCGAGGACCGCACGTCGCGCGGGAACTGCTCGGAGAACCAGGACGCCTCGACCGCGAAGATCGGGTCGTGGCTGAAGAGCAGCCCGAGTGCCACCGCGACGACGACGGCGATCGCGGCACCGGTGTTGACCAGCAGGAACATCGGGACACCGAACAGGATCGTGAACACCGACCCGAACAGGAACACCGGCTTGCGCCCGATCCGGTCCGACAGCGCCCCGAAGGCCAGGTGGCTGACCAGCCCGAGCGCGGACCCGACCAGGGTGCCGATGAGCACGGTGGTCCGGTCGGTCAGCGAGGCCAGCACGACGTAGGACAGCATGAAGCTGGTGGTGATGTAGTAGCCGCCGGTCTCGGCCAGACGCAGGCCGACGATGCGCAGGACGATCCGCCAGTCGTTGCGAAGGACGTCGAGGGCGGGGGTCTTGCGGATCTCGCCGGAGGCCTTCATCGCGTCGAACTCGGGCGACTCGGCGACCCGCATCCGGATGAACATGCCGACGCCGACCATCACCGCGGAGGCCAGGAACGGCGCGCGCCACACCCAGTCGCCGGTGAACATCTGCTCGGAGAGCAGGAAGGCGCCGTTGGCCAGCAGCAGACCGGCCGGGATGCCGATCTGGGGCACCGCGCCGAAGAAGCCGCGCCGTCGTTCCGGGGCGTGCTCGACGGCCATGAGCACCGCCCCGCTCCACTCGGCCCCGAAGCCGATGCCCTGGGCGATGCGGAGCACGACGAGCAGGATCGGGGCCAGCACACCGACCTGGGCGTAGGTGGGCAGGACACCGACCAGGACGGTGGCGACGCCCATCACGACGAGCGACCACATCAGGACGCGCTTGCGTCCGAGGCGGTCGCCGTAGTGCCCGGCGAGGTAGCCGCCCAGGGGGCGGAAGACGAAGCCGATCGCCAGCGTGGCGAACGAGGCCAGGACGCCGATCAGGGCGTTGTCGGTGTGGAAGAAGACGGTGCCGAAGTAGGCGGCCGCCGCGGTGCCGTAGATGAAGAAGTCGTAGCTCTCGACGGCGGTGCCGATCATCGAGGCGACGGAGACCTTCTTCGGGTCGTCCTTGCCGGCGACGCTGCCTGCGGTCGGGGTCATCGTGCTGCTCCTGTCGGGGGTGCGGTCAGTAGGTCTCGATCACGCGCGAGTCGTCGCGATGCAGCAGCCCCGCCCGGCTCGCGCGGAGGAAGCGGTCGTGGGCCGCGGCGAGCAGCGGGGTGTCCGCGCCGGCCGTCGCGGCGGCGTCGGCGACGAGGCCGGAGTCCTTGACGAAGATGCCGACGGTGCTGGTCACCTCGACGTCGGTGGCCGCGAGCATCCGCGGGCCGCGGTCGGTGAGCATCCAGGAGCCGCCGGCCCCGCCCTCGACGAGCGAGAGCACCTCCGCCCGGTCCAGCCCGAGCCGCCCGGCCAGGGCCAGCGCCTCGGCGGCCGCGGCCAGATGCACCGAGCACAGGTGCTGGTTGACGATCTTCACGGCCTGGCCGTCGCCGGGGTCCGTGCCGACCCGCCGCACCGTGCCCATCGCGCCGAGCACCGGGGCGGCGGCGTCGACGTCGGCGGCGGGCCCGGCGGCGAACAGCGTGAGCTCCCCGGTGCGCGCGCGGGCGACGCCGCCGGTCACGGGCACGTCCAGGACGGCCGCGCCGGCCGCGGCCAGGCGCGCGGCCTGGGCCCGGACGGCGTCCGGACCGACGGTGCTCATCACGATCCAGCACCGGCCGGTGAGCCCGTCCGCGGTGGCGGCGCCGACCAGGTCGTCGAGCTGCTCGGGGGTCGCGACCATCACGACCACGACGTCGGCGGAGCCGGCCGCGGCGAGGTCGGGGACGACCGTCAGGCCGGTCCCGGCGGCCCGCTCGGCCGCGGTGGGTGCCGGGTCGACCCCGGTCACGGTGAACCCGGCGCCGACGAGACGGGCGGCCATGGGCAGGCCGATCGCGCCGACTCCGACGAACACGATGTGCATGGCGGTGTGCCTCGCTCCTCCCGGCATGCGGAGTCCCCGGGCGGGCGCCGGGGGCCCGTCCGGTGGTGTGGGTGGAGGTCAGGGCTCGCCGACGAGCGAGGACCACACCTCGAAGTGGCGGCGCATCGCGGTCCGGGCGCCCTCGCGGTCGCGCTCGCCGATCGCCTCGACGACCCCGTAGTGGACGGTGTCGACGACCCGGGTCTGGCCCGGTCCGAGCGGGGTGCGGCGGACCGCACGGCGGCGGCGCTCGACGATCTCGTCGCGCAGCGCGTGGCTGAGGCCGTCGTGCAGCATCGTGAAGATGGGGTTGTCCACGACCTGGAACAGCCTGCGGTGGAACTCCATGTCGAGCTCGGCGGCCCGGACGTCGTCGCCGCCGCCGCTGGCCGTGACCATCCGGTCCACGAGGGCGCGGAGGTCGTCGACGTCGTCGGCGGTGGCGCGCCGGGCGGCCTCCTCGGCGACCGAGAGCTCCAGCATCTCGCGCGCGGAGCGGAACTGGTCGCCGCTGAGGTGGCCGAGCTGCTGGGACAGGTCGAAGTAGACCTGGATGAACCCGGCGTCGGGCACCCGCAGGTGCGAGCCCCGGCCCTGGGTCCGCTCGACGAAGCCCATCGCCTCCAGCATGGAGAGCTGCTCGCGCAGCGCTCCCCGGCTGATGTCCAGCGAGGCGCCGAGCTCGCGCTCGGTCGGCAGCCGCAGGGTCCCGTTGCGGGGCTCCCGCGTCGCCGCACCGGCGAGCCGGTGCATCAACGCGGAGAGATCGACACCCATCGCAGGACCTCCTCGTCGTCCGGGGGCCGCCCCCGGGTCGCGACGCCGAAGGTAGGGCGCCCACTCCCACCCGTCAAGCATTGGTCGAACCTTTTGTGACGCAGCAGGCCCCCCTATCGCCAGCTTCAGCGGATTGGTACAACCTTTACCCGTGGCGCTGCGCAGAGCGGCGGCCCGACCACCGACCGGAGGTGCCCGACGATGAGCTCACCCACGATCAGCCCGCCCGACACGCGGGCGGAGCGGATCCGCGCGGCCGCGACCCGGATCCGCCACCACGCACTGACCATGGGCGAGGTCCAGGGGCAGGGCTACATCGGCCAGGCGCTCGGCGTCGCCGACGTGCTCGCCGCCTTCTACGCCCGCGGCGACGGCGAGCTGACGCTGCGCCCGCAGGAGCCGGAGTGGGACGGCCGCGACCGGTTCCTGCTGTCCGTCGGGCACTACGCGATCGCCCTCTACGCCGCCCTCGCCGAGGCCGGGACGATCGGCGAGGACGAGCTGGAGACCTACGGGTCCGACGGCTCCCGCCTCCCGATGTCGGGGATGGCGTCCTACACCCCCGGCATGGAGATCTCCGGGGGCTCGCTCGGGCACGGTCTCGGCGTCGCCTGCGGGATGGCGCTCGGCCTGCGCCACCGCGGCAACCCGGCCCGGGTGGTGAACCTGCTGTCCGACGGCGAGCTGGACGAGGGCTCCACCTGGGAGGCGGCGATGGCGTGCGCCCACCACGAGCTCGCCGCCGTGACCGCCGTCGTCGACGTCAACGGGCTGCAGGCCGACGGCCCGACCGGCGGGGTCCTGCGGACCGAGCCGGTGGCGGACAAGTGGCGCGCGTTCGGCTGGTTCACCCAGCGCGTCGACGGCAACGACGTCGACGCCCTGCTGGCCGCCCTCGACCGCATCCGCGACCACACCGGCGGCCCGTCGGTCCTGATCTGCGACACCCGCACCGGGCGCGGCGTGCCGTTCCTGGAGGAGCGCGAGAAGGCGCACTTCCTGCCGGTGGCCGCACACGAGTGGGCCGCCGCCCACGACGCACTCGAGGGGATCGCGCGATGAACACGACCACCGGACCGCGCAGGCGGCTCACCACCTCGGCGATGATCGCCTCGTTCGCCGACCCCGACCAGCGGACCGTCGGTGCACCGTTCGGACACGCGCTGAACCGGCTCGCCGACGAGCGGCCCGAGATCGTCGGCCTGTCGGCGGACCTCGCCAAGTACACCGACATGCATGTCTTCCGCGACGCCAACCCCGACCGCTTCTTCCAGATGGGCATGGCCGAGCAGGCGATGCTCGGCGCCGCCGCGGGCATGGCCGAGGTCGGCCTGGTGCCGTTCGCCTCGACCTACTCGGTGTTCGCCACCCGCCGGGCCTACGACTTCCTGTGCCTCGACATCGCCGAGCCCGGGCTGAACGTCAACGTCGTCGGCGCGCTCCCCGGGCTGACGACCGGCTACGGCCCCAGCCACCAGGCCACCGAGGACCTCGCGATCCTGCGTGCCTGCCCGAACCTCACGATCGTCGACCCGTGCGACGCGACCGACATCGAGCAGGCCGTCCCCCAGCTCGCCGACCACCCCGGCCCCACCTACCTGCGACTGCTCCGCGGCCGGGTCCCCGCCGTCCTCGACGAGTACGACTACCGCTTCGAGCTGGGCCGGGCGGCGCTGCTCCGGCCCGGGCGGGACGTCCTGTTCGTCTCGACCGGGCTGATGACCATGCGCGCGCTGCAGGCCGCGTCCCGGCTGGAGGCCGACCACGTCGACGCCGCGGTGCTGCACGTGCCGACGGTCAAGCCGCTGGACACCGAGACGATCCTGCGGGAGCTGCGGACCGACCGGCTCGTCGTCACCGCCGAGAACCACAGCGTCGTCGGCGGGCTGTCGGAGTCGGTCGCCGCGGCCGCCGCCTGGGCCGGGGTCGCGACCCGCATCCGGCCGGCGGCCCTGCCCGACGAGTTCCTCGCCGCGGGCGCGCTGCCGACCCTGCACGACCGCTACGGCCTGTCCACCGACGCGCTCTGCGCACAGGTGAAGGCCGAGCTGTAGGGCGGCGCGCTCAGCGGGGTGAGGCGCTCGCGCTCGGCGTGCTCGAGCAGCCGCCGCAGCCGCCCGGCGATCGCGTCCTTGGTCATCGGCGGGTCGGCGAGACGGCCCAGCTCCTGCAACGACAGCTCCGGGTTGCGGGCCCGCAGCAGGCCGGTGGCCAGCAGGCGCTCGGGCACCCCGGCGGGCGGGTCCTCCAGCAGCGCCTGGACGCGCAGGGTCGTCATCGCCGCGGCCTGGGAGGCGCGCTCCCGGTTGGCGTCGTGCAGCGCGCCGCTCACCGGGACCTCGCCGGTCCCGCGCCGCAGGTCGGGGGTCCACGCCCGCGCCGCGCGCGGCGCACCCATCAGGCCGAGTGCCGCCCGCACGTCGGCGGGGTCGCGGACGACGACCCGGTCGCCGTGGGTGCTGGGGCGGGTCAGCGCGGCGACGCCGAGGCGCCGGGCCGCTCCGGTGAGCGCCATCGCCGTCTCCGGGGACGGGCAGAGCAGCTCCAGCCCGGCCCGGCCGCGGCCGCCGAGCGCCCCGGCCGCCAGGAACGCGGCGCGCCAGGCCCCGGCCAGGACCGCGTCGTCGCCCGCGACGACCGGCGGCGGCAGGCCGCGCACCCAGCGGCCGGTGCTGTCGCACAGCCGGGTGCGGCGGGCCAGCTCCGGGACCCGCGCGACGACCCGGAGCGACTCGGCGGACAGCCGGACGACGGGGATCTCGAACAGGTCGGTGAGCTGCCGGGCCAGGCGCCTGACGGAGCGCGCGCACCCGGCGGGGACGTCCAGCACCGGGACCGATGCCGCCCCGACGGTCTGGCCGAGGGTCCCGGCGCAGGCGAACCGGAGGGTCGTCGCCGCCTCCGCGCGGCCGATGTCGGCCCGTGCGGGGCGGTGCCGGAACAGCTCGTCCCGGACGTCGAGGATGTCCACCTGAGGCTCCTTCGGATCCGACCGGCGTGCTCCGCCGGTGCGGGCTCGGGTCCCCCCGGCCGTCGGACGACGCCCGGACGGGGGGACGGCCGGTCCGGGACGTACCGCCCTGGCGGGGGCGACGCGCCTCGGACCGACCGGTGGCGCACGCCGGGCTCCCGGTCGGCGCGCACCACACCCCGGACAACGACCGGCCGTCGGAGGACGAGGCGGATCCGCTTGCCCGCCACGACAACCGGGCGACTGGGGACGACCGGCGCGGCGCCCGGGGCGACCGGTGGTCGGCGGACCGCCGACCGGTGACCCTGCGTGATCCCCTCCCCCGGGCCGGCCCGGACGCCCCTCGCCGGTGCGGCCCCGATCGGGTCCGTGGACGGTTGGGACCACTCCGGCCGGGTAGCGCGTCCACAGCGGGCGGGACGCCGACGGGGCCGCCGCCCGACGGTCGTCGAGCGCGGAGGTAGACCCATGGACGGACACAGCGACGACTACGCGGAGGCCGACCTGGAGGTCGGCACGCCCGAGGACCACGCCGTCGGCGCGACGGCCGTCGCGGTGTCGATGAAGCGGTCGCTGGAGCGGATGGGACCGTCCCGCACCGCGCGTACGCTGCTGAAGCTGAACCAGGCCGAGGGCTTCGACTGCACCAGCTGCGCCTGGCCGGACCCGGACCCCGGGCACCGCTCGGTGGCCGAGTTCTGTGAGAACGGCGCGAAGGCGATCGCCGAGGAGGCGACGACGCGGCGCGCGACCCCGGAGTTCTTCGCCCGCCACAGCGTCGCCGAGCTCGACGAGCGGTCGGAGTACTGGCTCGGCCAGCAGGGCCGGATCACCCATCCCATGGTCCGGCGGCCGGGCGGGACCCACTACGAGCCGATCGGCTGGGACGCGGCGTTCCGGCTGATCGGCGACGAGCTGAACGCCCTGGACGGCCCCGGTGAGGCCACCTTCTACACCTCCGGCCGGGCGTCCAACGAGGCCGCGTTCGTCTACCAGCTCTTCGCGAGGGCGTTCGGGACCAACAACCTGCCGGACTGCTCGAACATGTGCCACGAGTCGACCTCGATCGCGCTGCAGGAGTCGATCGGGATCGGCAAGGCCAGCGTGACGCTGCCCGACCTGCTCGAGGCGGACGTGATCGTCATCGCCGGGCAGAACCCGGGCACCAACCACCCGCGGATGCTGACCCAGCTCGAGCACGCCAAGCGCAACGGCGCCACCATCATCACGATCAACCCGCTGCGCGAGGCCGGGCTGATGCGGTTCAAGAACCCGCAGACCCCGACGGGCGTCCTCGGACACGGCACCGACATCTCCGACCTCCACCTGCCGGTCCGGGTCAACGGCGACCTCGCGCTGTTCCAGGCCATCGGCTCACTGCTCGTCGAGTGGGACGCCCTGGACCACGAGTTCCTCGACCGGCACACCAGCGGCTTCGACGCCTGGCGCGACCACGTCGCCTCGATCGACCGCGACGCCGTCACCCGGTCCACCGGGCTGTCCTGGGCCGACATCACCCGGGCCGCGGCCCTGTTGCGGGACTCGCGCAAGACCGTCTTCTGCTGGGCGATGGGTCTGACCCAGCACCGCAACGGCGTCGCGACGATCAAGGAGGTCGTCAACGTCGCCCTGGCCCAGGGCAACATGGGCCGTGCGGGCGGCGGGCTGTTCCCGGTCCGCGGCCACTCCAACGTCCAGGGCGACCGGACGATGGGCATCTGGGAGCGCGTCCCGGACTCCTTCCTCGACGCCCTGCAGGCCGAGTTCGCGTTCGACCCGCCCCGCGAGCACGGCTTCGACACCGTCGACAGCATCCGGGCCATGCGTGACCGGAAGGTCAAGGTCTTCGTCGGCCTCGGCGGCAACTTCCTGCAGGCCGCACCGGACACCGACGTCACGACCGCGGCGCTGACCGGCACCCGGCTGACCGTGCAGATCTCGACGAAGATCAACCGGTCGCACCTGCACGGCGGCCGGACCGCGCTGATCCTGCCCACCCTGGGCCGGACCGAGCGCGACGTCCAGGAGTCCGGACCGCAGTTCGTCTCGGTCGAGGACTCCACGTGCTCCGTGCACTCGTCCCGCGGCCCGCTGCCGCCGGCGAGCCCGCACCTGCGCTCGGAGGTCGCGATCCTCACCGGGATCGCCGAGGCCACCCTGGGCGACCGGTACGGCATCGACTGGGCGGCGATGCGCGGGGACTACCGCCGCATCCGCGACCACATCTCCCGCGTCGTGACCGGCTGCGAGAGCTACGAGGTGAACGTCCGTCGCCCCGGTGGGTTCGTGCTGCCGCACCCGCCGCGGGACTCGCGGACCTTCGAGACCGGGTCCGGGCGCGGCGAGTTCGCGGTGTCGCCGATCGAGGTCCTCGAGGTGCCCGACGGGCACCTGCTGCTCCAGACCCTGCGCAGCCACGACCAGTTCAACACCACCATCTACGGCCTGTCGGACCGCTACCGCGGCATCGAGGGCGGGCGCCGGGTCGTGTTCTGCCACCGCGAGGACATCGCCGCGCTCGGGTACTCCGAGGGCGACCACGTGGACCTGATCACGCGCTGGGAGGGCGACGAGCACACCCGCTGCGCCCCCGGCTTCCGCCTGGTCGCCTACGACGTCCCGCGGGGCACCGCGGCGGCGTACTACCCGGAGACGAACCCGCTGGTGCCGCTCGACGCCACCGCGCTGAAGAGCAACCAGCCGGCGTCGAAGTCGGTGGTGGTCCGGCTCGGCGTCGCCGGGAGCGAGGAGTGCAACCCGCAGGGCGCCCAGGGTGCGGTCGGCGACGACAACAGCCACAAGTCCCGGCCGGAGGTGTCGCACGTGTCCTGACCGCCACCGGGGCGCCGGGCCTCACCAGGGGACGACCGCGCCGGTGTGGTCGAGGAACTGCAGGCCGCCGTCGTGCGCGTGGCCCACCAGGACCTCGGCCACCCCGCGCGCACTCTCCGCGACGGTCAGCCGGGCCCCGGGGCCGCCCAGCTCGGTCTGCACCCACCCCGGGTGCAGGAGCAGCAGGGTGCGCGGGTCCCCGGCCGTCCGGGCGGCGTAGCTGCGCATGAGCTGGTTGAGCGCGGACTTGCTCGCCCGGTAGACCTCGTGCCCGCCCCGGGTGTTGAACCCGATGCTGCCCTGCCGCGACGACATGACCCCGATCGTGCCGGTGGGCGGGACCAGCGGGGCGAGCCCCTCGACGACCCGCATCGGGCTCAGCGCGTTGGTCACCATGACCTCGACGAACACCTCGGTGGGCACCTGCGCGGCCGGCACGTCGGCGTCGGTGATGCCGGCGTTGACGAACAGCAGGTCGATCCGGCGGTCGCCGAGCCGCTCGCGCAGCGCGTCGATCTGCCCGGTGTCGGTGATGTCGAGGTGCTCGACGGTCACCCGCCCGGTCCGGTCGGCGAGTGCCGCGAGGGCCTCCGGGGTCTCACCACGCACGGTGGCGACGACGTCGAACCCCCGCTCGGCGAGTTCGCCCGCCAGGGCGAGCCCGAGTGAGCGCGAGGCCCCGACGACGAGTGCGGTGCGGTCGGTCATGTCTGCTCCTGGGTGTCGGTGCGGGGGTCGCCGGCGAGCCCGTTCTCGATCCGGCGCAGCAGGACGACGGCCGTGTCGATCCCCGCGGGGTCGTCGGCGACCCCGGCGAGCAGCTCGCTCCAGATGCGACGCAGCTCGCGCAGGTTCTGCTCGGCGCGGTCGGTCGGGTACAGGCGGACCCGGCGCGCGTCGTCGGGGTCGGACACGCGCCGCACCAGGCCCTTGGCCTCGAGGTTGCGTAGCGCCCGGCTGGTGTTGCTGGAGATCAGCCGGGTCGCCCGGGCGACGGCACCGGCGGTGATGCCCGGCTCGCGGTCGATCACGCGCATCACCGCGCTCTCCAGCGGGGTCCAGCTCTGCCCGGCGAACGCGGGCTCCTTCGACGCGTGGATGAGCCTGCCGACCGCGAGGATGCGGTCGGCCAGCTCGAACAGCCGGGTCTCCTGGTCGTCGTCCACCCCATCACCGTAGCTGAAAAACTGTCAGACGACAGGTATCAGGCGACAGTATTCGGGTCCGGGAACATCCGCGTCGCGATGGCGTCGTCGCCGGCCGGGACCCGGTCGAGGCCGACCATCCGGTCGACGACCATGTTCTGGAAGCGGTGGACGGGCTCCTCGAAGCGGAAGCACATCCGGCCGCCGCGGAAGGCCGGGTCCGCCAGGCCCTGCTGGACCCGCTCGACGATGTCCAGGTCCTGGCGGTTGACCAGGTCCCAGAACGCCTCGAGCTGGTCGAGCCCCGCACGGCCGGCCTCGTCGTCGACGAACTCGGGGTGGGTGAGCAGCACCGCGGTCTCCTCCGTCCGGTCGGCGGCCACCGGGCGGTTGAGCAGCACGAAGGCGTGGTTGGGCAGGACCACCAGCGCGCAGCTGGGGAACAGCCACACGAAGCGGCCGCTGTCCGCGTCGTCGGGGCCGAGCGTGCTCAGCGGCGCCGGGCCGTCCCAGCCGCCGGCCTCGGTGTTGCGCGACACCGGGGTGGTGCACATGCCGGTGTACATCCCGGGGCCCTGCCAGCGGTAGTGGTCGGAGAACCGCGAGACCCGGTTCAGCTCGGGGTGCACCCAGGGCAGGTGGTAGTACTCCATGAAGTTCTCGCCGACGAGCTTGTAGTTGGCCGCGACGTCGTAGCGGCGGCGCCGGCGGGGCGTCCAGGTCTCCAGCCGGTGGCCGGCGAACCGCGCGGGCAGGTCACCGAGCTGCTCGCGCAGCGGGCCCGGGTCGCGGCCGAGGTGCACGAACAGCAGGAACCCCCAGCTGTCGACGGCGACGGGGAGCAGCCCCTGGTCGGCGCGGTCGAAGCCGGTGGCGACCGAGGTGTCGAACACGGGCTCCTGCCCGGCCGGGACGTCGGAGCCCTCGAACAGCGGGGTGCCCAGGCACGAGCCGTCGGTGTCGTAGGTCCAGCTGTGGTACGGACAGCGGATGCGGCCGCGCCTGCCGACCTCGCGGGCGTCGGCGTCGAGCAGCCGGGTGGCGCGGTGGCGGCAGACGTTGTGGAAGGCGCGCAGCTCACCGTGCCGGTTGCGGGTGACGATCACCGACCGCCCGGCGACCTCGACGACGACGCAGGCCCCGTGCCGGTCGACGTCGGCGGTGAGGCCGACCGCGACCCAGCCGGTCGCGAACACCCGCTCCCGTTCGAGGGCGAAGAACTCCGGCGAGGTGTAGGCGTCGGGCAGCAGGGTCGACGCCAGGTCCACCGGGAGCCGGGTGTGCCGGTAGGTGGCCTCGTCGCCGAACGTGGCGGGGTCGACCGGCCGGGCGGGCAGGGCGTCGTGGTGGGCGGGCGCCGGGCCCGGGGTGACCGGGAGGTCGATGCTCACGGGGTCTCCTCTCGTCGCGGGGCGGACGGGCTCAGGTGTGGAAGCTGCGCGGGAAGGCGGGGTCGGTCAGCGCGGGCCGGGTGACGGAGAAGGCGTCGACCGGGTGCGCCGGCTCCTTGCCGAGCGCGAGATCGGTGAGCAGCCCACCGATCAGTGCGGCGAACTTGTACGCGTGCCCCGCCCCGATGGCGACGACGATCTGCGGGGTGCCGGGCAGGGTGTCGAGGACGAAGTCCTGGTCCGGCGGGACGGTGTAGAGGCAGGTCCTCGAGTACAGCTCCGGACCGCGGAACCGCGGCAGGTGCCGGGCGAGGAAGGCGTCGTAGCGCTCGCGGCGGACCGGGTCGGGGTCGAACGAGCGGCCGTCGGCGGTGGTCTCCTCGCCGCCCATGTGCTGGCCGAGCTTGGTCGCGACCTCGCCGTACACCGGGAAGCCGTAGAAGTTGTGCTCGCCGTGCCACATGAACACCGGGAAGCGGCCGGGCGAGAACTCGGCCAGGTGCGGGGTCGCGTAGTAGGTGACCTGCTCGCGCAGCACGGTCAGCGGCAGCCGCAGCCCGACCCCGGCGAGCAGCTGGTTGGTCCAGGCGTCGGCGGCCAGCACGACGCGGTCGGCGTGCAGGGTGCCCCCGTCGGTGACGACCGCGACCCCGCCGCCGTCGGCCCGGACCGACCGGACCGGGGTGTGCGGGCGGACCTCGGCGCCGTGCGCCCGGGCCAGCGCGACGTGCACAGCGTTCGCCCGCGCGGCGTCGACGATGCCGGATTCATCCTGGTAGAGGGCCTGCTCACCGCCGGAGGTCCGGAACTGGGGCCAGCGCCCGGTGAGGGCGTCGGCGTCGAGCAGCTCGTAGCCGACGCCGTAGCGGTCGAACAGCGCGGTGTAGCCCTCGATGTTGCGGGTGCCGGTCGCGGTGCCCGCGCGGGCGACCCGGTCCTCGATCACCAGCCCGCCGGTGCGGGTGACGAGCCGCTGGCCGGACTCCTCCTCGACGGCGGCCCACGCCCGGTAGGCGGGTGCGGCCAGGGCGGCGTAGGCGTCCTGGTGCTGGGCGAGCCGGATGATCCGCGAGTGGTCCTGGGAGGCGCCCCGGTGGTGCCCGAGCGCGAACTGCTCCAGGCCCAGGACCCCCGGGCCGAGCTCGGTGGCGAGCCGGTGCAGCGCGGCCGAGCCGAGCCCTCCGAGGCCGATGACGATCGCGCGGTACGCACCCATCCGTCGTGCTCCTGCCGTTCCGCGGTGTGCTGACGACGACAGGGTGGGCGCGGAGAACCGTTCAGGTCCATCACGGATTCGGACCCGGAATCTTGTACGTTCCGCGAATGATCGACCGGAGGCTGCGGGTCCTGGCCGCGATCGCCCGGCACGGGACGGTGACCGCGGCGGCCGAGGTGTGCCGGATGACGCCGTCGTCGGCGTCGCACCAGATGCAGGCACTGGCCCGCGAGCTCGGGGTGACGCTGCTCGAACCCGACGGACGACGGGTGCGCCTGACCGCCGCGGCGCGGACCCTGCTGGCGCACGGCGAGACGCTGCGGGCGCAGTGGGAACGGGCGCAGGCCGACCTGGCGGCCCACCGCGACGGCGACACCGGCGGGGCGCTGCGGTTCTCCGGGTTCTCCACCGCGGCGGCGGCCGTCGTGCCGGAGGTGCTGGGACGGCTGCGCGCCGCCCACCCCGGGTGGGAGCTGCAGCTGCGGGAGTGCGAGCCGGCGCGGGCGTTCGACCTGCTCGCCGCGGGTGACACCGACATCGTGGTGGTCGTCGCGACGTCGCGTCTCCCGCCGGTGACCGACCCGGCGTTCGACCAGCGGACCCTGTTCGACGAGCCGCTGGACCTGCTGGTCGGCCCGGACCACCCGCTGGTCGGGCGCGCGGACGTGGCGCTGGCCGACACGGCCGCGGAGCGGTGGATCTGCAGCAACCCGGGACGGGCCTACCACCAGCTCGTGACGATGGCCTGCGCCGGCGCGGGGTTCGCGCCCGACATCGCCCACCACGCCGACGAGTGGGACACCGGCGCCGCGCTCGTCTCCCGCGGGTTCGGCGTCGCGCTGGTCCCCCGCCTGGCCGACGTCCCGGCCCGCCACGAGACCCGGCGGATCCGGATCGGCACGCCGCCGGTGCCGATCCGCCGGGTGGTCGCCGCGGTCCGGGCCGGTGCGCGGCACCGGCCCGCGGTGGCCGCCGGGCTGGCGACCCTGGACGAGGTGTGCCGGGAGCTGGCCGACCGGCTCGCCGCAACCTGACCGCCGGGCCCCGACCGACGACGCCTTTGCCGTTCCAGCAACGATACTTGCCGATAATCACGAGTGGGTCGCACGCTGAGCTGCATGAACCTCTCCTACGACGTCATCGTGGTCGGCGGCGGCTCCGCCGGACTCTCCGGGGCGCTCCTGCTCGCCCGGGCCCGGTGGCGGGTGCTGGTGCTCGACGACGGCACCCCGCGCAACGCCCCCGCCGACGGCGTGCACAACTGGCTCACCCGCGACGGTCTGCCGCCGGCCGAGATCGCCCGGATCGGCCGGGAGGAGGTGCGCGGCTACGGCGGCGTCGTCCGCGACGCCCGGGTGACCGGCGCGCGCCTCCTGCCCGACGGCGGGTTCGCCGTCACCACCGCCGACGGTGCCGAGGTCACCGGTCGCAAGCTCCTGGTCACCACCGGTCTGACCGACGAGCTCCCGGCGGTCGGCGGCCTCGCCGCGCGCTGGGGGGCCGACGTCTTCGCCTGCCCGTTCTGCCACGCGTGGGAGCACCGCGACACACGGATCGGGGTGCTGTCCACCGGCCCGCACGACCTGGTGAAGGCGCATCTCGCCACCCGCTGGAGCGACGACGTCACCCTGTTCCTGCACACCGGACCCGAGCCCGACGACGAGCAGTGGGACGGGTTCGCCGCCTGCGGCATCTCGGTCGTCGACGGCGAGGTGACCGCGGTGGAGACCGGGCCCGGAGGGCTCTCCGGGCTCCGCCTGGGGTCGGGGCAGGTCATCGGGATCGACGCGCTGACGGTCTCGCCGCGGTCCGTCGCGCGGGGCGGGTTCCTCGCCGCGCTCGGGCCGGCGGCCGTCGCCCACCCGTCGGGGCTCGGCGACCACGTCCCCGCCGGTCCGATGGGCGCCACCACGGTGCCCGGGCTGTGGGTCGCCGGGAACGTCACGGACCCGATGGCGACCGTGCCGGCCGCCGTCGCCGCGGGCGCGGCCGCGGGTGCCGGGATCACCCGGGAGCTGCTGGACGAGGACGTCGCGCTCGCCCGCCGGGCGGCCGTCCCCGCCCGGTGACCGGGGGCGCGCCCGTCCCGGCCGGCACGGGGCGGGTGCGCGTCGTCGCCCGAGCGGGACCCCGCCCGCGGGGCCGGGATGGGACGGTGGGCGGGTGCAGATCGGAGCCGGCTGGCCGACCGTCCTCGCCGTCGTCGCGCTGACCGCGATCGCCGCCCTGGCCGCCCGCGTCGGGGGCACCGGCACCGCACGGATGTCGGTGTGGGCGGCGGTCCGCGCCGTGGTCCAGCTCGCCGTGGTCGCCGGGGTCATCGTGTTCGTCGTCCGGCACTGGTGGGCGACCGCGGCGTTCGTCGTCCTCATGCTCGCCGCCGCCACCGTGACCTCGGCACGACGGATGACCCGCCGCCGACGGGGGCTGCTCGCGGGCGTCGCCATCCTCGCCGGCACCGCCCCCGTGCTCGCCGTCGTCCTCGCCACCGGCGCGGTACCCCTCACCGGCGTCGCCGTGGTCCCCGTCGCCGGCATCGTCATCGGCGGCGCCATGACCGCCACCTCGCTCGCGGGCCGCCGGGCGCTGGCCCAGCTCACCGACCGCCACGGCGAGTACGAGGCCGCCCTCGCACTCGGGCTCCTCCCCCGCGACGCCGCCGTCCTGGTCATCCGCTCCGCCGCCCACGACGCCCTGGTCCCCGCCCTCGACCAGACCCGCACCGTCGGGCTGGTCACCCTGCCCGGGGCCTTCGTCGGCGTCCTGCTCGGCAGCGGCGACCCCGTCCGGGCCGCCGTCGCCCAGATCCTCGTCCTCGTCGGGCTCCTCGCCGCCGAGACCGTCGCCGCGCTGGTGACCGTCGAGCTCGTCGCCCGGCAGCGGATCGTGCGCGACCCGCCCCACGACCGGGCGCCCGCGTGAACGGCGCCGTCCGGGTCAGAGGCGGTAGAGGCGGATCTTGCTGTACAGCGCGGTGCGGGAGATCCCGAGCTCACGGGCGGCGGTGGACTTGTTCCCGTCGTGCTCGCGCAGCACGGCGGCGATGACCGAGGCCTCGGCGGTCTCCAGCGGCGTCAGTGCGCGACGTCCGCCGGCGTGCCGGACCCCGGGCCCCAGGTCGGCCGCGCCGACCGCCGGGCCGTCGGCGTCCCGGGCCGCGTCCCGCACGACGCGGGCGAGCTCGGCGAGGTTGCCGGGCCAGTGGTAGCGGCGCAGCGCGGCCAGCGCGTCCGCGGTGAACGTCAGCCCGTCGCCGTGCCGGCGCAGCTCGCCGCGGGCGAGGTCGGTGATCACGTCGGGGGTGCGGCGCAGGGGCGGCACCGGGAGGACGCTCGCGGCGAGACCGTCCAGCAGCAGGGCGGCGGCGGACGCGGGGGACTCGCCCTCGGCGACGGTGACCGTGAGCCCGACCCGGGGCCGGGTGCCGTCGTCGGCGAGGACCTCGCCGAGGACAGCGGTGACGGTGCGGACCGAAGCGGTGTCGAGCAGCTCCGCGTGGCGGACGACCACGGCACCCCGGGCCGCGCCGCGGCGCAGGCGCGCGATCCATCCGGCGGGGTCGAGCCGGTGGGTGGCGGCGTCGAGGACCTCCGCCCCGTCGCCCATCGCGGTGCGGAGCACGGTGGTCCTCCCGGTCCCCGCCTCCCCGAGGACCGCGACCGGACCGGTCCCGGCGAGGGCGGCGGCGCGGGCGGCGATCGCGGTCCGGTCCCCGCCCGCGGCGGCCGGGGGCCGGCGGGCGCGCCGGACCGCCGGGGTGACCCCGGCGGCGGCGGGCGGGTCGGCGGGGTCGTCGACGGTCAGCACCGCACCCGTCGGGGTGCCGCCGTCCCGGACGAGGCGCACCGTCGCGGTGAGGTCGGCCGGGAGCCCGAGGCTGATCCGGTCGCCGGTGCCGCGCAGGGCGCGGAGCTCATCCCAGAGGTCGAGCCGGTCCAGCCCGAGGTCGGCCGCCCGCTGGTCGGTGATGATCAGGTTGTCGCCGATCACGGCGATCGGTCCGGAACCGAGGCGCTGCTCCTGCAGGAACGCCGAGAGCAGGCGGCGCTCGCGGCCGGTGGCCATGTCGGACATGGCCACCCGGATCTCCTCGACGAGCTTGCGCACGACCACCGTGAGCAGGGAGTTCGTGTCGGCGGCCCGGCAGGTCACGTTGACCGCACCGGCGATGCGACGGGTGATGGGGTGCCGGACCGGCGCGGCGACGCAGGTGACGTCGTGGAAACGGTGCACGTAGTGCTCGGAACCGCGCACGACGGCCAGCGCGCCGGTCTCCAGTGCCGTACCCAGCCCGTTGGTGCCGACGTGCTCCTCGCCGAAGTTGAAGTGCTCGACGACCGACAGCTCGTCCAGGGTGTCGCGCAGCATCGGCTCGGACACCCAGCGCCAGATCACGCTGCCCGACGCGTCGGCCAGCGCCAGGCAGGAGCTGTCACCCACCAGCAGCTCGGCCATCCCGCTCATGATCGGGACGGCGACGCGGGCGAACTGGGTGTCGAGGTCGGTCTCGATGTAGGGGACGTCGACGTGCTCCGGGTCGACCCCGCTGAACCGTGACCGTCGCCAGGAGGTGAGCACCTCGTGGCGCAGGCCGCTCGGCTCCTCGCCCGACTGGAACCGCTCCCAGTCGTCACCCCTGGTCGTCATCGGCCCTCCTCCCGGACCCATCCTGCACGTCGGGGAGCCCGGGGTGGGACCGGCGGACCGGCCCCACCCCGACCGGCTCAGTTCCCGGACGCCTTCTCCTGCTCGTACTTCCTGGTCATGTGGTCGACGGCGTCGAGCTGAGTCTGCGCGTGCGCCTCGCGGGTGGCGCCGGCCCGGTCCTTCGCGTCGAGCGTGCTCTGCGCCTGCCCCTGGAAGTGCGGGAACACCTGCTGCGCGATCAGCTCGTAGGAGCGCCGGGTCGCCTCCGGGTTGGCCCACTCGTGGCCCAGCATCAGGAACGCCCCGAACCCGCCGGACTGGTCGACCAGCTTCTGCACCTGCGCCCGGGCGTCCTCGACCGTGCCGATCGCACCGATCCCGGCCTCGTTGATGAAGTCGATCATCCCCTTGACGTCGACGCTGTCCCCGACCGCCATCTGCGGGAACGCGGCGACCTTCTGGAAGTACTGGAACCAGTGCTCGATGCCGTACTCCACGTCCTTATAGGCCTGCTCGCGGGTCTCGGCGATGTGCATCAGCCCGCACAGCCGCCAGGCGGAACGGTCCGGGGCGGGCTGCCCGTGGTGGGCGGCCCGCTCCTCGACCACGTTCCAGTGGTGGGCCAGCGCGTCGAAGCCGTCCTGGGTGAGCGTCGCACCGATCGAGAGGAGCCCGACGCCGTGCTGCCCGGCCATCCGCGGCCCGGTCGGCGAGGCCACCGCGGCGACGACGACGTCGAAGCACGGGTCGGTGTAGGGACGCAGCTGCAGCTGCGCGTCGACCAGGTTGTGGGTCTTCGTCTGCCGGGTGACCGACTCACCGCGCAGCAGCCGCATGATGATGTCGAGGTTCTGCTCCAGCAGCTCGCGGGTGTCGGTCGGGGTCAGGCCGATCATCGCCGAGTCGGTCGGCAGCGATCCCGGGCCGCACCCGAGCATCGCCCGGCCGCGGGTCAGGTGGTCCAGCATCACCATGCGGTCGGCCACCCACAGCGGGTTATGGTAGGCGATCGAGGTGACGCCGGTGCCGAGCCGGATGCGACGGGTGCGCTCGGCCGCGGCCGCCATGAAGATCTCGGGCGAGGCGATGATCTCCGAACCGGCCGAGTGGTGCTCGCCGATCCAGGCCTCGTCGTAGCCGAGGGCGTCGAGGTGCTCGACGAGCTCGAGGTCGCGCTGCAGCGCCAGCGTCGGGTTCTGACCGGGCTTGTGGAAGGGCGCCAGGAAGGTGCCGAAACGCAGACGGCTCACGGGGACTCCAGTACGTGTCGATCAGCGGCCGCGTCCCGACCGCTCTGTCGGAGTCGTCAGCATGACCGCGGTCACGTCGTACGGACTGTGCGGAAAGTGGACACCCCCGCGTACGCCGCCATCGATTCGGACCTCGACCCGAATCAACGATTCCGTTGACAAAGCCGCCGAGGAGTGGCCACGCTCACATCCGAAGGTCCGGCCCGGCAGCAGCAGAGGAGCTGACATGTCACGGATGCGCTTCGGCATCTTCCTTCCCCCGCACCACGTGCCCGTCGGGCAGGACCCGACGTACTCGATGCAGCGCGACACCGAGCTGGTCCAGCGGCTCGACGCGATGGGGTTCGACGAGGCGTGGTTCGGGGAGCACCACTCGTGCGGCGTCGAGCTCATCAACGACCCGATCCTGTTCATCGCCCACTGCGCCCAGGTCACCAAGCACATCAGGCTCGGGACAGGGGTCGTCTCGCTGCCGTACCACAACCCCTTCCTGGTCGCGGACCGGATGGTGCAGCTGGACCACATGACCCGCGGCCGCGCGATGCTCGGCGTCGGGCCCGGCGCCCTGGCCACCGACGCCCTCATGCTCGGCATCGACCCCAAGGACACCCGCGCCGCCCTGGAGACCGACGTCGAGGTGCTGATGCACCTGCTCACCAGCGACGAGCCGATCTCCATCGAGACCGACCGGTACAAGCTGGTCGAGGCCCGCCTGCAGCTCGACTGCTACAGCGACCCGCACTTCGAGGTCGCCACCGCCGCGATCGTCTCCCCCTCGGGCCCGCGGCTCGTCGGCCGGCACGGCCTGGGGATGATCTCGATCGGCGCCACCATGAGCGAGGCCGGCTTCGACGCGCTCGCACTGCACTGGGACGTGGTGGAGGAGACGGCGCAGCAGCACGGGACCACACCCAGCCGCGACGGGTGGCGCCTGGTCGGCCCGATGCACATCGCCGACACCAGGGACCAGGCGATCAAGGACGTGGCGTACGGCATCGACGCGTGGTTCGACTACCTGCAGCACACGGCGTCGGCGCCGCAGCTGTCGGTGCAGGGGAGGTCGACGAAGGAGCGGATCGACTTCGTCATCGAGTCCGGCATGGGCGTGATCGGCACCGTCGACGACGCGATCGAGCAGATCGAGCGCCTCCAGGAGCAGTCGCGCGGCGGCTTCGGCGCCTACCTCATGTTCGCCCACAACTGGGCGCCCTGGGAGGAGACGCTGCACCACTACCACCTGTTCGCCAACCACGTCGCGCCGCGGTTCCGGGGCACGACCAAGCGGCTGCTCGCCAACGAGGCGTGGACCCGCAGCGTGCGCGACCCGCTGGCCGAGCGTCAGTGGGCCGCGATCAACGCCTTCACCGAGAAGCACGCGGCCGAGCGGGCGGCCCGCGGCGCCACCACGGGCGCGTGACCCCGGGTGGCGGCCCCGCGGGGCCGCCACCCGGACCGCACCGGGGCGCTCTGCACCCGACCTCGTCAACGCATTCGTTGATCCACCGGCGACACGAGAGGAACCACCGTGCCCGACACCGTGACCGTGGGGGCCGCCCGGCGGCAGGACGCCGGGCGGGCCGGCGCCACGACACCCGAGAGCCGCTGAGGAGGCGGGGATGGCTGCACCGAACTTCCGGCTCGACGGCGGCGTCGCGTTCGTGACCGGCGCCGCCGGCGGCATCGGCGCCGCGGTCGCGCTGGGACTGGCCGAGTCCGGGGCCGACGTCGCCTGCGCGGACGTCTCGGCCGACGCGTTGAGGTCCACCGTCGAGGCGGTCGAGGCGGTCGGCCGCCGGGCGATCAGCTGTCCGGCGGACGTGACCGACGCGTCGTCGCTGCGCGACGCCGTCGCCCGCACCGAGTCCGAGCTGGGCCCGCTGCGGCACGCGGTGAACTGCGCCGGCATCAACGACGGCGCCCCCGCGGAGGGCATGCCCGAGGAACAGTGGCGACGGCTCGTCGACATCAACCTGACGGGCGTGTTCCTCGCCTGCCAGGCCGAGGGCGCGGCCATGCTCGCCCACGGCGGAGGGACCATCGTCAACATCGGGTCCATCTCGGCGGCGATCGCCAACCGGGGCCTGACCCAGGCGCACTACAACTCGGCGAAGGCCGGCGTCGTGCACCTCACCACGTCACTGGCGCTGGAGTGGGCGCGGCGGGGTGTCCGGGTCAACACGGTGAGCCCGGGCTACACGGCGACCCCGATGGCGAAGTCACCTGCGGTGTGGGAGCACGTGAAGACCTACATCCCGGACATCCCGCTGAACCGGATGGCCGAGCCCGAGGAGATGGTCGGACCGACGGTGTTCCTCCTCAGCGAGGCGTCGTCGTACTGCACCGGGGTCAACCTCCTCGCCGACGGCGGCGCCGTCGCCTGGTGAGGTCGCTCCGCCCCCCCCGGGTGCGGCCGGTCGATGTCATCCCCGGGAGCTCGCGGACGCGCCGTCCGGATCCGGCAGCTCTGCCCAGAAGCGCGTCAGGGCCTCGGCGACCGGCGCCGGCGTCTCCTCCGGCCACCAGTGGCCCACGCCCTCCAGGTGCGCCATCGTCGCGCCCGACCGTCGCGCCGCCCACTCGTGCTGCACCAGCGTCCCGCTGGCCCTGTCGACGTCGTCCACGGCGATGAGAGCGAGCCCCGGACGCTGTGCGGCGTCCGGCAGAAGCCGTCCCGCCTCCGCCATCGCCGGCTGCCGTGCCGACCGCAACAGCGCGAGAACGGCACGACCCATCTCGGGATCCATGCCTGCGGCGACCCGCTCCGCCATGCGCCCGGTCATACCGAGGGCCGAGGTCACCGCGAGCCGCTGGTGCAGATCGCCTCCCCAGATCTCCTGCACCGAGGCCTCCCCGGGGCCCTCCTGCTGCCACACCTGTGCCCGCGGGTGCCAGAGGTAGTCGGGAGCGAACACGCCGAGGGCGTCGGAGGCCCAGCTGCGCAGCAGGTCCGGCCGGCTCATGGCCAACGCGGCGACGTGGATCCCGCCCCAGTCGTGACCGACCAGATCGACCGGCGCACGGAACAGCTCGAGCTGGGACGCCAGCCAGTCCCGATAGGACGTGGCCGAGCAGTCGAAGCCGCGGGGCGCGGGGACGCCGAACCCGGGCGGGGACAGGACGACCGCGTCGGCCCGGTCGAGCTCCGCGATGAGCGGTCCCCAGATGGCCGCCGACTCCGGGTTGCCGTGGACGAGGACGAGTGGGGTGCGGGACATGGAGCTACCTCTCAGATCGGTGGTGGTGGACAAGAGCTGGTCACGGCCGTTGCGGCACCGCGTCCCAGAAGGTGGTGAGCGTCCGGGCCCCGAGCCCCGGGTCCTGGTCCATCCACCAGTGCCCCAGTCCCGGTAGCACCGCGGTCCCGGCTCCCGCCCTTCTCGCGGAGCGGTGTCGCCGGGCCTCGGTGCCGCCCACGTGGTCGGCCGTGGCGATGATCGCCAGGCCGGGCCGTTCCGCCGCGCGGTGCAGGTCGGCGCCGAGCCGGGCCATCACCGGCTGGACGGCCGAGCGGTAGAGCGCGAGAACGGCTCGTCCCATCGCCTCGTCCTGTCCGGCCGCCACCCGCTCGGCCACCGCCGCGCTGATGCCGCGCCCGGTCAGCGACGCGACCCGCTCGGGGTGGGCCGCCCCGAACCTGCTCCGCACCGCGGTCTCCCCGCGGCCGGGCGTCTGCCACTCCTGGGCGAGGTCGTGCCAGACGTAGTCGGGGTCGAAGATCCCGACCGCGTCGCTGACCCAGCTGCGGAGCAGGTCCGGGCGGATCATGGCGACCCCGACCACGTGCCCACCGCCCCAGTCGTGCCCGACGAGGTCCACCGGCTCGGCGAACGCCTCGAGCTCGCCGACCAGCCAGTCCCGGTAGGCACCGACGGTCGCGTCGAATCCCGCCGGGATCGGCGCGCCGAACCCGGGCGGCGACAGACAGGTCACGTCGTCGCGGTCGAGCTCGCGCAGCAGGGGAGCCCAGATCTCGGCGGTCTCGGGGTTGCCGTGGACGAACACGGCCGGCATCCGGTCACGCTCCGATCGGAGTGCTCGACTGCAGGACCGACTCCACGAGCGCCCCGCTGCGGACGTGGGTGACCGCCCGGTCGTCGATCTCGATCATCGGTCCCTCCTCGTCCTGGGGTGGACCCACCGTAAGATACTTGTGAGTCGACACGCAAGTTAGGTCCCGCCTACTATCCGGGCATGCCAGAGGGAGAGCGGGTCGGCCGGCGCACCCAGGCGCAGCGGCGGGAGCAGACCGGCTCCGCGCTGCTCGCCGCGGCCGCGGATCTGGTCGTCGAGTCCGGGGTGCGCGCCGTGACCCTCGCCCGGGTCGGCGAGCGTGCCGGGTACAGCCGGGGCATCGTCACCCATCACTTCGGATCGAAACGGGCACTGCTCGACGCGTTGGCCCGCGCGACGCAGAGCGGGTTCGTTCCGGGGCTCGCCGGCACCGCCCCCGGACTGGAGCGACTGCTGACACTCGCACGCGGGTACGTCGGCGCCCTGGGCGATCTCGGCCCGATGAACCGCGCCTTCCTGCTGCTCTGGACCGAAGCACTCACGGACACGGAGCTCTCCGACGTCTTCCGGGAGCGCGACGACGCGTTCCGCGCCGATCTGCGCACCGACGTGGAGGCCGGGATCGCCGCGGGATCCGTCCGGCCGGACGCCGAGCCGCACGACGTGACCGTGGCGCTCCTCGGCCAGCTGCGGGGCATCGCCCTGCAGGTGCTGCTCGCCCCCGACGCCGTCGACACCGAGCGGCTCGCCCCGGTGGTGGCCGAGCAGTGGCGCCGGTCGCTGGCGACCGGACCCACGTGGTCCGGAGCAACCGGCCCTCCGTACGCGTCGACCGCGACCTGAGAAGACGATCGGGACTGCTGTCCGCAAGTGCGGAGAATAATCCTCATTCGATCCGCGCTAGCGAAGTTGCGCTTCGGGTGACACTCTCGAAACCGCCACCGGGCGGCACGCACACGACCCGCCGCCCGCCACGAGCGACGTCGACCAATGGAGGTCCGACACTCGATGAGCATCACCAGTGACACCCGGGCACCGCTCAAGGCGCTCGACAGGTTCTTCATCGGCGGCGAGTGGGTCACCCCGTCCTCGTCCAGCACGATCTCGGTGATCGAGCCCGCCACCGAACAGGTCTACTACCAGGTCCCGGAGGCCCAGAACGCCGACGTCGACCGGGCCGTCACCGCGGCCCGCGACGCGTTCGACAACGGCCCCTGGCCGGCGATGAGTCATGCGCAGCGCGCGGAGTTCCTGCGCGCCATCGGCGAGGCCGTGCGGGAGCGCACCGCCGACGTCGTCGAGGTCTGGCCGCGCGAGTCCGGCATCGTCCTGGGCGCGGCCCAGGCCATGATCGGCGGGGTCCCGGACGCGTACGCGTTCTACGCCGACCTGGCCGACACCTTCGCGTTCGAGGAGCCGGCGACGCCGACCGCGGGCGGCCGGTACGGGATGATCTCCCGTGAGCCGGTCGGGGTCGTCGGCGCGATCATCCCGTGGAACGCGCCCATGACACTGATCGCCTACAAGCTGGCACCGGCACTGCTCGCCGGCTGCACGGTGGTACTCAAGGCCTCGCCCGAGGCGCCGGGCGCGCCGTACATCATGGCCGAGATCGCGGAGAAGGTCGGCCTGCCCGCCGGCGCCCTCAACGTCCTCACCGCCGACCGCGAGGTCTCCGAGTCCCTGGTCCGCGACCCCCGGGTCGACAAGATCGCCTTCACCGGCTCCACCGCGGCGGGACGCCGGATCGCCTCGATCCTGGGCGAGCGCATCGGCCGCTACACCCTCGAGCTCGGCGGCAAGTCCGCCGCGGTCATCCTCGACGACATGGACCTCGCCGAGGCCGCGGCGAGCCTGTCCGGCGCCGAGTGCTTCCTGTCGGGCCAGGTCTGCTCGTCACTGACCCGCATCGTCGTACCGCGACGGCGGCACGACGAGATGGCCGACGCCCTGGCCGGGACGTTCTCCCAGGTCCGCGTCGGCGACCCGTTCGACGCGAACACCCAGATGGGCCCGCTGGCCATGGAGCGCCAGCGCGACCGGGTCGAGGGCTTCATCGCCCAGGGCAAGGCCGAGGGTGCGCGCCTGGTGACCGGCGGGGGCCGCCCGCAGGGCCTCGACCGGGGCTGGTTCATCGAGCCGACGGTGTTCGCCGGGGTCGACAACTCCTGGTCCATCGCCCAGGAGGAGATCTTCGGTCCGGTCCTGTCGGTGATCCCGGCCGAGGACGAGGAGGACGCGATCCGGATCGCCAACGACACGATCTACGGGCTGAACGCCGCGGTGTTCACCCACGACGCCGACCGCGCGCGGGGGGTGGCCGGCCGCCTGCGGGCGGGGACGGTCGGGCACAACAACTTCCGGACGGACTTCGGTATCGGCTTCGGCGGGTTCAAGCAGTCCGGGACGGGCCGGGAGGGCGGCGTCGACGGCCTGCTGCCGTACCTGGAGAACAAGACGATGATCTTCGAGGAGAAGCCGGGGAACTTCCCGGGCTGACCACTCGGTGCGGTGCGTCGTCGCCCCGACGGCGCACCGCACCGTGGTGTGCGCGCCGGTCAGCCGGGCTTGCGCACGAGGAACGCACTGCGGTCGGCGACGGTCGGGAGCACCCGGGCGTCGACGAACCCGGCGGCGGCGGTCATCTCCGAGAGTTCACCGACCGACCAGCACTTTCCCGGCGTCGAGTGCATCAGCAGGACGGAGTACTCGGCCACGGGGAGTGGTCCGGACTTGTCCGCGTCGATGTGGGTGTCGTGGTCGACCAGCCACCCACCTGGCGGCAGCGCCTCGAAGGACGCCGCAAGCAGCTGCGCGACGCGCTCCCGGTCCCAGTCGTGCAGCACCTGCGAGTAGAGGTGCAGGTCGTACCCCGCGGGAAGCGGATCGCTGAACATGTCGGCGCCGATCACTTCGATTCGCCCGGCCAGACCTCGGGCCTCCAGCAGCGAGCGGGCCGCCGCGTCCACGGGCGGGCGTTCGACGACGGCCGCTCGGGCCGTGGCTCGCTTCTCGATGAGCGCGGCGGCGTAGACACCGGAGCTGCCGCCGATGTCGAGCAGCCCGGTGCAGGGCAGATCGGCGAGAGTGTCGGCGAGCGCGGGGCCGAGGAACGCCCCCCGGGCGTCCATCGCGGCGGTGATGCGACCGGCGAAGTCCGGATCGACGAGACGGCCCGACCAGTCCCGTCGGTCTGCGGTGACGGCGCCGCCCGCTGTGCTGCTCGCCCAGGCGGCCGGCCGATCGGTCCGGAGCACCCGGACGAGCTCCTGGACTCCTGGTCGCTCGGCGAGAGACCGGTAGTAGGCACGGAGGTCGTACGGCGAGCCCGCAGTGAGGTGCGCTCGGGCGAGGTCGGTCACCCGGATGAGGTCACCGGAGGCGAGATCGCGGTCGACGAGTCCCCGTGCCGCGCAGAGCGTCAGGAGGACGTCGGCAGGTCGGGCGGCGAGCCCCAGTTCGCCGCACAGTTCGGATGCCGTCGTGGGCCCGATCCCTGCGAGCAGGCTGAACAGGTCGAGCTCCGCGACGGCCGCGACCAGGAGATCGGTCGCGCAGGCGGAGTCTCGGATCCGGTAGAGCGCCGTGGGGTCGGGAACGACGGGCACACCTTCCATGTCCTGACCGTAGGTTGCCCTCGGATGAGCCGCACCTGCGTTGCATCAGGATGGATGGGCATGCGTATGCGGGGATGATCAGGATGACCGACCCGGTCCGGAGTCCTGTCCGACGGTGGGCGTCTCGATGATGACGTCGGTCGACTTGACGACCGCGACGGCCAGCGAACCCGGTTCGAGGCGGAGCTCGCGGGCCGCCTCACTGCTCATCACCGACACGACCCGGTGGGGCCCGGCCTGGATCTCGACCTTCGCCATGACGAGATCACTGACGACCGACGTCACGAGCCCGACCATGTGGTTGCGCGCCGACGTGTCCCCCGGCCGCGGGTCGTCGGGGCCGAGGCCGGGGTTGTCGCGCAGGAACGTGGCGAGGTCTGCTCCGTCGACGATCATCCGGTTTCCGGAGTCGCGACCGGAGACGAAGGCACCTTTGGCGATCCATCGGCGGAAGACGTCGTCACCGACACCCACCATCCGCGCCGCCGTAGTGACTCGGTACTCCACCATGCTCGGCGATCCTAGGCCCGAGGTGTTCCCACGACCGAGCGGCTCAGATGTCGAGGAGCTGCTCGTAAAAACCCCCGAACCCTCGCCCGGGGTCGACGATGTGGATCTCCAGGATCCAGTGGCACGTCTTCCCCGACGGCGACACGCGTCGCAGCGGCGCGCGGTTTCCGGCGGTGATGTAGCTGCCGCGCTCCTCCCCGTCGATCCGTTCGTGCGGGAACTCGCCCACGAGGTGTCCGGCGTGCGTCTCCGGGTGCTCCCACCCCGCTTCGGCGATCAGCCCCAGGACGTGGTGATACAGCTCCTCGCCGGTGATGTCCGGCCGTTCGTGGAAGTGCCGTCGTCCTGCATCCCACAGCCGTGGCAGGTCCGCGGCGAGCCGATGCCGGGCCGGGTCGTCGCCGAGGACGTAGGTGCGGCCGAAGTCCGCCTCCCACTCGTCGAAGATCGGGCCGAAGTCCAGGAAGACGATGTCGTCGGTGGCGAGCGTGAGGTCGGGCGGGGTCTCCCGGTACGGATGCACCGTGTTCGGCCCGGCCCGGACGATCCGCTTGTGCCAGAAGCGCCGGATGCCGAACAGCTCCGATGCGAGCTCCCGGACCTGGCCGGACAGCGCGTGCTCGGTCACCCCGGGCACGATCAGACCGCGGTCGACCACCTCGTCGAACAGAGTTGACGCCTTCGCCTCGGCGTCGCGCAGGGCCGCCACCCGAGCGTGCTCCTCCGTAGCCATCGCCGACTCCCCCTCCGCGCCCAGCCCTCGCGTCCGCGCAACGGTCCGCCTTCTCCGCGTGTGCGGCTCGTTCCTGACGATAACAACGCCTCAGCGGAGATAGGCCCGGCCCGGGGCCGCGGGTGACTCGACGCCGAACCACCGTCCGGGGAGCCGGACGTCTACCCAGGTCGGCACCGTCGACCGGTCTGCCGAGGGTGCGTCGGCCCGGGCTCCGTCGAGCTCGGCGGCGACGGGACGCGGGCGCCGTCGGCCCCAGTGACCCGCTGGCCCACCGACCGGGCGAGGTCGTACAGGTCCCGGCTCGACCGTGTCCGAGCTGGTCCGGGAGGAGTTCGGCGACGGGATCGTCTCGGCCATCGGCTTCGAGCTCGCCATGGCACGGGTCGCCGATCCGGAGGGCGACCGCCTCGTGATCACCCTGAACGGGAAGGTCCTCCCCTACCGCGTCCGGTGAGACGCGGCGTCCCGACCTCGTGACAGGCACACCACCCCCTGATTAGTCTCACTGTGACTAGTCAGGGGGGTGTGATGTCGGAGGCTGCATTCGACAGCGGTGTTCGTAGCTCCCGCCCGCTCGGGCGGCTCGCCGACGGGACGGTGTTCCATGTCCCGATCGGCGTCATGCAGATCGACGTCGAGCACGCCCGGTGCCACCTCTGTGGCGACTGGTTCCGCTCGGTGGGCGCCCACCTGCGGGCACACGGCTGGGACCGGGCCGGCTACCGCGAGGCCTTCGGGCTGGAACGGAGCCAGCCGCTCGAGGGCCGGGCCACCCGGGAGCGGCGGGCCCGCGCCATGGAACGGCGGCGCCGGGACGATCCCGCGGTGCGGGCCGGGTGCGAGGTCGGACGACAGTGGGCCGCGACCGGCCGACTGTCCCGGCTGGCGGCATCGGCGGCGCGCGGACGCCGCCAGCCCGAGCAGCGCCGCCGCAAGACCCTGCTGACCCTGGCCGCGATCCCGCCCCGGGTACGCCACGAGGCCGCCGGCCGGGCGTCGGTGGCCCGCCTGCGTGCGGTGGCACAGCGTGCGGCCGACGACGCCGGGTTCGCCGACGTCGGGAGCCTCGTGCGGAGCCGTCTGACCGACGGCGGAAGCCTGGCCGGGCTGAGCCGGGCCGCCGGACTGCACAAGGACTGGTTCAGCCGGCACCTGCGGACCGTGGACCCGGACACCGCGCGCGAGGTGGCGGAGATGGTCTCCGGGCCGCGCCCGCCGCGGCACGACGCGGAGCTGTCCCGCCGGATCCGCGGATTCGACGACGTCGGGGCCTTCCTCCGCCGGCGCCATCTCGTCGAGCACCGCTCGGTGCGGGCGATCGCCGAGGAGGTCGGCATGAGCCGGTACGCCGTCACGGCCGCGATGGAACGGCACGGCGTCACCCTCACCCCGCACGTGACGGTGCGGACGGCGGCCCGGGACCACGCCGGCCGGGTGGCCGACACGCACGGGTTCGCGGATCTCGACGCCTACCTCCGCGACCGCCGGGAGGCGGGCTGGAGCTGGCGGCGGATCGCGGACGAGTGCGGCCGGCCACCGACCTGGCTCCGCCGGCACGCGGGCCCCACCGTCCGATGAACCCGTCCGACCCGATCGAGGACTCCTGATGGACAGCGCCGACTCCGCTCTCCGGTGCAGCAACGACGGGTGCAACCGGTCGTGGACGCCTGCCCCCGGGGAGCACCTGCCCCTGACCCCGGTCGACGAGCGACTGGCCTCGGGCGCGCGACGGTGGCATCCCTGCCCGGACTGCCTGCGCGACGACGGCCCGGCCGCCGGCCTGTCCCACCGGGTGCGGGAACGGACGGCCCGCGAGCTGGCCGCGATCACCGAGGACTGATCGCCGCGTTTGCGAGCAGCCCCGTCCCCGGAACACAGCCCGCGTACTCGAACCACTGTTCATGGGGCGCCGCGACGGCGACCTCGTGGTAGAGCCGCAGGGCACTACGACCGCCCTGCGCCCGGACCGCGCGTCCGAACGCGCCGAAGATCGCCAGGTGGGTGCGGTGCGACGCCGACCATCGCTCCAGGTCGGCCATGGTGCGCCACCAGCCCAGCCCGTAGGTGCGCTCGACGGGGTCACCGTCGTCGTCGACGACGGTGAGGAAGCGGTTGCTCAGGCATCCCGCGGCCGGCCCGCCGGGTCCCGCGAGATGGTCCATGCCCTCGTGCAGGCGCGGCGCGATCGCGTCGAGGTAGGTCCTGCGTTCGTCGTCGCCGGTGTCGGACCAGTCCTGGCCGGACCGGATCAGGCACACGCTCCCCCGTCCCCGCACCCGGACGCGGTCGTCCACGACGGTCGCCCAGGGGGTGAACGGGTCGCCCAGGGCCTCCGTCGCCGATGCCGGCATCCGGTCACGCATGCTGCCCCAGTAGCCGTGCTCGACGACCGCGTCCGAGAACCGCTCCGCGACGACGGCCACTCCCTCGGGCCGGCTGCGCGCTCCCGCGATCGTCTCCAGCCGACGGACCGACGGCCGGACCGCCTCGATCCATCGACCACCATCGGCCGGGGACAGCCACGCCTCCCGGTGGGCGTCGAACCACCGCTCGAAGGCGAGCGGGTCGGTCCAGTACGCGGCGACGACGGTCTCCGCGGGGCGGTCGTCCCTCCCGGCGGAGACCGCACGGTCGTGATGGCGGGGCCCGTCCGCACCCCGCAGGGCGGAACCGAGGTCATCGGTGCGCCCCGCACCCTGCGCTCCGAGGAACGCGATCACCACCTGCCGGACGTCGGGCTCGGCCCACGCCGAGAACGACGGGTAGGGCGGGTGGTGGCCGTCCGGGGACGCCGCCTCCAGGACGCGGGCCTCCCGCAGGTGCGGCGGGATCGCGGAGTCCAGGGGCATGGACCAACCTCCGTGCGTCGGCGTCACGTCCATCGTCGCCGAGAAACCGCATCCGCGGACTGTGCAGACGATCGGTTCCGCACATCCGGGTCTCGATCTAGTCTGCTCCCATGCCCACGACGCGTGCTCTGCTGCTCGCCCTCCTCACGACGGCGGCGCTGGTCAGCGGCTGCGGGTCCCCCGCCCCCGCCGCGCCGGCCCCGGCCCCGGCGGCGACGACCACCGCCACGGCACCGACGCCGGGCGAGGTGGCCGTGTCCGGGGACGTCCGCGCGCCGCGGACCTGGAGCCGCGCCGACCTCGCGGCCCTGCCCCAGACGACGGTGACCGTCCGCTACGGCAGCGGCAAGGGCCCGCAGGAGCACACCCTGAGCGGGGTGCCGCTCGTCCGGCTGCTCCCGCCGGAGGCACTCGCCACCACCGACGCGAAGAACGACCTGCTGTCCTTCGGGGTCCTCGCGGTCGGCGCCGACGGGTACCGCGCCCTCGTCTCCTACGGCGAGGCCTCCCCCGACTTCGGCAACCGTGGCCTGCTCGTGGCTCTGACCGAGGACGGGAAGCCGCTGGACCGGCCCCGGGTCGCCGTGCCGGGTGACGTGAAGGGCGGCCGCTACGTGAGCGACCTGGTCGAGCTGCGGGTCGCACGGATCGGCAGCTGAGCCGGCGTACGGCCGCCGCCCCGGACCGGTAGGGCGACGGCCGTCGGTCTCACGGCGCCAGGTAGATGGACTTCAGCGCCTGGTAGGCGACCAGCCCCTCGGGTCCGAGCTCGCGACCCAGCCCGGACTGCTTGACACCACCGAACGGTGCGGCCGGGTCGGGCAGGTAGGCGTTGATGCCGATCGTCCCGGTCTGCACCCTGGCCGCGACCGCCTCGCCCCGCTCGGGATCCGAGGTCCACACGCTGCCACCGAGACCGAAGTCGGACTCGTTGGCGATCCGGACGGCGTCGTCGACATCGGCGTAGGAGATCACCGAGAGGACCGGCCCGAAGATCTCCTCCTGGGCGATCGTGTGCCGGTTGTCGACGTCGGCGAACACGGTCGGCTCGACGAACCAGCCGCGGTCGAGCCCTGCCGGGCGTCCACCGCCAGTGGTGATCCGGGCACCCTCGCCGGCCCCCTTGGCGATGTAGCCCTCGATCCGGTCCCGCTGCCGCGACGACGCGACCGGGCCGATCTGGGTCCGCTCGTCGAGGGCGTCGCCGACCTGGAGACTGCGGGCGAACCCGGTCAGCGTGTCGACGACCTCGGCGTAGCGCGACGAGGGCGCCAGGATGCGTGTGCCCAGGTAGCAGGTCTGGCCGTTGTTGAGCAGGGTCGCGCCGAACAGGCTCTCGAGGTTCGAGGCGAGGTCGGCGTCGTCGAGGACGATCGCCGCCGACTTGCCACCCAGTTCGAGGGTGACCGGACGCAGCAGCCGTGCGCAGGTCTCGGCGACGGTCCGGCCCGCCGCCGTCGACCCGGTGAAGGCGACCTTGTCGACCTGCGGGTGCTCGATCAGGTACTGGCCGGTGTCCCGACCGCCCTGGACGATGTTCACCACGCCCGCCGGGAGGCCCGCGGCGGCCGCCGCCTCGGCGAACAGCTGCGCGTCGAGGACGGTCTCCGGGCTGGGCTTGAGCACGATCGTGCAGCCCATCGCGAGCGCCGGCCCGAGCTTGAACGCGGCGAGGGTCTGCGGGTAGTTCCACGGCACGATCCCGGCGACCACGCCGATCGGCTTGCGGGTCACCCGGATCCGCCCGCCCATCAGCCCGTCGCGGACCTCGTCGAGCTCGGTGCTGCGGATCAGGCCGGCGTAGTAGCGCAACAGCACCTGGGGGAAGACGCCCTCCAGCTGGGCGGCGATCGAGATCGGCATGCCGTTCTGCGACGCCACCCGACGGGCCATCTCGGGCGCGCGGGCGTCGAGCTCGTCGGCGAGCCGCTCCATCACCGCGGCCCGGTCCGCGGGCGCCCACATCGCCCAGCCCGACGGGTCGTCGAACGCGGCACGAGCGGCCGCGACAGCGGCGTCGACGTCCCGCTCGACGGCCTCGGGAGCCCGGCCGATGACCTCCTCCGTACTGGCGGAGACGACCTCGATGGTGCGCGACGACGACGGGGAGACCCACTCCCCGCCGATGTACAGGGACTCGTACACGGTGCTCACTGCGACTCCTTCGTCGGACTGCGATGCACGACAGCACACTTCCGCTGCTTCGGTTATCAGTCGACCATAGTTCAGCAGATGCGGTGATCGCGTCCACACGTGTCGCCTCAGCGCCCTCCGCGACCGGCCTCCCCCGACCGGACGGGCTCGAGCTCCTCCGCCCGGTAGCGCGCCGGTGAGCAGCCGAACCGCGCCCGGAACGCACGGCCGAACCACGCCGGGCTCGGGTACCCCCATCGAGCGCCCACCTCGGCCACCGTCAGGTGCGCGGACCTGGCGTCGCCCAGCTCGGCCCGGCACCGTCGTAGCCGTTGCTCCCGGATGACGGCGGCGACGGAGGTGCCGGTCTCGGCGAAGAGCCGGTGCAGGTGCCCCACCGAGATCCCGCACCGCGCCGCGACGAGGGCGGGCCCGAGATCGGCCTCGGGGAGCAGCCCCTCGATGACCTCGCGGGCCCGTTCGACGTGGACCGACCCGGACGCCTGCCCGTCGGACTGACTGCCGGCGAGGATGGCGAACAGGTTCGCCATGGTGCGCTGCACGCCGTCGAGGGCCGGACCGGACAGCTCCGCGGCGGCGACACGGTGCAGCGAGTCGAGAAGCGTGGCGACGACCGCCCCCATGCCGTCCCTGCCGTCGAACCGCACGGCCCGCATCCGGGCCACCTGCGCCCGACGCACACCCGCCATGCCGATCGGCTGCGTGCAGATGGTGTAGTCGAACGGGTCGACGGCGGTCAGCGTGAACGGGCTCCCGCCGTCCAGGACGACGACGTCTCCGGCGCCCAGCACGACCTCGCGACCACCCTGCACCGCCACCGAGCGGCCCTGCCGGATCAGCGCGGCATGCAGCCCGGCCTCGGCCGAGGGGTCGATGTGACGCTGCGCCCTGACGAACCGGTGGGGTCCGGCGGCGAGGCGGGACACGCGACCGGCGCCGAGCCGCGTCCCGGAGATCCTGCCGGAGACCGTCCGGCCCGCCCGGGGAAGCACGTCCAGGGTCCCGAGCTGGGCGTGCACCGAGGACGACCAGCGCGCGAGCCTCTCCCCCTCGGGCACCGTCGCGGTGTCGAACTCGAGCACGGTCATCCGCGATCTCCGCCGCGACGTCGGGCGGGCGCCCCCTCCGTGGGAGTCGCACGAACTTGACCGTGCCGACACAGTGCACGCGGCGAGCCGACGGCCGCCCGATGACCCGCACACCAGACTGATGTCGCTGTTGCTCCTGATAGAGACGATATCGGCCGCATCTGCGGAACGATACAGGCAGCCACCGACGACTACGTCAATACGTCACTACTCATTGACTGATGCAGGCAGCCGCTCCTACCTTCCCGCCACCGCCCATCAGGGCGCGGAACCAGAGCACCAGCCGGGAGCACGCCATGGAATCAGCCATCGACACCCACCTGCAGTGCCCGCGGACACTGTCCCGCCGCGTCGCGGACGACTACCGGCCGCCGTTCCCGATGTTCGTCGCCCGTGCCGGCAACGACCTCACGCAGGTGGTGATGGGCTACTTCGGCGTCCAGTACCGCGGCGAGGACCACCGCGCGGAGGCGCTGCGCACGTTGCGGGAGATCGTCGGCCAGTTCGCGCTCCCGGACGGCCCCGGCGAGTACGACACCACCGAGCACACCGACGCACAGGACCACGTCAACCTGATCGCCGTCGGCTACTGGCGGGATCCGGCGACCTACGAGCGCTGGCTGTCCGGCCCCGACGTCGCCGGCTGGTGGAACTCCGACGAGCGCCTCGCGGCCGACGTCGGGGTCTTCCGCGAGATCCTCTCGCCGCGTGCCGACCAGTTCGAGACGCTCTACGCCTTCACCGAGGACTTCCCCGGCGTCGGAGCGATCATGGACGGCGTCAGCGGCGAGATCGAGGAACACGGCTACTGGGGCTCGATGCGCGACCGCATCCCGCTCTCGCAGACCGAATGGCTCGGCGCCGACGGGGAGCTGACGGCCTCCGAGGACCCGTCGCGCCGAGGCCGGGTCCTCGTACGACCCCACGGCAACATCGCGCTGATCCGCTCGGGCCAGGACTGGGCCGAGGCCGGCGAGCGGGAGCGGACCCTCTACTCCGAGGAGATCGAACCGGTCCTCCGCCAGGGGATGGACTTCCTGCGCGACAACGGAAAGGACATCGGCTGCTACAGCAACCGGTACGTCCGCTACATCGACCTCGACGGCAACCCCGTCGACAAGTCCTACAACATCGGCCACTGGCGCTCGCTCGACCTGCTGGAGCGCTGGGCCGAGTCCCACCCCACGCACCTGCGGATCTTCGTGACCTTCTTCCGGGTCGTCGAGCGGCTCGAGAAGCTCCGGCTCTACCACGAGGTCTCGGTCTTCGACGCCGGCGACCAATACTACGAGTACGTCAACTGCCACCCGGCGACGGGGCTGCTGCGCGACGCGGTGGTGCCGGCCCGGGCCTGACCTCATCGGACGCCGGGTGCGCCGCAGGAGCGCACCCGGCGGAGAGGACCGGGGGCGAGGACGAGTCGCTCCCGAGCGGAGCTGCCTGACTGCCGGACCGAGCAGGCAGGACCCACTCACCGCGGTCGATCGTGCAGCAGACCTCGAACGTGCACTTCAGGCGATGGAGCGGGCGACGGGAATCGAATCACGAAGCCAGAGCTCGGAAGGCCCGACCCTGACATCTCACACAGCCCCCTGCGCTGCGACGACGGTGGAGCTCGCAGCGCAGGGGCCGCAGGAACGACCGTGCTTGCGGTTCGCGCCACAAACGGATGCACGTCGAGCAGGAGGATCCTCGATCATCAGCCCTGATGATCGACGTTAACGACCGTGCGGTCTCGATCGTCTTCACGGGTGCCACCGACACAGTGGCGCGACCTACGGGGAGAGACCGTGAAGAAGATCAGCCGCCGCACCGCCGTCCTCGTGGGCATCCCCCTCGGCCTCCTGCTCGCCGGCGGTATCGCCTTCGCCATCGTCGTCCTCACCACCACCATCGGAGGCACGACCGGCTTCATCGACTCCACCGCCTCAGCCAAGGTCGCCGGCGCATCAGGCACCAAGTCATCGGCCGACTGCTCGAACGTCACCGTGGACAGCACCACCGCGGTGACGGTCAACCCGCTTGTCTCACGCACGCTCGTCGAGGGCAAGACGCCCGAGGTGATTCCCGGATCCTGCTCCGTGTCCATTCGCATCGAGAACACCGGCCAGGTGCCGCTGATGACGTCCTCGTTCACCCCCGAGCGCGTACCGAACGGTTGGACCATCAGTCAGTCGAACACGCCGTACGCCCAGATCAACCCGGGACAGAGCGGCACGGTCGTGCTCTCGGTCTCCGCCAATGCGCAGGCCACCGCCGGCACCATCTCCGGACGCATCACCTCGTCGTCCTGAGCGGCGATGTTCACGCGAGATAGCGGCAGACCCCACACGAATCAGCGGCCGTCCCGTCTCGGAGTCCGGCTCGACCGACCGGCTCGTCTCGCGACCTCCGGTTGCTTGACGATCCGGCCTCGCCAACCTGGTTTTTGATGGGGACGATCGACGAGAACGCCGTCCAGTTCCAGGAGCGCACATGGGCAGACCCGACCAGCCACCACCTCGACGCCCGGAGGAGAACCGATCGGTCGGTCTGCTCGGCGCCCGGCGGGCGTTGCGCGAAGCCGAAGTCGAGAACGCCGAGCTCCACCTCCGAGTCGGTGAGCTGGAGTCCCTCCTGCACGCCAACGGTCAACGCGCGCGCCAGGAGATCGGGGCGCTCCGCCAGGAGGTGGGAGAGCTTCGCCGGCAGAACGTGGGACTGCGCAACCGTGACGCGGTCGCCTTCGAGCAGGAAGCGGAGCAGGCCGGTGCACAGCTGGCGCAGGTCCGCGCCACGCTGGCAGCCGCTACGGACTCCGTGCGGACCGAGCATCTGCGGGCACGGGAGATCGCGGAGCAGAGCCGGGCCGTTCTCTCCGAAGCGGTGATCGTGTCCGACCGAATCCTGACGACGGCCCGGGCGAAGGCCGTCGATCGGGAACGAGCGGTCGACGCCGAGCTCGCAGAGCGCCGGGCACGCATCGCCGAGTTGGACCGGCAGATCGTCGTCACCGAGGACCTGGCCATGCTGCAGGAGGCCGGAATCTACGAGTTCCGGCATCGCCTCGCGGACGCCGTCGCCTACAAGTCCCGCCTGGAGGATCTGAAGGACCGGTACAAATCCCTGCAACGCAACGACGAGGCAGTACTGGCTGCTTCCGGTTGGACCGTGAACGGGTCGGCAACCGAAGGCAAGCGGATGCTGCGCGACTACACCAAGCTGATGCTGCGTGCCTACAACGCCGAGGCCGACAACTGCATCCGCACGATGCGACCCCATCGCCTCGCCGCCTCGATCGACCGGCTCACGAAGGCCCGCGACACCATCGCCAAACTCGGGCGGACGATGCAGATCCGGGTCAGCGAGTCCTACCACCGGGCACGGGTCGAGGAACTCGAACTCACCGCTGACTACCTCACCCACCAGGAGCAGGAGAAGGAACGCGTCCGCGCCGAACGTGAACGCCAGCGCGACGAGGACGCGGCCCGAAAGGAGTTCGAGCGAGAGAAGGCTCGGCTCCTCAAGGAGCAGAACCACTGGAGGCTCGTGCAGGAGAGGTGGCGTGCGCAGGGGGACGACGCAAAGGTGGCCGAGGCCGATACGAAACTCGACCAACTCCATTCCGCCATCGAGGGCGTCGAGTCGCGCGAGGCGAACATCCGCACCGGTCACGTCTACGTGATCTCGAACGTCGGAGCGTTCGGCGAGCACATGGTCAAGATCGGTATGACCCGCCGACTCGATCCCCACGACCGCGTCCGGGAGCTGGGCGACGCATCGGTTCCGTTCAAGTTCGACATCCACGCCCTGGTGTTCAGCTCCGACGCCGTCGGCCTGGAGAACCGCCTTCATCGCGAACTCGCCGACCGCCGCGTCAACCGGGTCAACCTGCGGCGGGAGTTCTTCCACGCCACACCGGCGGAAGTCCTCGAGGTACTACGCCGTACCGATCAGGGCGACAACGTCCTGCACTTCACCGAACTCGCCGAAGCTGAGGAATGGCGCGCGAGCCGCACGATCGCCGCCGACGGCGCCGCCGTCCCGGCCTGATCCGCCCCGGAGAACACGATGTCCCCCACCGCCTGGCGGCCGCCGCCGAACTGGCCCACACCTCCCGAGGGCTGGACACCTCCACCGGGCTGGCAGCCCGACCCGACCTGGGGCCCCGCTCCTCCCGGATGGTCGTTCTGGGCCGACCCTGTCGTGGAAACGGAGGACGCAGGACCCGCTGACGACGAACCGTTGCTCGGCCACCGAGCAGCCCGGAAATGGCGCCAGAGCGAAACCGCGCTGAGACAATGCCTCGAACCGGGCGAACAGGTACGCGGGTTCTTCCAGGCGAACACCTTGCGTCCGCTGACCGACTACATCGCCGTGACCACGACGCGGATCCTCGGCGGCCTGGTCTCCGACCTCTCTCGCACTCCTCCGCAGCTGCGCGACGCGCGGCTGGCCGACATCGTCGCCCTCGAGTCCGAGTCCGCCGCGCTCACCCGCCTCCCGAGACTGTCCGCACGTATGCGGAACGGCGAGCAGGTGTTCCTCGGGCAGCTCCTGGTCGGCGACGACGAACAGCTGCTCCGCGCCGCCGCGACACTCCCCGAGCGACCGCACCCGACGCCGCCGCCGCCTCAGGCCACCGCGCAGCCCGACCCACAGAAAGCGGACAGCGCCGCTGACGTGCGGGTGGATACACCGGCTCCGACGAACGTCACCCCTACCGTCACCGAGCTGGAGAACGACGACTCGACGACCCTCGAACAGCGCCTCGGAAGACTGCTCGACGAGGCGGTGATCGACGATCAGCAAGCACGCTACATACGGTCGGTGTTACGTCCCTGACCAGATGACAACCGGGCAGGCACGCATCTCGCCGGCGAAGAGCGGGGGACGCGCAGCTGCGCCGCCGCGATTCGGGACGGGACTCCCGGTCGGCGCTTCCGCCTCGCCGGATCAGGGTCATCACTTCAGATGAGCCGCCAGTCGGCGGCATAACACTGGACCGTTCGGCACGATGGACGTGCCGAATGGGTCGTGTCGGGCGACCCGGACCGATTCGGGGACCACACGATGATCACCAGCCGCCGGAGGCGTCCCCTCTCTCACGTCGCAGTCGGCGGCTCCGTGGCGATCGCGCTCGTGGCCGCGCTGACCGGCGCGAGCATGCTGTCGTTCGCTCAGGCCTCCCCCACGGTGACGTCCGCACAGGAGCTGCTGGCTGCGCCGGTCGCGGTAGCGGGACCGGCGCTGGTCGATCTCTTCCCGGCACCGCCGCTCCCGGCCCGCGTCATCCCCGACGTCCCCCTCCCGACCCCGGAGCCCGAACTCACCGCAGCGGACCGCTGCGACGACCCGGCCTGGTGGAACTCGCGCACCACCGGCGACCCGGGTGACTACGTCGCCGCCTGCGGGACCTGGCCCTCGTGGATCGACCGCGGCGACGCCCCGTGCGGGCCCGACGAGCAGGACTGCAGCACCGCGGTCGAATCCCACGGGCCCGGTGCAGCGCCCTACACGGGCCCGACCGAGGGCCGGGCGTGGTCACCGGAGTACGGCTACTACGAAGGCCGCACCGACGGCCCGACCAACAGCAACGGCGAACCCTGCATGCAGGGCCGCGACAACAACGACCCCCACTGCTGAACCGCTGCACTGCGGTGGCCGGCGCTGGACGGGTGTGGATTCCCCGTCCTGCCCGTCGTAGACGGCCCCGATCCTGGTCCGATGCCGTGGTTTCGCGAGGTGGATTCCGACGCGGATGCGATGTGCGGCCCGTTCGGACCCGACGCGCGCACGAGCCGTGAACTAGCCTCGGGCCCGTGTCCGGGACCTCGATCACCCCGACGCTGTTGGTGATCTACACCGAGCAGCTGGAAGCCTGCCGCGTGTTCTACACCGACCTCGGTCTGCCCCTCGTGCGAGAGCAGCACGCTGGCGGCCCCGTCCACTATGCCGCCGAGCTCGACTGCGGCCTCGTGGTGGAGCTCTACCCCGCGGACTCCGCCGAGCGCGCCACCGGTCGCCTACGTCTGGGCCTGGCCGTCCCCGCGGCCATCGCCCAGCGAATCGGGGCGAGGACGCACATCGACCCCGACGGTCGCGCTGTGGTCGTGACCGCGGCCGATCCGGTCCACTACCTCGTCACGACGCGCCGATGGGCCGAGGGCTGGGAACTCCACATCTCCGACGCCGGCGGAGCCGAGATCGGCGTCACCCAGGTCGAGGATCTGAGCGACGCCGAGCGAATGGTCCAGGACTACCTCGCCGCCTGCGACCTCCCGCCCGGCCAGATCGACACACACCCGGCCGACCCGGGAAACACACCCTGAGACGGAATCGAGCCCGCGGCCGGCACTGCCGCACGAAGTCTGTCTCACGATCAGCGCCGCTCAGCGTTCCACTGGAAGTCCGCGGCGTCGTACACGCCGACGACCTGCGACAACGATCGCCGATCGGTGCTCATGAGCTGCCCTGGCAACTCCGTTCGTCGACAGCTTGTCACGCCCGCCCGGTCCGAGTCGAGAGCATGGAGGTCCGTCGGCTGGGTGGAGCCAGGCGGCCGGGGAACCTCGACGGACAGGAGGGCTCCTCGTCCGCCACTTTCAGAGGCGACCCGGCACGGCTAGGGCGCCACGCCGTGCTCGGCGGGATCGTCACCCTGACCCTCCGGAAGCGCTGACCGGCGGCCCGCTAGGCCAGCAAGCAGCGCCACCCCGGGCGCCGGGCCATACCGCACCATCGCCGGCGAGAGGAGCGCGACGCCGGCGAGAACCGGCCGTCGACGCCCGAGCAGGTCGGTGAGCAGACCGACCAGGACGGTCCCGACGAGCATCCCGATCGGGCCGGGCTGCCGAACAGCCCGACCCGAACCACCGTCAGGCCCCAGTCCTGGTCGACGAGCACGGCCAGGCAGGGCGGCGCCGTAGGCGATGACGTCGTACCCCTCGAGCCTCATGCACGCGACGCGGAGCAGCAGGACGCTCGGCGGTGTCCGCGACACCGCCGACGTCGACGCAGCAGCCGGTCAGGCCGGCGATGCGAGGGGAAAGCGCTTGTCCAGCCAGCCGCGGATCTCCTCGGCGGCCAGCTCGTTGCCCGTGGGTTCACCCTCGGCGACGGCGCCGCCGAAATGCAGGCCGCGGACCCTCGCGGTGGTCAGGTCCGCCGCGCCCAGAGCCGCGATCATGCGGTCCGAGTCCGCCGGAAAGGCCGCCTGGTCGCCGGTCAGCTCCAGGAACAGCGTGGGGACGGTGACTCCCGGGGCGCAGCGCACGAAGTCCGCCTTACTCGACAGTCCGGACCAGGTGGAGAGCCAGGCCTCGGGCGTGGTGAGCCGCCCGAAGCCGACCTGCCCGTAGTCGATCAGGTCCGGGCGTCTGCCGAACAGCGAGCCGTAGGGCCGCTCGCTCGGATCCAGGGAGAGATCGACGTTCCGCGGATCGGCGTCCGTGCGGAAGATCGTCATGATGGTCGGGGCCAGCGCCCGGCGCCGGTCGGCGGCCGCGCCGGACTCCTTGTGCGCTCGACGGGCCGCGGCGGTACGGGCCAACGACTCATGGGCGACCGCGTCGAGCCGGGCGACCCGGTCGCGCTGGGCCTGGCGGTAGCGCGCCAGGAACTCCGGGGAGTACGACGAGCTCGCGGGCGGCTCGGCGAACCCGTTGGCGGGGTTCCACGGATCCAGCTCGGGGATCACCGACAACGGGTCCGTCTCGTCGGCGACAGAGGGGTCGATGCAGGCCAGCAGCAGCTTGCCCTGGCCGGGGTGCGGGGCGAGGAAGACCGCACCGTCCGCGACCGGCATGTCCGCGCCCGCGAGGTCGACCGGCCGACCGCCCGGGGTCCGGGAGATCCGCTCCGACGGCACCAGCGCGGCCTGCTCCAGGTAGAACGCGAACAGCGTGCCGCCGCCGGAATGCCCGAGCACCACGACGTCGTCGAAACGCTCGCGCAGGAACACCTGCCCCGCGGCGACGTCCAGCAGCGCCTGCTCGTGGAGCAGGTTCAGATCGTTGTTGACCGAACGGGTGTGCTGGGTCCACACGGCCACCCCGGCCTGCAGCAGCAGCGGGACCAGCGCGTGGTGGGTGACGTCCTGGCGCGGGTGCATCAGGCACACCGCGGTCCGCGCGCCGGGCACGGTGGCCAGCACGCCACGCACGGTGGCCCCGTCCGAGGTGGACAGCTCGTGGACGCTGGTGACCGTCTCCGCGGGCCGTTCTCCTGCGGCGAGGTAGCGCCCCGCACCGAGACCCGTGCCGCCTCCCCCGGTCACACCGACTCCACGCGCAGCGCGTTCTTGTCGTGCTGGGTGATCGCGTCGCCGGGCGCGACACCGGCGATGCACGAGTACCAGACGGCGTGCCGGCAGCCGGTGGCGCGGCGGTCGATCACGACCGGTCCGTCCGCCCGGATCTCGAAGTACGGCCCGATCTTGTCGACGACCACCGTGGGATCCTCCGCCGCTACCGTGGCGACGGTGATGTTCTCCGGGACGTCGAGCACGTACAGCGTGCTCACCGGACCACCGTCTCCCAGCCCGCGGCCCGCTCCACGATCAGCTCCGCCTTGCGGGCGAGCAGCTTGCCGAACGTGGGCTCCGGCCGGGACACGACGTCGATCAGCGCGTCGATGGTGAGCTCCGCGTCGAGGTCCTCCTGCGGCGTCACCGGACGCATGGCGCGGGTGATCTCGAAGAAGTAGCCGTTCGGGTCGTGGGTGTAGATCGACTCGATGGTCTCGTGCTGGATCTGCATCTCGACCGGCCAGTCGCTGGCGTCGAGGCGGCGGCGGTACTCCAGCAGGTCCTCCTCGTTCTCGACGTGGATCGCGAGGTGCCGGGAGCGCACGAAGTACTCGGGGACGTCGGCGTCGAACCTGCCGTAGACGTCCCCCTTCTCCCGGAGCTCGCCGCCGACCGACGGGTCCGTGCCGAAGTAGTAGAAGAACGCGATCCGGTCGTCGTTGCCGATGTCGAAGAAGAAGTGGATGAAGTCCGGGTGATCCTCCGGACCCCAACCCGCGGCGCAGATCGAGTGCACCACCGGGAAACCGAGGACGTCCCGGTAGAAGCGCACGGTGGCCGCGGGATCGAACGTCGGGAACGCGACGTGGTCGACCCCCCGCACCAGGTGGTCCAGCTCGCTCATCAGTACCTCCATGACGGTCGTGCGGTGCTCACCCACGACCCTACGTGCGATTGACGCATGAGTCCATAGTTTGACGCATAAGACGATTCCCTGGGCACACGGGTACCCGGGCCCGTCGTCGCGAGCCTTCAGAGGTCGAGGACGCGCTCCAGGTGGTCCAGGTCCTGCCGCAGGAGCTTGATCGCCGCAGCGGGACCCCCGTCCCCGGGAACCTGGTGGTCAGGGCGCTGCAGCGCGGCGACGGCCATGTCGGCGAGCTGTTCGATCACGCTCTCGGCGGTGTCGCGGCCACCTGGGTGGAACCACCAGGCGACCCAGTTGCACATGCCGAGTACGCCGAGCGCCGCGACCCGGGCGTCGACCGGCCGGAGCACGCCGGAGCGCACCCCGTTGTCGATCACGCCGGCGACGGTCTTCAGCACCGCCCGGCGGCCCTCGTCGTACGCCGCGGTCAGCTCCCCGGGGAGTTCGGCCTCGGAGCGGATCAGCAACCGGAACCGCTCGGGTTGGGTCACCCTGCGCCGCACGAGGACCTCGACGATCCCCCGCAGGGTCACGAGCGGCTCCAGGTCCCGCGCGACCAGCGCGGTGAGCTCGTCGAGCGGCCCGCTGGTCACCTCGGTGACCAGCTTGGCCAGCAGCTCGTCCTTGCTCTTGACGTAGTAGTAGAGCGCGGGCCGGGTGATGCCCAGGGCGTCGGCGATGTCCTGCAGGCTCGTACCTGCGAATCCACGCTCGGCGAACAGCCGCGTCGCGTGCTCGTAGAGCTCGTTCTCCACCAGCTCCCGGCGAGCGGTGCTCGCCGCACCGCGCTTGCGCCCGGTCCCGTTGCCGCTCATGCGCCGATGGTACGGGCCGGTCTCATTCCGCCCCGGCGAGCAGTCGTCCGGCCCCGGGCAGCACGGGGTCGAGGCCGAGGCTCGTGAGCAGCGCGTACGCACCGGCCGTGGCGGCGGAGAGCACCGGGAGCCCGAACTCCTCCTCGGCCGGGACGACGAGGTCGAGCGAGGGCATCTGCACGCACGCGGAGATCACCAGGGCATCCGCCCCGGTGAGGTCGAGGCCTCGGGCCGCCTCCATCACCCGGTCCCCGGGGATGCACCCGACCTCGGTGTTGTCCCCGACCTCGAGTGCCGCCCAGTCCACGACGGTGAACCCCTCGGCCTCCAGGTACGCCACGACCTGCTCGGCGAGAGGCCGCATGTAGGGCGTGACCAGGCCGATCCGACGGGCCCCGAGCGCGGCCAGCCCGTCGACCAGGGCACCGGCGCTGGACAGGATCGGGGTGTCCGGGAGCTGGTCGCGGACGGCCTTCTCCACACGTCGGTGCTCGCCGGGGCCCTGCGCCATCAACGCGACCAGGCAGGCGTAGAGCAGGGCGTCGACGTGGGCGTCGGCCAGCTCGTCGACGCAGCGCTCCCGCTGGGCGTTCATCGCCATGAGCTCCTCGGGCGACACCTGGTGCATCCGCATCCGGCTGGAGTGGAAGGAGAAGCCGTCGGCATGGCGGGCGAGCAGGGCCGGGACCTCGGTCTCGACGGTCACGTTGGAGCTGGGGACGACCAGTCCGATCCGGTGTGTCACGGGACGGCACTCACTTTCCGGGCGATGTCGGCGGCCAGGCGCTTCTTGTCCGTCTTGCCGACGAGGGTGCGGGGGATGTCGGGCAGGTGTTCGAGACGTTCGGGCCACTTGAACTTGGCGACCTGGAGGGCGGCGAAGTGTTCCCGCACCTCGGACAGCGTCAGTTCCGCACCGTCCACCACCACGTAGGCGCAGGTCCGTTCACCGAGCCGCCGGTCCGGCATCGGCACCACCGCGACCGCGGTGATCCGCGGGTGCCGGAGCAGGAGCAGCTCCACCTCCTCGGCGTTGATCTTCTCGCCGCCGCGGTTGATCAGGTCCTTCAGCCGGCCCTCGATGGAGACGAAGCGTTCGCCGTCGATCCTGACGAACGAGGCCAGGTCACCCGTGCGGTAGAAGCCGTCCGAGGTGAAGGCGCGGGCGTTGTGCTCGGGGGCGTCGAAGTAGCCGGGAAGCGTGTAGGGCCCGCGCGCACACAGTTCGCCGACCTCGCCCTCCGCGACGTCGGCCTCCGAATCGGGGTCCAGGATCCGTGCCTCGTCGAGCGCGGACAGCGGGGTGCCCACCGTCGTCAGGCGCGCCTCCCGCGGCGCGCCGGGCCGGGTCGTCAGGAACAGGCCCTCGCCCATCCCGAACAGCTGTCCGGACCAGAGCCCACGGGCCTCGAGGGCCTCGAACAACGCGGGCGGCACCTTGCTGCCGGACAGGACGACCTGGGTCACCGCCCTGGTCGCGGCGTCGAACTCGGGATGGGCGACCGCACGGTAGTGGCCGTGTCCCAGCAGGACGTGCGTGACACTCTCGCGGGCCATCAATGGGAGCGACTCGTCGAGGTCGGGGGTGCCGAGGACGAGGCAGGCGCCCACACTGTGCGGCCCGTGGACCGCGCAGACGATGCCGGCGTTGTGGATGATCGGGATCAGGTGCGCGACCCGCGTCTGCGCCGTCCAGCCCCAGGACCGGGCGTACTCCGCGGCGTTGTACCAGTACTCCGCGTGCAGACGGGGGATCACCTTCGGTACCCCGGTGGTGCCGCCGGAGAGCTGGAAGGCGGCGACGGCGTCGGGGTCGATGTCCGCCTGGATCCGCTCGACCAGGGCGCGGGCCGCCGCGGTGTCGTGGTCACGGCCGAGCGCGGTGAGCGACACGCCGCGCGGGTCGTCCCCCAGGACGAGCACGTGTCGCAGCGTCGGGTGGTCGCGCCGTTGCTCCTCGGCGAAGCCCACGAGGTCGAAGCCGCGCAGGCCCGCCTCGACCAGGTGCGCGACCGCGCCCACGCGGCGGCTGATCTCACCGATCTCGTGCCCACGGTGCGCGGCGAGCGTGGCGACCGGAACCAGTCCGGCCTTGAGCACGCTGTACCAGGCGACCACGGCGTCGAGCCGGTTCGTGACCTGGAACAGCACGGGGTCACCGGGCCGCAGCCCCAGTCCGGCCAGCCCCGCGGCGAGGAGGTCGGTCCTCCGGTCGAGCTCGGCGAAGGTGAGCCGCCCCTCCATCGCGACGACGGCGTCGCGACCCGGATGGCGGAGCGCGATCCGGTGGAACTCGGTCGCGATCGTGTCGCCGCCCCACAGGCCGGTCCCGCGGTAGCGGCTGATCGCGTCCTCGGGGTAAGGGATGGGTGTCATGGCGTCTCCTCGGTGAGCGCCACCAGGTCGGCGCGGCCGCTGACCAGCCCGGCGGCGAGGTCGTCGCGCAGTGCGACCGCCCCCTCCACCGCGGTCAGCGCGCCGGTCTCCAGCCGGACCCGTTCGGCCAGGTCGAGACGGGTGAGCAGGGACGGACGGGCCGCCGGACCGGTGACCAGTACGCCGTCGGTCTCCCGGGCCCGCGCGACCAGCGTGTCCCCCTCCGGGGACCAGGGGTCGTGCAGGTCGACCCACAGCCGCTCCAGCTCCGGGAGCGTGGTGCGGTTCGGGAACGCGCGACCCCCGTGGGTGAGCGGTCGGTCCAGCACCCAGCCGGAGAGGTCGTCCACGGGTGGGTGCCCGCCGCCGTACTGACGCAGGGCCTCGCCGACGACATCCGGGCTGCTCTGGCCGAAGCGGTCCAGCGGCACGTTCCCGGCCCGGGACATGTACGCCACCATCAGCCTCTCCACGGGCAGCCCGGTCCGCGCGGGGAACGACTCCCACCACAGCTGGCTGCGCCGGGCCAGCTCCTGCAGCCGCTCGACGGCGGGCCGGCGGACCTCCTCGTACCGGGCGAACGCAGCGCCGGCCTCCGGCGCCTCACGCAGCGCTTCCACCAGGGCGATCGCGTCCTCCATCGCCAGCTTGGTGCCGGAGCCGATGGAGAAGTGCGCGGTGTGGGCGGCATCGCCGAGCAGCACTGTGTTCCCCGCCGACCAACGGTCGCAGCGGACGGTGCGGAACCGCAGCCAGCGTGTGCGGTTGCCGATCAGTGGCCGACCCCCCAGCTGCTCGGCGAAGATCTGCTCCAGGTACCGCAGGGAGGTCTCGTCCGAGGCATCGGACGACGTGCCGGGGGCCTCCAACGACCTGGTCGTGACGTCGAATCCCGCGCGCCGCCACGTCTGCTCGTCGGTCTCGATCAAGAAGGTGGAGCGACCGCTCGTGTACGGGTAGGCGTGGGTCACGAACGTGCCGTGATCGGTTTCGATCGGCGCGAACACGGCGGCGTCGAGCGCGAACTCGGTCGCGGCCCACAGGTAGAGGCCCTTGCCGATCTCGGTCCGACCGCCGGACGGACCGTTCTCACGGGTAGCGCTGCTGACGCCGTCCGCGGCGACCACCACGTCGGCGTCGAGCTCCTCGGCGGTGCGTCGGACGCCGAACTCGAGCTCCACCCCGGCCTTCTCCGCGTGGCTCCGGAGAACGTCGAGGAGGTCGGTGCGGGCGATGCCGATCAGCCGGTCGTTGCGCACCCGGGCCGAGTGCGGTCCGACCTGCATCGTCATGTCGTGCGGCAGACCTGCCGCGACGATGTCCCGCAGGGTGTCCGGGTCGGCGGCCTCCAGCTTGCGCTGCGTGCCCGCGGCGAGCCCGACACCGAACCCGAACGTCGTGCCGGGATCACCCTGCTCGTGTACGCGGACCTCGCAGGTGGGGTACGCGAGTTTCAGCAGGCGCGCGACGTAGAGCCCACCCGGCCCCCCGCCCAGCACCGCGACCCGTCGTGGCTGCATCACCGAACCTCCGATGGCTTCTTGACTGCTGCGTCGACTATTCGACGACAACGAGGCAGTCGAAGTCAACGTTGACTCTCATCTGAGTCGTTTAATAGTCTACGCAACCGTTAGCCACCTCACTTGCGCGAAGGAGCGCCAGCCATGGCCTATGTCATCGGAGTGGACGTGGGCGGCACGTTCACGGACGCCGTGCTCGACGACGACGCCGGAACCGTGCTCGCCGCGAAATCCCCGTCCACCCCGCCGGACTACTCGCGAGGGGTGCTCGACGTCCTGGAGCTGCTGGCCGAGCAGCTCGGGAAGAGCCTGCCCGAGATGCTGGCGCAGACCCACCACATCGCGCACGGCACCACGTCGTCGCTCAACGCCCTGGTGATGGGCAACGTGCCCCCGGTCGGGTTCCTGACCACGAAGGGGCACCGGGACTCGATCTTCATCATGAACGTCGAGGGCCGCTACCTGGGCCGTTCCCCCCACGAGCTGCAGCACGTCCTCGGCCAGACCAAGGACCACGCACTGCTGCCGAAGCGGCACGCACTCGAGGTCACCGAGCGGATCGACCGGGACGGCACCGTGGTCGTCGGGCTGGACGAGGAGGAGGCCCGCGCCGCGATCCACTCGCTCGTCGCGGACGGGGTCAGCGCGATCGCCGTCTCTCTCCTGTGGTCCTTCCGCAACCCGGTCCACGAGCGGCGGCTGCGGGAGCTGATCGCCGAGGAGGCCCCCGACCTGTTCGTGGCGCTGTCGTCCGAGGTCAGCCCCCGGATCCGAGAGTTCGCCAGGAACGCCACCACGATCATGTCCACCCAGATCGGGCCGGGCCTGCGGGACTACCTGGGCACGCTGGAGAGTTCACTGCGCGACAGCGGGCTCACCGGGCCGCTGCTCGTCATGCAGTCCAACGGTGGTGCCGTGGCGGCGAAGGAGGCCCCCGCGGCCGCGATCAGCACGGTCGGGTCCGTGCTGACCGGCGGTGTCGTGGGGAGTGTGGCGCTGGGACGTCAGCTCGGCCACCGCAACATCATCTCGACCGACGTCGGCGGCACGACGTTCCTGGCGGGCCTCGTCGTGGACGGTGAGCCGGTCCGCGACACCACCACGGTGATCAACCACCACCCGATCAACGTCCCGACCCTGCGGGTGGACGCGATCGGCTCCGGTGGTGGCGCCATCGCCTGGCTCGACGCGGGTGGCAACCTCCGCATCGGCCCGCGCAGCGCCCAGGCCGTGCCCGGCCCGGCCTGCTACGGCAACGGGGGCACGGAGCCGACCAACACCGACGCGAACCTGGTGCTGGGCATCCTGCCCGAGAAGGGCCTGCTCGGCGGGCGCAAGCCGCTGTCGCTGGAGCTGGCGCGCCAGGCCATCGACACACAGATCGCCAAGCCCCTCGGACTCGGTGTCGAGGAGGCCGCCGCTGCGATCTACACCGTGCAGAACGCCCAGACCGGCGACCTGCTGCGGAAGACCGTCGTGGAGTCCGGCCACGATCCCCGCAACTTCGTGCTCTACGCCTTCGGCGGCGCCGGACCCGCGCACTGCGCCGGGTACGCAGCGGAGGTCGGGTGCGAGACCGTCGTGGTCCCGCTGGGGCCCGTGGCCAGCGCGTTCTCCGCGTTCGGACTCGCGTCGAGCGACATCGTCCTGGCCGCCGAGCTCTCGGATCCGACCGTCGTCCCGTTCGACCCGCAGCGGGCCGAACGCAACTTCGCGGAGCTGGAGCAGCGGGTCCGCGCAGGGCTGGAGCGCCAGGGTGTCACCTTCGAGAAGGTCGAGCTGCACCGCGAGATCGACATGCGGTACTCGATGCAGCTCGCCGAGGTGACCGCACCCGTCGCGGGCGGCCCGCTGGGTATGCCGGAGGTCGAGGAGGCCGCGGCCGCCTTCGAGAAGCGCTACGCCGAGCTGTACGGCAAGGACGCCGGTTTCCGCGAGGCCGGCATCCAGGCCATCACGTTCCGGGTCCGGGCCGTCGGCGTGCTGCCGTTCAGCCCTGAGCTCCCGGAGGTCTCCGCGGCGCACGGTGACGCGACCCCGTTCACCACCCGCCCGGTGTGCCTGGACGCGGCCACCGGCTACGTCGACACCCCGGTCTACGACTACCGCGAGCTCCGCGCCGGTCACGTGCTGGCCGGCCCGGCGATCGCCGAGGTGCCGACCACCACGGTCGTCGTCCCCGGCGGAACCACCGGCACCGTCGACCACCTGGGTAACCTCACGATTCGCAGGAGCGCCTGATGACCATGCCGATCCCCGGCTCGGAGGCCTTCTCCAGCCGCCCCGTCGACCCCGACGAGCTGGCCCGCAGCCTGCCGTCGAGCCTGGAGGTCCACACCGTCACCCAGGAGCAGATCGACGGACTCGACCCGCTCACCTACGAGGTGATCCGACACCGGCTCTGGTCGGTCACCGACGAGATGGGCGAGGCGCTCAAGCGCATGTCCGGCTCGCCGATCGTCACCGACGCCAACGACTTCGACTTCGCCATCTCCGACGAGCTCGGCCAGGAGGTGCAGGTCGGCCTCTACAACACCATGCTCGTCGGCGCCGTCGACCTGGCCATCTACTGGACGCTGCGCAACCGGGCCGAGAACCCCGGCATCGAGGCCGGGGACATGTTCCTCACCAACGACCCGTGGGTCGGCGGCGGGCTGCACCAGAACGACGTCATGGTCTATCAGCCCGTCTTCCACGACGGGAAGCTGTTCGCCTGGACCAGTGCCATCGCGCACCAGCCGGACCTCGGGGGCGTGGGGCTGGGATCGTTCTCCCCCGCTGCGCAGGACGTCTTCTCCGAGTCCCTGCCCACCCCGCCGGTGAAGGTCGTCCGCGGCGGGACCCTGCAGCGCGACGTCGCCGACCTGTGGGTGCGCCGCTCGCGGGTCCCGATGCTCGTCGGGCTGGACCTGCGCGCCAAGATCGGCGCCAACAACGTCGGCGGCGAGCGCCTGCACGCGCTCATCGACCAGTACGGCGCGGACACGGTCAAGGCCGTGATGAAGCGGATGATGTCCGACGCCGAGTCCCGCCTGCGCGGCAAGCTCTCGAGCATCCCCGACGGGAGCTGGAGCGCCACCGGCTACCAGGACCAGTCCCACGAGGGCGACCGCGGCCTGCACAAGATCACCGTCACCACGACGAAGACGGGCGACCACCTCACCTTCGACTTCACCGGCACCGACCCGCAGGCAGGCGTCATCAACTGCACCTACGCGGGCATGCGCGGCGGGGTCATGCTGGCGCTGCTGCCGATCCTGGCCAACGACATCCCCTGGTCGGCCGGCGGGCTCATGCGCTGCTTCGACCTGGTCACCGAGGAGGGCACGCTCAACAACGCGACCTTCCCCGCCGCCGTGGGACGCGGGCCGATCGGTCCCGCCTGGCTGACCGGCAGCCTCATCGCGGAGTGCCTGTCCCAGATGCTCGACCGCGATCTGGAGCTGGGCAAGAACGTCCAGGCCACCTGCTGCGGCACCTGGGACACCGCCGTCATCGCCGGGCTGGACGAGCGCGGCGAGCAGCCGGCGCCCTTTCTGTCGATCATGATGGAGCCGATGGCGGGCGGCTACGGCGCCCGCCCGCACGCCGACGGCATCGACACCGGCGGGCTGTTCTGCATCCCGATGGGCCGGGTGCCCGACGTCGAGATGACCGAGTTCCTGTATCCGCTGCTCACCCTGTGGCGGCGCGAGGTGCCGGACTCCGGTGGTCCCGGGCGCCACCGCGGCGGGCTCGGCGCCTCGCTGGCCTTCACCCCGCACGGCACGAGCATCCCCATGGGCCTGGTGCTCGCCTCCAACGGCAAGGCCGTCGCGCAGAACGCCGGCCTGTCGGGCGGGCACCCCGGCAACACCGGTCTCGACGTGCTGGCCCGCCAGAGCCGGATCACCGAGATCCTGGCATCGGGAAGGATGCCGTCCTCCCTGGAGGAGGTGTCCGACTCCCTCGAGCCCGGCCAGAACTACGCGTCGAGCCACCTCGCCCCCGGCGAGGTCTTCGCCATGACCTGGCAGGGCGGCGGCGGATACGGCGACCCGCTCGCCCGCGATCCCGAGGCGGTCGCCCGGGACGTCCGCGAGGAGAAGATCACCGGGCCCGCGGCGGAGTCCGTCTACGGCGTCGTCCTGGGCGGCGACTCGGTGGACACCACCGCCACCGAGTCCGAGCGGTCGCGGCTGCGGAACGCGCGTCGCGACCGCTCCCGGATCGTCGGCGAGTCCCGCGGCAAGACGGACCTCGGGGCGAGGAAGCGCATCGACGACAACCTCGTCGAGGTGGGGTCCGCGGTCGCGTGCGGGCACTGCGGCGAGGTCCTGGGCGACCCCGCCGAGGGCCCGCTGGCACTCGCGGTCTACGACGGCGCTCCCACGGACGCCGGCCCGCAGATCATCGCGACCGCCGTCGACTACGTCGACGCGCCGGTGGTCTTCCGGCAGTACAGCTGCCCGTCCTGCTGGACCGCGTTGTCCTCCGCGGTGGTTCCCGCCGACCACCCGGACGCCGCCACCACCCTCGGGCGGCTGACGGTCACCGCCGGCTAGCACGCGTCGGGGGTGGGCGAGCGACACGCCCGCCCACCCCCGACCTCGTCCCCCACCCCAGGGCGCCGGCCACGCGGTGCTCCCGACCACGGAGAACGACAACATGCCCCTCGACTTCGCCGGACGCGTCGCCGTCGTCACCGGCGCGGGCGGAGGCCTCGGCCGTGCCCACGCCCTCGCCCTCGCCGCCCGCGGCGCACGCGTCGTGGTCAACGACGTCGGCGGCACGGTGAACGGCCTCGGCGCGGACCGCACCCCGGCCGAGAGCGTCGCCGCGGAGATCGCCGCGGCCGGCGGCGACGCCCTGGCCGACTCGACCGACATCACCGATCCCACACAGGTCGACGCCATGGTCGCGCGCGCCCTCGACCGATGGGGCCACGTCGACATCCTGATCAACAACGCCGGGGTCCTGCGCGACCGGACCTTCGCCAAACTCACTCTCGACGACTTCCGCCTCGTGCTGGACGTGCACCTCATGGGCAGCGTCCACACCAGCAAGGCCGTGTGGCCGCACATGAGAGAGCAGCACTACGGGCGCATCCTCATGACGACCTCCGTCTCCGGCATCTACGGCAACTTCGGTCAGGCCAACTACGCCGCCGCCAAGAGCGCCGTCGTCGGCCTCACCAACGTCCTGGCGATCGAGGGCGCCCGACACGACATCCGGGTCAACGCCTTGGCCCCGACGGCGGCGACGAGGATGACCGACGACCTGCTCGAGCCCGAACTCCTCGCCCGCATCACCCCCGAGACCATCACGCCGGGCGCGCTGTTCCTGGTCAGTGACGACGCCCCGACCAAGACCGTCCTCGGCGCAGGCGCAGGCGTGTTCGCCGTGTCGAAGATGCAGGAGGCGACCGGGGTCCACCTCGACGCCGACCACCTCACGCCCGAGGATGTGGCCGCGAACTGGGACCGCATCAGCGACCTGTCGGAGCCGCACGACATGGACTCCGCCTTCGACCAGACCCGGCGCTACGTCGAACTGGCCACCGCCCGGAGCCAGGCATGAGAGAGGCAGTCGTCGTCTCGACCGCCCGCACCGCCATCGGCAAGGCCTACCGCGGGACGCTGAGCGACACCACCGGACCGCGCATGGCCGCTCATGCCGTCGCCGAGGCGGTACGCCGGGCCGGGCTCGACGGGAACGACGACGGCGCCCATTCCAGCATCTGGCACGGACTCAACCGCCGTGAACGACGTCCTCGATCGTGCCGAGGTCTCGCCGACATCTGTCTCCGTCCTGCTCCGATCACCGACTCCGGATCCACTGCCCGCGCTTCGCAGGGTGGCGCTACCGGCTCCTACCCGGCCGGCCGCGGCTCCTCGATGAACTCCACGGTGGTCCCGTCCGGGTCACGGACGTAGATGAACCGGGTTCCCGCACGCGGCCCATCAGCCATCTCCCGCGGCCGCCCCGGAGCAACCCACCCACCCTCCGCGACACGGGCGAGCAGGGAATCCAGGTCCTCGACCACGAACGCGAGGTGCATCGCACCAGGGGCGTCCGGCCCCGGGGCGCGATCCGGCGCCGACCGCGGACGGACGTACTCCAGCAACTCGAGCCGATGTCCGGGCAACGGGATGATCGCAGTCCGGATGTCGGCGCCGGCTACCCCGACGACATCCTCCGCGAAGCTCCCCGTGAGGTGTGCACGTCGCTCCACCTCGACACCGAGGATGTCGCACCAGAACGCGACCGCCCGGTCCAGATCGGACACCGTGATCCCGGTGTGGTCGGTCCTACGAAGTTCGAAGCTCACCGACCCATCATCCGCCCCACGGCGATCACCGCCAGGCGGCGGAAGCCCGCCGGATCGACACGGCGTCCCGCGCACGTCCCCAGCTCGCGTCGTGCCCACCGGCGGCGGAATCTGTACTCGCGCAAGCAGCGCCGGCGCCGACAGCACGAAGCGAGGCGGACGCGTCCTGACCACCTCCCGCAGTGGCGATGTCGACTGAAGTCGGCCCGGGGTGACAGTCCTGATCGGCTCCCGCGGCGGAGGTGCTCGTAGTGCTGGGTGGCGAGCCCGCCGTGCCGTCGTGAGGGAGTGGCCTGATCTTGACGGTTGTCGTCCGTCCAGCCAGTAGAGTTCGCGGAAGGCGATCGCCGATGCCGGGTCGCCCGACGCGCGAGAGCGTGCGTCGGCTCGGGTCGCGGGCAGGCGTTGCCGGAAGGAGCGTGTTCCCTGTGTCGACGAGCGCCCCGGTCGATGGATTCACCCTGAGCTTCGACCGTCTGGGATCGGTTGGTCGGCCGCCGGTGGTCCTGCTTCATGGTTGGCCTGGGGACCGGACGGACATGGCGTCCGTCGCCGAGAGGCTCGGGGACGAGTTCGACGTCGTCGTGCCGGACCTGCGCGGTTTCGGCGCCTCGGACAAGCACCTCGGCGACCCCGGCGACTGCTACAGCATGGTGGCCCAGGCCCGCAGTGTCACGGGACTGATCGACGAGCTGGGGCTCTCCCGAGTCGTGCTGGGCGGTTACGACGTCGGCAGCAGAGTCGGTCAGCAGCTCGCGAAGGACAGGCCCGACCTGCTCAGCGCCATGGTCATCACGCCACCGGCTCCAGGCGTCGGGTCACGGATTCTCAGCGAAGGTCCGTTTCGCGAGTTCTGGTACCAGTCATTCCATCATCTCGACCTGGCCGAGAAGCTCCTCGACGGGAAACCGGACGCTGTGCGGGACTATCTGGAGTACTTCTGGACCCACTGGTCCGGCCCTGACTTCATCCTGGACGCCGCCCGGCTCGAGCACCTGACGTCGGTGTATGGCCCCGCCGGCGCGTTCGTTGCGTCGATCGGGTACTACCGAGCGGCCGGAGACGTCGTGGCGCGCTACCTGGGCGAGACGGTCCCCGACGAGAAGATCATGGTGCCCACGACGTTCCTGTGGGCCGAGCACGACCCCCTGTTCCTGCGCGCCTGGTCCGACCGTGTCGGAGAATTCTTCGCGCAGGTCACCGTGCAGCCCGTGGATGGGGTCGGCCACTTCGTCCCGGTCGAGGCGCCCGACACATTCGCCGGCGCCATCGTGCAAGCAAGCAGATAAGCCCCTGAGGGGCAGGTGGTCGGAGCCGTCTGAGACCGCGAGACACGGCAGGGTCCGAAGGATCAGGAGGCCGCTACTCGTCGGGCGCGGGCGTGGGCACGTCGGTAGGACCGGGTAGCGGTTTCGATGATCAGGCCGGCGAAGATGAGTCGGTCGATGATGGCGGCGCAGAGCCTGGGGTCGGTGAAGGTGTCGGTCCAGCCGGAGAAGGCCTGGTTGGAGGCGATGGGGATGGAGTTGGTTCCTTCGCGTTCGGTGATGACTTGGAAGAGCATCTCGGCGCCGCGCCGGTCGAGCTGCATGTAGCCGAGCTCGTCGATGCAGAGCAGGTCGATGCGGCGGCCCGACAGCAACAACCCCTCCACTGTTCCCCTCAGGTCAGCGAGGAGGTAGGCAGCGATCCACGCCGATGACGCGACCACTACACCCGCGCCAAGCACGAGCGAGCCCCGATTCATCATCGGTCGTCCTGTGGGGCGGTGGCGCCCGGAAGTCGCCGGAGCCAACCTCGGCTGCGCAGCTGCTCGACGTGGCGCGGCGAGAACCGGCCGGACACGATCGCCGTCATGGCTGCCACCATGCGAGCGGCCCACCGCGACGCTGGCGGAGGTCTTCGCGATCGCCACAGGAATCCAGCGGCGGTACAGACTGCTGGTGCTGCTGGCCGCGTGGCGCGTCGCAGCGCGTTCAACAAGATGTGGCAGAAGGCAGTGCGCACGGCGGGAGCCAACCCGAAGCTGCACCTGCACGATCTGCGGCACACCGGCCGCGCAGACCGGTGCGACGCTGCGCGAGGTGATGTCCCGCATCGGCCACGGCAGCGCGCGAGCAGCGCTCATCTACCAGCACGCGACGAGCGAGCGGGACCACCGGATCGCCGAGGCACTGGACCTGATGATCCGCGAAGCGCGAGCCGCCGGAGAAGAGGCCGCGAGCTGACCTCCGGCCACTGATCTGGCACGAATCTGGCACGAACGCCGAACGGCGCCCCTCCCGGGATCGGGAGTGGGTGCCGTTCGTGCTAGTCAGAGCGTGGAGCGGGCGACGGGAATCGAACCCGCGTAGCCAGTTTGGAAGGCCTCGCCAGACTGGCGTTCGCCGCCGCCGACCAGGGGAAACAGCGGACAAGACGCCCTTTGGCTGACCGCGTGTGCCCGCCAGTAGTTGCACGCCAATTGCACGGCGGCCCGGGATGGGCGCGTCGCTGACCACGAACCCGTCTGCCCCTTGCTTCGCTCAGCCAACTGGCAGCGTAGACCTTGCCTCGACTATCGTCGGGCAGCAGTCGATTCCGCGACTTGGAGATGTATGATCCAGCGTAGAACGTTCCTGCTCGCAGGCTTCAATGCTGCGCTTTTGACGCACATGTCGTGCGGGAGCAACAGGCCGCTGGCGTCTGTATCTGGATTTGCGGACGACTTTGAAACCCTGAGCACGGATCTCTGGACCACTGGCGAGCCGCACACCCTCGCGCGTACCGAAATGCTTCCAACGAATGTCACGGTCGTCGATGGAAAGCTGCATCTTAACCTGCCCGGCGGGGATCTGACCGGGGCCGAGCTGCGGAGTGTTGCCGCGCTTCCGGCGGGAACATGCAGGGCCAGGATCAAGGCAGCAGACTCCCCGGATTCGGTCACCGGTTTCTTTCTCTATGCGCCACCAGATTTCGCACATGAGGTCGATATTGAACTATATAATCGAACCGCTGGCCATGCGAGGTTGACGACCTACGCGGGCGGCGAACTCACGAAGACCGTCGAGGTTGACTTACCCTTCGACCCCGTAGCGGACTTTCATGACTACGCCATCGCGACCTTCCCCCGAGGCGTCGAGTTCTACGCGGACGGCCAGCTTCTCGGGTCCTGGGCCGCAGGGGTTCCCATCGACCCGATGAACTTCTATCTCAACGCGTGGTACCCGACCTGGCTCGGCGGCGTGCCCGCCCGTGAGGCGACAGCCGTCGTGGTCGACTCGGCTAGCTTCACCCCGCACCAGGCCTGATGCGTCGCTGAGCTGCATCGAAGCAGCCTGTGAGGAATCACTACGCGGCATCCGGTACCCAAGAAAGATGATCGGAGCGGTAGTGCGCTAACAAGCCGACTGCAGGCCACGACAGGTGACACGAAAGGCGCCGCGGACGCTCCCCATCAAGCGAACCGCCTCGGCCACGGAACCGTGTGGCGCGCCTCCCTGCGATTACAATCTGGGAGAACCGTGTCCAGTCACGCCTCTAGTCCCGCGTTTACCTGCGACATCTTCGCGGCTGGCCCCGCACTGCTCGGCCGCAACTCGGTGATCGATTACGGCCCTGCCGCTCAGGCACTGATCCAAGGCAGGTCGGTGCTCGTGACGGGAGCTGGCGGCTCCATCGGCAGCGAAATCGTTCGCCAGGTCCGAAGTCTCGGCGCCGAGCACGTCTACATGCTCGATCAGGACGAGGGCGCGCTGCATGCACTTCAGCTCGAGATCAGCGGAAACGGCCTACTCACGGATCCGCACGTCATCCTGGCCGACATCCGAGATGTCGACACGCTCCAACGGCTCGTCTGGGACATTCGTCCCGACATCGTCTTCCACGCCGCCGCCCACAAGCACCTACCGTTGCTCGAACGATTCCCCAGCGAAGGAATCAAAGCTAACGTCCTGGGCACTCACAACGTCGTCGCTGCAGCCGAATCCGCCGGCGCCCACCTCATCGTCAATGTGTCAACAGACAAGGCAGCAAACCCGACCAGTGTTCTCGGCGCGACGAAGCGAATCGCCGAGGACATCGCAGCCTGCTACGCCAGTGACCGGACCCGCGTCGCCTCGGTGCGCTTCGGCAACGTGCTCGGCAGCCGTGGCAGCCTCCTGACCTCGTTGGCCTGGCAGGTACGAAACGGCCACCCAGTCACCGTCACCGACGCACGTGCCACCCGCTACTTCATGACCATCCCAGAGGCCGCGTCCCTCGTGATCGAGGCAGCGGTTCTAGCTCGCGGCGGAGAGACCTACGTCCTCGACATGGGCGACCCCGTCGCCATCGTCGATCTCGTCGGCCGCTTCCTTACCCTGACCGGTGCCGACAACCCAATCGCCTACACCGGCCTGCGCGACGGAGAGAAGCTCGACGAACAGCTCGTCGATCAGAGTCGCGAGCAGACCACGGTCACCCCGCACGACCGCATCTCATGCATCCACCGCCGACCGGTCGAGCAGTCCAGCTTCTTCACACAGGTACACGATCTTTGCGCTGGAGCGCCGGTCATGTCCCGCGACGAACTGCTCACCAGGCTTTGGCAACTCGCCAGCCCCGTCGTCGTCCCGTCCGCCCGTCAGACCCCGGAACTGGAAATCGCGTCATGACCATCTACAGCGCGCTCGGATGGGTGCTCGCCCTCCTCCTGCTGCCCCTGGCCTGGATGCTCATCGACGCCATTGGCGGCGTCCGCGCCCGCCACTCCGCTGCGGTGAACGTCGGCACATTCAGCGTCTCCGACTTCGCTGTATTGGTCCCTATCTATGGCAACATCCGCTACCTGGAGAACGTCGACTACCTCGCCACCTACGGACCCAAGGTCGTCCTCTGCACCACGACCCACGAGACGGACGAGTTCAACCGCGCGCTGATCGAGATCGCCAGCAGGCACGGCTTTCGCATCTTCCGAGCCCACGCCGCCCCGGCTTCGCACGACGGCAAGCGAGCTACCGGCGGCACCGTACGCGACACCGTCATCCGTGAGGTTCTTCCGACACTCGCCGAGACGTACGTGGTCTGCATTGACGCCGACACGACCACCACCCAGCCTCTCGAAATCCTCATCGGGGCCATGGTCTCCCGCGGTCTCGACGTCGCATCGATCCGACTCGTACCCTCCAACGCACGCCACTCGATCATGACGCGGCTACAGGCCTATGAATACCGGCTCGCCATGAAGATGCGAGTCATCGCCCCGTGGCTAGTGTCCGGTGCCTGTCACGCCGGACGGACCGAGGCTCTGCGCGACGTCATGCGCCACCACTCCCTGTTCTTCCAAGGCAACGACGTCGAGACGGGTGTACTAGCAGAAGGCATGGGCTACCGCGTCGGCCATGTCCCGTTCGAGGTCCCCACGACAGTCCCCGAGACCTTCCGCGCGTGGTGGAGGCAGCACCTGGCCTGGGCCGGAGGCGAGTTCCGACTGTTCGTCGTCAACGCCCGGATCGGGCTCCGTCACCCGTACTTCTGGAGCTACGGTCTCATCGTCACCATCCTCATGCTCCCACTGCGCTGGCACGCCATCGTCCACGCCAACTCGATTCTGGCAATCGTCGTCGTCCTCTACATCGCACTCGGCCTCTACCTACACCGGGCCGGCCGCGACCTCGCCCTTCTCGCAGTCCCCTTCTATGCCGCGTTCATCAGCCTCGTACTCGTCCCCCTCGGCGCCTTCTCCTACGCGAAGATGGCCCTCAGTGCGCGCAACGCAGGAGTCATCCGGGTACCGGAACGGAGTGTTCGAAGCGGCAGCGACCGCGAGACCACCGCGGCAGGCCATACTCAGTAGCGCTGGCGCCTCGCTGCTACTCCACGGGCTTGCGTCGCGATGGCGGGGGGCGTGAAGCCTACTGATGGCCAGGCTGAGGGTCACGTTCTGGCAAAGCCGCGGCCGCCTTGACGGTATCCGCACCCTCGGGTGAGATGCGCGAATGATGGTCATTTACAAGATCACATGTCCGAGTGGCAAGATCTACATCGGTCAGGATCGAACCGACACGCTGAACTACTTCGGGAGCGCGAGCAGCTGGCTGATCGAGTAGGACTTCACTCGAGTCCAGCAACGCGACTTCACGATTCGCAAGGAGATCCTCTGGGAGTCGGACACTGCGACACAATCCGAGGTCAGCAGGGTCGAGCCTGACTTCATCCGCCGCCTGCGCTCGAACGATCGGGCCGTCGGCTACAACCGCTGGCCCAAGCATGATTCGGCGACCTCTTCGGTGTGAAGCAACTGAGGCGACGGCTCGACAGGCGATGGTGCCCAGGTGAACGGGTTTGTCGAGTCCGTGGACGTCCGCCGGGTGCTGCCGTCGTGAGGGGCCGTTGTCAGGCAATTGGTCAGGCACCCCACGACACGGGGTCTCCCGCCGCGCGTCCACCTACAGACGAGCAGGCGGTAGCCCCGGCTTGCGCCACACCAACAGGTACCGCCACATCGCCAGCAGCCGCGAGCGACTACCAGGGAGCACTGTGCGCGCCGCGTGGCGGACTTCGGCGTAGGTGTGCTGCGGCGGCCACACCATGGGCGCGGAGTGCTCCCAGAAGCCCAGGCGCCTCCGGAGGTAGGCGTGCTGCACCGCACCGAACCCATGCAGCAACACCTCTGGGAGTCGGGAGGTCCGAGCAAGACCGACCACAGCCACAACACCTCCCGGTGCAGTCAGCTCGGCGAACCGCAGCAACGACGCTTCGAGGTCCGGGAGATGGTGCATCGTGGCGACCGAGGCGACCACGTCGAACGAGCCCAGCTCGAAAGGGTGGCTCAGGACGTCTCCCCGCACCCAGCGGACCGAGTCGTCCTCCAGCCGCGCCGCGTCCAGAACAGTCGAGTCACAGTCGATGCCTGTCACGTTGGGGACTGCACGGCGCATTTCCGCCGCGAGCAGGCCGTTTCCTGTGCCCACATCCAAAGCTGATGTAGCCCCGCTGGGGATGACATCGAGCACGAGCCGGTGATAGTGGATGTTGTGGTTCCATCTCTGCGCTGGCTCGTCAGGCACGCACGCAGAGTGCCAGACAGGCACGCCCCGCGATGCGCGCTCTTCGGTGTGACGGCGGCCGAACACGACTACGTTGTACTGGCCTGTGATGTCGCGTGCCGTCTACCCAGGGCCTTCGTGTCATCGCGTCGTCTCAAGTTGCAGCAAGCTCCCCAGTGGTTTGCTCCGGGATTGCTCCGTGTACGCCCCTGTACGGCCACAGTGCCAGCGACCGCTCGCTCTCCCGCGCGACCCACCTCACCGAGCCGTGGCTGCGCCATCTCGTCGACCTGGCGCAGCCCGATCACGTTGGGGTCAGGGGGCACCGCCAGACAAACCGGACCACCTAGGGCGCGGCGCCCTGATCTTGGGCGTCGGCCCAACCCGACCACATTCCCAGGCTTGCCCCCTGGCCCCAACGTGATAGCCCTCCGGAGGTCGTCGAGATGGCGCAGCCACTTGCCACAAACGACCCGGACTCTCGTCGAGCGCGTATCGCCACCATCTCGGAGACCTGCCCGCCCGGCGAGGGCATCTTCTGACTTGAATCACTTTAGGACGGAACAGAACCCTTCGAATTGTACAGATAGCCTAAGAACTCGCTGTGCGCCACTCGCGACTCGTCCCATCTCCACACGCCAGCAGGGCGTGACCGGCGACTAGTCGATGTCAGAACAAGCCGCTTTTCAGCACGAGATATCCCAACAAAGAACGCCGAGGCCTCGTCCGCTGAATCACCCCAGAAAGTCTCTCGCTCAACCGCAAGCATGACCACGGAGTGAAACTCAAGACCCTTACTTTTGTGAATTGTCATTATTCGGACGGCCTGGTCGTTGTCTAAAGAAGTTACAAGATCCTCACCAGTGGTTACAACACCGCATACTTGATTAATGTTCGCAAGACACTGCGCTTGGACCTCATCGAGGTAGTTCCCGTCCCGATATTCCGACGCTAAATTGCGAGTAAAGTCGACACCAATCCTACTGATAAACGATGAGACAGCCTCTTCAACTTGATCCCGCAGGCTGCCGGCTTGACCAAGCTCCTGCTTCGTACTGCTGATGTAGTTCTCCCATTCCAATCGATAGCGGTACTCCGCGGCGGGCGTCAGGTCGGAAGGGATAAGGTAGCGATACAAGCGCACATAGGCACGAGCCTGCCGATCACCAAATAGCACTCGCAAGTAGTCGTTCAACAGGTTGAAGAGTGGCTCCTTCGCGAGGTCCTGCATAGACTGTTCGTCCCGACAGGGGACCCCTCGCTGCCCCAACTCCCGAACCAGGTCAGCGGCATACAGATTAGGCTGCTTAGACACAAGGACACCGATTCGCGATGGCTGCAGATTCTCATCGGAGATCCACCTACTGATTTCGTCCGCGAGGTGTGCCGCCTCATCAACCTCGCTATCGAACCCTAAATGTACTGCTTCGCCTTCATCACCAACCAAGTCCGTAGCCGGCAGGGCCGCATCAGGCTCAAGCACCTTGACCATCTCGTTCTGCATGCGTCGCAGACGAACCCCTGACCGTCGATTGATGTAGAGATTGAATCCGGTTGCCCCGAAATCTTGTCTAAATCGCTCAAAGATTCCTTCTAGCGCACCAGCCCATCGCATAATTCCCTGCTTTGTGTCACCTACTGCTGTTAGGACAGTCGGCGTTCCACCAAAAGCGACGCAAAGAAGCCTGTATTGGTCGCTTGTGCAATCCTGGAATTCGTCGAGTAGAACGTGACTGTACGTCTGTCGAATAGCTCGAAGTGCAATTGGGCTGGCTTCAAGAATCCTCGTCGCCAGAGGAATCATATCCCCGAATCGGATCTGCTTTCCGGGAATCAGCGTCTTCCCAACGGCGTAGTCAACTGTAAGCGCATCAGCCCCCTCTAGCACGACCCGAAATCTGTCGATCAGGCTTTTGCTAAAGGCATGAAACGTGTGACTGTCAAGTCGATCAGCGAGTTCGCTACCGCAGCGGCCCCTCACTCGTTCCGCAAGGTTCGCCCGAGCGTCACGCTTGGCCGAGATTGCCAGAATCCGCCTCGGATAAGGGCAGGATCCGGTTCGGAGTAGGTAATCACACCGTTGAGCTAAGACCTCTGTCTTCCCTGAGCCGGGGCCGGCAGTCACAGCAACACTTGCAGTCGACGTGACCGCTTTCAGAGCGTTAGGTTCCAGAGTCAGATCACCCGCAGGAACCCAAGAGTCTCGCGCGCTCACTCTGGAAGATCTTTCATCAGCTTATCAATAGATTTGATCATTCGAAGCAGTGAAGCCGGGGCACCGTCACGCAACTCGTCATCCGTCAAGTTCGACAGTGCGAACAGATGCGAAACAGGCTTGCTTGAGAGCTTGAAGATCCGGTGGTAGACGGAGAAGTGCATTCGCTCTTCCGTTGAGTACATCTCGACTGATTTAGCACTCTTGCCGAGAACCGAGGAAATCACGTCCGGATCCGGAGGCTCCAACTCGCTCTCTGTGATTCCGTACGCCTGAGCGAAACTAGTAATCATCGAGAAGTCAAGATCAAGGGGGTCAGAGAAAAATACTTGATTCTTCTCCTCAAGCCATTCGCGAGCCTTCGTTCCACGTTTCGACGAATGAGGAAAGTCGCATAGATCATCCCATTTTGGCAGCTTACTGATAACGTCTTCGCTTACCGTCGAAGCGGGATCGTGCTCGCGAAGCTGCTTGAACGCATAACGGATTCGACCCCAGCCGGCCTGATGCCTGCCAGTGTCTAGGTCCAGCAGAGTTACATGGGGGATGTCCAACCCACGCAGAAGACGCCAAAAGTGATGTACGAAACGACCACCGAGAGGAGCAACAGTGATCGAAGCATCGTCCGACCCATACTTAAACGCTTGCAAGAGTCGTGGCAGTACGATCAGCTCACTATCGCCTTCGCCTAGCACTACGAGGCGAGAGAAGTAGAGCTCTGGGTACGCCTGAACTGCTTCTTTTACGAACTTACGGGCCTCAACATCATCAGCAGGAAGAACGATACTCCGGATTGTCGTCTCTCGTTGATCATTAAGTCGAAGGTATCTGATCGCCTCGGGCGACACTCTGCGGAGCATAGAGGGTGCATGAGTCGCTACCGCGGCTTGCGCACTAGCTGACGACGCAAACTTGGTCAGAGCGGCGACGACTCGGCCCAGATAGTGAGGGGAAAGACTATTCTCTGGTTCTTCCATGACAATCATGGAGAACGTGGGTGGCCGCAACTTAGCTGCATCGAAACCGGTCGCCTGTCCCGACAGGACGTCGTTGAAGATGGCTTGAGCGCAAAGGACTAGAGACAGATAAAGAAGAGACTGTTGTCCATCAGACAGTAGGCTGTAGCTGACCGATCCGTCGCCATGTGTCGGACTGAACGAAACAGACAAGTTTCGAAGGACAGCTTCGAGGTCCGAGTTCTCGAAGGCGAGGTTCGGATCAGAGTAGAACGCGCCCTTGTGAAGCGACTTCCAATCTTCTTGTAGGCGTTTGGTCACTGCGATCACACCGGGATTGACTCCTAGAAGGTTGATCCCAACTTCATCGGCCAACTCAGCAAGCTTGCTTCGCTCCTCTGTCCAATCAGCCGCACGCAGGAGTTTCCCCAGAAGAGTAGTTGCATTGAAGGATATGTGCTCAGACGGGTCACGACGAGCCGGAATGTAGTGAACCTGAATCTTTGTGCGATCAAATCGCGAAACGGGCTGGCACTCCAGCGGATCGTTATTCTCATCTGCTCGCGTTACGTACTCGAGCTTTTCGTCGATTTCACCGTCGATATCAATCTGGGCGCTCAAGCGAATGCGGATCAAGGGAGGCGAATCAGGAGTTTCGAGTTTGAGATGCGCGTAGTGGTCAGGAACAGCTGGTGACTCTCCGTCTTCCAACAGCTCGGAGAACCCGAAGTCCGCCTCTATCCAAAGGTTAGCACTAACCTGCTTATCGCTTGTGACGTGAAAGTCTGAGGACTTGACACCTCGATTTCGTTTTTCGACTGCGAACATCCGAGACAGCGCCCGCAGAACGGCGGTCTTACCAGACCCGTTCGGACCGATTAGGAACGTAAGTGAATCGAAGTATACGGTTGAGGGCTCCGATCCAAATGACTGGAAGTTCCGCAGACGAAGACACTTGAGGTGCACAAGACTCCTTGTCGCATGCGGTGGCGTCCGACTGCAACCGCTCAACTACGGATCGTTAGCGACCCCCGAGCTGTTACTTGCTGCACCTCAGTCCAAGTAGCTGATACCGCGTGGCCGCCGGGGACCGGCCGGAGGCCGCACGCCCCGGCGGCCACAAGCGGTGCGGCGCCGAAGGCGCCGCCTTGATACCGAGAGGAAGGTCTAGACACGGCGAGCGCTGGCGTCGTTGTCGTGTCCCGGCTGATGCTTGACGTTCCGGTCTCACCTGATGCTTGACGTGCAGCGCGGACCAGGGAGGTAGGGTCGGAGTCATGTGGCTCCCGCTCGCGAAGCGCCCCCGTACCGCCTGAGGCGGTGCACCCCGCCGTCCGACCCTGCTAGGTCCGACGGCCTCTCACCCGTGCCGACATGGGCTTGCCGTGTAGACGTGCCACCGCCGCGTTCCCGCTTCCACGTTCAGGGACTGCGCGACTGTGGAGACCACTCAGGCCGTCGGCTGCCACGCTGACGGCTCTTCCCGATGCCCGACCCCGCTGGACGCCGTCCTCGAACGGCTGCGGTGCCCGCTGTGCCACGCCGCCGTACTGCGCCGAGACGGCAAGACTGTCCTCTGCCAGAGAGGCCATTCCTTCGACATCGCCCGCCAGGGCTACCTCACGTTGCTGTCCGGCCGACGCCGTCACCGTGGAGACACCGCGGAGATGGTGACGGCCCGAGAATCATTCCTGGGCCAGGGCCACTACGACGCACTGCGCTCGACAATCACAGCGTTCGCCGCCGAGTACGCCCCACGGCAGAGCAGGCTCGTCGCCGACCTCGCCGGAGGCACCGGTTACTACCTCGCCTCCACTCTCAACGCACTTCCGCAAGCATGTGGCGCGACCCTGGACCTGTCGGCAGCTGCACTGCGACGTGCGAGCCGCGCCCATCCCAGGGCCGCCGCCATCGGAGCAGACATGTGGCAACCGCTGCCCCTCGCGTCCCGGTCAGCCGATGTCGTGCTGAACGTCTTCGGTCCACGGACACCGGGCGAGATCGACCGCGTGCTGACCGGTGGCGGGGTCCTGATCATGGCGACGGCGGGCGCGGAGCATCTGCGTGAGCTACGCGACCGCCTCGGCACGATCGGCGTCGACTCCCGCAAGGCGAACCGGCTGCGGCACGCCTTTGGAGGCTTCGTCGAGGTCGCTCGACAACCGGTGAGATGGCGACTCGCACTGAGCCGCGACCAGGTGCGAGCACTCGTCGACATGGGGCCCAGCGCCCATCACATTGACTCAGACCACCGCGCCCGCGTTGTGCAAGAGTTGCCGGACACTCTCGGGCTTACCGCTGCTGTGGACGTCGTCGTTCTCCGTCGCGATACGAGCGGAGGTTAGACGGTCGCGGCGTCGGCGACGACGGTCCATCCTGCGGCACGGTCGGGATCGTCCCCACTGCCCAAGGCGATACTTCTGGCCAGTGCGCGGGCCGTGTTGAGGTCGTCATAGCTCAGCTTGAGCGCAAGCACGGCGATGTCGTACGCGGCTTCACCGTTCATCCCGCGGGGGTCGATGAACCACAATCGTCGGCCCCCGTGCAGGACGTTCGGAGGCGAGAGATCGCCGTGGCAGAGGCCCGGGCGTAGGTCGTCGGCGAGCTGGTCGAGCATGTCGAGTCCGGCGCGACGCTGTTCCTCAGCAGCAGGCCCGCGATGGGGCGGCTGGTCATCGGCCGGCGGTTCGGTGAGGCGAGCGTGCAGCCAGGGCACGATGTCTGGGGCCGATACAGGTCCGCTCCCGCTACGGAGGACACCCATCATTTCGGTCACCCTCGCAAGCTGGGACGGTGTCGGCTCCTGCTCGGCCAGTGAGGTCCCGGGACTGATGGCGTCCATCGCGGTCCAGGTGCTTGTCTGAGTGTTGCTGACGAGATGCAGGGCAGGCGCCAAGTCGAGCGCTGCCAATCGCTCCGATACCGCAGCCTGGTGGGCGGCGGCAGGATCCGGACTGGATCGCAGGACCAGACGCACGCCGGAGCGACTCGTCGCTTCGATCACGTGGGCTGATCGTGCAGAGAACGTACGACCGGTAGGTGTCACGGCGAGCGCGGCGCAGACCTCAGCCAGTTCGTTGGAAAGGCTCTCGATCCACGCAGCCGCACGGTCAGGCCATCGGCAGCGCACAGCGTCGGCAACAGCGGGGCTGAGAGAAGTCACGAGCGCAGTGCCCCAACGAGGGTGTGCATGTCGTCTACGACGACCAGGGCGTCCGCGTCGGCCAGTCCTTCGGCTCGCTCGGGCTGCTTGGCGTAGCCGATGCACGGCACTCCTGCTGCTGCCCCGGCGAGGATGTCGGTGATCGAGTCTCCGACGAACACCGCGTCGCTCGGTGCCGCTCGGCTGATCTCCAGGGCTACGTGCAGTAGGTGGGGGTCGGGCTTCATCTGCTCGGGGTGCCCGAAGGGGCGGGCGATGATCTGCGCGACGTGTTCGGTGAGGTCGTGGCGGGCCAGGTAGGTGCGGATGGCTCGCTCGGAGTTGTTGCTGACGACTAGGACGGCGTGGCCGGTGGCAACGGCGGTGCGGATGAGCTCGTGGGCTCCGGGGGTCGGTTCGGCGAAGATCGCGGCGCGGGTCTCGTGCTCGATGGCGTGAGCCTCGACGTCACGACCGGACTCGGGCGAGTGCCGGTAGGCGGCTCGGAGCAGGACCAGCGGGTCATCGGTGCGGACCTCGGTGAGATCGATGCCGTGCACGGTGGCGAACTGGCGGACAGCGGCGGCGACCTCGGGTGCGGGGTGGCCGGCGAACAGGTGGGCGACGGGCCCGTCGAAGTCCAGGAGCAGGACCCGGGCGCCGCGGAGCAGGTCAGCGAGCTGGGTGCGGGTTCCGGCCGGGAGGGTCACTGCGGGTACTCCCGGGTGATGGTGGTCCACACGGAGTCGAACCAGGTGCGGGCCTGAGTGACGTACTGGGGGCCGTTGCTGGTGTCGGCGTCGTCTCCGGTGGAGAAGTGGAACAGGGTGGCGTCCTTGCCCATCGGGTCGAAGATCGGCACGGGGGCCTTGTCGATGGTGACGGTGTGCTCGAGGACGGGGTAGAAGCCGAAGAACGCTTCCTCGTCGTTGATCAGGTAGAGCTTGAACAGCGGCGAGGCGCTGTGGGCCCGGACCTCCGCGGTCGCGGTCTTGACCAACCCGAGGTCGGCAAGCTCCTGAACGCCGTCGGTGATGCTGTCCACGGCACGACGAGTGATCCGGTCGGCGCGCTTGCGGACTGCGGGGTCGTCGGCGGCGGTGTCGGCTCGGCACGGGAGCGCGAGGGGGACGCCGGGATCGGACAGCATGATCCGCACGGCGATGGACTCCGGGCTAAGGCGTCCGGCGCGGACCTTGTCCAGGACCTCGGACAGGGTGTTGGCCAGGGTCTCGCCGGAGAACCCGGCGAAGTCGATGCGCACGTGCGGGCGCTCGAACGCGGCTTCGATGTGTGGGCGCAGCCCCACCGGTAGCTCGGTCTGGGCGCGGACGAACACCCCGCTCCCCTGGCGGCTGATGAGCAGTCGCTCGGCGTAGAGCGGACGCAGGGCAGCTTTGACCGTCTCGCGGGCGACGCCGTAGCGCTCGGCCAGCTCAGGCTGCGACGGCAGCTTCTCCCCCGCCTTGAGCTTGCCCAGCTTGATCGCGGCGCGGATCTGGTTGGAGATCTGCTGCGACGGAGTGCGCGGATCCTCCGGGTCCAGGTGCGCGAGGAACTCGGCTGGCGTGCTCATGACCCCACGGTATCGGTCGGCTGACTAGCCCGGCTAGCCATCTTCCACGTTCGTGCTTGACATGGCTAGCCAAGCCGGTCATTCTGAGATGGCTAGCCAAGCTGGTCAGGTCAACGAAGGAGAGAGTGATGAGGGATCTTCCGGTAGTGCTCGACGGCTTCAAGCTCACGGTGGTGGAGCCGCCCGCACCCAAGACCCGTCAGGACGCCAACGGCGCGGAGGTGCCGGTCACGGATCGGGACGGGGTGACGCAGTTCGTGGTGTCGCTGTTCGCGAAGCTCCAGGTCCAGGCGGGGCAGCGGGCGCCGAAGGGCGAAGAGATCAAGGTGACCCTGACGACGGACCCGGGTGAGGGGTTCGGGGAGGACGCCCGGGTGCAGTTGATCGACCCGAAGATCAACCCGTACTCGATCGAGTCCCCGGATGGTCGGACCGTCTCGGGGATCGCGTTCAAGGCGATGGGCCTCAAGCACGCCCACCCCGCGCCTGCGCCGATGCGGCGGGGTAAGGACGACGAGAACCACTCCTGACCGACACCGTCTGCGTGTCGGTGTCGCCCGGGTGATGTGCGGGCCGGCCGCCTGACACAGCGGCCCATCTATTCGCCGGAATGGTGTTCCGGCAATTCCCAGTAATTCCGAGACGGGGACACCTGTGTCCTTGATCAGGGGTGATCTGCGGTGGTGTGTGGCGAATGCAGCGGTAGCCGAGCGTGCGATGTGTGCGACGGCTACGGCGACTCGACCTGCGGTGTCGAGTGTGGGGCGTGTGGTGGTTCCGGGGTCTGCCCGGGCTGCTTCGGAGACGGCGAGACCCACGGTCCGGTGCCGTCGGTCGGGATGGAGATGACGGCATGAACACCAACACGAGCGTCCGTCCGCGGGTGACGACCGGTGTGGGTCGGCTGGTGCGGCGGCTGGAGATCGAGCGGCGTCGCTGGTCTCGCACCGAGCACCCGGTGGTGGCGACGGAGCAGGCGTGGCGGGCCGGGGTCGCCGAGGGCCTGCGCCTGGCCCAGCTCGCCATCCGCAAGGGGGTCTGAGGCGGTGGCGATCAACCTCGGGGCCCGCGACCGGGTCAAGACCCTGCCGAAGGTCAACCGGCGCGCCCTGCGCAAGTACGGCGAGTTCTGGCGGGCATTACAGCTCGTCGGCGACGCCCTCGCCGAAGCCGACAAGGTCGCCGCGAAGGCCACCGATTCCAAGTCCAAGCGGTCCGGGAAGGGGGTGTCGGCGAAGAGCGGTGCGGGCGGGGAGCACTGGTCGACTGCGTCGCCGGAGGAGATCCGGGCCTCGGCGAAGACCGCACACGCCTCGCTACGGGTCATGGCCGCCTCAGCCAAGAAGTGGGAGGCCGAGTTGGTCTCCCGCGAATGGAGGAAGTGATGTCGAAGGCTGTCGACCGCACCGTCGAAGAGTTGGATGCCGCGATGCGCGAACTCAAGCGTTCGTTGCATGGGATTCCGTATCGGACGGGTGGGTTCAAGAACACCCACGACAACCTCGCCCGCGACGTTGCCCACCTCACCGTGCACCTGGACTCGGCACGGGGCGCTCTGCGCGAACAGAAATGACCACCGGGTGGTGGGGTCGCCCGCTGCACTGATTCTTGGCGGAAACACACAGCGGGCGCCCCTGCTACCCGACACAAACTCTCGTGAGGACTGGTAGCAGTGAACAAGCGTAGTAGCTCTGCAACTCGTATGAACGGCCCGGCCCGCACCCATGTGGGTCGTGCGTCTCGGCCTCCGGGGCGGGAGTTCCAGGCGTTGGCCTGGACCGCCCGGCATCCCGGGTTCGTCGCCGTCCCCCTGATCGTCCTGGGGCTGGCGCTGATGCTCGGCCCGATCGTCACCGCGCTCATGCTCGGCGCTCTGGCGGGCTCCGTGGCGGTCTGGGGTCGTGCCCACCCGGCCAGCTTCGACCGATTCGCCGCACCCGCACTACGCGCGACCTGGCGGCGCTGGACGGTCTACCGCGGCCGACGCTGGGCGCAGCTCATGTCCGACTGCGGGCTCACGAAGGAGCACCGGCATACCGGGGACCTGCTCGTCCCTCGGGTGCTGCGGGTGCGGTCGTCGTCGGCGTCGATCGACACCGTCTACGTCCGCATGGTCCGCGGCCAGGACGTCGCCTACTGGCAGGAACGCTCCTCAATCCTCTGGGAAGCGCTCATCGCCCACCGGGTCGCCATCACCCGCCACCGCCCCGGTGTGGTCGCGATCGTGATCGAGTGGGAGCTTCCGTTCACCCGCACTATCCCCGCTCCGGACATCCCGGAGACGACCGAGGATGTGGACCTGGGTGCGGTGGAGATCGGGGACAACGAGCGCGGCGAACCCTTTACCGCCCCCGTCATCGGCGGACACCGCCTCGTGGCCGGCGCCTCCGGAGCGGGCAAGGGCTCCGTGCTCTGGTCGACCCTGCGCGGGGTCGGGCCCTGTATCCGCGACGGCATCGTCCGGGTCTGGATGGTGGACCTCAAGGGTGGGGTGGAGACCGAGCAGGGCGCCCCGCTGTTCCACCGCTACGCCACCTCCATGCCCGCCGCGCTGGAGCTGCTGACCGAGTTCCGGGACGCGATGCGCGACCGGCAGGACGACATGCGCGACCAGAACATCCGCGCCTGCACCCCGAGTGTGGGGACGCCGGTGGAGCTGCTGGTCATCGACGAGATGGCCATGCTCACCGCCTACGGCGACCGCACCTCGGTCCGCGACGCCCTCCGCCTCCTCGCCGAAGTCATGACCCAAGGTCGGGCGTCCCTGTTCGCGGTCCACGGCTACCTGCAGGAGCCCTCCAAGGACGTCGTGGACGTGCGGGAGCTGTTCACCCAGCGGATCTGCCTCGGCGTCACCGCGGCCTCCCACGTCGACATGGTCCTGGGCGAAGGGGCGCGGGAGCGTGGGGCGCTGGCTGATGAGATCCCCGGCGACGCCCGCCACGCCGGGATCGGCTTCGTCATCGACAAGGGGTCGCGTCTACCGGTCCGGTTCCGGGCGGCGTTCGTCTCCGACGACGACATCGCCGAGCTGGTGTCCCGCTGCACGCCCCCACCGGACGCCGACGTGATCGACCTCGACACCGAGCGGGGGGCCGCCTGATGGGCACCACCACCGCATGGGTCCTGCGCACCTGGCTCAAGTTCACCCTGCTCTTCGCGCTGATCGTCGGCGCCACGTGGATCTACCTCGGATCGGCGTCCGGCTGGTTCTGGATCGTCACCGCTGGTGCGGTCGTGGCCGAGTGGTACGTGGTCCGCCAGCTCGCCCGGGAGTGGTCGTGGGAGGCCCGCGCCACCTGGTGGTGGTCGGCATGACCGGCCAGACGAGCACGGTGCAGGGTGCGTTGTTCGGGGATCCGGTCACCGTCGAGACCAGCGACCACGGGCCCGCCGCGACGCAGGACCCGCGGGAGGTCGCCCGTGTGGTCGGTCTGGCGCTAGACCCGGGGCTGTTCGTCATCGAGCGCACCGGACTCGTGCTACGGGCCGACCCGGCCCGGCCTGGCGCCGACGCCCTCGCCCGCCACGACGGGGACACCGTCGCCCAGCTCCTCGACACCGGACACCTCCGCCTCGGCGGCACCCACCACATCCACCACAACGGCACAGAAAGTCCCGCCCGCTCGGTGCTGGTGCCCAAGGCGACCCGGGACATGGTGTCCCGCTGGGACCACCTACGGCCCATCCCGGCACCGACGCCGGAGCCCGCCAAGACGCCGCAGCGCTCCACCGGCGTGATCAACGTCGACGTCGTCGAGCCCGGTAAGGCGCTGGTCTGTCTCGGCATGACCGGTCAGGGCGGGACGATGCTGCGCGACGGCGGGCGCTACCGGGTCGAGAACGACCACGGCGCACTCGTCGGCCATGCCTCGTCCTACCGGGCTGCTGCTCGGCTCCTGGCCCGCTACCACGGCTTCACACCGGGTCCGGTCGAGATCGAGCACGAGCACCGCCGCTACCGCCGCTGAGGCGGCCTGGCCCGGCTCCGCCGCAGACGAGCCCCAGCTCCCGGCGGGGCCGGCGCCACCCCACCCCACTCACCTCGTCCCTCGGAGGGATGCCGTGATGACGGCTGCCACGACCACCCAGCATGACCACGACCTGTCCCACCTACTGCGCTCGGAGAACTTCCAGACCTGGCGCCGAGAAGTCACCGCCATCGGCGGCTGCGCCGCACCGATCCACCTGACCGGTTCCTCGCGGATCTACGACCGTGCCACCGGCACCGTCCTGGCCGAGCGAGACGGGGAGATCCTGGCCCCGTGCGGTAACCGCAGGGCGTCGGTGTGCCCGGCTTGTTCGGACCGCTACGCCTCCGACGCCTACCACCTCCTGCGCTCCGGAATGGCCGGCGGCAAGGGCGTCCCCGACACCGCCGCAGCCCACCCGCGGCTGTTCGTCACGCTGACCGCGCCGTCGTTCGGACCGGTCCACACCCGCCAAGTGACCGCCCGCGGCCTCGTCATCCCTTGCCGCTGCGGGGATAAGCACCACCGCGACGACCCGCGGGTCGGCTGCGCGCTCGACCCTGAGTCGCACGACTACGTGGGCGCGGTGCTCTGGCAAGCGCATTCCGGGGTCCTGTGGAACCGCTTCGCCATCCGACTCCGCCGCCTGCTCGCCCAGGTCCTCGGCGTCCGGGTGCGCGACTTTCGGGATCACGCCCGGCTGTCCTACGCCAAGGTCGCCGAGTACCAGCGCCGCGGGCTGGTCCACTTCCACGCCGTTGTCCGCCTCGACGGCCCCGACGGACCCTGGACCGCCCCACCGGCAGGGATCACCGCCGACGCGCTGCACATTGCGATCCGGGACGCAGCACACGACGTCTCGCTGACCGTCGACCGACCCGACGGCACCACGCAGGCGCTGGTGTGGGGGACGCAGGTCGACATTCGGCCGATCACGAGCACGACCGCGGTGGCGCTGGAGAACGACGACGGCGAAATCACCGACAACGCCCTGGCCGCCTACGTCGCCAAGTACGCCACCAAGGGCACCGGCAAGAGCGAGGCCACTGACCGCCCGATCCGCGACATCGCCCACCTCGATCACCTCGACATCACCCCGCACCACCGACGCCTGATCGAGACCGCCTGGGAGCTCGGCGGACACGAGCAGTACGAAGACCTGAACCTGCGCCGCTGGGCGCACATGCTCGGGTTCCGCGGCCACTTCCTCACAAAATCCCGCGCCTACTCCACAACGTTCGGCGCGATCCGCGGCGACCGACGCACCTACCGCCTCGGTGAGACCCTCGCCGCCCTCGACACCCCCACCGATCCCGGATCGGTGCTGGTGGTCAACGACTGGGCCGTCGTCCACATCGGCCACCGCAACGACGCCGAACGAGAGATCGCACTCGGCATCGCCGAACGACGGCGCGAACAGCGCACCACGCGAGCCCGGAAGGAGACGTCATGACCGCGCACTACCTGACCGTGCCCGAGGCGGCGGCCTACCTGAACACCTCGGTGCGCTTCGTCCGGCGGCTGATCGCCGAGCGTCGGATTGCCTTCCACCACATGGGCAGGCACGTCCGGCTCCGCGTGACCGACCTGGAGGCCTTCGTCCAGGCCGGACGGGTCGAGCCGGTAGACGTCTCCGCCGTGCGTCGACAGCTTCGGAAGGTGAGCTGATGGCACGCGGCAACCGCCCCGGGCACCGCCGATTCGGCCTGATCAGGAAGCTGCCGTCCGGGCGCTACCAGGCCTCCTACCTCGGTCCCGATGGTCGACGACGAACCGCACCCGACACGTTCGCCCGCAAGCGCGAGGCCGAGCAGTGGCTCTCGACGGTCGAGACCGAGCTGCTGCGCGACGACTGGACCGACCCGGCTCTGGGGAGGGTCCCGCTGCGTGAGTTCGCTGAGCAGTGGATCGCCGAGCACAAGATCAGCCGTAGGACCCGCGAGGAGTACGCCAGTCTCTGGGCCCTGCACCTGGCCCCGTACCTCGGCGACTACCCGCTCGGGCAGATCAGCACCGACCGCGTCCGGTCCTGGCGGTCCGCTCTCCTGAACGACGGACGTTCGGAGGATCGGACCGCCAAGGCCTACCGGCTCCTGCGCGCCATCCTCAACACCGCGGTCGACGACGGACTGATCAAGCGCAACCCGTGCCGGATCAAGGGCGCGGGCCAGCACCGGACCCCGGAGCGACCGACGGCGACGGTCGCGCAGGTCAATCGGCTCGCCGGGCTGGTGCCTCCGCGCTTCCGGGTCCTCGTCCTCGCAGCGTCGTTCACCGGACTGCGCTGGGGTGAGCTGGTGGCTCTGCGGCGCTGCGACATCGATCTCGACGGCGCAGCGATCCACGTCTACCGGCGCCTGGCCGAACACAAGAACGGAGAGATCGAAGCGGGCCCCACCAAGTCCGTGGCCGGGGCTCGCACCGTCGCTCTGCCCGACGTGCTGGTGACCGAGCTGCGCGAGCACATCGCCGAGTACGCCGAGGAAGGCACGGAGGGCCTGGTCTTCACCGGCGACCGCGACGGCCCGCTACGCCGGGGCAACTTCCACCGCGCCACCGCCTGGACCCGCACGGTCGTCGCGGCCGGCCTCCCGAGCGGCTTCCACTTCCACGACCTGCGCCACACCGGCAACCACCTCGCCGCCACGGCCGGGGCCAGCACCCGTGAGCTGATGCACCGCATGGGCCACGGCTCGATGCGGGCCGCCCTGATCTACCAGCACGCCACCAGCGAACGGGACCGAGCCATCGCGCGCCGCCTCAACGACCTGGTCCAGCGCGACGAGCACGACGACGGCTAGTTGCACGCTAGTTGCACGACAACGACGACGGCGCCCCTCCCAAGATCGGGAGTAGGCGCCGTTTCCGCTGGTAGAACCACCTGAGCGGGCGACGGGAATCGAACCCGCGTAGCCAGTTTGGAAGGAAGTTCGCGGGCTTCTTCCAGTGCCTCCACCTGCGACGATGACCGCAGTAGCGGGTGCACGGGTGTCTCTGACAACACCGTTCGCCAACAGCTCGTGTCACGCCGCGTGTCACAGCAGATCTCTATCGAGCGCGGACCACGGGCGTAAGCGACCGGTGGAACTCTGCGACCATCGGTCCCTAGGGTGCCGTCATGCCTGACGTTCCGCACCTGCCGCCAGAGCTGCGTACTCTGATCGAGCGCCGGGGCCCGCTGTCCAGCCAGCAACCGATTCGGTGGAACCGTCGCTCCTGGCTACGGCGGCTGGACGACCTGCCGGAAATCACAGTTCTTCGGGACGACTCGCTCGGGGACGAGGTCTCGCGCGAGCAAGTGACAGACGTCTTCCGAGCTGTCGGTAGAACACGGACCGTTACGGATGCCTTCGTCGCAGCGATGGTCTGGGGCTACGGACCGGTGGGCTATGGGCCGTACCGCACACGCCGGGTTCTCACCGCCAACCAGAACGCAGCGTCGCGCCTGCATGAGGTGCTGAGCGCAGCGGCAGTCGGCGACCGGAAGCGAGCGTTCGACCTCGCACGAGCGCCGGGCCTCAAGTACCTGGGCCCGGCGTTCGGCACGAAGTTCCTGTACTACGCATCCCTCACTGCCGGTAGGGACTCTGCGGTACTCCCGATCCTCGACTCCGTCGTGGCGGGATGGTTCCAGCAGAACACCACCTTCCAGCCGCGGCTCGACCTCTGGCGGTGGCAGGACTACGAGCACTACCTCCATGTCCTCCAAACATGGTCGCGTGAGCTGGATGGGATCCGCATCGACGTCCTGGAACAGCTCATCTTCGATTCCGCCTGGAGTGCAGGAACGGCTTCCCGGCAGGCGGAGGACCTCCCTTCCGCACTGCTTCGGGTGCGCGAGCTGTCGGTAGATCTGCCCGACGAGTTGCGATCGCAGGTCGAGCCGCACCTTGATGCACTCGACGATCTGGTCGGCACCGGACTCCCGGAGACCACCACTTCTGATGAGCCCGCACGGCGGTAGCTAACGCCTCCTCCCGAACGTCGACATGCCGATCGACCGCCGGATCTCGCCCTCGGGGGACAACACCATGCGCACCACTGTCCGTTCTCTCCTCGGCGCCGCCGTCATCGCCGTCGGCGTGACGAGCGGCGGCTCGGTGTACGCCGCGCAGACGATGGCCGCACCAGCGCCCTCACCAGTCGGAGCGGGTCCCGAGGCCGTGCGCTCTGCCGTGCTGCTGTCTGCCCCTCCGTCGCTGTCAACGCAATCGACGCCGCCCGCACCGCGGCCGAGGACGCCATCGCCGAGGCGACCGTGGCCGCAGCCCGACCTCGGTAGACGTGCGAGCCCGATGCCGACGCCCACGTCATCGACGGAATCGTCGTCAAACAAGGACTGTCCGGAACTCATCGCGGCTCAGGAAGACGCCCAACGCGAGTACGCCACCTCCGAAGAAGCCCAGTACGACTGGTACATCAACGGACCAGAGGCCGGGCAAATCGCCCAGGAGAACGCACCGCAGTCCTGCCGGGAACAGACCGGTATGACCACCGCCGAGTGCCAGGCTGACGCCGCCGACGGCAACGCGAGCTGACACCGGCCTCGTCATCGCACATGTAGCTCGACGATCGAGCTTACGCAGCTCAGAAGCGGCGAGCCATGATGCCGCGGACGTTGGACAGGTCCAGCTCGCCGGCCTCGGTCACGCCCGGCCAGCAGTACGCCTCCTGCTCCCCCACGAGCAGCCGGAACTCCTGTGCCCCCTCCCGTTCCGCACGCCGATGCAGCGCTTCCACGGCCTCGTCCCGCGCGTCCTGCCAGCTGACGCCTTCCCCCTCGTCAGTCCAGTCGACATTCTCTGCACCTGATCTCAGTACGCCTACCCGCCATCGCATAAAGCGAGCCTGAGCGCAGCGCCCCGGCCGCGCCAGCGGCCGGGGCGAGTTGTCCACATGTCGATCACTCACCGCGCTCGGGACCCTGGAAGGCGAGCAGATCAGCGGCGATCCGCCACGCGCTGAGCATCGACGAGTACGCGACCGCATCGGTCAGCTCCCACGTCACGGGACCGACCTGGATGCGCAGCATCGGCGGCAGGTCCCGACCGGGCTGAGCGGTCATCACATCGGTCGTCACCGCCGGTGTACCGGCGAATCGCACCATCGCCGACAGCAGCCACGGCCCGGTCGCCATCGACGGACGCCGCTCCGTGGGCAGCACGTGCGACAGCCCGCGCGCCAGCGGCGCCGCCGCGGCCCACTTCTCGGCGATCGTCGACGCCGTTAGGTGCGTCGACATGTAGACCAGGATCGTCCCCAGCGACACCCCGAGCTGCTGCTGAGGTGTTCCAGCGAACCGAAGGTCGACGCGCGTCGGGACGAGTCCAGCGACGCGAACGGCGATCGATCCGACCGAGGAGAATCCGCGCGCCGCGTCCTCGTCGGCGATCGTGGTCGTCGTGCTGGTGGTGGCGTGGTTCTGACTGCTCGCCATGCTGACCTCCCGATCAACGTCGGGCCTGTCGGCCCGGGTACCCCTTGGGGTGGCGGGGCGCTTGTTCCCCGCCGCCGCAAGGCGTCCCACCACGGCCGAAGAGGCTCGCGGGCAAGGGCAGCCCGAAGGGCTGTCGCCGAAGGCGACGCGCAGCGCCCTTTCCCGTGAGGTCGGCTGTGGTAAGCCACCGGGCCGTCAGGCCACGCCGCAGGCGTTCCACCGGGTTCTTGGCCGCGCGGCCTTGAGCGTGTCCGGAACTCTCCCACCCCGGCTCGGCCCAGGCTGACTAAGACCGCTGAGCCCACCAGAGATGGCGTTTATCGCGTCGACGAAGGTCGAGCCCGATCCCGCGGATCCGCGCACCGCCGACGAGCGATCGCGCTGCCCGAGCTGGCGCTCGCACGGGTCGCCCTACGTGCAGTCTCGGTCACACCATGGATAGCGTGACCGTGCTGCGACACGGATGGGGGGACGCGGTGGATGCCTTCGCGGTCCGGAACAAGGTGATCGACGACTACTCGTCCTTCGTTCATGGCTTCATGCACGTCAAGGACGAGCAGATCAGGACCAAGGTCGAGGAGGAAGTCGAGCGCGGCTTGTTCTGGCCTGAACCCTGGCTGGCGCTGAACCCGGCGTTCGAGTCGGGCGGCTCTGTCGGCGAGCTGGTCCGCGCCGGAGTCCTACATCCCGGCTGCGCACAGGTCTTTCGCACTGAGCCCGGGCGGGCCGGACGGGAGCTCACCCTGCACCGGCACCAGACGGACGCCATCGCGATCGCACAACGTCACGAGTCCTATGTCCTGACCACGGGAACCGGCTCCGGAAAGTCGCTCTCCTACATCGTCCCGATCGTCGACCGTGTATTGCGGGACGGCAGCGGCCGCGGGGTACGGGCGATCGTCGTCTACCCGATGAACGCGCTGGCGAACAGCCAGCTCGGCGAACTGCGTAAGTTCCTCGGTGAGAACGATCAGAAGGTTTCGTTCGCCCGCTACACCGGGCAGGAGAGTCAATCCGAGCGCGACGCGATCATCGCGAAGAAACCCGACATCCTGCTCACCAACTACATGATGCTCGAGCTGATGCTGACCCGACCGCGCGAGCGGGACGGTCTGGTCGCGACTGCCGATGAGCTGACTTTCCTAGTGCTCGACGAGTTGCACACCTACCGGGGGCGCCAGGGCGCCGACGTGGCGATGCTGATCCGGCGGCTGCGCACTGCGATCCGCCACGGAGCCGACCTGCAGTGTGTGGGCACGAGCGCGACACTCGCCGGGCCGGGAACGCTAGCCGAACAGCGCGAGGAAGTCGCGACGCTGGCGGGCCGACTGTTCGGAACCACGATCGATCCCGGCAACATCGTCGGCGAGACTCTGCGCCGGGCCACCGAGGAAATCGCCGATCGATCACGTCTGGCTGAGGCCATCGATCGAGCCCCGCCGACGTCGTTCGACTCGCTACGGCGCGACGACCTCGCGCGGTGGACCGAGGACACCTTCGGCCTTCGCGTGGTGGAGGGGCAGCTCACCCGCCAGCAACCCAAGCTGATCTCAGAGGCGGCCGCCGAACTCTCCGACCTCACTGGCCGGGACAACGTCGAGTGCGAAGAGGCGATCCGGCGCGTTCTACTAGCTGGAGCCGGCGCCCGCGACGACAACGGGCGATCACTGTTCGCGTTCAAGCTGCACCAGTTCATCGGCAAGGGCGAGACGGTGTATGTCACCCTCACCTCGCCCGAGCAGCGTTACCTCACCACCCGCTACCAGCGCAGCGCTCCGATCGAGCCAGCCGGACAGCCTCTGTTCCCGCTGGCGTTCTGTCGCGAGTGCGGCCAGGAGTTCCTGGTCGTGAACCGCACTCGGAAGGGCGAGGTGTTCAGGCCTCGGGTGGTCGGACAGCAGCTCGACGACGCTGCCGAGTCCACCGGGTTGCTGCTTATTCGGAGCAAGGACTGGCCGGCACATGACGGCCCTGATCTTCACGCTCTCCTCCCACCGGACTGGGTGGTCGAATCCGACAGCGGATCGGCGCTCGACCGGAACCGCGACACGCGCCTGCCGGAGCCGGTCCGGGTGGACCTCTTCGGCACCGTGGTCGACAGCGGTGGAACTCCGGCTGCCTACTTCGAGACGTTGCACTTCTGTCCGAACTGCCTGACCACCTACGAGAGCACCCAGCAGTCGGAGTTCTCCCGGGTCGCGAGCCTCGGCAACGGGGGGCGGGCCAGTGCGGTCTCGGTGCTGTCGCAGGCCGTCGTCCGGAACCTGCGGGAAGCAGATCTTCCGGCTGAGGCGCGCAAGTTCCTTGCCTTCTCCGACAATCGCCAGGACGCCAGCCTGCAGGCCGGACACTTCAATGACTTCGTCCTCGTCGGACTCATCCGTTCCGCGCTCTTCGCGGCGGTCGTCGAGAGCGAGAAGAAGTGGGGGGATCCCCTCACCGAGGATGAACTCGGTCTGCGCGTCGCAGCCACCCTCGGGCTGTCTCCGAACGACGTGGCCCGCACCGCGACCGACGACCCGGACGGTGAGTACGACGCCGACAAGCAGGTCAAGAAGGCGCTGAGGGACTCGGTCGCGTACCGGGTGTGGGCTGATCTGCGCCGAGGCTGGCGGATCACCATGCCGAACTTGGAGCAGACCGGCCAGCTCCAGTTGACCTACCGGTCAGTTGATCGACTCGCGACCGACGATCCGCGTTGGGAGGCCGCCGGCGAGCCCCTGGCCTCAGCCGACGCCGACACGCGTCGTTCCGTGATGCTCACGCTGCTGGACGAGATGCGTCGCAACATCTGCGTCGAGTCGGAGTTCCTCACCGAAGAGCGTTATGACGTGATCCGCCGTGCCAGCCGGCAGTGGCTGCGCGCACCATGGGCACTCGCCGAGGAGCAGGGCATCTACGCAGCGACCTGCTTTCCCGGGCCCCGGCCGTCGAGGACCGGCGCGGGCAGCGACCTCTACCTGTCCGGTCTGGGTCTGTTCGGCCGCTGGCTCCGCCGGTCCGGCCGGTTCCCCGAGCACCACCATGCCGTGTCGGTGAAGGACGCGGACGCGCTCATCGGGCACCTTCTGGAGATAATGTCGAAAGTCGGGATCCTCGAACGCGTAGAGGAGCGTCGACGGCCGGTCGGGTACCGCATCAAGGCCGGGATGATCGAATGGCGGCCAGGGTCGGGTGAGCACCGGGCCGCGGACCCACTGCGGACCAACGTCACCGAGGGGCGGGTCAACCCCTACTTCACGAACTTCTATGCGGAGGGAGCTCGCTCGCTGCGCGGGCTCGAGGCGAGGGAGCACACCGCACAGGTCAACCCGGAGCTGCGGCAGCAACGTGAGCAACAGTTCAGCGAGGCACGCCTGCCCATCCTCTATTGCTCGCCGACCATGGAGCTCGGCGTCGACATCCGCAGCCTCAATGTCGTCGGCATGCGCAACGTCCCGCCAACCCCGGCGAACTACGCACAGCGCTCCGGCCGTGCCGGGCGGTCGGGGCAGGCTGCTGTCGTCCTCACCTACTGCGCCACTGGCAACGCCCACGACAACTATTACTTCGGCCGCAGCCGGGACATGGTCGCCGGTGCAGTCGCCCCACCACGGCTTGAGCTCGGCAACCAGGATCTTGTCCGAGCCCATGCGCACGCTGTCTGGCTCGTCGAAACCGGACTGGACCTGCGTTCGAGCATGACCGAACTCGTCGACGTCGACCTGGCCGGCCAACCGCTGCACGACGATGTCCGCTCCCGCGTTCACGATCCAGGGGCAGCGGCACGTGCACAGGAAAGGATCACCGCGCTGCTCGCCGCAGCTACTCCGGTCGCCGAGTCGTCATGGTGGCGCGAGGACTGGGTCAGCCGGACCGTCACAGAGGCCGCAGCCCGGTTCGACCACGCACTCGACCGATGGCGCGGTCTCTATTCAGAAGCTCTCGTCGATCTCGACGCTGCCAATGACGTGCTCAAGACGATCAATGCCTCCGAGCAGGAGAAGGCACGTGCCCGTGGTCGCATCTCCGAGGCTCGGGCAGCGCTGGACCTCCTCAAGGGCGAGGTCGGTGACGTGAACCAAGGCGACTTCTATCCGTATCGCTACTTCGCCTCGGAGGGGTTTCTCCCTGGCTACTCGTTCCCGCGGCTCCCCCTGGCAGCGTTCATCCCGGGGGAACGACGGACGAAGAACGGTCAAGGCGACTACGTGCAGCGGCCCCGCTTCCTCGCGATCAGCGAGTTCGGTCCGGGTGCCTTCATCTACCACGAGGGTGCCCGATTCGAGGTCAACAGGGTTAGCCTCCCGGCGCGTGAGGACGGCACCGGCGTCAACATCACCGAGATCGACCGGTGCGGTCGTTGTGGGTACCTCAACGACGGCAACGGCCCGACCGGCACCACCGAGTGCGAGTACTGCGGATCCACGGAGTTGCAGAAACTGACCTCGATGATGCGGCTGCTCGCCGTGCGGACCCGGCGGCGTGACCGGATCAGCGCGGACGAGGAGGAGCGTCAGCGGGCCGGGCACGAGATCGTCACCGCGATCCGCTTCGAGCCTCGGGGTGAACGCAGCAGCCGCGTCGACAGCACCGTTCGGGACGCCGACGGGTGCTCGCTGGCCAGGCTCACCTATGGCGACACCGCGCTCATCCGCCGAATGAACGTCGGGCTGCGCCGACGGAAGAACAAGGCAGAGCGTGGCTACCTTCTCGACACGGTCGAGGGCCGCTGGAGCCCCAAGATCGATCCGAAGAATGCCGGCGACGACCGCGTCCAGCGCGTCGTGCCCTACGTCGAAGACCATCGCAATGCACTCGTCATCTCCTTCGACGCCGCTGTCCCGGCTCCCCAAAGGATGGCAGCGATGTACGCGCTCAAACGCGCCGCCGAGGCTCACTATCAGCTCGAAAGCAGCGAACTCGCCGTCGAGCCACTGCCTGAGCGGAGCGGCCCGAATGCGTGGGCCCGGCTGCTGTTCTTCGAAGCGGCCGAGGGGGGTGCGGGTGTACTGCGCCGGCTCGCCCAAGAGGACGGCCAGCTCCGACGCGTCGCCACCCGTGCGCTGGAGATCCTCCATTTCGACCCGGCGACCGGTGAGGACCGCAAACGGGCCGTGCACGCCCACGAGGACTGCGCGCAGGCCTGTTACGACTGTCTGCTGTCCTACGCCAACCAATGGGATCACCAGGAACTCGACCGCCATACGGTGCAGGACCTGCTGCTGCGATTGGCTACGTCAACGACTGAGGTCGGTGGTGCCGGCGAGGAACGTGACGCCCAGTTCGTCCGGCTTGCCGGACAGAGCAGCCCGTTCGAGAAGACCTTCCTGCGCTGGCTCGACGAGCACGGCTACCGGCTACCCGACGCCGCGCAGCAGGTCGTCGATGGGTTCTACGCGCGACCTGACTTCAGCTATCACCCAGGAGGTATGGACGTGGCGGTCTTCGTCGACGGCCCAGTACACGACGATCCCCGCCAGACCGAACGAGATGAGGCTGCCCGCGCCCGGCTGGAGGAGGAAGCTGGATGGACCGTCGTCAGGTTCCGCCATGACGATCCGAGCTGGCACGCCCTCGTCTCGGCCCACCCTGCGGTCTTCGGGCACGGGCGGGCGGGGGCGTGAGCGGCTTCCGATCCGGAACCCTCGTCCGAGCCCGCGGCCGCGAGTGGGTGGTGCTGCCCGGCGACCATGAGGATCTGATCCTCGCCCGTCCCCTCGGTGGCCGCGACGACGAGACGACGCTGCTGCTCCCTGGGGTGGAGGACGTCGCCTCCGCCCAGTTCTCCACACCCACAGTGGACGATCGCGGCGACGCCGCCCGAGCCAGGCTGCTGAGAGACGGGCTGCGGTTGTCGTTCCGCGACACGACCGGCCCCTTCCGGTCGTTCGCACAACTCGCTGTGACACCACGCAACTACCAGCTTGTCCCGCTGATGATGGCGAGCGCGCAGGACACCACGCGGATTCTCATCGCCGACGGCGTCGGAGTAGGCAAGACGGTCGAGGCAGGACTGATCGCAGCCGAACTGCTGGCCGCCGGGGACGCGACGCGGCTGGCCGTGCTGTGTTCCCCACAGCTCGCGCCGCAGTGGCAGGCCGAGCTGCGCGCCAAGTTCGGCATCGAGGCCGAGCTGCTTCTGCCATCGACCGCGAATCGGCTCGCGCGGCGGGCCGGCTTCACCTCTGTCTACGAGCACTTTCCGTACCTGATCGTGTCCACTGACTACATCAAGCAGCCCACCCGGCGCGACGAGTTCGCCGTGCACTGCCCCGAACTGGTCATCGTGGACGAGGCTCACACCTGCGTCGCCCCCACCGGTGTCGGACGAAGCAGCGCACACCAGCGCTACACCCTCTTGCGTCGCTTGGCCGACGACCGGAACCGGCATCTGCTCCTGCTCACCGCTACCCCGCACAGCGGAGACGACGGAGCCTGGCAGTCCCTGGTCGGGTTGCTCGACACCCGCCTCGCCGCGCTCCCAGCAGACCTGTCCGGGCCCGAGAACGACGCGAATCGCAAGCTGTTGGCCCGATACCTCGTACAGCGCCGTCGTGCCGACATCCGTGAGTACACGGCGGGCGAGGAGACCGAGGGCACCCCGTTCCCGGAACGGGAGCACACCGAGGAGTCCTACACGCTCACGCCGGACTACCGGCGGCTGTTCGAGCGCGTGCTCGACCACGTCCGCGAGCGGGTGTCCGACCCGAGCCTGAGCACAGTGCGCCAGCGAGTCCGGTGGTGGTCGGCGATCGCGCTGCTCCGCTCGATGGCGTCCAGCCCAGCCGCGGCCGAGCAGACACTGCGTGCCCGGTCCGGACTCGACGTCGACAGCGTCGAGGCCGCTGATGCCCTGGCCGTCCCGCTGGTCCTCGACGCCGACGCCGACGATGCGGTGGAGGGCGAGGACACTGGCCTCGGGGCGGACACCGGCGCCGCCGCCGATGTCCAGCAGACCAACGACGCCCGTGCTCGCCGGGCGCTGCTCGGTTTCGCCAAGGACGCCGCCGCGCTACGCGGCCCGAAGGGCGATGCGAAGCTGAAGCGGCTCCTGCCCATGATCGACCTCTTGGTCGGCGACGGCTTCCATCCCATCGTCTTCTGCCGCTACATCGCAACCGCCGAGTACGTCGCAGAGCACCTCACGACCGTGCTCGCCCGCAAGCACCCGACCGCCCGCGTCGAGGCCGTTACGGGACTGCTGCCGCCCGAGGAGCGCGAGGCGCGGGTCGAGCAGCTCACCGCCCACGACGGTCCGCATATCCTCGTCGCGACCGACTGTCTGTCCGAAGGTGTCAATCTGCAGGAAGGGTTCTCCGCGGTCCTACACTACGACCTCGCCTGGAACCCGACCCGTCACGAACAGCGCGAAGGCCGGGTCGACCGGTTCGGTCAGATGTCCCCCACGGTCCGCGCGATCACGTACTACGGCACCGACAACCGCATCGACGGAGTGGTGCTCGACGTGCTGCTGCGCCGCCACGAGGCGATCCGCCGGAGCACCGGGGTATCTGTTCCGGTTCCTGCGGACTCCACCGAGGTCATGACGGCGATCTGGGAGTCGCTGCTATTGCGCGGTGGAGACGCCGAGCAGCTCGCGTTCGACCTGCCCCGCATTACCGCGGACTCGGCGACCGGTGACGTGCTGACCCGTTGGGAGAACGCAGCGGAGCGGGAGAAGACGTCTCGCTCGCGGTTCCGCCAGGCCGGCCTGCATCCGGACGAGGTGGCCGCCGCTCTGTCCGCCGTGCGCCGCAGCCTCGGCGGGCCGGCGGATGCGGAGCGGTTCGTCCGCACCGCGCTGAGCCTGATGTCCGGCCAGATCGCGGACACCGATGACGGCTTTGAGGTGCTGGTCGACACTTTGCCCCGTGCACTCGTGGACCAGTTGCCGCCGCGCCGCCGCGATCGGCTCCGCTTCCATCGGGCCCTGCCGGCGCCGCCCGGAGCCCCGTTGCTGCAGCGGACAGATCCGACCGTCGAGGCCATCGCCCGCTACGTGCTCGACGCCGCGCTGGATCCCTTGCTGCCGGAGATCGCGCGGCCCGCCAGACGCGCGGCCGTCGTTCGCAGCGCCGCAGCGTCCGCGGTGACGACGTTGCTCGTCGTGCGGTTTCGAATCGAGCTGATCGTTCCCGGCAGCCGGCGCATCGTCACCCAGGTCGCAGAGGACGCACGTTTCCTGGCGTACCGAATCTCAGCTGGGCAGGTCGTCTGGCTCGACGACGACGCCGTTGCCGAGCTTGTCGCCGCCGAGCCCCGGGGCAACGTCCACGACGACCTGGCTCGCACCCAGCTCCAGCGTGCCCTGGACCGGCTGCCCGACCTGCAGGCCGAGCTCGTCGCCCGCGGGGAACGCGCCGCGGACGCCACCGCCGCCGAGCACCGCGGAGTCCGTGCGAGCAGCGGTCAGACGCGCCGCGGACTCACGGCCCGGCTGCTGCCACCGGCCGACGTGCTCGGCGTCTACATCTACCTGCCCGGAGGAGCCTCGTGACCGCCACCGTGATGTCGTCGTTCAGCGCCGTCACCACGACCGGCGCCGTGCTACCGGCCGACGCGCTCGCCCGCGCCGTCGATCTGCAGATGCCGGGTCAGGCCCCCGCGGACTACGGCCTCGTACCCGGCCAGGGTGTGAACGCCGCAGTGGCCCGCGCATGGGAACAGTGCCTGCTCGCGCATCGTGCCTGGCGTAATGCCCTGGCCGAAGGCACCGTTCCGGACGGCGCCGACGCGCTCACCCGCAAGCGCTGGTTGCACCCGCTGCTCTACGAGCTCGGGCACGGCAACCCGGTGTGGGTGGACGGCATCGAGGTTCCGCCGGCGCTCGGCCAGTCCGAACCGGAACGGCTCCGCATCACCCACCGGATGACATGGCCCGCGAACGCGGCCGAACCCGAGGCGGGCGTACCGATCCACCTGATCGGCGCCGAACGCGACCTCGACACCCGCCCGGAGCGGCAGCTGCGTTCCCCGAACGCACTCGTCCAGGAGTTCCTCAACCGCCATCCCCGCTACCTATGGGGGATCCTGTCCAACGGCCACACGCTGCGCGTCATGCGCGACGCGTCGAGTCTCGCCCGGCAGGCGCACGTCGAGTTTGACCTCGACGACATCTTCGACAACCAGCGCTACGCCGACTTCCGGCTGCTCTGGCTCACCGTCCACGCCACCCGCTTCGCCCCCGTCGCCGAGACACCGAATGCGACCGACCCCGACGGCGAGGGAGACGATGGCGAACCGGCCGAGACCCCACCGCTGAGCGCGGAGACCTGCCTGCTGGAACGCTGGCGGACAACCGCCATCGCCGACGGCGCTCGCGCCCTCAAAGCGCTGAGGCTCGGCGTGGCCCGGGCCATCGAGCACCTCGGCACCGGGTTCGTGTCCCACCCGGCCAATATCGCCCTGGTCGACGCGCTGCGCCATCGTCCGAACGCTGCCGACGACCTGCGCCGCAGCCTGCTGCGGGTCGCCTACCGGCTGCTCGTCCTGTTCGTCGCCGAGGACCGCGGCCGACTGCATCCACACAACGCCGACTCGGTTGCCCGCGACCGCTACACGCGACACTTCTCCACCGCCCGGCTACGGCGGCTCGCCGCGACCCGGCCGGGCACCCCGCACACCGACCTGTGGGCTGCACACCTGCTCGTCACCGACGGGCTGGCCGGCGACGGTCGCCCGGAGATCGCGGTGCCGGGCATCGCTGCGTCCCTGTTCGAACGGCGGTTTCTCAACGACCTCGACGGCGCGGTCCTGTCCAACAGAGCGTTGCTCGACGCCGTCCGCGCACTGTCCAGGATCGTCGACCCGGTCACCGGCGTCGAGCGGCCGGTCGACTTCCGCAATCTCGACAGCGAGGAGCTCGGCGGAGTCTACGAAGGACTGCTCGCCTACCAACCCCGTTACGACCCGCAGCGCCGCACCTTCAGCCTCACCGAGGCGGCCGGCAACGAACGCAAGAAGTCCGGCTCCTACTACACCCCGACCGGGCTGATCGAGCTCGTGCTCGACGAGGCCCTCGACCCGCTGATCGTGGAAGCCCGTCGGGCCCACGATGCCGAAGCGGCGCTGCTGGGACTCACCGTCGTCGACCCGGCGGTCGGCAGCGGACACTTCGTCGTCGCCGCGGCCCGGCGGATCGCGAAGGCGCTCGCCATCGCCCGCACCGGCGACCCGGAGCCGGGCCGCCCGACGCTCGATGCAGCGATCGCCGACGTCGTCGAGCACTGTGTGTTCGGCGTGGACGTCAACGAGCTCGCCATCGAGATCACCAAGGTCGCGCTGTGGATGGAGGCGTTCGACGGCTCGCGGCCGCTGCCGTTCCTCGACACCCACTTCAAGGTCGGCAACGCGCTCCTGGGCGCCACCCCGAAGCTGCTCGCGGACGGCGTCCCGGATGCCGCGTTTACTGTGCTCACCGGGGACGACAAGGAGTGGACCCGCAAGCTGAAGGCTCGCAACAAGACCGAGCGGGCCAGATCCCGCAACCAGCTCTGGCTCGACCTCGGTGCCGAGAACGGCAATGCGGGCCTCGCGAACAAGGTCCGCGCGATCGATGAGCAGAAGGTGAGCACCGCCGACGAGGCCCGCGCTCGCGCCGACGCCTGGCGGGCGTTCGAGACGAAGGATCCGGAGCTCGCGGCCCTGCGGTTCGCCGCTGACGCCTGGTGCGCGGCCTTCGTTCAGCCGAAGCGCCCGACCGACATCCCCGGCATCACCCACGCCACCGTCGCCCGAATCGCCGACGGTGACTCCGATGTGCCTGCTCGGGTGCGGGACACCGTTCTGCAGAAAGCCCGTCAGCATCGCTTCTTCCACTGGCATCTGGAGTTTCCGACGATCTTCACCGTGCCCGCAGCCGGGGACGACGACGTCGACCTCTCCACCGGGTGGCGGGGCGGGTTCTCCTGCGTGGTCGGCAACCCGCCGTGGGAACGGGTGAAGATCCAGGACAAGGAGTTCTTCGCCGCTTGCGGCGCCGATGCGATCGCGAACGCGTCGACCGCAGCGATCCGCAAGCGGATGATCGCCGAGCTGGAGTTCGAGGCCCCGGATCTGTTCGCGAGCTACCAGGACGCGCAGCGGGAGTCCGATGCGGTGATTCATCTGGTGCGCAGCGGCGGACGGATGCCGCTGACGTCGTCGGGGGACGTCAACACATACAGCGTGTTCGCCGAGACCTTCCGCACGCTCGTGGCCGAACAAGGAGCCGCCGGTATCATCACGCCTACCGGACTGGCGACGGACAAGACAACGTCCGAATTCTTCGGCGACACCCTGGAAGCGAAGCGGCTGCTCGCGTTCTATGACTTCGAGAACGAGGCCAAGGTTTTCGCTGGTGTCCACAACCAGTTCCGGTTCGCTGCCACCGTGATGAGCGGCCCGCACCGAGTCGCAGCGACGACCCGATTCGCCTTCTACACACGTTACCTGACGGATGTCCCCGAACGTCGATTCGATCTCGCGGCCGAAGAAGTCGTGTTGATGAACCCCAATACCGGAACGCTGCCGGTGTTTCGGACCCGGCGCGACGCTGAGATCACCCTGAAAGCATATCGGCGGCATCCGGTACTCATCCGTGACGGTGATGCACCAATCAATCCGTGGGGGCTCGACTTCTGCCGGTTGTTCGATATGGCGAACGACTCGGAGTTGTTTCTGGCCGAGAAGGATCTTGGCGGATCAGACTTCGACGGTTGGTCCTATCACGGGCACGGCCGTGAACGGACTCCTCTCTATGAGGCGAAGATGCTCGGGCACTTCGACCACCGTTACTCCACCTACCGCGACGCCACCCAAGCCCAGCTGAATAAAGGCACATTGCCCCGCCCGTCCGCCGCCCAGCACGACGACCCGAACATGGAACCGCTGGCTCGCTACTGGGTCGACGGCGCCGCTGTCCGCGACAGGCTCGCGCTGCGCTGGGACCGAGCTTGGCTTCTCGGCTGGCGGGACATCGCCCGGGCCAGTGACATGCGGACGTTCGTTCCATCGGTGCTGCCGACCAGCGCCGTCGGGCACGTTTTCCCTCTAGCTTTTCCGAAGGTTCCGGCGCACGGGCCGCTCCTACATGCGGTCTGGTCGTCACTTGCGTTCGACTACGTGGCTAGGCAAAAGCTCAGCGGCACTCACATGACGTACAACATCGTCAAGCAGCTCGCTTGCCCGCCGCCCACCACCTTCGACCAGCCCACCGACTGGCTGCCAGAGCAGACGCTCGAACGCTGGGTGCTTCCGTACGTCCGCGAGCTCGCCTACACCTCGTGGCGCCTGCGCCCCTACGCCCTCGACATGGGTGATGAGGGTCCGCCGTTCTGCTGGGACACCGAACGGCGCGAGCTGCTCCGGGCCGACCTCGACGCGGCGTTCCTCCACGTCTACGGACTCGATCGCACCGAGGCCGAGCACGTGCTCGACTCGTTCTTCGTCGTCCGCAAGTACGAGGTGCGCGACCACGGCGAGTTCCGCATCAAGCGCCTCGTTCTAGACGCCTACGACCGTATGGCCGCCGCGACCGCTCGTGGCGGACACGGATGGCTGCCTCTCGCCGACATTCCGGCAGGGGCGGGACCGCGGCACCCTGCTCGCCCCGCACAGGAAGGAATCCGGTAGTGCACTCGTCGGAGCTCCAGTTCCGCCGCCGCTGGTACGAAGCTCACGCTCGGCAATTCGCCGCTGACCCCGCAGTCGAACGCGAGTCCACCACCCGTCAGGCGGGCTTCGCCCGTAGCGCTGAGGAGGCCCTGGGGCATCTCGCCACCCTGCGCCGTACCGGCGACGTCGAAAGCTTCCGGGCGATGATGCAGGCGTGGGCGGTCAAGCCGGACACAGTCGCGTTCAACGGATTCGCCGGCCAGATGTTGCTCAACCAGCTGGTCAAGCGCAGTGAGGACCCGTACCGCACCGGTTCCCTTCTCGCTGAGGCGCTCACTGCCCCCGACGACATCGACGGGGCCACCGCGAAGATCCGCAGCGTGGTCGACGCCATCGACGCCGTCCGCAGCGGTGGACAGCCCGCCCCACGCAGCGCGGCGTTTCTGCTGTCCTACTTCTGGGCCCTCGCCGACCGGCGGTGGCCGATCCACTGGACCAGCGCCGCATCGTTCGTCGAGTTCATCACCGGTGTTCCTCTACCGAAACCTGTCGACGAGCGCTATCGCGAGTTCACCACTCGGGCGCAGGAACTCGACACCGACGTCGACCGGGTCGAACGGGTCGCCCGGTGGTGGGAGAACAATCGGCCCACAGTCGTCGATCCCGTGCTGATCGACCGGTGCGCGTTCGGTGCGGACGCCGATGCGGTGGACCATGACGACCTCATTCGCAACGCCGCCGCGCTTGTTGCGTTCGCCCGCTACACGCGCGACTTGGGAGCCGATGTCGAGAAGGAAGCGGGACGTCCGCTGCAGAGCGCCGCACCGGCTCGGGACTGGAAGGACGGCCGTCCTCGCGCCGACACCTGGGTCGACTGGACCGACGGCCGAACCGCCCCCGGCATCCGCATCTGGATCAACGCCCAGGGCATGGGCATTGGCGTCAAGCCCGGGCTTCCCCGGTCCGGCTGGTACGACGAGGCCGCCGCCGTCATCAGTGACCACCCTGTTCCAGGCTTCGGGGTCCTCGGGGCACGCGGGAGCCGGCGCGGCGAGGACGCCGGATTCGTCGGTTCTGCCGGCGAGTTCCTCTACGGTCGCTGGTTCGACCGCGACCAGCTCACCGAGCTCGACCTTCGCGCCGAACTACTCAGCACGGTCGAGCGCGCCCGGCCGGTACTGGATGAACTGATCACCCTCGCGGGTGGAGAACCGGGAACTGCGCGGCCAACCACGGCCCCCGACCCCCTCGTCGCACTCGCCGAAGAGTTCCGCAGATGGGGGTACCCGCGCCCCGCAGACGACATCGACCGCGCCGCCCGAGCGCGGTTCGCCGACCTGCTTGCCGACGGCGCGTTACCGGATCAAGATCCGGCGGAGCTGCGCAGGATCTGGAACACCCAGGCTTACGGTGGCCCCGGGCCGATGGCCCCGCTCAACGCCGCCCTCCGCGATCCGGCGACCTACGACCAGTTCCTCGACACTGTTCGCTATCTCTGTCACGGAGACGGCGAGGACGCCGACCGGATCGACGCGGTCCTCGCCGACCCACAGTGGAAGATCCACGGGCTCGGCGAGAGCGTCTGCATGAAGCTTTTGGCGATCACCCGTCCCGAACGGTTCTTGCCGGTCTTCCCCTACAAGGGCGAGCATGGCAAACACCGCCTGCTGCAGCTCCTCGGTCTGCCGGACCCGACCGCGACGAGTCGCGGACACGTTCAGGTCGATGCCAACGACCGGCTACGCCGCCGAGTCGAGCACCTGTTCCCCGGTGACCCGTGGGGGATGAGCCGATTCCTGCTCTGGTACGTCAGCCGCGAACCCGAGCGGACCGACGACGATCCGATCGCCGACCTCGCCGAAGACCTGCTGATCGACCGAGCCTTCCTCGACGAGATCATCGAGCTGCTCCGCGACAAGGGGCAGGTCGTTCTCTACGGGCCACCCGGCACCGGGAAGACGTACATCGCCAAGAAACTCGCTGAGGTACTTGCCCCCGACCGCCGACGACGCAGCATTGTGCAGTTCCATCCGTCGACCTCTTACGAGGACTTCGTGGAGGGATATCGCCCGCAGACCGTCGACGGTGCTGTTGCCTACTCACTCACCGACGGCCCGCTGCGGGCTCTCGCCGGAAGAGCGAAGGAAGCGCCTGGGACCCGTCACGTCATGCTCATCGACGAGATCAATCGTGGGAACCTGCCGAAGATCCTCGGCGAGCTGCTATTCCTGCTCGAGTATCGCGGTGAGCAGGTCGGCACCCTCTACCGACCCGACGAGGCGTTCGAGCTGCCTCCCGACCTGTGGTTCATTGGCACCATGAACACCGCGGACCGCTCGGTCGCTCTGATCGACGCTGCCCTACGCCGCCGCTTCCACTTCGTTCCCATCTACCCTGACAGCGGCCCGCTGGAAGGTTTGCTGCAGCGTTGGCTGAAGAAGCACGACGAACCCGCCTGGGTCGCCGGGCTCGTCGGCATGGTCAATGGCGAGCTCATCGACGCACTCGGTGGGCCGCATCTGCAGATCGGGCCCAGCCACTTCATGCGCCGCGGTCTCGATGAGACTGCTGTGGCGCGGATCTGGCGCTACAACGTGGAACCATTCGTGGAAGACCAATTCTTCGGCGACCAGGCCCGAATCGATCGGTTCCGCTGGGCCGAGGCGTGGCGGCGGTACCAGGACTGGTCCGGCTCCCAGGGGTCATCGAACGCGGACGCTGAGGAGTGAATTCGTCGACGCTCGTGCTGCACGAGCATTCGTCGGCGATCCATACTCTGCCCGACCAGAGCGCGAGGGCACTGACCACGATCGCCCCGCACGCACTGTCGGTGGCGCCGACCGCACGGGCCGGGGAATGGAAGATCTCCGCGACCAAGTTCGTCGGATCGGTCTCGGTCACAGGTCTCCGCGTGCTCATACGTCCCAAGGTCCGTCCGGAGAACGTGTTCCTGTTCCTCTCGGCCGGCCTTCCTCACTCTGCATGGCGGGACGAGGCATTCGACTACGCCGCTGACGGAGATCTACTTCCCGCTGTGCTCAGCTTCTTCGCGCGGACGGTCGAGACCACGCTCGCCCGAGGGGTGCTGAGGTCCTACCGAGAACGACACGAAGCCCTCGCCACCGTCAGAGGTCGCATCGACTTTCCGGCCCAGCTCCGGCGGGCGGCACTCGATCTCCCGGTCGCGTGCCGATACGACGACTACACCACCGACAACGACGAAAACCGCTACCTCCGCGCCGCCATCCGTTCGGCCTTACGCTCACCCCAACTGCCGCCTCCGGACCGGCATCGCCTGATCCGCGCCTTGGCCGGGCTGGACGAGGTGGCCGACGCCGCGCCCACGGCGGACGATATCGAGCGCATCATCATGACCCGACTCAACGAGCATTACCGGCCCGCGCTGCGACTTGCCGAGATCGTCCTGCGGAACCTGTCTCTGGTCGATATCGAGGGACGTCGATCCGCCTCTGCCTTCCTCGTGGACATGCCTGATCTGTTCGAGCGGTGGGTCAGCGGAGGACTCGCGGCCCGGCTGCGGGGACGGCTCCATGTCGACACCCAGACCCATCGCAGGCTCGATGTCGGTGGCCGCATCCCGTTGCGCCCCGACCTGGAGTTCCGGCGTCGTAGCGAAGTCGTCGGTGTCGCTGACGTCAAGTACAAGATCAGCGACGACGCACGGGCCCGTGGCGACGACTACCGCCAGGTGCTCGCGTATACCGTCGCGCTCGGCCTCGACGACGGTGTGCTCATCTACTGCCGAGCTGGGGACGGACGCTCGGAGAGCGCCGCCACTGTCGTTCGCAGCGGGACCCGACTGCACGTCCTCACGATCGATGCCGGCGGCACCGTCGACGCCGTGCTGACCGATCTTGACGTTCTGGCGGATTCCATCGCCGCACGCTGTAGTTCCGCAGCACTGCCGATCGGGGGCTCCCCATGACAACCGGATCCACCCAGCAGGTGGCGGCTCACGCCCGTCGCCTCGTCATCGAACAGATCGAGCGCCGCGGCGGCACGGCTCGCGAAGTTCCGGTCGGACGCCGTACCGAGGTGCATATGGACGGCCCGGACGGCCTCCGCCGGCTCCGAGTGGTGAGTCGGCGTCGCGGGGACTGGCAGTCCAGCATCCGCAACGGAGACACCGAGACTGAGCCCGATCGCTTCTGGGTGTTCGTCGATCTGTCCACCGAGCGTCCCGAGTTCCACATCGGGGCCGAGGAGGAGGTAGTGCACGGCATCCGCACCCGGCATGAGGCGTACCTCCGTCGCAACGGCGGCCATCGTGCATTCAACGACGCCTCGCTGCACTGCAGCATCCGGACCCGCGACATCGATGGATACGCCCGACGCTGGGACCTGCTCGGATTCGATTAGAAGGGCGTTGTTCAGACAGCACACAACACCATCGGACACGATCAATTACCGACAGAAGTGTCAGAGGGCGCGAGCACACTCCGCTCATGCGGACGATGACCGAGCCGATGTGGGTGGATGAGCTGGAGCAGCTCGCGGTCGACACGACCGCGGCCATGCTGGCGGCAGGGGGTTGGGTCCCTGCCCCGACGGTGCACTTGTTGTGCGCGGAGCTACCGCGGCTCCCGTACGCCGGCTACCTGCGCACCCGGCCGTTCTATCGCGGCGAGGACGCGCACCATGCGATCGCCGGTCTGGGCTGGATGGCGTCGATGGCGCAGGCATCACGCCTGGTGCTGGTCTGGGAACAGGCCGACCTCTCGGTCGCGCTGGAACGGCCGTCGCCGCTGCCGTCCGGGCTGGTCGTCGTCAACGTCCCGCGCGACGGTGAGCACGAGGTCCGCTGGCATCCGATGGACGTCGTCCAGACCGGCACGACGCCGGACGGTCTGCCGACCGCAGTGCCGGAGTGGGGCCCGGTCCGGCGGATTCCGGGCCGCCGAATGCCCGAGCCGGTCGTCGACCTGGTCGCGCTGTGGCGTAAGGAGCGCACCTGGACCGACGTTCGTGAGCTGGCCGACCTCTACCTGACGATGGTCGAGGACGGCTACGAGCCAGGCTGGCTGGGTCGCCCGGAGCCCGACCACGAGCTGCCGCTGTGGCGGCGGGTCGTGGCCGAGCTGCCGGGCACGGTGTTCGAGATTCAGGACTCCGCGTAGTCGTCCCAGCCGTCGCCGTTCTCATCGGCGAACGGGTCCTCGTGGGCGTGGTCGACGTCGCGATCTGCGGCAGTATCCCGGCTCGCCTCGTAGACCTCCTGGGCGTGGATCTCGTCCAGCGCACGACGCGCGCGACTGACCGCGTCCTCCGACTCCGCGGACGTCGGCACCCGGACGTCGTCCTCGTACCGCTCCCTCGGCTCGGCCGTAGCGAGGTCGCGGACGTCGGCCACCGCGGTCTCCAAGACCGGCCCAGTGCGGCGGTCAGCCAGGTCGAGGTCGTGGTGGTGGGTGTCGTCGAGGTCGTGCTCGGTGATCGGGCGGTACTCGTCCTCGCCGCGCATCGCCTCGTCGTGCGCGGCCAGCCAATCATCGGCCGAGACCCGGTCGTCGGGGTCGTCCCGGTCGGCGGTGCGGTGGGAGAGGGCGATGAGCGCCCGGTCGTGCTTCTCGCGGTCGACGGCGGTCCGTAGGAGCCAGCGGCCGCGGGCGGCGTCGACCTGTTCCAGCTCACCGACGCGCTGGTCCAGCTCGGCGGCCAGCGAGGCGGCATCGGCCGCGTCGCGGTGCAGCTCGGCGGCTCTGGCGGGGTCGTCGGCGGCTTCGCTCTCGGTGCGGCGCAGGACGGCGGTGTGCCGATGGTGTTCGGCGGCCTGACGGGTCCCGGCCAGTTCGTTGGCGACGTATCGCGGTGCCCACGCCTGCTGCCGCTCGTAGGCACGCACCCGCATCCGTAGCGCGCCGTCGGACAGCTCGAACTCCTCCCGATCCGCCCGCGGCCGACCCAGCGCCTCCCAACCGGCGCAGTAGGCCGCGTGTAGCTCAACCATCCCGGGCTTCGGTGCGGCGCCGAGCACGTCGAGGGCTTCGGCGGGGCCGGCCTCGGTCGCGTCGGTGTCCTCGCGGCCGGTCAGCGCACGGCAGGCAGCGACGGCGCCGGCCTTGCGCTCCCACTCCGTGCGGGCCTCGGCGGCGTCCCGGTCGGGCACATCACCGAGCAGCTCGGTCGCCCAGCTCGGCGGCCCGGCCGCGGCCGCGGCGCCGAGCTCGGCGGTGCGCTGGTCCAGGTGCTCGGCGAGCCGGTCGAGGTAGCGGCCCATCTGCGGGTCGTCGAGCTGCGGGACACGGTCGGCCCACGAGCCGACCTGCGGCTCGAACCGCTGCCGGTCCCGCATCCGGGCGTGGATCACGTTGGTCAGGTTCCGCGCCCCTGTCAGCGGCTGACCGACGATCGTGTCACGCAGGACGACGTAGGGGTCGGTGCCGGAGACCTCGGCCCGGCGCAGCGGCCGGGTCAACGACGTCGAGGCGTCCTCAGCCGCGAGCTGGCCGCGCTGCTCGACGGTCAGGACCCCGGTGTCGGTGAGCCGGTCCAGCCACGCGCTGGTGCGGCGGACCGACGCCTGGTGCGCGGCGTCGGCGAACAGCTCGGCCGCGACGGGGATCGACTCGGCCCACTGGGCGGAGTCCGCGGCGATGGTCAGCGCTGAGCGGTCGGGCTCGGCCAGCTCCAGTGCGGTCGTCAGGACGGCCTTTGGAGAACGGTGCAGCTGGTGGCGGTCGCTGCCGTCCGCGGCGTCAGGCAGCTCGGTCACGGTCGCGACGTAGGCGGTGTTGGCGTCGGTGCCGCGGGTCAGGCCGACCAGGGCGGCGGCGTGGTCGGTGCGGTCGGTGACGACCGAATGGCTGGTCTGCACGGTGGCGCCCTGCCCGCAGTAGCGGGTCCCCGCGTAGCCCAGGGCGAGGTCGTCGGCGACGAATCGGGGCGAGAGCACCATCCGCTCCCCCGCCTCGTCGCCGTCGCGGCTGAGGTCGGTAGTGACGTCCAGGCCGCCGTCATCGCGGACCCCGAGGACGCGGAAGCGTTCCCGGGTGTGCGGGGCGCGGATGTTGCCCTCGAACCCGGCAAGGTCGTGGCCGATCGCACGGGCCTCCACGACGTCACCGACCCCGGCGTAAGCGCCGGTGCGGCCCAGCCGCACCCCGGACTCGGTGACCAGGCCGAGGTCGACCAGCTGCGCGCGCAACTCGGAGGAGAGCCGGTCGGCCTGGTCGTTGGTGTCGACCAGCAGCAGCGACGCCTTCCCGGCCAGGGTGTCGGCCAGCCACGCCCGCGCCGCCGACGCCTCGGCCGCCTCCCGCGGGCCGCAGTCGACCAGACGGCCATGGCGGTGGTACTCGTCGAGCACCGTGGTGTCGCCCTCACGTAGCCGTAGCGATGCCTCGCGTTCCCAGGCGTGGGTGAAGCGGCGGGCCTCGTTGAGCTCGTAGCGGGCCCCGCCCGCCCGGGCGATGAGGTCCATGCCGCCGCCGGCGCCGATCGCGGCGAGCTGGCGCGGGTCCCCGACCAGCAGCAGCTTCGCCCCCGCCGCGTCCACATGCTGGTGGATGGCGGCCAGGGCGGGGGTGTCGGTCATCGCCGACTCGTCCACCACCACGATGTCCCCAGCGTGCAGCCGGAACCCCAGATCCGCGTCATCGCGCGGACGGCCGGCGGTGAGCCGGTCCTGGGTCGCGAGCCAGGCGGCGATGTTGCGCGCGGTCAGGCCCTGCTCGGCAAGCACCGTCGTCGCGGCCTGGGCGGTGGCGAGCCCGAACACACGCCGCTGCGGACCGCCACCGGTCAGGTCGGGGTCGGTCCAGGCGCGGGCCATCATCCCTACGGTGAACGACTTCCCCGTCCCCGGCGGGCCGACCAGGGTCTCGACCCGCGCCCCGGACCCGAGAACGCCGCGGACGACGGCCTCCTGCGCCGCGCCGAGCCGGACACCCTGGCGGCCCAGCGTCGCGAGGTAGCGGTCGATCGACGTCTCGCTCATGCGGGAGCCGTCGTGCCGACCGGCGGCCCCCGCGAGGATCCGCTCGGTGTGCACGTGCTCGGTGGTGGCGTAGAGCGCGCCGCCGGGGGCCTCGAACGCGGAGTCGCCGTTGGCGAGGGTGTACTCGTCGGGCAGGACATCGGTGGCCGGGCGCGCGGTCTGCAACCTCGCGAGGTCGGCGGTCATGGCCTCGTCGGCGAGGGTGTCGAGCAGCTTCGCGATCTGCGCGCCGTCGCTGACGCCCAGGTGGTCGGGCAGGGCGGCGTTCAGCGCTCGGATCAGGTCGGCGCGGGTCCACGCCGAGCGGGACTTCTGCACCTCGGCGAGGGCGACGGAGACGACCTCTGATGGCGACCACTGCGCGACGGTGATCTGGTCGGGCCGGGCGTCGAGAGCGGCGTCGGCGATGCCGCCGAGCCCGCCGTCGATCTCGCGGCGCATCGTCGCCTCGACCCGGTCGAGAGCCTGTTCGCGGGTCTCGCCGTCGTGGGACTTTCCCGAGCGGGTAACGAGCGTGGCCTGCTGGGCGAGCCGTTCGAGCTGGTAGCCGTTCGGTGCGCGGCCGTAGCGGGCCTCGAACGCCTCGACCAGCTCGGCGGTCTTCGCCGTCACCTTGTGCCGCCGCGTCGAGACCAGCCCCATCGCCTCGGCCGACACCCCGAGAACCTCGCGCGCCTTCCCGTCCGGCCGTGTCGCGAGCAACATCCCGAGCGCGGCGGTGATCCGCTCCTCGGTCGTGCGCTCGGCCACCGCCGCGGCGGCCGGGCGCCAGCGATGCAGGCTCCGCCCGTCGAGGGTCCGCCACACGCCGTCGTGGCCTTCGACGCGGTTGAGGATCGTGTTGTGGATGTGCAGCTGCGGGTCCCGGTCGCGGGAGTCGTGCTGGAAGAACGAGGCAACGGTGAAGGCGTGGGCGTCGGCATAGCGGCCGGCGGCGCCGCCGTGGTGCCCGACCCGCGTGTAGCCGGCCTTGTCCTGGAGGTAGGTGAGCGCGGCGTTGTTGCCCGCCCAGATCGCGTCCTCTACCGCGGTCCGGAACTCGGCCCAGGCGTCGGCCTCGTCGTGGCGTCCGGCTGTCCGGGCGGACACCTCGCGGGCCTCGAACGCGGTGTGCAGGAGCGTGACCGACTTCTGGACGGAGAACGTGGCGTCGTAGAACGCGACATTGTGCCGGGCCTTCTGTCCGGCCTCTGTCCGGAGCTGGTCGCGGCGTTCGGCGGACGCGTCCGGCTCGTTGTCCAACGCCTGCTGGTACAGCTCGTCCTCGGTGGCGTACCGGCGGCCGGTGTGTCCCAGCGTCGCCGCCCCGTCCCACATCTCCCGGTCGCGGAATCCGGGGTCGCGGGGGTCGAGGAACCGCTCGTAGAGCGCGCGCATGTCCTGGGCGTCGACCAGCCCGGCCAGGCCGAGCTTCTCGGCCCCGGCGCCCCACCAGCGGCCCGGCGGCTCGCCCTCGGCGACCGCGCCGGTGTAGTAGTTCTCCCGCCCGGTGGCGACCTCCTTGAGCAGGTACTCGGGCGAGTAGCCGTTGACGATCTTCAGCATCCCGACCACCCCGAAACGATCTTGAAAGAGGGGGCGGGGAGGGCGTCGGTGGTTGCCGGGAGGCCGGAGGCCGACCCGGCCCCGCGGATCGTGATGCAAGGGTGTGGTGGTCTTGATCTTGGGGTCTTGTTGCTCTGTTCGGGGTACTCGCTCATGGTGCTGATGGCGTGCTCGGTCGCGGTGGTCTTTCGGCTGTCGGCGGTCACTGGTGGGTCCTGGTGTCGGGCTCGTCGAGGACGAGGTGCAGGGCGGTCGCGGCCTGCTGCGGGGTGTCGCGGAGCGACTTGAGGGCGTCGGCAGCGGTGCCGCGCCCGACGTCGGCGAGCGCCTGGAGTTCGCGCACCGTCGGCAGCGCGCCGTGGCGTTCCCGGTGGCGCTCGGCCACCGTGCGGGCGTGATCGCGGGCGGGTGACTCGGCGGCCGGGCCGCTCGGGGGCGGCGGGACCGGCTGGGACGGGGTCCCGGGGCCGGACGGCGTCCCGAAGGCCGGTCCAGGCCTGGACGGGCGGGGCCGTTCGGGTCCGATGACCGGACCGTCGAGCACCGCGCGGGGCGGGTGTCCGATGGCCGGGCGGGACAGGGTGTCCGGCCCTGTCCGGCCGTCCGGCCGGACAGTCGTCGCGGTCCGGACGGGACGCCCCGGCCCGGACGGCGGGGCGTCGGGGCGGCTCTCCGCGAGCAGGTACAGCAGGTGCGCGGCGACGGCCGCGGCGATCGCGGGCCACGCCCCGACCCCGAACCGCAGCGCCGCGTTCACAGCCAGCTCCCCGCCCGCGGTGACCGAGTCGGAAGCGAGATAGACCGCCTGCGCGAGCCCCGACAGCCCGGCCGAGACGATCACCACCGACCAGGCGTAGCGGGCCGCGGACCCGCGCAGCCTGGCCGTGGCGGTGTAGGCGACCAGCGCGAGCCCGTCGGTGATCAACGGGTAGATCCAGGCGATCCCGGCCGGGACCCGGGCGGCGACGGCGACCTCGAATAGGCCGTGCGCGGTGGCGACGGCGGCGCCGAGGGCGACGGCCAGGCCGGGCAGCCACACGGCCGCCCGGCCCCACCGCGCGCCCCGCGCCGGCCCGACGGCCCGCGGTTCGGGCGTGTGTGTCATCCGAGGACACCCCCGAACCCGGTCGGCGGCTGCGCGGCCACCGGCTCCGGCGGCATCCGGTTGCGGTGCTGCGCCCACCACTCGGTGATCGCCTCGACCGCGCCCAGGCCCGGCACAAGCACCGGCCCGCCGGTCGGTGCGCTCCAGCCCGGCCGGGTCTGATGTGCCTCCGGCGAGCACGACCCGGCGGCCTTGCGGAGCCGGTTGACCACCCCGGGCCGCTGCCGGTCGTGCCAGTCCGACGCGGCGGCCACCGAGGCGTCGGCACCCTGGTAAGCGGCGAGCCAGGCGTGCATGAGCCACAGCAGCTCCTCGACGACGTCGGGGTGCCACAGCCAGCAGTCCGGCAGCGCAGTCGCGCCGTCGGGGTAGCGCAGGAAGATCTCGCGCAGCCACACGGCCAGCTCGTCGAGCAGTCCGCGCGCGGTGTCCTGCTCCGCCGGTGCGGCCAGCCACGACGGCGCCGGGGCGGGCCGCCGTCGGGCGGCGACCGCGGCGAGGGTCTGCGAGACGTGCGCGACGACGTCGCTCAGCTCGTCGACCCGCCTGGCCAGAGGGACCAGCTCCTCGACCTGGCGGCGCAGGACCTCGACCTCGGCGGCGAGCCGCACCGCCGCGCTGCCGGTGTCCGGGGCCGGGTGCTCGGGCTTGCTCATCGGGTCCACTCCGTTCCGTCGTCGTTGGGCTCCGCCGCGCGGGCCGGTGGGTGCTCGGCGTCGGTAATGCGGTCGGCGACGGCCTCGGCCTGCGTCGCGCGCACGAGGTCGCCGCACCGGCGCAGCTCGGCGTCGGTGAGGGGGCGGACGCCGCCGTCGGCCGTGTCGTCCGGGGTGAACCACATGCCGCCCACGAACGACCCCGGGCCCTCGTCGAGCACGCGATCGCGGTCGCTGCGCTCGGCGTCGTCCCGCGCGGTGACCTCGACGACCTCGGTCCGGTCGCCCCAGCGGTAGCGGTCGACCTCGTCGTCGACGAGACCGAACTCGTCGGCCGGAGCGGCCCGGTACGGGGCGTTGATCATCGTCTCGACCTGGCGGAACTCAGCCCGCTGGTCCTCCTCCGCCAGGGCAGCGGCGTCGAGGTTGGCCTGGTGCGCGGCGTCGTGCCCATCGTCGACCCAACCGTCCGCCTGGGCGGCGGTCTCCATCTCCGCGCGCAGTGCGCGCATGGCCCGGTCGTGGTCGCGCTGCGCGCGCATCTGCGCGCCGATCCCGTCGAGCAGCCGGTCCCGATCGCGTTCGTAGCGGGCGATCTCGTCCTCGGACGCCGCGCCGGTGTCCAGCAGGTCCCGCAGGCGGGTCTCCAGCGCGACGACGTCGGCCTCAGTCACCTGCGGTCGCCGGTACGCGGGACTCATCGCTCCCACTCCGCTCCGTCGGTGTCCTGGACGGCGGCGCGGCTCGGCCGGCCGTGCGGCTCGTCGTCGAGCTGCACCACGGCGAGGTGGGCCCGGATGTCGCGAACCAGGTCGTCGAGCCGGTCGGCCTCCTCCTCGGTCAGCCGCGGCATGGCGTCCTCGTCGAGCTGGTCGGCGAGTGCCTGGGCCTGCACCTCGCGCAGGATCGCGGAGGCCCGACGCATCTCCGCGTCGGTGACGCGTGGTCGGTGCCGGTCGTCGGTCGGGGCGTGGACCCTGGTCTCCTCCTGCTCGTCGGGCCGCGTGTCATCGCGGGTGCTGTCGGTGGGCCGGTCCGGGGCGCCGTGTCCGCAGTCCGCGGCGGTCCGCTCCGCCTCGGCCGCGACATCCGCAGCCAGGGCCCGGGCGTCGTGCGCGACGATCGCCTCGCGGTGCGACCGCTCCCGCCCCTCCCAGGCGACGGTCACCAACCGGGGTTGCGGATCGCAGGCGCTGGTCTTGGTCAGCTCGTCGAGGCCGACCTGGTGGGCGCGGTACCCCCACATCTCCACATCCGAGTGCAGCCCGGCCAGTCGGGCCCGCTCAGTGACCGCCGACGTCCCCCGCGCCTGGCGCAGCGCTGCGACCACGGCCGCGTCAGCGCGAGTGCGGGCCTGGGCGACCGCCTCCCCGCCCGCGAAGTCCACCCAGCCGAACCGGGCTCGGGCGTCGTCGAGATCGAACTCGTCGAGCCGCCACCCCCACGACGGCCGGCCGTGCACGCCGGTGGCATCACGCAGGTAAGAGACGACGACTCGTTCGGCATCGGCCGTCCCGCCGGGCAGCTCGGCGGCCAGCCGCTTCACCGCCAGCGCGGGGGTCCACATCTCGTAGCCGCTCATCGGGTCCACCGCCCTTCACCCGCAGCGCCGTCGGCCGGACCCGACGGACCCACCGCTCCACCGGGACCGGCTCCAGGGGACGGCTCGTGCAGCGCGGCCGCCTCGACGGCCTGGTCGTGCTCTCCGCCGCGGCGGATCGCGCGCAGCTCGGCGAACATTGCGTTGGACGACCGCACCCGCTCCGCCGCCTCACCGAACCGGCCGGGCCAGCGGCCGGCCAGCCTGACCAGAGCCCGTTCAAGCTGACCGTCGCCCCAGACTCGGACGGCTTCGTTCCGCTGGTGACGGCGGGACTCGGCCTCGATCCGCGCCATCAGCCGCGCCCGACGCCGCACGTCACGCCGCTTCCATGCCATCTGCGCACGGCCGATCACCGGCGCGATCCCGCGCCGGATAACCACCACCCGCCCCGCCGGCAGGTTCGCGATCTGCGCGGGCGCCAAGACGGGCACCTTGCGTACCGACCGGGAGGCGACGCGACCGTGGTCGTCGGTTGTGGTGACCCGCTCGTCGCGCTCCCCCGCCAGGGTCGACCAGAACTCCAGATCGGCCTTATCCCGCGTGCCGCCGAAGATCATCACCGCGGCGGTGTTGTTCAGGATCGTCGCGGCCTTGTGCTCACCCCACCGTGCCAAGAGCTGGGAGCGGGACTGGAACGCGCACAGGATCGTCACCCCGCGCCCGCCCATGTCCGCCGTCCAGGACTCCAGCGGGACCGGGGAGATCAGGGCGGCCTCGTCCAGGAACAGTCCGAGCGGCGGGTCCAGCCGACCCTTCGGCTGCCCGGCCGCGAGACGGCGGGCTTCGCGGGCGATGTGCCCGGTCAGCGCGCAGACCAGGGGTGCGGTCTGGGCTTCCTCGGCGCCGAGCAGGAACACCGTGGCGTGCTCGTCCAGGAGTCGGGCGACGTCGAACCCCTTGCCCGGCTCCGCGGCTGCTGCGGCGGCGGGGTGGGTGAGCCATCCTAGGGCGGGCATCACGCTGGAGGTGATCGAGGAGCGGGTGCGCTCGTTGGTGGTCAGGAACTGCATGACGTCCTGCTCGAACGCCGTCACCCCCGAGCGGCGCAGCAGGGCCGGGACCTCACGGCCGGCGGTGTCGGGGTCGGCGACCCATCCGAGGACGTCGGCCATCCGCTTCCCGCCGAGGGCGGCGGCGTGCAGGAGAGCGGCGAGGACGCGGCGGGCCTGGCCGTCCCAGAACTCCCGATCACCACCCGACCCGGACGCGACCGCGGCGAGCATGTCCGTCGCCCGCTCCGTGGCCGTGACGGGGTCGGTGCAGCCGGTCAGCGGTTCGAACGTGATCGTCGACGTGCGGTCTCCGAAGCCGGCAGGGTTGAACACGAACACCTCGCCCCGGGACTGGCGGCGCAGCGGCGCGCACAGGTCCAGCAGATCCGTGCGGGTCGAGGTCACCAGCGCGGCGCCCGGGGCGTCCAGAACGCGCCCGGCGAGCCAGCCAGTCTTGCCGGTGCGGGGACCGCCGACGACGATCACCACGTCCTCGACCAGCGCCCACACCCGCAACGCGCCGGTGCGGCACAGCTCGACCGCGGCCTCGCTGGTCGCGAGCCGGGCACGCTGCCACCGCGACAGGGCGGACAGGGACGGGCGCACGGTGCCGGTCCGACGCCGGACGGCGAGGGTCCCGGCGTGCCGGACGATGTCCAGCGACGAGGCCACGCCGACCTTGCGGCGGGACCGCGCCGCCCATCGCGACACGGTCGCCGAGGAGCGCGACCAGCGGTGCCACACGATCACCCCGGCCAGCCCGGTCATGGCGAGCAGGGCAGGCCAGGACAGGGCCGTGACGATCGTCGCCGCCGGGAGCAGCGTGACCAGGGCGAGGCCGGCGGCCAGGGCTCGTGCCCCGCGGGCCCAGGCGAGCAGGGCGCCCGCGGCGAACATCGCGAGCACGAGCGCGGTGGAGCTGAACAGGATCTCCATCAGTGCTCCCACCCCTCGTTCCACGCCTGCACCTCGGAGGCGTGGCGGGTGCAGCCCTTGGCGTGGCCGTCCTCGCTGTTGGCCGGGTTGCCCTCGAATGGGCCGTACTCGGTCACCAGGCCGTCGCAGGTCGAGCAGCGCCAGTACGCGGACGGCGTCCGGAACGAGCGCACCCCGTCCGGCTCCGGGTCCGGGACCCGACCGCAGACCAGCCAGTCGAACGCCTGCTCCCCCACCGGCCGGTACTCCCCCGACGGCAGGTCCAGCGCGGCGCCGATCTCGTCCCACGACCGGCCCGCGGCACGTGCGGCGCGGGCGTACTCGTAGAGCTGCCCCTCGGCGACGGTGCGCATCAGCAGCGCCGCGCGGATCCCGGCGAACGGGTCGTCGAGCTTCCGATCGGTGAACACCGTGAACCCGGGGATCGGGACCTCGGTCTCGGTCGAATCGAACGCCTCGACCGCTATCCGCCGGAGCAGCTCGCGGATCCGGCCGGACGCTGTGGTCCTCGGGGAGAGGTCGAACGCGGCCATCACCGACCACCGCCCGCGACGACGGCACCGGCCGCGGCCCAGCGGTCGACGGTCCGACGGCTCACGCCGAGGGCACGGGCGATGTCGTCCCGGTCTACGCCCGCGGCGAGGGCGGCACGGCCGGCGGAGATGACCGGCGCCCGGTCGGTGCGCAGCACCGACGCGGGAGCGACGGCGGGGCGCAGCTCGGCGCGACGGGCCCGGCGGGTCGTCGCCCGACGGGCACGGCGGCGCTCGTCCTCTGTCAGCCCACCGGCGACACCGTGCGGGAGGTCGTCGATCGCCCAGTCCCGGCACTCGGACTGCACCGGGCAGCGGCGGCAGACCCGCTTCGCGCGGGCAACCTGCCGGTCGTGCGAGGCGCCGGTCTCCGCTGTCGGGAAGAACGTGTCGGGGTCCACCGACCGGCACGCCGCGCGGGCGCGCCACCGGTCGTCGTCTCGCTCTACCATCGTTGCCTCTCCTGCCTTCTGCTGCTGTGCGGTGAGAGCGGCCCGGCGGCTGTGTCCCGCCAAGAACCCGTCGCCGGGCCGTCCCAGGTGGTGTGCTCGTGTCATGGCCGCGCTCCACTCGGCCGAACCCGGCGGGGAGCCGAGAACAGGCCGGCTGCGGAGTCCTCGGCGGCGCGGCGCTCGTCGTCGCTCGGCGTCTCGGTCCGGACCCGGATGCCCGGCACCTCTCCGGCCAGCTGCGCCAGCCAGGACGGCAGCGGCCGGTTCTCCAGCAGCGCCAGCGCGACCACGTGCGACGGGCACCCCGGCCGGGTCGGGCTCACCGCCCACCGGCACGTCGGGCACCGGCCCGCGCTCTGCGCGCCGTGGTCGACGAGGACCTGCAACCGGACCGTCCGACCGGTGACCTCAGCGAGCCTCGGGTCGAGATCGGCCAGCCGCACCTCCCCGGTCACCGGAGCACCTCGACCGGCTCGGGCACCCGGCCCCGGTCGTCCGGGCACAGCACCGACCCGTCGCGGTGCGAGAACGCCGGCGGACGTCCGGCCCGGTCGGGCCACCCCGTCGGCGGCTCCCCCGCCACCGGGCGCCCGCAGCCCGGGCATGCCAGCGCGGACAGCTCGACCCGCTCGGCCGCAGCCGTCACCCCGCACCGCCCTCGGTCGCGGCGCGCTCGGCCGGGGTCCGGTTCAGCGCGGGCGTCGCCGCCTGGTCAAACGCCGACATGAACGTCGCGACCGCTCCCGGTACGCCCTGCCCGACCGGCGTCGCCACGAACACCACCGCCGCGAACACCGTGAACAACGCCGCCCCTGCGGCCGACCGTGCCTTCGCGCAGATGAACGCGCCCGCGACCAGGACCAGCAGCACCACACCGACGCCGCCCATCAGACGGCGCTCCCACGCTGCACCGGTGCCCACCCGGACGTGTCGACGACCGTCTGCTCGGCCACCGCCAGGTCGGCGATCGCCTCGATCGCCTTCGCCGGGATGATCAGCCGCCCCCGGACCTTCACGGCCGGGAACTCCCCCGCCGCGATCGCCCGGTAGACCGTCATCGTCGACATTCCGAACATCGCCGCGACCTGCGCGACGCTGTAGAACCGCGGCGCCGCCGCCACGGCCACCGGCTCCTGCTTGCTCATTGACTGCCCCTTCCTCTCGATCCGCTGTGCGCTAACAGTAGCACTAATATTAGCTGCTAATACTAGTCTCATCGTGTGACTGGGCAGGTCGTCGCACCTGGATGGACCTGCAGCCGCTAGCCTCAGCACCGAAATCAGCAGGTCCGTACCTACTGAGGCACTGAGGAAGGTCTGCGTGGCCAAGGACTGGGACGCCGTCGCCGAGGCGATCAAGACGCGTCTGGCCGAGCTCGACATGACCCAGGCCGAACTCGCGACCCGCGCGGGCGTCGCCCTGATGACCGTCCGCGAGCTGCAGCACAACCTCACGCCCCGCCGACGCAGCCCGCGCACCCTCGCCGCCGTCTCCGAAGCTCTCGGCTGGTCCGGCGACCACATCGCTCGGATCCTCGACGGCGACCAGGTCGACGACCCCGACGCCGACGACCCCGTCCTCGCCGAGCTGGACGCACTCAGGGCGGACGTGAGCGCTCTCGTTCGACGGATCGACGCCATCGAGCGTCGGCTAGGTCCCGACGCCGGCGGCGCCTGAGCCGCTCGATCCGCTCGGCCATCTCACGGGTCAGCTCGCGCAGTTCCGCGAACTCGGCCCGGGGCTCCCGTGGCTGTGGTGCACTGCTGTTCATGCCGTCGACAATGGTGATTCGCGGCGGAACAAAGCAGGTCAGAACCCTGGTAGCGCAGGGCATTCGCCCGGCAGACTGAGTTCGGCGAGCGATCGGGGGTGGCCACCGGCGTGGATCAGGACAGCAGCGACGAGCCCTGGGGCCACCAGCTCCGCCGCTGGCGCGACGAGGTACAGCGCTGGTCCCAGCAGGACCTCGTCGACCAGGTCGTGCGCCTGGCCTACACGACGAACGAGGAGCGCGGCACCAAGCTCGACGTCCGCCTCGTCGGCCGCTGGGAGACCGGAGCCGTGCAACGGCCCCAGGCCGTCTACCGACGCCTGCTCGACCAGCTCGGCGCCCCGGCCCCGTCCACCCGGCGTGCGCCCGCCGTCACACGGCCGGTAGCGAATATGCCGGGTGGATGCCCTGCTCCTGCCGAACCGGTCTCCGTAGCGTCGACGCCGTCCGATCGGGACTCAGACGCCTGGGACGGTGACAGTTCAGTGCTGCGACGCGACTTCCTGCGAGCCAGCGGCTCGCTCGCGCTCTCCGGCCTCCTCGGGAGCGTGCTCGGCGACACCGGCTCGAACGCCGCGACGATCGACGTCGCCACCGACCTGTCGAGTCGGCTCACCAGCCTGCGACGCCTCGACGACACCCTCGGCGGCGCCGACACCTACCGCCTCTACAACGCCGAGGCCGAACTCTCCGCGCGCATCCTCCAGGGCGGTACCGCCCGCGACGTCGTGCAGCGCGCCCTCCTGGCCGTGCACGCCGAGCAGTCGCAGCAGGCCGGGTGGGCTGCGTTCGACGCCGGATGGCACGACCTGGCCCGCGAGCACTTCCGCCGCAGCCACGCCGCAGCACTCGAATCCGGCGACCCCGGCCTGGCCGGGAACGCCCTCGCCTTCCATGCCTACCAGCTCATCGCCCTCGGCAAGCCCGCCCGGACCATCTCGGAGAAGTCGGTCCAGGCCGCCGGCCAGGACGGCGTCGACCCCGGCGTCCGAGCCCTGCTCTACTCCCGCGCCGCCTGGACCTTCGCCCTCGACGGCGACGCCGACACCACCGCCCGCTGCCTCGGCCTCGCCGAGGAAGCCCACGCCGTCGCCGGAGCCCGCACCCCCGACTACGCCGCCTGGATCGACGCCGACGAGCTGGCCATCATGACCGGACGCTGCTGGTCCGAACTCCGCCGACCGCTGCGCGCCGTCCCCGTCCTGGAGAGCGCGCTCGGCCGCTACAGCGACGCCCACGCCCGGGACAAGGCGCTCTACTCCTCGTGGCTGGCACAGAGCTACGCCGACGCCGGAGAGGTCGAGCAGGCCGCCGAAACAATCACCGCCAGCCTGCGCGTCATGGGGAACGTCGCCTCGGTCCGGCCGCGGCAGCGCCTCGCGGAGGTCACTGCACGGCTCGGGCAGCACCACGGCGACGTCCCCGCCGTGCGGGAGCTACTTCGCGGTGACGCGCTCCACCCACTCGACGTACGCCGCTGACGCCCGCGCGATCGGCACGGCCGTCACCTCGGGGTTCTGCCACTCGTGGTGCTCGATGAGGTGCGCCTCCAGCTCGTCGTAGCGGGCGGCGGTGGTCTTGAACGAGACCACCCACTCCTCGCCCTCGCCAAACTCACCGGCGTGCCAGAAGACTGTCTGGATGGGCCCACTGATCTGACACCCTGCGACGAGTCCGCGCTTCGTTGCAGACACGGCCAACTCCACCGCGTGACCCTGCGAGGGAGCAGCAGTTTGCACCTGGAGCAGATTTCCCGTAGTCACGCTCGCTCCTTCTCAGCTATTCTCGTTCCCAATCCAGCGTACATCGACTGCTCGCCGCCTTCCTCGAGCATCTGCAAAGATCGGCGTGTAAGCAGCGATGGCGCCAGGCTGAAGTATTGGCCATTCAGATTCATCCGCAAGGCCGGTGATATGAAAAAAGTAGTCGTCGCGGGGCTGTCGTGCCTGCCCACTCGTCTGCACCCGAGGGCGGATGAAACCGTACGCCTTCTCTTCGATGACATTCTGAACCACCCCAAAATGTCGAGAGTCGAGCGAGACGCCCAATGAGTCTAGCGCCTTATCGATAGCAGCAATCTGACCAGAAGCCTTCTGTTTCCTGAAGTTGTCAGCAACACTTAGCTGATCACGCACTGCAACGGCGTAATCCCGGAGCAGCAGAAGGCGATCACCCGACTCTCCGAATACAATCTCAGCCCAGACCTTCGAGATCAACTCGAGTGCGAGTTCGAGATTCTCCAAAGCGTCGTAGACATGACCGCGAGCAACTTTTTCTTCCAACTCAAAGCAGTGGGCGCGAAGGCCAACACATAGAGCCGGCACCGCTATGTGCTCCGTGGCGTTTAGTTGTAGAACACGAGCCGCAGCCACGCTCGCATCATCATGCAAGCCTGCGACTAGAAGGGTCCACGAGAGAGGACTCAGGAGCGTCGGATTGTCCGGATCGAGCTGGGCAGACTTGCGCAGATGCCGCACGGCCGCATTCAAATCGAGCCGATGCTCCGAAAGGAAGCTTCCGAACTGGAAGTGCAGATTTGGCGACTCAGGGTCTAACTCAATGGCGCGCTCATACGCCGAACGCGCCATTGTCATGTTTCGCATGCTGGTTTGAACAACCGCTTCAACGCGCCACGTCTCGGCATACGTTGGAGAGAGAGCGCGCGCCTCCTCGCACGATCGGATTGCCTCCTCAGGAGAATCTCGCTCAAGGAGCGATAGAGCGTCACGAAGCAAACGCGCGGTGCTAAAATCACCCGAGTCACGAACATTGATAGTTGCAGGATCATACGGCGAGGCTGAATTCTCAGCCTGCAGCTCCCATCCCAGATCCTGCATCTCTTGGTGGCGCGCAAGAATCCGGAGACGCTGAGCGCTCTCTACAGGATGCTGCTTATCTAGGTAGCTTCGGGCGAAATCTGATAGCTGGTATGTCGTCTCCAGGCTCTGGCCCCGAGAGTGCGTCTCCATGTGAACGAAGTTGGTCGTCATCAAGCGCAAGATCGCCGCCTGGGCACCGCTCGCGTCGAGCTCGTCCAGAAAAGCAATCTCCGCCTGCCGCTTTTCTCCGGGTAGGACTTGCATACACTTCAAGACCTTGCGTGCATCTTCAGTCAAGTACTCGTACACGTTCGACATGCAAAAATCGAGCAGCAACGAATTGTCCGCAAGTAGATCCTCTGGGCGGATACCCGCCTGAACCCCAGATACAAACCATTTCAAGAAGAGGGGGTGGCCCTCCATTTGATCTGCAAGCATGCGTACAGAATCAGGCTCCATCGACTCTATGGAGGTCACGTTCCGAATCCGTGATAGCGCACGCAAAAAGTGATGCGACTCATCTGATGTTAACGGTTCGAGCTGGACCGGATTCTCGACACCCAGTCCGATCCTGCTCGTAAGCATCACTTTACTACCCATTGGCAGGTCAAGAAGAAACTCTCGAAGACGAGCATCGAGAACCGTCTCCATATTATCCAGGATCAGTAGAACTCGGAAATTCTCTAGATATGCCAAGACCTCGCCGATTGCATCAGATTCTGCGACCTGACCACCAAGCTCCGAGGCAGCACTCACAAAAAGACCAAGCGAGTCCTCAATTGCATCGTTCACCCGACGAATCTCACTTGCAGTTAAGGTTGTCGCCTTGGCGGTCACCCAGACGATGGAATCGAATTGCTGATTTGCATCATCGAGGATCTCGTACGCAACCTTCAATGCTACCGATGTCTTGCCGATTCCACCGTCGCCCAGAATGCTCACTACAGGATAAGCACCCTTAATAAGTCTCTTAACCCTAGCGACCTGGCTGCGCCGCCCGAAGAAGCCCGTCTCATCGAAGTCGGGAACTGGAAGGTTGTGCATCGGACCACGCACAGGCTCGACAGGAAGGTTAATTGTCAGCCCCAGCACGAACGACGAGTCCACTCGCAAACGACCTAGCGTTTCTGTAGACTCAGCCCAGTATCCCCCTGGGCTACTTGATAGCCTGCTCGTAAGGTCGTGAACCAGGGACAGATCGTTGATCTCCATCGGCCGTGTATGTGCTACCCGATTACGTACTGCGGTCAGCTTTGGAAGCTCCCCCTTCACGTTATCGAGTTGTTCGGAGAGCTCTGCTGGCAGACTAGCGCGATTCGAGAGCAAAACTTCGTAGCCGTCGGCGAAGTCTAGGTACGGAAGTAGCGCAGTAAGCGATACGGGACCCTTAGAACCTGAATCACGAGAACGGCGCCCCTGAGCTCGCTCGCTTTGCTCTTGCCCCAGCACAGCAACATACTCGTCAGATACCAGATATGCGGAAATAAGGGATCGCATGTCAGCCTCGAGCGATGAGAGAACCGCGAAGCATGTGAGTCGAGTTGCACTGAAGCTCATTCAGGTGTTCACCTCTTATGTCCCGATGGTCGGATCAGAGTACCCACCGTCGACCCGCGAGCCAACGCCCGTCATCATGACTGTCGTTCACTACTGACTTTCGGGACGCTTCGGCATTCGCGTCGCAAGATTCGAAGCAGCTCGCTGGTCTGCTTCGGCGACCCAAGCCGTGTAAGTCCTTAAGGTAGTTGTTCCTCCACTACCATGTCCAAGCCGTCCGGCAACAGTCCTTGGATCGACACCGGCGACGATCAGCTCAGTCGCCGAGTAGTGACGCAGTTTGTGAAACGTCGTGTCGATACCCAACTTCTTGACCATCCGGTCGTACCGCTGCGTCACGCTGTCCGGCGTCGCGAACGTCGACCCGTCCACCAACCCGCCGAAAACGTACGCCTCCTCCGGCAGCTCGATCCCCGGAGCCTCGGCACGCGCAACGCACCGCTCCTTCAGCTCCCGGAGCACCGCGACCGTCTCGGTGTCGAGCGCGATCCGCCGCTGCTGATGGGTCTTGAGATCCCCCTCGACCCACCCGGCGTCGCTCTTGCGGATCCCCCGCTGCAACCAGAGCGTCTCCCGGCCCGGCTCGAAGCTGATCCACGACCACCGCACCGCGCACAGCTCCCCACGCCGCGCGCCGGACGTCATTGCGAGCCACAGCAGCGCGGCCCAGTCCGGGTCCTCCCACGCCTTGTTCAGAATCCGCGCCGCCTGCTCGGCGCTCGGCGGCCGCGGGTTCGGCTTGGGCATCGGCGGTGGCTCGGCCTGAGCGAGCGGGTTCACCGCGACCCACCGCCACCGCACCGCCCGCTTGTACGCCCCCGACAGCACGAAGTGGATGTGCCGGACCACCGTGTTCGACAGGGGCTTGCATCGGTGCGGCCCGCACCGGTCGTCGCACTCATGGCGCTTCGTCGTCCGGTGGTCGATCAGCCCCGACCCGGTGCAGTGGATCCGGCAGCGGCGCAGCTCGGCGTAGAACGAGTCCAGGATCTCCGCGTCCAGCTCGCCGACCTTGAGCCGGCCGACGAGCGGCTCGATGTGGTTTTTCACGTACCCGCGGTAGAGCTGGAGCGTGTTCGGCGCCCCGGAGAACTGCTCCAGGTGCTTCTCCAGCAGGTGCGCGACCGTGGCGCTGGTGCGTGGGTTCCGGCGCTCCTCGATGTCGCGCAGCATCCGGTCCCGGACCGCGTACGCCTGCTTCTCGGCGTCCGGTCCGGCCGGGACGATCTCGACGAGGTTGTGCCGGCGTTTGGTGATCGGGTCCTGGCCGGCGTAGACGCGCACGCGCAGCGCGCCGCTCGGGAGGACGTCGATGCTGCCCTTCTGGCGCCCCGCGGGCCTGGGCTGAAGACGAGCCATGACACGAACGCTAGGGGCGCTCGTGTCATGCTCCGTGTCACGAGTCTGTCTGTCGATCTTGCGCCAGACTGCGTTCGTGCTGGTCAGAGCGTGGAGCGGGCGACGGGAATCGAACCCGCGTAGCCAGTTTGGAAGACTGGGGCTCTACCATTGAGCTACGCCCGCATGCCCCGATCTCGTCGATCAGGACCCCCGCAGCGTATCCCACTCCGACCCCGTGAACATCCCCGCCCCCGGGTGCGTACACACCGGGGACAGGGACGTTCAGGAGGTTGCGGACACCGATGAAGGCGCCCCACCGCAGGTTGCGCTCCGTCGACGCGCGCGCCGCCGAACCCGGGCTCGACTCCGAGCCGGGGCTCCGCGCCGCGTACACCGCGCACGGAGCCGAGCTCTACCGCTATGCCCTGCGTCAGCTGGGCGACGAGGGTGCGGCCCAGGAGTCCGTGCAGGAGGTCTTCCTGCGCGCCTGGCGTCGTGCCGACTCCTACGACCCGTCGGTCGCCAGTCTGCGGGTGTGGCTGTTCGCCATCGCCCGCAACGTGGTCATCGACGAGATCCGTAGGGTCGCGGCGCGGCCCTGGCGCCGCAGGCTCACCGACGAGCCCGAGACCGGGAACGACTCCATCGGCCCTGCCGACGACGCCCTGGTCGACGGTTGGCTGGTCGAGGAGGCGTTGCGGCGGCTCCGTCCGGAGCACCGGCAGGCGATCGTCGAGGCGTACCTGCGGGGCCGTCCGCACGCCGAGATCGCGGCGGAGGCGGGGGTGCCCGTGGGGACGATCCGCAGCCGGGTCTTCTACGGGCTGAAGGCGTTGCGACTGGCGATGGACGAGATGGGGGTGGAACCGTGACTCCGGACGAGCACCGGGCGATGCGGGAGTCGTTGGGTGACCACGCGATGGGCCGGCTGGAGGGCGACGAGCTGGCGACCCTCAAGGCCCATCTGCAGGGCTGCCCGGCGTGCCGCGAGGAGCTGGCCGAGGTCGCGAGTGTGCTGCCCGCGCTGGGCCGGGTCGATCCCGACCGGCTCGACCACACTCCCGCTCCCCCGCCGGACCTGGGCGACCGGATCATGGCGGCGGCGCGGGCCGAGCGTCCGGCATCGGCCGCGGCCCGGGCACGGAACCGGTGGGCTCCGGTCGCGGCGGCGGCCGCGGCCGCGCTGCTCGTCGGCGGCGTCGCCGGCTACCTGGTCGGCGACCACGACGGGATCCCCCGCGAGCCGGTCGCGGTCCAGGCGATGGACCCCGCGGTGCAGGCCACGGCGGTCGCGATCCCGCACACCTGGGGCGTCGAGATCGTGCTCGACGGCGACGGGTTCCGCTCCGGTGCGACCTACCGCGTCGTCGTCGAGGCCGAGGACGGGCGTGAGGTGAGCGCGGGCGAGTTCATCGGGACCGGCGCCTCACCGATGGTCTGCAACCTCAACTCCTCGGTGCTGCGGGCCGACGCGGAGGAGTTCCGGGTCCTCGACGGCGCCGGGTCCACGGTGCTGCGCGGCAGCCTGGCTACCTGACGCGGCGGGCGGCGTTGGCGACCAGCCCGAGCAGGAACAGGGTGCTGACCAGCGCCGTCCCGCCGGCCGACACCAGCGGCAGCTGCTGGCCGGTCACCGGGAGCAGGCCGACGACGTAGCCGACGTTCATCACGGCCTGCACGACCACCCAGGTCGCGGTCGCCGCCGTCACCAGCCGCAGGAACGTGTCCCGGGTGCGGGCGGCGACGCGCAGCCCGACCCAGGCGATCAGCAGGTACAGCGCCAGCACGGCGAGCCCACCGACCAGCCCGAGCTCCTCACCGATGACGGCGAAGATGAAGTCGTTCGCGGCGTTGGGCAGGTAGTCCCACTTCGCGCGGCCCTGGCCGAGTCCGGTGCCGAACAGGCCGCCGTCGGCGAGGGACAGCAGTGCCTGGCGGGACTGGTAGCCGGCGCCGAGCTCGTCGCCGGCGCCGAGGAAGGTGCTGATCCGGTCGCGGCGGTAGTCGGCGGTGAACCCCAGGACGGCGACGCCGAGCAGCGCCCCGCCGGACAGGCCCCCGAGCAGCACCAGCGGCGCCCCGGCGAAGAACAGCAGCGACAGCACGATGACGCCGAGCGCGACGGTCGTGCTGAGCGCGGGCTGCAGCATGAGCAGCGCCCCGGCCAGCAGCGCGACCGGGACCAGTGGGAGGACGGCGTAGCGGCCGTGGCGCACGGCGCGACCGCGCAGCGCGAGCACGTGCGCGCCCCACAGCAGCAGCACGACCTTGGCCGCCTCGCCCGGCTGCACGGTGAACCCGGCGACCGAGATCCACCGGCGGGCACCGCCGCGGACCTCCCCGATTCCCGGGACCAGCACGAGCACCAGCGCGGCGAGACAGGCGAACAGCAGCCACGGCGTCCACCGGCGTAGCCGGACCGGTGACACCCACATCCCGAGCGCGAACGCGCCGACCCCGAGCAGCAGGAAGATGAGGTGGCGGACGAAGACGGTGAGCACCATCCCGTCGGCGACGGTCTTCCCGCCCGCCGACGCCGACAGCACCATCACGACTCCGACCGCCAGCAGCGCGCCGGTCGCACCGAGCAGCAGGTGCAGCGGCGGGACGCGGCGCAGCCGGGCGAGCCGCGACGCCCGGGGGCGTCCGGCTGCGGCGCCCGTCGGGCGCGGGTCGCGCTGTCGCGGCACCGTCACCCGATCAGCGTGGTCCCGGACCGGGCGTCCGGGGCGGAACCGGACGTCTCGGCGCGTCGGGCAACGGTCACAGCGCCCGGGCGTGCACGACCATGTTGTCGAGGTAGCTGAGCGCCCCCCGGTCGAAGTCGCCCGCACAGGTGACCAGGCGCAGCTGGTCCGGTGACGCACCGCCGAACACGGCGAAGGTCGGGAACGCGTCCTTGGGCATCTGCTCGGTCCGCTCGACGGCGTACCGGTCGACGGAGCCGTCGTCGCGGCCGACCTCGATCACGTCGCCCGGGGCGAGGTCGCGCAGGTCGATGAACACCGCGGGCCCGTCGCGCGAGTCGACGTGCCCGAGCAGGACGGTCGGGGCGGGCGCGGTGCCGCGGTCGAACCAGCCGACGCGGTCGTAGTCCTGCGGGACCTCGGCGGTGCCGTCGTCGGCGATGCCCAGCCGCAGCAGCTCCGGCTCGTCCACCCCGATCGCCGGGATGCGCAGCGAGACGGGCACACCGGCCGCGGCCGGGACCGCGGCAAGCGGCGCGCCGGCGGACGGTGCCGCAGGCGCCGGATCGGGAGCAGCGGGGGCGGGCGGTGCCCCACACCCCACGAGCAGGAACACCAGCGCGACGACGCCCGGGAGCAGCAGGGCTCCCGGGCGTCGGTCACGCGTGCGGTCAGCTCTGCGCACGGCCCCGGCGGGCCATCAGCACGCCCGCTCCGGCCGCGGCGGCCAGGCCGGCGGCGCCGACCGCATAGAGCGCGGTCGAGTCGGAGGAGGAGCCACCGGCGCCGGTCTCGACGCCGCCCATCGGGACGGCGGCGAGCTGGCCGCGCACCGTGCCGGCCGCGAAGTCGGCGGTGTGGGTGTCACCGGTGAAGCCGGTCGGGTTCGCCTCGATCTGCTTCAGCGAGAAGCCGGTCGCGGTGTCCTGGCCGTTGTCGCCCTCGAGCCCGGTGGTGAACGGGCCCTGCATGCAGCCCGACGAGGTGCGGACGTCGCCGTCACCCTCGGGGTTCGGGAACGCCAGGCGCGGCGGGCCGGGCTTGCCGACGGCGGCCTCGTGGATGTGCGTCGCGGTCTTGGCCGGGCTCTGGTACTCGCCGGTCACGCCGCGCAGGGTGATGTCGTAGCAGATGATCTCGTCGTCGGAGTTGATCCGGAAGTTGAACTCACCGGTCGCGCCGGGCTCGCCGGGGACGGCCTGCCCGTCGTTGTTGATGACGGCGTCCGGCGTCGCGCTCACGGTGTACATGCTGGTGAACGTCGACGGCTCGGGGACCTCGGTCTCCTGGGCGAACGCGATGCCCGCGGTCGCGGCGAAGCCGAGTGCGGTGGCGGCGGTGACGGCGGCGAGACGGGGCAGGGTGCGGCGCATCCCGGTGTCCTTTCTGACGGGTTCATCCTTGATTGCCCGTCTCTACGGCCACCGCGCCCACCGCGTTCACCACTCACCCGATCGGGTGCAGCAGCACGTCCCGGACCATGCGTTCCCAGGCCGTCACGACCTCGGTCGACGGCAGCCCGAACTGCCCGACCAGGGCCAGGCAGCGGCCGTCCGCGCCGGTCAGGAGCACCGTCGTCATCGGACCGTGTGGGCCGTGCGTACGGACCGGGCGCACCGCGTCGACCTCGCCGGGGGCGAACGCGAACTGCACCGCACCCGAGACCACGCCGACGACGTCGCCGGTCTCGACGTGGTCGACCGACCCCGTCCCGACCTGCAGGCAGCCACCGTGGGGCACGGCCAGCCCGGCCGGGACGCCGTGCTCGCAGAGCAGACACAGCAGGTCGACGACCCGGGCGACGTCGCACGGCGGGGTGGCCGGGACGAGCCCGTCGGGGACCCGGCCGCCGCCGTCGGTGAGCGCGTCGAGGAGGCCGAGGTGGTCGAGCTCGTCGGGGGCGGTGAGCGGCGGCCCGGCGGGCGGGTCGTCGGCGCGCGGGGCCAGCCGCAGCACCTCGGTGACCAGCGGAGCGTCGGGTGACAGCAGGTGCGCGCGGTGCACGGCCGCGCCGTCGCCGTCGAACAGCCACAGCGCGGCGGGCTCGCGACGCCCGTCGTCGGCCCGGGTCGCGACGACCGAGGCGACCGCAGGGCGGGACAGGCGCAGGGTCACCGCGCCGGGCCGGACCGGGAACGCCTCGCCGGTGAAGGTCGGCTCGGCGTAGGTGCCGAGCTCGCTGATCAGGGCGCTGCCGTTCGCGGTGGTCGCGACGACCTCGTCGAGCAGCGGGAGGTGCCGCGCCAGCGTGCCGGCGTCGAGGTCGAGCCGGTCGCCGGCGAGGTGGGAGAGCAGGACGTCGAGATCGGTGTGGGGCAGGGTCACGGGACACGCTCCGGGTCAGTAGACGTCACGCAGGTACCGCTTCCCGCGCTTGAGATCGGCGACGAACTCGGCCGCACCGTCCTCGCCCCCGGTGTGGGCGGCGAGGATCTCGTGCAGCGCGGCGTCGACGTCGCGGGCCATCCGGCTCGCGTCGCCGCACACGTAGAGGTGGGCGCCCCCGGCCAGCCACGCGTGCAGCCGGGCGCCGTGGGTGCGCATCCGGTCCTGGACGTAGACCTTCTCCGCCTGATCGCGGGAGAACGCCAGGTCGAGGTGGGTGAGCAGGCCGTCCTCGGCCCAGCCGAGCAGCTCGGACCGGTAGAGGAAGTCGTGGTCGGAGCGGCGGTCGCCGAACAGCAGCCAGTTCCGGCCCCGCGCCCCGCGGGCGGCGCGCTCCTGCAGGAACGCGCGGAACGGGGCGACACCCGTCCCCGGCCCGACCATGATCATGTCGACGTCGTCGGCGGGCGGCCGGAACCCGGTGTTCGGCTGCAGCGCGACGACGGCGGTGTCCCCCACCGCGAGCCGGTCCGCGAGGTGGGTGGAGCAGACCCCGCCGACCGCGCGGTCGGCGCACCGGTAGCGGACCGCGGCGACGGTCAGGTGCACCCGGTCCGGGAACAGCAGCGGGCTCGACGAGATCGAGTACGCGCGGTGCTGCAGCGGGCGCAGCAGCCCGACGAGCTCCTCCGGGTCGAGCCGCAGCTGCGCGGCGTGCAGCAGCCCGAGCAGGTCGCGGTCCCACAGGCAGGCCGCCCGGTCGTCGCGCAGGGCGGCGCGCAGCCCGGCGTCGGCGGCACGCTCGGCGAGCACGTCGAGCAGGTCCCGCGACGGTGTGACGATCTCGTGTGCGCTGGTCAGGAGCTCGCGCAGTGGACGGTCGCCGACGGGGGCGTCGCCGTCGTGGCCGAGGTGCGCCAGGAACGCCTCGACGAGCGCGGGGTCGTTGGCGGGCACGACGGTGAGCGAGTCGCCCGCGGCGTAGGTCAGGCCGGTGCCGGTGAGGTCGAACTCGTGGTGGTGGATCTCCTTGTCCGAGGCGGGGCCGGACAGCCGCACCCGGTGCGCGAGCACCGCGGGCACCGGGGCGGGGCGGTCGCGGCGGCGGACCGGCTCCGGCTCGGGTGCGGGGTCCGGCGCGGTGGTCGCGGCGGGCGTGGCGGCCAGCACGGCGACGATCTCGGGGAACCACTGCGCGGAGGCGTCCTCCCACATCACGTCGCAGTCGCGGCGCTCCAGGATCCGGGTCGCCCCCAGCTCGGCGAGGCGGGTGTCGAGCAGCCGCCCGGCCGCGCAGAAGTCCTCGTAGGACTCGTCGCCCAGCGCGCACACCGCGAACGACGTCGCCTCCAGGCGCGGCGCGTCGTCGGCGGTGACCATCTTCCGGAACAGGTCGGCGTTGTCGGGCATCTCGCCGTCGCCGTAGGTGGAGCAGACGACGACGACCCTGCTCATGGCGGCGAGGGCGTCGGCGCCGACGGCGTCGAGCTCGTGCAGCTCCCACGGCACCCCGGCCTCGGTGAGGCGCTCGGTGAGCAGGTCGGCGACGTACTCGGCGTTGCCGGTCTCGGTGCCGTACAGCACGTGCACCGGGGTCATCCCGGTCTCCTTCCGGACGGGTGCGGCGGCGGCGCTGCGGGCGCCCGCCAGGTAGCCGGACAGCCAGATCCGCTGCTCGGCGGTGAACGGGGCGTCCGGCGAGATCGCCAGGCTGCTCAGCTCGGCCGGGGGCGGCGGCGCGGTCACGGGGCGCCCACCAGGTCCGGTGCGGCGCGGGCCGCGAACAGCTCCTCGACGCCCGGGATGCGGCCGAGGCGCGCGGTGTTGGCGGCGTCCTGGGCGAGGATCCAGCCGTAGGTGCCGGGGCTGTCGGTGCCGTACACGTCGCGCTGCGCGAGGGAGCGCTTGAGGTCACCGACGCGCTTGTCGGAGACCAGCACGGCGAGCTCGTCGTCGGCGCAGCCGGCCAGGGCGTCGCGGGCGTAGCGGACCAGCCGGGTGCGGACGGCGTGGTCCTCGGTGAGCAGCAGTGTGCGGGCGTCGACACCGCGGCGGGCGGCGACCTCCTCGGCGACGGTCTGCACGGTCAGGCCGTTGAGCAGGACGAACATCTCCTCCCCGGCGTCGCCGTCGGGTACCGCCCCGGATGCGACGGGGACGCCGTCGCGCTGGGCGAGCTTGTGCCGGCGCAGCTGGTGCGCGGCGAGGGATGCGGCGAGCTCGTCGACGAGCTCGCGGCGGGTGCGGGCGGCGAGGATCTCCCCGGCGTCCTGGTAGAGCCGCAGCGCCCGCGGGGTCGCGACGAGCAGGTGCGCGCGTTCGCGGTCCCAGTGCTCGAGCAGCCGGACGGCGAGCGGCGAGCCGGTGGCGTCGGCGTGCCACTCCAGCAGCAGCCGGACGGCGGTCGCGTGGAATCCCGAGACCGGTGCGACGTCGACCGAGTCGGTCGAGAACCCGACCGTCCCGGCCGGGTCGTACTGGTAGAGGAACCCGCCGGACATGCCGTTGCCCAGGCCGGACCCGGCGGCGCCGAGGTTCAGCACGGCCCCGCCGGTCATGTACTCGCAGCCGAAGTCGCCGAGCCCCTCGACGACGGCGCTCGCCCCGGAGTTCCGCACCGCGAACCGGTCCCCCGCCTCGCCGTGGACGAACAGCCGGCCGCCGGTGGCCCCGAACAGCGCGAAGTTGCCGACGAGCACGTTGCTGCCGGGCCGGTCGTCGTGCACGGTGCCGGGTGAGCGGATCGCGATGGTGCCGCCGCAGGCGGACTTGCCGACGCCGTCGTTGGCGGTGCCGGTGTGGGCGAGCCACATCCCGTCGTTGCAGAGCAGACCGAACGACTGCCCCGCCGCGCCGCGGGTGCGGATCCGCAGCCACCGCTGCGGCAGGAAGCGGCGGCCACGGTCGTCGACGAGTGCCGGTCCCGGGACGTGCTCGTGGTTCAGCATCCGCTCGACGTCGACGGCGAGGCGCCCGCCCACCGAGCGGTGCCGGTTGCCGAGCGCTCCGCCGTCGATGTCCACTCCGGACTCGCCGCGGGCCAGGGCGGTGCGGACGGTCGCCGACCAGCGCTCGTCGTGGTCGTGGTCGGCGCCGACCCGCACCGGGTCGGCGACCTGCGGGGTCGTCACCCGGTGCAGCAGGCGGCGCAGGTCCAGGCGCCCGACGAGCGACGGGTGCCGCGCCAGGTGCAGCAGGTCGGCGCGGCCGCGGGCCTCGCGCAGGCTGCGCAGCCCGAGCGAGGCGAGGATCTCGCGGACCTCGTGGGCGACGCCGAGCAGGTACTGGGCCAGCGCGCGGGGGTCGCCGTCGAACGCGTCGGCGTCGGTGGTGATCCCGGCCGGGCACTTCACGTTGCAGTTCTTCGCCATGACGCAGCGGAGCATCATCAGCGCGGTCGTCCCGAACTCGAAGCCGTCGGCGCCGAGCAGCGCGGAGACGACGACGTCGCCGCCGGTCTGGTGCGCCCCGGAGCACCGCAGCTCGACGGCGTCGCGCAGGCCGTGCGCGGACAGCGCCTGGTGCACCTCGGCGACGCCCAGCTCGGCGGAGCGCCCGGCGAACTTCAGGCTGGTGACGTTCGCGGCGCCGGTGCCGCCGGTGTTGCCCGCGACGTTGATGACGTGCGCGCCGGCCTTCGCGACGCCGACGGCGATCGTCCCGATCCCCTCCGAGGACACCAGCTTGACCACCACCTTCACCCGCGCGGCGGTGGCGTCGTGGATGAGCTGGGCGAGGTCCTCGATGGAGTAGGTGTCGTGGTGCGGCGGCGGGGACACCAGCTCGACCCCGGGCGTCGCGCCGCGGGCGGCGGCGATGTCGACGGTCACCTTGGCGCCGGGCAGCTGGCCGCCCTCGCCGGGCTTGGCACCCTGCGCGATCTTGATCTCGACCTGTTCGAGCACCGGGTCGGCGAGGTAGCCCGCCCACACCCCGAAGCGGCCGGAGGCGAACTGCTTGATCCGGGAGCCGCGGATGGTGCCGAACCGGCTGCGGGACTCGCCGCCCTCGCCGCAGTTGGACAGGCCGCCGACCATGTTGGTGCCGTGTGCGACGGCCTCGTGCGCCCCGGCGACGAGCGCGCCGTGGCTCATCGCGCCCGAGGCGAGGGTGCGGGTGATCTCCGAGGCGGGCTGCACCTCGTCGAGAGCGACCGGGTCGGGGGCGGTGACCAGCAGGTCCAGCCAGTCCCCCGCCGTCCCGGCCGCGACCACCCGCAGGGTGCCGTGGTCGAGGCGTGCGACGGACGCGCCGAACCGTTCGGTCAGCCAGGACGCCAGCGGGGCGGCGTCGCCGTCGACGTGCAGCAGGTCGCCGTCGCGACGCAGGCCGCGTACGGCGATGCACGCGTTGCCCGAGGGGTCGATCCGGTCGAGGACCTCGGCGGGACGGCCGTCGCGCAGGTCCGGGGGGAGCACCAGCACGTCGCGCAGCGCGGACGGGCGTCGCGCACGCTCGGCGGTGAGGGACCGGACGAGCTCGCGGTAGCCCGGCGTGGGCGCGGACGCGTCGATCTCGGCGGCGCTCAGCGCACCCAGTCCGGTGTGGACGTAGGCGTCGTCGTGCAGGCCGAGGGAGTCGGTGAGCGCAGCGAGCGGGAGCAGCCGCAGCTCACGGTCGGCCGGGCCGGCGGTGAGGCCGGTCCGTTCGTCGACCAGGCCGGTGAACGCGGTGACGGCGGCGGCGCCGTAGGAGTGCCCGGCACCGTCGGAGCGCTCCTTGAACAGCCCGAGCTGCGGGAGGTCCTCGGGGCCGGTGACGGTCAGCGCGCGGGCGTGCCAGTCGCGCACCGACCGCTCGATGTCGGCGAACCCGGCGCCGCCGACCGGGGCGTCGACCTCGGGGAGCCAGCGGGCGAGCACCGGGTCGCGGGTGTCGAGGTAGGCGGCCTCGAAGAACTCGCCGCCGACGTAGCTCTCCATCGTGCACAGCCCGATCCGGGCCATGGTCTTGAGCAGGGACTTCTCCGCGGCGACGCGGAAGCGGGCGAACGCCGCGCCGGGGTCGCCGGGATGCTGCTGCGCGGCGCGCGTGTGGGCGGTGTGCGGGTGCACGGCCGAGGCCCCGAACCCGAGGACGACGGCGAGGTGGTGCGCCGAGCACACCTGCCCGGTGGCGACGACCAGCGACACCGCGGGGCGCAGCCCGGCCGCGACCAGCGCGCGGTTCACCGCGGCGATGGCGAGCACCGCGGGGACCGCCGCTCGGTCGCGGGCGACGGCGCGGTCGTCGAGGACGGCGATGCCACCGCCGTCGCGGGCGAAGGCGACGACCTCGGCGCACAGTCCCTCGACCGCGGCCTCCAGCGTGCCGGGCTCGTGCAGCAGCGCGAACCGGCCGACCGGGACGACGTGCTGGGCGCCGATGCGGGCGAGGCCGTCGGCGTCGAGGACGGGCGAGTCGAGGACGATGCGGTGGAACGGGCCGTCGTGCACCGGGCGGGTGCCGAGCGCGACGCGCAGGGTCATGCCGTCTGCCTCGCGGATCGGGTCCAGCGGCGGGTTCGTGACCTGCGCGAAGCGCTGGGAGAAGTAGTGCGCGACGCCGCCCTCGCGGTCGCTCAGGGCGTTGATGGCGTTGCCGTAGCCCATGGCGGAGACGCGTTCGGTCCCCGTGTCGAGCATCGGGTCGAGCAGGACGCGGAACGCCTCGGCGTCCAGGCCGTAGGCGACGTAGCGCTGGTGGACGGCGAGGTCACCGGTCGCGGCGGGCCCGGATCCCGCGGGAGCGGGCGGCAGCTCGGCCGCCGGTGTCCGCGCGCCCGCCAGGAGGGCTTCGTGGTCGGCGCGGGCGGCGAGCAGCTCCAGGGTCTGCGCGGTGTCGTAGCTGCGACGCTCGCGGGTGCTCCACCACAGCATCCCGCCGGCCTCGATGCGGCCGCGGCGCAGCACGTCGTCGTCGGGGAACGGGAACTGGCCCGCCTCCGAGGAGACGGTCAGGTAGTCGGCGGTCTCGCAGGTCCGCAGTGGACGCAGGCCGAGCCGGTCGAGGCGGGCGCCGACGACCTCGCCGTCGGAGAAGACGAGCGCGGCCGGACCGTCGTTGATCTCCTCGACCAGCGACCGGTACTCCAGCATCGCGCGCACCGGCGCGGGCAGCGTGCGGTCGTTCTCCCAGGCCGGGGGCATCGCGGCGACGACGGCCGCGACGAGGTCGAGCCCGTCGCCCGCCACGCGCGCGTGCAGGGTCTGGTCGAACCGCGCGCTGTCGGACTGCCCCGGCGGGCGCACGATCCGGCGGCCCCGGGCGCGGGCGAGGGCCTCGTCGGCGATCCGGTTCTTGCGGTCGGTGTTGAGCTCGCCGTTGTGCGCGAGGAGCCGGAAGGGCTGCGCCATCGACGGGTGCGGGTCGGTGTTGGTCGAGAAGCGGGTGTGGAAGTAGAGGCTGCGCACCCGGTGCTCCGGGTCGGTCAGGTCGGCGAAGTACGGCACGACCTCCCACGAGTTCAGCCGTCCCTTGAGGACCTGGGTGCGGGTCGAGAGGCTGAGCGGGTAGAGACCGGCGACGGCGTCGTCGGTGTAGGCGACCGACTCGATGTCGAGCAGCGCGCCGTGCGCCAGACGCTCCGGGTCCGCGACGTCCGGGACCTCGACGATCCATTGCCGCACCGGGAGCTGCTGCGCGACGGCCGCGGGGCGCAGCACCGACGGGTCGACCGGCACGTCGCGGACGGCCAGGACGGTGCAGCCGTGCGCGGTGAGGGTGAGCGTGACCAGCGCTGCGGCCGCCGCGGCGCGGTCGGGGTCGGAGGGGAGGAAGACGTTGGCGACGGCGAACCGCCCCGGGGTCAGCTCGCGGCCGGCGAGCCGGGAGAAGAACGGCACCGACAGGTCCACCGAGACGCCGCCGCCGTCACCGACGCCCTCGGCGGACATCCCGCCGCGGTGCGGCACCGCGCAGAGGGCACGATGGGCGAGGACGAGCACGTCGTGGGTCTGCACCCCGTCCTTGCGGACGATCAGCCCGACGCCGCAGCTCGCGTGCTCGGCGGCGGGGTCGTGCAGTCCGGACGGTGCCACGTGACGCTCCTCCTTCACTAAGGGAAGGCTTACCTTAGGAAGGCGGGAGCGGAGGGAGCAACGCCCGGTCGTTGTAGCGCGGGACACACCGGGCGCCGACGGCGGCGCCGGGGTACAGTCGGGACGGGGCTAGACTGCGGGCGACGGGGTGTGGCGCAGCTTGGTAGCGCACTCGCTTTGGGAGCGAGGGGCCGTGGGTTCAAATCCCGCCACCCCGACCACGGACGACCGGCGAGATCAGATCGACCGTCGGAGACCCGCGGCGGCCGGCCGCGCTTCCCCAGATCCTGTTCGTGCGGGCCACACGAGGAGCTCGACCGGATCGTCGCTGTCCCCGCGCCGTCTTCGCCAGAGGATGCCGCCGTACCCGTCGACGTTCTCGCCGCCGAGGGCTCGCGGCTGGATGCCTGCGCCGATGCGCTCCGCCTCGTCGGGGCGACCGGCGTTCTCCTCTTCCTGCCCACGAGCATGTTCCTCGCGCGAGCCGCATACCCCGGGATCCCGCGCTACGTCCCGTGGCTCGGCCTCGCGTTCGCCGTCCTCTGGGCTGCCGACGCCGTCCTGACGGTTCGCGGGTTCGAAACCCCACTGTGGGATCTGGGCTTCACGATCGTCGAGGTGGGCGGACTGGTGGCGTTCGCCGTCGTCGGGATCCGAGTCGTACGCCGGCTCCGATCCTCCGGCGACCCCTCCTGAGGCCACGACCGGGCCGAGGGACGCCCGGTCTCACTCCGGACTCAGGACAGCACCCGCAGCTGGAACGGGTAGTCGTAGCTCCGGCTGTTCGACGCCCGCACCGCGCCCTTGATGTGGCACCACGCGGACACCACGAACAGCACGACCATGAGCGGGATCGCCACGACGATCCCCACCACGGTGAAGACCAGGATCCAGCTGACGATGAACAGCACCCAGAACGACAGGTTGAAGTTGAACGCCCCGGCGGCGGCCCGACGCGCGAACGGGTCGTCCTTCTTGACCAGCCAGACCAGCAGCGGGCCGACCAGGCTCAGCAGTCCGGCGCTCAGCACCGCGGCGATCGGCGCGGACAGATGGGCCAGGATCGCGGCGATCCGGCTGCTGTCGGCCGGCGTGGGCGCGGGGCCGGCGGCGTACGGCTGTGACATCGGGTTCCTCTTTTCTGTTCCGCGGGCCCGGGCGACCGCGTTCGGTACCGCCGGACGAGGGTCCGTGGTCTCCCGACCAGCCTGCCAGCCACCGGTCGGGAACCGGGAACCGGACAACACGGGCCGATCCGCGATCACCCGGATGTGTGCAGGCGAAGTACGCGGGCCGCAGGACGCTCGTCGCCGACGACCAGCTCCTGCAGCCGCGTGAGCATCCGCCACGTCATGACCGCACTGACGACCCCGACCAGCTCCGTCATCACCCGGGCCGTCCCGCCCCCGGTCGCGTAGCGCTCCCGCAGGTGCAGCCGCGTTCCCGTCGCGCCGCCGGGCAGCACGACCGGGGAGAGGTGGAACAGCCAGGTCATCGCGAGGTCCGCCCCGCCGGGGGCGTCGCCGCCCTGCGAGGTCACCAGCAGGTGGCTCCCGGGCTCCACCTGCGCCACCCGCAGCGCGACGTCGGGGTGCAGCCGGAACCGGTCCCCCGGCCCGATGTGCTGCCACTCCGGGTGCGCCCGCGTCGCGCCGGTGATCCGGCACCCGACGAGGTTCTCCAGCGTCTCGAACGAGTAGAAGCCTGCCCGGTCCTGCCCGAGCTGCGCGATCCACGGCCACACCGCGGCGGGTGGTGCGCCGATCGTGCAGGCCCGGTCGTTCTGCAGGTCGGCGGCGGGCAGCAGCTCGTCGCCGGGCAGCGTCCGGCCGGCCTCGGCCTCGGTCGCCCCGGACCGGCGGGACGCCCGCCGGACCAGCAGGGCCACCAGCGGTACGGCCGACAGCGCCGGGACCACCCATCGGATCGTCATCGGGCCACCTCCTCGTCCCCGATCATCGGGGACGGGTGACGGGCCGGGCAGGGCCGAAGGTCCGGGGAAGGACTGTGACGGCGGGAACACCCCGCGTCGCGCCGGCGTTCCGGTCGTCGAAGCGTCCGTGGGGGTGCGTCCGATGCCGTCGACTGCGAGACCGTCGTTCACCGTCGGCCTCGTCGTGCCCTCGGCCGGCTCCGAGGGGATCTACGGCCCGTCGTGCATCCTCTGCGCCCGGCTGGCCGTGGAGGAGCTGAACGCGGTGGGCGGGATCCTCGACCGGCCCGTCCACCTGCGGATCCTGGACGGGTCCGGGGCGCCGGAGCAGGTGGCGACGGCGGTCGCGCAGGCGGCGCGGACCGGGGCGATCGACGCCGTCGTCGGCTGGCACATCTCCCCGGTGCGGGTGCGGCTCGCCTCCGCGCTGCGCGGGCTGGTGCCGTACGTGTTCACCGCGCTCTACGAGGGCGGCGAGACCACGCCGGGTGTCGTCCCGATCGGTGAGACACCGGACATCCAGCTCACCCCGGCGCTGCGGTGGATGTCCGAGGAGATCGGCGTCCGGCGCTGGGCCGTGATCGGCAACGACTACCGATGGCCGCACCGGTCGATCGCGCGGACCCGGGCCGCGCTCGACGGGTCCGGCGGGCCGACGCTGGACCACACCCGGTTCGTGCCGCTCGGCACCTCGGACCACCGGGCGGTGCTCGACGACCTGGCCGACCTCGACGTCGACGGGGTCCTGACGCTGCTCGTCGGCTCCGACGCGGTCGCGTTCCACCGCGAGTTCGCCCGGCGCGGGCTGGAGAGCCGGTACGCACGGTTCTCCCCGCTGATGGACGAGAGCATGCTCGCCTCCGCCGGGGCCGGGTCGTCGCAGGACGTGTTCACCGCCGCCGGCTACTTCGAGGCCCTCCCGACCGCGGAGAGCCTGGCCTTCGGCGCCCGCTACGCCCGCCGGTTCGGCCCCGGCGCGCCGCTGCCGTGCGCGCCCGGCGAATCCTGCTACGAGGGCGTCGGGTTCCTCGCCGCCCTGGTGAACCGGGTCGGCACCACCGACGCGATCCGGCTGTCCGAGGCCGCCGGACGGTGCCGCTACGTCGGCCCGCGCGGACCGGTGACCGTGCGCGACGGCCGCGCCGAGCAGCGGATCTACATGGCCGTCGCCGACGGGTCGGGCTTCGACATCCTCGCGTCCCTCTGAGCCCTCCGCGCGATCACGAGTGCGGTCACGACCGCGACGAGGACCAGGATCCCGGCCAGCGGCAGCCCGATCAGCATCATCAGGCCCCCGCCGATGTTGGCGCCGATCACCGTCGCGGTCATGATGCGTCCGGCCCACCCGACCAGCAGGCCCGCCACCACGCACAGCACCACCGGGGACGCCGCGGCCCACCTCCGCACGACGGCGAGGACGCAGCAGGCCAGGCCCACGCCCGCGACGACGCCGGTGAGCCACGGCAGCGCCTCCAGCGCGGCCGGCGGGTCGAGGCCCCGCGTCCCGTCCGCGGGGGCGGTGCTGACGTCACCGATCAGGTACCAGGCGACGACGGCCGCGCAGAGCCCGGCGACCAGTCCCACCGGGATCGCGCGCAGAGCGCTGTGCACGGGGGTCTCCTTCCCCTCGGGTCCCGCCACCCTGCCCCGGACGGCGTCGCCGGGCCTCCGTGGAACCACGCAGGTCAGTCCGCCGGCCGCCACGGCCGCGGCGGCAGCGTCGGCAGGCCGCTCGGCGCGCACTGCCCGCCCCGCTCCCCCGCCAGGCGGAACACCAGCCAGCCCGACAGCGCGGCCAGCACCGACCCCGTCAGGATCCCGATCTTCGCCTCGGCGACGAGCAGCTCGTCGGTGAGCGCGAGCTCGGTGACGAACAGGGCGACGGTGAACCCGATGCCCGACAGCGCGGCACCGCCCATGAGCTGACCCCAGCGCAGCGTGTCGGGCACCCGGCCCAGCCCGGTGCGCAGCGCGATCCAGGTCGCGGCGGCGACGCCGATCGGCTTGCCGACGACCAGGCCGAGCACGATGCCCCAGGTGAGCATCGACGTCGCCGCGGCCGACAGGGTCTCCGACGACAGCACCACCCCGGCATTGGCGAGCACGAACAGCGGCACGATGACGTAGCTGCTCCACGGCTGGATGGCCTGCTGGAGCCGCTCGTTCGGGGAGACGGCGGCGACCGCGACCGCGCGGGCGGTGCGGGCCCGCTCCGGAGTGGGGTCGAGCAGGAAGTTCTTCCCGATCCGGACGGCCTCGACCATCTCGGTGCGGCGCGGGGCGTAGGCGTTGACCAGCAGCCCGAGCGCGACGCCGACGACGCTCGGGTGCACCCCCGACCGCAGCACCGCGACCCAGCACAGGATCCCGACGACCGCGTAGAACGGCGTCCGCCAGAACCGCACCCAGCGCAGCGCCAGCAGTACGGCGAGCAGCACCACGGCGACGAGCAGCGCGAGCAGGTCGACCTCGTCGGTGTAGAACAGCGCGATCGCCAGCACCGCGCCGATGTCGTCGACGATGGCCAGTGCCAGCAGGAACACCCGCAGCTGGTCGGGGCAGCGCGGCCCGAGCAGCGCGAGCACACCCAGCATCACCGCGGTGTCGGTGGAGATCGCGATGCCCCAGGCGCCCGCCGCCTCGCCGCCGGCGTTGAGCGCGAGGAAGAACAGCGCGGGCACGACGAGTCCGCCGAGCGCGGCCGCGGCCGGTGCGGCCAGGGCGCGGAACCCGCGCAGCTCGCCCAGCGTCGTCTCGCGGGCGATCTCGAGCCCGACGGAGAGGAAGAACAGCACCATCAGGCCGTCGTTGACCCAGTGCCGCAGGTCCAGGTCGAGCGCGGACCCGCCGAACGACACGGCCAGCGGGGTGTGCCAGAACGTCTCGTAGCCGGCGCCGAGGTTGGCCCACAGCAGCGCGACGACGGCCGCCCCGACCAGCAGGACCGCCGATCCGGACTCGGTCCCGAGGAACCGCCGCGCGGCATCGGAGAGGTCGCCGCGCTCGGCTAGGGTCACCACCGCCATGTGCTGATCCTGCCCCGCCCGTCGCGGGACGCAACGAGGAGGCCGTCATCAGCCTGGATCCGCCCGTCGGACCGTACGACCACGTCCTGGGCCCGCCCGAGGCCGAGCTGACGCTGGTGGAGTACGGCGACTTCGAGTGCCCCTACTGCCGCGACGCCGCACCGGTGCTGGAGGAGGTCCGCGACCGCTTCGAGGGGCGGCTGCGGTTCGCGTTCCGGCACTTCCCGCTGCACGAGGTGCACCCGCACGCCATCGCGGCCGCCCTCGCCGCGGAGATGGCCGGGTTCGACGGCCGGTTCTGGGAGATGCACGACACGCTGTTCGCCCCCGGTCCGCCGCGGCTGCGGCAGGACGAGCTGCGGGAGCACGCCGTCGCCGCGGGGGTGCGGCCGGACCGGGTCGTCTGGCCGGCGACGCGGCTGGCGGAGGACCGCGTCGAGGCCGGGTTCAACGCGGCGGTGCGCTCGGGCGTGCGCGGCACGCCGACCCTGTTCGTCAACGGCGAGCAGTACCGCGGCGACGTCACCGTCGCCGCGCTCACCGCCGCGCTGGACCCCGCGCTCCGGTCGTAGCCGCTCAGGCCGTCGCGGCGGGCCCGACCAGCATCACCGGGCAGTCCGCGCGCTGGACCAGCGCGAGCCCGGTCGAGCCGAGCAGCAGCCCGGTGAACCCGCCCCGCCCCCGGGTGGCGACGACGACCAGCCGCGCCGCCCCGCTGCGCTGGGCCAGCACCCGTCCCGGCTCGGCGCGCTCGATCACCCGCTCGACGGCGACGTCGGGATAGCGCTCCGACCAGCCGGCGAGCCGCTCGGCCAGCGCCCGCTCCTCGGCCTCGCGCAGCCGGTCGAACGCACCGGTCGCACGCAGGGCCGGGGACCGGCCGTCGTGCCAGGCGTGCAGCACGACCAGCCCGGTGCCGTGCTCGGCGGCCGCGGCGAAGGCGTGCTCCAGCGCGACGTCGGACAGCGGGCCGCCGTCGATCCCGACCAGGACCGGCCCGTCGGACGACGTGCCGCGGACGACGACGACCGGGCAGCCCGCGTGCGAGGCCACGGCGAGGGTCACCGACCCCAGCGCGGTGCCCATCGCCCCGCGCCCGGCGGACCCGAGCACCAGCAGCTCGGCCGTGGCGGACCGCTCGACCAGTGCCGTCGACGGCGCCCGCCGGTCCTCGGCGACGTCGACCGCGACCTCGGGTGCGGCCTGCGCGGCGGCGTGCCGGGCCGCGTCGAGGGTCGCGCGGGACTCCTCGCGGATCGACTCCTCGACGTCGTCGAGCAGGGGTGCGACGGCGGCGTCCGCGTACAGCCCGGCGACGTCGAAGGCCTGCACGAGCAGCAGGTCGGCGTGCCGGGCGGCGGCCTCGCGGGCCGCCCACGCGACGGCGTCCAGGGCCGCGTCCGATCCGTCCACGCCGACGACGACGGTGCTCATCACTGTGCTCCGTTCCCGGCCGTCCCGGTGTCGGCCGTTCACCCTCCACTGTGCTCCGTCGCGGGCCGGGTCGCACGGCCCCGTCGTGTGAGGTCGGAGACGGCCCGCACGGGCCGGGACGGGCACCCGGGGCCCCGGGCCGCGTCGCTACGGTGATCGCTGCTGCATTCCGGAGACAGGGAGGTCCCGTGCACGCACCGAGCGTTCTCGTGGTCGGCGCCGGGTTCGGCGGCATCGCCGCCGCGATCGAGCTGCGGGCCCACGGCATCCGCGACGTCACGATCGTCGACGCCGCCGACGGCATCGGCGGTACGTGGCTGCACAACACCTACCCGGGCGCCGCCTGCGACGTGCCGAGCCATCTGTACTCGTACTCGTTCGCCCAGCGCACCGACTGGTCGCGGCTCTGCTCACCGCAGCCCGAGATCCTCGCCTACCTGCGCGGGGTCGCCGCCGAGTTCGGGGTCGACGAGCTGGTGCAGACCGGTGTGCGGATCGTCGACGCCCGGCGCGACGAGGCCGACGGACCGTGGACGGTCACCGCCGACGACGGCCGCACCTGGACCCCCGACGTGCTGATCGTCGCGACCGGGCAGCTGAACCGGCCGGTGTCCCCCGACCTGCCCGGCATCGACTCGTTCACCGGGACGATGTTCCACTCCGCGCGCTGGGACCACGACCACGACCTGCGCGGACGTCGCGTCGCCGTGATCGGGACCGGGGCCAGCGCCGTGCAGTTCGTGCCGGCAATCGCCCCCGAGGTGGGGCACATGACGGTGTTCCAGCGGTCCGGGAACTGGTTCCTGCCGCGGCGGAACCGCAGGTTCCCGGCGTGGTGGCGGGCCGCGATCGCGCGAGTGCCCGGCCTGCAGCGGGCCCGGCGCCGGTTCATCACCGAGTACTGCGAGTCGCTGACGCTGATGATCCGCCACCCCGCCACCTGGGGCCGACTGGGGCGGCTCTACGCGACGCTGTTCATGCGGGCCCAGCTGCGCGACCCCGAGGTCCGCCGCCAGGTCTGGCCGGACTACACCTTCGGCTGCAAGCGCATCCTGTTCAGCTCGCACTGGCTGCCCGCGCTGCAGCGGCCCAACGTCGAGGTCGAGACGTCGCGCATCGCCGCCGTCGAGCCGACCGGGGTGCGCACCGAGGACGGCACGCTGCACGAGGTCGACACGATCATCTGGGGCACCGGGTTCGCGGCGACCGACTTCATGTTCCCGATGGAGATCAGCGGCCCGGGTGGACGGTCGCTGCGCACCGAGTGGAAGGACGGCGCGCACGCCTACCTCGGCATGACCGTCCCCGGGTTCCCGTCGCTGTTCGTGCTCTACGGCCCGAACACCAACACCTCCGGCGGCTCGATCATCCGGTACCTGGAGCACCAGGTCCGCTACGTCCGCGAGGCCCTGCAGGAGGCGGCCCGACGCGGCGCGTCCGGCGTGGAGGTCCGCCCCGAGGTCGAGCAGGCCTACGACGAGGAGGTCCAGGCCCGCTTCCCCGGCACCGCGTGGACCCGCTGCGACTCCTGGTACCGCGACGACACCGGGCGGATCGTCACCAACTGGCCCGGCTACATGCGCGAGTACGACGAGCGCACCCGCCGCGTCGAGCCGTCGGACTACGTCTTCCACTGAGTCCCGGCCGGGGCCGGCGTCGGACGAGACGGAACCGCCCCCTGCGTCCCGTGGCGGCGGGAGGCAGGGGGCGGAGGTCGTCGTCGGGCGTCAGTCGCAGGACGTCGGGTTGTCGCGGTTCTGCGCCGCCCCGCCGCCGAGGATCCCGAGGACGTTGCCGAGGGCCGCGTTGACGCCCGGGCAGATGTTGGCGTTGTTGAGGACGTTGACGTCGTCGAGGTTCACCAGGCCGAACTGGTCGCCCCGGGTGTTGCCGACGTCCTGGACGAAGGAGTCACCGTCGTCGTCCTTCGGCGCGGGCGCAGCCGACGCCAGCGGGCTGAAGGCGACCATGGTGGCGATGACGGCGACGCCGGTGACCGCGAGCTTCCTGCGCATGTCTTTCTCCCCGATCGTGTCCGGTGGGACGGACGTGTCTCACGATTCCCGTGAGCACCACCGGGACGCCTGTGCGTCGCGGCAAGCGGACAGTAGGCAGCCGCTCACCGGCGGGGATACGGCAGCGACACCAACGGGTGACCCGGTCACCACGGGTACCAAAAGTGTGGTGTGAAACGGACGGAACCGGTTCTCCCAGGACGCCGGACACCCTCCGTCCCCACGTCCGGGGCGGCCGATGCGAAGGGTGATCGACCGACCGGACCGTGACCGGGGGCCGACCACTCGCGGGGGTGAATCCGTGACCGGCGTGTCGCAGGCCCCGGCGTGTCGCGGCGAGACCGTCGCGTCCGGGGCTTGCACCTGACGCGGCGTGAGGCGGCACCGTCCATCATGCCGCCACGACGTGGCGGCCCGACAGGAGGGGATTCCGGTGAAGGTGGGCGAGCTGGCCCGGGTGACCGGGCTGACCGTGCGGACACTGCACCACTGGGAGGAGCGGGGGCTGGTCGTGCCGTCGGCGCGGACGGCCTCCGGCCACCGCGTCTACGACGACGGCGACGTCCGCAGCGTCTACCAGGTGGTCGCCCTGCGGGAGCTGGGCCTGCCGCTAGAGGCGATCGGCGGGCTGCTCTCGTCCGGGTCGTTCGCCGACGTCCTCACCGCGCACCTGGACCAGGTCGACGCCCGGCTGGCCGCGCTGCACGCCCTGCGGGGCACGCTCGCGGCGGTCGTCGACCGGCTCCGGGACGCGCCGGACCCCGACCCGTCGGACGTGTTGATGATGATCGACGAGGTGAGCAGGGTGAACGATACCTTCGCGCAGTACTTCACTCCCGAGCAGGTCGCCGCGCTCCGTGCGCGGCGCGCCGAGGGCGAGGCGGCAGCGGCCGCGTGGCCCGGACTGATCGCCGACGTGCAGGCCGAGATGGACGCGGGCACCGACCCGGCGGAGCCGCGCGTGCAGGCGCTCGCCGCGCGGTGGTCGGAGCTGCTGGCGACCTTCCACCGTGGCGACGAGTCGTTGCAGCGGCAGCTGTACCGGCTGCGGGACGAGAACCCCGACGAGGTGACCGCGGCGGGTGGCCCGGACCAGGCGATGATCGACTACATCGCCCGGGCCGGGGCCACCGGCTGAGCCGGCCGCGGCCGGTCAGGCCGCGAGCGCCCGGCTGCGGGACACCACGTCGAGGTGGCGCCGGCTCTCCGCGGACAGCGGACGCGCGGCGGTGAGCCGGTCGTGCACCGTCGCGACGACGCCGTCGTCGACGGCCCAGAGCCGGGCCACCTCGATCAGCTGGTCGGTCTCGGCGCTGGTGACCTCGCCGTCGTCGAGGGCGCGGGCGACGGCCTCGGCGTAGGCGGTGGTCGCCGCGTCCGGCCAGACACCGGCACCGGTGCGTGCGTCCGCGGCGGGGCCCACCCCGCCGCGGTGCAGCACACGGCCCGACGGCGGGGCCGGTGCCCACGCCCCGGGCAGCGCCGCGGGCCGGACGCCGAGCCCGGCCGGGTCGGGCCGACCGGCCGCGGCGAGCTGGGCGGCGAGCAGCCCCGCGGTGGCGCGGGCGTCCCCGGCGGCGCTGTGCGCGTCGCGCAGCGGGACGCCGTAGGCCGCGCAGGCGTCGGGCAGCCGGCGCCCGGTGCGCCCCGGCACCTCCGGCAGCCGGTCCAGCAGCCGCATCGTGCACAGCACCGGCCAGGCCGGTGGGGTGTGGCCGGTCCGCTCGAACTCGGCGGTCAGGAACCGCAGGTCGAAGCTCGCGTTGTGGGCGGCGACGATCCGGCCGGACAGGCGTTCGGCGAGGTCACCCGCGATGTCGGCGAACCGCGGGGCGCCCGCCAGGTCGGCGGCCCGCAGCCCGTGGACGCGGGCCGGGCCGGGGTGGCGCTCCGGGTCGAGCAGGGTGTGCCACTCGTCCTCGACCGTGCCGTCGGCGCGGCAGCGCACCACGGCGACCTCGACGATGCGGTGCCCGCTGCTCGGCGCGAGACCGGTGGTCTCGACGTCGACGACGGCGTAGCCCGTCCCGGCCGGGACGGCAACGGCGACGGCGCCGGACAGCGTGGCGGGCTCGTCGGCGGGCAGCGCGACCGCGGCCTCGGTGGGTGCAGGGCGCGGCGCGGGGGTGCGGGCGCGCAGCCAGCTCCACACCGCGTCGACGTCGAGCGCCCGGGCGGCGTAGGCCTGGTCGAGCAGGCGGGGTGAGAGGACCTCGTCCCACTTCTCCTCGGCCTTGGCCGCCACCGTCGCGGCGAGGTCGACCGGGTCGGGCGCCGGGGCGTGGGCGAGCGCGGCGAGCGCGTCCTCGACCTGCGGCAGCGGCGCGGAGACCCGCAGTGCGGGACCCTCCCGTCCCGCCCGCAGCCCGCGCTGGTGCAGGACCACCAGCAGGGTGTCGAGCATCCGGTCACCGCGCCACGGGAGGACGAGCGTGGAGGTCCCGCGCGGGATCAGGTCAGTGCCGCGCAGGCCGAGACGGTCGAACGCCCGCCGCGCGGTGTCGAGGAGATCGCGGGCCCGGTCGTCGAGGAGGTCGGCGATGCCGTCGTCGGTGCCGCGGTAGACCTCCAGCATCACCTCGCGGACGCGGTCGTGGACCCGGGCGGCGCCGGTCGGCGGGAAGTTCGCGACCGTGCCGCGGCTGTCGGGGACGACCTCGACCACCGACTCCCCCGGGTACACGGCGACGACCCGCCAGCGCCGTCCGGCCAGGACCAGGTTCGAGTCGGGGACCAGCGGCGACCCGGCGTCGACCGAGCCGATCTCCTGCCCGGCGGCGACGACGCGGTAGGTGGCCGGGGTGTCGAAGGCGGCGAGAAAGGAGTAGTGCTCGATCTCCCGTTCGCCCCGGCCGCCGGGGAGCAGCGTGCCGTCGCCCGCGGTCATCAGCATGTCGGCGTCGTGCAGGGCGTCGAGCAGCCGGTGGAAGGTCTCGCCGTCGACCCGGCGGAACGGCCCGCGCGAGCACAGCGCGGACTCCGCCTGTTCCGGCCAGACCCCGCCGAACTGGGCGGTCAGCGACAGGACCTGCTGGACGATCGTCGAGAGGTGCAGTCCGCCGTGTTCGGGGGGCTCGCACCAGTCGTGCACCCGGATCAGGCGCAGCATCGCGGCCGTCTGCACGAGCTGGGGGCGGAGCTCGTCGACCGGCTCGGGGTCGTCGGACAGTTCGTTCTCGGCGACGTAGGTGCGCAGGACGGAGCGGTCGCCCGGTCGCCGGCCGGCCCGACCCCACCGCTGTCGCAGGGCCGCGACCGACGGGGGCGGCCCGACCTGGGCGACCTCCCGGACCTGACCGATGTCGACGCCCATCTCCAGGGTCGAGGTGCAGACCGCGGTGGCCGGGAGGTCGGTGGAGCGCAGCCGCTCCTCGACGTCCTCGCGCTCGACCTTGGACAGGCTGCCGTGGTGGGCGAAGAACTCGTTCGGGGTCCCGGTGCGCTCGCACTCCTGCCGCAGCCGGTCCGCGTAGTACTCGACGTCACCACGGGCGTTGGCGAACACCAGGTTCGTCGTCCCGCGGAACCGGGTGTGCAGGCGACGCGCCACGGCCGAGGAGCCACCGGCACCACGGGTGGTGAGGTGGCCGTGGATCCGGGTCCGGCGGTCGCGCCCGTCGACGGTCGACTCCACGACGTGCACCCGGCCGCCCCGGCCGGGGCGCAGGAACTCGGCGGCGGCGTCGAGCTTCCCCACGGTCGCGGACAGCCCGATCCGCGGGACCCGTCGGCGCGCCAGCAGGTCCACCCGGTGCATCAGCGAGGACAGCTGCGCACCGCGGGCGCTCCCCGGGAACGCGTGCAGCTCGTCGACCACGATGAACCGCAGGCCCCCCAGCAGCGACTTCGCCCGTTCCCCGCGGTGGCAGAGGATGCCCTCGACCGACTCCGGGGTGATCAGCAGGACTCCGGCCCGGTCCCGCCACACCTTCTTCCGGCGCCCCGCCGGGACGTCCCCGTGCCACGGGTGCACCGGGATCCCCAGCGCCTCCCCCAGCGGCTCCAGCCGTCGCAGCTGGTCGTTGATCAGCGCCTTGAGCGGGGACAGGTACAGCACCTCGACGCCCTCGGGAGGCGTGCCCGCCTCGCGGCGCTCCACCAGGTGCGAGAGCACCGGCAGGAAGGCCGCCTCGGTCTTGCCGCCCGCCGTCGACGCCGTGATCAGGACATCCGGGTCCGCGGCCAGGATCGGCTCGACCGAGCGGGCCTGCACGTCGTGCAGACCCTCCCAGCCCTGGCCGTGGATCCAGCGGCGGACCGGCTCGGCGAGGCGGGCGTAAGCCGAGTCAGAAGCTGACGAGGTCATCGTCGTCGTCCTCCAGGGGCGTGAGGTCGGGGTTCTCCTCGACGACGACGGCGGTGTGCCCCAGGACCTCCTGCCAGTCCCGTCCCGGGTTCTGCTCCAGTAGCGACAGCAGGTCGCAGAAGGCCTTGATCGTGTTCCGCGGGGTGCGGAAGTAGGCGTCGCCGATCTGGCGGCGGCAGTGCGCCATGAACGCATCGACGGCCTCGTCGGGGACGAGGTACTTCGCCGGGTCCCCGGAGGCGTAGACGTGCCGCACGTTCTCCAGCAGCACGTGGAAGTCCTCCGGCGTGAGCTGTTCCAGCCGCAGGACCGGGCCGGAGTAGTCGACGAGGTCCGAGGTCGAGAACCGGTTCTCCCCGAGCCGCGAGGCCAGCGCGCCGTAGGAGTACAGGCCGCGCCGGGAGTCGGTGAGGAAGTCCGGGGTGCCGCCGAACACGAAGCCGAGGCCCTCGGCGTTGCCCTGCAGGACGTCGTTGACGATGCGCAGGATCTGCTCGTAGTTGGCCTCGCGGGCGCCCTTGTGCGCGATCTTGTAGAGGTTGACCATCTCGTCGAGGCAGACCAGCAGGCCCTGGTAGCCGGCGAGCCGGACGAACCGGGCGAGCAGCTTCAGCTGGTCGTAGAACGACTGGTCGTCGACGATCGAGCGGACGCCGAGGTCGGCGCGGGCCTCGGTCTTCGTGCCGTACTCCCCGCGCAACCAGCGCACGGCGTGCGCCTGCAGGGCGTCGTCGTCGGTGTCGTGGCCCCGCCAGTACGCGTCGATGACGGTCGCGAAGTCGTAGCCCCCGACCAGCTCGGTGAGCTCGTCGAGCCGGGCCCGGATGATCTTGCTCGGGGTCGTCCCCTGCTCACGGGCGGTGTCCATGGCCTGGGTGACGAACCGCTCGACGACGGCGGAGAGCGCCCCGTCCGCCCGGGTCTGGGTCCCGGTGTTGCGCATCAGCTCGGTGTAGAGGCCGCGTGCCTGGCCACCGGTCGACGCCAGCCGTCGCCCGGGGTTCAGGTCGGCGTGCAGCGTGACCAGCTTCTTCTGGGCCGCGACGGCCCGCACCAGGTTCAGGAAGAACGTCTTGCCCGAGCCGTAGTCGCCGATGACGAAGCGGACCGCGGACCCGCCGTCGGAGATCCGGCCGATGTCGGCCAGCAGCGCCTGCAGCTCGGCGGCGCGGCCCACCTGGATCAGGTGCTGCCCGGTCCGGGGGACCACGCCGGCCCGCAGGGACTGGATCAGCGCGTCGCGGTCGCGGGCCTTGATCCGTGCCGGTCGGGTCATGCGCGCATCTCCTCGAGGATGTCGGTGTCGACGACGACGGAGCCGTCGTCCAGCAGTTCGATGACGACGTCGCCGGCGAGGTCCTGGGCGGCCTCGTTGACGACGTCGAGTGCGCCGTCGGGCAGGACGCCGACGCGGGCACAGGCCGCCTCCCAGTCGGAGCGGGACCACTCGCCCGCCTCGGCGAGGTCGAGCAGGAGCGTCGAGTGCCGGGCGTCGAGCGGGCCGACGCGACGGCCGTCGTCGACCGGGGCGGGCGCGGCGCCGTGGCCGGTCGCGGCCTCGGCGGGCTCGTCGGACTCGTCCTCGTCGGGGTCGGCGAAGATCGCGCCGAGCAGGGCCCGGACGTCCGCGTTCGACGCCCGGGTGCGAGCCAGGCGGGCCTCGTCGAGCGAGACCGTGCGCGCCGCAGGCACGACGACCACCGGGGCCGGCGGCACCTCGACCCCGGGCGTGGGCCCGTCGGTCCCGTGGTCCTCCGCCCCGTCGTCACCGGGCTCGGGGCTGCCGGGCCCGGGACGCCCGGATTCGGGGTCCTCGGAGCCGGCCGGCTCCCGACCGGCCGCCGGGGCCCGGTCGACCGCCTCCCCCGGGGCGACGACGCCGGCGGCTGCGGGCTCGCCACCGGCCCGGTCTGGCTCGGCGACATCGGGCTCGGCGACACCGGGCTCAGCGGCACCGGGCTCAGCGGCACCGGGCTCAGCGGCACCGGACTCGGCGGCACCGGACTCGGCGGGGACGGGCTCCGCGGCGGCAGGGGCGGCCAGCCGCGGGTCGTCCACGGCGACCCCGAGCACCTCGTGCACCGCGACGACGACCCGCAGCTCGTCGGGCCCGATCGCGCCGTCCGCCAGCGCCACGTCGATGACCGCCCCGGCCAGCTCCCGGCGGGAGCCCGCGTCGAGCGCGGCGGCGCGGACGGTCACCTCCTCCAGGTCCACGCGGCGCTCGCCGACGAGGACACGGTGGGCAGCGAGGCGGGCCCGTTCGGAGGCGCTCAGCTCCTCGATCCGGTCGACCCGGTCGGTCAGCAGCTCGACCTCGGTGTCGTCGATCCGCCCATCGGCCGCAGCGACCGCGAGGCAGAGCTCGGTGGCGACCGCGGCCAGCACGTAGGCCGGGCCCGGGGCCGACACCGGCTCGGGACCGGTGCGGAACAGGACGGCCGGGCCGTCGTCGCCGAGCGGGCTGCCGCCGAACCGGACGTCGGGCTCGACGCCGATGCCGCGCCGTTCCAGTACCTGCGCGAGGGCGAGCGAACCGGCCCGGTCCAGGTCACCGGACCATCGCTGCGCCAGCTCCGCCGCGTGCACGACGACCGGACCGCCGGAGGCGACCACCTCGGCCGCCCAGTCCAGCAGCGGCACGACCGCGGCGTAGGCGCCACTGCCCGACAGCAGCTGCTCGGGTAGCAGCGCGGCCTGGGCGGCCACGTCCGTCGCGCTGTCCGGCCTGCGCGCGATCCGGTGCGCGAACGGGGCGAGCTCCCGCTCGACCTCGGCGGTGACCGCACGCAGGGCCGCGAGGGCCACCGGGTGGTCGACGACGTCGGAGGCGTCGGCCACCGTGCGTTCCATCGGCCGCGGCAGGGTCGGATTGGCCGGGACGTACTCCAGCACCAGCCGCCGGCGCCGGGTCGGGATCGTGAAGTCGTGCGGGTGACGGGCACGGAAGTGGTGTCGCCACAGCTCGGCGAACTGGTCCGGCGCCCGTCGGGCCGCCTCGCCGTGGGGCATCTCCGGCGAGTACCACGCCCAGGCCAGGGCCCAGTCGGCCGACAGCGGCGCGCCGGCCAGCGCCCGTCGGCCCACCTCGACCGCGAGCGGCGAGGGGAACGCCGCGGGAGAGGGCACCAGTGATGGTGGAGGTGTGTCGCGCGGCGGCTGCGCCAGGCCTGCGGCGAGCGCGGCAACCGACGGATCGCCGGGCCCGTAGATCGCGCCGAGCGCGCGGGCCTCGGCGAGCAGGGTCGGGTCGTCGTCGCCGTCGACGAGCAGCCGCCGTTCGAGCCCGCGCAGGTACAGCGCCGCCCACGCCGAGGGTGCCTGCGTGGCGCGGCGGCCGGTCGCGAGCCACATCAGGTAGGCGCCGCGGGCCGCCGGGGAGAACCGGGCGTAGGCCAGCGCACCGACGGTGTGACCGTCCCAGTCCGGGAACTGCAGATCGACGGTGAGGTACGGGTCGACCGTCGACGGCTCGGGTCCCGGGCCGAGGTAGAAGCCACCGTCACGCACGGCCACCCCGCTGACCGTGACGGCCCGCCCGGGTGGGCACCAGGTGGAGGAACCTCCGCCGCCGCTACCCGTGGTCACCGTGCCCGTACTCCCTGTCCGCCGCCTGTGGTCCGCGACACCCGCACGGGAAGACTGTCAGACCGACCCGATACCCCGCACGACCGCCCCACCCACACCGGCCGCCTCCAGCAGCCCCGCCAGCACCGGGTTCACCGCGCCGGCCTTCCACGCCAGCGCCAGCGGCACCTCCGGCGGGTCGGTCAGCGGCACCAGCACCACCCCGGGCGTGCGCAGCTCCGCCGTCGCCTCCAGCGCCAGCCCCACCCCGACACCGGCCCCGACCAGGGACAGCAGGGTGTGCGTCTCGGGAGCCTCCTGCTCGATGCGCGGCAGGAACCCGGCGTGCAGGCATGCCGCGTCGACCGAGGTGCGCATGACGGCCATCCGCCGGGCCGGGTAGGTGACGAACGGGTCGTGGGCCAGCTCCGCCAGGTCGATCGCGTCCCGCCCGGCGAGCGGGTGCTCCTCGGGCAGCGCGGCGACGAGCCGGTGCCGGTCGATCTCGTGGACGACGAGGCCGTCGTCGTCGACCGGGGTGCGGATCAGCGCGGCGTCGACCCGGTCGGCGCGCAGGTCCTCGGCCAGCTCGCCGGAGAACCGGCCGGTGACCAGCACCAGCCGGGCCTGCGGCCGGTGCGTGCGGAAGCGGCGGGCGGTCCGGTACAGCCAGGCGTTGGAGCTGGGCCCGGCGAACCCGAGGCGGACCGAGCCGGTGCCGCCCGCGGCGGCCTCGCGCGCCGCCTCCGCGGCCTCGTCCGCGGCGGCGAGGGCACGGCGGGCCCGGGGCAGGAACGCCGCGCCCGCCGGGGTGAGGGCGACGGCGCGGGTGTGCCGGTCGAACAGCGTGGCGCCGACCTCGCGTTCGAGCCTGCGGATCTGCTGGGACAGCGGCGGCCCCGAGACCTGCAGGCGGGCCGCGGCCCGGCCGAAGTGCAGCTCCTCGGCGACGACGACGAACGACTCCAGCTGCCGTAGCTCCACCCCTCCGATCATGTCGACCGGACGACAGGAACGGAAGCAAGAGCGTCCCGATGACGTCCCAATGCTGTTCTACCGTTGCGTGGCGGTGGTCACGACGGCGTGGTCGCGACCGTCGCTCCACGACGAGTGCAAGGGGGCACCGGGTTGAGCACGAGCACACCGTCGATGCGCCGCAAGGCGGGGATCGCCTCGTTCGTCGGCACCACCATCGAGTGGTACGACTTCTACATCTACGGCACCGCCGCCGCGCTGGTGCTGGGGCCGCTGTTCTTCCCGAACGCCTCCCCCGCCGCGGGTGTGCTGGCCTCGTTCGCCACGTTCTGGGTCGGGTTCCTCGCCCGGCCGATCGGCGGGATCGTCTTCGGCCACCTCGGTGACCGGCTCGGCCGCAAGACCGCGCTGGTCGCGACGCTGCTGCTGATGGGCGTCTCGACGCTCGCGATCGGGCTGCTGCCCGTCTACGACGACATCGGCGTCCTCGCCCCGGTGCTGCTGGTCGTGGCCCGGCTCGTGCAGGGGCTCGCCGTCGGCGGCGAGTGGGGCGGCGCGGTGCTGATCGCCTCGGAGCACGCGTCGAAGAACCGCCGGATCCTCTACGGCGCCTTCGCCCAGCAGGGCAGCCCGGCCGGGCAGATGCTCGCCACCGGCTCGTTCGCGCTCGTCGCGATGCTGCCGGAGGACGCCTTCCTGTCCTGGGGCTGGCGCGTGCCGTTCCTCGTGTCGGCGGCGCTGGTCGTCGTCGGGCTGGTGATCCGGCTACGGATCGAGGAGAGCCCGGCGCTGGTCGCGATGCGGTCGCGCGGCACGACGGCGCGGTTCCCGCTCGCGGAGCTGCTGCGGGAGCGGACGATGCTGGTGGTCGTCTCGGTGGGCGCGTGCGCGCTGGTGGCCGCGGCCGCGTACTTCAAGAACACGTTCGCGCTGTCCTGGGCGGTCAACGACCTCGGCTTCGACCGCCAGGTGTTCCTCAACGTCGTGCTGATCAGCTCCACCGTGCAGTTCTTCACCCAGCCGCTCGGGGCGTTCATGGCGACCTGGTGGAACCCGCGGAAGGTCGTCACGGCGCTGCTGCTGATCGAGCTGCCGCTGTTCCCGGTGATGTTCTGGCTGATCTCCACCGGCAGCTTCGGGCTGGCCGCGCTCGGCATGGCGCTCGCGACGCTGCCGCACACGATGTACTACGCGATCCTCGCCGGGATGCTGGCCGAGGCGTTCCCCGCGCGGATGCGCTACACCGCGATCTCGCTGTCCTACGCGCTGGCGGGCACGCTGTTCGGCGGCACCGCCCCGCTCGTCGGGCAGTCGCTGCTGGCCGCGACCGGGTCGATCGTGCCCGTCGTGGGGTACTCGCTGGTGATCGTGCTCGTCTCGCTCGCGGCGGCCCGGTACGTGCTGGCCCGCGGACCGGTCCCCGACGACGAGCGGCTCGACCCCGCCGTCGCCGGCACCACCGGGAGGACCGCATGACCGCACGACTCCGCGAACCCCGCTTCCCCGAGCCCGAGGTGCCCGCCGGCGCGACCGCGCTCGCCGCCCGGCTGCGCGCGCTCGTCGCCGCCGCCCCGGACCGCCCGCTGGTCACCGAGGACACCGCGGACGGCCCCGGTGTGGTGCGCACCCGCGCGGAGTTCGACGCCCGCACCAACCGCCTGGCCAGGGCGTTCGCCGACCGCGGGGTGCGGCGCGGGGACCTGGTGTCGATCGCGCTGCCGAACACCGCCGCGCACCTCGAGTGCTCGGTCGCGGCGTGGAAGATCGGCGCGGTGCCCCAGCCGCTGTCGGCCCGGCTGCCCGCCGCCGAGCGCGACGCGGTGCTCGCCGTCGCCGCGCCGGCGCTCGTCGTCGACACCCCGCTCGACGCCGGCTCCTACGACGACGGCGCGCTCCCCGACGTCGTCGGGCCCAGCTGGAAGGCACCCACCTCGGGCGGGTCGACCGGCACCCCGAAGGTGATCGTCGCCGGTCAGGCCGCCTGCGTCGAACAGGTCCTGGCCCGCGCCGACGGGCTGCGCATCGACCGCGACGGCGTCTTCGGCTGCACCGCGCCGCTGCACCACAACGCGCCCTTCATGTTCACGCTGATGGCGTTGCTCCAGGGCCACCACGTCGTGCTCATGGGCCGTTTCGACGCCGCCCGCGCGCTGGCGATGGTCCCCGCGTACGGGGTGACCTGGCTCTACGCGGTGCCGACCATGATGAGCCGGATGCTGCGCCTGCCCGACGCCGACTGGGCCGCCTGCGACACCGGGACCCTGCGGACCGTGCTGCACGTCGGCGCGCCCTGCCCGCCGGAGGTCAAGCGCGGCTGGATCGACCGGGTCGGCGCGGAGACGGTGTTCGAGATCTACTCCGGCACCGAGTCGCAGGCCGGCACCGCCATCGACGGCCGCGACTGGCTGGCCCACCCGGGGTCGGTCGGGCGGGTCACCCGCGGCGAGATCACCGTCCGCGACGACGACGGCCGCGAGCTCGGCCCCGGCGTCACCGGTGAGATCTGGATGCGGTCGGGCGGGGCGCCGACGTACCACTACCTGGGCGCCTCCGCCCGCGAGCGCGACGGCTGGGAGTCGCTCGGCGACATGGGCTCACTGGACGCCGACGGCTACCTGTACCTGGCCGACCGACGCTCGGACATGATCCTCGTCGGCGGCGCGAACGTGTACCCGGCGGAGGTCGAGGCGGCGCTGACCGCGCACCCCGGGGTGCGGGACGCCGTCGTCGTCGGGCTGCCGGACGCCGACTACGGGCACGTCGTGCACGCCGTCGTGCAGGCCGAACCGGGCATCGAGAACGATCTTCGCGAGTTCCTCGACGGGCGTCTGAGCAGGGCGAAACAGCCACGGAGCATCGAGGTCGTCGACCACCCGCTGCGCGACGACGCCGGGAAGGTGCGCCGCTCGGAGATCGCCGCGCGCGCCGCGGACGCTCGACGGCGCGCAACGGCGGACGGTGCGACAGGATGACGTCCATGACCGACCTCCTGGACCGTCTGCGCGAGCTGCAGGTGTCCTCCATCTGCGACGCCGACAAGTCGCTTCCCGTGGTGGACCCCGCGATCCGGGCCCTGGTGCCGGACGTGTCGATGGCCGGGCCCGCGGTGACGGTGTCCTGTGTGGACGACCACCTGCCGATGTTCGCCGCACTGTCCGCGGCCCGCCCCGGCTCGGTGCTCGTGGTCGCCGGGGCGGGTGGTCACCGCGCCGTGTCCGGTGAGCTGTTCGCGACCGAGGCGAAGCGGCGCGGGCTGGCCGGGATCGTCGTCGACGGGCTGGTCCGTGACGTCCGCGGGCTGCGCGGGATCGGGCTACCGGTGTTCGCCCGCGGGACCTGCCCGGCCTCAGGCAGCACGAGCGACCCGGGCACCGTCGACGAGATGGTGTCGTTCGGCGGGCTCGTCGTGAGCCCGGGCGACCTGGTGTGCGGCGACGACGACGGCCTGCTGATCGCCGCGCCGGACCGGCTCGCCGAGGTCGTCGACACCGCCGAGGGCATCGAGGCCGCCGAGCGCGCGCTGGTCTCGGCCATGCGCAACGGCCACGACCTGCACTCGCTGACCACGGTCGTCGAGCACGTCGCGGCGCTGCGCCGGGGCGAGCCCAGCGCGCTGGGGTTCAAGGTCTGAGCGGGCCGCTCAGGCGGCGACCGCGTCCCAGCTGAACTCCTCGGTCATCGAGCCGGGGCAGTCCGGGCACGGGACGGCGACGCCCGCCGTCTCGTCACCGGGGAGCTCGGCCTCCGCGCCGCAGCCGGCGCACCGCTGCCAGGACACCAGTTCTCCGTACATGTGTTCGAGGGTGAACCACATCGGTGTAGTTCGCAACCCCGCAGGTCCGGGGCGGGGTCAGACGTCGTCGATCAGGTCCGCGACCGAGGAGACGACCCGCGTCGGGCGGAACGGGAACCGGTCGATCTCGTGCTCCTTGGTGATGCCGGAGAGCACCAGCACCGTGCGCATCCCGGCCTCCAGCCCGGCGAGGATGTCGGTGTCCATCCGGTCGCCGATCATGACCGTGGACTCCGAGTGCGCGCCGAGCCGGTTGAGCGCGGCCCGCATCATCAGCGGGTTCGGCTTGCCGACGAAGTACGGGTCGACCCCGGTCGCCTTGGAGATCATCGCGGCGACCGAGCCGGTCGCGGGCAGGATGCCCTCCGGGGACGGGCCGGTCGCGTCGGGGTTGGTGGCGACGAAGCGGGAGCCCTGCTCGACCAGGCGCATCGCGGTCGCGATCGAGGAGAAGCTGTAGGTGCGGGTCTCGCCGAGCACGACGTAGTCGGGGTTGCGGTCGGTGATGACGTAGCCGATGTCGTGCAGCGCGGTGGTCAGCCCGGCCTCGCCGATCACGTAGGCGCTGCCCTGCGGGCGCTGCTCGCCGAGGAACGCGGCGGTGGCGAGCGCGGAGGTCCAGATCGACTCCTCCGGCACGTCGAGGCCGGTGGCCTGCAACCGGTAGCGCAGGTCGCGGGGGGTGTGGATGCTGTTGTTGGTCAGGACCAGGAACGGGACGCTCTTGTCCCGCAGCCGCGACAGCAGTGTGTCCGCGCCCGGGACGATGCTGCCCTCGCGGACGAGGACGCCGTCCATGTCGGTCATCCAGCACTCGATCGGCTTCTGCTCCACCACGGCCGCCACCCTAGGCCGCCTCCCTAGGTGGCTGCCGGTTGGCAGCGCGGGCACCAGAACAGGTTGCGGTTCTGGTGCTCGGCGTGCCGTACGGGCGTCCCGCAGACGAGGCAGTCCATCCCGGTGCGGCGGTAGACGTAGACCTCGCCGCCGTGCCGGTCCTTCCGTCCGGCCTGCCCGCGCCGGCGCGGGTCGTGCTCGGGACGCACGGTGTCGATGCGGCCGGTCCGCACGCCGTCGCGCATGAGCACGACGAGGTCGGCCCACATCGCGTCCCACGTCTCCCGGTCCAGCGACCGGCCCGGGAGCTGCGGGTCCAGGCCGTGCCGGAACAGCACCTCGGCGCGGTAGACGTTCCCGACGCCGGCGAGCACCTTCTGGTCCATCAGCAGCGTCGCGAGCGGGCTGCGCGAGGCCGAGACGCGGGCCCAGACCGTGTCCGGGTCGGCGTCGGGACGCAGCGGGTCCGCACCCAGCCGGGCCCGCAGGGCGCGGGCCTCGGCCGAGGTGAGGAGCTCACAGGCGGTCGGGCCGCGCAGGTCGGCGTAGTGGGTCTGCCCGACCAGGCGCATCCGCAGCTGCCCGACCGGTTCCGGAGCGGGCAGCGGCTGTTCGACGAACGTGCCGTACAGCCCGAGGTGGACGTGCACGACGCGGTCGCGGCCGTAGCGGTGGAACAGGTGCTTGCCGTGGGCCTCGGCCCCGGTCATCACCTCGCCGTCGAGCAGCGCCGCGGAGGCGGCGAAACGGCCCTGCGGGCTGGACACGCCGACCGGCCGGCGCACGAACAGCTTCCGGTGCAGCCGCGCCAGCCGGTGCAGCGTGTGTCCCTCGGGCATCTCGGCTCCGGGTCAGGACGCGGGGAGCTCGATCTCGCCGGTCCGCTCGTAGTCGAGGACCTGGTCGATGCGCCGCTGGTGGCGCGCGTCGCCGGAGAACGGGGTGGCCAGGAAGGCGTCGACGATCGCGACGACCTCCTCGAAGCTGTGCTGCCGCGCGCCGACGCCGATGACCTGGGCGTCGTTGTGCTCGCGGGCGAGCTTCGCGGTGGCCTCGTTCCACGCCAGCGCGGCGCGGATGCCCTGCACCTTGTTGGCGGCGATCTGCTCGCCGTTGCCGGATCCGCCCAGCACGATGCCGAGGGACTCCGGGTCCTCGACCACGCGCCGCGCGGTCTCGATGCACCAGGCGGGGTAGTCGTCGAGGGCGTCGTAGGTCGGGGCCCCGACGTCGATCGCCTCGATCCCCTGCTCGGTCAGGTACTCGACGAGCTTGCCCTTGACCTCGAAACCGGCGTGGTCACTGCCCAGGTAGACGCGCACGGGGCACGATCCTCCCCCATGCGGATCGGCGGCGTGGACGGGGTCCCGGGTGGCTGGGTGGTGTGCGTGCTCTCCGGCAGCGGACGGACACGCGAGGTGACGTGGACGGTGGTCCCCGACGCCGCGTCGGTGCTCGCCGCGACGGCCGGGTGCGACGCCGTCGGGGTCGACATCCCGCTGTCGGTCCCGGCCGGTGCGCAGCGGCGTGAGGCCGAGATCCTCGTGTCGGCGCGGCTGGGCCGGGCCCGGTCGTCGCTGTTCCCGACCCCGCCCGCCCCGGTGCTCGACGCGGGTTCCTACGACGAGGCCTGCGCCGCCGCCCAGGCCGTCACGGGGAAGAAGATCAGCCTGCAGACCTGGTACATCGTCGGAAAGATCCGCGAGTTCCAGCAGGTGCGGCTGCCGTCGTCGGTGGTCGAGGCGCACCCGGAGCTGACGTTCCGCACGATGGCACCGTCGTGCGCGTTCGCGTCGAAGAAGACCGCGCGCGGGGCGGGCCAGCGGGTCGCTGCGCTGTCGGAGTGGATCCCCTCCGCCGCGTCGCTCGGTGACCTGCCCACCGCCGCCCGGCTCGACGACGTCCTCGACGCACTGGCCTGCGCCTGGACCGCGGAGCGCGTGGCCCGCGGGACCGCGGAGCTGCTCGGCCCCGGCACCGACGCCCTGGGCCGGTCCACCGCGATCGCGGTCTGAGCGCGAGGATCACCGGATGGACGGGCAGCGGTCGGACGAGCAGCGAGCGGCCGGGCAGCGCTCGGACGGGCGCTGGCTCGAGCTCGCCGACGGGGTGCTCGCCCGCCGCCACGACGAGCTCGACCTGACCACCGGCCTCGTGCTCGGCACGTCCGCGGCCCTGGTGATCGACACCCGCGGCGACACCGCCCAGGGCGCCGAGCTCGCCGCAGCGGTGCGCGCGGTGACCGCCCTGCCGGTCGTCGTGGCCCTCACCCACGCCCACTTCGACCACTGCTTCGGCACCGCCGCGTTCCCCGGCGCCCCGGTGTACGCCCAGGCCGGCTGCGCGGGCGCCCTCCTGGTGACGGCCGCCGCCCAGCGCGCCCACTGGACCCGGCACTACCGCGACGCCGGGGACACCCGCAGCTCCGGGGACACCGGCGGCTCCATCACCGGCGGCTCCGGGGACACCGGCAGCTCCGCCGCCGCGACGGCCGATGCGCTCGCCGCCACCGTCCCGGTCCTGCCCGACCGCCCGGTCTGCCCCCGCCCGGGCTCCGTGCACCCGCTCGACCTGGGCGGACGCGTCGTGCAGCTCGTGCACCCCGGCCCCGCGCACACCGGACACGACCTGGCGGTGCACGTCCCGGACGCGGGCGTGCTCTTCGCCGGGGACCTGCTGGAGAACGGGGCACCGCCGTCGTTCGGGCCGGACTCCTACCGCCGGGACTGGGCGGCCGCCGTGGGGCTGCTGCTCGACGTCGGCGCAGCACCCTCCTCCACCGGGACACGGGTGTTCGTCCCGGGGCACGGCGATCCCATGTCGCACGACGAGGCGGTGGCACAGCACGCGGACCTGCTGCGGATCGCCCGGACCTCCGACGCCGTGGTTCCGGGGGCTCCCTCTGCGAATTCGCTTACCCGGTAAGCGAATCCACGCACCAAGGGTCTGTCGACCCCCGTGTGTCGACCGCGCAAGCCACGAGCGATGGCGCGGATCGTCCTGCGTCGGTGTCGCAGAGGCCAAGCGGCGCGTGCTCCCTCTGCGAATTCGCTTACCGGGTAAGCGATTCCGCACACAGAGGGTCTGTCGACCACCCCGCATCGACCGCGCGAGCCGCGAGCGATGGTGCGGATCGTCCTGCGTCGGTGTCCCCGATGCCGCGCGGGGACGGTTCCTTCCGTGAATTCGCTTACCCGGTAAGCGAATTCACGGATCCCCCACCGGCGGCCGCGGTGGTCCGTCGGCGGTGGTCACCTGCACCGGACGGCCGCACGGCTCCGTCGACGGTGGTCGGCCGCGAAGATCGTCCACGCGACGCAGCGACGTCATCCGCCCGGTCGAGCCCGCCGCCGCGGAGCCGCGGCAGTGCCGGAGCTCCGTGGGGCGGCTGTCGGCGTGGCGGCGTTCGACAGGGCTGCGGTCGGTGGGGCCGCGGGCGGCGGGGCGGCAGCCCGGGACCGGTCGGACAGCACCCGCGCGAGGCGGTCGGCGAAGCCGGAGGGGTCCGGTCCCGCCGCCCGGCGCAGGCGGTACAGCTCCACGGTCGGCGGCCCGTCCACGACGCGGAACAGCGGCGCCGTCGGGCGGTCGTCCATCGCGATCCGTGGGAGCTCGACGGTCGGCGCGTCCGCCGGGGCTGCCACCGGAGCTGCCGTAGGGGCGGCCGGGGGGAACGGGGCCGAGGGGGACGGGGTCGGGAGCGCGGTGGGCAGGTACCGGCGCAGTGCGAGCACCGCGGGCAGGCCCAGCGCCGGTCCGACGGCGAGCACGACGAGCGCCGTCTGCCATCCGACCGCCGCCGCGACCACGGGGACCGTCGCGATCCCGGCGACGGTGAGCAGGAAACCGAGTGCGGTCTGCACGGTCAGGGCGGTGCCGGTGTAGCGGGGGTCGGCGACCTCGATCGTCGCCGTCGTCAGGACCGCGGAGTCGGCGACGGCGGCCGCGCCCCACAGCACGCAGAACGCGCTCACCAGCAGCGGCGCGGCGCCGAGCACGACCGGGGACACCGCACAGCAGACCCCGCTGACCAGCAACGACGTCGCGATCACCGGGACGCGGCCGTAGCGGTCCGCGGCGCGGCCGCCCAGCACGCAGCCGGCGGCGCCGCCCAGCCCGGCCGCCACGAACACCAGCAGGTGCTCCGCCGGGCCGGGGTCCCCGCCGGCGAGTGCGGCGCCCAGCCAGGTCCACAGCGCGTACAGCTCCCACATGTGCCCGAGATAGCCGAGCACGACGAGCCGCGGTCCGGGCTCGCGGAGGAGCCGGAGCGCGTAGCCGGTGTCCGGGGGCGGGGCCGGGGCGAGCGCCGGGCCGGGGCGCAGGCACCAGCGGGCCAGCGCGGCGGCCACGAAGCCGCACAGCGCGGCGCCGGCGAGCACCCCGCGCCACGGCAGCCCGGGCAGCCCGCCGATCAGGTGCGGCAGCGCCGACCCGACGGTCAGTGCCCCGACCAGCACCCCGAGGTCGCGGGCCCGGCGCGACCGGTCCGACCAGGAGGTCATGATCTTCATGCCGACCGGGTAGACGAGCGCGAGGCACACCCCGGTCAGCGTCCGCAGCACCAGCGCGGCCACCGGACCGTCGACGACGGCGGCGAGCAGCAGCGTGCAGGACGCCGCCGCGGCCGCACCGCCCGCGAGCAGCCGCTGCGGCGGGACCCGGTCGGCGAGGGTCAGGACCGCCGAGACGACCGCGCCGGCGGCGAAGCCGAGCTGCACCGACGTCGTCAGCCACACCCCGGCCGTCGCGGACAGGTCCCACTCGGCGCGCAGCTCGGGCAGCACCGCGGACGCGGAGAACCACACGGCGAGCCCGAGCACCTGGACGAGCGCGACCAGAGCCCGCGCGCGGCGGCCGGCGGTCATGAGCGGCTCCGTTGGGGTCGGCGGATCCGGACACGCTAGCGAGAACAGCAGATGGGAACTGGTCCGGACAGACGTCCGAGTACCGCCGTACGGACCAGCGGACGGGGTGGCGTCGGGCGCGATCGCCGCGGGACACACGGACGTAACAGCGGACACCTAGCGTCACCGGCCGTGGGGAACGTGCCGCTGGTGGGGGTCGAGGAGGAGTTCCACGTGGTCGGCCTGGCCGACCGCCGGGCCGCGCCCGACGCGGAACGGTTGCTGGAGCACCTGGACGGGGCGGAGTTCTTCCCCGAGCTGCAACGGTCGCTGGTCGAGACCAACTCGCCCGCGACGCCGTCGCTGGACGAGCTGCGCACCCACGTGCGACGCCTGCGTACCCGGCTGCGCGAGGCGGCCGAACCGCTGGGGCTGGGTGTCGTCGCGGCCGGGACGGTGCCGCTGGTCGACCTGTCCGGCGACGACATCTCCGCCGGCGCCCGGTACGAGCGGATGCAGCACGAGTACCAGATGCTGGTGCGCGAGCAGCACATCTGCGGGGTGCAGGTGCACGTCGACGTCCCCGACCGCGACACCGCCGTGCAGGTCTCGCGCCGGGTCTCCCCCGCCCTGCCGACCCTGCTCGCGATCACCGCCAGCTCGCCGTACTGGCGCGGCCACGACACCGGCTACGCCAGCTACCGCAGCATGATCTGGCAGCGCTGGCCCACCGCCGGGCCGCCCGGCGACGTCACCACCGCCGCCGAGTACGACACGATGATCGACGAGCTCATCGCGTCCGGGACGATCAGCGACGCCGGGATGCTCTACTTCGACGTCCGGCCCAGCGCGCACCTGCCGACCGTCGAGCTGCGGCTGTGCGACGCCTGCCCCGACGTCGACGACGTCGTGCTGGTGGCAGGGCTGTTCCGCGCCCTGGTCGCCCGTGCCCGCGCCGACACCGAGGCGGGCAGGCCGCTGCCCCGCGCCCGGCACGAGCTGCTGCGCGCGGCCGGGTGGCGGGCCGCGCGGTCCGGGCTTGAGGGCGACCTCGTCGAGATCGGCCGGGCCCCCGGCGGTCCCCCGACGCTGAGCTCCCCGTCGGTGCAGCTGCGCGCGCTGGTCGAGGAGCTGCGGCCGTGGCTGGAGGAGGTCGGCGACCACGAGCAGGTCGCCGAGCTGGCCGAGGGCGTCCTGGCCCGCGGGTCGGGCGCGGCGGCGCAGCGGCGCGCGTTCGGGCGTCGCGGGTCGCTGACCGACGTCGTCGACGACCTGCTGGCCCGCACCTACGGCGAGCGGCCACCGTCGGCACCGGCGGAGACCGTGCCGTCCGCGCCGGAGCTGCTGGACGGCTACGTCCCGCCCCGCTACGACGAGGCCGTCGACGCGACCGGCGCCGTCCGGCCCGGCTACGGCTGGCTGTTCCGGTCGCTGGAGCGGCTCGGCCCGCGCGGGCTGGCCGCGGCGGAGAACGCCCTGCGCACCGAGCAGCGCGCCCGCGGGGTCACCTTCCCGGTGCCCGGCGTCGAGCCCGGCGACGACGGCGAGCGGCTGTTCCCGCTGGACCTGGTGCCGCGGATCATCGAGTCGCAGGACTGGGCGCACCTGGCCTCCGGGCTGGAGCAACGGATGCGTGCCCTGGAGTGCTTCGTCCGCGACGTCTACGGCCGCCGCGAGATCGTGCGCGACCGGGTCGTCCCGGCGTCGGTGGTCGAGCAGGCGCCCGGCCGTACCCGCGCCGGCGCGCTGGTGCCGCCGGACGCGGTGCGGATCGCCGTCGGCGGCATCGACCTGGTCCGCGACGACGCCGACGGCTGGGTCGTGCTGGAGGACAACCTCCGGGTCCCGTCGGGCATCGGGTTCTCGATGATGAGCCGGCGGCTGATCCGCAGCGTGCTGCCCGACCTGGAGTCGCCGTCGGAGGTGCGCCACCTCGACGACGTGCCGGACCGGCTGCGGGCGGCGCTCGCGGCCGGCGACCCCGACGGGCCCGACGGGGAGGCCGCACTGCTGACCGCGGGCGAGGTGGACCCGGCGTTCTTCGAACACCGGCTGCTCGCCGAGGCGATGGACGTCCCGCTGGTGACCCCGGCCCGGCTGCAGGTCACCGACGGCGCGCTGTTCCTCGTCGGCGGCGGGCGGCGGCGCCGGATCACCACCCTCTACCGTCGGATGGACGAGAACGAGCTCGCGACCGCCCGCGGCGCCGACCACCGGCCGCTGGGCCGCGCGCTGTGGGCGGCGATGGCCCGCGGGCGGGTCGCGCTGCGCAACGCGCCCGGCAACGGCGTCGCCGACGACAAGCTCGTCTACGCCTACGTGCCGGAGATGATCCGCTACTACCTCGGCGAGAAGCCGGTGCTGGCCTCGGTGCCGACGCTGCCCTGCGTCGACCCGGCCGCCCGTGAGCAGGTCCTGGACCGGCTCGACCGGCTGGTGCTCAAGCCCGTCGACGGCTACGGCGGCGCTGGCATCGTGATCGGCCCGCACGCCGGGCGCGCCGAGCTGGACCGGGTGGCCGCGGCGATCCGGGACACCCCGGCCGGCTGGGTCGCCCAGGACCTCGTCGGGATCTCCACCCATCCCACCTTCACCGACGGCGCCCTGCGGCCCCAGGCCGTCGACCTGCGGGTCTTCGCGGTGCAGTCCCCCGGCGTCGGCGGGGTGCCCGAGGTCGACGTGCTGCCCGCGGCGCTGTCGCGGGTCGCCCCGCCCGGCGGGATGATCGTGAACTCCTCGCGCGGCGGCGGGGCGAAGGACACCTGGGTGCTGGCCTGAGGCGGGCTCAGCCGGCGAGCAGCAGGTCCGGCTCGCCCAGCACCCGGTCGGCGACGGCGCGGGCGGTCCCGGTGACGGTGGCCGCCCGGCCGTGCGGGGACACGAGCACGGCGACGTCCGGCCCGGTCGCGACCCCGCGGCGCACCAGCTCCGCGTGCACCGCGGGGACCAGCCAGGTGCCCAGCTCGGCGTAGCTGCCACCGAGGACGACGGTGCCGACGTCGACGACGTGGAGCACCGACGTCAGCGCCGTCCCGAGCGCGGCGCCGGCCCGGGCCAGCGCCCCCGTCGCGGCCGGGTCCCCCGCGCGGGCGGCGGTCCGCAGCGCCGCGACGTCGGCGGCGCCCGCGTCGCCGAGCAGGGCGGGCAGGCCCGCGTAGACCTCGACGCAGCCGGTGCCGCCGCAGCCGCAGCGCCGCCCGTCGCGCTCGATCACGACGTGCCCGATCTCCCCGGCGACGCCGCGGGCACCGGGCAGCACCCGCCCGTCGACGACGATCCCGCCGCCGATCCCGACGTCGGCGGAGACGTAGACGAAGTCGTCGGCCTGCCCCAGGTGCGCGAGCGCCCCGAGCGAGGCCTCGTTGCCGACGAGCAGCGGCACCCCGCCGAGCGCACCGGCGTGCTCGGCGGGGCGGCAGCCGTCGAGCCGGGGCAGGTTCGGGGCCCGCAGGAGCACCGCCGCGCCGTCCGAGCCGTGCACCGGTCCGGGGACGGCGATCCCGGCCCCGGCGACCGGTCGGCCGGTGCTCGCGGCCAGGTTCGCCGCGGTCCGCGCGGCCCGCCCGAACACCGCGTCCGGGTCGAGACCGCGGTGGTCGCGGCGCCGGCGCGACCGGTGCACCACCTGCCCGTCCAGGCCGGTGACCAGCGCGTCGACGCCGTCGACCTCGACCGACACGGCCAGGACGACGGGCCCGGTGCCGGCGAACGCCAGCGGCGTCCCGGGCCGCCCGACCCCGCTGCGGTCCGGCTCCCCCTCCGCGAGCACGCCCGCGGCGACCAGCGGGTCCAGCAGCCCCGCGACGGTGCCGCGGGTCAGCCCGGTCGCCGCGGCGAGCGACGCCCGCGACGACGGCGCCGCCCGCAGCGCCCCCAGCAGCAGACCGAGGTTGTGCCGGCGCACCGCCGGTGGACGCGCGGGCGGGGCCTGCGGGCGGGGAGATCGGTCGTGCACGGGGTCAGCGTGCCCCGGCGAGGTGATCCAGGGCGAGCTGGTGCAGCCGGACGAAGCCGTACCCGCGACGCCCGAGCGCGTCCGGGTCGACGGCGTCCAGCGCCGGGTCGGCGAGCAGGTCCGCCACGGTCTCCCCGGCGTCCAGGGTCGGCTCGGACAGCGCGGGCACCCCGGCCTCCTCCAGCGCGGCGACGACCTCGGGGTCGGCCCGGAACGCGGCCGCCCGCTCGCGCAGCAGCAGGTAGGTCCGCATGTTCGCCTCGGCGGAGTCCCACACTCCGCGGACGTCCTCGGTGCGCGAGGGCTTGTAGTCGAAGTGGCGGGGGCCGTCGTAGCCCGCTGTCTCGAGCAGGTCGACCAGGGCGAAGGCGTTGAGCAGGTCGCCGTGGCCGAACACGAGGTCCTGGTCGTACTTGATGCCGCGCTGGCCGTTCAGGTCGATGTGGAACAGCTTGCCCGCCCACAGCGCCTGGGCGACGCCGTGCGCCATGTTGAGCCCGGCCATCTGCTCGTGCCCGACCTCGGGGTTGACGCCCACGAGCTCGGGGTGGGCGAGCCGCTCGACGAAGGCCAGCGCGTGCCCGACGGTGGGCAGCAGGATGTCGCCGCGGGGCTCGTTCGGCTTGGGCTCGATCGCGAACCGGATGTCGTGGCCCTGCTCCAGGACGTGCCCGCAGAGCAGGTCCATCGCCTCGCGGTAGCGGTCCAGGGCGGCACGGACGTCCTTGGCGGAGTCGTACTCCGAGCCCTCCCGTCCGCCCCAGAGGACGAAGGTGCGGGCGCCGAGCTCGGCGGCCAGCTCGACGTTGTGCAGCACCTTGCGCAGCGCGAGCCGCCGCACGGTCCGGTCGTTGGAGGTGAACCCGCCGTCCTTGAACACCGGGTGCGAGAACAGGTTCGTCGTGATCATCGGGACGGTCATGCCGGTGGCCGCGCAGGCCTCGCGCAGCCGGGCGATCTGCCGGTCGCGGTGCGCGCGCTCGGGGGCGAAGCCGAACAGGTCGTCGTCGTGGAAGGTCAGGCCCCACGCGCCGCGCTCGGCGAGCCGCTCGACCGCCTCGACGACGTCGAGCGCCGGGCGGGTCGGGGCGCCGAACGGGTCGGCGGCGGTCCAGCCGACGGTCCACAGTCCGAAGGAGAACTTGTCGGCGGGGGTCGGGGCGGGGACGGCCATCGTCTGCTCCTGGAGGTGTGGGGGCGGCTCCGGCGAGCATGCTCCCGGCAGCGGCCCCGGTCCAGGGTTTGTTCGTGTTCCGTACGAACGAATCCCTCGTTCGCCGTAGCGCTTGTCACCACCCCGAAACGCAGTGGGTCTTGCGGGCGGGGCCCGGCGCACGTGAGGTGGAACCCGGTGCGGACCCACCGGGTAGTTTCGGCGTCCGGCCGCGCGGAACCGCAGGATACGACAGCAGGAACGGGGGATGTGATCGGTGGAGGCCGGGCAGACCGTGCAGATCACCCAGACCGCCCCCGACCGTGCCGTCGCCGGGGCCGAGCCCGGGCACCACTCGCCCGCGGTGTCCCCCGACGGCACCCGCATCGCCTGGATCTCCGACCGCACCGGGCGCCCGCGGGTGCACGTCGCGGCGCTGCCGGCGGACGGACCGGTCGACCCGGACGGGGCGCGGGTCCTGGAGGCCCCCGGCCCGCACGCCGACGTGACCGCGCTGTCCTGGTCCCCCGACGGCAGCCGGATCGCGGTGCAGGTCGCCCCGTGCGGCGGCGACCGCACCCGGGTGGCGCTGCTCGATCCCGACGGCGGGCCCGCCGTCGGGATCGCGACCCACGCCACCGCCGTCGTGCTGGGCGCGTGGGCGCCGAGCGGACGGTCGCTGGGCGTCACCGTGCTGTCCGACGCGACCCCGCGCGGCGCCGAGCCGGGCGACGGCACCGCCTGCCTGGTCGACGTACGCGACGGCTCCTCCACCGTGCTCGGGTCCGGGCAGTCGGCCGTCGTCCAGGCGGTGTCGGCCGACGGACGACGGGTCGTGCTGCGCACCGGCCGTCGCGGGGAGCGCGCCCTGGAGCTGGTCGACCTGCACCGCGGCACCCGGGACCGGGTGATCGGCGGGCCCGGCGGGGCGCTCACCGCCGCCGCCCGCTTCGGCAGCGCCCCGGGCACGCTCTGGGTGCACACCGACGCCGACCGCGAGCACACCGCGCTGCTCGCCGTCGCCCTCGGCCCCGCGGGTGAGCACCGCCTGTCCCCCGCCCGCCCGGTCGCCGTCCGGCCCGGCGCCGACCTGGAGGTCGTGGCGCTGGACCCGGGTGGTCCGCGGGCCGCTCTGGCGTGGAACGTCGGCGGGCGCAGCCAGGTCGAGATCGCCGACCTGCGTGGCGGCAGGCCGGAGCGGCTGCCCGCGCCGTGCGACGTCGTCACCGGCGTGGCCTTCGCCCGCGACGGCGTGTCGCTGCTGGTCGCGGGGCACTCGCCGGGGGTGGCGCCGTACGTGGTGCGGATGCCGCTCGACGCGCGCCCGGCCACCCCGCTGCTCGGCGGCACCCCGGTGACACCGCGGCCACCGCGTCCGGAGGCGGTCGGTTTCCCGGCCGAGGACGGGCTGCGGCTGACCGGATGGCTGCACCGGCCGTCGTCGCCGACGGGGGTGGGGTTCGTGTGGCTGCACGGCGGGCCCGAGTCCGAGGAACGGCCCGGCTGGGCGCCGCTGCTGCACGGCCTCGTCGCCGCCGGGGTCACCGTGCTCACGCCGAACGTGCGCGGGTCCTCCGGGCGCGGGCGGGCCTTCGCCCGGCTCGACGACGGCCCGCTGCGGCCGGGCTCGATCGCCGACGTGCGGGCCGCGACCCGGCTGCTGGCCGGGGTGCCCGACGTCGACCCGCGCCGGATCGTCGTCGGCGGCCGGTCCTACGGCGGGTTCCTCACCCTGGCCGCACTGACCCGGTTCCCGGAGCTGTTCGCAGCGGGCGTCGACGTGTGCGGTATGTCCGACATGACCGCCTTCTACGCCGACTCCGAGCCGTGGATCAGCGGGCCCGCGACCACCGAGTACGGACACCCGCGCCGGGACCGCGCGCTGCTGGAGGAGCTGTCCCCGCTGCGCGCGGCGGACCGCATCGCCGCACCGCTGCTGGTCGTGCACGGCGAGCACGACACGAACGTCCCGCTGGCGCAGGCACTCGCGATCCACGCGGCACTGGCCGGGCGCGGTGCGCCGGTGGAGCTGCTGCGCATCCCCGACGAGGGCCACGAGGTGCACGACCGGCACACCCGGGCCGCGGCGAACGCCCGGATCGTGGAGTTCGTGACCGCGACGGTGGCCCGTGGCTGACCGGGCGCCCCGGCCCGGGTGGGCGGTCGCGGTGCGGGCGCTGGTCGGGATCGTGGCCGTGGTCGTCGTGGTGGGGATCGTCGTCGTCGGGGGACCGGTGCTGCTCGCCGGGCACCCGGCCTACCCGGTGCTGCTCGCCGTCGTCGCCCTGGTGGGGCTGGTCCTGGTGGTGCGGTCGGGGCGCCCGGCGCGGCCCGGACGGCTGCGGACGACCGGACGGGCCGCCGGTGCGGTGCTGCTGGTCGCACTGGTCGCCGCCGTCCTGTGGCTGCGGCCCTACGAGGCCGACGCGACCGCGCTCGCCGCGACCAAGCCGTCGGACCGGGTCGCGGTGGTGCACACCGCGACGACGTGGGAGATGCGCCCGACCGCGCCGTCCGGCCGGGGCCTGGTGTTCGTCCCCGGGGCGCTGGTCGACCCGCGGGCCTACCTGGCGCTGCTGCGCCCGCTGGCCGAGCAGGGGGTGCGCGTGATCGTGACCGCGCCGCCGCTGGGCGTCGCGCTGACCGATCCGGGGGCCGTCGCGCGGACGGTCGCTTCGGCGCCCGAGGTCCGCACCTGGGCGGTCGGCGGACACTCCCTCGGCGGCGTGGCGGCCGCGCGGGCACTCGACGTGCCCGGGGTGCGTGGGCTGGTGCTGTGGGCGTCCTACCCGGCCGCCGACGTGTCGGGGGCGCCGGTGGCGGCCCTGTCGGTGTCCGGCTCCCGCGACGCGCTGGCCACACCGGACGCGATCGCGGACTCCTGGGCGCAGCTGCCCGCGGGGACCCGCTTCGTCGTCGTCGACGGCGGGGTGCACGCCTACTTCGGCGACTACGGCCCGCAGACCGGCGACGGCGAGGCGGGCGTGGACCGGGCGACCGCACAACGGCAGATCGTCGCCGCGACCACGGACTTCGTGATGTCGCTGCGCCCCGGCTGACCGATCGGAACGGTCAGGCCGTGCTGAACGACTGCAGGATCTCCTGGCCCTCGCTGTCGGTGCCCACGACGAACCGGTAGTTCTCCCGGGTCGTCGTGCCGTCGTTGCGCATGAACACGACGGTCGCGGTGACCGTGTTCGGGCCCGCGTTGCGCAGGTTCTCGGCGTAGACGTTGCGGACGCCGCTGTAGAAGGTCCGGAAACCCTGGATGCCCTCGCTCTGGGCCTGCGCCTGCGGGCTGAGCATCGCGAACGCACCGTCGATGTCGCCGGGCAGCATCCGGTAGTAGTTCTGCACGAACGACACCGGGTCCTGGACCTCGCCGGTCCCCGTGGTCGGTGTCGGCGTCGGGGTGGTCGTCGGCGCGGGCGTGGTCGTCGGTGCCGCGCTCGGCGACGGCGACCCGCTCGTCGGCGGGGCGGCGATCACCGGCGGGGCGTCCTGCTGCCGGCTGGTCGAGTAGACGCCGAACGCGACACCGCCGCCGACGACGAGCAGCACGGCCACCGCACCCAGCACGACCGGGGTGCGACGACCCCGCCCGTCCCGGGAGCGGGTGGCACCGCCCCGTCGGCCACCACGGCCGCCGGGACCGGGGATGACCTGCGGTGCGGGCACGGCCGGCGCGTCGACGACGGTCCCGCCGCCCTGCGCCTCGAGCCCGTCGGGCGCGCCCGCACCGTCGCCGGTGTCCATCACCGCGGTCGCCGTGGACGGCGTCGCGAGACCGGCGACGGACTGGCCCGCGGCGATCCGGGCGAGCGCCTCGCGGGCCTGGGCGGAGCTGGGCCGCTCGGTGGGGTCGTTGGCCAGCAGGCGCATCAGCAGCGCGGTCAGCGGGCCCGCCTCCTGCGGCGGGGTGATCGCGCCGGTGGCGACCTTGTGCAGCAGGGCGTAGGCGTTGTCGTCGAGGCCGAACGGCGGCTCGCCCTCGACCGAGGCGTAGAGCATCGCGCCGAGCGCGAAGACGTCCGAGGCGGCCGTCGGCTCCTGGCCTCGGGCGACCTCCGGGGCCAGGAAGGCCGGGGTGCCGGCGATGACGCCGGTCCGGGTGAGCTGCACGTCGTCGACGGCGCGGGACACGCCGAAGTCGGTGATCTTGGCCCGGCCGTCCTCGGCGATCAGGACGTTGCCCGGCTTGATGTCACGGTGCACGACGCCCGCGGTGTGCGCGGCGGCCAGCCCGTCGGCGACCTGACGGCCGATCGCGGCGGCCTCCCGCGGCGGGATCGGACCCTTCTCGGCGAGCACCGCGGCCAGCGAGCGCGACGGCAGGTACTCCATGACCAGCCACGGACGGTCGTCGTGGACGACGACGTCGAACATGCTGATCACGTGCGCGTGCTGCAGGCGGGCGCCGATCCGGCCCTCGCGCAGGATCCGCTGGCGGGACTCCTCCAGCTGCTCGTCGGACGGCAGGGCCGCCGCGAGCAGCTCCTTGACGGCCACCGTGCGGTTCAGCAGCTCGTCCGTCCCCCGCCACACGGCACCCATCGCACCGGCACCGATCCGCTCGTCGAGCCGGTAGCGGTTCCCGATCCGGTGGGCGTCGGGGATGGGCGAACTCATGAGGTCCAAGGGTAGGGAATCGAGGCCGGGCCGCCGTCGGCAGGGCAGGTGCTGCGAACGACCGGGAGAGGGACCACGGACCCTACGCGACCACCGGTCGCGCAGCCAGCGACCGTACGCCACACCACAGGACGATCGATCACCTCGGAAGGCCCAACTTGTTGGCACATGCCGGCCACGATCCGTAACCGCCGCGGGCGTCCCGGACCTTGGTCGCGATCTCGATCTGCTGCTCCTTGCTGGCGCCGTCGGCGGTGGGGGCGTACTTCGTGCCGCCGAAGTCGCTCCAGGTGCCCTTGTCGAACTGGAGACCACCGTGGTAGCCGTTCCCGGTCGAGATGGACCAGTCGCCGGAGGACTCGCACTGCGCCAACTCGTCCCAGGTGCCGTCGGCCGCCTTCGCCGACGACGACGGCGCCGGCTCCTTCTTCTTCTCCGGCTTCGGCGCGGGGGCCGCGGGGGCCGGGGCGCCGCTGTCTCCCCCTCCGCGCTCGTCTCCGCGGTCCTTGTCGCCCCCGTCTCGCTTGTCCCCCTCGGCCCCGCGGTCCCCGCCCTTGTCCCCGCGGTCCTTGTCGCTGCCGGACCCGCCGCTGCCGGACCCGCCGCTGCCGCCCTCGGTGGAGTCGTCGCCATCGGACGATCCACCGCTCCCGCCGGAAGAGCCCCCGTCCCCGCCGGAACCGCCGAAGTCGCGGTCCTCCGGCTCGGATCCCGAGGCCGGGCCGTCGCCGGCGCTGCCGCCGGAGCGGTGGCCGGAGCCGCCGGAGCCCGACGGGGAGCCGCTGCCGGAGCCGTCGTCGCCCCCGCCGCCGCCACCGGTGCCGCCGTCGCCACCGGTCGAACCGGCGCCGTCCGAGTCGTCACCCGAGCCGTCACCCGAGCCGTCACCCGAGCCGTCGCCACCCGAGCCATTGCCACCCGAGCCGTCGCCGTCCGAGCCGCTGTCCGGCCCGGCGCTGTCCGGGGCCCCGTCGGCACCGCTGCCCGTGCCACCCCGGCCCCCGTCCCCACCCGCCGCGTCGCCCGCGCCGCCGCCGGAGCCGTGGCCGTCGCCGGAACCGCGGCCGTCGCCGGAACCGTGGCCGTCGCCGGAACCGCCGGAGGGCCCCGCCGGGTCCGGTCCCCCGGCCGCGCCGTCCGCACCGGAACCGTCCGCGCCGGAGACCCGGCCGGACCCCGCCCTCGCCACCGCGGACCGCACCCGCTCCCCCACCGCCCGTGCGACGGCGTCGGCGTCGGGTGCGCCGTACCCGGCGGCGACGTCGTCGACCACCAGGACCCAGTCGCGGCTCCCGCCCGCGCCCTGCGGGGCCGGGAACCGGGCGATCCCCGAGCTCGCGAGCTGGGCCAGCTCCAGCGTCGTCCCGGTGGCGGGCTGCACCCACCACGGGCGCGCGGTGTCGCCGGAGAGCAGGTCGAGGTCGAGGACCACGTCGCTGCCCGCCGGGGTGTGGCCGAGCACGTAGGAGCCGTCCTCGGCCCCGGCGATGTCGACCCGGCTGTCCACCGCCGCGGCCCGCACGGTGAACGCGCCGTCGGAGTACGGGCTCAGCGACGTCCGGGGCACCGCGTCGGCGAGCGCGCCCCGGTCCAGCACGGCGCCGACCGCGAGCTGTCCGCCCGCGAGCGTCCCGGCGACCAGCGCCACCGCTCCGAGCACCGACGTCGTCCGCCGCGAGAACCAGGTGTCCACGGCCGGGCACTGTGCGCCCCCGCGGCGCCCGCCACGGCCGAACGGGCGATCCCGTTCGCGATCGCGAGCGGCGCCGCCGGGTGATCGTCACGAGTGAGGGGTCCGGTGCCACATCCGGCACCGGCCCCCTCGATCGCGGCGATCACGCCGTCACCGGCTCAGTAGTCGAAGGACGGGTCCTCGGTACGGGTGCGCTTGAGCTCGAAGAAGTGCGGGTTCTCGGCCAGCAGCCGGGCGCCGTCGAACAGGCGGCCGGCGTCCTCGCCCTTCGGGACCCGGGAGATGACCGGCCCGAAGAACGCCACGCCGTCGACGTGGATGGTCGGGGTGCCGACGTCGAGACCCACCGGGTCCATGCCCTCGTGGTGGCTGGCGCGCAGCTTCTCGTCGTACTCGGTGGAGTGCGCGGCCTCCGCCAGCGACGCCGGGAGGTCGAGCTCCTTGAGCGCGCCCGCGATGACGTCGTCGAAGTCCTTGTTGCCCTGGTTGTGGATGCGCTCGCCGAGCGCGGTGTAGAGCGGCGCGAGGACCTCCGGGCCCTTCAGCTCGGCGGCGGCGATGCACACGCGCACCGGGCCCCAGCCCTTCGACATGAGCTCGACGTACTGCTCGGGCAGCTCACGGCCCTCGTTCAGCACGGACAGGCTCATGACGTGCCAGGTGACGTCGACGGCGCGGACCTTCTCCACCTCCAGCACCCAGCGGGAGGTCAGCCACGCCCAGGGGCACAGCGGGTCGAACCAGATGTCGATGCGTGCGCGGCCGTCGGCAGCAGGAGTCGTCATACCCGGCGCAACACCGGGCACCGGCCGCGGATTCCACGGGCCGCGCCCCGGGCACCGTGATTGGATGCCGACGACACCACTCCCCGAGAGGACCCCGAACGACGTGACCCCGCCCAACCTCACCCGTGCCCAGGCCGAGGAGCGCGCGGCGCTGCTCGACGTCTCCACCTACGACGTCACGATCGACCTGACCGACGGCGCCGGAGCCCCCTCCGCGCGGACGTTCGCGGTGACGACCACGGTGCGCTTCACCGCGGCCGAGCCCGGCGGGAGCACGTGGATCGAGTGGGTGGGCGACGGCATCATCTCGGCGACGCTGAACGGCACCGAGCTCGACGCCGCCGCGTGGACCGAGGAGGACGGCCTCGCGCTGCCCGGTCTCGCCGCGGAGAACGAGCTGACGATCGTCGCGACCGGGCTCTACACCAACACCGGTGAGGGCCTGCACCGCTTCGTCGACCCCGTCGACCAGGCCGTCTACCTGTACTCGCAGTTCGAGACGGCCGACTGCAAGCGGCTGTTCCCCTGCTTCGACCAGCCCGACCTCAAGGCCCGCTACACCCTCACCGTGACCGCGCCGGAGGACTGGAAGGTCATCTCCAACGCCCCGGCGACGGTCGAGGGCGGGGTGCACCGCTTCGAGCGGACCGAGATCCTCTCGACCTACCTGGTCGCGCTGATCGCCGGGCCGTACGCGAGCTGGCACGACACCTACCGCGACGAGCACGCCGAGATCCCGCTGGGCATCTTCTGCCGCGCCTCGCTGGCCCCGCACATGGACCACGAGCGGATCTTCACCGAGACCCGGCAGGGCTTCGACTTCTACCACCGCAACTTCGGGGTGACCTACCCGTTCGGCAAGTACGACCAGCTGTTCGTGCCCGAGTTCAACGCGGGTGCGATGGAGAACGCCGGCGCGATCACGTTCCTGGAGGACTACGTCTTCCGGTCGCGGGTGACCCGCACGCTCTACGAACGGCGCGCCGAAACGATCCTGCACGAGATGGCGCACATGTGGTTCGGCGACCTCGTGACCATGCGCTGGTGGGACGACCTGTGGCTCAACGAGTCGTTCGCGACCTGGGCGTCGGTGCTGTGCCAGGCCGAGGCGACCGAGTACACGGGCGCCTGGACGACGTTCGCGAACCTCGAGAAGTCCTGGGCCTACCGGCAGGACCAGCTGCCCTCGACGCACCCGATCGCCGCGGACATCCCGGACCTGCAGGCCGTCGAGGTCAACTTCGACGGCATCACCTACGCCAAGGGCGCGTCGGTCCTCAAGCAGCTCGTCGCCTACGTCGGGCTGGAGCCGTTCCTGGCCGGGCTGCGCGACTACTTCGCCGCCCACGCCTGGGGCAACGCCACCTTCGACGACCTGCTGGGCTCGCTGGAGAAGGCGTCCGGCCGGGACCTGTCGGACTGGGGCGCGCAGTGGCTGCGCACCACCGGCCTGAACCTGCTGCGCCCGTCGTTCCAGCTCGACGAGGCCGGGAAGTTCACCTCGTTCGACGTCGTGCAGGGCGGCGCCCGGCCGGGTGCCGGTGAGCTGCGCACGCACCGGATCGCCGTCGGCGTCTACGACGACGACCCGGAGACCGGCAAGCTCGTCCGCACCCACCGCGTCGAGCTCGACATCTCCGGCGAGCGCACGGCCGTCCCGGAGCTGGTCGGGCTGCCCCGCGGCAAGCTCGTCCTGGTCAATGACGACGACCTCACCTACTGCGCGCTGCGCCTGGACCCGGGCTCGCTCGCGACCCTGGTCGACCGGATCGGCGACATCGCCGAGTCGCTGCCGCGCACGCTGTGCTGGTCCTCGGCGTGGGAGATGACCCGTGAGGCCGAGCTGAAGGCCCGTGACTTCGTCACCCTGGTCGCCGGCGGGTTCGACACCGAGTCCGAGATCGGCGTCGTGCAGCGGCTGCTGCTGCAGGCCCAGACCGCGACGGCGTCGTACTGCACCCCGGAGTGGGCGCAGGGCCGCGGCTGGCCGCTGCTGACCGACGCGCTGCGGTTCCGCCTGGACACCGCCCCGCCCGGGTCGGACGTCCAGCTGGCGGTGGTCAACGCGCTGACCGCCTCGGTGCTGCCGGAGAACACCCTGGACCGGATGAAGGGCTGGCTGCTCGACGTCGACGTCCCGAAGGGACTGACCGTCGACGCCGACCTGCGCTGGCGGCTGCTGCACGCACTCGTCGCGCACGGGAAGGCCGGCGAGACCGAGATCGCCGAGGAGGCCGAGCGCGACGCCACCTCCACCGGGGCGCGGCAGGCCGAGCGGGCCCGCGCGCTGATCCCGACCGCGGAGGCCAAGGAGCGGGCGTGGCAGCGCGCCGTGCACGACGACTCCCTGCCGAACGCGATCAACGAGTCGGCGATCTCCGGGTTCTCCCACCCCGCGCTGTCGACGGTGAGCCCCGGGCTGCTCGACGGCTACGTCCAGCGCTACTTCGACGAGATCGACGGCGTGTGGGCGCGCCGGACCTCGGAGCTGGCGCAGAACGTCGTCGTCGGACTGTTCCCGTCCTGGGCGGTCGCGGAGCCGACCGTCGCGGCGGCGGACGCCTGGCTCGCCGACGAGTCCAAGCCGGCGTCGCTGCGCCGGCTCGTGTCCGAGGGGCGCGCCGGGATCGTGCGCGCGCTGGCCGCCCGTGAGTTCGACGGTCAGGCCACTCCGGACCCGGAGCGGACCACCGCGGTCCAGCAGCCCTGACCCACGCACGACGGCGCCCCGGGAGTCCGTGCTCCCGGGGCGCCGTTCGTGTGTCGGGGTGTGGTCAGCGGCGGCGCAGCCACCGCCGCAGCGGGTTCGTCGACGCCGGTTCGTCGGCGGAGCGGAAGCCCGCGCAGACACGCGGCCCGCAGCTGCCGCAGTCGGTGCCCGGGCGGTAGTGGTCGTGCAGGTCCTCCGGGTGGCCGCAGGTGCACAGTCCCACCTGCGGGACGACGGGCGCGGGCGGACCGGCCGGGGTCCGCGGCTCGGACGGTGTGCGCGGCCGGGGCAGCGCCGGGACGGGCTCCAGGCCCGTCGGCGGTGTCAGGACCGCGGCCGTGGGGGTGGCGGGGGTCCTGCGGTCGGTGCCGTCGTTCTCGTGCGCCATGGTGACCTCCTTCGTGCCGGCGAACGGCAGCGCGGACGACCATCGCGTCATCGCACCGTGCCGTTGCGTCACCCAGTATGAGATCGCGTGGGGCGCGTGGGAATGGCTCGCGGCGACGAAAAGACCTTTTGTGGACGGAACGGCAGGTCGTGGACACGTCGCCACCCGATCAGCGGGCCACCGGAAGTGTGAGTACGGCAAGACAGCCGCGGGGTGCGTCCACCGTACGGAGCACCAGGGTGCCGCCGTGCTCCTGAGCGAGCTGGGCGCTGATGTGCAGCCCGAGCCCGGAGCCGCCGGCGGCCTCGTCGTGCCGGCCGCGGACGATCTCGAGCTGCTCCTGCCCGTCCGGCAGGCCGGGGCCGTGGTCGCGGACCTCGACGGCGACCAGACCCGGCTCGTCGGCGAGGCGGGCCCGCACCACCACCGGGGTCCGGGGCGCGTGCCGGTCGCAGTTGGCCAGCAGGTTCGTCACGACCTGGCGGGTGAGCGACTCGGGCGCGGCGACGGGGGGCAGGTCGTCCTGGGTGTCGAGGGTGATGCAGCGGCCGTCGCGCAGGTCCACCAGGGTGCGCAGGGCCTCCCCGACGTCGTGCTCGCCGCCGGTGTCCGCCCCCGGCGACGGGGCGACCGGGGCGTAGTCCGGGCCGTAGTCGAGCAGGGCGGCGTCGCGCCCGTCGACCATCGGGTCGGCCACGGTGTCCTCGACGGTGATCGGGGTCTGCAGCATCTGGCGGAGCCGGTTCAGCTCGGCGAGCACCGCCTCCCGCATCCGGGCGACCTGGGGGTCGTCACCGGGGCGGGTCGTCAGCAGCTGCGCGGCGCCGGCCAGGCCCGCCAGGCCGTTGCGCAGCTCGTGGTCGCGCTCGGCGGTCTGGCCGGTGGCCCGTTCGAGCAGCGCCGACGCCTCGCCGAGGGTGTCCTGGAGCTGGTCGTAGTCGTCCTGCATCTGGGTCACCGCACGCAGCGCCATGGTCAGCAGCGCGGTGAGCACCACGCCCATCCCGAGCACCCGCAGCGACGGGTAGACCAGGCCGGCCGTCGGTTCCTGGCCGGGCACGATCGCCCGGTACAGCTGCGACACCGCGACGATCAGCAGGCCGAGCCCCATCCGGGCCCGGATCCGGCTCGGGCGCCGGTAGCCGTCGAGCAGGAACAGCACCGCGACCAGCGCCCAGCCGCTCTGCACCACGATCGAGTAGAGCGGCGAGGTCGCCACCATCCGGGTGAACGGGCTCTCCGCCTGCGACGCGACGACCCCGCCGATGACGAGGGCGACCGCGGCCAGCGCCCAGCCGCCCCAGGCCCCGAGGACCAGCGGCGGCCGCAGCGCGGCGACCAGGATGCACAGGCTGATCACGAACATGGTCAGCACGGCCAGCCGCGGGGTGCCCGCCGGGTACTGCGGCAGGACCAGTGCGGACAGCGGGAGGAGCACGACGCCGTAGAGCAGGAGGGCGGCCCCGAACCACGACGGACGGGGGTCCCCGGACAGCCGCCCCGTCACCAGCGCGACGATCGCCGCCGCCGAGCCGACCGCGGCCGCGACGAGGGTGAGCACCGCCGTCGCGTCGGACAGGTCGATCCGTCCGTCGACGACCGCGGGGCGGCTCACCGCCACCACGAGGACGGCCAGGACCGCGACGACCAGCACGTCGGTCAGGTGTCCGGCCAGGAACCGGGCCCGCCGCTGCGGCCCCAGGAGCGCGCCGAGGAAACCGGACGCCACGTCCCCTCCGCTCCGAAGAAGTCGCCGGACTGATGAGAAAGCGATGATAGGACTCGTCATTCTCGGTGACGTTCGGTGGCTGTGTTGTGGGCCGAACGGGTCAGATCCCGGCGGCCTTGCGGTAGAGCGCGACGGCCTCCAGCTGGGAGCCGACCTCCAGCTTGGTCAGCACCGCGCGGATCTGCGTCCGGACCGTCGCCAGCGAGACGACGAAGTGGTCGGCCACCGACTGCGCACGCTTGCCGCCCGCCAGCAGGGCGAGGACCTCGCGCTCGCGCTGGGTGAGCCTGCCCAGCTTCTCGTGCAGGTCGCGGCGCTCGTGCTCCCGGTCGCGGTGCAGCCGGATGAACTGCTCGCGGCGGCCCGGCGGCATGATCGAGCGCCCGGCGTGGGCCTCGCGGATGGCGCTGAGCAGCGCCGGGAACGGCGCGTTCTTGGGGACGAACACGAACCCGCCCGCGTCCAGGGCGGCGCCGACCCGGCCGGGGTCGGAGCTGCCGGACAGCACCACCACCCGCCAGCCCGCCTCGCAGAGGGGGCCGACGAGCCGGACCCCGTCGATGCGGTTGCCCTCCGGGTCACGCCCCAGGTCGAGGTCGAGCACGATGAGCCCGGGCGTGACGCGTCGGGCGTGCTCCAGGACCGCGGCGGCGGAGCGGACCGGCTGGAAGGTCGCGTCCTCGCCCTCGGCGCGCAGGTTGAGGGCGAGAGCGGACCCGACCAGCTCGTGGTCGTCGACGATCAGGATCGGGCTGCCGGTGGGGCCGGTCACCGCTCGGTCCTCCCGCTGCGCACCATGGGGGACACCTTAGAGCCGCTGCGCCGATCGTGGTGGGCCGCGAGTGACGGACACGCGGGCGCCGCACTGTCCACGGACGCGCCCGGGTGTCCGCCCGCGGTGTCCACCGGGTGGGAAACCCCAGCTCAGGGGCGGCTGCCGGCCTGGTCCGCCAGCATCCTCAGTCCGGACAGGATTCCACCGAACAGATCGCCCTCCTTGAAGGACGCGACCATGCTCATGAGAGCGAGCTTGGCGCCGCGGTCGGGGAGGCGGACCTTCGCCTCGGCGCCGGTCACGATCTCCAGCAGGCGCTGCTCGGGGCTCACGGCGACGAGCACCGCGTCCTCGTGGTCGTCGACGCGCCCGTGCAGGTCGACCGCGGTGGCCCGCGCGTCGGCACCCAGGTCGCCCAGGTACAGCGCGAACCGCAGGCCGGTCTCGCGGCTGGCCAGGTACAGCGCCTCGTCCAGGCGGGTCAGCTGCACCGGGGTGAACGGGTGCGCGGCCGCGGACGGCTCGACGAAGTTCTCGGCCACCGACAGGCGACCGGAGTTCGTGACGACCGACCCCTCGGGCAGGTCCTCCTCGTTGCCGGTGAAGACGGCGAGGTCACCACTTGCCACCGGTACCTCCTCGGGTGTCGCCGCCCTCGGACGGGGCGGTGTCGCCGTGTCCGGCGTGCGCGGCGTGGTGCCCCGCGGCGGACGGCTCGGCGATCCAGAACAGCGGCTCGTACGGCCAGGGGTCACCCGCGTTGTAGCGGGGGCGGTTGCTCCGGTTCCGCATCGCGATCCAGCCCCAGATCGCGAAGTACAGGACAGCCGGCGCGACCACGAAGACCAGCAGGGTTTCGACGACGGTCACGGGGCCAGAACCTAGCCGATCGCCGTGCCCGGCACCTGCTCAGGTGTCCGATCCGACAGCCGCCCGGACCGCACCGCGCGGACCAGCGCGTCATGATCGGCTTCGGTCTGGTCGGCGTAGGCCCTGGCGAACGTCGCGAGCGCCGCGGCCACCTTGCCGCCCTTCCCCAGGTAGCCGGCGATCATCGACGCCCCCGAGGTGCGGGCGTGCCCCTTGGCGAGCAGCCTGCCGCAGACGTCGGCGTAGTCGGCCAGCGCGGGGGCGTCGAGGGTGTCGGGGACGATCGCGCCCTTCATGTCGCGGAACTGGCGGACGTAGTACTGGCGGCCGTTGATCGTCGTCCAGCCCAGGAGCGGGTCGGAGACGGTCTGCAGGGCCTGCTGGTACTCCACGACCCGCTGGCCCTGGTGGGCGTGCCAGGCCTCGCCGCCGTGCACCCACGGCGCGACGACCGACCGGCGCGCCTGCTTGAGCTGCAGGAACAGCACGTCGTCGGGGCTGGAGCCCTCGCAGAGCACGAGGTAGGCGCGCAGCCCGACCGAGCCGACCCCGACGACCTTGTGGGCGACGTCGACGGCGTGGTAACCGCCGAGGATCCGGCTCCAGTGCGGCGGCAGCGTCGCGAGGTACTCGTCGAGGGCGGCCAGGATGCGCGCGGTGTGCTCGTCGTCGGGGTGGGTGATCAACGGCGGCTCGGTGACGATCCGCCGCGCCCCGCCCTCCTCGGTCACGAACCGGGGCAGCGCGCGGTCGCTGGTGCGCCGGCGCGCCCGCTCGGCGGCCTTGTCGATGACCCGGCGCGAGGTCTTGTGGTCGGCGTCCGAGCGCAGGGTGTCGATGTCCATGATGTCGAACGAGCGGGCGAGCAGCGGCTCGTCGGCGAGGTGACGCAGGTGCTCGGCGTAGGAGGTCACGCAGCGGGTGACGGCCTCGCCGCACTGCTGTTCGGTCGCCCCGGAGTCCCGCCCGGCGACCCAGGTGGAGGACACCAGCCGTCGCAGGTCCCACTCCCAGGCGCCGGGGTGGGCCTCGTCGAAGTCGTTGAGGTCGAAGACCAGGTCGCGCTCGGGCGAGGCGTAGAAGCCGAAGTTGCCCAGGTGGGCGTCGCCGCAGATGACGGGGTGCACGCCGGTCTCGGGCAGTACCGCGAAGTCCGCGGCGTGCAGGGCCGCGGCGCCGCGCAGGAACGCGTGCGGGGAGGCGGTCATCCGCTGGATCCGCAGCGGGACGAGCTCGTGCACGCGCCCGGCGTTCTGCGCCTCGACGACGTCGACCGGGTCGGCCCGGCGCAGCTGCGCGGACCACTCGGCGAGCCCGGACCGGGGCGCGACCTTCCGCAGCCCCTTGCCGATGCGGTAGCGCTCGGCGCGGGGCGTGGAGGCGCGCTGCAGCGAGCCGAACGCCGCGCGGTCCGATCCGGCGAGGACGGGGTGCGAGGTCACGCCTGCGTTCTACCGCAGCCCGCTCCCCGGAGCCCGTCCACGGTCAGGCGCAGCAGCCTCCGTGCGGTGGACGGGTCCTCCCCCGCCGCCGTGGACACCACCGCGGTGAGGGCGACGACGTCCTCGGGGCGGGCGTCGGGGTGCAGCCCGCCGGCGGCGGCCGCGGCGGCCACCAGCGGACGGACGGCGGCCCGCACCCGGTCGGTGTGGCAGACCGGGGCGTCCGCGGCGGGCTCGGCGAGCAGGACCTCGACCACGCCGCGGGTGGTCGCGACGTAGTGGACGAACTCGTCGAGCCAGGTCCACAGCGCGGTGGCGGGCTCGGCACGGCGGAGCGCCTCGGCGCGGGCGCAGAGGGTGTCGACGCCGTCGGCGAACACCGCCTCGAGCAGCGCCCGGCGGGAGGCGAAGTGCCGGTGCAGGGTCGCCGACCCGACACCCGCCCGGCGGGCGATCTCCTCCATCGACGCCTGCGCCCCGTCCCGTGCGACGACCTCCATCGCGGCGCCGAGCAGGCGTTCCCGGTTGCGGAGGCGGTCGGCCCGCGGGGCCGCCGTGGCGTCGCGCGGCATGGGTCCTCCCGGACGGCTCGACAAAACGGAGTGGTCCTCCATATCGTAGCCGACAGAAAACGGGGGGACACCCCGTTTCATCGGGAGGAGCACGACATGGACGATCCGGTACTGGTCACGGGCGCGACCGGCAGGCAGGGCGGGGCGGCGGCACGGGCGCTGCTCGCCGCGGGGACCCCGGTCCGGGCGCTGGTCCGCGACCCCGGCACCACCGCGGCACGGGCGCTCGCCGACGCCGGCGCCACCCTGGTCACCGGCGACCTCGACGACCCGGCGTCGGTGACGGCGGCCGCCCGCGGCGCCCGCGGGGTGTTCTCGGTGCAGATGCCCGACCTCGACGACCTGCTCGGCGACCGGGAGCTGCGGCACGCCGACGCGATCGCGGCCGCGATCCGGGACGCGGGCGTCGCGCAGGTGGTGCACACCTCGGTGTCGGGGGTCGGCGAGCTGGGACACCCCGGCGCCGTCGACGCCGCGGTCTGGGGCGAGCACATGGCCCACTACTGGCGGTCCAAGGCCGTCGCGGAGGAGGCGCTCGCCGGGGCCGGGGCCCGGTGGGTCACCCGGCTGCGGCCCAGCGGGTTCATGGAGAACTTCGTGCCGTGGTCGATGTACCTGGCCGGGGGCGACGCGCCGCGGCTGCTGCTGGCGCTGGACCCGGACCTGGTGCACCCGTTCGTCGCGGTGGCCGACATCGGGGCCGCGGCGGCCGCCGCGTTCGCCGACCCGGACCGGTTCGACGGCGTCGCGCTCGACCTGGTCGGCGAGCGCCTGAGCTACCGGCAGGCGGCCGCGGCGCTCACCGAGGCCTGGGACGTGCCGTTCACCCTGACCGAGGGCCCGGAGCAGGCCCGCGCGGAGGGGCTGGTCGAGGCGTTCGTGCAGTCCCACGCCTTCGTCGACGCCCACCCCCGCGCCGCCGGTCCGGAGCGGGCGCGGGAGTTCGGGCTCGACCCCGTCGGCTTCGCGGCGTGGGCGCGGACCGTGGGCCGGCCTCAGACGTTGCGCCTGCCCAGCGCGCGGTAGGTCCAGCCCGCGGACTCCCAGGCCTCGCGGTCGAGGGCGTTGCGGCCGTCGAGCACCCGGCGGGTCTTCACGACCTTCCCGAACGAGCCCGGGTCGAGCTCGCGGTACTGCTTCCACTCGGTCAGCAGCAGGACGACGTCGGCGCCCTCGGCGGCCTCCTCCGGGGTGTCGACGCAGTCCAGCTGCGACCAGTGCCGCCGCACGTTGGGCAGCGCCTGCGGGTCGGTCACCCGGACGTTCGCGCCCTGCAGCTGCAGCTGCGCGGCCACGTTCAGCGCCGGGGAGTCGCGGATGTCGTCGGAGTCGGGCTTGAACGCCGCGCCCAGCACCGCGATCCGCTTGCCGAGCAGGGAGTCGTCGCACACCTGGCGGGCGAGCTCCACCATCCGGATCCGGCGCCGCATGTTGATGTTGTCGACCTCGCGCAGGAAGGTCAGCGCCTGGTCGGCGCCCAGCTCGCCGGCGCGGGCCATGAACGCCCGGATGTCCTTGGGCAGGCAGCCGCCGCCGAAGCCGAGCCCGGCGTTGAGGAACTTGCGGCCGATCCGGTCGTCGTGGCCGATCGCGTCGGCGAGCTGCTTCACGTCGGCGCCGGTGGCCTCGCACAGCTCGGCCATCGCGTTGATGAAGGAGATCTTGGTGGCGAGGAAGGAGTTCGCGGCGGTCTTGACCATCTCCGCGGTGGCGTAGTCGGTGACGACCTTCGGCGTGCCGTCGGCGACGATCCGCGCGTAGACGGTGTCCAGGACCTTCTCCGCGTCCACCGCGGTGTCCACGCCGGACAGCGACGGGACGCCGTAGACGAGCCGGTCCGGGTGCAGGGTGTCGGCCACCGCGAAGCCCTCGCGCAGGAACTCCGGGTTCCACGCCAGCGCCGCGTCCGGCACCCGGGCCGCGACCTGCTCGGCCAGCCGGGCGGCCGTGCCCACCGGCACCGTGGACTTGCCGACGACCAGCTCGCCGGGGCCCAGCACCTCGATCAGCGACGCCGTCGCCGCCTCGACGTAGGTCAGGTCCGCGGCGTACTCCCCGCGCCGCTGCGGGGTGCCGACGCACACGAAGTGCACCGCGGCGCCCCGGGCGTCGGCCATGTCCGAGGAGAACGACAGCCGCCCCGAGTCCAGCGACCGGCGCAGCAGCTCCTCGAAGCCCGGCTCGAAGAACGGGACCCGGCCCGCGGCCAGCGACTCCGCCTTCGCGACGTCGACCTCGATACCGACGACCTCGTGGCCCAGCTCCGCCATCGAGGCCGCGTGCACGGCTCCGAGGTAGCCGCACCCGATGACCGACAGCTTCAGCGGGGTGGTGTTCTCCGACATGGCCGGAGGTTAGCTGCCGCCCCGGACGGGCTGTCGCAGACGTCGGGCAGTGTGCGTCCCGGTGACGCCGAGGTGTCGCGCCGGCACTAACGTCCTCGGCCGTGCGGACCCTGCTGCTGGCCGAGGAACTGCTCCTGCTGGGGCTCGACCGCTCGACCGGCCGGATCGGTGACCGGTTCGACGGGCGGGTCCTGCCCGTCGCGCTGGTGCGCGACCTGGTCGACGCCGGCGCACTGCACCTCGACGGCGGGGACGGCCCCGACGGCGGCGACACCGTGACGCCGTCGGGCGGGGAGCCCGACCACCCCGCGCTGGCCGCGGCGCTGGCCGCGGTCACCCGGGACGGCACCGACACCGGCTCGCACGCCGTCGCCGCCACCGCGGCGCACCTCGCGCGGACCCCGGCGGGCTCGGCGGGCGGCGCCGTGGGGCAGCTGGTCGCCGACGGGGTCCTCGCCGCGCAGGAGTACCGCCGGTTCGGGCTGTTCCGCCGGGTGCTGCTGACCGAGCAGGACCCGGAGCCGGCCCGGGCGCTGCGGACCCGGCTGGCGTCGCTGCTGGTCACCGAGACGGCGCCGGGCGGGCACGACGGCCTGCTGCTCGCACTGCTGGGGCTCACCGACCTCGCCGGTGACGTCCTGCCGCCGGAGATCGACGCGGAGACGCGCGGGGTCGCGCAGCACCGCGCGGCGCTCGTCGCGGAAGGGGCGGCGCGGGACCCGTTCGTCCGGGCCTACTTCGCGGTGCGGTCCGGCTGGGCCGGGAACTGAGCCGCTACCCGCGCAGCTGCGCCAGGCGGGCGCGGCAGCTCTCCCAGGTCGGCAGGGCTCCCGCGGCGAGGGCCTCCTCCAGGGTGGGCGCGGCACGGTCCTTGTCGGACAGCACCGGCTCGACCCCCTCGGCCCAGGGCAGCACGAGGGCCGGGTCCACCGGGCTGATCCCGTGCTCGGCCGCCGGGGTGTACGACGTCGAGCACAGGTACCCGACGACGGTGGTGTCGGCGAGTGCCTGGAAGGCGTGCCCGAGTCCCTCGGACAGGTAGACCGCCCGCATCGAGGCGGCGTCGAGGTCGACCGCCTCGACCCGCCCGAACGTCGGCGACCCGACCCGCAGGTCCACCACGACGTCGCGGACGGCGCCGGCGGCCACGTAGAGGTACTTGGCCTGGCCGGGCGGCACGTCGGCGTAGTGCACGCCGCGCACGACCCCGCGCGCCGACACCGACTGGTTGGTCTGGGCGACGGTCAGGTCGAACCCGAGCGCGTCGCGGAACGCCGGGCCCTGGAAGGGCGCGGTGAACGAGCCGCGGTGGTCGGCGAAGGTGGTCGGCTCGAACAGCCAGGCGCCCTCGATCGACAGCGGGGTCGCCTTCACGCCCACCAGCTCCGGTGGTCGCGGTACCAGGCCACGGTGGCGGCCAGGCCCTCGTCGAACGGCACCCGGGGGGTGTAGCCGAGCTCGTCGCGGATCTTCGACCAGTCCACGGAGTAGCGGCGGTCGTGCCCCTTGCGGTCGGCGACCCGCTCGATGCGGTCCTCCCCCTCGCCGACGGCGGCGAGCAGCGCGCGGGTCAGGTCCAGGTTGGTCAGCTCGGTGCCGCCGCCGATGTTGTAGACCTCCCCGGCGCGGCCCGTCGTGGCGGCCAGGGTGATCCCGCGGCAGTGGTCGGAGACGTGCAGCCAGTCGCGGACGTTGAGGCCGTCGCCGTAGAGCGGGACGGTGCCGCCGTCGAGGAGCCGGGTGGTGAACAGCGGGACCACCTTCTCCGGGAACTGGTACGGCCCGTAGTTGTTCGAGCAGCGGGTGACCACCACGTCCAGGCCGTGGGTGCGGTGGTAGCTGCGCGCCAGCAGGTCACTGCCCGCCTTCGCCGCGCTGTAGGGCGAGTTCGGCTCCAGCGGGTGGGTCTCGGGCCACGAGCCCGACGCGATCGAGCCGTACACCTCGTCGGTGGAGACGTGCACGAACCGGCCGACGCCCGCGTCCAGCGCGGCCTGCAGCAGGACCTGGGTGCCGACGACGTTGGTCGTCACGAAGTCCGCCGCGCCGGTGATGGAGCGGTCCACGTGGGTCTCGGCGGCGAAGTGCACGAGCAGGTCGGCACCGCCGTCGAGCACCTCGGCGACGCGCCGGGGGTCACGGATGTCCCCGCGCTCGACCGTCAGCCGCGGGTCGTCGGCGACGAGCGCGAGGTTCTCGATCCGGCCGGCGTAGGTGAACGCGTCGAGCACGGTCACCCCGGCCCCGGCCAGCTCGGGGTGCTCCCCGCCCAGCACCTCCCGCACGAAACAGGACCCGATGAACCCGGCCCCGCCGGTCACCACGATGCGCACGTGCCCTCCCCGCTCACTGTCCGGCCCCGCCAGCGTGTCAGAGTCGGCCCCGACGATCGGGAGGTGGGCGCGTGCGCGCGTGCGTGCTGGGGGCGAACGGGCAGCTCGGGCGGGCGCTGGTCGCCGCACTGCCCGGCGCGGTGGCACTCGACCGTGCGGCGCTGGACATCGGCGACGCCGACGCCGTCGCCGCGTACGACTTCACCGGCGTCGACGTGCTGGTCAACGCGGCCGCCTACACCGCCGTCGACCGGGCGGAGACCGAACCGGGCGCGGCGTGGCGGGCGAACGCGGCCGGCCCCGCGCACCTGGCCGCGGCGGCCCGGGAGCACGGTGCCCTGCTGGTCCACGTCTCCACCGAGTACGTCTTCGACGGCACCGCGCCCGGCCCGGTGCCCGAGGACGCCCCACCGTCCCCGCTCGGGGTGTACGGCGCGTCGAAGGCCGCCGGGGAGCTGGCGGTGCGGGCGGCGCTTCCGGAGCGGCACGTGATCGTGCGGACCAGCTGGGTCGTAGGCGACGGCGGGAACTTCGTCGCCACCATGGCGCGGCTGGCCCGCGACGGGGTCTGTCCCGCCGTCGTCGACGACCAGGTGGGGCGGCCGACGTTCGCCCCCGACCTGGCCGCGGCGCTGCTGGTGCTGGCCGCGTCCGGGCGGCACGGCACCTTCCACCTGACCGGCGACGGCGAGCCGGTCAGCTGGCACGGACTGGCCCGGGAGGTGTTCGCCCGCTGCGGCCGCGACCCCGGCGACGTCCGCCCGGTGTCGACCGCCGAGTACGCCGCGGACAGGCCGCACCTGGCGCGCCGACCGGCGAACTCGGTGCTCGACCTGTCGCGCGCGACCCGGGCCGGGGTCGCGATGCCCGCCTGGCGCGACGGGCTGGACGCCCACCTGGGCACGGCGGGGGTCCCGCGGTGAAGGGCGTCGTGCTGGCGGGCGGCACCGGGAGCCGGCTGTTCCCGCTGACCGCGGCGGTGTCCAAGCAGCTGCTGCCGGTCTACGACAAGCCGATGATCTACCACCCGCTGACCACGCTGATGCTGGCCGGGATCCGGGAGATCCTGCTCATCTCCACCCCGCACGACCTGCCCGGGTTCCAGCGCCTGCTCGGCGACGGCGGCCGGCTCGGCCTGCAGATCACCTACGCCGCCCAGGAGCACCCCAACGGCCTGGCCGAGGCGTTCGTCATCGGCGCCGACCACGTCCGCGGCGGGCCGTCGGCGCTCGTGCTGGGCGACAACATCTTCCACGGCGCCGGGTTCGGCGACCTGCTGCGCCGCCGCGCCGCCGAGGTCGCCTCCGGCGACGCGGGCTGCGTGCTGTTCGGCTACCCGGTGCGCGACCCGCGGCGCTACGGCGTCGGCGAGGCCGCCCCCGACGGCACCCTGCTCTCGATCGAGGAGAAGCCCGAGCACCCCCGCTCGGACCGCGCCATCACCGGCCTCTACTTCTACGACGACCGCGTCGTCGACATCGCCGCGCGCATCACCCCGTCGGCCCGCGGCGAGCTCGAGATCACCGACGTCAACCGCGCCTACCTGGAGCAGGGCCGCGCCCGCCTGCAGGACCTCGGACGCGGCTTCGCCTGGCTCGACACCGGCACCCACGAGTCGCTGATGGAGGCGGGCCAGTACGTCCGCGTCCTGGAGAACCGCCAAGGCGTCCGCATCGCCTGCATCGAGGAGGTCGCCCTGCGGATGGGCTTCATCGACGCCGCCGCCTGCCACGCCCTCGGGGCGCGGCAGGCGGGCTCGGGCTACGGCGAGTACGTCATGGCCGTCGCGGATCAGTTCAGGTCGTAGATCCGCACCCAGTCGACCTCGTAGCGCGCGGGCTGCATCCGGGACCCGAAGAAGTTGTCGAGCTGGATGGTCAGGTGGCCGCGCGGCATGCCCTGGATGTTCCGGCGCACCCCGTTCGCCCCGCCCGAGAAGCGGAACCACTCCCGGCCGTCGACGAAGCCGCGGACGACCGACGGGGTCCATTCGAGGGCGATGGTGTGCCACTGCGACAGCGGGGCGCCGCAGTTCGTCTCGCGGGCGAACTGCTGCTGCACCGCCACCCGGGCGTTGTGCGGGTAGTGGGTGAAGCTCTCCGCACAGGGCGCGCCCGGCCTCCCGTTCTCCAGGAAGTCGTACTCGCCGTCCTGCGGCCAGCGGTTCGAGGTCGGCCACACGATGAGCAGCGGGTGGTAGGCGCGGTTGCCCGACGCCGGGCCGGTGGCGAAGGACCGGACGCGGGCCTCCCAGCGGCCGTAGCGGCGTTCGGCGCGGCTCGCGAGCCAGCCGGTGTCGCCGTTCGCGAGGCCGGTCATCACCAGCTTCGCCCCGTCCACCGTGGACCGCGAGGCGCAGCGACGGCCGTTCCCGGCGTGGCCGGGCCAGCACTCGCCGGCCCTCGTCCAGCGCGCCGGTCGGGGGCGCCGGTGTAGGAGAACTCGTCGGAGCCGGTGGTCGGCCTGCCCCAGCCGTAGCGCTCGGCCGCGGTGGTGGCGGTGGGGTTCGGCGCGGCCGGGGCGGCGGCCGCGGTACCGGCTCCGACCAGGGCGGGAGCGACGGCGGTGAGTGCGGCCAGCGCGAGCAGGGCCAGGCGACGGCGGGCGGAGAAGGGCATGCGGAAAGGACCGTTCTGTGACGGGGACGGGGAGTCTCGATCGCGCGCCGATCGATGATCACCGTAAGGAGACGCGCGGTACCCGGGGCAGTCTCGCCAACTGTCGGTGTGCGTCCGGCTCCGCTCTGTACACGGAGCACGACCTCCTCCTCGCGCAGGAGGCGCATCACCCGTCCGGTCGCTAGCGTCGAGCCGCATGGTGGATCTGCTGCTCGCCGAGGAACTGCTGCTCATCGGTCTGGACGACGAGTCCGGCAGGGCCTGGGGCATGTTCGACCCGGGGTCGCTGCACGGTGCACTGCTCTGCGACCTCATCGAACGGGGCGCCGTGACCGTGGGCGACCGGACGACGGTCCACCCGACCGGCGTCGCGCCCGGTCATCCCGCCCTGGACGCCGTGCTCGCGACGATCGCCGAGGACCCGAAGCCCCGGTCGGTGTCGCACTGGACGAGCACGCTGCCGTGGAAGCACACGAAGCCGGCCGAGCTCGTCGCGCAGCGGCTCGTCGCCGACGGCGTGCTGTCCCGGGAGGAGGGGAAGGTGCTCGGGCTGTTCCGCACCGTCCGCCTGCCCGAGGCCGACCCCGGTCCCGAGCGCGCGCTGCGCGAGCGGCTGCGCTCGGTCCTGGTGCACGGCACGACGCCGAGCGCCCACGACGCCCTGCTCGTCGCGCTGCTGCACAGCACCAGCCAGGTCCGGGCGGCCCTGTCGGACGTGGACACCGCCCAGCGCCGGGCCGGGGAGAAGCGGGCCCGCGCCGTCGCGAAGGGGCTGGCCGACGACCCGGTGCTGAAGGCCCGGTACGACGCCGCCGTCCTCGCCGCGGTGATGGCGACGGTGAGCACCGTGGTCATCACCACCAGCGGGTCGAGCTGATCGATCACTCTCCGTCGTCGATCGACTGCACGATCCCCGACGAGGCCGGATGCCGCCTTGTGACGCTACGCGTTGTTGTTGAGAAGGCAAGCGGAGCAAAAGAGTGACTGGGATCCCACATTCGCCGCTGTAACGCACGTAGCGTGCTCGACGAGCCTGCCACGTGTACGGCGAGTTCTCAGGCGATGCCTCCGAACGGGCTATGGCCGTACGCACGTCTCGGTCCGTCCCCGCGATTGGTGGTTACTCGTCGTGACAACGTTGGCACCATCCGCCGCTACGCTCCGTCGTAGGAGCGCGCGCTACGCGGTGTAGATCTTCTTGTCGCAGAACACCTTCCGCGTAGCCGGTCGGCCGTGAGCGCCGGCCCGACGCAGGCCCGTCGACCCGCGCGCGCCACACCCCGTACCCGCGACCGGCCCCCGCTCCGGCGGCCGGTCGCGGGCCACGGCCCCGGCCCGGCCGGGCCGACCGCCCGGGCCGACATCTCCTCCGCCCCGGCGCCGGTGCGCAGGCTGGCCGCCCGGGTCAGCCTCGTCCGGACGGCGCTGGTGCTGACCGACGTCGTCGCCGTCGGGACCGCCGTGCTCGTGGTCGCGCCGACCGGGCGCCGCGGCGTCGTCGCCGCCTCCGTGCTGCTGCTCGCGGTGCGCTCGGCGGCGCGCCTGCACCGCTCCCGGCTCCGTCTCTCCTGGTTCGACGACCTGCCCCGCGAGCTGGCCGCCCTCGTCGTGACGATGGGGCTCGTGCTGGCCGGGGCGATGGCCCTGCAGCAGAACCTGGACACCCGCATCGACGTCGCCGGGCCGGTCGAGGTCGTGCTGCTGGCCACCCTGGTCGCCCTGACCCTGCGCGCCGCGGTGCTGTTCGCCGCCCGGCTGCTGCGGGTCCGGTGGGCCGTCGGCGAGCCCACGCTGATCGTCGGCACCGGGTCGCGGGCGGTGGAGCTCGACGAGACCATGCGCGCCCACCCCGAGTACGGCCTGCGCCCGCTCGGCCACGTCCTGTCCGAGGACCTCGACCTCGTGGTGGAGCGCGAGCGGGAGGCGCTGTCCGCCCGGATCCGGGACGCCGCGGCCCGGCACCGGGTGCGCGTCGTCGTGTTCGCCTGCCACACCGTCGACGACGCCGCCGTCCTCGACGCCGCGATCGAGGCCCGCCGCGACGGGCTCGGCGTCCTGCTGCTCCCGTGGCTCTCGGAGCTGGTGCACGACCACTCCGGCGTCGAACGGCTGCGCAGCATCCCGCTGCTGCGGCTGCCCGCGGACCCGAGGAACCGGCTGTCCTGGCGGCTCAAGCGCCTCGGCGACATCCTGGTGTCCGCCCTGGCGCTGGCCCTGGCCTCACCGCTGCTGCTCGCCGTCGCCGTCGCCGTGCTCGTCGAGAGCGGGCGGCCGGTGATCTTCCGCCAGGAACGCACCGGCCTGGACAACCGGCCCTTCACCGTCCTGAAGTTCCGCAGCATGCGCCCGGTCGACGAGCGCGAGCAGCAGACACAGTGGTCCATCGCGGGCGACGCCCGGGTCGGCCCGGTCGGCAGGCTCATCCGCCGCACCTCGCTCGACGAGCTGCCCCAGCTGTGGAACATCCTGCGCGGCGACATGAGCCTGGTCGGGCCGCGCCCGGAGCGGCCGTCGATCGTCGAGCGGTTCTCCGCCGAGCACGAGCGCTACACCGCCCGCCACCGCGTCCCGGTCGGGCTCACCGGGCTCGCCCAGATCTCCGGGCTGCGCGGTGACACCTCGATCGCCGACCGCGTCCGGCACGACAACTACTACATCGCGAACTGGTCGCTCTGGCTCGACGCCCAGATCGTCGTGCGCACGGCGCGGGAGCTGGTCCGGCGCGGCCGGCACTGAGCGGCCGCGCCGGGCGGGTCAGCCCGCCTGGCGCTGCGCGAGCCCGAGGGCGTAGTCGGGGTACCACTGCCCGGCGGCGGGCTCCCCCGGACGGCAGGCCCCGTCGGACTCGCCGGGGCGCTTGACCCACAGCAGCGCGTCGACGCGGTCGTCGCCGGTCTCGGTGGTCGGGTTCGCCCCGAGCCCGCGACCGGGCGGGTTGCAGAACGCGGGCACCCCGCCCAGCGACGCCTCGTCGGCGACGCCCTGCCCGTTGCGGCTGGTGTCGACGACGAAGTGCGCGCCGCCGAGGCGGTCGGAGAGCTGCCGGCCGAAGGCGACGACCTGCGGGGTCGGGTAGAAGTTCGCGACGTTGAGGGCGAACCCGTCGGCGGCGCGGACCCCGGAGCGCTCCAGCGCCCCGGCGAGGGCGTCGACGTCGCTGATGAAGCCGGGGTTGCCCGCGTCGACGTAGACCCGGGCGCCCGCGTCCTTGAACGCCGCGACCGCCTCGGACAGCAACTGGTAGCGCTCGTCGCGCAGGTCGCCGTCGACGCAGCCGGACAGCTCGTGCGGCACCGCGTCGGGCTCCAGGACGACCGTGGCCGTCGTGCCGCCCAGCCCGCGGACGATCTCGGTGACCCAGTTCCGGTAGTAGCCGCCGTCCGGGGCGCCGCCGCCGGAGAAGCTGCCGCAGTCGCGGTGCGGGATGTTGTAGGCGACCAGCAGCGGCCGGGCGCCCGCCGCGGTGGCCCGGTCGACGTAGTCCTTCGTGTCGGCCTGGGCCGCGGCGACGTCGCCGCTCACCCAGTGCGGGAACGGCTGCGACGCGATCTTCTCGATCTGGTCGGCGTCGGCGTCGCGGCCCTCGTCGCGCCACCGGACGACCTGGTCGGCGGCGGCGCTGCGCGGGTCCACGAACAGCCCCGTCGCGCTCGGCGGGGCGGACGCCGGTGCGCCCGGGCCGGGCGCGGTGGGCGCGCCCGCCCCGCACGAGACGAGCACCAGGGCGGCGGCCAGGGCACCGGAGGAGACTGCCAGCAGCGAGCGCACGATGCTGGAGTGTGTCACCTGACGTGGACCCATGACGCCACGGACGGCACCCCGGCGTCGTCGACCAGGAAGAGCATGTACCAGCCGGGCGGCACCAGGGTCGGCTCGGCGGGCACGGCCAGGCCGAGCGAGCCGTCCGGGTTGCGGGCGATGTCGAGGCGCACCGAGCGCTGGTCGACGTCGGTCGCGTGGGTGACCGCGCTGGGCCGGATCAGCCGGGCCTGCGCGACCCGGGCCGCGTCCGGGCTGGTCACGGTCATGGTGCTGCCGAGCGTGGCCTCGCCCGGGGCCTTCGCGATCACCGGCTGCGGCCCGTGGAACAGGTACGGCGGGGTGTAGATCTCCAGCCGCTGCTCGAACGGGGCGGGCTTGGTGTTGTCCACGTTCTTGAACAGCGAGTTCCCGCCCGCGGTGAGCACCTGGCCGTTGGGCAGCAGCAGCGCCTCGGCGTGGTAGTCGCGCCCCACCGCGGGGTCGGCGACGGCCGAGAGCGTGTTCGTGCCCGGGTGGTACAGGTTGGCCTGCAGGATGTCGCTCGCGCCCTTGCCGCGGTAGTCCGCGGAGCCGCCGGTGATCAGCAGGTCGTCGGTGGGCAGCTGCACGACGCTCGGGTAGCGGGTGGGGGTGCGCAGGTCCGGTCCCGGGGTGAACGCGGGCGCGGGGGCGCGCAGGTCGATCGTGTCGATCCGCGCCGAGGACACCGGGGACTCCCCGACCCCGCCGCCCCCGACGACGACCATCCGCTGGTCCTGGACCGGCCCGGCCCAGGACGACCCGGAGGTCTCCATCAGCTCCGGCGCGCGCAGCCCCGGGACGGGGGCGAACGAGTTGTCGGCCAGGTTCCAGAACCCGGGGGTGCGCCCGGCGTCGGCCGGGCCGTAGCCGGCGTTGGAACCGGAGTAGAACAGCCGTCCCTCCTGCTGCGTCTGGAAGATCGCCGGGTAGGTCGGGAAGTAGCGGAACAGGTCCGGCCGGTCGGTCCAGCGCTTCGTCGCCGGGTCGTAGACCTCGTTCTGGCCGGGCAGGATCTGCCCGGTGCCGTCGAGGCCGGAGATCGCGAGCACCTGGCCGTCGGGCAGCCCGGTGAGCGTGGGGTACCAGCGCTTCTGGGTCATGTCCCCGACGCGCACGTACTTCTCGGCGAACGGGTCGAACTCGTAGGAGTCGGCGATGCCCTGGAAGTCCTGCTTGTCCAGGGTCATCCTGTCGCCCATGCCGTAGACGTTCGCGGCGTCCTCGGGGGCCAGGCCCGGGATCGCGTACTGGGCGGGCTGCTCGGTGACCCCGGCGGCGCCCTCCTCGGTGGACTCGACGAAGCCGATGGTCTCGCTCGCGGTGACGACGGTCCGGTCGCCCTCGCCGGTCTTGGTCGCGGCCATGACGTGGGCCGGGCTGGTGAGGGCGTACTCGCGTCCGTCGGGGTTGCGGAACACGGTGCCCTCGTCGAGGTGCAGCTCGCGGTCGGGGTTCTCGTTGCGGATCCGCATCGCCCCGGCGGCGTGGGTCACGAAGCCGTCGAGGACCTCGTAGCGCTGGGTGCCGCCGGCGACGAGGAGCTTGCCGTCGGGCAGGAAGGTGTGGCCGCCGCAGAACAGGTCCGACGGGGTGTCGATCTCCGTCGCGTCGCCGGTGGCCGGGTCGTAGACCAGCGTGCGGAAGGTGCCGGCGTCGAACTGCTTCTGGTCGTTGCCCGAGCCCGCGACGAGCAGGACCTTGCCGGTCGGCAGCATCGCGGCGTGGATGGCGTTGATCCGGACGTCCGCGGGCAGCTCGACGACGTCCCAGCGGCCGTTCGCGGCGGTGTACTCGGCGCTGTGCAGCCACGCCTCGTGGCGCACCTCGGAGATCCAGGCGAACGCGGGCGGGGCGTTGACCGCCAGCAGCACGGTGGGCACGCCGATCATCGCGATCAGCCGACGGCGGCCGAGGACGGCGCGCGCCGCCCGGGAGAGCAGGCGCCTCACGCCACGGCTCCGATCTTCTCGTCACGGGGTTCGGGGAGTGCGGGCACGAGCTCGACGAGCTCGGCCGCGGACGCGATCCGGCCGCGGGTGCGCAGCAGGCCGCCCAGCCAGATCGTCATCGGGACCAGGGAGATGACCAGCGCGAGCGCCGGCCACATGAGGACGTCGAGGTTGGCGTAGCCGAACGCGAACGACGCCGCGATCGCCGCCGCCAGGAACGCCGACCAGCGCAGGTGCCGGGCGAAGGTGACGACCCGGTCCGGGCTCGCCGCCTCCGCCTTCGGGGTGACGACGAACGTCGCCGGGCGCCGCAGCACCGTCGCGACCAGCGAGGACGCGTAGATCGGCGCCGAGAGCACCGACATCGCCATCCCCGTCAGCCCGGTCGAGTTCTCGTGCTCGTAGGGGCTGACGTTGTAGCGGCGGTTGCGGATGTAGACCCACAGCTGGAACGCGGTCGCGTCGACGTAGAGCGCCAGCCACAGCGCGGGCGGGACGACGATGCCCGACACCCCGAACGCCAGGTAGAGCGAGGCGTTGACGGCGCCGAGGATCCAGCCGATCGCCATCGACGGGTAGAATGCGGTGATCAGCAGGTAGTGCAGCGCCCGCGGCGGGGACAGCCGGCGCAGCCGCTTCACGAAGATGCCCTGCAGGATCACGAAGGTGCCGCGCGACCAGCGCAGCTGCTGGGAGAAGAAGTCCGTCCAGGACGACGGCCCCTCCCCCACCGCGACGACGTCCGGTGTGTACACCGAGCGCCAGCGCTGCCCGGTCCACGGGTTGCGCCGGGCGTGCAGCGCCAGCCCGGTCGCCATGTCCTCGGTGATCGAGTCGTGCAGGCCGCCGACGGCCAGCAGCGCGGAGATCCGCACGGCGTTGTTGGTGCCGACGAGCATCGGGATGCCGTAGGCGTTCGCGGCCCGCTGGATCAGCGAGTGGAACGGGAACTGCTGGGACTCCGCGGCGGTGGTGACGAAGTTGTCGCAGTTGGCGTAGCACTGCGGTCCGACGACGAACGCGACGTCGGGGTCCCGGAAGTAGCCCAGCATCCGCTCGGCGTAGTTCGCCAGCGGCACGTGGTCGGGGTCGACGGACAGGAACACGTCGTAGCGGTGGCCCTCGGCGTGCACCCAGGCGTTGTAGTTGCCGTGCTTGGTGCGGGCCTTGAAGAAGCCCGACGGCTCGTTGTAGGCGGCGACGCCCTTGCGGGAGAAGTGCCGGACACCGATCTCGGCGCACATCCGCCGGACCTCGCGGTCGTCGCCCTCGTCGAGCAGCCAGACGTCGAAGGTGCCGGCATGCCGGATCCGCCGAGCGGCCTCCAGCGTCGCGCGGACCATCTCGATCGGCTCCGAGCCGGGGACGATGGTGGTCAGGAACGCGACCCGCAGCTCCGGGTCCGGCCGGACCGGGACCGGGTCGCGGGCCAGCACCGAGGCCAGCGACAGCGAGAACACGTTGACCAGGCGCATCGTCTCGACCAGCGCGATGGAGCCGATGACGAAGACGTTCGCGGCCTGGATCCACCAGCGCTCGTCGACGTCGGGGTGGTGGGAGGGCTGCAGCAGCCAGACCACGAACAGCACCTCGAACGCGACGTTCGCGCCGATGATGGCCAGGGTGCCCGCCCAGCGGCGGCCCTGCCCGTCGTGCAGGTTGCGGTACCGCACCCGGTACGTTTCCCCGGCCGGCGGCGGCTCGGTGACCTCGCCGGAGATGCGGCTGAAGTCGTGCAGCGACCGGGCCCCCACGGCGGGCGCCCGGTTCTGCGGGGTGCCGGACGCGACGCTCGCGGTCACCGGCGTACCTCCCAGATCTCGGTCGGGAACGTGCGGTGGGCACGCCGGACCGAGGGCTCGGCGCGCTGTCCCGCCGGCCCCCTGGGGGCGTGATCGTTCCCGTGTGGAGCGTGCATCGACGCTTCCCGACACCCCGTTACGACGCGTGGCGGCCGGACTGGGCCGTCCGCGCCGGCCGCCGGGGACCCGCCGTGACCGCGTCGTGATCGAGAGGTGCGGTGAGCAGGGAAAACCCCGCCGCCAGTGATCTTTTCGGCCGCACATCACTGGACCGAACGGCCTAGTCGTCTGCTACGCGATGTGTCGGATCATCGATTCTGATGATCCATCGCGAACTCCGCCGAGGTCCCCAGTTCTGATGACGGGAGGGCCCCGCGCGCCGCTACCGGGTGCGCCGGTGGTCGTAGCCCAGGCGGCCCCGGGTGCCGGCCAGGACCACGACCGCCACGACGACGCTGCCCGCGGCCATCGCCTGCATCGACCGGTTCACGTCCAGTGCCGGGAACGTCTCCGACCACACGACCGACGCGAAGTTGTTGACGCCGACGTGCAGCAGCATCGCCATCGGCAGGCTCTCCCCGGTGCGGTTGAACACCCAGGTCATGACGATGTTGAAGGCCAGGCAGAACAGCACGAAGGCCGCGGGCCGGGTCCAGTCCGCGCCGGACCCGCCGCCCCAGTCGGTCAGGAACAGCGGCATGTGCCACAGCGCCCACAGCGGGCCGAGCACCATCGTCCCGGCCAGCGGGCCGAACCGGCGCTGCAGGCGGGGCAGGGCGAAGTCGCGCCAGCCCGGCTCCTCCGCGAGCCCGGTGGTGACCATCTGAAGGAGCAGGGCGGGAACGTAGACGGCGACCACGAGCAGCGACGGCGCGACGATCCGGCCGCCGGAGAAGACGAATCCGGTCACCAGCATCGCGGCGGGCACCCCGAGCAGGGTGAGCGCGTACCAGTGCCACCGGACCCGCCAGCGCCACATCCGCCCGACCCAGCGTCGCAGCCCGGGCCGCCCGTCGGCGACCGCCGTCACCAGGAACGCCGACGCGATGGGGCCCAGGTAGGCGCCGGGCAGCACGCCGAGGATCTGGCCGGTCCCCAGGACGTCGGGGAACCGGAAGTCCCAGACGCCGAGCCCGTTGCGGGAGAGCACGTAGGGCGTCCACGCCGTCCAGCTCATGAGGTTGGCGAGCAGGAAGAAGCTCGGCAGCGGGCGGCGCCGGATCGCCCCGGCGAGCCCGGATCCGTCGCGTGACCTGGGCGGGTTGTCCGTCGAGATGACCATGCCGGGAAGTCTCGGCCGGTCACGGCCCCCGGACGAGCCACCGGCGATGGAAGCTCCACGGCTGCATCGAAGGATGCAGGACCGCGGTGTCAGCCCGGTGTGCCCCGGGCGTCGGGGACCTCGACGACGTGGTTCTGGTAGGCCCAGACGACGGCCTGCAGCCGCGAGGTGACCCCCAGCTTCGGCAGCATCCGGGCCAGGTGGGACTTCACCGTCGACTGCTCGACGACCAGCGTCCGGGCGATGTCGTCGTTGGACATCCCCTGGGCGAGCAGGAGGAGGATCTCGTGCTCGCGGGGGGTGAGCAGCTCCTCCGCCCGCCGGCCGGTCACCGGCTGCAGGCTCCGCCGGTGCACGAACTCGCGCAGGATGCGGCGGGTGAGGGTCTGGTCGATCGTGCCCTGGCCCGCGGCGACCTGGCGGACCGCGCGGATGATGTCGTCGGGGTCGGAGTCCTTGAGGAGGAACCCGGACGCCCCGGCCTCCAGCGCGCCGAACACGTAGTCGTCGAGGTCGAAGGTCGTCAGGACCAGCACCGCCACCTCGCCACCGGCGGCGGACAGCTCCCGGGCGACCTCGATGCCGCTGCGGCCCGGCATCCGGATGTCGAGGCAGGCGACGTCGGGCCGCAGCTCGTGGGCCAGCTCCAGGGCCCGGGTCCCGTCGGCGGCGACACCGACGACGTCGATGTCCGGCTCGGCCCCGAGCAGCGACGCCAGGCCCGCGCGTACCAGCGGCTGGTCGTCGGCGACGAGGACACGGATCATGCAGGGGCCTCCGGGCGCGGTGCGGTCGCGTCGACCGTACCGACCGTCTCGCCGAGCGGGAGCGTGAGCCGGACCTCCCAGCCGCCGTCGGCGGTGGGCCCGTGGGTGAGGTCCGCGCCGACGAGCTGCGCCCGCTCCGCCATGCCGACCAGCCCGAACCCGCCGCCGGGGCCGGGGTCGGGTCCGGCGGGCACACCGTTGCGGACGACGACGGCGACCCACCCGTCGCGGGGCGCGCCGATCTCGACCACGCAGCGGGCGCCCGGTGCGTGCACGGCCGCGTTGGCCAGGGACTCCTGCACCATCCGGTGGGCGACGAGCTGGGCGAGCGGCCCGAGGTCGACCTCCGGTGCGGCCACGACGAGATCCACCTCCGCGCCCGACGCCCGCCGCGCCCGCACCAGGGCGGCCACCGCGTCGAGGGTGGCGGGCGGTCGGTCGGCGTCGGTCTCCTCGCGCAGCAGACCGACCAGGCGGCGCAGGTCGTCGAGGACGGCGCGGCTGTGCTCCCGGATCCCGCGGGCCGACCGTCTCGCGGTCGCCGGGTCGGACTCGATCTGCCGGTCCATCGCCGCCGCCATGACCGCGATCCCCGACAGGTGGTGGGCGGCGATGTCGTGCAGCTCGCGGGACAGCGCGGTGCGCTGGCGGGACATCGCGGCCGCGAGCACCGCGTCCTGCTCACGGCGCAGCGCCAGCACCTCGTTGCGGCGTGCCTGTTCGGCGTCCCGCCGGGCGGCGACGACCAGCCCGACCAGCAACGGCAGCCCGACGACGACCGCCGCCTGCGCCACCGCACCGGCGGCGGCCGGCCCGGCCCCCGCTCCCCGGCCGACCTCGTTGACGAACTGGCCCGTCGCCAGCAGCAGCCCGGCCCCGGCCAGGGCGCCCCACAGCCGTCGCAGGGGGCGGGCGACGACGGCGAGGAACACCGCGGCGAGCTCGGCGACCGCGGTCAGGCTGTACGCCCCGCCCGGCGCCGCCCACGCGAGCAGCAGGGGCAGCGCGGTCACCCCGAGCAACGCCACGACGGGCGACCGGCTCACCCAGACGACCGTCACCGCCTGGGCCACCAGCACCGCGACGACCGCCCACCACCCGGCCCCACCGGTGCGGGGCACCGGCCCGAGGTCCGGGTCCCCACCGACGGCGGACGGCAGGGCCAGCAGCAGGGCCGTCGCGAGGACCGCGCACCCGACCGCGGCCGGGACCCGGAGCGGGGCTCGCCGGGGCTGCTGCGCTGCGGTGGACACGGCGGGCCTCCCCCGGCGGGACGATCGGTCGCGCCCATCATCGGACACGGCGCCCGGCCCGGGGCGCGGCCGGGCGCGATCTGCATCGAAAGACGGAGGTGCCCGACCGCGTCCCTCCGGCCGATGCCGGAGGGACACGTGCCGGGTCAGGCTCGGTCGCAGCGGACGGCCACCCGGGCCGCCGACCAGCGAGGAGGCACCACCATGACCGCCGACGACCGGACCGCACCGTCCCGCCCGCCGTCCCGCCCGCTGCTCTGGACGCTGCTCGTCGTGGCGCTGGCGGCGAACGCCGGCCTGTCGCTGGCCGCGCTACCCGTGGCCGCGGCCGTCCCCGGGCTGCTCGTCCTGGTGGCCGGGGCGCTGCTGGTCCGCGACCACCGGCGCCGGGCCCGGGCCCGACCGTGACGGCCCGCGCGGCTCAGCGGTCCATGGTCCTCTCGATCCGCCGGCCCGTGGTCAGCACGACTCCGATGCCGGCCACCATGACCGCCGCGATCGTCAGCAGCGCCCAGGTGTAGCTGCCGGTCGCGTCGTGGATCGCACCGGTGACGTAGGGCCCGACGAAGCCGGACAGGTTGCTCACCGAGTTGATCACCGCGATGCCGGCGGCCGCGGCGGCGCCGGTCAGCGCGAGCGGCGGGATCCGCCAGAACTGCGGCATCGCGCTGTAGATCCCGGCGGTGCTCAGGCACACCGCCGCGACGAAGAGGAACCCGCTCCCGGCGAAGGTCGCGAGCACCAGCCCGGCGGCCCCGACGGCCATCGGCACCACGGTCGCCGTGACCGCGCTGAGCCGGCCCGACACCCGCGACCAGATGATCATCACGACGATCGCGAAGGCCGCGGGGATCGCCGAGACCAGCACGCTGTTCACGTCGCCGCCCGCCGCGTCGCTGATCGTGGAGATCATCGTCGGCAGGAAGAACGCGAGCGGGTAGAGGCCGAAGACGACGGCGAAGAACGCGATCGCGAGCCCCCACACCCGGCCGCTGCGCAGCGAGGCGCCGAACCCGCTGATCGCCCCGCCGGCGATGCGCTTCTCCTCGTCGGCGCGCAGGGCCGCCTCGACCCGGGCGCGGTCGTCGTCGGACAGCCACTTCGCGTCGGACGGACGGTCCGGCAGCAGGCAGAAGACGACCACCGCGATCAGCAGCGTCAGCACGCCCTCGACCAGGAACAGCGACCGCCACGCGGCCAGCGGGAACAGCGCGTCGCCCCAGGACAGCAGGGCCGCGGCGAGCGGGGCACCCACGATCGACGACAGCGGGATCATCAGGAAGAACGTCGCCATCACCCAGGACCGCACCTTCCGGGGGAACCAGAATGTGAGGTAGAGCAGGATGCCGGCGGCGAGCCCGGCCTCGGCGAATCCCAGGGCCAGCCGGGCGAGGTAGAGGTGCGTCGCGGAGTCCACCCAGGAGGTCATCGCGGTGATCAGGCCCCAGGTGACCATGATCCGCGTGATCCACTTGCGGGCCCCGAAGCGGCGCAGCGCCATGTTGCTCGGCACCTCGACCAGGACGTAGCCGATGAAGAACAGCCCACCGGCCAGACCGATCTGGGCCGCGTCGAGCCCCAGCTCGCGGGACATCGGCTGGGCGACGTAGCCCAGGTTGGCCCGGTCGATGTAGCTCATCAGGTAGGCGAGCCCGACGATCGGGATGATGCGCCAGGCGATCCGGCGCCACAGGCGGCGCTCCGCCTCGTCCTGGATCTCCGGTTCCGTGCCCATGACGTCACTGCTGCTCATGACAGTGGCCTTCCGGTGTGTGGCCTCAGTGGGCCGAGCGGAGGAGTGCGGTGGCGGGGTGGTCGACGTGCCCGTCGTCGGTGACGACGACGCGGTAGTCCTCGCGGGCGCCGCGGGGGCTGACCTTCTGGTCGAGGACGTCGTCGAGCACGGCCTCGGGGTCGCGGGTGAACGGGTCGCCGTGTCCCCCGCCGCCGGCGGTGGTCTGCCGGTGCCGGGCGCCCGCGGGGAGCGTGAGGTGCGGCTTGGTGTCGAGCAGGACCTCGTCCGGGCCGGGGTCGCGCAGGTTCACCGACGGCGTGCCGTCGCAGCCACCGGCGAGACCGTAGGGCAGCGACGTGCGCCGGTCCGACCGGATCTGGACGGTCGCCTGCGACGCGAGGACGGTCATGTCCCGGAAGGTGGCGAGCCCGCCGCGGTAGCGGCCGGCGCCCGCCGAGTCGGTGAGGTAGCCGTAGCCGTCGATGCGGACGTGGCCGGACCGTTCGATGTCCTCGACCGGGGTGTTGGCGAGGTTGGCGCCGAGCGGGCTGATCCCGTCGATGCCGTCCTGGTCCGGCCGGGCTCCCCAGGCGCCGCACAGGACGTCCCAGAGCACGGTGGACGAGCCGTCGTCGCCGGTCACGCCGATCACCACCGAGTTCGGCCCGCCGTCGCCGGCCGCGGGGGTGCGGTCGGGGAACACCGGGGCGAGCGCCCCGAGGACGGTGTCGATGAGCCGGTAGGCGACGAGCCCGCGCGCGCCGCGGGCGGCGGGCCGGTGCGCGTCGAGGATGGAGCCGGTGGGGATCTCGAAGCGGAACACCCGCTGGAAGCCGCTGTTGGCCGGGATGTCGGCGGCGAGCAGGCCCTGCACCGCGGCGTAGCAGGCCGAGCGGGTGAACGACGCGGTGGCGTTCAGTGCGGAGGCCACCTGCGGCGAGCTGCCGGTGAAGTCGAAGCCCAGGCCGTCGGCGTCGACGGTGACCCGGACCCGGAACGGGATGGGGTCGCCGCCGAGCCCGTCGTCGTCGATCCGGTCGGCGAACTCGTAGGTGCCTGCGACCGCGCCGTCGAGCTCGGCCCGCAGCAGGGTCTCGGAGTAGTCCAGCAGCTCGTCGACGAGGCGGCCGAACTCCCCGGTGCCGTGCCGCTCCACCAGGTCCCGCAGGCCGCGGGCCCCGGTGTGGTTGGCGGCGAGCTGGGACTCCAGGTCGCCCCGGAACAGCTCGGGCTCGCGCACGTTGCGCAGGATCAGCTCGAGGAACGTCTCGTTGGTCCGGCCGGCCTCGACGAGCCGGGACGGCGGGATCTGCACCCCCTCGGCGAAGATGCTCGTCGACTGGACGGCCATCGAGCCGGCCGCCCATCCCCCGACGTCGGCGTGGTTGACGACGCTGACCGCGAACCCGGCCAGCACGGCGTCGACGAAGACCGGGGTCACCGCGAAGACGTCGGGCAGGTGCATCCCGCCGAGCGAGGGGTCGTTGAGGATGTAGACGTCGCCGTCGGCGAGCGTGTCGCCGAAGCGCTCCAGCACCGCGTCCATCGCGTCGGGGATGGAGCCGAGGTGCACCGGGCAGGTGTTGGCCTGGGCGATGGTCCGCCCGGTGGCGTCGCACAGCGCGGCGGAGAAGTCCATGCTCGACGCGACGATCTGGCTGTGCGCGGTGCGCAGCACGGTGATCGCCATCTCGTCGGCGGCGCCGGTGACGGCGTTGCGGAAGACCTCGAAGGTCGCGGCGTCGCGGATCACGGTCGGCTCCAGGAGATGACGATGTTGTTGAGCTGGTCGCGGTGCGCCGTCGCACCGGGCGGGACGAGCGTGGTCGAGTCCATGTCCTCCACGACCAGCGGGCCGGTCCGGGGGGTCGCGTCCAGCGCGGCCCGGCCGACGACCGGGACGTCGACCTCCCGGCCGTCGAAGAAGCACCGGCGGCGGGTCTGCGGTGCCGCGGGCGGGAGCGGCGCGGCGAGCGCGTCGTCCAGCCGGACACCGGCCCCGACCCGCCCGACCACGCGCAGGGTCACGATCTCGACGAGCTCGTCGGGGCCCCGGCGGCCGTAGGTGCGCCGGTGCTCGGCGTGGAACCACTCGCGGGCGGCGGCCAGCGCCGCCTCGTCGAGCGGCCCGGACGGCAGCGGCGCCCGGAGCTCGAAGCGCTGGCCGCGGTAGCGCAGGTCCAGGAACCGCTCGACGACGACCTCCCGGTCCGCGGCGGCGGACCGCAGCTCGGCCTCGACGACGGCGGCGAGCCGGTCGAACTCGTCGCCGACGGCGGCCGCGTCGGCCCGGTCGGGGTCGTGGGCGGCCGAGGCGTGCCGCTCGATGTCGGCGACGAGCAGACCCAGCGCGGAGAACAGGCCGGGGTGGGTGGGGACGACGACGGTGCCGATGCCCAGCTCGCGGGCCAGCGCGGCGCCGTAGAGGGGGCCCGCCCCGCCGAAGGCGACCATCGTCGTCTCGCGCGGGTCGCGGCCGCGCTCGCTGGTGACGGCCTTGACCGCGGTGGTCATCCCGGAGACGGCGACGTCGTAGGCGCCCCGGGCGGTCTCGGGCACCCCGGCGCCCAGCTCGGCGGCCACCCCGGCGAGCGCCTTGGCGGCCAGGTCGGGGTGGATCCGCACCCGCCCGCCGGCGATCGCCTCCGGGTTGAGGTAGCCGAGGACGACGTTGGCGTCGGTCAGGGTGGGCCGCTCCCCGCCGTTGCCGTAGGCGGCCGGGCCGGGGCGCGAGCCCGCGCTGGACGGCCCGACGTGCAGCGCCCCGGCGGCGTCGGTGCGGACGATGCTGCCGCCACCGGCGCCGATCTCGGCGATGTCGATCGACGGCGCCCGCACCGGGTAGCCGGCGCCGGAGCCGAGTCCGCGGGCCACGTTCATGCCGCCGCCGACCTCGTAGTCGGCCGAGACGAACGGGGACCCGTCCTCGATCAGCGAGGCCTTGGCCGTCGTGCCGCCCATGTCGAAGGCGACGACGCCGGGCAGGTCCATCGCGCGGGCCAGCGCCGCCACCGCGGTCACGCCGGCCGCCGGGCCGGACTCGATGATCTCGACCGGGCGTCGGCCGACCTTCTCCGCGTCCAGCAGCCCGCCGCCGGACTGCATCACCAGCAGCGGGGCGGTGACCCCGGCGGTGACCAGGTCCCGCTCCAGCACGGTCAGGTAGTCCTGGACGGTGGGGCCGACGTAGGAGTTCACCACCGCGGTGCTGGTGCGCTCGAACTCCCCGGGCTCGGCGCCGAGGTCCACCGAGGCGGTCACGTAGACGCCCGGGAGCAGCCGGCCGAGCTCCGCGGCGACCCGCCGCTCCTCGTCGGCGCGCAGGTGCGAGTTCACCAGGCACACCGCGACGGCCGCGGCGCCGGAGCCCCGGATCTCCTCCGCGACCCGTGCGATCCGCCCGGGCGTCGCGGCGGGCTCGACGGTGGAGTCGGCGTGGATCCGGCCGTCGACCTCGAAGCGCCTGCGGCGCGGGACGAGCGGGGCGGGCTTGGTCCAGCCGAGGTCGTAGAGCGTGGGGCGACGGAGCCGCCCGAGCTCGAGCACGTCCCGGAACCCGGCGGTGGTGACCAGTGCGGTCACCGCGCCGTCCTTCTCCAGGATCGCGTTCGTGGCGACCGTGGTGCCGTGCAGCATCCCGGTCACCTCCGCCGCGGTGACGCCCGCGGCCTGCACCGCGGCCGTCGTCGCGGTGACGACACCCTCGCCGAAGGCCGGCGGGGTCGAGAGCACCTTCATGGGGACGATCCGTCCGCCGGGGCCGAGGGCGACGACGTCGGTGAAGGTGCCACCGACATCGGCTCCGACCCGCCAACCGGCAGGGGGTGAGTGGGCCACGAACGACCTCCGTCTGCGCGAGTGCGGTACCCGGACCGGCGTCGTGATGACGGGCGACGCCGCCCGGGTTGCCAAGTGGAATGCACAGTAGAAGGCGTCTGAGATCTCAGCAAGACCCCGTTGAGATCCTTGACATCGCTGGAACATATTCCACCGGCCGGACGCTGCTATCGTTCGACGGTGCGTCACGAGCCGGATCTGCTCCGCGAACCGCCCCCGGCCGACCGGCTGATGGAGACCGCCTACCGGCGGTTGAAGCGGTCGATCATCGAGCTGCACCGTCCACCGGGCACCCAGTTCTCCGAGCAGGCGGTCGCGCGCGAGTTCGGGCTGAGCAAGACCCCGGTCCGCGAGGCGCTCGCCCGGCTGCACCGTGACGGGCTGGTCACCCCGCAGCCCCGCGCCGGGTACGTGGTCTCCCCCGTGACCCTCAGCGACGTCGGCGACCTGTGCGCGATGCGCTCGCTGCTGCAGTCCGAGACCGCGGCGCTGACAGCGCGGCACGGCCTGTCCGCCGGCGAGGCGGCCCGCCTGCAGGAGCTCTGCGTCGACGACGAGGACGGCCAGCTCGGCGGACCGCGCTTCGAGGAGCGGTTCCGGGACAACTACGAGTTCGAGTCGATCATCGCCAACGGCTGCCGCAACGCCCGGCTCGCCGCGGCGGCGGTCGACACGCTGGACGAGATGGAGCGGGTGGTCCGGCTGGCACTGCGGCTGGACCCGTCGATGCCGCCCGGGCGGATCGACGAGCGCCGGGCCCTGGTCGACGCGGTCCTCGCCCGGGAGCCGGACACCGCGCGGGCCGCGATGGCCCGGCGGACGGCGTCCGCGCAGCGGGAGATCGTCGGGGCGCTGACCGCGAGTGCCGCGGTGACCAGCGCCCCGATCGCGCTCCCCCTGTAGTCAGGCGAGTCGGCGCCCGAGCTCGACGATCCCGGCGTCCGGACCGCCGTACAACAGCCGGGCGTGGTCGGCGGGGCCGCCGAACGCGTCGCCCGCGAGTGCGACGATCCCCCGGGCGAGCAGTGCGTCCTCCAGCTCCCGGCCCGCGCCGATCCGGGACAGGTCGGCGAACGCGAAGATGCCCGCCGTCGGCGGCACGACCGGCACGTCCGCCGTCCGCAGCGTCTCGACCAGCAGGTCCCGCTTGCCCCGGAACAGGCCGAACACCGTGTCGAGCCAGTCCTGCGGGCCGGTCACCGCCGCCTCCGCGGCCGCCTGCGGGATGTCCCCGACGTTGATCGCGTCCCACTCGAACGCGGTGTGCACGCGGTTCAGCAACGGCGCGGGGGCGTGCACGTAGCCGACCCGCCAGTGGGTGAACGCGTAGTTCTTGCTGAGGCTCGTCACCGTCACCAGGTCCGGGTGCCGGTCGCGCAGGGACTGGAGCGGGACGTAGCCGGGTCCGTCGTGGACGTAGCGCTCGTAGGACTCGTCGGAGAGCACGACGAGCCCGTGCCGCGCCGCGAGGTCGACGAGCTCGGCGAGCCGGTCCCGGGTGGGGGTGTGGCCGGTCGGGTTGTTCGGGTTGCAGAGCAGCAGCGCGCGGGTGGCGGGGGTGATCGCGGCCGCCAGTGCCGCCGGGTCGGCCGCCCAGCCGTCGTCGGTGCGGGCCGGGACGTGCACCGGGTGCGCGCCGGCCATCCGGACCATGCCGTCGAAGAAGTAGGTCGGGGTCGGGACCAGCACCTCGTCGCCGGGCCGGAGGAGCGCGCGCAGCGCCACGCTCATGCCGTGCTGGGCGCCGTGGGTGACCAGTAGCTCGCGGTCCGGGTCGTCCGCGCCGATGCGCGCGGCGAGCGCCGCGCGCAGGCTGGGCGACCCCCGGCTGAGCCGCGGGAACGGGGTGCCCGCCACGGCACGCACCGCCTCGACGACGTGCTCGGGCATCGGCAGGACCGGGACGCCACCGAGGACGACCGGGTCGGGGCGGGAGGCTCCGCGCTCGGCGAGGGCGAGGGCGGGAAGACGGTCGAGCATCGCAGCTCCTGATGACGGCACCGCGGAACGGGTGCGGAACGGTCCCGGGCGGCACGCGGCGGAGGCGTGCGGGGCCCGGGCGGGGACGAGCTCACCGGGGAGCGGTGTCATCAGGCCGCCCCGGCGTCACCGGACACTACCCACGGCGCCCCGGGTCCGCGAGGCCCCGGCACCGGAGGCTCAGAACGGCAGGTGCCCCGACAGCACGACGGCCGTGGCGACGGCGGCGGTGAGCACGACCAGGACCGCGGCCACCGTCGTCCGTCGGCGCCCCGTCGTGGGACCCGCCGACGTGGCGGCGGTACCCGGGTGCGACCAGAGGGGCCGGCCCGTCCGGCGGGCGGCGGGCCACGGCGCGACGCCGTCGTGCTCCCGGCGGGCGGCCGCGGTCAGCGCCGCGGCCCGGTCGGCCGTGGCGGGGTCGACTCCCCCGTCCCCGGCCAGCGCGGCGAGCAGCGCGCGGGTCGCGGCCTCGTCGTCGGGCAGGGTCCGTCCGCGGACGATGCCGCGGACCCGCGTCACCGGGGTCCGCAGCCGGCGCGCGATGTCGCGCTCGGACCGGCAGCCGTTCCGGTCGTGGACGGTGTCGAGCAGGTCGAGCAGCTCGCGGTGCGGACCGTGCTCGGGCCAGGACGTCCGGTCGAAGCGGCGCAACGGCACCCGTCGCCTCCTCACGCAGGATGATCGTTCGATCACCTGTCGCATTCGGGCCCGGCGGCGTTACTCAATTCTGATGAGACGCCGCGATCCACAAAGGTGATGACAACCTCCGGACCGCTGTAGGGCGATCGGCGCAACTTCCGCGGATACCGGCCGGTGATCGTTAACGGTCCGCGCGCGAGGGCCGACAACGGGGACAGCGAACGGTGCACTCCGTGTACCGGCCGGGCGACGGCGCCGACCCCAGCGGCCCCGTGGCCCCCTCTCCCAAGGAGCCTGCCGTCCCGTGAGCACGCACCCCGACGTCTCGCACGCATCCGAGTGGACGGTCCCGAGCCCACGGGTCCCCGTGGCGGACGGCGGGGCCCACCGCCCCGGCCCGCATCCGGACCCCGAGCACGGGCGACGACGGTTCACCGCCCTGGTCGTCCTCGGCGACCTCACGACCGTCGCGGTGCTCACCGCGGTCGCGGTCCTGGTGGGGCTCACCGGCTTCGAGGCCGCCGACCGCGCCCGGATCGGCTCGGGTCTGCTCGCGGCCGGTCTGCTGGCCGTCGCGCTGCCGCTGTCCCGCGCCTGGGACGGCCGGGTGCTCGGCACCGGGTCGGCGGAGTTCGTGCGGGTGGCCCGGGCCGTGGTCCTCGCCGACGTGGCACTGGCCCTGGGCGGCCTGGCGCTGATGGTCGACTCGTCGCGGGAGTGGGTGTTCCTGCTCGTGCCGGGCACCGGACTCGCGCTGCTCGGCGTGCGGTTCGCGCTGCGCAAGATGCTGCACGCCCAGCGGGCGCGGGGCCGGGGCCTGGCCCCGGTGCTGGCGGTCGGCGAGGAGGCGTGCGTGGCGGACCTGATCCGCCGCACCCGTCGCGACCCGTACTTCGGCTGGCGGGTCACCGGGGTGTGCACCCCGACCGGCACCGGCACCGGGGGCGGCTACGTCGTCGACGGCGTCCCGGTGCTGGGCGACCTCGACGCCGTGACCGGGCTGGCCCGCGACGGCGGGCACCGGGTCGTCGCGATCTGCCGCTCGCCGGGCTGGGGTCCGGCGCGGCTGCACCGCCTCGCCTGGGACCTGGAGGGGTCCGAGACCGAGCTCGCCGTCGATCCCGGCCTCATGGAGATCGCCGGGCCGCGCATGCACATCACCCCGGTCGACGGGATGCCGCTGCTGCGCCTGTCCGAGCCGCGGTTCTCGGGCGCGTCGAAGATCGTCAAGTATGTCGCGGACCGCGCGGTGGCCGCGCTGTTGATGCTGCTCGTCGGTCCGCTGTTCCTGGTGCTCGCCGTCGCGGTGAAGCTCGGCGACGGCGGCCCGGTGTTCTTCCGCCAGGAGCGCGTCGGGACGCACGGCCGGACCTTCGGGATGCTGAAGTTCCGGTCGATGTGCGTCGACGCCGAGGCGCGGCTCGCGTCGCTGGCCAACGACCACGGCGACGGCCCGCTGTTCAAGATGCGCCGCGACCCGCGCGTCACCCGGGTCGGGGCGTTCCTGCGCCGGTACTCGCTCGACGAGCTGCCGCAGCTGCTCAACGTCCTCGGCGGGTCGATGAGCCTGGTCGGGCCGCGTCCGCCGCTGCCCCGCGAGGTCGCCGCCTACGCCGACGACGCCCGCCGCCGCCTGCTGGTCAAGCCCGGCATGACCGGCCTGTGGCAGGTCAGCGGCCGCAGCTCCCTGACCTGGGAGGAGTCGGTCCGCCTCGACCTGCGCTACGTCGAGAACTGGACCCCCGCGCTGGACCTGCTGATCCTGTGGAAGACCGTGGGCGCGGTGCTCCGCAGCCGCGGCGCCTACTGACCCGGCGCCGCGGCCTGCGGGCCGCTCAGGCGAAGAGCTTCTCCTGCTCCTCGCGCAGCGCGTCGACGAGCCGGCCCGGGGGCAGGGTCACGTCGTCGTAGGTGAGCACGGCGTCCTTGGCGACGTCGCGGATGAGCGTGCAGCCCTCCGCGACACCCATCGGGAGCAGCCGCTCCGACCGCGTGACCGGCGAGGACTCGGCGACGCCGTAGGTGTCGTAGCCGCCCAGCCCGTCGACGGTGTGCCCGGCCCGCAGGTCCTGCTTGGCGGTGGCGACGACGTCGACCCGCTGCCCCGCGGGCGGGCTCAGCGCGGCGTCGGCGAAGTCCACGGCCCGCACGATGGTGTTCGGGACCTCGAAGTGACACAGGTGGTACGGGGTGTAGAAGCTGTACAGCGGGCCCTCGCCGAGCTTGTACAGGTTCAGGTAGTGGCGCTGCTTCGGGTCGTCGTGGGTGCCGAGCACGTAGATGCCGGGGCCCGGCTTGGCCCCGACCACGTAGTCGACGACGCCGCCCAGCTCGCGCAGCTCGTCGACGTCGTAGGTCTGCGTGAGCTCGTCGACGTGCCCGGCGTGGTCGCGCCCGTACATGCCGCGCTTGCCGACGGTGAAGCCGAACGCGTTGGCCACGATCGCCTGCTCGAACGACACCTTGGTGCCGTCGGCGAAGCTGGTGACCATGTAGGGGTCCTGCCCCCACTTCTCGGCGAACGCCTGCTGCGTGGTGGGCGTGCGGTACTCGTCCTGCAGGCCCTTGATGTTGCCGGCGACGAGCGGGGTGACCCCGATGCCCTTCACGAAGCGCAGCAGGTTGGCCTGGACGCCGGGCTGGTCGCCGTCGGCGCCGGTCAGCACGACCCCGGCCGCGCGGGCCCGGTGCGCGAGCAGCGGGCCGACGGTGCCGTCGAGCTCGGCGTTCATCGTGACGACGGGCAGCCCGCGCTCGATGGCGGCGACGGTGACCCGGGCGCCGAACTCGACCGCGCCGGTGACGTCGACGAGCACGTCGATGTTCTCCGCCGCGAGCAGCGCGAAGGCGTCGTCCAGCACGGCCGGGACGCCCTTCGCGATCATGGCTTCGACCTGCGCGGTCGTCGACACCTCGACCGGCTCCAGCCCGGCCTCGGTGTAGGCGCGCACGGCGGTGGCGACGGTGCGGTTGGCGATCGCGGCGACGTCCATCCCGGGGGTGGAGTTCACGATCTGGTTGACCAGGCCGCGGCCCATGAACCCGGCGCCGACCAGACCGACGCGGATCGGGCGGTTCTCGGCGGCGCGCTTCGCGAGGGCGGTGTCAAGGATCAGCATCAGCGGGCTCCGGTGACCGACGGGAAGTCGGCGTTGTCGGCCAGCAGCGGCCAGTTCGCGTCCTTGTCCGAGACGTGGTCGACCGCGTGCGGCCACGCGACGTCCAGGGCCGGGTCGTCCCAGCGCAGGCCGCGCTCGGCGCCCGGGGTGTAGGGCGTCGAGACCTGGTAGATCGTCGTCGCGTCCGGGGTGAGGGTGAGGTAGGCGTGCGCGAAGTTCCGCGGCACGTACATCGCCCGGTAGTTGTCCTGGGACAGCTCGGCGCCGAACCACTGCAGGTAGGTGTCGGAGTCCGGGCGCAGGTCCACGATCACGTCGAAGATCGCGCCGCGGACGCAGCGGATGACCTTGACCTCGGCGTTCGGCTCCAGCTGGTAGTGGAAGCCGCGCAGGGTGCCCGCCTCGTGGTTGTACGAGAGGTTGCACTGGGTGATCGTCGGGTCCAGCCCGGCGTCGCGGAACTCCTGCTCGCAGAAGGCACGGGCGAAGAAGCCGCGGTCGTCCTCGAGTCGCTTCAGGTCGATGAGAGCCGATCCGGGGAGCGGGGTCTGGTGAATCTCCACGCCCGGCATCATCGGCCAGGGCCGGTCGGCCGTTATCGGGGCCCCCCACGACCGTGGCGAGGGCAACGACGGCGGTCACGCTCCGTGCGCGCGACCGCCGCCGTCCTCACGGTCAGCTACTCGACCAGAGCGTCGTTCCGTTGTCGGAGATGACGATCCGGCCGTCGTCGGTGACGGACAGGAGCGCCGTGGGACGGGCGGCACCGGGGCTGGTCCACACCGGGGCGCCGGAGGCGTCGTGGACGACGAGGTGCCCGTCGCCGTCGAACTCGACGCGCGAGTGGCCCGACCACCGGTCACCCAGCACCCGCTGCAGCGCCCAGACCGGGGTGCCGTCCGGGCGACGGGACAGGACGAGGTTCCCGTCGTCCTGGAACCGCAGGGCATAGGCACCCGACGGCGACGTGTACTCGCGGCCGCGCTCCAGGTCGGTCTTCGCCGGGATCCCCGGCGACCGCACGTCGACGGTCACGGTGAACGAGCCGGTGTTGTCGTGGTGGAAGTCGACGTTGTCGTTGACGATCAGGTACAGCTCGCCGTCCTCGGTCGCGGTGTGCTGCACCGCCGGTCCGACGAGGAAGGCCGGACGGGGCGGGGCGTCCGGGGCGAGCGGGTAGCGCGGCACCTCCGGGCTGATCATGCCGAGGAGCGCGACCGAGGGCAGTGACGCCACCATCGACCGGCCGTCGGCCCGGCCGCCGTCGCCCTCGGGACCGAACTCCCGCGCGCTGTTCTGGATCCGGATCCGGCCCGTCGCCGTGATCGAGACCGTCGCGCCGCGACCGACGTGGACTCCCGTGGGGAACCACTTGGCGGACGTGGCGGGGACGAACGTCAGGGTTGTCGTCGTCGGTCTCCTGGCTCGGGACGACGGTGGCGGGGCCACCGCGGATCGGTCGAGTCGATCACGCGGCGGGCCCCGGCGAATCGTGCCGATTGACGATCTGCCCGTCAGACCGACCCGGGCGCCACCGGGTGGATGTAGGTGCCGGGGTGGGTCGCGCCGTCCTGGCGGAGGACCGGGCCCTGGTCCCACTTCAGCGTCGTCGACGTGGTCTCGTCCGGCGCGGTCACGACGATGTCGGTCGGCGTCCAGCTGTCGCCGGGCAGCCAGGTGATCACGGTGTGCGCGGTGCCGCCCGGCTTCACGACGACCGAGGTGGGCTGCTCTCCGGCGCGCGGCAGCGAGTACGACGGCCCCCACTGCGGGTCGTCCGGGCCGCGCAGGTCGACGCCGCCGAACCCGGTCATCGTGCAGGGCGCGTCGGAGGTGTTGCGCCAGACGATGGTCGTGTCCTTCTGGTTGTCGCCCAGGGTGGTGCCGACCGACGCCTCCACGGTGCCGCTGGTGCAGCGGGCCACCTGCCCGCTCTCCGACGACGCCTCACCGGTGGGCTGCTGCGCGGCCGTGGTGGGCGCCGACGACAGCGCGGCCGGGGCCTGTGCGGGGGCCGGAGCGGCGTCGCTGCCTCCGCAGCCGGTGACGAGCAGGCCGGCCGACAGCAGTCCGATCAGGAGCGAAATGCGGTGAATCGTCATGCGCGACACCGTTCCCCGGTTCGCCGGGCCCCGCCGCGCGACGGACGGAGGACCACCCGGAGGTGGGACACCCGCACCGGGTAACAGGAGGTCAGGGCTCCGCGAGTCCCTCCACACGGCTCTCGTGCCGGTGGAGTCGACGAGGAGATGCGGGGGACGCGGATGCGCGCTGACCCGGGACACCATTAAGACCCTGCTGCCGGTCGGCGACCGGACCATCATCGACCGGCTCATCGGCTCGCTGGAGGAGAACTGCGTCACCACCGTCACCGTCGTGCTGGGATACTTCGAGACCTAGGTGTGCCGTCCGGATGACGTCGTCCTGCTCGACGGTGCGGCGCGGTCGTGCTCAGGAGCTTCGGCAAGACCCTCGGCGTCCCGCGTCTGCGGATCGGCGATGTGTTCAGCACCGGCCCGGCCTGGACCGCGCGGGCCCGCGACGACCTCTCCGTGTGAAGCATGATTCGGTGGCCGAACACTACGTGGAGTCGCTGGAAACGGTACCCACGGTGATCGACGTCGGTGTGGGGTCGGACGTGGCCATCCGCGAGCGGACGTCGTCGGGTTCGACGGCGCGATCGTGCAGGACGTCGACCGGCCCGACGGCACCCCGCGCAAGCTGCTCGATGTCAGCCGGCTCACCGCGCTCGGCTGGGAGCCGGCCGTCGGCCTGCGTGAGGGCGTCGAACGGACCTACCGCTGGTTCGTCGAGCACCGCGGCGGGGCCCGGGTCGGGCGGTGAACGACATGGCCGCCGGTCCCGGCGCATGATCGCGGACCGTCCGGGGTAAGCGCCGTCCACACCGCCACACGCAGGAGGAACACCATGGCTCTGAACGACGACGACATCACCACCTCGGGCGGCTCCGGCCCCGAGGGCCCCGCGGACTCCGGCGCCGGCCAGGGCACCCCCGGCCAGCACGACGGCGGCGCCGACGGCGGCGCGGACTCCGGCGCCGAGGGCCCGGCCGACTCCGGCGCCGGCCAGGGCACCCCCGGCCAGCACGACGGCGGCGCCGACGGCGGCGCGGACTCCGGCGCCGAGGGCCCCGCGGACTCCGGTGCCGGCGAGGGCACCCCGGGCCAGCACGACGGCGGCGCCGACGGTGGCGCCGACAGCGGTGCGAACTGAGCTGAGCGAGCCGACGGCCGGTGCCGGGCAGCCCCCCACGGGCGCCCCGGTACCGGCCGGCGCGCGTGCGGCGTCCGGCAACGGTGCGCTCGCGCGGCTGGTCGGCTCGGACACCGACACGTTCGCCGCCCGGCACTGGGGCACCACCGCGCTGCTGCGCACCGGCGCGGACACCGGCGCGTTCCGCGACCTGCTCGACCTCGACGGCGTCGACGAGCTGCTGTCCCGCCGCGGGCTGCGCACCCCGTTCCTGCGGCTGGCCCGCAACGGGTCCGTCGTCGGCTCGGCCGACTTCACCGGCCCGGGCGGGGTGGGCGCCGAGATCGGCGACCAGGTCCGCGACGACAGGGTCGCCGCGCTGTTCGGCGACGGCAGCACCGTCGTCCTGCAGGCGCTGCACCGCGTCTGGCCCGGCGTCATCGACTTCTGCACCGCGCTCGCCGAGGACCTCGGCCACCCGGTCCAGGCGAACGCCTACATCACCCCGCCGCAGTCGCAGGGCTTCTCCGCCCACTACGACGTGCACGACGTGTTCGTGCTGCAGCTGGCCGGGCAGAAGCACTGGCGCGTCCACGCACCGGTCCACACCGACCCGCTGCGCAGCCAGCCCTGGAGCGACCACGGCGACGCCGTCGCCGCCCGCGCCCGCGACGACGAGCCCGTGATCGACCGGGTCCTCGAACCCGGCGACGTGCTCTACCTGCCCCGCGGCTGGCTGCACTCCGCCACCGCGCTCGGGGACGTCTCGGCGCACCTGACCGTCGGCGTGCACGTGGTGACCCGGTACGCGCTGGTCGAGTCGTTGCTGGCGCTGGTCGCCTCGGACGAGCGGCTCCGTGCGAGCCTGCCACTGGGCGTCGACCTGGCCGACCCGCAGCAGCTCGCCCCGCACCTGGACGCGGTGCGCGCCGCACTGACCGGTGCCGTCGCCGCCGTCTCCGCCGAGGACGTGTCGCGCCGGGTCCGGAGCCGGGTGTGGTCCGGCGGGCGCCCGGAGCCGGTCCGGCCGGTCGCCTCCGCCGCGTTCGCCCGCGATCTCGCGCCCGGGGACACCGTGCGCCGGCGCCTCGGGGTGCACCACCGCCTCGTCGCGGGTGATGATCGGGTCGTGCTGGAGCTGGCCGAGAAGACGCTGACGTTGCCCGCCGTCGTCGTACCCGCGCTGCGGGCCCTGCTCGGCGGCGGCACCCACACCGTCGGGGACCTCCCCGGTCTGGACGCCGACGACCAGGTCGTCCTCGTCCGGCGGTTGCTGCGGGAGGGCGTCGTCGTCCCGGCCACCGCGTGAGCGACGCACGACGGTTCCGGCGCTGCGCCGACCTCGCCGAGGCGGCCGGTGACCCCGCCGAGGGCACGGCGCCGCCCGCGCGGTTCTGGTTCCTCGTCGAGCACCCCGGGCCGTGGCCGCGTCAGGCACTGGCCGCGCTCGACCCGGACACCGCCACCACCCTCGGGACGTGGGCCGATCAGGTCGGCGCCCGGGTCGTGCTCGTGCGTCGGCCCGGGCGCCGGGACCGCGAGGCCGTCGAGCCGGGGCGGCGCTGGTTCCGCGTCGACGCCCGGCCCGGGCACGAGGACGTCCGGACCGGCACCTGGTCCTCCCCCGCCGAGCTGGCCGCCGCCGTCCACGCCGACGGCGACCCGCACCCGGACCCGCTGGTGCTGGTCTGCGCCCACGGCAGGCACGACGCCTGCTGCGCCGTCCGCGGCCGGCCGCTCGCCGCCGCGCTCGTCGCCGACGACCCGGACGGCACGTGGGAGTGCAGCCACATCGGCGGCTGCCGGTTCGCCCCCGCCCTGGTGCTGCTCCCCCACGGCCTGACCTACGGCGGCGTCACCCCGGCCGAGGGGCCCGCCGTCGTGCGTGAGTACGGGCGCGGGCTCGTCGTCCCCGGCCCGCTGCGGGGCCGCTCCGCGCTGCCCCCCGCCGTGCAGGCCGCCCAGCACCACGCGCGGGCCGCCACCGGCGCGACCGGGGTGGACGACCTGGGCGTCGCGGGCGTCGACTCCGACGGACAGCCCCCCGGGCACACGACCTGGCGGGTCACGTTCCACCACCCGGACTGCGTGGTCGAGGTGCGGGAACGGTTCGTGGGGGTGGACCGGCCGCTGACGTGTGCCGCCCGTCCGGCCGGCCGGATCCGCGTGTTCGACCTCGTCGACGCCCGCTCCTGACCTCCGGCGGGGCCCCCGTCGTTTCCGGAACGGAAACGACGGCCGGGCGGCCCCGTCCACAGCAGATCCCCGGATGACCTGCGGAGGGGTCGACGGACCGGTCGTGACCCGGCGACCCCCCGCTGTCCGTTTCCGCCCGGTGTGAGACGGCGAACAGCCCCCGGTCGATAACACTGCGGTAGTGGTGTTCGGTTGCACCACTACGACGCCGTCGCCCCACCACGCTCCCCACGAAGGAACGGATACACCGCATGGACCCCCAGACCCCCGTCGTCATCCTCTGCGGAGGCAAGGGCACCCGCATCCGGGAGGCCTCCGAGAGCCTGCCGAAGGCGATGGTCGAGATCGGCGGACGGCCGATCGTCTGGCACATCATGAAGACCTACCGGGAGCACGGCTTCCGGCGCTTCGTCCTGTGCCTGGGGTACAAGAGCTGGGCGATCAAGGAGTACTTCCTCGACTACCGGGCCCGCTCCGCGGACTTCACCCTGTCCATGTCCGACCGGCACCGCATCGACTTCCACAGCGGCGTCGACGAGGACTGGGAGATCACCTTCGCCGAGACCGGCCTGGAGGCCGCCACCGGCTCCCGGGTGCGCACCATCGCGCCCTACGTGGACACCGAGAACTTCTTCCTGACCTACGGCGACGGCGTCGCCACCGTCGACATCACCGCACTGGCCAAGGAGCACGAGCAGTCCGGGAAGATCGGCACCGTCACCGGGGTGCACCCGACCTCGAAGTTCGGCGAGATGCAGGTCGAGGGCGACCGGGTCGTCGAGTTCAACGAGAAGCCGACCCAGGTCACCGGCTTCGTCTCGGGCGGCTTCTTCGCCTTCAAGCGGGAGTTCCTCGACTCCTACCTCGGCGAGCCCGGCGACGACGACGTCTGGCTCGAGCACGAGCCGCTGCAGCGCCTGGCCCGCGACGGGCAGCTCAACGTGCACCGCCACGAGGACTTCTGGTCGGCGATGGACACCTTCAAGGACTACGAGTACCTCAACAGCCTGTGGGCGCGCGGCGAGGCGCCCTGGAAGATCTGGGCCTGACCGACGTCGGCGACGGCCGGTCCGCTCCCCCGGGCGGGCCGGCCGTCTCCTACGACGGCGTCGAGCTCAGCGCCTCGGTCGGGTTCAGGTCCGCGTACTGCGCCACCGACCCGTTGCGGACCGCCCCCCACAGCTGCGCGCTGCGCTGCTCGTCCAGGTACACGACCGACTGCGCCCCCTCCCGCCCCAGCCCGGCCACCGGCGCGGTCACGAACGCCACGCCCGAGCCGCGCAGGTTGCGGTTCTCCAGGGCCAGCTGCACCAGCCCGGTGTTGGACAGCGAGTCGTCCACACTCACCGCGTCGCCGACGCTGGTCGCGAACGAGTAGAGCGCGGTCGGGTCGGTGGTGGCCTTCTCCTGCACCTTCGCGAGCAGCGCCTTGATCGCGTTCTGCTGGCGGGCGGCGCGGTCGATGTCGCCGTTCGGGAGGCCGTAGCGCTGGCGGACGTAGGCCAGGGCCTGGGCGCCGTCGAGGTGGTTCTCCCCCGCCCGGAAGTCCACACCGGCGTTGCTCGTGGCCTGCGCGACCGTCACGTCGATGCCGCCGACCGAGTCGACGAGCGAGGTGAACCCGGCGAAGTCGACGACGCCGAAGTGGTCCACCCGCACCCCGGTCAGCTTCTCCACGGTCTCGATGAGCAGCGGGGCGCCACCGAAGGCGTAGGCGGCGTTGATCTTGTTCATGCCGCGGCCGGGGATGTCGACCCAGGAGTCGCGCGGGATCGACACGACGCTGGCGTGCTCGCCGTCGGGGGCGAGGGTGCCGAGCATGATCACGTCGGAGCGCTGGGAGCCCGCGTCGACGCCCGGGGCGGCGTCGGTGCCGGTGGTGGGGGCCTCGGCCCGGGAGTCGGTGCCGACGAGCAGGAACGTGGTGCCGCCGAACGTCGCGGGGCGGCTGCCGGCGTCGATCCCGCGGAACGCGTCCGGGATGCGGGCGATGCCGCCGCCGATGCTGGAGGTCAGGTAGACGACCACGCCGCCGACCGCGAGCAGCAGCACGAGGACCAGCGCCGCCAGCACGGCGAGCACCCGCCGCCCGCGACGCCGCGGACGCCCGTCGCGCAGGCCGGGCACGACGTCGTCGTGCCGGGTCGGGGGGACGGCGTTGCGCATCGGGTCTCCTGGATCTGTGTGGACGGTCGTCCGGTTCGTCGCTCCCGCGCGTACGGCGTTACGTGACACCGCACGGTCCCACTCCCGGTGGCGCACAACGTCACCGGTCGTCGCAGGTCAACGGCTCAGTGCGCACACAGCGCAGTCACACGGGAGTGCTGTGTCATCAGATGTGTGGAACCGACGGCCCTCTCGCTAATGGTCCGGACGGACCAGGCGAATTCAGGGGCAGAACGGCCGCACGGCCGTCGCGGACCGAGGAGGAACCCATGAGCGTCACGCCCGAGACCCCCGCCACCAGCACCGCCACCACCGCCGGCTCGGCGATCCCGGCTCCGCGGGCCGCCGCGGAGGACACCGTCCTGCCGCCCGTCGCGGCCACCCCGGTCGCGGTCGACCTGTGCCGCTGCGGGCACGAGCGCGACGCCCACGACCACTACCGCGCCGGCACCGACTGCGGTGTCTGCGGCACCGCCTGCCGCGCCTTCCACGCCCGCACCGGCTCCGCCGCCGGCCGCTCGGCCGGTCGCGCCGCCCGCCTCACCTCGGCCCTGCTGCGGCGCCGCTGATCCCTGCCCTCCGTCCCCGGACGGTCCGCCGGGAGACGTTCCACGAACGCCCCTGCCTCCTTCCTTGAGGCGGGGGCGTTCGCGCGTCCACCGTCAGGCCGCGGCGCCGAGCCAGGGCTCCCAGGCGGGCAGTGGCTCCACCGCCAGGACGAGCACGCCCGCGCCGTTCCTGGCGGGCGGCGCCGGGGTGGTCCGCAGGGCCCACCCCAGCTCCTCGATGAGGCGGTCCGCCTTCTTGGAGTTGCAGGCCTTGCAGGCGGCGACACAGTTCTCCCAGCTGTGCGCCCCGCCGCGGCTGCGCGGGATCACGTGGTCGATCGTGTCGGCACGCTTGCTGCAGTACGCGCAGCGCCGGGCGTCCCGGCGGAGCACGCCGGCCCGGGTCATGGGCACCGACCGGCGGTAGGGGACGCGGACGTAGCGGGAGAGCCGCAGCACCGACGGTGCGGGGAGCGCGAGGCTCTCGGAGCGGAACTCCGCCCCCTCGAGCGCCTCCTGCAGACACTCGGCCTTGCCGGAGAGCAGCAGGCAGATGGCGCGCTTGGACGTGACGACGGCCAGCGGTTCGAAGCTGGCGTTGAGGAGCAGGACCCGCGACCCCGACGGGATCCGAGCTGTGGTCGGCAGCTCGTCCCCCGGCGCCGGGACAGGATCGTCGGGAAGCGGGTCGACCGCTCTCAAGTCGCCGGGGACGATCATCTCGACACCATGGGGGACGGGTTGTCGGTACGGCACGCGACCACCTCCGCGAACGCTCGAGGTCCGTGATGTAGTCGACCATACGGAAGCCGGGTTACGCGAGTGTGATGGCGAGGTCGACGTCCGGTGGACGCATCGTGCGGGGCCGGCCGGGGTCAGATGCCGCGAAGGGCTCCCAAGACGTCGGCGAGGAGGTCGTCGGTGTCCTCGACGCCGCAGGACAGCCGCACCAGACCGTCCGGCACGGCGTCGCCCCAGCGGGCCCGCCGGTCCGCGGCGGTGCGCAGCCCACCGAAGCTCGTCGCCGAGTCGACCAGCGTCGCGGCGGCCAGGAAGTCCGAGACGGCGTGGGCGTCGGCCAGGGTGAACCGCAGGATCCCGTTCCAGCGCCGCATCTGGGTCCGGGCGAGCACGTGCGACGGGTCGTCGGCCAGCCCGGGCCAGCGCACGTCGTGCACGCCCGGGGTCTCCCGCAGCGCGACGGCGAGCGCGCGGGCGTTCTCGGCCTGCCGGGCCAGCCGCAGGTCCAGGGTGCCGAGCCCGCGCAGCGCCAGCCAGGTCTCCATCGGCCCGGCGATCGCGCCGCCGCGGGTGCGGAAGGCCCGGACCCGCTCGTGGTGCACCGGGTCGGCCGCGGACACGTGCCCGAGCAGCAGGTCCCCGTGCCCGGACAGCGCCTTGGTGTCGCTGGCGACGACGAGGTCTGCCCCGAGTGCGAGCGGCTGCTGCCCGAGCGGGGTGCACGTGGTGTTGTCGACGGCGACGACCGCCCCGGCCGCGTGTGCGGCGGCGGCGACCGCGGCGACGTCGCAGACCTCCAGGCCGGGGTTCGACGGCGTCTCCAGCATCACCAGCGCGGGCCGGTGCCGGGCGATCGCCGAGTCCCAGTCGCCCGCGGTCGCGCAGTAGGCGACCGGCACCCCGAGCGGGGCGAGCTCCTCGTCGGCGAGCAGACGCGCGACGTAGTAGCCGTCGCTGGGCAGCAGCACGCCGCGCCCGGTGCCGGTGAAGGCGCGCAGGACGGCGGCGACCGCGGCCATCCCGGACGGGAAGACCGTGCACGGCCCGCCGTCGAGCTCACCGACGGCGGCCTCGAACTCCCGCCACGTCGGGTTGTCGGCGCGGGCGTAGAAGTCCGCGCCCTGGTCGGCCTCCTCCGGGCGCCCGAGGTGGTACGTGCTGGTCAGCACCGGCCCGCGGTGCACCGGCTCGCCCACGGCGTGGGCGTCGTGCTCCCCGCCGCGCACGCAGCGGGTGCCGTCTCCGAGCATGGGGTTCACTCCGGCTTCGGGGCCCGGGAGATCAGTTCCTTGGCCATCTGGTGGGCGGTCATGCCCTCGTGGCAGACCCGGCGCACCGCGTCGGCGATGGGCAGCTCCACCCCGGCGCGCTCACCGAGCTCGCAGATCGACAGGCAGGACTTCACGCCCTCGGCGACCTGGCCGTGGTTGGCCTTCTCCGCCTCGGCGAGGCTCGCGCCGCGGCCCAGCTGCTCGCCGAAGGTGCGGTTGCGCGACAGCGGGGAGCTGCACGTCGCCACCAGGTCGCCCATGCCAGCCAGACCGGCGAAGGTCAGCGGCGAGGCACCGAGCGCCATCCCGAGCCGGGACATCTCGGCCAGCCCGCGGGTGATCAGCGAGGCCCGCGAGTTGTCGCCCAGCCCCATCCCGGACGCGACGCCGACGGCCAGCGCGATGACGTTCTTGCCCGCCCCGCCCAGCTCCGCCCCGACGACGTCGGTGTTGGTGTAGGCGCGGAAGTAGCCGGTCGCGCAGGCGGTCTGCAGCGCCACCGCACGGTCGTGGTCCTCGCAGGCGATGACGGTGGCCGTCGGCTGCTCGTGCGCGATCTCCGCGGCCAGGTTCGGCCCGGACACGACGGCGAGCCGGTCCACCCCGACGCCGGTGACGTCGTCGATGACCTCGGTCATCCGCTTGAGCGTCCCCAGCTCGACGCCCTTGGCCAGGCTGGTGAGGGTGACCCCGGCCGGGACCAGGTCGCGCCAGCGCTCCAGGTTGTCGCGCAGCGACTGCGACGGCACCGCGAGGATCACCGCGTCGGCCCCGTCGAGGGCCTCGGCCGCGTCGTGGGTGGCCCGCAGCGTGTCCGGCAGCGCGACGTCGGACAGGTAGTCGGGGTTGCGCCGGTCGGCGTTGATCGCCTCGGCCACCTCGACCCGGCGGGCCCACAGCCGCACGTCGCGGCCGGCGTCGCCGAGGACCTTCGCGAACGCGGTGCCCCAGCTGCCCGCGCCGAGCACGGCGACGCGGTGGATCGAGTGCACGGGCTCGTTGACCGGACGCTCCCCGAACGACGGGGCCGGGGGGACGCTCATCGGCCCGCCTCGCTCTCCGGGCGGCGGCGGTAGAACTCCTCCGGCGCGTCCTCGTCGCGGACCTCGGCGAGCAGCTCCCGCACCCGTCCCATGATCAGGTCGGTGACCTCGCGCAGGACGTGGGCGTCCAGCGGGCGCCCGCGGTAGGCGCTCAGGTCCACCGGGTCCCCCGCGCGCAGCACGACGTCGGTGCGCGGCAGCGGGCGGAACTTCTTCTCGTAGCCGTCCAGGACCTCGCGGGTCCCCCAGTGCACCATCGGGATGACCGGCACGTCCGAGGCCAGCGCCATCCGCGCGACGCCGGTGCGCGAGCGCATCGGCCACCCGTCGGGGTCGCGGGTGATGGTGCCCTCCGGGTAGATGATGACGATCTTGCCGTCGGCCAGGGCCTGCGTCCCGGCGGCCAGGCTCTGCTGGGCGTCGGCGGAGTCGCGGTAGACCGGGATCTGCCCCGAGCCGCGCAGCACCTGCCCGAGCACCGGCACCTGCCACAGGCTGCTCTTGGCCAGGAACCGGGGCACCCGCCCCGCGCTGTGCACGTAGGTCCCGGTGTGGATCGGGTCCAGGTGGGAGATGTGGTTGCCGACCAGCAGCGCGCCGCCGCGGGCCGGGAGGTGCTCACGGCCCTGGTAGCGCGGCCGGCCGGTGAGCCAGCCGATCGAGTAGAAGAACGGGACGGCGAAACCGACCCAGAATCCGCCCTTCTCGCGTGCCACCGGCGGCCTCCTCCTGCCCGCCTCCGGGGCGGGTCGTGGGGTCGTCGCGGATCGGGATGATCCGGATCTCGTCCGTGGAGTCTCCCCACAGAGGCCCCACGGTGTCACGCGGGGTGCCAGACTGGGGCCTGTGACCCTGCGGGTGGACCTGGTCGTACCGGTGAAACCGCTGCCGCGCGCCAAGACCCGGCTGCGCGGTGCCGCCGACGGCGGGGTGGGTGATCTCGACGCGCACCAGCGGCTCGCGCTGGCCCTGGCCCGCGACACCGTCGCCGCCGCCGTCGCCGCGACCGCGGTCCGGCACGTGCTGGTGATCTCCTCGGACCCGGCGGTGGCGATGGAGGTCGGCGCGCTCGGTGCGGAGGTCGTCACCGACCCCGGCCGGCGGCTCAACGGCGCGCTGCGCCACGGTGCCGCGCTGCTGCGCTCGCGCGACCCGCACGTCGCACTGGGGGCACTGCAGGCCGACCTGCCCGCGCTGCGCCCGGCCGAGCTCGACGACGCCGTCGCCGCGGCCGCCGTGCTGTTCGCCGCCGGCGCGACCCGCGCCTTCCAGCCCGACGCCCCCGGCGAGGGCACCACGCTGCTGCTCGTCGCGCCGGGCCACGACCTCGACCCGCACTTCGGCCGCGGGTCGGCCGCCCGGCACGGCGCCTCCGGGGCACGCCCGCTGCCCGGTGACCGTCCCGGCCTGCGCCGCGACGTCGACACCGCCGCCGACCTCGACGACGCCGTCGCCCTCGGGGTGGGCACATGGACCCGGGCCGTGGTCGACGCCCGGCACGGGCCGCCCGCCGCACCTCACCCACCCGGATGTCCCCCGCCCGGTGACGCCGTCGCCCGACGGTGTGGCACACCACGTACGTGACATCGCCGGACGGGGCCGTGTCCACGTGGACGGTTGCGGAGCGGTACGAAACAATCGCGACGTGAGTGACGACTCGGCGACCCCGGACGGACGGAACGGCACCTCCGCGCACCCGGGAGGCCGTCCCCGTACGGCGGCGCGCCGTGCCCCGCGTCCGGCGTCGCGGCGGCTGCACACCGCGAGCCGCAGCGTCGCCGACCAGGCACCGTCCGCGGACATCCCGGCCCAGCAGCACGTGCCGCCGGGCCCCGCGGCGCCGTCCGCGCCGCCGGCCGCCGCGCCGTCGCAGGTCCAGGGGGCCGCCCCGATCGCGCCGCCCGCGGGGGCGACCACCCCGGCGTCGACGATGGCCGAGCTGCTCCCCGAGGACCGCTACCTCAACCGTGAGCTGTCCTGGCTCGACTTCAACGCCCGGGTGCTGGCCCTGGCCGAGGACTCCAGCCAGCCGCTGCTGGAGCGCGCGAAGTTCCTCGCGATCTTCGCCTCCAACCTCGACGAGTTCTACATGGTCCGGGTCGCGGGCCTGAAGCGCCGCGACGAGACCGGCCTGTCCGTGCGCAGCGCCGACGGCCTGACCCCGCGCCAGCAGCTGGCCCGGATCACCGAGCGGAGCCGCGCGCTGTCGCGGGCGCACGCCGAGGTGTTCATGGACGAGCTGCTCCCCGAGCTCGACGCGGCCGGCGTCCACCTGCGCAGCTGGGAGGACCTGACCGACGCCGAGCGCCTGCGGCTGTCGGACTACTTCACCGAGACGGTGTTCCCGGTGCTCACCCCGCTCGCGGTGGACCCGGCGCACCCGTTCCCCTACATCTCCGGGCTGTCGCTCAACCTCGCGGTGACCGTCCGCGACCCCGAGGGCCGGACCGAGCGGTTCGCCCGGGTCAAGGTGCCGAACAACGTGCCGCGGCTGGTGTCGGTCGACCCGCCGGACACCGACACCCGGGCCGGGAACCGGCAGTGCACGTTCCTGCCGATCGAGGACCTGATCTCCGCACACCTCGGTGACCTGTTCAACGGCATGGAGGTCACCGAGGTCCACCCGTTCCGCGTCACCCGCAACGCCGACCTCGAGGTCGAGGAGGACCGCGACGAGGACCTCCTGCAGGCCCTGGAGCGCGAGCTGGCCCGGCGCCGGTTCGGCCCGCCGGTCCGCCTCGAGGTGCTCGACACCATGTCCGAGCACGTGCTGGAGCTGCTGCTGCGCGAGCTCGACGTCGACCCGAACGACGTCGTCACCGTCCCCGGGCTGCTCGACCTCACCGGTCTGTGGCAGGTGCACGGGGTCAACCGCCCCGACCTGAAGGACGAGCCGTTCCGCCCCGCGACGCACCCGGCGTTCGCCGAGCGGGAGACCCCGCGCAGCGTGTTCGCGACCCTGCGCGAGGGCGACGTGCTGGTGCACCACCCCTACGACTCGTTCTCGACGTCGGTGCAGCGCTTCATCGAGCAGGCCGCCGCCGACCCGAACGTGCTCGCGATCAAGCAGACCCTCTACCGCACCTCCGGCGACTCCCCGATCGTCAACGCCCTGATCGACGCCGCCGAGGCGGGCAAGCAGGTCGTCGCCCTGGTGGAGATCAAGGCCCGGTTCGACGAGCAGGCCAACATCCGCTGGGCACGCGAGCTGGAGAAGGCCGGCGTGCACGTCGTCTACGGCCTGGTGGGGCTCAAGACACACTGCAAGACCTGCCTGGTCGTGCGCCAGGAGGGGTCGGAGATCCGCCGCTACTGCCACATCGGCACCGGCAACTACAACCCGAAGACCGCCCGGCTCTACGAGGACGTCGGCGTGCTCACCGCCGACCCGACCATCGGCGCGGACCTCACCGACCTGTTCAACTCCCTCACCGGCTACTCGCGGCAGACCTCCTACCGGAGCCTGCTCGTGGCGCCGTACGGGATCCGCCGCGGCATCGTCCGCCGCATCGACGACGAGATCGAGGCGCACCTGTCCGGCGAGTCCGGCGCGCGGGTGCAGATCAAGGCGAACTCGCTGGTCGACGAGGCCATCATCGACGCCTGCTACCGGGCGTCGCAGGCGGGCGTGCCGGTCGACATCGTGGTGCGCGGCATCTGCGCGATCGTCCCCGGGCGGCCGGGACTCAGCGAGAACATCACCGTCCGGTCGATCCTCGGGCCGTTCCTGGAGCACTCCCGGGTGCTGCACTTCGGCTCGGCCGACGAGTACTGGATCGGCTCGGCGGACATGATGCACCGCAACCTGGACCGCCGGGTCGAGGTCATGCTGCGGGTCGCCGACCCGAAGCTGGCCGACCAGCTCGGCGCGATGTTCGACTCCTGCCTGGACCCGGCGACGCGCTGCTGGACGCTCGGGCCGGACGGGACCTGGTCGCCGTCGCCCGCGCCGGGCTCGGAGAACATCCGGGTCCGCGACCACCAGGTCGAGATGATGAACTCCCGCCGCGGCAGCAGCGAGGACTGATGCTGTCCGCACAGCTCCGGACCGACGGCGCCGAGGTCGACCCGGCGGGGATCGCCGACGTCGTCGCGGCCGGGACGGTGCCGTGGCGCCGCGCGGACGACGGCACCGTCGAGGTGGCGCTGGTCCACCGCCCCCGCTACGACGACTGGTCCTGGCCCAAGGGCCATCAGGACCCGGGCGAGGCGCTGACCCTCACCGCGCTGCGCGAGACGGCCGAGGAGGCGCACCTGGGGTGCCGCCTCGGCGCCCGGCTCGGCCACACGGCGTACAGCGTGCCCGGCAAGGGCCACAAGGTCGTGCACTACTGGGCCGCCGAGGCGGTCCGCGACCACGGCTTCACCGTCACCGACGAGACCGACGACCTGCGCTGGCTGCCCCGCGACGAGGCCGCCGCGCTGCTCACCCGCCCGACCGACGCCGACCTGCTGGACCGGCTCGACCGGGTGGGGCCGCCGTCGTCGACGGTGGTGCTCGTGCGGCACGCCAAGGCGGGCAGCCGGACCGCCTGGGAGGGCGACGACGACCTGCGCCCCCTGTCCGGCACCGGGTTCACCCAGGCCGACCGGCTCGCGGACTTCCTCGGCCGCTTCGGCCCGGACCGGCTCGCGACCGCCCCGCCGCTGCGCTGCGGCCAGACGATCGAGCCCTACGCCCACGCGTCCGGCGCGGGCGAACCGGACGTGGAGCCGCTGCTCGGCGAGCACGGCTACTGGGTCTCCCCCGCCAACGGCCTGGCCCGCTTCCGCACCCTCGCGGCGCAGCCCGGCGTGACGCTGCTGTGCAGCCAGGGCGGGGTCATCCCGGACGTCGTCGGGCACCTGCTCGCCGCCGCGGGCCGGTCCCCCGACCCCGACCTGCCCTCGCACAAGGCCAGCACCTGGGTCCTGGGCTTCGGCGACGACGGCGCCCTGCTGTCGGCCGACTACTACCGCCGCCCGCCCTCCTGACCCGCCGCGCCGTCCCGGACCCGGCGGCCCCGGGTCCGGGCCGCTCGTCGATCAGTACCCGAGTGCTGTCCGACCCCGGGCGGGCAGCACTGGTGCACTGATCGACCGGGTCCCGGAAGCCCGCTCCCGGCGACGGCGTGTGCGATCGCGAACGGGCGCACCGGTTCCGGCCCGCCGGGCGTGGGCCGGGGTGCAGGGTGCGCGGGTGGAGGAGCCGTTCCGGGGGTCGGAGGCCGTCGCGCGTGGGACCGTCACGCCGGGGCGGCTGCGCGGGCCACGGTTCGTGCGCCTGTTCCCCGACGTGTACGTCTCCGCCGTGGTCCCCGTGACGCCGCTGCTCCGGGCCCGGGCCGCATCGATCCACGCCGGGCCCCTCGACGCGCTCGCCGCCCGGAGACGGGACCGGCCGGTGTTCGTCGCGGTGCGGGGCACACCGGCCCCCGAGCAACGGACGCTGTCCCGGATGACGGCGCCGTGCCCCGGCTTCGACCCCGCCGACCTGCTGGTCCGGCGGTCGCTCCACCCGCACGTGCGGGGCTCGGCCCGGCTGGACAGGGTCGTCGCGCTCGCCGACCCGCGCGCGGAGTCCCCGCCCGAGACCCGGCTACGGCTGTTGCTCGTGCTCTCCGGGCTCCCCGTCCCCCAGGTCCGGTTCCCGCTGTACGACGGCCGGAGCCGCCCCTGGTTGCGGTTCGACCTCGCCTACCCCGACGCCCTGCTCGCGATCGAGTACGACGGCGCCCACCACGACGACCCGCTCGACCGCATCCGCGACACCCGCACCGCGGCGCTGGGATGGCAGACCCTCCGGATCACCGCCGACGGCCTCACCCGCAACGCCGGTCGCACCGTCGGGACGGTCCGCGCCCTGCTCGCCCGACGGACCCGCCTCGCGCCCTACCGACCCCGACCGCACCCGGCTGCGTCACCGATGCCGCGATCCCCGTCGATCAGTACATGAGTGCTGTCCGCACCCGCTCGAACAGCACTCATGTACTGATCGACGCGCCCGCAGGCAGCGCCGGGCGGCGCGACGCGGGCAGCGCGGAACACCGTGGCGCAGCGCGGGGCGGCGCCGACCGGGGGCAGTGCGGTGGCGCGGCTACTTCTCCGCAGCGGCCTTCCGCCGGGCCGGCTTCTTCGCCGACGCGGCCGCCTTCTTCGGGGCAGCCGCCTTCTTCGCCGGTGCCGCCGCGGCGGCCGGAGCGCCCGCGGTCTCCGGCGGGATCGTCTTGCGGGTCGCGGTGGTGCGACCGTTGCCCGTCGCGGCCCGCTCGGTACGGCGGGGGGCGCTGGTCGCGTTCGCGGCGGCGGCCTCGCTGGCGGCCACCCGTTCCTTGAAGGCGGCGCCGGGCCGGAACGACGGCACCACGGTCTCCCCGACGGGCACCGTCTCCCCGGTCCGCGGGTTGCGGGCGGTGCGCGGTGCACGTCGTCGCGGCTCGAAGACCCCGAACCCGGTCAGGGTGACGGTCTCACCACGCCCGACGGCGTCCACGATCACCTCGACCATCGCGTCGACGGCCGATGTGGCGGCACGACGGTCTCCGAGCCGGGCGGTCAGCGCATCGACGAGCTGAGCCTTGTTCATGGTCACGAAAGGTAAGGCTGCGCCCCTGCCCCGCACCAGATCCCGACGCGAGTCCAGGTCGCATACCATCCATCAGTACAGGTCCGAACGGGTGATCACCACGACATCTGTCGGAGCATGGTGACCACCCGTGTTCGGATCAGGCCAGAGTGCGTGGCATCCGGGCGGGCCGGGTTCCCTCGAACGCGGTGATGTCGGCCTCGTGCCGCAGGGTGAGTCCGATGTCGTCGAGACCCTCCAGCAGCCGCCACCGGGCGTAGTCGTCGATCTCGAACGGCACGGTCAGGTCGCCGGCCTGCACGGTCTTCTCACCCAGGTCCACGGTGATCTCCGTGCCGGGCTCGGTCTCGAGCTTCTTCCAGATCAGCTCGACGTCGGGCTGGGCGACCTCGGCGGCCACCAGACCCGCCTTCGCCGAGTTGCCGCGGAAGATGTCGGCGAACCGCGACGAGATGACGACCCGGAAGCCGTAGTCCATCAGCGCCCAGACCGCGTGCTCACGCGAGGAGCCGGTACCGAAGTCCGGGCCCGCGACGAGCACCGACCCCCGGTCGAAGGGCTCGTTGTTGAGCACGAAGGACGGGTCGTCGCGCCAGGCGGAGAACAGGCCGTCCTCGAAGCCGGTGCGGGTGACCCGCTTGAGGTAGACGGCCGGGATGATCTGGTCGGTGTCCACGTTGGACCAGCGCAGCGGCACGCCGATCCCGGTGTGGGTGTCGAACTTCTCCATCAGTCCAGGTCCTCCGGGCTGCTCAGCGTGCCGCGCACGGCGGTCGCGGCGGCGACCAGCGGCGACACCAGGTGGGTACGGCCGCCCTTGCCCTGCCGCCCCTCGAAGTTGCGGTTCGAGGTGGACGCGCAGCGCTCACCGGGCGCGAGCTGGTCGGGGTTCATGCCCAGGCACATCGAACAGCCCGCGGAGCGCCACTCGGCACCGGCGGAGGTGAAGACCTTGTCCAGGCCCTCCTCCTCGGCCTGGAAACGCACCCGCATCGACCCCGGGACGACGAGCATCCGCACGCCCTTCGCGACCGAGCGCCCGTCGAGCACCTCCGCGACCGAGCGCAGGTCCTCGATCCGGCCGTTGGTGCAGGAGCCGACGAACACCGCGTCGACGGGCACCTCCCGCAGCGGGGTCCCACCGGTGAGGCCCATGTAGGACAGCGCCTTCTCCACGGCGGCGCGCTCGCCGTCGTCGGAGATGGCCTCGGGGTCGGGCACGGACTCGCCCAGCGGCAGGCCCTGGCCGGGGTTGGTGCCCCAGGTGACGAACGGGGTGAGCTCGTCGGCGTCGATCCGCACGACCCGGTCGAACTCGGCGCCGTCGTCGGTGCGCAGGGACCGCCAGTCGGCGACGGCGGCGTCCCAGTCGTCGCCGACCGGGGCGTGGTCGCGGCCCTTGAGGTAGGCGAAGGTCGTCTCGTCCGGGGCGATCATGCCCGCGCGGGCACCGGCCTCGATCGACATGTTGCAGACCGTCATCCGGGCCTCCATCGAGAGGTTCTCGATGACGTTGCCCCGGTACTCCAGCACGTGGCCCTGCCCGCCGCCGGTCCCGATCCGCGCGATCACGGCGAGGATGACGTCCTTGGAGGTGACGCCCGGGCGCAGCGTGCCGTCGGCACTGGTCACCTCGATCGCCATCGTCCGGAACGGCTTGAGCGGCAGCGTCTGGGTGGCGAGCACGTGCTCGACCTCGGAGGTGCCGATGCCGAACGCCATCGCGCCGAACGCGCCGTGGGTGGAGGTGTGGGAGTCCCCGCAGACCACCGTGGTGCCGGGCTGGGTCAGCCCCAGCTGCGGTCCGACCACGTGCACGATCCCCTGCTCGGGGTCGTTCATCGGGTGCAGGCGGACGCCGAACTCCTCGCAGTTGCGACGTAGGGTCTCCACCTGGGTCCGCGAGACCTCGTCCGCGATCGGGGCGAGGACGTCGAGGGTCGGGACGTTGTGGTCCTCGGTGGCGATGGTGAGGTCCGGACGGCGCACCGGACGGCCCGCGAGCCGGAGCCCGTCGAACGCCTGCGGGCTCGTGACCTCGTGCACCAGGTGCAGGTCGATGTAGAGCAGGTCGGGCTCGTCGCCCTCGCCCTTGCGGACGAGGTGCCGGTCCCAGACCTTCTCGGCCAGCGTGCGCGGCTTCTCTGCGGTGGTCACGCCCGCCTCCTCTGTGATCTGATCGCGGTGGACTTCCCAGATCGTGGGAAGTTAGTATCGGAACGTGGGACAGTCTAGCGGGATCGGCGTGCTCGACAAGGCCGTGGGGGTTCTCCGGGCGACGGCGGAGGGGCCGTGCGGCCTGGCGGAGCTCTGTGAGCGCACCGGCCTGCCCCGGGCGACGGCCCACCGGCTCGCCGTCGGGCTCGAGGCGCACGGGATGCTGCTGCGCACACCGGACGGGCGCTGGCACCCCGGCCCGACCCTCGGCCAGCTCGCGGGCGGACGGCCGGACCCGCTGCTCGACGCCGCGGCCGCCGTGCTGCCCCGGCTGCGCGACATCACCGGCGAGAGCGTCCAGCTCTACCGGCGCGACGGGATCCACCGGATCTGCATCGCACACGCCGAGCCGCCGTCCGGCCTGCGGGACACCGTGCCCGTCGGCTCCCGGCTGCCGATGACCGCGGGCTCCGGGGCGAAGGTGCTCGCCGCCTGGTGCGACCCGGCCACGCAGCGGCTCATCCTCGCCGACGCGAGCTTCTCCGAGCGCGTGCTCGTCGACGTCCGCCGCCGCGGCTGGGCACAGAGCGTCGCCGAACGCGAGGCCGGGGTGGCGTCGGTGTCGGCCCCGGTGCGCGACGCGGCGGGCCAGGTCGTCGCCGCCGTCTCGGTGTCCGGGCCGGTGGACCGGATCGGGCGCCGTCCGGGGGTCCGCTGGGCCGCCGACCTGCTCGCCGCGGCCGACGCGCTGCAGCACCGGCTCACCTGATCGGCCCCTGCCTGCGGTACCGACGCGACTGAGGTGACGGTTCCGGGCTCCACTACCGTGTGGAGGTCCGGCACCGGGCCGGACCCTTCGGACATGGTCGGCACACCGGGGAGACGATGGGTTACCTGCTGGGCATCGACGTCGGCACCACCCGCACCGCGGCTGCGGTCATCGGCTCCGGCACCGTCGAGATGGTCACGCTCGGTGACCACTCGGTCGACATCCCGTCCGTGGTCTACGTGGCGCCCGACGGCGGTCTGCTGTTCGGCGAGGCCGCCGAGCGCCGCGCGCTGACCGAGCCGGACCGCGTCGCCCGCGAGTTCAAGCGGCGCATCGGCGACCCCACGCCGATCCCGCTGGGCGAGCAGTCCTTCGCCCCCGAGCAGCTGTCCGCGCTGCTGGCCGAGCACGTCGTCGACGTCGTCGCGCGCACCGAGGGCGGCGCGCCCGAGCGCATCGCGGTGACCCACCCGGCGTCCTGGGGCACGCACAAGTGCGACCTGTTCGCCGCGGCCCTGGCCGAGCGCGGCCTGACCGTCACCTTCCTCACCGAGCCGCAGGCCGCCGCGCTGCACTACGCGACGAACGAGCGGGTCGAGCCCGGCGCGACCGTCGCCGTCTACGACCTGGGCGGCGGGACCTTCGACGCCGCCGTGGTGCGCAAGGAGGCCGCGGGCGGCGGGTTCACGCTGCTCGGCAGGCCCGAGGGCGTCGAGCAGCTCGGTGGCGCCGACTTCGACCAGGCCGTCGTCGACCACGTGCGCGACGCCGTCCCGGCCGCCTTCGAGGGGCTCGACGAGACCGACCCGAACGTCCTGTCCGCGATGGCCCGGCTGCGCCGCGACTGCCGCGAGGCCAAGGAGGGCCTGTCGGCCGACACCGAGGTCTCGATCCCGGTGTGGCTCGGCGAGGTCCGCACGACGGTGCGCCTGCACCGCAGCGACTTCGAGGAGCGCATCCGGCCCCGGCTGGAGGAGTCGGTCGAGGCGCTGCAGCGCGCGATCGCCTCGGCCGGGCTGGCCGCGTCCGGGCCGTCGGTGGTGCTGCTCGTGGGCGGGTCCTCGCGGGTCCCGCTGGTCGCCGAGCTGGTCTCCACCGGGCTCGGGCGTCCCGTGCAGGTCGACGCGGATCCGAAGAACACCATCGCGAAGGGCGCCGTCGTCGCGCTCGGGCCGGCCGACCCCGTGCCCGGCACCGGCTCGGGCGGGTTCGGCGCGGTGTCGGCGAGCAGCGGTCTCGCCCTGGCCCCCGACCCCGGCCCGCTGCCCTGGGAGAACCCGGACCCGGTCACCGACCGGATGCCGACCGGCGGCACGACCCAGCTCGACGGCGACCGCACCGCCTACCTCGAGGGCGCCCGCGCCGACCCGCCCACCGACCGCTTCCCCGTCGTGCCGCCGATGGGCTACGACCAGACCGCCGTGCACGGCTACGGCGGGTACGACGGCTACGACGACGGCGAGACCACCGTCGCCCCCGGGCCCGCACCCGTCCGCCGCTCCCCCGCGCTGCTCATCGGCGCCGGCGGGGTCGTCGCGGCGCTGGCCGTGCTGGGCACGGTGTTCCTCTGGCCGCAGGACCACTCGATCGGCAACGCGATCCCCAACCTCCCCGCGACGCCGACGACCACCGAGGCCCCGCCCCCGACGACGGTCGAGGAGCAGCCGGTCCGTCAGCCGGAGCGGACCCGGGAACGCACCACCGAGGCCGTCCCGACGACGACCGACGCCCCGATCCCCGTGCCGCCGCCGGTCGTGACCACGACGACGACCGCCCCGCCGCCGCAGAGCTCGACGTCCTCGTCGTCCTCGACGCCGCCTCCGCCGGACAGCTCGACGCCCAACCCGCCGGAGGGGAACCCGGTCCCGCCGGGCACCTGAGGCAGCCGACAGATCGACAGTCCGGATTGATGAATCCGGACTGTCGACATATCGTGGGTTGCATGCCGCAACCGAGCACGGGGACCGCCGCCGCCACCACCGCCCGCGCGGTCCGGATCGGCGTCGGCCGGCTGCGCCGCCGCATGCGCGAGCACTACGACCGCGACCAGCTGACGGCGTCGCAGACCGCGCTGCTCGGCCGCCTCGACCGCGGCGGCCCCAGCACCGCCGCCGCGCTCGCCGCCGCCGAGGGCGTCCGCCCGCAGTCGGTCGCGATGTCGATCGCCGCCCTGGAGGAGCGCGGCCTGGTCGAGCGCCGCCCGGACCCCTCCGACGGGCGCCGTCAGATCGTCTCGGTCACCGACCCCGGCCGCCGGTTCACCGCCGACGCCCGGTCCGCCGGGGAGGACTGGCTCGCCGGGGTGCTCGCCGACCGGCTCTCCCGGGACGAGCTGCGCACCGTCGACGAGGCGATGCGGCTGCTGGAACGGGTGACCGAGCCGTGATGCTGCACCGGAGCCGCCGTACCGGCCCGCCCACGTTCGACCGCCGGCTGCTCGTGCCCATGATCGGCGGGGCCGTGCTGAACCCGGTGAACTCGTCGCTGATCGCGGTCGCGCTGGTGCCGATCGGGCTCGCCCTCGGCGCCCCCGCGACCGAGACCGCCTGGCTGGTGTCCGGCCTCTACCTCGCGACGGCGGTCGGCCAGCCCGTCACCGGGCGCCTGGTCGACCTGTACGGGCCACGCCCGCTCTACCTGGCCGGCGCCGTGCTGGTCGGCGTCGGCGGGGCCCTGGGTGCGCTCGCCCCGGACGTCTGGTGGCTGGTCGCGGCGCGGGTCGTCATCGGGCTCGGGACCTGCGCGGGCTACCCGGCGGCGATGGCGCTGATCCGCGGCGAGGCCGACCGCACCGGCACCGACAGCCCGGAGGGCGTGCTGACGGTGCTGTCGATCGCGACGTCGACGATCGCCGTCGTCGGGCCGAGCCTGGGTGGGCTGCTCCTCGGGGTCGCGGGCTGGCGGGCGGTGTTCGTGGTGAACATCCCACTGGCCCTGCTGTGCCTGGCGCTCGGTGCGCTGCGGCTCCCCCGCACCCCGGTCGCCCAGCGGGGCGTGCGGGCCGCACTGCGCCGGGTCGACCCGCCGGGGATCGTGCTGTTCGCGGTCACCGTCGTCGCGCTGCTGCTCGCCCTGCTGCACCCCGACGCCGGCGCGGTCGCCCCCGCGGTGGTGGCTGTCGCCGCCGGGGCGGGGCTGGTGGTGCGCGAGCTGCGGACCCCCGAGCCGTTCCTGGACCTGCGGGTGCTCGGCGGGAACGTGCCGCTGCTGCTGACCTTCGTCCGCGCGGTGCTCACCGCGACCGTCTCCTACTGCGTGCTGTACGGCTTCACCCAGTGGCTGGAGCAGGGCCGCGGGCTCACCCCGGCGACGGCCGGACTGGTCCTGCTGCCGATCTTCGTCACCGGGATCGGGGTGACCGCGCTGACCGGCAGGCGGCGCGCGGTCCGGGGCAAACTGCTCGTCGGCGGCGCGGCCCAGGTGCTGCTCGCCGCACTGCTGTTCACCCTCGGGCCCGCCAGCCCGGTCTGGGTCATCGTCGTCGTCGCACTGCTCGCCGGGCTGCCGCAGGGCCTGAACAACCTCGCCGTGCAGAACGCGGTCTACCGGCAGGCCGACCCGGAGCGGGTCGCGTCCTCGGCCGGGCTGATGCGCACGTTCTTCTACCTGGGCGCCATCGCCGCCTCGGCCGCGGGCGGGATCGCCTTCGGCGGCGGTACGGCGGGCGACGGCCTGCCCGTCCTCGCCGCGGTGATGCTCGTCGCCTCGACGCTGTTCGTCCTGCTCACCCTCGCCGACCGTTCACTGGCCCGGCTCGCCGGACCGGAAGGAGCACCCTCGTGACCGACCAGCTCGATCCCACCCGCACCGTGGTGCTCGTCATGGACTACCAGCGCTCGATCGTCGACGCGGCGGCCGAGCGCACCGGGCACCCCGCGCCGGTCGACGCCGCCGCGCGCGCCGTCGCCACCGCCCGGGCCGCGGGCGCCCTGGTGGGGCACGTGCGCGTCGCCCTCACCGACGAGGAGGTCGCCGCGGCCCCCGCACACAGCCTGTTCGGCCGGGCGATCGCCGCGCGGCCCGCCGGGTCGATGCACCCCGACCACCCCGGCACCGCCTTCGACGAGCGGGTCGCCCCGGAGCCCGGGGACGTCGTGGTCCGCAAGTCGCGGGTGGGGGCGTTCTCCACCACCTACCTCGACGCGCGGCTGCGCGCGGCGGGCGTCACCACCGTGGTGCTCGCCGGGCTGTCGACCAGCGGGGTGGTGCTCACCACGGTGCGCGAGGCCGCGGACCGGGACTTCCGCGTCGTCGTCCTCGGCGACGCCTGCGCGGACCCGCGGGCCGACGTCCACGACGTCCTGCTGTCCGCGGTGTTCCCCACCCAGGCCCTGGTCACCACGACCGACCGGCTCCCCGGGCTGCTCGGCGCGACCTGACCCGGGCACGACGAAGGCCCCGCTCCGTGGAGCGGGGCCTTCGTGGAGTAGTCCCGACGGGATTTGAACCCGCGCTACCGCCTTGAGAGGGCGGCGTCCTAGGCCGCTAGACGACGGGACCAGGACATTCGGCTCGATCTCGATTGCGGACCCCCTGCGAGGGAGTCCGTGGTAGTCCCGACGGGATTTGAACCCGCGCTACCGCCTTGAGAGGGCGGCGTCCTAGGCCGCTAGACGACGGGACCTTGGACGAGACCGTGCCGATTGTCAGAAATCATCATTCCGGAGAATTCGTGATTTCCGCTGGGGTACCAGGACTCGAACCTAGACTAACTGAACCAGAATCAGTCGTGCTGCCAATTACACCATACCCCATCGAAAAGCGGGCCCCGTTCCGGAGCGAGGCCCGCTCTCCGTTGATGTAGGTACTCTAACCCATGCCCTGGGAGCGTCTGACACCGGCCCCCAGGCGGGCGAGCGACCGCTCGCGGCCCAGCAGCTCCATGCTCTCGTAGAGCGGCGGGGACACCGTGCGCCCGCTGATGGCGACGCGGACGGGGGCGAACGCCTTCCGCGGCTTGAGCTCCAGACCGTCCACGAGCGAGGTCTTGAGCGACTCCTCGATCGCGGCGGCCGACCACTCCGGCAGGTCCGTGAGCCCGGCGACGGCGGCCTCCAGCACCGGGGCCGCGTCGGCGCCCAGGTTCTTCGCGGCGGCGTCGTCGTCGGGGGTGAAGGTGTCCTCGTCGCGGAAGAGGAAGGCCAGCATCCGGGCCGCGTCGGACAGCACCTGGCTGCGCTCCTGCACCAGCGGCGCGGCGGCGGCGAGCACCGAGCGGTCGGGGTCGGTGATCCCCTCGGCGGCGAGGTACGGCACGACGCGCGCGGCGAAGTCGTCGGGGGCGAGCAGGCGCAGGTGCGCGGCGTTGATCGCCTCGGCCTTCTTCAGGTCGAAGCGGGCGGCGTTGCTCGACACCCGGGACACGTCGAAGGCGGCGACCATCTCGTCGAGGGAGAACACGTCGCGGTCCTCGGCGATCGACCAGCCGAGCAGCGCGAGGTAGTTGAGCAGCCCCTCCGGCACGAACCCGCGGTCGCGGTAGTGGAACAGGTTCGACTGCGGGTCCCGCTTGGACAGCTTGCGGTTGCCCTCACCGGTGACCAGCGGGAGGTGGGCGTAGGTGAAGGGGCCATGGCCGATGCCGACCCGGGCCAGCGCCTCCAGCAGCGCGATCTGCCGCGGGGTGGAGGCCAGCAGGTCCTCCCCTCGCAGGACGTGCGTGATCTCCATCAGCGCGTCGTCGACCGGGTTGGTCAGCGGGTACAGCGGGGTGCCGTCGCCGCGGGCCAGCACGAAGTCGGGCACCTGCCCGGCCCGGAACGTGATCTCGCCGCGGACGAGGTCGGTGAAGGTGATGTCGTGGTCGGGCATGCGCAGCCGGTAGACCGGGGCGCGGCCCTCGGCCCGGAACGCGGCGCGCTGGTCCTCGGTGAGGTCGCGGTCGGCGTTGTCGTAGCCGAGCTTGGGGTCGCGGCCCGCGGCGCGGTGCCGGGCCTCGATCTCCTCGGCGCTGGAGAACGACTCGTAGACCTCGCCGGCGTCGATCAGCCGGCGCAGGGCGTCGGCGTAGACCTCGCCGCGTTCGCTCTGCCGGTACGGCCCGTGCGGGCCGCCCTTCTCGACGCCCTCGTCCCAGTCGAGGCCGAGCCACTCCAGCGCGTCGAGCAGGGCCCGGTAGGACTCGTCGGAGTCGCGGGAGGCGTCGGTGTCCTCGATCCGGAACACCAGGGCCCCGCCGTGATGGCGGGCGTGGGCCCAGTTGAACAGGGCGGTGCGGATGAGGCCGACGTGCGGGGTACCGGTGGGCGACGGGGAGAACCGCACCCGGACCTGGGCTGGAGTACTCATGGTCGGTCCAGCGTATCGACCCCGTACGGAGGGGTGGTGCACGCGGGCGCCGGATGGACCATGGTGGAGGCAGTCGCGGCGCACCGGAGCGCCGTGCGACGCGAGGAGGGAACCCCGTGTTCCAGTTGACCGCTCTCTACAACCACCCCGAGGACGTCGCCGCGTTCGACACGCACTACGACACGGTGCACGCGCCGCTGGCACGGAAGATCCCCGGCCTGGCGCGGTTCACGGTCTCCCGGCCCGCGCCGGGTCCGGACGGGGCGAAGCCGGCGTACCACCTGGTGGCCGTGCTGGAGTTCCCGGACGCGGCCGCGTTCCAGGCCGGCATGGGCGGCGAGGAGGGGCAGGCGGCCGTCGCCGACCTCGAGAACTTCGCCGGCGCCGGGGTGTCCCTGCTGACCGGGCCGTCGAACCAGATCTGAGCCGGTGGGTGGCCGCCGGGCTCCGGCGGCCACCCGTACCGCGTCAGTTGGTGGCGACCTCGCGGCTCGACACGAGCGCGGCGAGCCGGTCCCCGATCGACGAGGTGTTGCCCGTCGCCGCGTGGTCCCGAGTGGCCAGGTCGAACGCGACCGCGGCCTCGATGCGGCGGGCCGAGTCACGCTGGCCCATGTGGTCGAGCAGCAGCGCGACCGACAGCACGGCGGCCGTCGGGTCGGCGATGCCCTGGCCCGCGATGTCCGGAGCGGAGCCGTGCACCGGCTCGAACATCGACGGGTTGGTACGGCTGGCGTCGATGTTGCCGCTGGCCGCCAGGCCGATGCCGCCGGTGACCGCCGCCGCCAGGTCGGTGAGGATGTCGCCGAACAGGTTGTCGGTGACGATCACGTCGTACCGGCCCGGGTCGGTGACCAGGTGGATCGTGGTCGAATCGACGTGCTGGTAGGCCACCGACACCTCGGGGTACTCCAGCGACACCTCCTCGACGATCCGCGACCACAGCGCACCGGCGAAGGTCAGGACGTTGGTCTTGTGGACCAGCGTCAGGTGCTTCTTCGGCCGACGCTGGGCGCGGGCGAACGCGTCGCGCACGACGCGGTCGATGCCGAACGCCGTGTTCTGGCTGACCTCGGTCGCGATCTCGTGCGGGGTGTCCTTGCGGAGCAGGCCGCCGGTGCCGACGTACGGACCCTCGGTCCCCTCGCGCACGACCACCAGGTCGATCTCCGGGTTGCCGGCCAGCGGGCCGCGCACCCCCGGGTAGAGCCGCGCGGGGCGCAGGTTCACGTGGTGGTCCAGCTCGAAGCGCAGACGCAGGAGCAGGCCGCGCTCGAGGATGCCGCTGGGCACCGACGGGTCGCCGACCGCGCCCAGCAGGATCGCGTCGTGCTGCTTGATCTCGGTCAGCACCGTCTCCGGGAGCAGCTCGCCCGTGGAGTGCCAGCGGGCGGCACCGAGGTCGTACTCGGTCGTCTCCACGTCGCGGGCGACCTCGCCCAGGACCTTGAGTGCCTCGTTGATCACTTCCGGGCCGATGCCGTCACCGGGGATGACCGCAAGGCGCATGACCTCGTCCTCTCGTCGTACTGCTGGCCGCACGCTACCGCCTGCCGACGCAGGGTCATCGTTCGGCCACCCGGTGGGGTGGTCCCGTCCGGGTGACGCGTGCGCCGCACGCGGTCGGAGTACCCGCGACACGCGGCCGTTCCGGGGACTCCGGCCCGTTCCGAGGGGTGGGACGCCCGCCGCGGCCGTCACCCGTCCGGATGGTAGTGGGGAAGAAGCGCGACGACGGCGTCGTTGCCCCGGACGTGCCCACGCCCGACCGCCCGCTGCGTCGCCTCGGCTTCCTCACCATCGGTTCCTTCGACGGCGACGACCCCCGCCCCGGCCACGAGACGACCCTGGAGATGATCGCCCTCGGCGAGCGTCTGGGCTTCGACTCGGCCTTCGTCCGGCACCGTCACCTGCAGTTCGGCATCTCCTCGCCGGTCGCGGTGCTCGCCGCGGCGAGCCAGCGGACCTCGCGGATCGAGCTCGGGACGGCCGTGGTCCCGCTGGGCTGGGAGAACCCGCTGCGCCTCGCCGAGGACCTCGCGACGGTCGACGTGCTCTCCGGCGGCCGGCTGAACCCGGGCGTCTCTGTCGGGCCGCCGATGCAGTGGGAGCACGTGCGGGACGCGCTCTACCCGGACACCGCCGACGTCGAGGACTTCGGCCGCGAGCGGGTGTCGCGGCTGCTGCGCCTGGTGCGCGGGGAGCGGGCGAGCACCTTCTCCGGGACGGTCGGGATCGAGTCGTTCTCCGAGCGGGTGCAGCCGCACTCCCCCGGTCTGGCCGGGCGGATGTGGTACGGCGCGGGCAGCGACTCCTCCGCCGTCTGGGCCGCGGGGCAGGGCCTGAACCTGCTGACGAGCAACGTGGTGCGCTCCGGCGGGGAGACCGACTTCGCCGCGATCCAGTCCCGGCAGATCCGGGCGTACCGCGAGGCGAACCCCGCCGGGCGCGTGTCGCAGGGCCTGGTCGTCGTCCCGACCGACTCGGCGACGCCCGCCCAGCGCGAGCGCTACGCCGCCTACGCCCGCGAGCGCGACGCCCGGGTCGGCGTCCCGCAGGGCCCGGCCGGGCTGCTGTTCGCCCGCGACCTGGTCGGCACCTCCGCCGAGATCGCCGAGCGGCTGTGGGCCGACGCCGGGTTCCGCGAGGTCGACGAGGCGGTGTTCGCGCTGCCGTTCGGCTTCCCGCACGACGACTACGTCCAGATCGTCACCGACATCGCCGGCGCGCTCGGACCGGCGCTGGGCTGGGCGCCGCGCGGCTGACCCGGCGGCCGCGGCACGGCCGCCCCGGGCTCAGTGCCCGGCGCGCGGCAGCGCTCGGCGGGCCCGCACCCGGCCAGGGGCCTCGATCATCGCGACGAGCGCGGCGAGGACCACGAGCATGCCGGGGCCGATCGTCATCGTCGCCGACGGCGGCCCGGTCACGATCGCCATCACCGACACGACGTAGGGCACCGTCAGCGACAGCCCGGTGACGAAGCCGACGCCGAGCAGCACCAGGCACCCCACACCGACCGCCGTGCCCGCCAGTACCAGTGCCCGCAGCCAGCTCACCGGGTCCCCCTCCGCTCGTGGCGAGCAGACACGATCCCACGACCGACCGGGTCCGCGCAGCCGTTTCCCGCAGTGCGGGACGGGGCCCGGTCGCTCAGTCGTCGAAGGAGATGAGCCGGATCGTCCGGGCGCCGACCGAGGCGCCGATCGGCTCCAGCACCGCCGGGTCGATCTGGCGGTCCACCCGCAGCAGCATGACGGCGTCGGTGCCGTCGGTGGTCTGCGAGATCTGGGCGGCCTCGATGTTGACCGCGGCCTCCCCCAGCAGCGACCCGACCCGGCCCATCACGCCGGGCCGGTCGGCGTACTCCAGCAGCACGACCTCGCCCTCGGCGCGCAGGTCGAAGTGCCGTCCGTTGATCTCGACGAGCTTCTCGACCTCGGCGCGGCCCGTCAGGGTGCCGGAGACGGTGACCTTCTCGCCGTCGGGCATGGCGCCGCGCAGCTGCACGACGCTGCGGTGGTTGGCGCTCTCCGGGCTGGTGGTGATCTCCACGGTGACCCCGCGCTCCTCGGCGAGCTGCGGCACGTTCACGAACGTCACCTGGTCCTCGACGACGTGGGTGAACACCCCGCGCAGCGCGGCCAGGCCGAGGACCTGGACGTCCTCGGTGGCCAGCTCGCCCGCGACGTCGACGGTGACCGAGGTCGGGGTGCGCCCGGCGACGGCGTGCAGGGTGGTGCCGAGCTTCTGCACCAGCGGCAGCCAGGGCCGGACCTCCTCGCCGACGGCGCCGTGGATCTGCACGTTGACCGCGTCCGGTACGAACTCCCCGGCCAGGGCCAGCTGCACCGAGCGGGCCACATCGGTGCCGGCCCGGTCCTGCGCCTCGGCGGTGGAGGCGCCCAGGTGCGGGGTGACGACGACGTTCTCCAGCTCGAACAGCGGGCTCGACGTGGTCGGCTCGGTGACGTAGACGTCGATCCCGGCGCCGCCGACGTGCCCGGAGCGGACCGCCTCGGCCAGGGCGTCCTCGTCGATCAGGCCACCGCGGGCGGCGTTGACGACGAGCACCCCCGGCCTGGTCAGCGCGAGCTGGTCCTTGCCGATCAGCCCGAGGGTTTCCGGGGTCTTCGGCAGGTGCACGGTGATCATGTCCGCGGTGCGGAGCAGGTCGTCGAGGCTCATCAGCTCGATGCCGAGCTGCGCGGCCCGCGACGGCGCGATGTAGGGGTCGTAGGCGACCAGCGTCATGCCGAACGCGGCGAGGCGCTGCGCGACGAGCTGCCCGATCTTGCCGAGCCCGACGATGCCGACGGTCTTGCCGTTGAGCTCGACGCCGCCGTAGGACGAGCGCTTCCACGCCCCGGAGCGCAGCGCGGCGTCCGCCGGCGGGATGTGGCGCGCGGTCGCGAGCAGCAGCGCGATGGCGTGCTCGGCGGCGGAGACGATGTTCGAGGTCGGGGCGTTGACGACCATCACCCCGCGCGCGGTGGCGGCGGGGACGTCGACGTTGTCCAGGCCGACCCCGGCGCGTGCGACGACCTTGAGGCGGCCGGCCGCGGCCAGCGCCTCGGCGTCGACCCGGGTGGCGGACCGGACCAGCAGCGCGTCGGCGTCAGCGAGCGCCGCCAGCAGGGCGGGGCGGTCGGTGCCGTCGACGTGGCGGATCTCGACGCCGTCCCCGAGCAGCTCGACGGCGGAGGGCGCGAGCGTCTCCGCGAGCAGGACGACGGGACGGTGGTCGGTGGCTGCGGTGCTCACGGTGTGCGGATGCTCCCGGGTCGGACGGGCCTGGCCTCGGCTCATCCTAGGACGGCGCGACGGTCCGGCGGCGATGCGCGCACCACGACTTGGGCGGCTCCGGACGGAACTGCACGTGGGCACCCCGTCACTCTGCGGGACAGCGGGGTGGCTGTCGCCGCCCCGCGACCGTCGGCCCGGGTGCACACTGTGCACGAGGGGGTGGCCGTGCATCCGTCGATCGAACGCGTCCGGTCCGAGATCGAGGCTCTGTGCCGCCGGCTCGGCATCCGCAGCCTGGAGCTGTTCGGGTCCGCTGCCGGCCCGGGCTTCGACCCCGACCGCAGTGACGTCGACGTCCTCGTCGACCTCGGTCCACGGGCCACCGACCGCTTCGGCCTCTACTTCGAGCTCAAGGAAGAGCTCGAACGGCTGCTCGGCCGAACGGTCGACCTCGTCGTGGACGACGCCGTCGTCAACCCGTACCTCCGACGGTCGATCGACGAGCAGCGTGTCGCCCTCTACGCCGCGTGACCCGCGCGCGTTCCTCTGGGACGCGCGACGTGCCGCGGGTCTCGTCGAACGGTTCGTCGCCGACCGGAGTCTCGACGACTACCTGTCGGACGTGTTGCTCCGTTCAGCGGTGGAGCGCCAGTTCGAGATCGTGGGCGAGGCGCTCAACCGGCTCTCGCGGGCGGACCCGGAACTCGCTCTCCACGTTCCGACCTGCCCAGGCTCGTGTCGTTCCGCAACATCCTGATCCACGGCTACGCCGTGGTCGACGACGAGATCGTGTGGGACGCCGCGACGAACCGGCTCCCCGACCTGCTCTCTGTCCTCGACCGGCTGCTCGCCGACAGCCCCTGAACGCGCGGAACCCCCGCCCGGTGTCGCCGGTACGGGGGTTCCACGTCGCCTGGTCCGGATGGGTGCGTCCGGGCCCGGGCATCCGCGGGCCGTCTGGGGCCCGCGAGATTCATCCTGCCGGACGCATCCGGCAGTGGATCACTTGGCCTTCTCGCCGACCCAGCTCATCAGGCCGCGGAGCTTCTCGCCGACCTGCTCGATCGGGTGCTCGGCGCCCTGCTGCTGCAGCTTGGTGTAGTTGCCGCGGCCGGCCTCGTCCTCGGCCACCCACTCGCGGGCGAAGGTGCCGTCCTGGATCTCGCCCAGGATCTTCTGCATCTCGGCCTTGACCGCGGGCGTGATGACGCGCGGGCCGCGGGTGAGGTCGCCGTACTCGGCGGTGTCGGAGATGGAGAAGCGCTCGTTGGCGATGCCGCCCTCGTACATGAGGTCGACGATCAGCTTGAGCTCGTGCAGGCACTCGAAGTAGGCGATCTCCGGGGCGTAGCCCGCCTCGGTCAGCACCTCGAAGCCGGTCTGGACCAGCGCGGCGGCACCGCCGCAGAGGACGGCCTGCTCACCGAACAGGTCGGTCTCGGTCTCCTCCTTGAAGGTGGTCTCGATGACGCCCGCGCGGGCGCCGCCGATCCCGGCCGCGTAGGAGAGCGCGAGCGCCTTGGCGTTGCCCGAGGCGTCCTGCTCGACGGCGATCAGGGCGGGGACGCCCTTGCCGTCGACGAACTGGCGGCGGACCAGGTGGCCCGGGCCCTTCGGCGCGACCATGGCCACGTCGACGTTCGCCGGGGGCTTGATCAGCTCGAAGCGGATGTTGAAGCCGTGGCCGAAGAACAGCGCGTCGCCGTCCTTCAGGTTCGGCTCGATGTCCTGGGTGTAAATGAAGCGCTGCTTGGTGTCGGGCGCCAGGACCATGATCACGTCGGCCCAGGCGGAGACCTCGGCCGGCGTGCCGACCTCGAGGCCCTCGTCGGCGGCCTTCTGCCGGGACTTGGAGCCCTCGGGCAGACCGATCTTCACCTCGACCCCGGAGTCACGCAGGGACAGCGAGTGCGCGTGCCCCTGGGAGCCGTAGCCGATCACGGCGACCTTGCGGCCCTGGATGATCGGCAGGTCGGCGTCGGCGTCGTAGTAGATGTTGACACTCATGGCTCTGGGACGGTTCCTCTCGGAGGTTGTGTAGCGACGACTGTCTAGCGGACGGCCGCGGCGGTGATGGACCGGGGGCCGCGGCCGACGGCCACCATCCCGGACTTCACCATCTCGCGGATCCCGTAGGGCTCCAGCATGCGCAGGAGCGCGTTGAGCTTGTCGGCCGACCCGGTGGCCTCGACCGTGACCGCCTCCGGGGAGACGTCGACGACCTTGGCGCGGAACAGCTGCACGGTCTCGACGACCTGGCTGCGCACCGTGGCGTCGGCCCGGACCTTGACCAGCAGCAGCTCGCGCTGCACCGAGGCGTCCGGCTCCAGCTCGACGATCTTGATGACGTGCACCAGCTTGTTGAGCTGCTTGGTGACCTGCTCCATCGGGAGCTCGTCCACCTCGACGACGATCGTCATGCGGGAGACGTCGGGGTGCTCGGTCGGGCCGACCGCGAGCGAGTTGATGTTGAACCCGCGCCGCGAGAACAGCCCGGAGACCCGGGCCAGGACACCCGGCTTGTCCTCGACCAGGACCGAGAGGGTGTGGAGCTCGCTCACTTCTCGCCCTCCAGGGCCTGCTCGGTGACGTCGGCGACCGCGTCGACCGACGCGGCCAGCTCGTCGTGCTCGAACTCCGGCCGGATGTCGCGCCGGACGTTGATCTCGTCGTTGCTCGTGCCCGCGGCGACCATCGGCCACACCTGGGCGTCGGCACCGACGACGAACTCCACGACGACCGGCCGGTCGTTGATCTCCATGGCCTGGTGGATGACCCGGTCGACGTCCTCCTTGGACTCGACCCGCAGCCCCTCGCAGCCCATCGCCTGCGCGAGCATCGGGAAGTCCGGGATGCGCAGCTTGTGGGTGTTGAGGTCGGTGTTGGAGTACCGCTCGCCGTAGAACAGGTTCTGCCACTGGCGGACCATGCCGAGGTTGCCGTTGTTGATGACGGCGACCTTGATCGGGATGCCCTCGATCGCGCAGGTGGCGAGCTCCTGGTTGGTCATCTGGAAGCAGCCGTCGCCGTCGATGCACCAGACGACGGCGTCCGGCTCGCCGACCTTGGCGCCCATCGCGGCCGGGACCGCGTAGCCCATGGTCCCGAGCCCGCCGGAGTTCAGCCAGGTCCGCGGCTTCTCGTACTTGACGAACTGCGCGGCCCACATCTGGTGCTGGCCGACGCCCGCGGTGTAGATCGCGTCCGGCCCGGCGATCGCGCCGATCCGCTCGATCACGTACTGCGGCGAGAGCGCCCCGTCGGTCGGCTCGTCGTAGCCGAGCGGGTAGCGGTCGCGCAGCCCGCCGACCTGCTTCCACCAGGCCGACAGGTCCGGCTCACCGTGCTCGGCGCGGTCCGCACGGACGGCCTCGACCAGGTCGGCCAGGACCTCCTTGCAGTCCCCGACGATCGGCACGTCGGCGCGCCGGTTCTTGGAGATCTCGGCCGGGTCGATGTCGGCGTGGATGATCTTCGCCCCGGGGGCGAAGCTCTCCAGCTTGCCGGTGACCCGGTCGTCGAACCGGGAGCCGAGCGCGACCAGCAGGTCGGACCGCTGCATCGCCGCGACCGCGGCGACGGTGCCGTGCATCCCGGGCATGCCCAGGTGCAGCGGGTGGCTGTCGGGGAACACACCGCGCGCCATCAGGGTGGTGACGACGGGCGCCCCGGTCAGCTCGGCCAGCTCCCTGAGCTCCTCGGCGGCCTCCGCCTTGAGGACACCGCCGCCGACGTAGAGCACCGGCTTGGCCGACTCGCGGATGAGCCGGGCGGCCTCGCGGATCTGCTTGCCGTGCGGCCGGGTCGTCGGCCGGTAGCCGGGCAGCTGCAGCTCCGGGGGCCAGGAGAACGTGGTCTGCTCCTGCAGCACGTCCTTCGGGATGTCCACCAGGACCGGGCCGGGCCGGCCGGTGGACGCCAGGTGGAAGGCCTCGGCGATCGCGCGCGGGATCTCCGTCGCGTCGGTCACCAGCATGTTGTGCTTGGTCACCGGCATGGTGATGCCGGTGATGTCGGCCTCCTGGAAGGCGTCGGTGCCGATCAGCGGCCGGGTCTGCTGACCCGTGATGGCCACCAGCGGCACCGAGTCCATGTGGGCGTCCGCGATCGGGGTGACCAGGTTCGTGGCCCCCGGCCCGGACGTCGCCATGCAGACCCCGACCCGGCCGGTGGCCTGCGCGTAGCCGGTCGCCGCGTGTCCGGCGCCCTGCTCGTGGCGGACGAGGATGTGACGCACCTTCGTCGAGTCCAGGAGCGGGTCGTACGCGGGCAGGATCGTCCCGCCGGGCAGCCCGAAGACGACCTCGCAGCCGATCTCCTCGAGCGAACGCACCAGGGACTGGGCGCCGGTCATGGGCTCGTCCACGACGCGCGGGCCGGGCACGGTGGTCTCACCGGGTGCCGGGGCCGCGCTGCGGGACGTGCCGGAGGCCGCGGACCGGCCGGGCGGCGGGCCCGGCTTCGGGCCGGGCGAGCCGGGCTTGGCGGGGACGGTGGTCATCTGGGTCTGCCTCGCTGGAGATCGTGTCGATCAGATGCCGGACATGGGCTGGACTCGGAGCTGGACATGAAAAAACCCCCGCCGCCCGGTACTCCGGGCGCTGCGAGGGTGAGCGCGTCGTCGTTCGAGAAGGTCGAACTCAGGCGACGACGCGCCCAAGAAGTACGAGAATTCGAACGGCGAACATGCATCGACGCTAGCACGCGTCCCACGGACGGAGTCAAACGACCCCACCCGTCCGGGCCGTGGGGTCACGGTCCGGATTTGTCACACTGGGGTCGTGAGCAGCACCGACGACCGCGCCGTCCCCGCCGACCCCACCTCCGCCGAGCCGCAGCCGGCCCCGGGGGCGTCCCAGCAGGTGGACAGCGAGCTGGCGTGGACCCCCCGGGTCCGCGACGAGGGCCGCAAGCTCCGCGTGGGCTCGCGCGCGCTGGTGTTCAAGCCGAGCCGGCTGACCATCTTCGCCATCCTGGTCGCGGTCGTCGGGTCGACGCCGCTGGTGTTCAGCCTGCCGTGGTTCTGGGTCGTGCTGCTGGCCCCGGCCGCGGCAATCGCCTGGATCCTGCGGGTCCGCACCACCGTGGACCCGGAGACGCTGACCGTCCGCGGCGCGTTCTCCTCCCGCACCGTGGACTGGGACGACGTGCGCGGTCTGCGGATCGGCTCGCGCTCGCGGGTCAGCGCGGTGCTGGGCGAGGACGACGCCCTCGTCCTGCCCGCGGTGCACGCGCGCGACCTGCCCGCGCTCTCGGTCGCCAGCGGCGGCCGGTTCGCCGACCCGGCCGCGGTGACCGACCCGGAGGATCCGGCCGAGGGTCACTGACGCCCGTCGCGGGGCGTACGGTTGCGGGCGATCGGCCCGCCGGCCGGCGGGACGCGACCCGCCCCGCCGCCGTCGCGCCGCACCCCCGGGCGGCTCGTGCCCACGCTCCGCGACGCGCCCACCGGGGTCCCTCACGAACCACCACGGAAGACCCGGCTGGAGAAGACCGATGCCCGCCCTGCGTTCCCGCGTCACCACCCACGGTCGCAACGCCGCCGGAGCGCGTTCGCTCTGGCGCGCGACCGGCATGGGCGACGACGACTTCGGCAAGCCGATCGTCGCGATCGCCAACTCCTACACCCAGTTCGTGCCCGGCCACGTGCACCTCAAGGACATGGGTGACCTCGTCGCGGGCGCGATCAAGGAGGCGGGCGGGGTCGCCAAGGAGTTCAACACGATCGCCGTCGACGACGGCATCGCGATGGGCCACGGCGGGATGCTCTACTCCCTGCCCAGCCGCGAGATCATCGCCGACGCGGTCGAGTACATGGTCAACGGCCACGCGGCCGACGCCCTGGTGTGCATCTCCAACTGCGACAAGATCACGCCGGGCATGCTGAACGCCGCGATGCGGCTGAACATCCCGACCGTGTTCGTCTCCGGCGGGCCGATGGAGGCCGGCAAGGCGGTCGTCGTCGGCGGGGTCGCGCAGGCACCCACCGACCTGATCACCGCGATCTCGGCGTCCGCGTCGTCCGAGGTGGACGAGGCCGGCCTGGCCGAGGTCGAGCGCTCGGCCTGCCCGACCTGCGGGTCCTGCTCCGGCATGTTCACCGCGAACTCGATGAACTGCCTCACCGAGGCGCTCGGGCTCTCGCTGCCGGGCAACGGCTCCACCCTGGCCACGCACGCCGCGCGCCGCGAGCTGTTCCTGAACGCCGGGCGCACCGTGATGGACCTGGCGACCCGCTGGTACCGCGACGACGACGCGTCCGCGCTGCCCCGCAACATCGCCACCCGCGAGGCGTTCGAGAACGCGATGGCGCTCGACGTCGCGATGGGCGGCTCCACCAACACGGTGCTGCACATCCTGGCCGCCGCCCAGGAGGGCGAGATCGACTTCGACCTCGCCGCGATCGACGCGATCTCCCGGCGCGTGCCGTGCCTGAGCAAGGTCGCGCCGAACTCGGACTACCACATGGAGGACGTCCACCGGGCCGGTGGCATCCCCGCCCTGCTGGGCGAGCTGTGGCGGGCCGGGCTGCTCAACACCGGGGTGCACACCGTGCACTCCCCCACGCTGGAGCAGTGGCTCACCGAGTGGGACATCCGGTCGTCGGCCCCGTCGGAGACCGCGGTCGAGCTCTACCACGCCGCGCCGGGCGGGGTCCGGACCACGCAGGCGTTCTCGACGGAGAACCGCTGGTCCTCCCTCGACACCGACGCGGCGGGCGGGTGCATCCGCGACCTCGAGCACGCCTACTCCGCCGACGGCGGCCTGGCCGTGCTGCGCGGGAACCTCTCGGTCGACGGCGCCGTGATCAAGACCGCGGGCATCCCCGAGGACATCTGGGAGTTCGAGGGCCCGGCCGTGGTGCTGGAGAGCCAGGAGGACGCCGTCTCGGCGATCCTCAAGAAGGAGATCAAGCCCGGCGACGTGCTGGTCATCCGCTACGAGGGCCCCTCGGGCGGGCCGGGCATGCAGGAGATGCTGCACCCGACCGCGTTCCTCAAGGGTGCCGGGCTGGGCAAGGTCTGCGCCCTGATCACCGACGGCCGATTCTCCGGCGGCTCGTCGGGCATCTCGGTCGGCCACGTCTCCCCCGAGGCCGCCGCCGGCGGCACGATCGGGCTGGTGGAGAACGGCGACCGGGTCCGGCTCGACGTCCGCGCCCGGTCCCTGGAGCTGCTCGTCGACGCCGAGGTGCTCGCCGACCGGCGCGCCAAGATGGAGTCCTCCGAGCGGCCGTGGCAGCCCGTCGACCGGCAGCGCGTCGTGTCGAAGGCCCTGCGCGCCTACGCCCACATGGCGACCAGCGCCGACACCGGGGCGGTCCGCCGCATCCCCTGATCCCGCACGTCCCGACGGCCCCGGTCCGCGCCCTGCGGACCGGGGCCGTTCGCGTCTAGGTTGGTTGGCATGGCTACCGGAATGCGCCTCGGCACCCGCCGTCTCGGCGACCTGACCGTCTCCGCCCAGGGCCTGGGCTGCATGGGCATGAGCGCGGCCTACGGCGACACCTCCGACCGCGCCGAGTCGATCGCGACGATCCACCGCGCCCTGGACCTGGGCGTCACCCTGCTCGACACCGCGAACGTCTACGGCGACGGCGCCAACGAGGAGCTCGTGGGCGCCGCGATCGCCGACCGCCGCGACCGCGTGGTCCTGGCGACGAAGTTCGGCATCGTCCGCGACGCCGCGGGCAACCAGGGCGCGCAGGGCGACCCGGCCTACGTGCGGCGGTGCGCCGAGGAGTCGCTGCGCCGCCTCGGCGTCGACCACATCGACCTCTACTACCAGCACCGCGTCGACCCGGACACGCCGATCGAGGAGACCGTCGGCGCGCTCGCCGGGCTGATCGAGGAGGGGAAGATCCGCCACTACGGGCTCTCCGAGTGCGGCGCGGACACCGTCCGCCGCGCCCACGCCGTGCACCCGCCCGCCGCGGTGCAGTCGGAGTGGTCGCTGTGGACGCGCGGCATCGAGGAGTCGGTCGCGCCGACGTGTGCCGAGCTGGGCATCGGCGTCGTGCCGTTCTCCCCGCTCGGACGCGGCTTCCTGACCGGTGCGATCACCTCGACCGGCCAGCTCGGCGAGGGCGACATGCGCCGCGGCCTGCCCCGCTTCTCCGACGAGAACATGGCCGCGAACCTCGCGATCGTCGAGTCGCTCACCGCCATCGCGCAGCGCCGCGGGGTCACCGCCGGGCAGCTCGCGCTGGCCTGGGTGCAGAGCCGCGGGGAGCACGTCGTGCCGATCCCGGGGACCAAGCGGCGGACCTACCTGGAGCAGAACGTCGAGGCCGCCGTGCTGGAGCTGTCGGCGGACGAGCTGGCCGAGATCGAGGCGGCCGCCCCGTCGTCGGCGGTGGCCGGGGAGCGCTACCCGGCGCACCTGCAGCGCAACGTCGGCCGCTGAGCCGGGCGCCCGGCCGCCGTCTCAGCCGGAGGCGGCGGCCGCGGCGCGGCGCTGTCCCGCGGCCTGCGCCCGCCGGGCGTACAGCACGGTCCAGCCGATCAGCACGCCCAGCACCGCGAGCGGCACGACGGCGTTCACCACCACCATCGTCGCGACCGGGAGCCGGTAGGTCAGCACGATCCGCACGACCGCCTCGGCGACCAGCACCACGCCCCACACCGCGGTGAGCACGCGCTGGGTGCGGCGGAAGCCGGCGTACTGCCAGAGCCCGTCCCACCAGGCCACCCGCGCCGGGTCACCGCCGGTGGCGAAGCGACGGCCGAACCAGAACATCAGCGGGCGCGGGAGCAGCACCAGCGAGCCCAGCAGGAGCAGGCCGAGCACGCCCGTCGTCGCGGACTCCTTGAGCAGCAGGATCCGCGGGTCGGAGAACACCAGCCCGACGACGGCGCCGACCACCAGGAACACCAGCACGAGCACGCCGAACTCGTCGATCCGGCGGCTGCGCAGCCAGGTGATGCCGATGTCGAGCAGCGGCCCGATGCTCCCGGCGAGCAGGGCGGGGACCGGGCCGACCCCGCGGTCGGTGAGGACGTCGTAGACCACCACGGGCACCGCGATGCTCAGCACGATCATCTGCGCCCAGGACAGTGCCTGCCCCATTCCGTTCCGGCCCGCTGCCTCTACCATCGGTTCCCCCGAACTGGACGGAATGGTTCACGACCGTGAGCAGAAGTGTAGAGCTGGGAGCGCTCGTGGCAAGGCGCAACCCGACGAGCGGTGTGGTCGCGTCGCTGCTGCGCGTCGCCGGTCGTGACGAGCTGCCCGCCGCCGTGCTCGTCGGGCTGCTGGGCGATCTCGGCATGCGCGAGCCCGCCGCGCGACGGCTGCTGGCCCGGATGCGCGAGGACGGCCAGCTCGCGGGCCGGCGCGACGGGCGCGCCGTGCACCTGCGCCTCGACGGCCCGTTCGGGGCGGCGGTCCGGCGCCTCGGCGACGACCTCGGCGCCCGCCCCCCGGAGTGGACGGGCTCGTTCCGGGCACTGCTGCACGCCGTCCCGGAGCAGGAGCGGGCCTACCGCGACCGGCTGCGGCGCACCGCCGTGCTCGCCGGGTACGGGGTGCTGCAGCCGGGCGTGCTCATCGCGGTGGCCGACCGCGGCGCCGACCTCGCCGAGGTGCTGGCCGACGCCCCGCCCGGTGCCCGGGTGACCGTGGCCGGGCTCGCGGTGGACACCGCCGAGGCCGCCCGCGTCGCGGTCGGGGCGTGGGACCTCGACGGGGTCGCGGCCGTCCTGGCCGGTCACGCCGACCGCCTGGCCGCCGCCGCGGCGTCGCCGCCCGGGGACGGTGCCGGGTGCCTGCGCCGCCTCGTCGAGCTGACCAACCCGGTGTTCGTCGACCTGGTCCGGGCGCCGGCGCTGCCCACGGTCCTGCTGCCGCCGGGCTGGCCCGCCGCACGTCTGGTCGACGAGCTGCGCGGCGTGCTGGACCGCTGCGTCCCACCGGCACACGCCCACGTCCGGGCCCGGCTGGAGGCGGCAGGCGTGGGGTGACGAGGCGGACCCGATGTTTGCCGGTCCCCCCGCAGCGGACATCCGTCGGATAGGAGCGCGACCCGCGCCACCCCACGACGGAAGGGCACCATGACCGCCTACGTGACCACGAACCCCGCCACCGGGAAGACCGAGAAGACGTTCCCCGAGCTCGACGACGCGGCGGTCTCCGACGTCCTGGGCCGCGTCACCGACGCCTACCCCGGGTGGCGCGCGACCCCGGCCGCCGACCGGGCACGGATCCTGGTCCGGGTGGCCGAGGCCTACGAGGCCCGCAGCGACGAGCTGGCCGCGCTGATCGCGACCGAGATGGGCAAGCCCGTCAAGGAGGCCGCGGGCGAGGTCGCACTGGCCGCGTCGATCTACCGCTGGTACGCCGAGCACGGCCCGGACCTGCTGAGCAGGGAGCCCCTGGACCCGCAGGGCGCGCAGGAGTCGGTGGTACAGACCGAGCCGATCGGGCCGCTGGTCGGGGTCATGCCGTGGAACTTCCCCTACTACCAGGTGGCGCGGTTCGTCGCGCCGAACCTGGTCGTCGGGAACACGATCGTCCTCAAGCACGCCCCGATCTGTGCCGCCTCGGCCGAGGTGATGGACGAGATCTTCCACACCGCGGGCGTCCCGGCCGACGTCTACGTCAACGTCTACGCGACCAACGAGCAGATCGCCGACATGATCGCCGACCCGCGGATCCAGGGGATCTCGCTGACCGGCAGCGAGCGGGCCGGTGCCTCGGTCGCCGAGACGGCGGGGCGCAACCTGAAGAAGGCCGTCCTGGAGCTGGGCGGGTCGGACGCGTTCATCGTCCTCGACGACGCCGACGTCGCCCGCACCGCGAAGGTCGCCGCCCGGGCCCGCCTGATGAACGGCGGCCAGGCCTGCAACTCCCCGAAGCGGATGATCGTGCCGACCGACAAGGTCGAGGAGTTCGTGTCGGTGCTGGTCTCGACGTTCGAGGCCACCGAGCACGGCGACCCGACCGACTCCGGCACCCGGCTCGGCCCGCTGTCCTCGGTCGCGGCGCGCGACGGCGTCGCCGAGCAGGTGCGCCGCGCCGTCGAGCAGGGCGCCACCCTGCACACCGGCGGCGAGGTGCCCGACGGCGACGGCGCGTTCCTCCGCCCGGCCGTGCTGACCGGCGTCACGAAGGACATGGACGCCTACTCCGAGGAGATCTTCGGACCGGTCGCCGTGGTCTACGGCGTCGACTCGGTCGACGAGGCGGTCACGCTGGCCAACGACGTGAGCTACGGGCTCAGCGGGTCGGTGTGGAGTGGTGACATCGAGCGCGCGCAGGAGATCGCCGACCGGCTCGAGGTGGGCATGGCCTACGTCAACGAGCACGGCACGACGCTGCCCGGGCTGCCCTTCGGCGGGGTGAAGCGCTCCGGCTTCGGCCGTGAGCTGGGCCGCTGGGGCATGGGCGAGTTCGTCAACACCCGGCTGCGTCGCACGGCCAAGCCGAAGGGCTGAGCCGGGATCAGCCGCGGCGGGCGGTGACGAGCAGGTCGCCCAGCTCGTCGAGGGCCGCGGCGGCGACCCGGACCATCGAGGTGACCCGGTCGGGGTCCTGGTGGTCGGCGGCGAACGGCAGGTACTGCACGTGCGCCGCCGCCCGCGCCCACGCCGTCTCCACCGCGACCATCGCGGGCGGGTCCGGCGCGCCGAGCGCGGTGTGCAGGGTGTCCCGGTAGAGCGCGGGCACCGGCGACGACGGCGCGTCGGCCGGGCCGTCGGACGGGGGCGCGGCCAGCACCACGACGTCGAGCGACCCCACCGCGACGCGGGCGTTGCCCCAGTCCAGCAGCACCGCACCGGCCGGACCGGCGACGACGTTGCCGCGGTGGGCGTCGCCGTGGCACAGGGTGCGGGGCAGGGCGCGCAGCGCGGTGCGGGCGCGGTCGTCCCCGGCCCAGGCCACGACGGACGCGGCCGCGGTGTCGTGCCCGGCCGCCGTCAGCCGGTCCGCGGCGTGCCCGCACAGCCGCGCCCACCAGGCGTCGTCGACGACGGGGACGCCGCGCGGCCGGTTGCGCCGCCAGTGCGCGTGGACCAGCGCGAGGGTGCGCCACACCTCGTCGGGTACCGGGGCCCCGGCCGGCAGCGGCGCGCCGGGCTCGTGGTCGAGCAGCACCCAGCCGTCGCCGGAGCCGAGCATCCGCGGCAGCCGGACGGGCCCGTTCACCACCGCGACGGCGCGCAGCGCGGCCGTCTCCACCGCCCCGGTGTGCTTGAGGACGACCGCGGTGCCGTCGTCGAGGTCGATCCGCTCGGCCCCGCCGGAGGCGTACCCGCCGGTCAGCGGGGTCCGGGCCCGCACCGCGAGGTCGCGACGGCGGCGCCGGGCGAGCGGGCGCAGCCACGCGTTGTCGGCAGGGGTCACCGGCGCAGCACGAACAGGACCAGCAGCGACACCGCGACCGCGACCAGCAGCGACAGCACCGACCACGGCAGCGGGCGTCGCTGATAGGTGCGCCCGGCGTCGAGGGCGATCCGCCCGGCCCCGGCGAACACCAGCGCCGCGGCCCCGGCGCCGAGCAGCAGGTCCAGCTCCAGGGAGTTCGCGCCGTCCGAGGCGAACAGCGGCACCGACAGGGCCGGCACCAGCGCCACCACCACGGCGACGACCTTCGTCGCGAGCAGGCCCGCCGCGGCGAAGGGCGTCAGCAGCCCCAGCACGAGCAGCACGCCGAGGACCAGCTGACCGACCGCGAGCACCCAGGCCAGCGGGCCGGCGAAGGACGTGAACCCGGCGTCGGCGAGCGCGGTCGCGCTGGCGTCGAGGCCGATCCCGCCCGCGACGCCGAACAGCTTGCGTGCCCCCGCCGCGGCGAAGGACGCCCCGACGACCAGCCGCAGCACGAGCAGCCCGATGTCGGAGGAGAGGTGGGCGGGGACCGGCATGCGCTCCGGGCGGGTCTTCTCCGCCGGTTCGTCGCCGGAGATGTTGCCCCAGTCGTACTGCTGCGTGGGCCCGCTCATGGTCGGCGACAGTACCGGCGCGCGCCTAGTAGGCGCCGGTCACGAGGTTCGGCGGCGCGTCACCGGCGGCGAACGCCGCGAGCTGCTCGGCCGCGACGCCGTAGGCGCGGCGCATCGCCAGCGGCACGCTGCCGCCGACGTGCGGGGTGAGCAGCAGTCCGGGCGCCGACCACAGCGGGTGGCCCGCGGGGAGCGGCTCGGGGTCGGTGACGTCGACGGCGGCCCGGATCCGCCCCGAGGTCAGCTCCGCGACCAGCGCGTCGGTGTCCACCACCGGCCCGCGCGCGCCGTTGACGAGCAGCGACCCGTCGGGCATGGCGGCCAGGAAGCCGGCGTCGACCATGCCGCGGGTCTCGTCGGTGAGCGGGACGATCAGCACGGTCGCGTCGTAGTGCGGCAGCAGCGCGGGCAGCTCGTCCCAGCCGTGGACGCCGTCGCGGGCGGTGCGCCCGACCAGCGCGGTCTCCACCTCGAAGGGCTCCAGACGGGCCCGGGTCTTCTGCCCGACGTCGCCCGCGCCGACGATGAGGATCTTCTTGCCGGCCAGCTCCTCGGTCTGGTGGTAGTCCCACTCGCCGCGGTCCTGGGCACGCACGAATCGGTCCAGGTGCCGGTAGACGGCCAGCAGCACCGACACCACCCACTCGGCGGTGGCCCCGCCGTGCGCGCCGCGCCCGTCGGAGAGGCCGACGCCCTCGGGCAGCCGCCCGATCCACGTCTCGGCGCCCGCGGTGAGCAGCTGCACCAGCTCCAGGTTCGGGACCTGCTCGATGATCCCGACCGCGTCGGAGCCCGCCAGGAACGGCGCGACCAGCACGCGGGCGTGGGCGGCCTCGTCGGGCAGCGGCTTCTCCGGGTCGTAGACGACCGGATCCAGGCCGTCCACACCGGACAGGATCTCGGCTCCGACGGTGTGCGGCACCAGGACGGTCACGGGGCTGCTCATGACGCCCGACCGTACTCACCGGGCACTCACCTCGCGGGGCCTAGCCTGGTTCCTCGTGACCGCCCGGCTGCTGCTGATCGTCGCGACGCTCGTCGTGCTGCTGAGCGGCTGCGCCACCTTCCCCGACGCGGGCTCCCGCGGCTGGCGCCCGCAGGCCGAGGGCGAGGGCGAGCTCGGCGGGCCGCCCCGGGTGGCCCCGGAGGAGCAGGCACCGCCGTCGAGCCAGGCCCCGTCGCCGCAGCAGCAGGGGGCCGCGCCGGCGCCGCAGCCGTGCGTCGACCCGGACCCGCAGGTCGTCGCGGCCTGCCTGGGACCGGTCGGGGCGGTGGCGGTGCTCCCGCAGGGCGACCGCGCACTCGTCGCCGAGCGGCGGACCGGGCGCGTGCTGGAGGTCCGCCGCAACGCCACCCCGCAGCCGGTCGCGACCGTGCCGGTCGACCCGGCGGGCGGGCTGACCGGGCTGGTCCTGTCCCCCGGCTACGCCGAGGACCGCCTGCTCTACGCCCTGTCCGAGGGCCGGGTCTGGCGGATCGCACCCGGTGAGGCACCGAAGCCGGTGCTGGAGGGGCTGCCGCCGGGCGGGGCGCTGGCCGTCGACGCCGACGGCTCCTCGCTGGTCGTCGCCACGCCCGCCGGGGCGGGCCCGCTCGCCGGGTCGGTGCTGCGGATCGACACCCTGGGCCGTCCGGCCCCGGGCAACCCCGACCGCGCCTCGCCGGTCCTGGCCCGCGGGCTCACCGCCCCGGGCGGGGTGTGCGTCGACCCCGCGGCGCGGACCACCTGGGTCACCGACCGCACCGCGGGGCGCGACGTCCTGCACCGCGTCACGCCGGGCACGCTCGGTGCGCCCGCCTGGACCTGGCCGGACCGCCCGGGCGTCGCCGGGTGCACGGTTCTGCCGGGCGCGGTCGTCGTCGCACAGAGCACCGGCAAAGCGCTGTTCGTGCTCAACCCGGGCGCGGAGGGCACCTTCACCGGCGACCCGAAGCCGGTCCTGGAGGGCACCTACGGCCGGATCGGCCCGGTCACCCTCGCCCCGGACGGCCTGCTGTGGCTGGGGACGGTCAACCGCGACGGCGGCTCCCCCGGCGCCACCGACGACCGGGTCGTGCGCATCCAGCCGCCGACCGGCGGCGGCGCCAGCGCCATCTGACACCGCCCGGTACCGATCCTGCGTCCACCTGTCGGCCGCTGTTGCGCGGCCTAATATATCAATGTTAGAACAGGCGCCGCACCGCAGGCCGGGACGTCCCGGCACGCGCTCGGACGGCGAAGGGGCCACATGATCGAGAAGCCGCGCAGGAGCCGTCGCCGGGCCCTCGACACCGCGGTCGCGGAGGAGGCCACCGTCCGCCGGGCCGCCACCGCGGCGTCGGTGGGCAACGTCGCCGAGTGGTACGACTTCGGGATCTACTCCTACCTGGCCGCGGTGGTGCTGAACCGGGTGCTCTTCCCGGACGCGGGCCGGTGGTCGCTGGTGCTGACCCTCGCCGCGTTCGCGGCGGCGTTCGTCGCCCGCCCGTTCGGCGGGTTCGTGTTCGGCCACCTCGGCGACCGGGTGGGCAGGCCGCGGGTGCTGGCCGCCACGGTGCTGCTGATGACCGTCGCGACGGTGCTGCTCGGGCTCGTCCCGTCGCACGGCACGATCGGCGTCGCGGCGCCGGTGCTGGTCGTGCTCATCCGGATGCTGCAGGGCTTCTCCGCGGGCGGCGAGTACACCGGCGCGCTCACGCTGGTCGCCGAGTACGCCCCCGACCGGCGGCGCGGCTTCTTCGGCAGCTGGCTGGAGTTCGGCACGATCGTCGGCTACTCGCTCGGCGCGGGCGTCACCGCGGCGCTGGTGACCCTGATGCCCGACGACGACCTGCTCGCCTGGGGCTGGCGGATCCCGTTCCTGCTGGCGCTCCCGCTCGGCATCGCCGGGGTCTACCTGCGGCTGCGCCTGGAGGACACGCCCGCGTTCCGCCAGCTCATGGAGCGCTCCCCCGCGCTGGTCACGATGACCCACGGCCGCGCGTTCGGGATCCTGGTGAAGCGCTACCGCTCCGCGGCGCTGGTCACCGCCGGCCTGGTGATCGCCTGGAACGTCACCAACTACGTACTGACCGCGTACGTGCCGACCTACCTCACCGGCACCCTGCCCCGCTCCGGCGCGGCGGGCACCAGCCGGGAGGTCGCGACCCTGCTGCAGGTCGGGGTCACCGTGCTCGCGCTGGCCGCGGTGGTCGTCGTCGGACACTGGAGCGACCGGATCGGACGGCGCCCGCTACTGGCGGCCGGGAGCATCGGACTGGTCGTGCTCGGCCTGCCGATCGTGTGGCTGCTCCAGCTCGGGCTCGCCGGGCAGGCCACCGGCCTGGTCCTGCTGGCCGCGATCCTGGTCTGCTTCGCGGGCGTCTGCCCGTCGACGCTGCCCGCCCAGTTCCCCACCCTGGTCCGCTATGCCGGTCTCGGGCTGACGTTCAACCTGGCGGTGTCACTGTTCGCCGGGACGGCGCCCGCGGTGATCGAGGCCGCGGTGACCGCCACCGGGAACCTGGACTGGCCGGGCTACTACCTGATCGGCGCCGGACTGATCGGGCTGGTCAGCGTGTGGTTCCTCGTCGAGCCCGCCGGGAAGCCGCTGCCGGGTGCCGCGCCGCTGGAGTTCCGCGAGGACGCCACCGACGCCACCGACGGCTCCGGCGCGACGGCGTCCCGCCCCTGAGGGCGAGCGGTTCCGGTGCCGGACCACACGGGTCCGGCGCCGGGGGATCCGCTCAGCCGAGCAGGGCGAACAGCGCGTCGAGGTCGCGGGCGACCTGCATGGCGCTGTAGACGCTGCCGTAGTTGACGTTGCCCGCGGTCTCGACGACCCGGCCCGCCCGCACCGCGGGCAGCTCCCGCCACACCGGGACGTCGGCCATGGTCGCCAGCGACCGCTCGGTGCCGGTGTTCTGCAGGTAGAAGCCGTCGGCGTCGCGGAACTCGCTCATCGTCTCCAGCGGCACCTCCTGGTCGGCCGCGTAGGCCCGCTCGGAGCCGAACAGCGACCCGCCCAGGTCGGTGAGCACCTGCTGCTGCAGCCGGCCGGCGGTGTTGACGACGAACGTGCCCGCCTCCGGCCGCCACTGGGCGATGACGACGCGCTTCGTCGCCAGCGCGGCACGGTGGCGCTCGCGGACCCCGGCGGCGACCGCGTCGTACTCGGCCAGCACCCGGTCCAGCGCGTCGCGCCGGTCGAGCTGGGTGGCGATCGCAGTCAGGTCGGCGCGCCACGGCACGTCGAACGAGGTCGGGACGACCGGCGCGATCCGCTGCAGCCGGGCGGTCGGCCAGTACTCGCCGTCGTCCTCCGCCGAGCAGACGATCAGGTCCGGGCCCAGCGCGAGGACCTCCTCGTCGACGATCGGACCCTTGAGGACCGGCAGCCCGGGCGGGGCCGGGACCCACGCGGCCGGGGGACGCAGGCTGGTCGCCGACACCGGCAGGCCGAGCGCGACGGCGGTCTCCAGGTCGACCCGCGAGTCGACGGCGAGCACCGAGACCGGGGCGACGGGCACGTCGTAGGTGCCCAGCGCGGTCGTGACGCTGCGGGTGCGCCCGGCGGGGGCGCCGACGGTCGCCGCGGGGCGGCCGCACGCGGCGAGCAGGCCCGCCGTGCCGACCGCGGCGAGGAGCTGGCGGCGGGTGGCGATCTCGACGACGGGACGCTCGAGCAGGGCTGTGGACACGGGTCCTCCGGGGGACGATACGGACTCTGCCGATGAACTTAGCCTCACCTCACTTCGCGGTCGCCTGTCGCGCACCACGCGTCGACCGGACTCTTGTGGTCATTTCTTCCATCGTTTTTACTAACTGCGGCACCGTCGCCCACCGGCTGGAGAGTTCGTGCACGACCGGACCCGTTTCGTCGTCGACCGCCTGCGTCGCTTCCGCTCCGAGCACCTGGAGCGGTCCCGGTACCGGGACGCCCGGCCGCTGGAGGTCGCCGCCTGGGAGGTCCCGGGCGAGCCCGTCGGGTTCGCCGAGGCCGCCGGGCAGGCTTACGCCCCGTTCCCGGTGGGCCGCGGTCACCTCTCGGCGTGGGGGCGTCCGTGGAGCACCGTGTGGTTCCGCGCCACCGGCGCCGTGCCCGCGGACTGGCGGGACGCACCGGGGACGCGCGTGGAGGCCGTCGTCGACCTGGGGTTCGGCACCGAGAACCCGGGCTTCCAGGCCGAGGGCACCGTCTGGAGCCCGGACGGTCGCATCGTCAAGGGCATCGAGCCGCGCAACGCCTGGGTGCCCGTCACCGGTGACACCGTCGACCTGTTCGTCGAGGCCGCCGCGAACCCGCACATCGCCGAGCACGGCTGGTTCGTCCCGACCCCGCTCGGCGACCCGGCGACCGCGGGCTCCGACCCGCTCTACACGCTGCGCCGGGTCGACGTGGCGCTGCTGGACGAGACCGTCTGGGAGCTCGACCAGGACCTGACCGTGCTGCAGGGCTGGCTGGACCGGCTCGACCCGGACACCGCGCGGCACGCGCTGATCGTGTCCGCCGTCGAGGACGCCCTGGACGTGATCGACCCGCGCGACCTCACGACGACCGCGGGGCCGGCCCGCGAGCGGCTCGCCCCCGCCCTCGCCGCACCCGCGCACGCCAGCGCGCACCGCGTCGTCGCGACCGGGCACGCGCACATCGACTCGGCGTGGCTCTGGCCGACGCGCGAGACCGTCCGCAAGTGCGCACGCACCTTCTCCAACGTGCTGACCCTCGCCGAGACCGACCCCGGGCTGCGGTTCTCCTGCTCCTCGGCACAGCAGTACCGGTGGGTCCGCGACACCTACCCCGAGCTGTACGCCCGGCTGCGCGACGCCGTCGCCGCCGGGACATTCGTGCCGGTCGGCGGCATGTGGGTGGAGTCGGACACCAACATGCCCGGTGGCGAGGCCCTGGCCCGCCAGCTGGTCGAGGGCAAGCGGTTCTTCCTCGACGAGTTCGGCGTCGAGCCGCTCGAGGTGTGGCTGCCGGACTCGTTCGGCTACACCGCCGCGCTGCCGCAGCTGGTCCGCGCGGCCGGGTCGCGCTGGTTCCTCACCCAGAAGATCTCCTGGAACGACACCAACCGGATGCCGCACCACACGTTCCTGTGGGAGGGCCTCGACGGCAGCCGGGTGTTCACCCACTTCCCGCCGGTCGACACCTACAACTCCGAGCTGACCGCCGACGAGCTCGACCGCGCCCAGCGCCAGTACCGGGAGAAGGGCCGCGCCGGCGTCTCGCTGGTGCCCTTCGGCCACGGCGACGGCGGCGGCGGCCCCACCCGGGAGATGCTCGCCCTGGCCCGCCGCCAGGCCGACCTGGAGGGCGCGCCGCGGGTGCGGATCGGCACCTCGGAGGAGTTCTTCACCGAGGCCGAGGCGGACTACCCGGACCCGCCGGTGTGGTCCGGCGAGCTGTACCTGGAGTACCACCGCGGCACCTACACCTCGCAGGCCCGCACCAAGCAGGGCAACCGGCGCAACGAGCACCTGCTCCGCGAGGCGGAGCTGTGGGCCACCACCGCCACCGTCCGCACCGGCGCCCCCTACCCGGCCGAGGACCTGCGCCGGCTGTGGCAGAAGGTCCTGCTGCTGCAGTTCCACGACATCCTGCCGGGCAGCTCCATCGCCTGGGTCCACCACGACGCCGAACGCGACCACGCCGCGGTCACCGCCGAGCTGGAGACGATCGTCGACGGCGCGCTGGCCGCACTGGCCGGGGACGGCGACGTCGTGCTGCGGGCCAACGCGGGCCCCTACCCGCTGCACGGCGCACCCGCGCTGGGCATCGGCCCGGCCGCGGCGCCGGACGGCCCGGAGGTGACCGTCGAGCGGGTCGACGGCGGCCACCGCATCGGCAACGGACGGCTGTCGGTGCTGGTCGGCGACGACGGCCGGGTGCACGCCCTCGACGACCTCGACGCCGGCCGGGCGGTCCTCGCCCCCGGCGCGACCGCGGGCCTGCAGCTGTTCCAGGACATCCCCAACGAGTGGGACGCCTGGGACGTCGACCGGCACTACCGCCGCGTCGAGACCGGGCTGCCGCAGTCCTCGTCGGCCGAGCCGGTCCCGGGTGGGGTGCGCACCGTCGTCGTGGCCGGGGACAGCACGGTCACCACCGACTGGACCCTCGCCCCCGGCGGTCGCGCCCTGGAGGTGCGGGTGCACGCGGACTGGCAGGAGCGCCAGAAGCTGCTCAAGCTCGCGTTCCCGCTCGACGTGCACGCCGAGCGCGCCACCTCGGAGATCCAGTTCGGGCACCTGCACCGGCCGCTGCACACCAACACCTCGTGGGACGCAGCCCGGTTCGAGACCTGCGCGCACCGGTTCGTGCACGTCGGCGAGCCCGGCTACGGCGTCACCGTCGCGAACGAGGCCACCTACGGCCACGACATCACCCGCGACACCCGGCCCGGGCCGGACGGCACCGCCGCCGGGACGACCACGCTGCTGCGGCTGTCGCTGCTGCGGGCCCCGCAGTTCCCGGACCCGCACGCCGACTCCGGCGAGCACGTCCTGCGGTGCACGCTCACCCCCGGCACGGAGATCCCCGACGCCGTCCGCGAGGGCTACCGGGTGGCACTGGGCACCCGGGAGATCACCGGGTCCGGCCCGGTCGAGCCGCTGGTGACCGTCGACGACGGCGGCACCGGCGCCGTCGTCGTCGAGGCGGTCAAGCTCGCCGACGACGGCTCCGGCGACGTGGTCGTGCGGCTCTACGAGGCGCACGGCGGCCGGGCCCGCGCGGTGCTGCGCCCCGGCTTCGACTGCACCGGCGCGGTCGAGACCGACCTGCTCGAACGCACGCTCGACACCCCGCGCGCACTGGGCGGGGACCTCCGGCTGGAGCTGCGCGCGTTCCAGATCGCCACGGTGCGTCTGACCCGCGCCTGACCCCTCCCGCCCCGCCCTCGCAACGACGCGAAAGGACGGTCCGCCCGATGACCCCTCCCCCTGCCCGCGGGTTCTCCCGGCGCGCGCTCCTCGCGGCGGGCGGCGCCCTGCTCGCCGCCCCGGCGCTCGGCGCGTGCGGCGCCGACGCCCGGGCTCCGGGACACCTGCGGGTGACCTACCAGCAGTGGGGCTCGGCCCGGGCCGTCGGGGACTACATCGAGGGCGCCGCAGCGGAGTTCATGGCGGCCCGCCCCGGTACCTCGGTGGAGGTGGTCCCGCTGGTCGCGGCGGAGAACGACTTCTTCACCAAGAACGAGCTGATGATGGCCTCGGCCCGGACCACACCGGACATCGCCTACGAGGACACCTTCATCCTCAAGGCCGACATCGCCGCCGGCTACCTGCGACCGCTGGACGACTACGTCTCGCGCTGGCCCCTGTGGGACACCTACGTCGACGTCGCGAAGGACGCCGTCACCGGCGAGGACGGGAAGGTCTACGGCATCCCGGGACCGACCGACACCCGTGGGATCTGGTACCACCGCGGCGTCCTGGCGGCCGCCGGGATCGCCGCGCCCTTCCGGCCCCGGACCTGGGACGACCTGCTCACGGCGGCGCGGGCGATCCGCGACCGGGTCCCCGACGTCGTCCCCCTCGTCCTCTACTCCGGCAAGGCGCAGGGCGAGAAGGCCAGCATGCAGGGCCTGCAGATGCTGTTCAACGGCACCGACTCGGTCCTGTACGACGAGGCCACCCGGCGCTGGACGACCGGCGCCGCCGGGATGCGGGAGTCGCTGGGGTTCCTGCACACCGTCTTCGGTGAGGGCCTCGGCCCGCCGCTGCAGGCCGCACTCGACCCGAACCTCACCGAGACCGTCTACACGTCGTGGATGCCGGAGGGGAGGGTCGGCATGGTCGTCGACGGCAACTGGATCGCCCAGAACTGGGACCCGGGCGCGTCCGGGGCCTGGCCGGAGTGGTCGCGGACGATGGACCTGGCCCGGATGCCCACCCGGCGCGGGCAGGGCCGGGGGTTCGTGACCCTGTCCGGTGGCTGGGCGTGGTCGCTGCCGCGCCTGGCCCCCGATCCGGACCTGGCCTGGGGGCTGCTGGAGACGCTGATGTCCACCGAGAACGCCCTGCGGTGGACCGTCGCCGAGGCCAAGCTGGCCAACCGCAGCGACGTCATGGAGCACCCCGGGTACGACGGCTACTCCCCCGCCTCCCCCTTCTTCACCGACCTCGTCCCCTACGCCGACTACCGCCCCGCGACGGCGCCGTACCCGCAGATCTCCTCGGCGATCCAGGCGGCGACCGAGGACGTCATGACCGGGCGGCTGGGCCCCGACGCCGCGGCCGACGCCTACGACGCCGCGCTGGTCGACATCGTCGGCGTCGAGCAGACCGCGCCGGAGGTGCGCGCATGACCGCCCTCGCCGGGCGGCAGGCCACCGACCGCGGCCCCGCGCCGCTGCGCCGCACCCTGCTGCGGGGCGGGCCGATCGTGCCGGCCGTCGTCCTGCTGGTGCTGTTCCTCGCCGGGCCGGTGCTCTACAGCGTCTACCTGGCCTTCACCAACCGGGCGCTGCGCGGGGACGGTGCGGACACCACGTCGTTCGTCGGGCTCGGCAACTTCACCGACGCGCTCACCTCGGCGGAGTTCTGGAACTCCGCCGGTCTCACCCTGGTCTTCACCGTGGTGTCGGCGATCATCGGGCAGAACCTGCTGGGGCTGGCGCTGGCCCTGCTGATGCGCAACGCGTCGAAGCCGGTGAGCGCGGTGACCGGGGCGATCGTGGTCGGGGCGTGGATCCTGCCCGAGGTCGTCGTCGGCTACCTCTGGTACACCTTCCTCGCCGGGGACGGCTCGCTGAACGCCCTGCTCGGGCTGGTCGGGCTGCCCGAGCAGGAGCTGCTCGTCGCGTTGCCGATCGTCGCGGTGTCCTTCGCCAACATCTGGCGCGGGACGGCGTTCACCATGCTCGTCTACACCGCCGCACTCGCCGAGATCCCGCGCGAGGTCGAGGAGGCGGCGATGATCGACGGCGCCCGCCCGGTGCAGCGCTTCTTCTCCCTGACCCTGCCGCTGATCCGCCGCGCCGTGGCGACGAACCTGATGCTGATCACGCTGCAGACGCTGTCGGTGTTCGGCCTCATCTACGTCATGACCGGCGGCGGCCCCGGCACCTCCAGCCAGACGCTGCCGCTGCACATGTACGAGCAGGCCTTCTCCTACGGGCAGCTCGGTTACGGCACCGCGGTGGCCCTGCTCCTGCTGCTGCTCGGCGGGATCGCCTCGATCGCCTACCTGCGCCTGCTCGCCAAGGAGGACGCATGACCGCCACCGCGCACCGTCCACCGCCGGTCGACCCGGCCGTCCCGTCCCCCGCGCCGGACGCCGCACGGCGCCGGCGCGGACCCCGCCCCGCCGACCTCGTCCTGGTGGCGGTCGCGGTGTTCTTCTGCATCCCGCTGGCCTGGGTGGTCCTCGCTTCGTTCGACGCGGAGGCCTCGCTCGCCGTGGCGTGGCCCGCGGAACCGACCCTGGACAACTACGCCGCCGTGCTCGACACCGAGACGACGTTCCGCCCGATGTGGAACTCGGTCGTGCTCTGCGGCGGCGCCACGCTGGTCACCGTGGTCTGCGCGGTGCTCGCCGCCTACCCGCTCTCGCGCTACCGCAGCCGGGCGAGCCGACCGTTCCTGCTGACGATCGTCTTCGCCACCGGGCTGCCGATCACCGCGATCATGATCCCGGTCTACGCGCTGTTCGTGCAGGTCAACCTCATCGACTCGATGCCGGCGGCGGTGCTGTTCCTGGCCACGTCGGCGCTGCCGTACGCGATCTTCCTGACCAAGGGCTTCATGGACGGCGTTCCGGTCGAGATCGAGGAGGCCGCCTGGGTCGACGGCGCCACCATGCTGCGCACGCTGTGGGAGGTCGTGCTGCCGATGATGCGCCCGGGCGTCGCCGTCGTCGCGATCTTCACGCTGGTCCAGACGTGGGGGAACTTCTTCGTCCCGTTCATGCTGCTGCTCTCGCCGGACAAGCTGCCCGCCGCGGTCAGCCTGTTCACCTTCTCCTCGCAGTACGGCCAGGTCGCCTACGGCCAGCTCGCCGCCTTCTCGATCCTCTACTCGGCCCCGGTGGTGGTGCTCTACCTCGTGTTGGGACGCCGGCTCGGGTCCGGGTTCGCGGCGGCGGGCGGGCTGAAGGGCTAGGCGGTGTCGCGCCGCCCGGCACGGTCGACGCCGGTCCAGGCCAGCGCGACCGCGCCGTCGAGCAGCGCCCGTTCCGCGTCGGGACCCACGCAGTGCGCCGCGAACTCGCGCTGATGGTTCGTGGCGGGCAGCGACCCGATCCCGATGTAGGGGTGGATGGCCGGCACGACCTGGGACACGTTGCCCATGTCGGTCGACGCCCGGTTCATCCGGCCCGCCGGGCCGTCGGGGGCGAACTCCCGCCCCAGCTCGACGGCGTTGACGCGGTAGTGCGCCAGGGCGGTGGGATCGGCGCGGAACTCGGCGTAGGGCCTGCTCTCCGGCTCGATCTCCAGCGTGCACCCGGTGGCCAAGGCACCGGCCTCGAAGCAGCGTCGCACCCTCGGCTCGATCTCGGCCAGCTCGGCGAGGGTCTCCGCGCGCACGTACCAGCGTCCCGACGAGTCCTCGGGGATCGCGTTGGGCGCCGTCCCCGCGGCGGTGACGATGCCGTGCACCCGCGCGCTGTGCGGGAGCTGCTGTCGCAGCAGCCCGATCGCGACCTGGGCGACGGTGAACGCGTCCGCGGCGTTGACCCCCTCCTCGGGGTAGGCCGCCGCGTGCGCGGCCCGGCCCCGGTAGGAGACCCGGGAGTGGCTGACGGCGAACGGACGCGCCTCGGCGACGTCGACCGGGCCGGGGTGCACCATCATCGCCAGGTCGACGTCGCGGAACGCGCCGCGGTCCAGCATCTCGATCTTGCCGCCGCCGCCCTCCTCGGCCGGGGTGCCGTAGACCTCGACGGTCAGCCCCAGCTCGTCGGCGACCTCGGCCAGGCCCAGCGCGGCCCCGACCGACGACGCGGCGATCAGGTTGTGCCCGCAGGCGTGCCCGAGCCCGGGCAGGGCGTCGTACTCGGCGCACAACGCGATCCGCAGCGGTCCGGACCCGTACCGGGCGTGGAACGCGGTCTCCAGCCCCAGGTACGACGGCGTCACCGCGAACCCGCGGCGGTCCAGCAGCTCCGGCACCACGGTCGCGGCCCGGTGCTCCTCCCAGGCCGTCTCGGGGTGGGCGTGCAGCTCGGCCGACAGCGCGACCAGCCCGTCCGCCGCCCGATCGACGGCGGCCCGGGCGGCCGCCTTCGCCCCGGTCACCGGTCGCCCGGGACGCCGTAGGACGGCGCGGTCGCCGGGGCCAGCCCGCGGCGGACGTAGTCGTCGCGCTGCGGCAGCCAGACCTCCATCGCCTCGGCCAGCCGGTCGACCGGGTCCTCGGCCCAGTCGACCCGCAGGTCGGTCACCCGCCACTCGACGTCGGCGACGACGGCCAGCCCGGCCGAGTGCACCGGGCCCTCCTCCCCACCGGCGGCGAGGCCGGCACGCAGGGCGGCGAGCAGCCGTTCCTCGAGCTCGCCGGTCGCGGACTCGAAGGCGTCGACCAGGACCGCGGGCAGCCCGGCGTCGGCCAGCATGTTGCCCGCGGCCACCGCGTCCGCACCGGCGGCGGCGCCGTGCGTGCCCAGCGTCCGCTCCCCGCTGAACCAGGCGGGCGGGCCGGTCCGGCCCAGCGCGGTGAGCTGGCGGTACTCCGGGTCGACGGCGTCGGCGCCGACCTCACGCACCGCCCGGACGGCGTCGTCGTGGGCGGCCAGCCGGTCCAGCAGGCGCCCGCCGAGCCGCGGGTCGGTGACGTTCTGCGACGCGGCGACGCCGACCCCCGGGCGCAGGTGCAGGCAGCGCGCGGCTACCGCCGGGCTGGAGGAGCTGACGGCCATGCCGAACCGGCCGTCCTGGCGGGCCGCGATCGAGAAGGTCACCGCCCGTCCTCCGGGATCACGGCGATGGCGTCGATCTCGCACAGCCACTCCGGGCGGGCGAGCGCGGACACCACGACGCCGGTCGAGATGGGGTGGACGCCCGTCGTCCAGCGTCCGACGGTCCGGTAGACGGCCTCCCGGTAGCGGGGGTCGACCAGGTAGATCGTCAGCTTGACCAGGTGCTCCATCCGGCTGCCCGCCTCGCGCAGGAGCTGGTCGATGTTCGCCATCGCCTGCTCGGCCTGCGCCGCGACGTCGCCGATGCCGACGGACTCGCTGGTGTCGAGGTCCTGCCCGATCTGGCCGCGGACGTAGACGGTGTTCCCGGCGACGACGGCCTGGCACAGGTCGTTGTCGAGGTTCTGCTCCGGGTAGGTGTCGCGGGTGTTGAACGGCCGGATGCGGGTGTGGGTCGGCTGTGCCGGCTGTGCGGTCATCGGGGGGCTCCGCTCGTGGTGACGGTGGGCTCGGGGAGGTGGGCGAGGTAGCCGCGCTGGATCGCGATGTGGTCGGCGACGTGGGCGGCGTCGTGCCACACGCCCCAGATGAAGCTGGACCCACGCCGCGACTGCCAGGGCAGGCCGAGGAAGTAGATGCCGGGCTCGGTGGAGATCCCGCGGGAGTGCCGCGGGCGGCCGTCGTCGTCGAGGGCGCCGGCGGGCAGCCAGCCGTAGTCGGAGCTGTAGCCGGTGGCCCAGACGATCGAGGCGATCCCGGCCCGCGCGAGGTCCAGCTCGGTGACCGGGTCGGTCACGCAGTCCGGGGCGGGCCCGAGGACGCGGGCGGCGGGCTCCTCGGGCAGGTCGAGCCCGTTGCGCACGACGTAGGCGTCGGCCTCGTCGAGCATCGCCAGGTAGTGGGCGTCCCCCGCGGCGACGGTGTCGGCCAGGTCCGGGGCGAACCGCAGCCGGCCGTCGGCGAAGGACCGGGTCATCCCGACCAGGGTGATGCCGGTGGCCGCCAGCTCACGGAAGTCGACGGTGTGCCCGCCCCGGGCCCCGCTGACCGCGATCGTGACGTGCGCGGCCCCCTGTGGCGGCGCCGCCGCGTCCCACTTGTCCAGCACGCCGAGCCACCAGCAGAAGTCCTGCCCGCGGTAGCGGCGCGGGGGCCGCTCGTGCGGGCCCACCGACAGGTGCACCGCGCGCCCGGAGCGCCGGAGCTCGTCGGCGATCTGCACGCCCGACGACCCCGCCCCCACGACCAGCACGCCGCCGTCGGGTAGCTGACCGGGACGCCGGTAGTCGCTGGAGTGGATCTGGGTCACTCCGGCGTCGGCGGGCACGACGGGCGGGACGACCGGCGTCTGGAACGGACCGGTCGCGGCCACGACCCGCTGCGCGTCGACGGTGCCCGCGGAGGTCTCCACCCGGAAGCCGGGCCGCCCCTCGTGCCGGTGCACACCGAGCACCTCGACCCCGCAGCGGACCGGGGCGTCGATCTTCTCTGCGTAGGCGGAGAAGTAGTCGGCCACCTGGTCCTTCGACGCGAACCCGTCCGGTGCCACCCCGTCGAACTCCAGCCCGGGGAACCGGTCGTGCCACGCCGGGCCGTTCGCCACCAGCGAGTCCCAGCGACGGGTGCGCCAGCTCTCGGCGATCCGGTCGCGTTCGAGCACCAGGTGGTCGATCCCGCGGGCGCCCAGGTGCTCGCTGGCGGCCACCCCGGCCTGCCCCGCACCGACGACCAGTACCTCGGTCACGACGTCGGCCATCCCGTACTCCGTTCCACGGTTCCGTCCGCTGTGCCCGCTCACGAGCCGACCCGGTCCGCGACGGGTGCCGGCTGCGCGGCCGGCGTCGGTGCGGGCAGGCCCGCGAGGTCCTGGTCGTGCAGCAGGCTCGTCCCGGCCGTCTCGCGCATGCTCAGGGCGGCGACGAGACCGATCGCCGCGGCGGCCATCAGGTACGGGCCGGGGACGAGCAGGCTCCCGGTGGTCGCGATGAGCACGGTCATGAGGAACGGGACCGTGCCGGCGAACAGCGCGGCGCTGACGTTGTAGGCGATGGACAGACCGCCCTGGCGGGTGCGGGTCGGGAGGGTCTCGACCGACCACACCGCGTAGGTCCCGAGGATCGCCGAGAGGATCACCGCCAGGCCGAGCGCGGCGACCACGGTGCCGACCATGCCGGTCTGCATCAGCAGGTAGGCCGGCGTCGCCGTCACCAGCAGGACGACCGCGGCCGTCACCAGCACCGGCTTGCGGCCGGTCCGGTCCGACAGCCTGCCGAACACCGGCACCAGGACCAGTCCGAGCAGCGACGCGCAGGTCGACAGCAGCGCCGCGCTCTCGGCCGAGTGGCCCAGGTGGTCGGTCTGGTAGGTCACCAGGTAGGTCAGCACCGAGTAGAACAGGACGTGCATCATCGTCATCAGCCCGGCGACCTGCAGCAGCTGGCGCCAGTTGCTGCGGAACAGCTCCCGCGCGGGGCGGCGAGAGACCGAGTCGGTCGCCTCCAGCGCCCGGTACTCCGGGGTGTCCTCGATCTTCGCCCGGATGACGTACCCGATGACGCCCATCGGCGCGGCGATCAGGAACGGGATCCGCCAGCCCCAGGCGGTGATCTCCTCCGCGGTCAGCGACACCGAGAGCAGGTAGAAGGTGAACGAGCCGCCGAGGAAGCCGAGCAGCGCGCCGACCTCGAGCCAGCTCGTCCCGAACCCGCGGCGGCGCCGCGGCGCGGACTCGGCGAGGAAGCTCGCCGCGCTGCCGAACTCGCCACCGGCGGCGAAGCCCTGCACCAGCCGGATCGCGACCAGCAGGATCGGGGCGGCGATGCCGATCGTCGCGTAGCCGGGGAGCAGGCCGATCGCCAGCGTCGCCACCGACATGATCACGATGACGATCGACAGCGTGCGGCGCCGCCCGATGCGGTCGCCGAGCGGCCCGAACACCAGCGCGCCGATCGGCCGGATCCCGAACGAGACCGCGAACACCGCGAACACCGACAGGACGCCGGCGACGTGGTTCTCCGCGGGGAAGAACACCACGGCCAGGGTCGTGGCCAGGTAGGCGTAGACGGCCCAGTCGAACCAGTGGACGAAGACGCCGACGGCGCCGGCGACGACGCTGCGGCGCATGGTGGCCGGGTCGGGCCGGCCCGCGGCGTCGAGCGCGGCCTCGGCCGCGGAGCGGGCGGTGGGTTCGGACACGGATCCCCCAGCGGGTCTCGTCGTGGACCACGGCCGGAACCCGGGGGAACGGGCCGTGAGCAGCGGCGGGAACATCCACGGCCGCGTGGGGGACGACGCTAGGCAACGGAGGGAAAGTCGATCAAACAGTGAAATGCGGTCCGCTGCATCGGTTCGATCGATGCAGTTGCGTCCGTGTATCACCCCTGTCACGGCCCCGTGACCACGGCCGGTGGAGGGCTCAGTCGTCGCCGTCGTCCACCGACGGGTCACCGGCCGCCACCCGGTGCCGGTGGGCGACCTCACGGGCGGCGTCGGTGACGGCGCGGGCGCGGGCCGTCCGGCGCGCCGACTCCATCCAGGCGACGACGACCGACAGCGCCGGGACGTCGTCGGCGATCGGCCGGCTCTCGACCGTGCCCCCGGTGTAGGTGTCGCCGTGCGTGGGCCGCTGGTTGAGCACCGAGAAGCCGAGCCCGCGCGCGACCATCCCGCGGACGGCCTCCACGCTGTGCGAGCGGTACGCGACCGGCGGGGTCACCCCGGCCGTGGCCAGCACGTCGCGGAAGTACTCCCGGCTGTGCGGCAGGTCCAGCAGCACCATCGGCTCGTCGGCCAGGTCGATCAGGCGCACCTGCGCCGCGCCGGCCAGCCGGTGCCCCGGCGGGAGGATCACGTACGGCGGGGCGTGCGCGACCACCTCGCGGGTCACCCCCGGCCCGAGCCCCAGGTCGTAGGTGACGGCGACCTCGACGGTGCCGCTGCGCAGCGCGGCGCTCACCGCGGCCGCCTCGAGCTCCAGCACCTCGACCGCCAGCCCCGGGCAGTGCTCGCTCAGCTCGGCGAGCAGCGACGGCAGCAGGAACGGGACGAGGGTGACCATGCAGGCCAGCGTGATCCGGCCCCGGACCTCGTCCCCGCGGCCGCGTGCCGCGTCCAGCACCTCGCCGAGGTGGTCGAGCAGCCCGCGCACGTCGCGCAGGAACGCCTCGCCGGCCGCGGTCAGCACGAGCCCGCGGGCGTGCCTGCGCAGGAACAGCGGGGTCCCGACCTGCTTCTCCAGCTGGGCGATCGACGCCGAGACCGCCGACTGCGCGACGCGGAGCTCCTCCGCGGCTCGCGTCATGCTCAACGTCGACGCGGCCTCGACGAAGTAGCGCAGCTGGGTGAGCGTGACGTCCGGCCGGCGGCTCACGACGCCCGGTCCGACACCGACATGACCCCTCCCGTCCCGGGCTCCGACCGTGACCACGGATCCCGTGCCCGGAGTCTCCCGGGCAGGGAGGATCGGCACAATCGATGCAACACCCCGCGAGCCCCGCCGGGACCGATGCGACACCCGCGGCCGGTGGTCAACGGATGAGCAGCGTCGCCGGGCGCGCGGAGAAGGCGTGTTCGAGCACGAGACAGGCGGCGCCGACGACGGCGGCGTCGTCGCCGAGGGCGCTGCCGCGCACGTCGACCTCGTGCACCCGCCGGGCCTCGGTGGTGGCGGTGACGACGTCGCGCACGATCGGCAGGAACACCGGCGCGGTCCGCGACCACGCCGGCCCGCCGAGGACGACGGCGCCGACGTCAAGCGCGTTGCACAGGGTGACCGCGGCGCGGGCGATCCGCCCGGCGCTGCGGGCGAGGATGCCGTGCGCGACCGGGTCGTCGGCGGCCCGCGCGCAGAGCGTGCTGAACGCGGCGTCCACCCGGCGGTCGGTGGCGTCGTGCGGCAGCGGGTCGAGCACCCCGGCCGCGGCGGCCTCGGCCACCAGGGTGCGGGGCATGCCCGACGGGCCGACGCAGCCGGGCTGGCCGCACGGGCAGGGCGGCCCGTCCGGCGCCACCATGAGGTGCCCGATCTCGCCGGCGTTGTCGGTGCTGCCCGGCAGCAGCTCCCCGCCCACCACGAACCCGGCGCCGAGCCCGGTGCCCAGGTAGAGGAACACGAAGTCGGCCGGGTCGGGGTCGTGCCACAGCTCCCCGACCGCGGCTGCGGCGGTGTCCTTGTGCATCACCACCGGCAGCCCGGTCGCGTCCCGGACCAGGGACCGCAGCGCGACCCGGTCCCAGCCGGGCAGCAGCGGCGCACCGACCACGACGCCGGCGCCGGTGTCCACCGGGCCGGGCGTCGCGATGCCCACGCCGAGCACCCGGTCGGGCGGCACCCCCGCGGTCACCTCGGTCACCGCGGCCGCGACCGCGGTGACCAGCTCGTCCGGCGTCGTCGCCGACGCGGCGACGGTGCGACGGGCGGCCACGACCGCCGCGGTGAGGTCGACCAGGACGACCGCGGTCACCGTCGGGTCGACGTGCACCCCGACGGCGTAGCTGCCCGCCGGGTCCAGCCGCAGCGACGCGGCCGGCCGGCCGCGCCCCTGCGACCCGACCGGTTCCCGCTCGTCGACCAGGCCGCGTTCGACCAGCCTGCGGACGATGTTGGTGATCGACTGTGCGGACAGCCCGGTGGCCGTGGACAGCTCCGCCCGGGACAGGTCGTGCCGGGCGCGCCGCAGCGCGTCCAGCACGACCGCCTGGTTGAAGTCGCCGATCCGGGGCAGGTTCGCGCCCCGGCGGGCCCGGGCCCCGGTCAGGTCAGGCCCCGACCCGCTCGACGATCAGCTCGCGGACCCGCTTGGCGTCGGCCTGGCCCTTCGTCGCCTTCATGACCGCACCGACGATCGCCCCGGCCGCCTGGACCTTGCCGCCACGGATCTTCTCCGCGACGTCGGGCTGCTCGGCCAGCGCCGCGTCGACGGCGGCGATCAGCGCGCCCTCGTCGGAGACGACCTTCAGCCCGCGGGCCGCGACGACCTCGTCCGGGCCGCCCTCGCCGTCGAGCACGCCGTCGACGACCTGGCGGGCGAGCTTGTTGGTCAGCTCCCCGGTGGCGACCAGCTCGACCACCCGGGCGACCTGCTCCGGCGTGATCGCGAGGTCGACGAGCTCGACGGAGCGGGTGTTGGCCTGCTGGGCGAGGTAGGACACCCACCACGAGCGGGCCTCCTGCGACGGCGCACCCGCCGCGACGGTGGCCTCGACCAGCTCCAGCGCGCCGCCGTTGACCAGGTCGCGGATCTCCTCGTCGGAGATGCCCCACTCGGTCTGGATGCGCTTGCGGCGCTCCCACGGCAGCTCGGGCAGGGTGCCGCGCAGCTCCTCGACCCACTCGGCCGACGGCGCGATCGGGACCAGGTCGGGCTCCGGGAAGTACCGGTAGTCCTCCGAGGTCTCCTTGCGCCGCCCGGCGCGGGTGTGGCCGGTGGACTCGTCGAAGTGCCGGGTCTCCTGGACGATCTCGCCGCCGGCGTCGAGGACGCCCGCCTGCCGGCCCATCTCGTGCCGGACCGCACGCTCGACCGACCGCAGCGAGTTGACGTTCTTCGTCTCGGTGCGGGTGCCCAGCGCGCCGCCCTTCGGCGACAGCGACAGGTTCACGTCGGCACGCATCGAGCCCTGGTCCATCCGGACGTCGGAGACGCCCAGGGACTGGATCAGGTCGCGCAGCGCGGTGACGTAGGCACGGGCCACCTCCGGGGCGCGGGCCCCGGTGTCCGGGATCATCTTCGTGACGATCTCGATCAGCGGGACGCCCGCCCGGTTGTAGTCGAGCAGCGAGTGGTCCGCGCCGTGGATGCGACCGTCGGAGCCGCCCACGTGCAGCGACTTGCCGGTGTCCTCCTCCATGTGCGCGCGCTCGATGCCGATCCGGACGACCTCGCCGTCGTCCAGGGTCAGGTCCAGGAACCCGTCGACGGCGATCGGCTCGTCGTACTGGGAGGTCTGGAAGTTCTTCGGCATGTCCGGGTAGAAGTAGTTCTTCCGGGCGAACCGGCCCCACGGCGCGATCGAGCAGTTCAGCGCCAGGCCGATCCGGATCGCCGACTCCACCGCGGCCCGGTTGACCACGGGGAGCGCGCCGGGCAGGCCCAGGCAGACCGGGCAGACCTGGGTGTTCGGCTCGGCGCCGAACTCCGTCGGGCAGCCGCAGAACATCTTGGTGTTCGTCGACAGCTCGACGTGCACCTCGATGCCCAGCACCGGGTCGTACCGGGCGACGACGTCGTCGAAGTCGACGAGCTCCACGGACGTGGTCATGCCCTCACCCCTGCAACCTCCGGGACACGGGCGATCAGCGGACCGCCCTCGTCGGCGTCGCGGGCGGCCTCGAACGCCGCCCCGACGCGGTACATGACGGCCTCGCCGAGCGCGGGGGCCATGATCTGCAGACCGGTCGGGAGCCCCTCGGAGATCCCGTTGGGCACCGACATGCCGGCCACCCCGGCCAGGTTGGTCGGGATGGTGGCCAGGTCGTTCAGGTACATGGCCAGCGGGTCGTCGACCTTGTCCCCGATCGGGAACGGCACGGTCGGCGCGGTCGGCGACACGAGCACGTCGGCCTGGGCGAAGGCCGCGTCGAAGTCCCGGCTGATCAGCGTGCGGACCTTCTGCGCCTGGCCGTAGTAGGCGTCGTAGTAGCCGCTGGACAGCGCGTAGGTGCCGAGCATGATCCGCCGCTTGACCTCGGGCCCGAAGCCCTGCTCGCGGGTGTTGGCCATGACCTCCTCCGCGGAGCGGCCCTCGGCCGCGCGCAGGCCGTAGCGCATGGCGTCGAACCGGGCGAGGTTCGACGACACCTCGCTCGGCAGGATCAGGTAGTACGCGGCCATGCCGTACTCGAAGTGCGGGCAGGAGACCTCGACGATCTCCGCGCCCAGCTTCTCCAGGCTGCGCAGCGACGCGTCGAACGCCGACCGGACGCCGGGCTGGTAGCCCTCGCCCCCCAGCTCGCGCACGACGCCGACCTTCAGCCCCGACAGGTCACCGGTCGCACCCTGGCGCGCGGCCTCGACCACGGCCGGGACCGGCCGGTCGATCGAGGTCGAGTCGCGCGGGTCGTGACCGCCGATGACCTCGTGCAGCAGCGCCGCGTCCAGCACGGTGCGCGCGCACGGCCCGCCCTGGTCCAGCGACGACGCGCAGGCGACCAGCCCGTAGCGGGAGACCTGGCCGTAGGTGGGCTTGACGCCGACGGTGCCGGTGAACGCGGCGGGCTGGCGGATCGAGCCACCGGTGTCGGTGCCGATCGCCAGCGGCGCCTCGAACGCGGCCAGCGCCGCCGCCGAACCGCCGCCGGAGCCGCCCGGCACCCGGGTGGTGTCCCACGGGTTGCGGGTGACGCCGTACGCGGAGTGCTCGGTGGACGAGCCCATCGCGAACTCGTCCATGTTGGTCTTGCCCAGGATCGTGATCCCGGCGGCGCGCAGGCGCGCGGTGACCGTCGCGTCGTAGGGCGGCTGCCAGCCCTCGAGGATCCGCGAGCCGCAGGTGGTGGGCATGTCCGAGGTGGTGAACACGTCCTTGAGCGCCAGCGGCACCCCGGCCAGCGGGGACTCCGGTGCCTCGCCCGCGGCGATCCGCTCGTCGACCAGCGCGGCGCTCGCCAGCGCGGACTCGGCGCCGACGTGCAGGAACGCGTGCACCTCGCCGTCGACGGCGGCGATCCGGTCGAGGTGGGCCTGCGCGGCCTCCACGGCGGAGACCTCACGGGAGTGGATCTTCTCGGCGAGCTCGGCGGCGGTCAGCCGGATCAGGTCGCTCACTGCTCCTCCCCCAGGATCCGCGGGACGCGGAAGCGCCCGTCCTCGGCGGCCGGGGCGCCGGCGAGCGCCTGCGCCTGGTCGAGGCCGGGGCGGCGCTCGTCCGGGCGGAAGACGTTCTCCAGCGGGACGGCGTGCGAGGTCGGCGGGATGTCGTCGGCGGCGACCTCCCCGACCCGGGCCACCGACCCGATGATCACGTCGAGCTGCGACGCGAAGGTGTCCAGCTCGGAGTCGGTGACGGCCAGGCGGGCCAGCCGGGCGAGGTGTGCGACCTCGTCCCGGGTGATGACCCCGCCCGTCCGCTCCGCGGAATCGGCGGTCATGCCCCTCCTCTTCGATGGTGTCCGATGATGACGACGGCGGGTGGACGGTCGCGACGGTGCCGTGGCAGCGGCGACGACGGTGCGACCGCCGGTCCGGCTGCCGACACGACCCGGTCGCTCCCGCGCGCGCCGGTCTACCTGCCCGAGTCTATTCCCGCCGGTCCACCGGCCGATCGCCCCCCGGTGACCGGGCGCGCGCAGCCCGCTGCGGGTGGCGGGTGACCGACGGGCCCGCGGGTGGCAGGATCATCGTTCCCGCCCGGAACCGCTCCCCGCCGCTCCGGTGCGGTGCACACGCGTGCCGACGAGGCGCCCGCTGTCGAGGGAGAGGATCCACTCCGTGTCGTTCCTGCTCCGGGTCGTCCTCCCGGACAAGCCCGGCAATCTCGGCGCCGTCGCCTCCGCCCTCGGCGGGGCCGGGGCGGACATCCTCAGCGTGGACGTCGTGGAGCGCGGCGACGGCCAGGCGGTCGACGACATCGCCGTCGAGCTGCCGACCAACCGGCCGCCGGACGTGCTCATCACCGCCGCCGAGTCGGTGCCCGGGGTGTCGGTGGAGTCGGTGCGCCCGCACACCGGGCAGCTGGACACCCACCGCGAGCTGGAGCTGCTCGACGAGATCGCCGGCGACCACGCCCACGGGCTCGACCTGCTCGCCGCCGAGGTGCCGCGGCTGTTCCGCGCCGGCTGGGCGCTGGTCGCGGTCAGCGAGCACGGCCGCTCCTACCGGATCGCGGAGAGCTCCGCGGCGCCCGAGACCCGGTCCGGGGACCTGCCCTGGCTGCCGCTGGACCGGGCGATCGCCCTCGACGAGAGCCACTGGGTCCCCGAGCCCTGGCGGGCGATGGACACCGAGCTGGCCGCCGCGCCGTTCGGGACCGGGGTGCCGCCGAAGACGCTGGTGGTCGGGCGGCCGGGCGGGCCGGTGTTCCGGCCGTCGGAGCTCGCGCGGCTGGCGCACCTCGCGGGGATCGTCGCGACGGTGCTGAAGGCCTGACCGCCGCTGCCGCCCGCCGTGACCGCGGCGGGCGGCCCGGTCAGACCCGGATCGACAGGGCGGTGCGGACGAGGTCGTCGTTGCCGGTCGCGAGCCAGCCGTCGGGGCGCACCAGGACGTCCTCGAAGCCGATCCGGGTGTCGATGTTGACCCGGGTCGCGTACTCCAGCACCGGCCAGGCGCCCTCCTCCTCGCCGTGCAGCAGCACGGGGACGGGGGGCTGACCGAGCGCGCGCAGGATCCGGATGCCCTCGGCGACGGCGGTCTCCGGGTCGATCACCGTCGACTCCGCGATCACCCGCCGAGTACCCGGGGGCAGCCCGTTCTGGCGGAGGGTGACGGCGTCGCCGCTGGTCCAGACGCCGAGCTCGACGGCGATGCCGACCGACCACGCGGCGTGGCAGACCTCGGTCCAGCCGAGCTCGTGCACGTTGACGCCGCACACGTCGGGCTTGCCGGAGCCGAGCCGGCCCCAGGACAGGACGGTCTCGACGCGGTCCTTCGGGTCGGGCTGGATCCAGCGCCCGGTCGGGACGCCGATCTCGATGCCCGGGGCCTCCTGGCGGATCAGCGACACGACGTCGCCGACCACGGCGGGCTCGATCGACTCGGCACCGCTGTCGTCGCGCGGGTGCACGTGCACCGAGGTGACGCCGAGCCGGGCGACGGCCCGGGCGTCGCGGGCGAGATGGCGGGCCAGGGTCGGCAGCGCCGGGTGCGCGTCCGCCGGTCGTGAGCCGTTGAGCGCCGCCTGCAACACCGTGTGTTCCCCGATCCGAGTGGTCGTCCTCCCGCCGGGAGGACCCCGCCGTGCAACCGAGAGTAGGCGGTGATCGACCGCGGCCCGCGGCCGGGCGCGGGCGCGCCCGGGGGACGTCGACGTCCGGCCGCCGGGCCGCGCCGGACGTCGAACACGCCCGGTGAGCGGTCGCTCACCGTCGGCGTGGCGCACGCCGAGTCGCCGGACGGGACGGACCGGCCGGGTGCCCGGACCGGCGGTCAGGCGTCGGCGGCCTGCTCGCGCGCCGCGTCGGGACCGCGGTCGAGCAGGACCGAGAACCCGGCCTCGTCCAGCACAGGCACCCCGAGCTCGACGGCCTTGTCGTACTTCGAGCCGGGTGCCTCCCCCGCGACGACGAACGCCGTCTTCTTCGACACCGACCCGGCCGCGCGCCCGCCGCGGGCCATGATCGCCTCCTTGGCCTCGTCGCGGGACCAGTTCTCCATCGAGCCGGTGATCACGATCGAGAGGCCCTCCAGGAAGCGGGGCACCGAGTCGTCGACCTCGTCCTCCATCGCGACGCCCGCCGCCCGCCACTTCTGCACGACCTCGCGGTGCCAGTCGACGGAGAACCAGTCCCGCACCGCCGCCGCGATGGTCGGGCCGACGCCGTCGACCCCGGCGATCGGGGCGAGCGCCTCGGCCACGGCCTTCGCCCGGGCGCGCGCGGCCGCCCGCTCCTGCTTCGCGGCCTCGACGGCCGCGGCGTCCGCCTCGTCGGCGTTCTCGTCGGCGTTCTCCGCGCCGTCCGCGCCCGCGGCGTCGTCCGCGCCCGCGGCGTCGTCCACGGCTTGTGGGGAGTCCGCGGCTTGCGGGGAGTCCGCCGCCCCGGCGGTGGCCGCCGCCTCCGCCTCCGCGGTCTCGACGTCGCCGGCCGCCTCGGCGGCGGCGCCCTCGGCCGTCGACGCCGCGGCCTCGGCCGCGGCGTCGTCCTCCCCCGCGGTCCCGTCGGAGACGATGGCGACCCCGGCCGCCTCGGTGTCCGCCTTCGCCTGCGCCGCGGCGCGTTCCAGGGCCTCCATCGAGCCGAACTCGCGGCCCAGCGCCTGCGCGGCGGTCGGCCCGACGTGGCGGATCGACAGACCCACCAGCACCCGCCACAGCGGCCGGTCCTTCGCCGCCTCCAGGTTCGTGAGCAGCTTGCGGCCGTTGACCGTCAGCTCGCCCTTCTGGTTGCGGAACAGCTCGGTCCGCAGCAGGTCGTCCTCGGTCAGGGCGAACACGTCACCCTCGTCGGTCAGCACGCCCGAGGTCAGCAGCGCCACGGCGGCCTCGTAGCCGAGCCCCTCGATGTCGAACGCGCCGCGGCCCGCGACGTGGAACAGCCGCTCCCGCAGCTGCGCCGGGCAGGAGCGGGCGTTCGGGCAGCGCCGGTCGACGTCGCCCGCCTTCTGCTGCACCAGCGCGGTGCCACACTCGGGACAGTGCGTCGGCATCACGAACTCGCGCTCGGAGCCGTCGCGCACGTCGGCCACCGGGCCCAGCACCTCGGGGATCACGTCGCCCGCCTTGCGGATGACCACCCGGTCGCCGATCAGCACGCCCTTGCGGCGCACCTCGTCAGCGTTGTGCAGGGTCGCCATCTCGACAGTGGACCCGGCGACCTTCACCGGCTCCATCACCGCGAACGGGGTGACCCGGCCGGTGCGCCCGACGTTGACCCGGATGTCGAGCAGCCGCGTGGTGGCCTGCTCCGGCGGGTACTTGTAGGCGATCGCCCAGCGCGGGAACCGGGAGGTCGCGCCGAGCCTGCGCTGCAGCGCCACCTCGTCGACCTTCACGACCACGCCGTCGATCTCGTGCTCGACGTCGTGCCGGTGCTCGCCCCAGTGCTCGACGTACTCGATCACTCGTCCGATGCCCTGCAGCACGGTCGTGCGCGGCGAGATCGGCAGGCCCCAGGCGACCAGCGCGTCGTAGGCGTGGGACTGGGTGTCGGGGGTGAACCCCTCCCGCTTGCCCAGGCCGTGGCAGATCAGCCGCAGGTTGCGCGAGCCGGTGACCCGCGGGTCCTTCTGGCGCAGCGAGCCGGCCGCGGTGTTGCGGGGGTTCGCGAACGGCTCCTTGCCGGCCTCGACCAGCGAGGCGTTGAGCCGCTCGAAGTCCTCCAGCCGGAAGTAGACCTCGCCCCGGACCTCGACGAGCCCCGGCACCGGGAACTCCTCGGTGCCGGTGAGCTGCTCGGGCACCTCGGCGAGGGTGCGCATGTTGAGCGTGATGTCCTCGCCGGTGCGCCCGTCGCCGCGGGTCAGGGCCCGGGTGAGCCGCCCGTCGGTGTAGAGCAGGTTCACCGCGAGCCCGTCGATCTTGAGCTCGCACAGGTAGTGGAGGTCCTCGCCCACCTCCTTCGTCACCCGCTCCTGCCAGGTGCGCAGGTCGTCGGGCGAGAAGGCGTTGTCCAGCGACAGCATCCGCTCGAGGTGGTCGTACGCGGTGAAGTCGGTGGAGAACGTGCCGCCGACGCGCTGGCTCGGCGAGTCCGGCGTGACCAGCTCGGGGTGTGCCTCCTCCAGCGCGAGCAGCTCGTGCCACAGCTCGTCGAACTGGCCGTCGGAGACGACCGGCGCGTCCAGCACGTAGTACCGGAACTGGTGGTCGGCCACCTCGGCCGCCAGCTGCGCGTGGCGCTCGCGGGCCTGCGGGGCGTCGGACTGGGAACTCACGACGCGCAGGTTAGCGGCGACCCCCGACAGCCACCCGTCGCCGAGGGCTCCCGGACGGGTGGCGGGCCGGGTCCGGCGGCCCGGCGCGGCGGCCGCGGTGCCCCTACCGTGGTGGGGGTGGACCAGGCGGCCGTGGAACTCGCGCACCGGATGTTCGACCTCGCCCGCGAGGGCGCGGCGGAGCACCTGGGCGCCTACCTCGATGCCGGCGTCCCGGTCGGCCTGACCGATCCCAAGGGCGACACCCTGCTGATCCTCGCCGCCTACTACGGCCACGACGCCGTCGTCGCCGACCTGCTGGCCCGCGGCGCGGAGCCGGACCACACCAACGACCGCGGCCAGACCGCGCTCGCCGCCGCGCTGTTCGCCCGGTCGGCGCCGTCGGTGACCGCACTGCTCGCCGCGGGCGCCGACCCGCACCACGGCAGCCCGTCGGCGTGGGCGACCGTCGAGCACTTCGACCTGCCCGACATGCGGGCCCTGCTGGAAGCGGGGGCCTGAGCCGTGCTGCGGCTCGGGTTCCCGGTCGTCGGCGTCGCCGACCTCGACCGTGCCGCCGCGTTCTGGACCGCCGCGCTGCACCTGCGCGTCTCCGACGAGTGGTCGAGCCCGTCCTGGCGCACCCTGACCGGCCCCGGCGGCGACCGGGTGCTCGGCCTGATGCACAGCGCGTCGCCGCCCGAGCCGCGGCCCCGGCTCCACCTGGACCTCCTGGTCGACACCACCGGCGAGCAGGACGCCGAGGTGGCGCGGCTGAGATCGCTGGGCGCGACCCGGCCGGCCTGGGACGGCTACCCCGCCGAGCCCGACTTCGTCGTCCTCGCCGACCCCGACGGCAACGTGTTCTGCGTGGTCGACCTGAGCCGGGCGCCGTCGTCGGGGACTGTCGGTGGCGGCGCCTAGAATGCGGGTGTGAGCACCACCGAGAGCGACGCCCGGCAGCCCGGATCCGCCACCGACGCACGCGTCGTCGGCGAGACCGCCCGCCGGCGGACGTTCGCGGTGATCTCCCACCCCGACGCGGGCAAGTCGACGCTGACCGAGGCGCTGGCGCTGCACGCGGAGGTCATCGACTCCGCCGGTGCGGTGCACGGCAAGTCCGGCCGCAAGGGCGTCACCTCGGACTGGATGGAGATGGAGCGCGCCCGCGGCATCTCGGTGTCCTCGGCGGTGCTGCAGTTCGCCTACCGCGACTGCGTGATCAACCTGCTCGACACCCCCGGCCACGGTGACTTCTCCGAGGACACCTACCGGGTGCTCGCCGCCGTCGACGCCGCGGTGATGCTGCTCGACGCCGCGAAGGGCCTCGAGCCGCAGACCCTCAAGCTCTTCGACGTCTGCCGCTCGCGCGGCGTCCCGATCGTCACCTTCGTCAACAAGTGGGACCGGCCCGGCCGCGAGGCCCTGGAGCTGCTCGACGAGGTCGAGCAGACCATCGGATTGCGCCCGATGCCGCTGACCTGGCCGCTGGGCATCGCCGGCCAGTTCAAGGGGCTCATCGAGCGCACCACCGGCGAGTACACCGCATTCACCCGCGCCGCGGGCGGCGCGACCAAGGCCACCGCGCAGGTCGTCGACGCCGAGACGATCGCCGCGCAGGAGCCGGAGTACTGGCAGAACGCGCAGGACGAGCTGGGCCTGCTCGACGAGATCGGCGCCGGGTTCGACGAGGAGGGCTTCCGCTCCGGCAAGGCCACCCCGGTGCTGTTCGGGTCGGCGCTGTCGAACATCGGCGTCGCCCGGCTGCTCGACTCGCTGGTCGACCTGGCCCCGCCGCCCGCCCCCCGCCCGGACGTGAAGGGCGACGACCGCCCGCTCGAGGCGCCCACCTCCGGACTGATCTTCAAGGTCCAGGCCGGCATGGACAAGGCGCACCGCGACCGGATGGCGTTCCTGCGGATCTGCTCGGGCCGGTTCGAGCGCGGCATGGTGCTCACCCACGCCGCGACCGGAAAGCCCTTCGCCACCAAGTACGCCCAGTCGGTGTTCGGCGCCGAGCGCAGGACCGTCGAGGAGGCCTTCCCCGGCGACATCGTCGGCCTGGTCAACGCCACCGCCCTGCGCCCCGGCGACACGCTCTACGCCGCCGACCCGGTCGAGTTCCCCTCGATCCCGGCGTTCGCCCCCGAGCACTTCGCGGTGATCCGCGCGAAGGACGCGGGCAAGTACAAGCAGTTCCGCAAGGGGATCGAGCAGCTCGGCAACGAGGCGGTCATCCAGATCCTGCGCTCGGACCTGCGCGGTGACCAGGCGCCGGTGCTGGCGGCGGTCGGGCCACTGCAGTTCGACGTCGTCACCACGCGCCTGGAGACCGAGTTCAACGCCCCGGTCACCCTCGACCGGCTGCCGTACCAGATCGCGCGCCTGGTCGACGCCGAGGCGGTCGAGAAGCTGGCCGGGCAGTCCGAGTGCGAGGTCCTGCGCCGCGACGCCGACGGCGAGCACCTCGCGCTGTTCACCAACAAGTGGCGGATGGACATCATCCAGCGCAAGTTCCCGGACATGCGGTTCGAGGCCATGCCCGCCGGGTCCTCGATCTCCTGATCCGCTGAACACCGTCGCCGCGATCGGCGCCGCGCTGCTGTCGGCGCTGCTCTTCGCGCTCGCCGCCGTCGCCCAGCAGACCTCGGCGGCGGCGGACCCGCACGACCGGGGGCTGCGGATGCTGGCGCGGCTGGTCCGCGACCCGCGCTGGCTGGCCGGGTCGCTGGGTGACACGGCGGCGTTCGCGATGCAGGCCGTCGCGCTCGGGTTCGGGTCGCTGCTGCTGGTGCAGCCGATCATCGTGACCCAGCTGGTGTTCGCGCTGCCGCTGGCCGCGCGCTGGGCCGGGCGACGACCGTCGCGCGCCGAGCTGACCTGGGCGACGGTGCTGGTCGTGGCGCTGGTGCTGTTCGTGACCGTCGGTGAGCCGACCGCGGGGGTGGACCGGGCCGGGCTCGCGGCGTGGGCGCCGACGGGGTCGGTGCTGCTGGTGCTGTTCGCCGCCTGTCTGCTCGCGGCCCGGGTGACGACCGGGACGCCGCGGGCGCTGCTGCTCGCCGCCGCGACCGGTATCGCCTACGGCGTCGTCGCGGCGCTCACCCTCGGCGTGGTGGACACGCTGTCCGACGGGCTGGTCGCGCTGCTGACCTCGTGGGAGACGTGGGTGCTGGTCGTCGCCGTCGTCGGGGGGACGCTGCTGCAGCAGTCCGCCTTCCAGGCCGGCGCGCTGGGGGCGTCGCTGCCGGCGGTGGTCGTCGGGGAGCCGGTCGTGGCGGCCGTGGTCGGTGTGACCGTGCTGGACGAGCGGCTCGACACCGGCGGGGCCGGGTGGCTGCTCGTCGGTGTGCTGGTGGTGGTGCTGGTGGTCGCCACGATCGCGCTGGCCCGGGCGTCGGCGCGGACCGGCAACCGGGTCTGAGCCGCTCAGCCGGTCTCGAGCCCCGCGAGAAGCGCACGCAGCAGGTCGTCGAAAGCGACGCGGTCCGCCGGGCCGAGGGCGGCGAGCATGTCCCGCTCGTTCGCCACGTGCTCGGTGACCAGGCGGTCCACCAGGTCCCGCCCGCCGTCGGTGAGCGTGACCAGGATGCTGCGCCGGTTCTCCGGGTCGAGCCGTCGCTCGACGTGGCCGAGGTCGTCGAGGCGGTCGAGGCGGTGCGTCATCGCGGCCGGGGACAGCATCAGGGTCCGGCTGAGCTGCGACGGGGTCAGCGTGTACGGCGTTCCGGCCCGCCGCAGTGCGGCGAGCACGTCGAACTCGCCGGTGCGCAGGCCGTGCCCGGCGAACACCCGCTCGACGCGTGGCGCGGCGAGCGCCGCGATGCGGCCGAGCCGCCCGATCGTCGCCATCGCGGCCAGGCCGTCGCCGTCCAGGTCCGGGCGCTCCCGGCGCCACTGGTCCACCAGGTCGTCGACGGCGTCGTGATCGGGCACCGGCCGATGGTAGGTCGACGTCGAAAACACTGGAGCTTAATATTTCGATATCGTACTGTTTATAGCATGAATAATCTCACCGTCGCCGCCGAGACCATCGTCGACGCCCCGGCCGCCGAGACCTGGGCCGTTCTCGCCGACTACGCCCGCGACGTGCAGTGGCGCACGGGAGTGCGGCGGATGACCCCCACCCCCGAGGGCCCGGTCCGCGCGGGCACGACGACACACGAGGTGCTGGGCACGGCCGGTCGCACCACGCGCAACGACGGCCTGGTCACCGAGGTCGTCGCCGGGCGCCGGTTCGCGTGGCGCACGACGGCGGGCGTCGACGCCGACGGGACGCGCGAGGTCGTCCCCCTCGGCGGCGACGCCTGCCGGGTCCGGCTGACGCTGCGGGTCCGGCCACCCGGCGTGCTGCGCCTGGTGCCGGGGCCGCTGCGGTGGATGCTCGCCCGCACCCTCCGGTCCGATCTCGCCCGGCTGCGCGTCCTCGTCGAGCTGGGCGGGACCGACCCGGAGCAGACGGACGGCGCCGACCTGACCGGGAGCGGGTTCACCGGCCCGGAGGGTCGCGACGACCGGCGCGACGGCCCCGGGCTGCTCGGCCTGCTCCGCTGACCGGTACGGGTCAGGAGGCGAGGACGAAGAACTCCAGGGCGTTGCCGTCCGGGTCCTTGAAGGACAGCGCGAGCCCGTAGTCGGCCTCGACGATCCCGTCGTGGGCGATGCCGACGGAGTCGAGGTGGTCACGCCACTGCTCGATCTCGCCGCGGTCGGCGACACCGAACCCGACGTGGTCCATACCCGGCCGGTTCGGCGCGAACGTGTCGCCGGTGTCGACCGAGTCGTGCCGGGTCAGGCCGAGCAGCTGGCCCGACGGGAGCGCGAACACACGCCGGTGGAACGGGCCGTCCGACAGGGTCATCGCCGGCTCGGCGCCGATCAGCTTCGTGTACCAGGGCTCGCTGGCGTCCAGGTCGGTGACCGACAGGGCGAGGTGGTGGATGGCGGGGAACTCGGGCACGGGACGACCTCCGGATCGCATGGCGGGACGTGCATGTCCGGGGTTCCCGTTCCGCCCGATGATCAATCGTGCACTACCGGTCTACGTCGCGGCCGGGCGGGCGGGGTGCTGCGGGTCAGCCCGCGGCGTCGGCGGGGTCGCCGAAGCGGGTGTCGAGCGGCCAGGCCCCGGCGGGCAGCCGGTGCAGCCGGGCGTAGTGCTCGGCGATGTCGTCCGGGTCGTAGGCGGTGCCCGGCGCGACCGGGCCGCACACGGTGACGGTCGCCGACCGCACGCCGCGCGGGCCGAACTCGGCGTCGAGCAGCTCGGCCAGCGCACGCAGCCCGGCCTTGCCCAGCGACAGGCTCGTCAGCTGCGGCAGCGGGTGCGGCATGCCGGCCGTCATCAGGTAGCTGCCGCCGTCGCGGTCGGCCATCGCTGGGAGCAGGGCCGCGGCGGTGGTCACCGCGCCGCCGACGTTGACCGCGTACGTGTGGAGCAGCGTCGCCGCGTCGAGCCCGGTGACGGTGTCGGTGCGGATCACCCCGGCGTTGTAGACGACGACCTCGGGCACCCCGAGCCGCGCGACCAGCTCGTCGAGCGCGGCGCGCAGTGCCGCCTCGTCGGCGACGTCGGCGGTGACACCGGCCGCGCCGTCGGGCAGGTCCGTGAGCAGGGCGTCCACGGTGGGCGACGAGCGGGCGAGCACCCCGACCGGATGCCCGGACCCGGCGAAGCGTCGGGCGACCGAGCGGCCGATGCCCGGCCCCGCGCCGACGACGAACACGGCGGCCATCAGTCGGGCAGTTCCGAGACGGACCGCATCTCGGTCACCGCGACCGCGTTCATGTCGCCCCGCTGCGCACCGAGCTCCTGGTAGGCGCGACGGCGGAGCCGGTTGACCGATCCCAGCGGGCGGTGCGCGGCGAGTCCGTGCCACGGCCGGAACGCGAGCCGGTCGTCGGCGAACACCCGGCGTTGCGGCGAGTACGCGTGCTGCGGCCGGAACCTCAGCGTCGCGACGGTGACGTAGGGCGACAGGTCCTGCGGCCAGTCGACCGCGGCGTCCTCCACGGGCATCGCGTCGGCGTCGGTGCGCAGCTGCACCCGGACGTCGAACACGGTGTCGCGGGTGGAGGTCCACTCCTCGACCAGGCTCTGGAGCACGCCGCGGGAGTCGTCGTCGCCGATCTCACGGGACGCGAGACCCTCCTGCTCCGGCGTGCCCGGGTACAGACCGATCTTGGCGACGTAGTCGCCGTGGCGGAACACGCCCTGGGTGTAGTACGCGTGCGCCAGCGGGTGGATGTTCGCGAGCCGACCGAAGGCGCCGAGCTCATGGGCGTCGGGTCGCTGTGCGACCTCCTCGTCGATCTTCTCGGGCTCGGAGAAGTGTCGCTCGCGGATCTCGGTGATCTCCATGAACTTCTTCGCCGTGCCCGGTGGCAGCACGGGCAGGGTGTTGAACAGCAGGTCGTGCACCCGGTGGTCCGGGTCGGACGGGTGCAGGGTCTCGCCCCGGACGTCGAAGACCTTGAGGGAGAACCCGCGCGCGTTGGGCTGCCGGTCGTCGTCGAGCTGGCCGGTCTCGGTCGCGATCCGGGCGACGGCGTCGTACTCGCCGGGGGTCGCGAACAGGCCCTGGGCCAGCTCGGCCGGCAGGTCGCGGTGTACCTGCAGGGTCCCGCGGAGCACGCCGTGGCTCTTGGCGTGCGTCGCGCGGTACCCGTGGCGGTGCAGGTCGAAGGTCATCGCGTTGGTGCGGAGCAGGGAGTCGATGCAGCGCCGGATGTGCTCGTCCTCGTCCGGCTGGAGCTGTTCGACGGCGTCGGTGTAGGGGATCGGTGGCACACCACCGATGTACCCGGGATCAGGTCGTCCATCCCCCCGACACCGGCACGATCTGCCCGGCCATGAAGTCGCTGGCCGCCGACGCCAGCGCCAGCGCGAGCTCTGCGGCCTCGCGCCCCTCCCCGAGGCGCCCGGCCGGGATCTGTGCCTCGAACGACCCGCGGACCTCGTCGTCGTCGAGCATCTCGTCGGTGTAGTACATGTTGTTGCGCACGTGCGCGGGGCCCAGCCCGTTCACCTGCACGTTGAAGGGCGCGGCCTCGGCTCCGACGACCTGCAGGAACGCGTTCTGAGCGCCGCGCGCAGCGGAGTAGACGGCCAGCCCCGGGATGGCCCGCAGCGGGGTCGCGCTCGTCGCGGCGACGATCTTGCCCGACCGTCGCGCGGTCATCGCGGGCAGCGCCGCCCGCACGATCCGCAGCAGCGGCCAGACGAGCTCGTCGAGGTAGTCCTGGAACTCGGCGTCGGTGAACTCGCGGACGTCGCCGATCATGTCGGTGACGGGCATCCGGGCGGGCGGTCCGGCGAAGTTGGCGACGAGCACGTCGATCTCACCGGCGTCGGCGACGACGCGGGGCGCCACGTCCGGGCCGGTCGTGTAGTCGGTGGTGTCGGCGACGACGTCCGCGCCCTCGGCGCGGAACAGCTCCACCACCGGGGGTCCGATGTAGCGGTCGGCGTGGGTGACGAGCACCCGCTTGCCCTCGAGGCGTCCGGTCATGATCCTGATCGTCCCGTTCGTGACGGGGTGCCGCATCTTTAGCGGTCGCGCCGCCAGCGGGCCGGTCCGTCGTCGTAGAGGTCCCCGCCGTGCAGGTCGTCGACCACGAGCACCGGGAAGTCGCGGACCTCCAGCCGCCGGACCGCCTCGGTCCCCAGGTCGTCGTAGGCGATCACCTCGGCCGCGGTGACGCACTGCGACAGCAGCGCCGCGGTCCCCTCGACCGCTCCGAAGTAGACGCAACCGTGCTCGCGCATCGAGGCCTTCACCTCGGCCGAGCGCCGTCCCTTGCCGATCATGCCGCGCAGACCCCGCTCGATCAGCAGCGGTGAGTACGGGTCGCAGCGCGACGCCGTCGTCGGTCCTGCGGAGCCGATCGGGTGGCCGGGGCGGGCCGGGGTGGGGCCGACGAAGTAGATCGTGGCGCCGTCGACGTCGACCGGGAGCGGCTCCCCCGCCCGGATCGCCTCGGCGAACCGGGCGTGCGCGGCGTCGCGCGCGGTCAGCATCTCGCCGGTGAGCAGCACGGAGTCCCCGGCCCGCAGGTCGCCGAGCACGTCGTGGTCCAGCGGCAGGTCGAGGTGCTTCACAGGGTCACCTCCCGGACGCGGTGCGAGTGGCAGTCGAGGTTGATCGCGACCGGGAACGCCGCGATGTGCGTCGGGTACGCCTCGATGTGCACCGACAGCGCGGTCACCGTGCCGCCGAAGCCGGCCGGGCCGATCCCGGTGGCGTTGACGGCGTCGAGGATCTCCCGTTCCAGGTCGGCGATCGCCGGATCCGGCGACGGCGACCCGGTCGGGTCGCGGGTCAGCGCCCGCTTGGCGAGGACCGCGGCCCGGTCGAACGTGCCGCCCATGCCGATCCCGATCGTCACCGGAGGCGACGCCGACGGTCCGGCCCGCTCGACCGTCTCCACCACGAAGTCGGTCATGCCGCCGACGCCCGCGGCCGGCGTGAGCATCCGCAGCGCGCTCATGTTGTCGCAGCCGGCCCCTTGACCAGCAGGGTCAGCCGGACGCCGTCGCCCTCGACGAGGTCGTAGTGCACCATCGCCGGGGTGTTGTCACCGGTGTCGGTGCGGTCCACCGGCGACCGGACCAGCGAGGCGCGCAGGTACCCCTCGCGGTAGCCGGCGGCGACGCCGCGGTCGATCGCCGCCGCCAGCGAACCCCCGGAGAAGTGCACGTCCTGCCCGAACTCCAGGAAGCAGACCGCGTAGCCGGTGTCCTGGCAGAACGCGATGCGCTCGCGAGCGGAGACCTCGGCGTTGGCGAGCAGCCGGTCGAGCACCTCGCGCCCGGTCGGGGACTCCTCGACGTCCCGCGCGCGGCGCAGCGCGGCCAGGTGGTCCGCGCGCAGCTCGTGGTTGGCCTCGACGCACAGGCGTCGCACGGTGTCGGCCACGACGCCGACGTCGATGTCCCGCATCCCGCCATGATCGGGCCGGTCGGCCGGCCCCGCAGATCAGGGCGTGTGGCAGACGTCCGGCGCACAGGCCGGTGTGGTGTCGGTGCCGTCGATCGGGGCGGGCCCCGGCCCGGTGACGGCGAGGATCACGAACGCGGCCAGCCAGATCAGCCCGCCGGCCAGCCCGGCCACCGACAGTCCTGCGGCAGAGATCGCGGTGCGGGACCGGCCCGGGCAGGCGCGGACCGCGCCCAGCGTGCCGAGCACCAGACCCCCGACGGTCAGGACCACCCCGGCGGAGGCGAGTGCGAGACCGGCGACGGTCAGCGGCGACACCGCGGACAGCGCGATCGCGACGGCGACGAACACCGAGCCCAGCGCTCCCAGTACGAGCGCGGACGACCCGAGGCCACCCCGCGGGGTGGTCGGGTGTCGGGTGTCGGACCGGTCTCGGAGCACGGCACCAGAATCGGGGTCGGACGGCCCCACCGCTGTCAGGGACACGACAGATCCTCAGTTCTGGGTACGCGGCGGGCTCCCCGGAACCGTCCTACGGTGGCCGCATGACCTCCACCGCCGAGAAGGCCACGAAGCTGCAGGAGCTGCACGCCGCGTCCGAGCTGCTGCTCGTCGTCAACGTCTGGGACGCGATCACCGCGAAGGTCGTCGCCGAGACGCCGGGCACGAAGGCCCTGGCCACCGCCAGCCACGGCATCGCCGCCTCCCGCGGCTACGAGGACGGCGAGAACATCCCGCGCGACCTCATGATCGCCGAGGTCGGGCTGATCGCGAAGGTCGCGGGCGACCTGCCGGTCACCGCGGACCTGGAGGCCGGCTACGGCGACCCGGGCGGCACCGTGGCCCGCGCGATCGACGTCGGCATCGTCGGGGCGAACCTGGAGGACCAGGTCAAGCCGCTCGCCGACGCCGTGAAGGCGGTCGAGGCGGCCGTCGCCGCGGCGGAGTCGGCGGGCGTGGACTTCGTGCTGAACGCCCGGACCGACGCGTTCCTCAAGGCGGGCGACAAGGACCCCGAGGCCGTACTGGCCGACGCGATCGAGCGCGGGAAGGCCTATCTCGACGCCGGCGCGTCGAACTTCTTCGTGCCCGGCAAGCTCGACGAGACCCAGGTCGGACGCCTGGTCGAGGCGCTCGGCGAGCGCAGGGTCAACCTGATCGGCATCCCCGGGTCGATCCCGCTGAAGACCGCGCAGGAGCTGGGCGTCGCCCGCGTGTCCTACGGGCCGTGGAGCCAGAACGTGGCGCTGACCGCGCTGGCGGGCCTCGCCGAGGACGTCTACGCCGGCGGCGGTCTGCCCGAGGGCACCCGCAAGCTGAACTGAGCGGCACCGGGCCGGCGCCACGCGGCGCCGGCCCGGCCCGGCCTCACATGTCCGGCGCGTCCGCGTTGGACGGTGTCGTCGTCTGGGCGACGATCGCGTCCCAGTTGCGCAGGATGTACTCGCCCGTCCGCTGGGACAGCGCGCCGATGGTGCTCGTCGGGTTGACCGCGGCCCCGGTGGTGAGGGTGCTGCCGTCGCAGACGAACAGGTTCGGCACGTCCCAGGTCTGGCACCACTTGTTGAGCACCGAGTCGCCGGGGTTGTTCCCCATCCGGCAGGTGCCCATGAGGTGCCAGGCCGGCGGCGGGTAGAGCACGCCGGTGTCGTTGGTCTCCACCGCCCCGACCGCCCGCGTGGCCTCGAAGATCTTGTCGATCCCGTACTCCGCGAGCGCGATGTCGTTGGCGTGCAGCTCGTAGTTCACGTGTGCCGCGGGCAGGCCCGAGCTGTCGGTCACGTCGTGGTTCAACGTCACCGTGTTCGTCTCCACCGGCAGGTCCTCACCGAACATGAAGACCATCAGGTGGTTGGCGAAGTGGCCGTCGAAGAACTCGCGGTGCCGCTCGCCCCACGGTGCGGTGTAGCCGGTGTGCGTGCCCATCGCGGCGTAGGCCGGCCCGAAGCTGCGCGCCACCTGCATGCCGAAGCCGTTGACGAATCCCCTGCTCACGTCGGTGTGGTAGAACTCGTGGCTGTACAGGGGCGCGCCGAAGCTGCCCTTGTAGCCCTCGATGGGCTCGTCGAACCACGAGTCGCAGAACGCGAAGACGTGGTGCATCAGGTACTTGCCGACGATGCCGTTGGAGTTCGCCAGCCCGTCCGGATGCCCCTTCTGCGCGCTCTGCAGCAGCAGCCGCGGCGACCCGATCCCGTTGGCCGCGAGCACCACGATCTTCGCCCGGATCTCGTGCCGGTCGCCGGTGTCGCGGTCGATGTAGGTCGCCCCGGTGGCCTTCCCGTTCGCGGCGTTGATCTGCTCGACGCGGGCCATCGTGCGCAGGTCCGCGCCGTGCCGGATCGCATAGGGCCAGTGCGCGTTGGACGGGGTGGACAGCGACCCGGTCGGTGAGCCGGACAGCTCGTTGCCCATAGCCTGGTCGGCCTGCCGGTTCTCCCGGTCCCGCGTGATGATCGCGTTGTCCGACGGCCACCAGTGCCAGCCCAGGTCGCGCGAGGCCTTCGCGTACTTGAGCCCGAGCTTGCCGGGCAGCACCTCCGGGTCACGGACGGCCTGCTTGCGGTCCGGGTAGGACGGGTCACCGATGCGGCCGGAGATGCCGTAGATCTCGTCGTTCTCGTCGTAGAACGGGGCGAGGTCCTCGTAGCTGATCGGCCAGTCGATCGTGCCCTCGAGGCCGTGCTCGGTGCCCTTGCGGAAGTCGACGGGCTTGTAGCGGGGCCAGTGGCCCGCGTAGTGCATCGTCGAGCCGCCGACGTTGTTCATCATGTACGGCGTCGTGACGCCGGTGACCGGGTAGTCCTCGGGCAGCTGCCGGACGTTGGGGTCGTAGGCCCAGCCGCGCTGCTTCTCCAGCTCCCACTCGTCGTGGTAGTGCGGGTGGTCGCTCGGGGTGACCCACGGCCCCTGCTCCAGGCAGGTCACCTTCACCCCGGCCTTCGCGAGCTTCAGCGCGATCCCGGCCCCGCCGGGGCCCGCACCGATGATCAGGACGTCGGTCTCCTCGTAGGCAGCCATGACGTACTCCTCACTTGGTCCAGGACAGCTGGGACAGGTCGACGCGCACGACGTCGTCGGTCTCGAGGTAGGAGCCGTGCTCCTGGGCCTGCGTGAGCAGGTCCTCGTCCCAGGGCTCGGTGGTCTGCAGGTAGCCGTAGGGCAGCGGCGGGCCGTGGTAGTCGCGCCCGGCGGGCAGGTTGCGGTTGATCGCCAGCGTCACGACGGGCCGGGAGTAGTAGCCGTAGTAGACGAGTGCGCGCAGCTGCTCGAACAGCGGGTCCTCGGCCTTCTCCAGCGCGGCGACCGCCTCGGTGCGGGCGACGACGTCACCGTCCACGAAGGACTGCCCGAGCCGGTCGAGACCGGCCTTGAACGCGTCCTCCTCGGCGAACGGGAAGTGCTTGTTGCGGTACCCGGACGGCGTGACGTAGCGGCCGACGAAGGTCACGAGGTCGACCTCGCTCGCGGTCGGCCACGCCGGGTCCGGCGGGATGAGGGTGTCGGCGACGGCGTTCAGCACCGCGGTCTGGGTCCCGTCGAACCGGATCGGGTTCAGCAGGCCGCCGATCCGCGGGCGGCCGCTCTCGAAGAACCCGCCGGCCTCGCCCGGGTTCGCGGTCTCCGCCGGTGCTCCGAAGGGAGCAGGTGCGTCGTTCATCGTGGGTCTCCTCTCCTACAGCGGGGCGCCGGCCCAGTCGCTGCCGGCGCGCAGCGACGGGTCGAGGTTGACGCTGACGTGCTTGACCTGGGTGTATCCGTGGACGGCCTCGAGCCCCTCCTCGCGCCCGGTGCCGGACTGCTTGTGCCCGCCGTGCGGGGTCATCGGCAGCTCGCCGAACCAGTCGTTGATCATCACGCCGCCGACCTGGAGCCGGCGGGCCGTGGAGAGCAGCCGCTTGATGTCGCTGCCGAGCAGCACCGCGAACAGGCCGTAGATCGAGTCGTTGGCCGCCTCGACGAGCTCGTCCTCGGTGGTCCAGGTGTGCACCGAGGCGACCGGGCCGAAGATCTCCTCGCGGGCGATCCGGGCGTCGTGGGCGACGTCGACGAAGACCGTCGGTTCCACGAAGTAGCCGCCCTCGGGCGCTCCGGCGGGGCGGCCGCCGCCGCAGTGCAGGGTGCCCTCGGTCTTGCCGATCTCGATGTAGTCCCGGACGCGGTCGTACTGCTTCTGCGAGACGAGTGGCCCCATCTGGGTGCCCTCGGCGAAGCCGTCACCGACCTGCGTCTGCTCCAGGCGGGTGGTGAGCTTCGCCAGGAACTCGTCGCGCACGTCGGCGTGCACGAACAGCCGGGTCCCGGCGACGCAGACCTGCCCGGTGTGCGAGCAGAACCCCTGCACGGCGGCCTCGACGGCGTCGTCGAGGTCGGCGTCGGGGAACACGATCGTCGGGGACTTGCCGCCGAGCTCCAGGTTGACCTGCGCGACGTGGTCGGCGGCGAGCTTGGCGACGGTCTTCCCGGTCTCGGTGGAGCCGGTGAAGGTGATGCCCGCGACGTCGGGGTGCGCGGCCAGCGAGGCGCCGGCCTCGGTGCCGTAGCCGGTGACGACGTTGAACACGCCGTCCGGGAAGCCCGCCTCCTTGACCAGCTCGGCGAACTTGAGCGCCGACAGCGAGGTGTCCTCGGCCGGCTTCACCACGCAGGTGTTGCCGAGCGCCAGCGCCGGGGCGCAGGACCGGACCATGATCAGCAGCGGGTAGTTCCACGGCACGATGTGCGCGGTCACGCCGAGCGGCTCGAGCAGGGTGAACGACAGCTTGTTGCCGGGCACCTCGATGGTGCGCCCGCCGACCTTGTCGGCCAGGCTCGCCCAGTAGTCGAGCCACAGCGGGATGGCGCCCATGAGCTCGCTCGCCTTGGCGAGGTAGTGCCCGGAGTCGAGTGCCTCCAGCCGGGCGAGCTCGTCGGCGTGCTCGGTGACCAGCGCCGCGAGGTTGCGCAGCAGCGCGGCGCGGGCGATCGCGTCGGTGAACTGCCACTCGACGGCGACCCGCTTCGCCGCCGCGACGGCGCGGTCGACGTCGGTGCCGTCGGCGCGCGGGACCTCGGCGATGGTGCGGCCGGTGTTCGGGTCGACGGTCGGGAAGGTCGCGCCGGCCGCGGCCGGGACGAACTCGCCGTCGACGAACATCGCCACCTGGTCGGCGGTGCGGGCGTCGCTGTCGAGGGTCAGTGCGTGGGTGGTGACGGACATGCTCGGTGGCCTCCTTGCCACGGGGGTACAGGGATCGCCTGTTCAGGGACGCTTGGTGTGCTCGCGCTCGTCGATGACGCGGCGGGCCTTGTGCTCGCTGCGCTCGTAGGTGTCGGGCGCGACGACCTCGACCCCCACCCGCAGCCCGACGACGCGGTGCAGCCCGCTCCCGGCGGCGCTCTCGAAGCGCTCGGCGTGCTCGGGCGCGCACTCCGCCTTGACGACGATCTCGTCCATCGAGCCGGTGCGGGTGACGTGCACGCGGTGCTCGCCGCCGTAGCCCTCGATCTCGCGCAGGACGTTGTCGATCTCGGTGGGGTACACGTTCTCGCCGCGGATGTGGATCATGTCGTCGATCCGGCCGTAGACTCCGGCGGGCAGCCGCGGGTAGGTGCGCCCGCAGCCGTTGGTGCCCATCTCCCAGCGGGTCAGGTCGTTGGACGCGAGCCGGATCATCGGCTGCGAGGTGCGCTCCAGGTGCGTGTAGACCGGGGTGCCCTCGTCGCCGTAGGGGACGGTGCGGAAGGTGGCCGGGTCGCAGACCTCGTGCCAGACGATGTCCTGCCACAGCAGCATCCCGTCCGGGCTGCCCTGCGTGGCCGACGCCGACATGAACGGCGTCATCTCCGCCATCGTGCCGCAGTCGACGACCCGGGCCCCGAAGGCGTCCTCGATCGCCTTGCGGACCGTCGGGACCGAGGCGCCGGGCTCGCCGGAGAAGAACATGACGTCGATGCCGAACTCGCGCGGGTCGACCTTCTCCTGCTCGGCGACCTCGGCGAGGCGCAGCGCGTAGGACGGCGTCGAGTAGAACGCCTTCGGCGTCGTGCGGGCCAGCCACTGCACGGCCCGGGCGGTCATCCCGGAGGCACCGGCGCCGTAGGGGAACACCTTGCAGCGCAGGCGTTCCGCTCCGGACATGGCGCCCCAGGAGCCGAGGTAGAGCGAGAACAGGGCGGAGACGAACACGGTGTCGCCGGGACGCACGCCCATCCCCCACAGGATGCGGGCGTGGTTGTCGGCGATGACCTCCCAGTCCCGGCGGCCCATCGCGAACGCGGTCGGGGTGCCGGTGGTGCCCGAGGTGCCGTGGATGTGGTGCAGCTCGGCGTCGTCGACGCAGACGTAGTCACCGAACGGCGGGGCGTTCTCCTGGGAGGCGCGCAGCTCCTGCTTGGTGACGACCGGGACCTGCTCGAACGCCTCCCAGGTGGTGACGTCACGGACGTCGAGCCCGGCCTCGTCGTACTTGCGCCGGTAGAACGGTGAGCTGTCGTAGGCGTAGCGCAGGACCTCCTGCAGCCGGACCAGCACTGCGGCGTCGCGCTCGGCGGGGTCCATCGTCTCCCGGTGCGGGAACCAGTACGGGCTGTCCGGGTCCGGCAGGTAGCTCTGGTCGTAGCCTGCCGGGAAGTGCCACTCCTCCATCTGCGGGCTCATGCCTTCCTCCGCTCGATCTCGGCGTCGTTCCAGGGGGTGAGGGCCTGGTAGTCCGGCACCCAGCCCAGGCCCTTGCCCGCGTCGGGTGACGGTGCGTCGCGGCTGGTCACGACGTCGATCACGGCCGGAGCGTTGGCCAGGGCCCGCTTGAGCGCGTCGGCCATCTGCCCGGGCTCGGTGACCCGCTCGCCGTGCGCGCCGAGTCCCTCGGCCAGCCGGGCGTAGTCGTTGTGCTCCAGCTCGGTGCCGACGACGAGGCCGTAGTTCTCGGCCTGGTCGTAGCGCTCGATGTTCCAGGCGGCGTTGTTCGAGACGATCACGACGATCGGCGCACCGTGCCGGACGGCGGTGTTGACCTCCATCGCGTTGATGCCGAACGCGCCGTCACCGGTCACCGTGATCGCCGGGCGGTCCGGGTTCGCGAGCGCCGAGGCGATCGCGAACGGCACGCCGACCCCGAGGCAGCCGAACGCGCCGGCGTCGAGGTAGCGGGCCTGCGGCGGGACACCGAGCCGGGCGAAGGACAGCAGGTCCCCGCCGTCGGCGACGACGGTGGCGCCGTCGAGGTCGAGGTCGTGCAGCGCGGCGAAGATGTGGTTCGGGTGCATCAGGCCGTCGCCGCCGGGCGGGGTGGCCGCCAGCTTCTCCCGGTACCCGGAGGAGCGTTCCAGGTGCGCCGCGCGCAGGCCGTCGCGCCAGGTCCCGTCGCCGGCCGCGGTGCCGGCGAGCTCGTCCAGGGTGGACGCGACGTCGGCCAGGATCTCGACCTCGCCGCGGCGGTTGTCGAACAGCTCGCTCGCGGTGTCGGAGATCCGTACCCAGCGCGCGTCGGGGAACGCGGCGGGCGAGCCGAAGCCCAGCTGGTAGTCGAGCTGTCGCCCGACGGTGACCACCAGGTCCGCCTCGCGCATCGCCCGGCTCCGCATCGCCCCCACGACCGCGGGGTGGTCCTGCGGGACGAGCCCGCGGCCCTCCTGGGTGTCGAGGTAGGCGGCGCCGGAGGCGTCGAGGAAGCGCAGCAGCGCCTCCTGGGCGGTGCGGGCGCCGCGGCCGGTGATCACCAGCGGGCGCTGCGCGGCGTTCACCAGCTCGGTGACGGCCATGACGTCGGCCGGGTGCGGCAGCGCGCGGCGGCGCACCGGGGCGCGCAGGTGCTCGTCGAGCACGACCGCGGGCGGCACGGTCTCGCGCAGGACGTCGGTGGGGATCTCCAGGTAGACCGGCCCGGGCTCGCCCGCGTCGCCGAGGGCGCGGGACCAGCCCTCGTCGCACTCGCGGAGCACCTCGTCGGCGACCCGCAGCGTGCGGCTCTGCCGGGTGACCGGCGCGAGGATCGCGGTGTGCGCGATGTCCTGCAACGGGTGCTTGTTGGCCTGCGGCCGCGGCGGGCAGCCCCCGATGAGGATCAGCGGGATCCGCGAGACCGAGGCGTTGGCGACCGCGGTGACGGTGTTGGTCACGCCCGGCCCCGCGGTGGCCAGCGCGATCCCCATCTCGCCGGTCAGCTCGGAGTGGGCGTGGGCCATGTGCACGGCCGCGGCCTCGTCGCGGACGTCGACGATGGCGACGCCGAGGCGGGCCAGCTGGTCCCAGATCGGCTGGATGTGCCCGCCCTGCAGACCGAACACGCGGCGGACCCCGCGCTCGTACAGGAACCGGGCCACCAGTGCGGCGGCGGTGCGCGCCTCTTCGGGCGCAGGGTGCTCGGGCATCGAGCGGGCCTCCTCGGGCGACGACGGCCGGGTGACGTACGCCACCGACTGTGGGCATACTGAATTCAGAAGTCAACCGGAAGGACTGGTGAATCAGCCGCTGGGTAAGCTCGATCCGTTGTCCCACGGGACATCTCACGGCGCGAAAGGACCGGCCCGATGACCGCCCTCCCGGCCCCGCCCTCGCGGGTGCAGCAGGTCTACGACGCGATCGTCGACGACATCTGCACCGGCAAGCTGACGCCGGGGACCCCGCTGCGCCAGGAGCAGCTGGCCGAGCGCTTCTCGGTGTCGCGCCAGCCCGTGCAGCAGGCCCTGCTGCTGCTGCGCAACCAGGGCATGCTCCGCGACTTCGGCCGGCGCGGCCTCGAGGTCGCACCGGTCGACGCCGACTTCGTCCGCCACCTCTACGGACTGCGCGCGGTGCTCGACGGCTACGCCGCCCGCAGCGCGGCCGGGCGACTGACGGCGGACCAGGCGTCGTACGGGTTCTCGCTGGTCGCAGCCGGTCAGCGGGCCGAGACCGACAAGAACTACGCGGGCATGGTCGCCGCCGACATCGACTTCCACCGGTTCGTCACCGAGCACTCGGGCAACCCGCTGCTGGTCGAGAGCGCCGCGGTCATCTGGCGCAACGTGCAGCGCGTGATGGGCGAGCTGCTGTTCCGCGGGAGCGCGCCCCGCTGGGTCTGGGAGGACCACTCGGCGATCTTCGCCGCCGTCGTCGCCGGGGACGCCGACCGGGCCGAGGCACTGGCCCGCCGACACGCCGAACACGGCGAGCAGCTCATCCTGGAGGCGCTCGCGGCCGAGCACTCCGGGGACACCGACACCGCGGCCTCCTGAGCCCCGTGTGACCGCGAGCCGGTCCCGGCCCACGGTTGACTTCTGAATTCAGAATGTCGATGGTGGTCGCCGTCGAGAACCCTCAGCGCCGAGGAGACCGGTCATGGCCGCACGTTCCGACCCCGCCCGCACCCCCGAACGCACCGCCGACGACCGGGTCTACCGGAAGGTCGCGCTCCGGCTCGTCCCGCTGCTGTTCGTCTGCTACGCCGTGTCCTACCTGGACCGGGTCAACGTGGGCTTCGCACGCCTGCAGATGGACGACGAGCTCTGGTTCTCCGACGCCGTCTACGGCATCGGGGCCGGCGTGTTCTTCGTCGGCTACATCCTCTTCGAGGTGCCGAGCAACATCGTCCTGCACCGGGTCGGCGCCCGCCGCTGGATCGCCCGCATCATGGTCAGCTGGGGGCTGGTCTCCGGGATGATGGCGCTGGCGAGCTCCCCCGGCACGTTCTACCTGCTGCGGTTCCTGCTCGGCGTCGCCGAGGCGGGGTTCATCCCCGGGATCCTGCTGTACCTGACCTACTGGTTCCCGGCACACCGCCGCGGCCGGATCACCGCGCTGTTCCTGGCGGCCATCCCGGTCGCGACGATCGTCGGCGGACCGCTGTCCGGCTGGCTGATGCAGGTCTTCGACGGCGTCGGCGACCTGCGTGGCTGGCAGTGGATGTTCGTCGTCGAGGCGGTCCCGGCGGTGCTGCTCGGCCTGGTCGTGCTGCGCAGGCTCGACGACCGGGTGGCCGACGCGACCTGGCTGACCCCCGCCGAGCGCGACCTGGTGGCGGCCGCCGTCGCCGCCGACGAGGACGCCAAGCCCGGCGCGCACGCCTCGGTCCGCGACACCCTGCGCAGCCCGGTGGTGTGGCTGCTCGGCGGGATCTACTTCGCGGTGGCGCTGGGGATCTACACGATCAGCTTCTGGCTCCCGACGATCATCTCCCGCAGCGGTGTGGAGTCCACCCTGGCCGTCGGGCTGCTGTCCGCCGTGCCCTACCTGGTCGCGGTGGTGGCGATGGTCGCGGTCGCCACGCACGGCGACCGCACCGGCGAGCGACGGTGGCACACCGCGGTGCCGACCGTCGTCGGCGGGCTCGGGCTCGTCGCGGTCGGGCTGACCCAGTCGAGCACGGTGCTCGCCCTCGTCGCGCTGACGGTCGCCGCGGCGGCGATCTCCAGCGCACAGGCCGCGTTCTGGAGCCTGCCCGCCGCGCTGCTGTCCGGCGTCGGGGCGGCCGCCGGGATCGCCCTGGTGAACTCGATCGGCAACGTCGCCGGAGCCGTGAGCACCTCGCTGGTGGGACTCGTCTCCGACGCCACGGGGTCGACCGCGAGCAGCCTGTACCTGTTCGGCGGGGTGCTCGTCGCGGGTGGGCTGCTGGTGCTCGCGGTGCGCCCGGAGCAGGTGAACGGGCAGCGCTGACCGGCGCGGGTCCCTCCTCACCGCGCGGTGATCCGCCCGCCGTGCGGTGATCCGTCCGCCGCGCAGTGATCCGTCCGCCGCGCAGTGATCCGCCCGCCGCGCGCGTCCGGACACGCGCGCGGAGCGGATCAGCGCGCGCGGAGCGGATCAGCGCGCGCGGAGTGGATCAGCTGGCGGGGGTCGGTGCATCGCAGGGCGCGCAGCGCGTGCGAGGGGTCAGCGCTCGTCGGCGGGCGGGACCTCGTCGGGGTCGGCGAAGGCCTTCCCCAGCTCGCGGGACAGGGCGAGCGCGCGGTGCGCCCAGGCCGGGGTCGCCCCGGCGAGCCCGCAGGCGGGCGTCGGGACGGCGAGCCGGGCCAGGCGCGGCCGGTCGAAGCCCAGCCGGTCGGCGAGGTCGTAGCCGATGCGGGCGAGGTCGCCGATCGCCGGTTCGCGGCCCGGCGCGGTGCCGGGCAGCAGCCCGAGGAACAGCGGGACACCGCTGTCCCAGGTCTCACCGATCGCGTCGAGGGCGCGCGGCTCGGCGGTGGCCCCGGCGAACGCCGGCCGGGTGGCGTCGATCCCGACCGCGGCCGCACCGGTCCCGGCGAGCAGTCGGATCGGCGGGCGGTCCGCGCAGCAGTGCACGACGACCGGGGTGTCGATGCCGGCGATCAGGTCCCGGAGCAGGTCCTGGGCGTCCGGCGCGGCGATCGAGCGGACGGTGCCGTAGCCGGACGCGGTCGGCAGCGACCCGGCGAGCACGGCGGGCAGGCCGGGCTCGTCGAGCTGGACGACGACCGTCGCCCCGGTCCGCTGCGCCACCTCGGCGACGTGGGCGCGCAGCCCCTCGGTCAGGCTGGCGGCGAACTCGCGGACGGCGCCGCGGTCGGTGAGCACCCGGTGCCCGGCGGCGAGCTCGACCGAGGCGGCGAGCGTCCACGGGCCGGTGACCTGGACCTTCACCCAGGACGGGCGGATGCGGTCGCAGGCGTCGTCGAAGGCGTCCAGGTCGCCGGACATCAGGTCGCGGGCCCGGCGCAGGTCGCGCCCGGGGTGGGCGGTGACCCGCCAGCCGGTCGGCACGACCTCGACGGCGAGGTCCACGAGCAGCCCGGCCGTGCGGCCGACCATGTCCGCGCCGACACCGCGGGCGGGCAGCTCGGGCAGCGCCGGGAACTCCGGGTTCTCGCCGGTGACCAGCGCACACGCCTCGCGGACGTCGGTGCCGGGCAGCGAGCCGACGCCGGTGCCGACGCCCGCGGGCCACAGGGCGCGGGGCGCGGCGGGCTCGGCGGGGGCGTCGTCGACGACCTCGATGCGCGGCGGGGGCGGGAGGGTCTCGCCGGGACGCACGTCGCCGAGTCCGGCGGCGGCGAGCGCGGCGGCCAGCGGGTCGGTGGGGTCCGGGACGGTCACACCCCCAGTGTCCTCCGCCGTCCCGTCCGGGTGCGTGCGCCCCCGGTCCGGCGTCGGCGGGCATGATCGCCGGGAGTGGAGTGCGGCGGCGGGTGGGCTGCGCCCGGCGCTCCACTCCTGGTGATCACCGCAGGGCGGACACCGGTGGTGGGGTGCGGCGGCGAGCTCGGCATCGGATCCTGGCGGTCACCCCAGGGCGAACACCGGGTGGCGGGGTGCGGCGGCGGCGAGCTCGGCGTCGGTGGAGGCGGGACCGACGTCGTCGAACAGCATCCCGGCGGCCCGGCCGAGTCCGCGCAGGTAGGCGCGCAGTACGGGGACGGCCGCCGCGGCGTCGAGCTCGGTGGCGGACACCGGCTCCGCTCCCCCACGGCCGCGCAGCTCGGCGCTCCCGCCGGCCGCGCGCAGGTTGCGGACCCAGTCGGTCTCACCGCGCGGCGAGATGAGGTGGCGGGTCCCGTCGAGCAGGACCGGGGTCAGCGGGACGGTGCGGACCGTGCCGCTGCGCCGGCCGCGGACGGCGAGCACGGCCGTGTCACCCGGGGTGATGCCGCGCTGGGCCAGGGCCCCGACCAGCGGGTTGAGGACACGGCGCACCAGCAGGCCGGGTGCTCGGTAGTCACGGTCGCTCATGGCGACAGCCTCTCACCGATCACCGTGTCCTTCGCTCCGATGATCCCTCTCCCCGGAGCCCACGGCGCCCGCGAGGGCGCTCCCGGCTCCACGGAGAAGGATCATGCGGCCAGGATGAAGATCGGGTGGCGGTGGGCGACGGCGGCGATCTCGGCGTCGGACGAGGAGGCGTCGACCCCGTCGAAGAACGCCCCGACCTCCCAGGCCCAGCGACGCAGGTACTCCCGCAGCACCGGGACGACGGCGGCCGGCTCGGTCAGCTCGGTCGCGGCCACCCGCTCGGTGCGACGGCCGACGGTCAGCTCCGCCTCCCCCGCGACGCGGAGGTTGCGCACCCACTGGGTCTCGCCGCGCGCGGCGACGAGGTAGCGGGCTCCGTCGTGGCGCAGCGGGTTGACCGGCGTGGTGCGGACCTCGCCGGAGCGGCGGCCGCGGACGCCGAGCACCGCGGAGCCGGCGAGCGGGAGGCCGAGCCGGGTCAGCCCGGCGACCAGGGGGTTCATCACCCGGCGGGTGATGCGGCCGGGGGCGAGGTAGTGGATCTGAGAGCGCTGGTTCGTCATGAGAGCAGTGTTCACCGTTTGACGCACGAAAGCAAGAGCGGTGCTCTCGCTGGGGTTGGTGCGACAGGCCCGGGTTCACCGAGATGCAGGTCAGCGGGCTGGAACGGCTCCGCGCGGCCCGCTGGGGTGCATCTCGGCGCACGGGCGACGGCGGGCCCGGTCGGTCAGGCGCCACCGGCCGGACGCCGCCGGGCGACCTCGGTCAGGCCGTCCCGGTGATCGTCGCCGACCCCAGGACGACGTCGCCGTCGTCGTCGGGGCGGTAGAAGGCGACGGCCTGCCCCGGGGCGACACCGCGCAGCGGCTCGGACAGCTCCACCTGCACGGCGGAGTCGAGCGGGGTGACCGTGGCGGGTGCGGTGCCGCCGTGCGCGCGGACCTGCACGACGCAGCCGAACGGTGCGTCCGGCGCCGCGCCCGAGGTCCACACGGGGGTGCGCGCGGTGATCGCGGTGACGTCGAGCGCGGCCTCCGGGCCGACCCGCACGGTGCCGCTGACCGGCTCGATGCCGAGCACGTAGCGGGGGCGGCCGTCGGCGGCCGGCCGGTCGATCCCGAGGCCCTTGCGCTGCCCGACGGTGAAGCCGTGCACGCCGTCGTGGGTGCCGAGGGTCTCGCCGGAGGCGGCGTCGACGAGCGCGCCGGGGGTGGTGCCCAGGCGGTCGGCCAGGAAGCCGCGGGTGTCGCCCGTGGGGATGAAGCAGATGTCGTGGCTGTCGGGCTTCCCGGCGACGCGCAGCCCGAGCCGGGCGGCCTCGGCCCGGATCTCCGGCTTGGGGGTGTCGCCGACCGGGAACATCGCGTGCCGCAGCTGGTCGGCGCGCAGCACGGCCAGCACGTAGGACTGGTCCTTGCCCGCGTCGGCCGAGCGGCGCAGCACCGGCCCGGCCGGGTCGAGCCGGGCGTAGTGGCCGGTGCAGACGGCGTCGAAGCCGAGGGCGAGCGCCCGGTCCAGCACGGCCGCGAACTTGATCTTCTCGTTGCAGCGCAGGCAGGGGTTCGGGGTCTCCCCCGCGGCGTAGGCGGCGACGAAGTCGTCCACGACGTCGCGGGTGAACTCCTCGGACAGGTCCCAGACGTAGTACGGGATGCCGAGGACGTCCGCGGCGCGGGCGGCGTCGCCCGCGTCCTCCTTGGAGCAGCAGCCGCGCGACCCGGACCGCATCGCGTCGCGGGTGCGGGACAGCGCGAGGTGCACGCCGACGACGTCGTGCCCGGCGGCGACCGCCCGCGCGGCGGCCACCGCGGAGTCGACGCCGCCGCTCATCGCAGCGAGGACCCGCACGGCTCAGCTCGTGACCGACGCGGGGGTGCGACGGCTCGCGTTGCGGGCGCGCTCCACGACCGACCCGATGGCCCCGGCGACCGCGGCCACGTCGGCGGAGGTGCTGGTGTGCCCCAGGGAGAAGCGCAGCGACCCGCGGGCGGTGCACTCGTCGGCGCCCATCGCCAGCAGCACGTGGCTGGGCTGGGCGACGCCTGCGGTGCAGGCCGAGCCGGTGGAGCAGTCGATGCCGTTGGCGTCGAGCAGCATGAGCAGGCTGTCGCCCTCGCAGCCGGGGAACGACAGGTGCGCGTTGCCGGGCAGCCTGCCGGGACCGCCGTCGACCCGGGAGTCGGTGGTGTCGCCGTTCAGGACCGCGTCGGGCACCTCGGTGCGCACGACGCGGACCAGCTCGTCGCGCAGCCCGGCCAGGTGCACGCGGCGGCGCGGCGCGGCGGCCACCGACTCGACGACGGCCGTCGCCAGCCCGGCCAGCGAGGGCACGTCCAGGGTGCCGGAGCGGACGTCGCGCTCCTGGCCGCCGCCGTGCAGCAGCGGGGTGCAGGTGACCTCGCGGCCGAGCAGCAGCGCGCCCGCGCCGTAGGGGCCGCCGAGCTTGTGCCCGGTGAGGGTGAGGGCGTCGGCGCCGCTCGCGGCGAAGTCGACGTCGAGGATGCCGACGGCCTGCACGGCGTCGGTGTGGAACGGCACCCCGAACTCGTGGGCGACGGCGGCGAGCTCGCGCACCGGGTTGACGGTGCCGACCTCGTTGTTGGCCCACATGACCGAGACCAGGGCGTTCCCGTCCGGGTCCTCGGCGAGCGCGGCGCGCAGCGTCTCCGGGTGGACGCGGCCGGTCGCGTCGACCTCGAGCAGCCGCAGCCGGGCGCCCTCGTGGGTGGCCAGCCACTCCGCCGCGTCGACGACCGCGTGGTGCTCGACGGCCGAGACCAGCACCCGGGTGCGGCGCGGGTCCGCGGCCCGGCGGGCCCAGAACAGGCCCTTGACCGCGAGGTTGTCGCTCTCGGTGCCGCCGGTCGTGAACACGACCTCGGACGGGCGCGCGCCGACCGCCTCGGCGATCCGCTCGCGCCCCTCCTCGACCGCGCGCCGGGCGCGGCGGCCCGACGAGTGCAGCGACGACGCGTTGCCGGTGCGGCCGAGCGCGTCGCTCATGGCGGCGACGGCAGCGGGCAGCATCGGTGTGGTCGCCGCGTGGTCCAGGTACGTCATCGGCCTCCAGGGTAGACCCCGTCCTGACAGCGGTGCGTGCCGAACCCGTCGTGGACGACCGTCCGTCTCACACGGCCGTGGCGGTCGTGGCCGGGCGCGGGTGACGGACCCGGTCGCGGGCGCGGGCGGCCAGCGCGCGCCGGTCGCTGTGCGGGCCCGGCTCGACGAGTTCGCCCACGGTGACCTCGCAGACCAGGCCGGGCAGCCGCAGCACCCGGCCGACGGTGTCGCCGAGGGTCTGCTCGCCGACGAACGCGGCGGCCGTCGTCGGCCGCCCGTCCGGGGTGGTGATCGCGACGGTGACCGGCCGGACCGGGGCGCCCGCGTCGATCGCGGCCTGGAACGGTGCGCGCCGGTAGTCCCCGGAGATCGCGCCGCACCACGTCGTCGCCTCGGGGAAGACACCGACCAGCGTGCCGTCCCGCAGCGCGTCGGCGCAGGTGGCGACGGTGCCGGGCAGCCGGGACAGGCCCTCGCGGTGCACGAACAGGGTGCCGATGCGGGCGGCGAGCGCGCCGATCAGCGGCCAGTCCCGGACCTCCCGCTTGGCGAGCATGGTGACCGGTCCGATCGCACCGAGCGCCGGGATGTCGATCCACGACGTGTGGTCGGCCACGACCAGCGCGCCCCGCCCGTCCGTGGGCGCGAGCGGCCCGCCGCGCACGACGAGCCGGACCCCGGCGGCGCGGAGCACCGCGCGGTGCAACGCCCGCAGGACCGGGTCCAGCACGCGGGCGCCGAGCAGCGCGGCGGCCGGGACGACGGTCACGGCCACCGCCAGCACCGAGAGCAGTGCCGCGGTACGGCGGGCCAGGCGCAGCGTGCCGGTCGTCGCACGCGGGGGCAGGCACTCCTGCGGGGTGCACGGCGACCAGGCCGCCCACGGCCCGCCGGGACGCCGCGACGCGGGCGGTGCCGGCGGGTGCGTGGGGTGGTCGACGAGCGGGTGCACCGGGGTCCGCAGGGCGGCGCGGGCCGGGTGGTGCACGGCACCACGGGGGTCCCCCGTCGCCGGGACCACCGGGGCAGCCGGGGCAGCCGGCGGAGCGGACGACAGCACCGCGGCCCCGGCGGACGGGACGGCGGAGGCACGGCCGCGCGGACGGAACCGGCGGCGCGGGCGGAGGGGCGCGCCGGCGTCGCCCTCCGGCCCGGCGGCGAGGGTCATGCGCCCGTCACCCCGGCGGCGTCCTCGCCCAGGAAGAAGCGCAGGTAGCGCTGGTCGATGTGGTCCATCCCCAGCAGCACCGGGAAGTCCGCGACGCCGAAGTCCGGGTCGTGCGCGGGCGGCCCGCACACCCAGGTGTTCAGGCGCAGGTAGCCGCGCAGCAGCGGCGGGATGCCGCCGCCCCGGCCCGCGGGCGCGCCGGTCGGGTCCCAGGGGCGGTGCGGGACGGTGCGGTACTCCTCGGGCGCGAGGTGCTTCGCGCGGACCCGGTCCCAGACCGCGGCGGCCTGGGTGCCGCCGTCGGCGAGGGAGACGCTGGCGCAGCCGATCAGCCAGCGGTGCCCGATGAGCAGCATGTAGCGGGCGAGCCCGGCCCACACCAGCCCGACGACGGCGCCGCCGCGGTGGTCGGGGTGCACGCAGGAGCGCCCGGTCTCGACGATCCCGGGGCGCAGCGGGTCGAGGTTGGTGAGGTCGAACTCGCCGTCGGCGTAGAGGCCGCCCGCGGCGCGCGCCCGCTGCGGCGGGAGCATCCGGTAGGTGCCGACGATCTCGCCGGTGGCGTCCTCGCGGACCACGAGGTGGTCGCAGTGGGCGTCGAAGCGGTCGACGTCGCGGCCGGGGACGGGGCTGTCGAGCCGGGCGCCCAGCTCACCCGCGAACACCCGGTGCCGCAGCGCCTGCGCCGCGGCGACGTCGCCGTCGTCGGTCGTGAGGAGCAGGGAGTACCGCCGGGCCGCGGTCTCCGGGGTCGAGACGATCACCTGGTTCACACCCGGCTTGGTACCGGCCGGGTGCGACACCCGGACGGTTCCGCGACGACACGTCGGTGGCATCGGGGTGAACGGACCCGGACAGGTGTCGTCGCAGGCAGGAGCGGGTGAACAGGCCCCGCACACACGTCGACGCCCGGGTGCACGCAGCACCCGGGCGTCGACGCGGTGGAGGACCGGAAGGGGTCAGCCCTTGCGCTTGGCCACTTCCTCCTGCAGCTGCGGCGCGACCTTGAACAGGTCGCCGACGATGCCGAAGTCGGCGATCTCGAAGATCGGCGCCTCCTCGTCCTTGTTCACCGCGACGATCGTCTTCGACGTCTGCATGCCGGCGCGGTGCTGGATCGCGCCGGAGATGCCGAGGGCGATGTAGAGCTGCGGCGAGACCGACTTACCGGTCTGGCCGACCTGGAACTGTGGCGGGTAGTAGCCGGAGTCGACCGCGGCACGCGAGGCACCGACGGCGGCACCGAGGGAGTCCGCCAGGCCCTCGACGACGGTGAAGTCGTCGGCCGAGCCCACGCCGCGCCCACCGGAGACGATCACGGTCGCCTCGGTCAGCTCCGGACGGGACCCGCCCTGGATCGGCTCGCGGCCGGTCACGGTCGCGGCACGCCCGGACGGGGCCGGGACCTCGACGCTCTCGCGGGCACCCGCACCGGCGGCCGCCTCGATCTCGATCGAGCCCGGGCGCACGGTGATGACCGGGTGCTCGGTGTTCGACTTGGCCTCGGCGGTGTAGGCACCACCGAAGATCGAGTGCGACACACCGTCCGCCGAGACGCCGACGACGTCGGACAGCAGCCCGGAGTTCGTCCGGACGGCGAGCCGACCGGCGACCTCCTTGCCGTTGCCGGTGGCCGCGAGCAGCACCGCGGCCGGGGACGCCGACCCGATGAGCGACTCCAGGACCGTCGTCTCCGGGGAGAGGAAGTCGGTGGAGTCGGTCTCGGCGACGTAGATCTTCTCGGCGCCGTGCTCGGTCAGACCGTCGGCCAGCTTGTCCGCGGTGCCTGCGGCACCGACGACGACCGCCGACGGCTCGCCCAGCGCGCGGGCGGCGGTCAGCAGCTCGTAGGTGGTCTTCTTGATGTCACCGTCGACATGGTCGACGAGGACCAGAACCTCAGCCATGATTCTCTATCTCCAAACGAAGAGGGAAGCCAGGAAGAACCGGGGTCAGATCAGCTTCTGGCCGACCAGGAACTCGGCGATCTTCGCGCCGCCGTCGCCCTCGTCGGTGACCTTCTCGCCGGCCTGCTTCGGCGGCTTCGGCGAGGCGGAGACGACCGTGGTCAGGGCGTTCGCCAGACCGACCTCGGAGGCGTCGATCCCGGCGCCGGCCAGGTCGAGGGTCTCCACCGGCTTCTTCTTCGCCGCCATGATCCCCTTGAACGAGGGGTAGCGCGGCTCGTTGGACTTCTCCCCGATCGACACCACGACCGGCAGCTCCGCGGTCAGGTGGGTGACGCCCTCGTCGGTCTCCCGCTTGGCCTTCACCGTGGTGCCCTCGACCGAGAGCTCGTTGGCGTGGGTCAGCGACGGCACACCGAGCAGCTCGGCGATCATCGCCGGGACCGCACCGATCTGGCCGTCGGACGCCGAGTTGCCCGCGATGACCATGTCCCAGCCGTCGACGGTGCCGATCAGCTTGGTCAGCGCCTTCGCGGTCTGCACCGCGCACGAGCCGTGGATGGCCTCGTCGGACAGGTGCACCGCGGAGTCCGCGCCCATCGACAGCGCCTTGCGGATCGCGTCGGTGGCCCGGTCCGGGCCCATGCTCACGACGACGACCTCGGAGCCGTCGTGAGCCTCCTTCAGCAGCAGAGCCTGCTCCACCGCGCGCTCGTTGATCTCGTCGATCACCGCCTCGGCACCCTCACGGTCGAGGGTGTGGTCGGAGTCGGACAGCTTCCGCTCCGAGTAGGTGTCGGCCACCTGCTTCACCAGGGTCACGATCTTCATAGGACCTCTTCGACCTCCTGCCGCGGCGGCCTGCGCCCACGCGCACACCGCGTCGTCCTTCGTCGCGTCCCGGTCCCGGTCGTCCCGGGTCCGGACCGTCTCGCGTCACCGTGACGGTGCTGCGCCGCGCGCTCTCGATCAGAGCGGGGGTGGGCCGCGGCGTCGCGCCCGTCGTAGCCGGTGACTCTGCCATTGCTCGTGCCGTAACGGCACGCCGTGCCACTGTGACGTTCATTGTTACCAACGAGTAGCGTCCCGGCAAACCGGGGCAGGTCGTGACCGTACTCACGCGCGGCCCTCCTCACCTGGTGCGCGCACGAGGTCACACGCCGCAACCCCTGATCGGGGGTCCGGTTTCGCTACCGTCGGCACCTCGCGCACTCGGCAGGAGGGAGCCGTCGTGCAGGTGACGGGGTTCGACGACCGTCTGGGGACCGGCTACGTGCTCAGCACGGGGCCGCACGCCGACGAGGACGTACCGGGCAGCCGGACCGTGGAGCACGGCGGTCGCACCGTCCGGGCCACCGACGGTCTGGCCGCGATGCTGGAGGACGCGCTGGTCCACCGGCCGACCACCCGTCTGGGGTGGGGCGGACCGGAGGTCCCGCTGACCCTGGAGGACGCGACGCTGCTGGCGTGGCTGCGCCAGGACATCGGCGGGGTGGTGGCCGTGAGCGGGGAGCCCGAACCCGTCTGACCCGCCCTCAGCGGCCCAGGTGGGCGAGCGCGCGACGCGCGGCGTGCGCGCCGCACATCCCGTGCGCACCCGGGCCGGGCGGCGTCGCGGCCGAGCAGAGGAAGTGGCCCGGCGCCCCCGTGTCGTAGGGCTGCAGCGTCGTCCGCGGCCCGAGCAGCAGCTGCCGCAGGTCCTTGGACCCGGTCAGGATGTTGCCGCCGACGAAGTTCGGGTTGCCCGCGAACGCGGCCGGGTCGGTGACCATCGTGCCCACGACCCGCTCCCGGAACCCGGGCGCGAACCGTTCGATCTGCGCGGTGACCGCCTCGGTGGCGTCGCCGGTGTACCCGCGGGGGACGTGCGCGTAGGCCCACACGGGGTGGACGTCGCCCGCCGACCGGGACGGGTCGGCCAGGTACTGCTGCCCGACCAGGACGAACGGCCGCTCCGGCATCCGGCCCGCGTGCACCTCGCGCTCGACGAGTGCGTTCTCCGCCGCCGACCCGACGACGTGCAGCGTCCCGGCCCGTCGCGCGTCGGGGTGCGTCCAGGGCACGCCGCCCGCCACCGCGTAGTCGACCTTGAACGCGGCCGGGCCGTGGCGGAAGCGCCGGTAGGCCCGCGCGACCCGCGCCGGCAGCCGATCCCCCAGCAGGGCGGGCAGCCGGTCCGGGCCGACGTCCCACACCACGACGTCCGACGGCGGCAGCTCGTCCGCCGACCGCACGTGCACCCCGGTCTCGACCTTCGCCCCGTGCTCGGCGAGCACCGCGGCGAGCGCGTCGGAGATCGCCCGCGACCCGCCCTCGGCGACGCCCCAGCCGTGCCGGTGCCCGGCGGTGAACAGGCCGAGCCCGATCGCCGAGGACAGCGGCCGGTTCAGGGGCCGGAACGCGTGCGACGCCGACCCCAGGAACAGCGCCCGCCCGCGCTCGGTGCGGAACGCCCTGGCCAGCACCTCCGCCGGGAGCACGGTGGGCGCACCGAACCGGGCCAGCAGCAGCGGGTGGCGCGGGATCCGCACGAGCGGGCCGAGGAAGTCCGGGGAGAAGGTGTCGTAGTCGCGCACCGGTCCGGTGAACAGCGCACGCCACAGCGCGCCGTCGGCCCCGAGGCCGGCCGCGGTATCGGCGACCGAGCGGACCAGGACGCCGGCGTCGCCGCCGTCGAGGGGGTGGGCGCAGTCGACCTCCGGCAGCCGCCACCGCAGCCCGTACCGGTCCAGGTCCAGCTCCTCGAGCACCGGCGAGCCGACGGCCATCGGGTGCACCGCCGAGCAGTGGTCGACCAGCAGCCCCGGGACGATCGCCTCCACCGTGCGGGTGCCGCCGCCGATCTCGTCGGCGGCCTCCAGCACGGTCACCGCCACCCCGGCGCGGGCCAGCACGGCCGCGGCCACGAGCCCGTTCGGCCCGGATCCGACGACGGTCGCGGTGGTCATGGCGTCCTCCTGGGGTACCGGGTCAGAGCAGCGACGCGTCGAGGCCGCCGTCGAGCACGAGCCCGCTGCCGGTGCAGAAGCGGGACCGGTCGCTCGCGAAGAAGAGCGCGGCCTCCGCGACGTCGTCGGGGGTGCCGTAGCCGCCCTGCTTCTGCTCGATCAGCCCGTCGAAACCACCGGCGGGCAGGCCGAGCGCGGCCTCGAAGCCGGGCCGGGCCGACGTCACCAGGTCGGTGTCGACGAAGCCCGGCAGCAACGCGTTGACCCGCACACCGTACGGCCGCAGCTCGGTCGCCGCGGTCCTGGTCAGGTTGACCACGCCGGCCTTGGCCGCGGCGTAGTGCCCGATCAGCGGGGAGCCCGCCGTCGCCGTGACCGAGGCGAGCGTGACGATCGTGCCGCCGCCGGAGGCGATGATCGCGGGCGCGGCGTAGCGGATCGAGAGGAAGACCCCGTCGAGGTTGACCGAGGTGACCTCCCGCCAGTCGGCGAGGCTCATCTCCAGCAGCGGCTGCGGACGCCCGACCCCGGCGTTGGGCACGAGGACGTGCAGCCCGCCGTGCCGCTCGACGGTGTGCGCGACGAGCTCCTGGACCTGCTCCTCGTCGCGGACGTCGCAGGACAGGTGCGTCGCGTCGGGGATCTCCTCCGCGGTGCGCCGCGCGGCGTCGCCGTCGATGTCGGAGACGACGACGGTCGCCCCCTCCTCGGCGAAGCGCCGGGCGATCGCGCGGCCGAGGCCCTTGCCCGCGCCGGTGACGAGCGCGACGCGGCCGTCCAGTGCGTCTCCCATGTCGTGTCCCTCTCGTCGTGTGGTGTCGCTCCGGCGGGACGGGCGGGCTGCGGTGTCTCCGCCCGTCCCGCCGGGTCTCAGGGGGTCGGGGCCTCGACGCCGTCGCCGGCCGTCGCCCGCTGCGGGGCGCGCCAGGTGACGGTCAGCGGGATCGGCCCGTTCGGCAGCCACGGCTGCTCGGCGACGGCGTCGGCGACCTTCCAGTACCCGCGCTCGACCACGCCGAGGGCGGCGTCGATCAGCTGGTAGTGCTGGACCGACGAGTGGATGGCCTGGGACTCCACCCAGCAGACGACGAACTCGCCGGGCGCGAACCCGATCCGCTTCTGCAGGGCGGCGATGAGCTGGGCGTCGTGCAGGTGGCCGTCGCCGAAGTTGAACCCGATGACGGAGTTGCAGCCGAACTCGGCCTCGCGGACGGTGCGGGAGTCCAGGTCGTCGAGCCGGGCGGCCAGGACCGAGAACAGGCCGCGGCCCTGGGAGTGCATCGACCGCCAGGCGATCGTCTGCTGCATGGTGACCTCGGCGACCGCCGGCGGGTAGCCCAGTGCCTGCAGCTGGTCGACCTGGTTGGTGGTGGGCCGGTGCGGCAGCCGGTTCAGCTTCTCCTCCGCGCCGGGGGTGAAGGTCCACAGCGCCGAGGCCCAGTTGCCGGCGTACTGGCGCATCGACGGCAGGAACGACACCAGGTCGGGTCGCAGGTTGCCCAGCACCGGGAAGAACGCCAGGCAGGCCACGATCGCGACGGTCAGCACCGGGGAGGACATGTCGCCGACGCCGAAGCCGTCGCCGTTGGGGAAGCCGAGGAACAGGAAGATCGCCAGGTAACCGAACAGGATGTTCCACTCCAGCGGCACCGCGAGCGGGAACGTCGAGGTGATGAACAGGTGGAACACCACCATCAGCACCACCCCGGCCAGGGTCAGCCGGTGGTCGGTCGAGAACAGCAGCACCAGCGGGGTGATGATCTCCACCGTCGTGCCGCCGACGTGGGCCATGAACGTCGCGAGCCGCGAGGGCCGCAGGTCGCCCGAGGCGTCCCGGTAGTGCGCCCGCTTGATCCACTTCGAGGGGATGCAGGGGCTGTTGGACACCATCGGCGGGATGACGTTGGTGAAGTGCCTGCCGAACTTCGACACGCCCGCACCGATCCACACCATGCAGATCAGCAGCTTCGCCGCGACGATCATGTCGACGAACGGCAGCGTCCCGAAGAACATCATCGCGGGCAGGTACTGCTCGCCGCGGGCGGCCAGGAAGATCGTCTTGTCGCGCAGGCCGCACAGGACCAACAGCACGATCGGCGCGATCATCAGCCACGGCGCGACCAGCCCGGAGGTGTTGTCGGGCAGCACCGCCGACAGCGACGCGCTCGGCACGCCGGGCAGCACCACCGCGGTCAGCAGCGAGGCGACCAGGCCCAGGTAGAGCACGACGTCGAGCACGGTGCGGGTGTCGCCGTCGGTACCGGGGACGGCCTTCCACGGGCGGAGCCGGATGGTGCCGGGGCGGGCCCAGAACAGGATGCCGCCGGTCATCGGCCTGAACTTGCCCGCGATCGGCCCCCAGGACCCGGCGACGCCGACGACCTCCAGCAGCACCGTCCAGAGCACCAGCTTCTGGTAGACGACCGGCTGGTCCCACCAGCCCGACACCTCCCAGAACGGGCCGACGCCGGAGGTCCAGGTGATCAGCGCGGTCCCGATGACGCCGTAGAGGACCAGCAGCTTCACGACGTAGGTCGTCGGGATCATCTTCGGCGACCCGAAGCCGTACTGCGTCCAGTGCAGGGCGAGCGCCTTGGTCCGCTCGAACAACGGCCTGTCGAGGAAGGTGTCGAGATCGACCGGGGGGAAGTCCCCCGTCTTGAACCCCATCGTTCGGTCCTCTCCGGTGGAAACGTTCGGTGGCCGTCCGCGGGCGGTGTCCGGGCAGGACGGCTCCCCCGCCGGACCGTGCGGGTCCGCGGGAGATCGGTGGGTGCCGGGGTCAGCCGGCGGGGACGGGCGCGCGCCGCAGCGCGGGTTTGTCGACCTTGCCGACGGCGTTGCGCGGCAGGGTGCCGACGAGCGCGATCCGGGTGGGGACCTTGATGCGGGCGAGCCGCTGCGCGCAGTGCGCCGCGAGGTCCTCCGGCGTCGCGGCGACGCCGGGGCGCAGGACGACGTGGGCGACCGGGACCTCGCCGAGGACCGGGTCGGGCACGCCGACCACAGCGGCCTCGTGCACGGCGGGGTGGGCGTACAGCGCGTTCTCGATCTCCTGGGGGTAGAGGTTCTCCCCGCCCCGGATGATCATGTCCTTGATCCGGTCGACCAGGACGAGGTAGCCGTCGTCGTCGAAGCGGCCGACGTCGCCGGTGTGCAGCCAGCCGTCGCGGATCGTCTCGGCGGTGGCCTCGGGCAGGTTCAGGTAGCCGCGCATCACGTTGGGCCCGGAGACGACGACCTCGCCGGGGCCGTCGTCGACGAGCCGGCCCTCGGGGTCCATCAGCGCGACCCGCTGACCGGGCAGCGGCAGCCCGACGGTGCCGGGCTTGCGGAGGCCGTCCCACGGGTTGATCGTCGAGGCGCAGGTGCCCTCGGACAGGCCGTAGCCCTCCACCAGCGGCACCTGGAAGCGCTCCTCGAAGCGGGCGACGAGCTCGGCGGGCATCGGCGCGGCCCCGCAGATCACCCGGCGCAGCGAAGAGGTGTCGGCCTCGCGCGCGGGCAGCGCGGTGAGCATGGCGTAGATCGCCGGGACGGCGGAGAAGTAGGTGGGCCGGACCCGGGCGACGGTGTCGAGGAAGGTCTCGGCGCGGAACCGGCCGGCGATGGTGGTGCGGCCCCCGGCGAGCAGCGGCGACAGCACCGAGACGGTGATGCCGTTGACGTGGAACAGCGGCAGCACGAGCAGGCTGTGGTCGTCGGCGCCGAGACCGATCCCGGCGATGACCATCCCGCACATCGCGCGGACGTTCGCGTGGTCGAGCACGACGCCCTTGGGGCGCCCGGTGGTGCCGCTGGTGTAGATCAGCAGGGCGGTCGCGTCGTCGTCGGTGACCGGGTCGGGTGCGGCGGCCGGGTCCCCGGCCAGCTCGGCGACGTCCAGGGTCACCAGCGGCGAGGCCGCCCGCTCCCCCACGACGACGACCGCCCCCGAGTCGGTGATCTGGTGGCCCGCCTCGTCGGCGGTCAGCGCGGGGTTCACCGGGGTTACGGCCGCGCCGAGCCGCCAGGCCGCGAACAACGTCACCACGAGCTCGACGCGGTTGGGCAGCACGACGGCGACGACGTCGCCCGCCCCGGTCCCCGCAGCGTGCAGCGCGCCCGCCGCCGCGGCGACGGCGGCGGCGAACCCGGCGTTGTCGAGCGCGCGGTGCTCGTCGGCGAGACAGGGCGCCTCCGGCGCGGTGCGCGCCCGTTCCCGCGGCAGCACGGCGATGTGCATCGGACTCCCCCTCGGCGTCGTCGGAACCGGTGTGGGGGAAACGTAGGTCCGCGGTGTGACCGACACCATGTACGTCGATCACGAATCGTGGCGGGCCCGTTGTGCCGGGGACACAACGCGTCGTACCCGCCGGCCCGGGGACCGGCCGACCCGCTAGCGTCGCGCGGGTGTCCGCCCACGTCGACGAGGTCGTGGCGGCCGTCGCCCGCGACGTCGAGGCCCGGCTGCCCGAGCTGACGACCGCGATGACCGACTGGTTCGTCGAGGTCATCCCCGAGTTCCGGCACGACGAGACGCTGCGCAGGCTGATGGTCGCGAGCACCTCGGCGAACCTCGTCGCGATCATGGACATGCTCGTCCACTCGATCCCGATGGACCGCATCACGGTGCCGCCCGCGGCCGCCGAGTACGCCCGCCGGTTCGCCCAGCACGACCTGTCGCTGGAGGCGCTGCTGCGGGCCTACCGGCTCGGCGAGCAGATGTTCGCGCAGTGGGCGCTGGACGCGCTGCGGGCCGGGCCGCACCACGGGGACCCGGACGTGCTCGACGCGGTGTCGGTGCTGAGCGAACGCACGAACCGCTACATCGACGAGGTCATCGCCGGGCTCATCGACATCTACGAGGCCGAGCGGCGGCGGTGGAGCACCCGGTCCGGGGCGGGGCTGGCGACCCGGGTCCGGATGGTGCTCGACACCGACCCGCTGACCGACGCGGCCGCCTCGGAGCTGCTGGGGATCCCGGTGACCGGCCGGCACACCGCGGCGCTGGTGTGGACCCCCGCGTCCGGCGACGGCCCCGCCGACGGGCACGCGCTGCAGGCCGGGGCCCGGCTGCTCTACGAGGCGTCCGGGCGGACCCCGCTGACGGTGCTCGCCGACAGCCGCACGCTGTGGGCGTGGCTGTCCGGGCCCGACGAGGTGCGGCTGGACGTCGGCCTGCTCCGCGACCGGCTCCCGGCCGGGGTGCGGATCGCCGTCGGCGGGTCGGCTGCCGGGATCGACGGGTTCCGCGGCTCGCTCGCCGAGGCGCAGCGGGCCCGTGCGGTCGCCGAGACCGCCGAGGACCGGCCCGCGGTCGTCCGGTTCGACGACGTCGCCGTCGCCGCACTGCTCACCGACCGGTCCGAGGACCTGCGCCGCTGGGTCGCCCGCACCCTGTCCGGCCTGACCGCCGACGAGCCCGGCACCGACCAGCTGCGCGAGACGCTGCGGGTGTTCCTGGCCGCCGGGGGCAGCTACATCCAGGCCGCGGCCCGGCTGCACCTGCACAAGAACACGGTGCACTACCGGGTGCGCAAGGCCGAGGAGCTGCTCGGGCGCCCGGTCGGGGAGGACCGGCTGCAGGTCGAGGTGGCGTTGCTGGCGGCGTCGCTGCTGCGGGGACGGCTGTAGTTCCGCCCGCCCTCGCTCAGCTCACGCGGCGGCCGGGCGGGGGCTCGGCGTGGACGCGGTCCTCCTCGGGCACGACCATCGACAGCACCTCGCCGAGGGCCTCGTCGTCCATCGCGCGCGGCTCGACCGGCTCGTCGCCGAGCACACCCGACACCACCCAGGACCCGGACCGCCCGGTGATGGTGAGCGACAGCGTCTCGTTCTCGTCCGCCGGATCGTTCATCCTGGGCTCCTCTCGGCACGACGCCGTCGGCGTCACCCCTGGCCCGCACGGGCCCGGGGAACGGCGGATACCCGTCGGTGGGCAGTTGATACCCGTCCGGGGACCGACCGCACGCCGACCGGCACGAACCGTGCGCCGACCGCGAACCGGACGTGCGCGACCGGACTGCAGCTCAGCCCGGGTGACGGCGGCCGGGCGCGGGCGCCGGGCACGCGGGACCGTGCGCGGCCGACGGTGCCACCGGCAGCATCGCCCACAGCATCTCGGCGAGCGCGCCGTCGTCCAACCCCTTGAGCGGCAGCGGTTCCCGGCCGAGCACACCCGACACCAGCCAGGATCCGCTACGGCCGGTGATGGTCAGCGTCACCGTGTCCTCGTCGGTCGCGATGTCGGTCATGTGTCCCCCTCCGTCGTGCCTGGCGGGATGTCAGTCGGGCTCCACATCATCAGACGTCCGTGGTGACACTGCGTTGCCCCGCGTCGACGAGCGGTAGCGCACGCGAGGGGACCGGTGCGAACTCCCCCCGACGGGCGTGGTGAAGTCGGTGGGTGACCAGCAGCCTGCCCCTCACCGGAGAGCGCACCGTCCCGGGCATCAGCCACGAGAACTACTGGTTCCGCCGCCACGAGGTGGTCTACGCGGCCATCGCCGCCGACTGCTCGGGCGTCGCCGTGCTGGAGGCCGGCTGCGGCGAGGGCTACGGCGCCGACCTGCTCGCCGGGGCCGCCGGCTCGGTGCTGGCGCTGGACTACGACGAGACGACCGTGACCCACGTCCGGGCCCGCTACCCGCGGGTGGGCGTGGCCCGGGCCAACCTGGTGGCGCTGCCGGTGCCCGACGGGAGCGTCGACGTCGTCGTGTCGTTGCAGGTCATCGAGCACCTGTGGGAGCAGGAGCGGTTCCTGCGCGAGTGCAGGCGGGTGCTGCGCCCCGGCGGGCGGCTCATGGTGTCGACGCCGAACCGGATCACCTTCTCCCCCGGCCGGGACACCCCGCTCAACCCGTTCCACACCCGCGAGCTCGACCCGCGCGAGCTGGCCGGCCTGGTCGACGACGCCGGGTTCGGCCGTGTCGTCGTGCAGGGGCTGCACCACGGTCCGCGGCTGCGCGAGCTCGACGCCCGCCACGGTGGCCTGATCGAGGCGCAGACCCGGCTGGCGCTGTCCGGGGAGCCGTGGCCGCATGCGCTGGCCGTCGACGTCGCCGGGGTGCGGTGCTCGGACTTCGTGCTGCGCACCGGCGACCACGCCGACCTCGACGCCTCGCTCGACCTGCTGGTCACGGCGACCCGGCCGTGAGCGGCGCGCCCGTCGGGACGTTCTGCCTCGTCCTGCACTCGCACCTGCCGCTGCTGGCCCGGCACGGCCGGTGGCCGGTCGGCGAGGAGTGGCTCTACCAGTCCTGGGCGCACTCCTACCTGCCCGTCGTCGCGACGCTGCGGGAGCTGGCCGAGGAGGGCCGCACCGGGCTGGCCACCCTCGGGGTGACGCCGGTGCTGGCCGCGCAGCTCGACGACCCGCACTGCCTGCGCGGGGTGCACGACTGGCTCGGCGGGTGGACGCTGCGCGCGCACTCGGCGGCGGGCCGCCTGCCGGACCTGGCCGCGCACGAGCACCGGGTGTCGACGACGGCGACGGCCGAGTTCGAGCGGCACTGGCGCCACGGCGGGTCGCCCGCGCTGCGCCGGCTGCGCGACTCCGGCGCCGTCGAGCTGCTGGGCGGGCCGGCCGCGCACCCGTTCCAGCCGCTGCTCGACCCGCGGGTGCGGGCGTTCTCGCTGCACGCCGGGCTCGACGACCACGCCCTGCGCCTGGGCGCCCGGCCGGCCGGGATCTGGGCGCCCGAGTGCGGCTTCGCACCCGGGATGGAGCACGACTACGCCGCCGCCGGGGTGCGCCGCTTCCTCGTCGACGGCCCCGCGCTGCGCGGCGACACCGCGTTCGCCCGGCCGGTCGGGACCTCCGACGTCGTGTGCGTCGGCCGCGACCTGGAGATCACCTACCGGGTGTGGTCGCCCCGCAAGGGCTACCCCGGCTCGGCCGAGTACCGCGACTTCCACACCTGGGACCACGAGTCCGGCCTCAAGCCGGCGCGGGTCACCGGACGGCGGGTACCGACCGAGCGGAAGAAGCCCTACGACCCCGCGCTCGCCGCCCGCGCCGTCTCCCGCGACGCCGACGACTTCGTCGACACCGTCGTCGCGCGCCTGACCGCGCTGCGTGCCGAGCGCGGCCGCCCGGCGCTGACCGTCGCCGCGTTCGACACCGAGCTGTTCGGGCACTGGTGGCACGAGGGACCTGCCTGGCTGGCCGCCGTGCTCCGCAGGCTGCCCGAGGCCGGGGTCGCCGTGCGCACCCTCGGCGACGCCGTCGACGACGGTCTGGTCGGCGACCCGGTCGACCTGCGGGAGTCGTCCTGGGGCTCGGGCAAGGACTGGCGGGTCTGGTCCGGGCCGCAGGTCGCCGACCTGGTCGCGCGGAACGCCGAGGTCCAGTCCGACCTGCTCGCCGCCCCGCTGCCCGGACCCGTCCGGGACCCGCTGGCCGACCTGCTCGCCGACCAGGCGCTGCACGCCCTGTCCAGCGACTGGGCGTTCATGGTCAGCAAGGACTCCGCCGCCGGGTACGCCCGCTCCCGCGCCGACCTGCACGCCGGACGGGTGGCGGAGCTGTCCGAGCTGCTGCGCGCCGGGCGGCGGCGGGCCGCACAGCGCCGGGTCGCGGCCTGGGCGGACGCGCCGCTGCCGACCTTCGGACACGTGGACGCCCGGGACCTGGGACGGGTCTGACCGCGAACTCGCTTACCGGGTAAGCGGATTCGGTGGGGTCGGGGTCGGGGTCGGTGGGGCACCGGCCCCGGACGCCCCGCGCCACGGATCCCGCCCCGCGCCACGGATCCCGCCCCGCCAGGCGCGGCTCGCGACCACCCGCGCCATCGCCTCCGCTGCGCCAGGCGCGGCTCACGGCCGCCCGCGCCATCGCTCCCGTTCCGCCGGGCGCGGCGTGGCGATCACACGGTGTGGCGACCTGCCGCCCGGCGCGGCGACCGCCGCGCGGGGTGCCGCGCAACGGGGCGGGGTGCCGCGCAACGGGCCTCTGCTCCCACCGGCGTGGCCTCCCGGCCGCGCCGGGGCGGCGCGACACCGCCGGACGTGGCACCCGATCGCACGATGTGGCTACCTGTCGCCGGGCGCGGCGACCGCCGGGCGGGGTGCCACGCGACGGGGCGGGGTGCCACGCAACGGGCCCCCCACCCGACCCCCGTGCCACGTCCCACCGGCCGGCCGATGGACGCGGCCGCATCCGGAGAACGCGCTCCCGATCGGACGCGCGTTCTCCCAACCCCCGCGCGTCGACGGTTCGGCGCGGGACGCCGGCGCGACGCGACCGGGTGCCGCGGCGGGTCGAGCGGGCGCGGCTGGGCGGAGGTCGGTGCGATAGGCACGGTGGGCACGGCGCCCCGGGGGTTACCGCCGGTCCGGCATTTGTCAGGATCTAGCGATGCGGGTGCTGATGGTCAGCTGGGAGTTCCCGCCGGTCGTCGTCGGCGGGCTGGGCCGGCACGTGCACGCGCTGTCCCGCGAGCTCGTCGCGGCCGGGCACGAGGTCGTCGTGCTGTCCCGGGCCCCCACCGGCACCGACGCCGAGACCCACCCGACCCGCGCCGAGACCGTCGACGGGGTGCGGGTGCTGCGGGTGGCCGAGGACCCGCCGGAGCTGGAGTTCGCCACCGACCTGGTCGCGTGGACGCTCGCGATGGGGCACGCGATGCTGCGCCACGCGCTGACCGCACTGCTGCCGGGCTGGCGGCCGGACGTCGTGCACGCCCACGACTGGCTCGTCGCGCACCCGTCGATCGCGCTCGCCGACGTCCTCGGGGTCCCGCTGGTCGCGACCGTGCACGCCACCGAAGCGGGACGGCACTCCGGCTGGCTGCCGGGGCCGCTGAACCGGCAGGTGCACTCCACCGAGTGGTGGCTCGCGCAGCGCGCGGACGAGGTCATCACCTGCTCCGGCGCGATGCGCACCGAGGTGTCGGCACTGCACGACCTCGACCCGGCCGCCGTCCACGTGGTGCACAACGGCATCGACCCGCGTCGCTGGCGGTCCCGCGCCGCCGCCCCCGCGCACGCCGGCGACGGGCCGCGGATCGTCTACTTCGGACGTCTGGAGTACGAGAAGGGCGTCCAGGACCTGATCGCGGCGCTGCCCCGGATCCGGCGGCGGCACCGCGGGACCCGGCTGCTCGTCGCCGGGAGCGGGACGCAGCAGGAGATGCTGGCCGAGCGCGCGGCGCGGCACCGGGTGACGCGTTCGGTGACCTTCCTCGGCCACCTGCCCGACGGCGAGCTGACCGCCCTGCTGCGCGGCGCGGACGCCGTCGTGCTGCCGAGCCGCTACGAGCCGTTCGGGATCGTCGCGCTGGAGGCCGCCGCGGTGGGCGCGACGCTCGTCGCCTCGACCGCGGGCGGGCTCGGCGAGCTGGTCCGCGACGGCGAGACCGGCCTCGGGTTCACCCCCGGCGACGTCCCCGGGATCGCCGACGCCGTCGACCGCGCGCTGGCCGACCCGGCCGCCGCCCGCCGCCGGGCCCGCGCGGCCCGGGCCCGGCTGCGCACCGACTTCGCCTGGCCGGTCATCGCCGGGCACACCGCCCGCATCTACGCCGGCGCCACCGCGGCCGGGCCGCGGGAGCTCCCCCGCCCGAAGATCCCCACCGGGAACCTGTTCGACGCCTGAGCCGGCTCAGGCCCGGTCGAGCCGCGCCTGCAGGGCCCGGTCGGCCTTGCGTGCCATGTCCGCGACCGCGGCGCGCTCGGCGGCGGCGGCCTCGTAGTCGGCCCGCCGGTCGCGCACCACCCGGGCCGGGGTCCCGACGGCGATCGACTCCGCGGGGATGTCCCCCCGCGCGACCGCGTGCGCCCCGAGCACGCTGCCCGGGCCGATCCGGGTGCCGCGCAGCACCGAGGTCTTCACCCCGAGCCAGCAGCCCTCGCCGATCCGGACCGGCGACTTCACGATGCCCTGGTCCTTGATCGGGCGCCGGACGTCCTCGGTGCGGTGGTCGAAGTCGGTGACGTAGACCCAGTCGGCGACGAGCGTCGTCGCGCCGATCTCGACGTCGAGGTAGCAGTTGACGGTGTTGTCCCGGCCGAACACGACCTTGTCACCGATCCGCATCGAGCCCTCGTGGCAGCGCAGCGCGGTGCCGTCGCCGATGTGCACCCAGCGGCCGATCTCGAGCCGGCCGAACCCGGGGCGGGCCTCGATCGTCACGTCCTTGCCGAGGAACACCATCCCGCGCAGCACGACGTGCGGGTGCCGCAGCCGCAGCTTCGCCAGCCGCCAGTACCGCCGCAGGTACCAGGGGCTGTACGCGCGGTGGCGCAGGATCCAGCGCAGCGAGGTGAGGCTGAACAGCTTCGCCTGCTCCGGGTCGGCGTCGGGGATCGGCGGACGTCGCACCCGTCAGACCCTAGGCGTGTGCACCCTTGCGGCGCCGGGTACCTCCCGGGGACCACGTCCCCCATCCGAGAGGTCCGCCCGTGAGCGACCACCGCCAGCCCGACGACGGCACCGACGTCGGTACCGACGAACTGACCTCCGGAGGCGGCGGCACCTCCCGCGCCGACACCGACAAGGCGGGCAACCCCCGCCCCGACGCGACGACCGACGACTCCGGAGCGACCGGAGCGGCCGCCCGCGAGGTCGAGGCCGAGAACGAGGACGAGCCCACCCGCAGCGAGTGATCCCCCCGGCGGGCCGGTCGTAGGCTCGCCGGTGTGCCCCGCCCGTTGATCATCTCGACCGACCCCGGTGTCGACGACGCCGTCGCGCTCGTGCTGGCCCTGCGCAGTCCCGAGGTGGACGTCCGGGCCGTCGTCGCCACGTTCGGCAACGTCGGCCTGGACGCCACCCTGCCCAACGCCGGACGGCTGCTCGCCCTCGCCGGACGCCCGGACGTCCCGCTGGGGGGCGGCGCCGCCCGGCCGCTGGTGCACCGGCGCGAGCAGCGGGCCGGGCACGTGCACGGCTCCGACGGGCTCGGCGGGCGCGCCGCGGCGCTGCCGGAGCCGGTCGCGCCGGTGGCCGGGGCCGGGGTCGCCCTGATGGCGCGGGTACTGGAGGAGGCGACCGAGCCGGTCACGATCGCCTCGATCGGCCCGCTCACCGACACCGCGATCCTGCTGGCCGCCCGCCCGGACCTGGTGGGGCGGATCGAGCGGGTCGTCGTCATGGGCGGAGCGATCGGCGGCGGGAACGTCACCGGTGCCGCCGAGTTCAACGTCCACGCCGACCCGGAGGCCGCGCACCGCGTCCTGGCCCAGGACCCCGGCGAGGGCTCCGTGCCGGTCGCGCTGGTGCCGCTGGAGACCACGCTGGGCTGTGCCGCGGGCCCGGAGTGGGTCGCCGCACTGGGCGACGCCGACCCGGTCGGCGCCGAGCTGGCCGCGATGATCGCCCCCTACATGCGGTTCTACCAGGAACGCTACGGCCGCGACGCCGTCGCCCTGCACGACGCGACGGCGCTGCTGGAGTGCGTCGCACCCGGCTCGCTGACCCCGACGCCGACGGCGCTGACCGTGGACACCGGGTTCGGCCCGGCCCGCGGGGCGACCGTGCCCGCCGGACCCGGCACCCGCCCGGTGGACGTGCTGTCCGCGCCCGACGTGCCGGCCGTCCTCGACGCGGCGCTGGCCCGGCTCACCGCGCACCCGTAGCGGGCTCAGCCCGCCCACACCGCCGCGGCGAGCAGCAGGACGGAGACCACGAGCCCACCCCAGGCCGTGACGGCGCGCCGCGGCGGGACCGTCGGGAGCTCCCGGCCGCGCAGCACCGCGACCACCAGGGCCGCCGCGGCCGGGGCGAGCGCCAGGCCCCAGACCCAGCCGCCGACCGTCGCCCACGGGCCGCGGTTCCACAGCAGCACCAGCCCGAACGCCGCCGTCAGCAGGCCGTCGGCGATCGGCAGGCGCGCGCCCGCCCGGACCGCGCGACGCAGCGCGAGCAGCGAGAACAGCGCGGCGATGCCGACCGGCACCCAGACCAGCGGGTGCGGGGCGTCCTCGGACGGCGGCGTGCCGAACAGCAGTGCCGCGGCGACCGGCTCGACCCCGGCCGTGGTGTCGCCGAGGACGACCACGGCCCGCCCGGTCTCGCGGTCGAGGGCGAGCATGCTGCGGAACCCGCCGGTCCCGCCGTTGTGCCAGACGAACGGGTGCCGGGCGCCGTCCCCGCCGGTGGCCGTGCTGGTGACCCAGATCCAGCCGATCGAGGTGTCGGGGTCGTCCTGCGCGGTCGGGGTCAGCGCCGCGGTCCCCGGTGCGACGCCGGTGAGCTGGGCCTGCGCCCAGCGCGCCAGGTCGTCGGCGGTGGAGAACGTGGAGCTCCCGGCGGGCAGGTAGCCCTCGCCGGACCAGCGCGGTGCCGGGCGGCCGTTGTCGAGGTGGCCGGGCACCGCGTCCGGCGGGATCTGCGCGTCGGTGGCGGCGAAGGTCGTCGCGGTCATGCCGAGCGGACCGGTGATCCGGTCCCGGACCAGGGCCGGGTAGTCCGTGGCGCCCGCCGCGCGGACGAGCGCCGTCCCGAGCAGGGCGACCCCGAAGTTCGAGTAGGTGGGGGGCTGCTGCGGCTCGACGGGGGCGCTGCGGGCGTCGTCGATCAGCTGCGCGGTCGTCGTCGACAGGTAGGGGTTGCCGTTGACCGCCCGCGCGGCCAGGGCGCCCGTGGCGGCGGTGGCGCCCAACGGCGGCAGGCCGGAGCGGTGCTGGGCGATCGACCCGAGGGTCACCCCGCCCGCCGAGGTGCCCGCCAGCTCCCCGAGCACGCGGTCGAGGCGCTCGTCCGGGCGGACCTCGCCGCGGGTCACGGCGTCGGCGAACAGCGCGGCGGTGAAGGTCTTGGTGACCGACCCGATCTCGAACGGCGCCCCGGGGGCGGCGGGGCCGAGTGCGGCGGTGGTGACCGCCGTCGGCGTGACCTCGGCGACGGCGAGCGACCGCAGGCCGCCGAGCGGGCCGGCGGCGGCCCGGACCCGGTCGGCCAGGGCCGGGTCCCCGGCGCCCTGCGGGCCGAGCCGCTGGCGATCCGGGCCGGCGAGTGCCCCGACGAGCACGGCCAGCACGGCGACGACGGCCGCGACGATCCCGATCCGGTGCCCGGTGACGGAGGTGGTCATGACGGTTCCCCTCATCGGTGCGCGGCCAGGACGGTGACGAGCAGCGGGACGACCCGGGCGGCCGGGACCTCGTAGTGGCCGCGCCGGGTCGAGGCCAGCCAGCCGGCGGCGACGAGCTGGCGCAGGTGGTGGTGCAGCTGCCCGGTCGTGCCCACCGAGGGTTGTTCCAGCAGCTCGGCGGTGCTGTGCACGCCACCCAGCACGTGCTGCAGGATCGCGAGCCGCGCGGGGTGGGCGAGCGCGTCGAGGGTCGCGCTCAGCTCGGACCAGTCGGCGTCGAGCAGGACCTCGCTCGGGCGGGCGTACTGCCAGCGGACGGTGCCCTCGTCGCCGGGGAGCCCGACGCTGCCGGCCATCAGCACCGCGCCGGGGCTGCGGGCCTCCAGCTCGGTCAGCGCCCAGAGGGCGCCGTCCGCGGGCGCCGCCGCCGGGGTGTCCCCGCCGGTCGGGCGGAGTGCGTCCTGCAGGTCCGCGACGGCCTGTTCGACGGCGCGCAGCCGCTCCTCGATCTCGCTCATGCCCCCAAAGTACGGAAGTACGTGGAAACGCACAAACGACGGTTCAGGCGAGTCCGTACTCGATGGCGTGCCGGACGAGGGCCGCGCGGCCGGGCACCTCGAACTTGCGCAGCAGCCGCTGCACGTGGTTCTCGACCGTGCGCGGGGACAGCACGAGCCGGGCCGCGATCTGTTTGGCGGTGAGCCCCTCGACCACCAGCCGCAGCACCTCGGACTCGCGCGGGCTGAGCTCCGGTACCGCGTGCGTGGGGGCCGCGACCGACTCCAGGACGACGTCGGCCAGCCCCGGGGAGAACGCGGGACGCCCGGCGGCGGCTGCGGCGGCGACGGCGGCCAGCTCCCGGGGGTCGGCACTGGTCGCGACGCCGGTCGCGCCCGCCCGTACCGCGTCGAGCACCCGGGCGTGGTCGGCGACCGCACCGGCGACGGCGAGCACCGCCGCGTCCGGCACCCGGGCGAGCACGGCGGCGATCACCGCGGGCGCCACACCCTCGGGGCCGGTCAGGTCGACCAGGACCAGACCGGGCCGGGCGCGGTCGACCGCGGCCGCGGCCCCCTCGGCGGGCGCGGGCGGCACGTGGGCCACGACCTCGACCCCCGGCGGCACCACCGGCCGCCCCACCGCCACCGCCGAGACCCGGTCGCCGTCGTCGTGCACGTCCTCAGTTCTCCCCGCCCCGTTCGTCCGGACGGCCCAGCTTGCCATGTGCCGCAGCACAGTAGGCCGTCCGAACGGCGCGGAACCCGCCGGTTCGACGCGACGGGTCGGGCGGGCGTCAGACCGCGACGACGGGGCGGCGCAGCCGCAGCAGCGCCTTGGCCGCTGCCGCCGCGGAGGCGACGAGCGCCGCGAGGACGACCCCGGCGAGCACCGACATCAGCGGGTCGCCGTGCGTGATCGGCCCGACCAATACGCCGATGCCGGTCATCCAGGTGCTCCACACCAGCGCGCTCGCGACGGTCGCGGGCAGGAACGCGCGCAGCGGCAGCCGGACCCGGCCGGCCGCGGACACGCTCGCCAGCCGTCCGCCGGGCAGCAGCCGGGTCGCGACCAGCGCGGCGACCGGCCGGCGGTGCAGGTGGCGGCGGACCCAGGCGCCGATCCCGTCGCCGCGACGGGCGCCCCGGACGACCGAGTTGGAGCTGCGTCCGGCGCCGTAGAGCACCGCGTCGCCGAGCAGGGACCCGACCACCGCGGCGCCGAACAGGGCCGCGATCCGCCACCGGTCGCCGTCCGCCAGTGCGGCGGCCGTGGCGCTGAACAGCACCGGCTCGCTCGGCAGGAACGGGAACGGCCCGTCGCACATCACGGCGACGGCGAGCAGGGGCACCAGCCAGGGGCTCTGGAGCAGGTACCCAATCAGGGCGCTCGGGTCGGTCACGGGCTCTCCGGAGGTCGAGCGGCGGGGGCGGAGCCGAGTGTGCCCGGTCCCGTGACCTGTTCGTGATGGGGGTGGCCCCCGTTACGGGTTTGCCTCCGCTCACCGCAGGGAACGGACCGTCCCGCTCGTTCAGTCCGCGAGGCCCTGCTCGATGGCGTAGCGGACGAGCTGGCTGCGGTTGTGCAGCTGCAGCTTGCGCAGGGTGTTCTGCACGTGGCTCTCGACGGTCCGGTGCGAGACGACGAGCTTCGCCGCGATCTGCTTGGCCGTCATGCCCTTCGCGACCAGGCGCAGCACCTCGGTCTCGCGCTCGGTGAGCGCCGGGACGGCGGGCGCGCCGTCGGCGGGGCGCGGGGCGTCGGCGAGCCGCCGGTACTCCCCCAGCACCAGCCCGGCCAGCCCCGGGGTGAACACGGCGACGCCGTCGGCGGTGCGCCGGATCGCCTCGAGCAGCTCGTCGACCCCGGCGGACTTCACCAGGTAGCCGAGCGCACCGGCCTTGACCGCCTCCAGGACGTCGGCGTGCTCGCCGGAGGCCGACAGCACCAGCACGCGGCTGTCCGGGCTCTGCTGCCCGATCGCGGCGATCGCGTCCACGCCGGAGGTCGCGCCCAGGTTGAGGTCCATGAGGATCACGTCCGGCCGCACGGCCGTCGCGATCCGGACGGCCGCGGGCGCGTCCGGGGCCGTCGCGACGACGTCGAGGCCGCGCTCGGCGAGGTCGCGGGCCACGCCCTCGCGCCAGATCGGGTGGTCGTCGACGACCATCACCCGGATGCTCATGTGTCCTCCCTGGGGACCCGGATGACCCATTCGGTCCCGATGTCCGGTCCGGTGTCCAGCGTCAGTGTCCCGCCGACGTCGCCGACGCGGCCACGGATGGAGCGGGACACCCCCATCCGGCCCTGCGCCTCGGCCTCGGCGAGGCGGCCCTCGGGGATGCCGGGGCCGTCGTCGCGGACGCTGACCTCGACCGTCCCGGGCAGCTCCTCGACCAGCACCCACGCGCGCGCGTCCGGGCCGGCGTGCAGCGCGACGTTCGCGAGCGCGGCCCGCACCGCGCCTTCCACCTCGTCGACGACCGGCCCGCCCAGCTCGACCGGGCGTCCGGGGGCCGAGACGGTGACCCGGTCCGAGGCGAGGATCCGCAGCGCGGCGGCGAGGTCGCGGAGCCCGGACGCGTCGGTGGTCCCCGGCCCGGACAGCAGCGCACGCAGCGCGGTCTCCTGCTCCCCGGCGAGCACGCCGAGCTCGGTCGCCCCGCCGCCCAGCTCCGCGCCGCGGCGCTGGACGTGCGCCAGCACCTGCAGGACGCCGTCGTGCACGGCCCGGGTGAGCCGCTCGCGTTCGGCGGTGGCGGCCTGTTCGGCCACGAGGCGGCGCAGCCGGGCGGCGGTGCGGTCGAGCACGTGCGCGGCGAACCCGACGGTCAGCCCGGCCAGCAGGAGCAGCTGCATGTCGCCCAGCTCCAGCACCCCGAACCGCTGCTTGGACAGCACCAGGGCCGCCGAGATCACGGCGGCGGCGAGCACCCCGCCGGTGATCCGGAACGCGACCGCGCAGGCCAGCACCGCGCCGGAGGTCCAGATCGACCCCATGCCGGGGCCGCCCTCGTCGAGGTGGGCGACCCGCACGACCAGCGGCGTCGTCGCCATGATCGCGACGCAGACGCCGAGGTCGGCGAGCGCGAGCAGGCCGCGGCGGTCCGGGGCGCCGGGCAGCCCGCCGAGGTAGCCCCACGACGTCACGGCCGTCCACACCGCCATCACGACGAGCACGCCGACCGCGGCCAGCGGGCGCTCGTAGCCGGTGCGCAGGTGGTAGAGCGTCACACCGACGACGGTCAGCAACGTCAGCAGGCGGTAGGCGATGACGCCGCGCCAGAACGGCTCCAGCGGGTGCTCCACGTCGTCCATGCTGACCGACAGCGCGCCGCGCCGGGGCCGATCGCTCATCTCGGCTTGGTACCGGTGATCAGGGCGTTGTAGAACCAGCTGCGCGGCACGACCCGGTTCAGGACGTGCTCGTCGAGCCAGGACAGCCGCTGCCAGCCGTGGTAGGCGAACATCGCCCAGTTCCAGCCGAGCTTGCCGGGCGGGACGGCCGCCTCGAAGGTCCGGACCGGCCAGCCCAGCATCGCGGCGGCGAACTCCTCGGTGGAGGCCCGCACCCCCTCGGCCCCGGCCCGGGTCGCGGTGCGCTCCAGGTCGGCCGGGTCGAAGGTGTGGATGTCGACGACCGACTCCAGCGCGGCGGCGCGGGAGGACTCGTCGAGCTCGTGCTGGGGGCGGCGCCAGCCCTGCAGCGGGCCGAGCTTCGTCAGCGTGTTGGTGGCCTTCCAGGTGAGCTGCCCGAGCTTGCGGGCGTAGGCGTCGCCGACGGTGGTGGGCTCGCCCGCGAACACGAACCGCCCGCCCGGCTCCAGCACCCGCAGGACCTCGCGGAACGCGGCCTCGACGTCGGGGATGTGGTGCAGCACCGCGTGCCCGACGACGAGGTCGAAGCTGTCGTCGGGGAACGGGATGTGCTCGCCGTCGACGACGGCGCCCTCCACCTCGAGCCCGAGGTGCTCGGCGTTGCGGGTGGCGGCGGCGACCATGCCCGGGGACAGGTCGGTGACGACGCCCCGCTCGGCGACGCCGGCCTGCATGAGGTTGAGCAGGAAGAACCCGGTGCCGCTGCCCAGCTCCAGGGCGCGCAGGTAGGGCCGGCCGTCCCACGGGGCCGCGGCGCGGAAGCGGCCCGCGGCGTAGTCGATGCAGCGCTCGTCGTAGCTGATCGACCACTTCTCGTCGTAGGTGCCCGCCTCCCAGTCGTGGTAGAGCACGTTGGCGAGCTTCGGGTCGTGCCAGGCCGCCTCGACCTGCTCGGCGGTGGCGTGCGGGGTGGGCGCCGGGTCCGAACTCATGAGTAGGAGTTTTGCAGAACACGGCCGCCGACCTGCTCCCCGCCCGGGCGCGTCGCGCGTCCGGGCGGGGGCGGGGTGGCTCGGCGGCGGCTCAGCGGCCGGTGAAGGTGGCCTTGCCGGGGCCGTTCTCGACGAAGCTGGCGGTGCCCGCCTTCGCGTCGTCGGTGGCGAACACGCCCGCGAACAGCGCGGACTCGATGTCCAGGCCGGTGCGCAGGTCGGTGTCGAGGCCGTTGTCGATGGCCGCCTTCGCGGCGGCGTAGGCGAGGGCGGGGCCCGCGGTGAACTGCTTCGCCCAGGCGACGGCCCGGGTGTAGACCTCGTCGGCCGGGACGACCTCGTCGACGAGCCCGATCGCCAGGGCCTCGTCGGCCTTGACCATCCGGCCGGTGTAGATCAGGTCCTTCGTGCGCGACGGCCCGATCAGCCGCGCGGCGCGCTGGGTGCCGCCACCGCCGGGGAAGATGCCGAGCAGGATCTCCGGGAAGCCGAGCTTGACGTTGTCGCCCGCGATGCGGCGGTCGGCGCCGAGCACGACCTCCAGGCCACCGCCGAGGGCGTAGCCGGTCACCGCGGCGACGGTCGGCTTCGGGATCGTCGAGATCGCGCCCAGGCCGGCGGACAGCTTGCGGGCCACCACCGTCATGTCCGCGTAGGACATCGACGCCATCTCCTTGACGTCCGCACCCGCGGCGAAGGTCTTCTCCCCGCCGTGGACGACGACCGCACGCACGTCGGCGCGGGTGGCGGCCTCGTCGGCCACCTCCAGCAGCTCACCCTGGATCTGGCGGTTCAGGGCGTTCATCGGCGGGCGGTCGATCCGGATCGTCCCGACGCCCTCGTCCACGGACAGGCTCACGAATTCGGTCACGGAGCGGACTCTAACGGGCTCCGGCGGCGGGTTCCCACGGCTCGGGACCCAGTCCGGTGAGGCGGCCCGCGAGGTGCGCGACGACCAGCTCACGCCGGTTGCGGCAGCCGGTCTTGCCGAACAGCCGGGTGAGGTGGTTCTCGACGGTCTTCTCGCTCATCGTGATCCGGGCCGCGATCTGCCGGTTCGACCGGCCCTCGGTGATGAGCCCCACCAGTCGCATCTCCAGCTCGGAGAGCCGCTGCTCGCCGAGCTCCGGGGTCCGCACGGCGATCCCGTACCGCGACATCGCCCGGCGCACCGAGCGCCTGATCCGGGTCGCCTTCAGGTCGTCGGCGATGGCGAGGGCCTCGTGCAGCAGGGGCTCGGCCTCCTCGGGCCCGACGACGTCGGCGGCCTGCAGGCACGCCTGTGCCAGGTCCGGCAGGCTGGCCCGTTCGCGCCACCACGCGACGCCCCGGCGGGCGGCAGCGGGGTCGTCGCGGAGCATCGCCTCGATGAGCTCGCCGTACTCCGGGCCCACCGACTCCGGTTCGTCGGCCAGCGCCTCCTCGACCGCCTCGGCGATCCGGCGTCGCCACCCGTCGTCGCCGCTGCTGCGGGCGAGCATCGCCAGCCAGTTCAGGACCTCCCCGGCGTGCGGCCCCCGGGAACCGCGTCGCAGCTCGCCGCAGTACACCGCCCAGGTCGCGGGCAGCGCCTCCAGCGGGTTCTCGCCGGTGTGGGCCAGCCGCGCCTCGGCCCACTCGCGCAGCGCGGGCACGGCGGTGTCGGTGTCGGTGTAGTCGGTCTCGGGAATCGTCTGTGCCCACGCGCGGGCGCGCCGTTCCCGGCCCCGGAAACGGTGGACGGCCGCGGCGGCCAGCGCCGCCCACGGCCGGGAGACCAGGTCCGCGGACTCCTGGGTCTGCAGCGACCGGGCGGCCGACAACGCCCGGTTCCAGCGCCCGTCGCCGTAGGCGATCATCATCCGCTCGAACGCGGCGAACGGACCGTCGGCCGGGGGCCGGTAGTAGGGACCCAGCAGCCACCGGAGCATCGGCACCAGCCGTCGCCGGGAGAAGGCGTGCCGGACGTCCGCGGGCACCCGCAGCGAGTCCGCGGACAGGTCCCGCAGCGTGCGGACCGGCCCGCCCGGCGCGAGCGGCGCGAAGCCCTGCACCAGCTCACCGATCGAGAGGTTCTCACCGCGCCACCACCGTTCGCAGAGCTGCAGCGGACAGTAGGGGTCCCCGATCCCCGCCAGGGCCGAGCGGACCGGCGTGCTCACCCGGCGGCCGAGCTGCAGGGCGGCGAGCGCGGCGGCCGCGGCCAGCTCGGCGCGTGACCCCGTCGTCCGGTACCCACCCTCGTCGACGGCGTCGGCGACGAAGTCGGCCAGCTCGTCGAAGCGGCCGGCGGCCCGGGTCGCGCGGATCAGCTCGGCCTGCACACGACGCCGGCCGTGTCCGGGCCCGGCGTGCCGCCACGCACTACGGAGGTGGCTGATCGCGAGGTCGGGGTCGCTGTCGGCGATGCGGACGGCCTCGTCGTGCAGCACCACCGTCAGCCGCCGCTGGACCGGCCACGCCGTCCCGGCCGCGGCGACGTGGCCGGCGAGTGCGGACAGGTCGTCACGGCTGCTGATCCCGACCGTCGACTGCACCCGGCGACCGATCCGCACGTGCAGGTCGCGCAGTGCGTCCTCCCCCAGCCCGGCCCGCACCGTCGTCCCCAGTGCCCGGCACAGCGGGGTCAGACGGCCCCGGAAGTCGCACTCGAGCGCGGACTCCGCGGCGAGGGCGTCGACGACGGCGCCACACCCCACCGCGGTCCGTCCGGTCGCCCCGGCGACGGCGTCGAGGTCGGCGATCCGGAGCCCCGTCGGGCCTGCCGCGAGGGCGACGAGGTCCTCCCCGGCACGGCCTGCGGCGCGCACCGTCTCCACCAGGAAGTGCCCGGTCGGGAGCCCGATCGCCACCCGGTCGTCGCGGAGGCAGAGGGTGCGGTCCACGCGCACGACACGGCCCTCGTCACGCAACGCGGCCAGGGTGGAGATCAGGGTCCCCGGGCACCCGAACAGCAGCCCCAGGGACTCCCGCAGGGCGTCGACGAGTCCCGGGTCGACCGGGCCGCCGGCCGCCCGTCGCAGGATCTCCACCGATGCCTCGTCCGACAGCATCGGGAGGTCGATGATCTCGTCGGCGGCGTCGCCGACCTCGGCGAGCTGCTCGGTCGGGAGCTGCACCGACCGCATCGCGGCGAGCACACGGTGCCCGGCGCGCCGGGCCTCCGCCAGCACGAACAGCGGAGCCGCGACGTGGTCGGCGTCGTCGACGGCGAGGGTGACCGGGCCCCGGGTCCCGACCGCGGCGAGGAGACGACCGGTCTCGGCGCGCAACCGGGAGCGGCCGGCGATCGACTCGTAGGTCTCGGCGGTGGCCAGGCGGCGCACCGACCTCATCGCTCCGGGCAGCTCGGGGCCGGGGTCGAGCTGCTCGAAGGACCGGCCGACCGCGGCCAGCAGCGGACGGACGCCGAACCGGTCCCAGCGCGCATGGTCCTGGACCGCGTCCACGAACAGGACCGTGGAACCCGACTCGCGCAGCTCGTCACCGATCCGGGTGAGCAGCGCGGTACGTCCGCTGGACGTCGGTCCACGCAGGACCGTCAACGACGCCTCGGGGATGCCTCGCAGGGCGTCCAGCACCTCGTCCCGACCACAGAACTCGATCTGTTCCCTGCTCATGTCACCGTCCCGGTCGTGCGGCCTCGCGAGCTACGAAGATCATGACATGTGCCGCGAAACGGTACGATCGACAGCAGGGTCCGGTCCGCACCGCCAGGACCGGTACCCGGGGGGCCGGCGTCGTCCCCACCCGAAGTCCGCTCGTCGTCCCGTGGTGCGAGGAGTTCCTCGCACCGTCGTCGACGACCTCCCTGTGGAGGCACCCTTGCCCGTCCCGGACCTTCCGGACGACGGAACCCGCTCGGCTCTCGTGCACGGGCCGCCGGGTATCGGGCGCACGACCGTGCTCGACCGGCTGGCCGTCCGCGTCGGGGAGCAGGGCGGCGACGTCCTGCGCCTGCGCTACACCCCCGACGGCCCGGTGATCGACGGGAGCACCGCGGTGCTCGCCCGGGTCCCCCCGACACTGCTGCACCCGGTCGACGGCGCGCGTCACTCCCCCGCCCTCGCCGCCCGGGTGGCGGCACCGATCGCGATGGTGCTCGACCGGCACCGGCTCACGCTGCTCGTCGACGACCTGCAACGCAGCGACCCCGACTCGATCGCGGTGCTCGCCGCGCTGGTGCCGTCCCTGACCGACGCCGGTGTCCGGGCGGTGTTCACCGTCCAGACGCCCGTTCCCGGATTCCTGCGCCCCTTCGTCGCGGTGGTCCGTGCCCTGCGCCGCGACGGCGTCCTCGACTCGCACCGGCTGCGGCCGCTCGACCGGGCGCAGACCGCGGTGCTGCTGGGCGAGCAGCTGCGCAGCCGTCCGGCACCGGAGCTGGTCGACCTCGTGCTCGAGCGGACGCGGGGGGTGCCAGAGGCGGTGCTGGACCTGCTGGGGAGCCTGTCGGCGGGCGGCCGGGTGGTGATCTCCGACCGGCACGCCTACCTCGGCCCGGGACCGGAGCCCGGGCCCCGGCCGGACGGACCGCTGCTGCGTCCGGTCCGGCGGCTGGGGCCCGCCATGTGGCCGGTCGCGACCGCCGTCGCCCTGCTCGCACCCCTCGGGCCCGCGCTGCCCCGGCTGCTCGCCGCGAGCCTCGACATCGACGTCGAGCAGGCCCGTGACCACCTCGACGAGCTCGTCGACGCGGGGGTGCTGCACCGTGGTGGGGCCGACGACGGCTGGCGTTTCCCGGTCCCCCAGGTGGCTGTCGAGCTCGCCGCCTGCCTGCGGCCCTACGAGCGGCGCTGGGTGGCCGTCACCGCCGTCGTCGCGCTGTGGACGGGTGTCGCCCACGCCGAGGACCCCGACTACCTCACCGACCGGATCGCCGAGGCGGGCGCGCTGCTGGACACCGCCCGCGCCCGGTCCGAGCTGATCCAGCGGGCCACCATCCGCGCGGCCGACGACCCGCACCGGACCAGGGCCTGGTGGCTGACCGCCGCGGACCTGTCGTCCGACCGCGCCGACGAGGCGCTGGCCCGCTGGATGTACGCCACCAGCTGCTACCGCACCGGTGACTACGCCACCGCCGTCACGACCATCGAGTCCGTCCTGGACGAGCTCGGCGACGTCCTGCCCGAGCACTGGGTCGTCGACGCCGGTGCGACGATGCTCGGCTCGATGCGCAGCCTCGGCGACCTCGACGGGCTCCGCGCCATCGCCCACGGCCGCCGCGAGCTCCCCGGTGACGTGGCCGCCCGGTCCTCGTGGCGTGCGCTGGCCCTGTTCATGCTCGGCCGGTGGCGGGACGCCCTGGAGCTGCTCGACGACACGCGGTGGGCGTGGCGCGGACCGGGGGCGACCTCCTACCTCGGGGACACGCTCTCGATGATGGCCGAGCTGGGGGCGGGGCGTCCGAGGACGTTCGAGGCGCTGCTCGCCGATCGCGGGTCGTGGCCGGAGGACAACTCCGCCCGTCGCCGACTGGCCTTCACCCAGGGACTGGTCACGCTGCTGCTCCTGCTCAGCGAGGTCGACCGGGCGCGCCGGCTCATGGCGGACGAGGGGCTGACCCCGGAGATGCTGAGCCTGTCCGACCGGGCCTCGCTGGCGTTCCTGGAGGGCCGGACCGCCGAGGCCAAGGACCTGGCCCGCCGCTACCGCGTCGGCGGGTTCGTCGTCGGGCACGACGCGGGCCTGGAGATGATGCAGCAGCACCACGCCTTCCTGCTGCTCGCCCGGGGCGAGGTCACCCGGGCCCGGGAGTTCCTCGACGAGGCGATCGCGGCGAAGTCCTCGCTGCGGCACCTGCTCGCCGCCCCGCGCGCCGTCGCCGACGTCGCCGTCGGGGATCTCGACGAGGCGGTGGACCGGCTGCAGAGCTCGGTGGCCGACGCGGAGGAGCGCGGCGTCCTCATCGGCACCGACGCGACCCACCTCCAGGTGGCGCGCATCGCCATGGCCCGCGGCGATCTCGACGGCGCGCGGCGCGCGGGCCGGTCGCTGGAACGGCTGCACGGGATGCTGGCCACCTCGCGGACGGAGCTGTACCTCCAGCTCGTCCGCTCCCTCGTCGACCGCGACCGGGCGACCGTCGAGAGCTGCCTGCGGATCGCCCGGGAGCGCGGCCTCCCCCTGGAACTGGCGACGGTCATCGGCATGCTGGGTGAGCAGGACCTCGTGGGGCCCGACGACCTGTGGGAGTGCTACGACCTCTACGGGGAGCTCGGCGCCCTGCTGTGCCGGAGCTGGGTCCGCGGTCTGATGACCCGCGCCGGGATGACCGTCCCCGGCCGCACCACGGTCGTCGCGGAGAACGAGCGGCTGCTCGGGCTGCTGGTCGGGCAGGGCTTCGGCAACCGCACGATCGCCACGATCCTGCAGGTCAGCGAGAAGAGCGTGGAGGGCCGTCTGGGACGGCTGTTCGCCCGCGCCGGGTACCGTTCGCGCACCGAGCTGATGGCGGCGATGCAGGGCGTGCGGTCCTCCGGATGACCGGGCGCGGCCCGTGCGCGCCGCGGCCTCAGACGGCGAGCTCGAGATCATCCACGGTCAGCAGGGTCAGGTCGGCGGGGTCGACGGCACCGCCGGCGCTGAGCCGGGACGCCTGCCGGTCGGCCATCCGCTCGAACACCCGGCGCGCGGTACGTCCGTTGCCGAACGTGCCGTCCTTCGGGATCCGCTCGAAGTAGGTGAGCAGGGCCTGCTCGGCCTCCGGGGCGAGCCGGTAGTCGTGGCGCTCGCACTGGCTGCGCACGATCGTGACCAGCTCGGGGGCGTCGTAGTTCGCGAACTCGATGGTCCGGCTGAAGCGGGACTCCATGCCCGGGTTGGCCTCCAGGAACTGCTGCATCTCCTTCGAGTAGCCGGCCGCGATGACGACGACGTCGTCCCGGTGGTCCTCCATCAGCTTGACCAGGGTGTCGATCGCCTCGCGCCCGAAGTCGGGGCCGGTCCCGCCCCGGCCGCTGGACAGCGTGTACGCCTCGTCGATGAACAGGACCCCGCCCAGCGCGCTCGTGAACGCCTCGGTGGTCTTGATCGCGGTGCCGCCGATGATCTGGGCGACCAGGTCGGCGCGCGCCACCTCGACCAGGTGCCCGGACCGCAGCACCCCGAGGCGGGCGAGTACCTCGCCGTAGAGCCGGGCGACGGTCGTCTTGCCGGTGCCCGGTGCGCCGGCGAACACCAGGTGGCGGGCCATCGGCGGGGCGGACAGCCCGGCGTCGACGCGGCGCTTGGCCATCTTGTTGAGGTTCACCAGCGAGGTGACGTCGGCCTTCACCCCCTCCAGCCCGACGAGTGCGTGCAGGGCGTCGAGCGGGTCGTTGGTCGGGCGCCGGGACGGTGCCGCACCCGGCGCGGACGCGACGGCCTCCTGCGGGCCGCCGTCGGCCGCCGCGGCCGGACCACCGGACCGGGGCCCCGGCGCGTCCGGGGTCCCGTTGGCGAGGCTGGTCAGACGTTCGACGGTGAGCGACGCGGCGGGGGCCGTCACCCGCAGACCGGCACCGGCGTTGCCCTGCGCGGTGCAGCCGGTGAGGCGGACCGGTTCGGCCGTGGCGACGACGACACCGTCAGCACCGCCGTCGCCGGCGGCGCACTCCTCCAGCGTGCCGCCCGAGCCCGCGCCCAGCCGGAACCCCGCTCCGGGGGCGCCCGCGACGCGACAGTGCTGCAGGGTCAGGTCCGCGCCGGTACCGGCGGCGACGCCGTCGCCGCCGACCGCCGACAGGTCGCAGTCGGCCAGCGACAACGCCGCGCCGGTGACGGCCACACCGGACCCGGCGGCACCGCGCAGGGTGAGCCCGTCGATCTGCGGGCGGGCCCCGTCGGTGACCCGCACGCCGTCGGCGCCGGCCCGCTCGATCTCCACGTTCTCCAGACGACCGCGGGCCCCGCCGGAGACGACCAGTGCGCAGGTCCCGGCGTCCAGGACGCGCAGCCGGCGCAGGAACGGGTCCGCGCCGTCGTCGACGACGACGCCGGCGCCGCTGTCGGCAGCGGTCTCGACGGCGTCGAGCTCGGGGGTGCTGCGCCCGGTCACCCGCAGCCCGTCGCCCGCGGTGGACCCGACGGTGCAGCCGGTGGCGGTGCCCGAGGCCCTGCCGGTCCACAGCAGACCCGCCCCGGTGGCGCCGCGCACGGTGACCGAGCGCAGCTGCGGGCGGCAGGCCTGGTCGACGTGCACACCGACAGCGCCGCAGGGTCCGATCCCGGCCCCGTCGACCTGGACGGAGGCGCTGCTCGCGAGGTAGAGGCCGACCCCGGCGGCGTCGGTGACCTGCAGGTCGGAGGCGGTGAGGGCGCCGTCCTGCTCGACGGCGACGGCCGGCTTGCCCGCCCCGGCCACCGAGGTCCGGGACAGCGTGAGCCGGCCCCGCTCGTGGACGAACACGCCGTTGCCGGCGGGGCCGTCGATCCGGGTCGCGGTCAGGTCCAGCACGCCGTCCCCGGCCACCACGACCGCCGTGGTGCCGATGTCGGTGATGCGGCACAGCGACACGGAGCTGCCCACCGGGGAGCTGACGACGACCCCCGCGCCCGCCGGGGCGGACAGCGCGCAGTCACCGGCGTGTACCGCGCCGTCGTCGCGGGCGAGGACCGCCGACCAGCCCGCGCCGGCGACGGTGCACTCGGTGAGCCGCAGCGCCCCGCTCGTCACCAGCACCGCGGCGACGACGCCCGGCGCGCCCTGCACGGTGATCCCGGACAGCTGCGCGGTCGCCGACGGCGGCCCGGCCAGCACCACCGCGACACCCTCGCGCGGGGCGATCCGGACGGTGCCGGGGCCCTCCTCCGCGGTGACGGTGACCGCCCGGCGCAGCACGAGGGGCTCGGTGTAGGTGCCGGGGGCGACGCTGATGACGGCGCCCTCCGGAGCCGCGGCCACGGCCTCGGCCAGGCTGCGGTGTCCGGACCCGCCCATCGGCGAGACGGCCAGGGCCGCGCTCATCGCGGCACCGGTCCCGTACGGCGTCGCGGCTCCATCGCACCCCTTCGGCAGAGTCGGTTCCGGCGGTCCTCCCCTGTCTAGTGCGGACCCCGGCACCACGGAGCGGCGACGGGACCCCGCGCGCGCCCCACGGGGGACATCCCCCGCGAACCGGTCACCCGGTGGGGGCCCCGCCGGTGAGCGAGCGCAGCGTCGCGGCCGGGATCAGCGCCGGGGCGGGCGAGTCGGGGTTGACCACGACGTCGACGCCCTCGGCGGGCAGGGCGGCGGCCAGCTCCGCGGCGGTGGTCTCGCGCCAGGACGCGACGCCGGTGACCCGGTCGCGGTGCGCGGCGGCGGTGACGACGGGGACCACGCCGCCGCCGGGCGCCGGCCGGACCACGGCGACGCCGGTCTCGTCGAGGGCCACCCCGAGACGGGCCTCGAGCAGGACGGTGTCGAGCAGCTCGAGGGTCTCCTCCTCGGGACGCAGGCCGTCCGCCCGGTCCAGGGCCAGGATCTGCAGGACGGCGTCGACGGGGTCGGTCGGCGACCCGGGGTCCGCGGGGACGTAGTCGGGGTTGGTCTGGAACCCCTCGACCCCGCCGTCGGCGCGCAGGATCCAGGCCCCCACGATCCGGGTCGGGTCGGGCTGGGACTGCTCCGGGGTCGGCCGCCAGGCGGGGTCGACGAGGTAGGCGATCCGGTCCTCGGCCGTGCCGGGGACCTCGGGCTCGGCGGGCCCGCCCTCGGGGGCGGGCGTGTGGTCGGGGGCGGTGCTCATGGACGGTGCTCCGTTCGGGGGCGGTTCGTGGTGTCTGCGGGTGGACGGCCGGGCACGGGGGCGGGCGCGTCACCGTCGACGTCCCAGCTCGGGACCGCCTCGGAGACCCAGCTCTCGTGCACCGGCGGGGCGGCGGGGGCCACGACGACCTCGTCGGCACCCGTGGTCGGACCGCCCGGTGTGGCCACGGTGTCGTCCGGGGCGGGACCGTGCAGCCGGAGCGGGTTCCCGTCGCGGTCCGTCCCCACGGCCGAGACGACCACGCCGGCGCCCGGCTCCCGCCGCACCGCGGCGACGACGCCGCCGTCGGACGGGGTCAACACGACCACCGCCCCCCGGCTGTGGATCATCGACACCGTCTCGGTCCGTCCCGTGGCCGGGTCGTGCATCCGGACCAGCGCCGAGCTGCCGTCCCCGCCGTGGAACAGGCCGTTGTAGACCTGCACCCAGGCGGCGACGCCGGTACCGATCTCCACCGGCGGGGCGCCGAAGGTCTGCTCGACCGCATCCGCCGCGGGCTCGGCGACGACCTCCCGCGGGCGTCCCCGCCACAGGTCGTGCAGCGCCAGATGCCCGTCGAGACCGGCGTCCGCCAGCTCCTCCCACGCCCCACGGTGCAGCGCGAACCGGTCCGTCCGGTCGGTGGTGAACGGGAGCAGGTCGCGCACCAGGTTGCGCATCTCGGCCAGTGCGACGGTCGCACGGGCGAGCGTGTCGACGTCGAAGGGCAGCGGGGAGGTCCGCCGCCGCCACGCGTCGTAGGCGTCCAGCAGCGCCGTGCGGTAGGCCTCGTCCCCGTGGTACGCCGCGCGGTCACGCGCGGTCGCCGCGGCATCGCCGGACCCGGTCGGCCCGTCCGGGGCGATCGGCTCCGGGAGGTGGTCCCGGACGACGGGGAGACCCAGGTCCCTCAGCACGTTCTGGATCGCGGCCCACTGGTGGTGGCCGGGCACCAGCCGATCCCCGGCCGTCGGCGCGGTGACCGACGGCAGCGGCCTGCTCGGCAGCTGCGACCCGCCGAACAGGGCGTCGAGGCGGGCCAGGTCGGCCTCGGTGTACACCAGGATGCCGTCGGGCCCCATCAGGGCCTCGTACGCGGTGGTCCCCCCGACGGCGGCGTCGTTCCCGTGCGGGCCGTACCTGTCCGGCAGGCCGAACACGTGGGAGAGCTCGTGCGCCGCGACGGCGGACCCCGTCGCCTTCAGGCTGCGGATCTGGTCCAGCTGCCAGCGCCCCTGATGGGACGTGGCCGACTGCCCGCGCACCCACGGCACGTCCTCCACCACGACGACCTGGTGCTCGGGGCGGGTGGGCGAGAGATCGAGGCTCAGGTGCAGCTGGTCCCCGCCGGGAAGCCGGTAGCGGTGGTTGAGCAGCTCCAGCTGTTCGACGGCCAGCGCGGTGGCCTCGGCGACCGCGGCCGGGTCACCCACCAGGCGCACCGCAGCGGTCAGCTCACGGACGAAGTGCCCGGGGAACACCTCGTAGCGGCGCACCTCCACCGGCGCGAGGTCGGCGTACCGGGAGACCCCGGTGCCCTGTCCGTCGGGCGGGAGCACCGTGACCGCGTCGGGCCGTACGACGGTCACCGGGGCCGCGGCCCGCTGGGCGTCCCAGACGACGTCGCGGCGGTACAGCTGCTCGGAGTCCGCCGCCGGCTCACGGCCCCCGTGCCATCGGGGGCCGACGCGGTGGCCCGGCTCCGCACCGCCGGGGAGGGCGGCCGGACGGGCGTCGGCGGGCGGCAGCGGCGGCGCCTCGGGCGCCGGTGGCCCGGGCACGGACGGTGCCGGCTCGCCGACCGGGACGGTCCGCACACGGTCGCCCGCGCCGGTGACGCCCACCGCGGTGAGGCGCGCATCCTCGGGGACGACGACGTGCTCGGCGAGCACGACGCCGCCGTCGGACGGGGTCAGTACGAGAACGTCACCCTCGACCTGCACCACGGAGAGCGTCTCGACGCGACCGTCGCCCGGGTGCTCGATCCGGACCAGGCCGGAGCCGCCATGGCCACCGGTGTGCAGCGCGTCGGCGAACCGGGCCCACGCGTCCGGGCCGGCGCCGATGTCGACCGGCGGGAACCCGAACGTCCGCTCGATCTGCTCCCGGGCGTCCTCCCGGTTCCTCCCGCTCCCGGCCGGGTCCGCGGTGCCGACCGGATCGGGTGCGGCGGCCGGCTCGGGCGTCGCGACGGCGTCCGGCGTGGCGCGGGGGCGGCCCCACCAGAGATCGTGCACCGCCAGGTGCCCGTCGAGCCCGGATCCCCGCAGCTGCCGCCAGGTCGGCTCGTGCAGGCCGAACACGGCCGTCGGGTCGTCGGAGAACGGGATCCGCGGAACGAACGGGCGGTCCTCCCGGGGGAAGACCAGCGCCACGCCGTCGGCGCCGGTCCCGACCGCCTCGACCCGGCCCAGGTGGCTCAGGTGGTCGCCGGTGGCCGGGACGACGTCAGCGGTACGCAGCTCGACGAGCTGCACCGCACCGCCGTCGTTGAGCAGGTTCCAGTAGGTCGGCCCGACCAGCCGGAGATGCCCCTCCCCGGTCGCGGGGATCGCGGGGTCGCGCTCGAACGAGCCCCAGACCACCGCGTCGGCGCCCGGCCCGGCCGCCCGGACGGTGTCGATGACCGTGCCGAGCGCGGCCGGACCGGTCCCGATCGGGGTCATCGGGGTGCCGAAGGTCTGCTCCAGCATCCGACGGGTGCCGACGGGCCCGGACGGCTCCTCGCGGGGAGCGGGCGACCGCCCGTGCCAGGCCTCGTGCAACTCGGCTGCGTAGGTGGGGTTCGATCCGGAATAGGTCCAGGCCAGGTCGTCCACCGTCCGCGGGGCCGACGATCTCGTCGCGGCGGAGCCGATCGTGCCGGGGTCGAGGACGACGAGCGACGGCACGGTCGGACTCTGCCCCGCGACGGCGTCGTCGACGGCCCGGAACGCTCCGCGCGCCACCCCGAGCGCGACCACGGCACGGGCGGCCTCGACGACGTCGACGGCCAGCGGCGTGGTGGTCCGACGCCACCGTGTGTAGACCGAGCGGACGTCCTCGTCGCTCGCGGTCAGCCGGCGGGAGGCGAGCTCGGTGTCGATCGCCTCCCGCTGGTCGACGCCCGGGGTGATCGTCGTGCGGGCCGAGGCGTCGATCCCGGCCGGGGCCCCGGGCAGCCGCTGCTCGTCGACGACGACCTGGCGGACCGTGGTCTCGATCTCGTCCAGGTCGGCCTGGGTGAGCACGTCGCGCCGGGTCTCGAGGACGCCCATGACACCGTCGGTGTCGACGACGCCGCCGACCAGCGCCAGGGTCGCGTCGCCGCCGTAGCGGTCCTTCAGGCCGACCAGGTGCAGCAGCTCGTGCAGGGCGACGTCGGCCCCGGTCGTGGCGAGCTCGTCGAGGATCCGGTCGACCCGCCAGTGCCGGTGGTCGGAGACCCCGTCGAACCCGTCGCCCAGCTCCTCGTCGGTGACCCGGATGCGGTACCGGGGGCCCGGCCGCGGATCGGGGTCGACGGCGAGGTGGAACTGGTCCCCGTCGGAGAAGGCGTAGGTGCCGTTGACGCGGGCGACGGCCGCCTCGGCGAGTGCGCGGGCCTGCCGCCGGGCCTCGGGCGGGCCGTCGAACACGATCGGCAGCGTCACGTGGGTGACCCGGCGGCCCGGCTCCGCCTCGAACCGGCGGACCTCGAACAGCAGATCGCCGCCGACGGCGCCCATCGCCCCGTCGACCTCGGCGGCCCGCGGCGTCTCCGGGAGCGCCGTCCGGCCGGGAGCGGCGAGCGCACGCTCCCAGGCGGGACCCGGCTGCAGCGGGTCGGTGAGCGGCGTGGCGCGCGGCAGCGTCCCGGGGTACCAGGTCGGGCCGGTGTCGAGGCGCCCCGGACGGAGCTGCCCGTCCCAGGCCAGCAGCAGCGGGTCCGGGCCACGGCGCGGGGCCGGCGCGGGGCCCGCAGGCGGGGGCGGCGCGGCCGGGCCCGGGAGCGGGGCCGGTGCCGGCCGCTCGGGGGCCGGGAACGGCAGCCGGCCGCCGTCGGCGCCGACACCGACGGCACGGACGACGGCGCCGTCCGGCACGGTGGCCTCCCCCGCCCAGGCGGCGCGGGGCCCGTCGGGGAGCACGACGAGCGTCTGCCCGTCGGCCCGGACGACGCTGACCGGGGTCTCGGTGGTGTCGCCGGGGGCACGGACCAGCAGCAGCGCGTCGGCGCCGTCGCCGGCCCGGCGGACCGTCTCGACGGCCCGGTCGAGCGCCGCCTGCCCGGTCCCGACCTCGGTGGGCGGGTGGCCGTAGGTGCGTTCGACCGCGGCGGCGTGCTCGCCGGCCGGGAGGTCGGGGTCGGCCGGGCGGGGCCGCCCCCACCACATGTCGTGCAGTGCGAGGTGGCCGTCGAGGCCGGGCCCGAGGAGCCGGTGCGCGTCGGACCGCAGGGCGAACCGGGCGCCGGGCTCGTCGGTGACGTCCAGCCGCGGACGGCCGGTGTCGACCGGCGGGAGGTCCAGCGGGCTGCCGTCGGGGTGGGCGGCGACGGCCCGCAGCCGGCCCAGCCGCTCGATCCCGCCCGGGGTCGCCTCGACGTTCGTCCCCGCGGCCAGGTCGACCAGCCGTACCGAGCCCGCGTCGTTGACCAGGAGCCAGGTGCGGCGGACCGGGCCGACCCAGTCGCCGCGCCGGGACCGGGTGCCCGCCGGGAGGGGCTCGGGCATCCCCTGCAGCAGCGCGTCCGCGCCGGGACCCGCGTCGGCCACGGCGCGGACGACCCGCACCATGGCGGCCCGGCCGGCACCCACGTCGGCGGGGTGGGCGCCGAAGGCCTGCTCGACGGGGTCGCCGACCGGGGAGCCGGCCGGTGCCGGGTCGCCGCGCCACAGGCGGCGGAACTCCACCGCGTCCGCGGCCGACCCGGTCCACTCCCCTCCGGACGGACGACGGTCGGCCCGCGGCTGCTCCGGCGCGGCGCCGTCCGCACCGGACCGCGACGACGGATCACCGAGCAGCAGCGCGTCGAGGCCGGCGGCCGGGGCGGGACCGTCGGCCCCGGGTGCCGGGCGCCCGAGGAGCAGGGCGTCCAGCCCGGCCGGGGCCTGCCGGGTGGCCGGGGGGCCGCCCAGCAGCGCGGTGATCCCGGCCCCGGGCCGGGGCCCGGTCTGCGGGCTGAGCAGTGCGAACGGGTCCGCCGCGGCGGCCGCGGCCGGGGGTGCCGCCGGCAGCGTCCTGGCCTCGCCGGAACGCTCGATCAGGTCGACGGTGTGCGCCGCCAGCTGGTCGGTCGTGTAGGACAGGCCGGAGGTCCGCTCGTTCCACCGGGAGTAGGCGGCCAGGACCGCCGAGCGGGGGGCGGCGAGTCCGCGACCGGCGAGGGCCCGGTCGATGGCGGCGAGCATCTGTCCCGACGGGACCGTGGAGGGCCGGAACCCGGCGTCGGGCGCGGGCTGCACGACGATCTCCGGCACCCCGGCGGGCGCGGCCCGCCGGCCGCGGCCCGCCGCGGCGGTGCCGGCGTCGGCGGTGGGCAGCCGCAGGCTGTGGACCACCGCGTGCCGGGACGCCAGGTCGATGCGCTCGATGTCGGTGTTGCTGAGCAGGCGGCTGCGGTTCTCCAGCGCCCCCATGATGCCGGTCCAGTCCCGCACGGAGGCGACCGCGGAGTCCGACGCATCGCGGGTGTAGCGGTCCACGGTGCCGAGCCGGTGCGCCATCTCGTGCATGGCGGTGGAGCGCAGGCCCGCGGCGAGGTTGTCCCGGATCTGGACCAGGTTCCAGCGTGAGCTGTGCGAGTGGTCGGTGCCGTGCACGTAGGAGTCGTCGACCACCTCGACCGTGTGCGGGGTGATGCGGTGGTCGGCCAGCTCGACCGAGACGTGCAGCTGGTCGCCGTCCGGGAACAGGTAGTTCCGGGCGCTGATCTCCTCGGCCGTCTCCCGGGCGAGTGCCGAGGCGGCCTCGACGGCCCGCGGGGTGCCGGTGAACCGGATCGCCAGCGTCAGCTCCCGCACCCAGCGTCCGGGTTCGACCTCGAACCGGCGGACGTCGAAGGTGGCCCGGGTCCCGCGGGCGGCCGGGCGGCCGTCGGCGTCCACCCACGGCTGCACCACGTCGGCGCCCGCCTCGGCGGGTGCGGCCTGCTCGCGTTGCCGGCGCCAGGCCGCGCTCGACGGGTCGAGCGGGGAGGACGCGACCCGCGCGGCGGGCAGGTAGCCGGGCACGGCCGAGGGCCCGGTGGACACGCGGAGGGGGACGCCGTCGCGGGACGCGCCCAGCGGGCCCCGGGCGGTGCCCAGGACCGGAGGCGGGCCGGGCGGGGCCACCTCGAACGGCAGGCCCGCACCGTCGGCGTCCGTGCCGACGGCCGCCACCCACGCGCCGACCGGCACCGACGACGACGCCGGGTCCACCGCGGACCCCGCGGCCGGGTCCACCAGCCAGACCGTGCCCCGCACGTTGACCAGGGTGTGTGCGGAGCCGTCGTACAGCGGGCCGCCCGAGGCGAGGACGAGGGCCTCGGCCCCGTGTCCCGCCGACCGGACGGTCGCCGCCACCGACAGCAGCGCGTCCGGGCCGGTACCCACCCGCACCGGCGGGCGACCGTGGGCACGGGTGACGGCCTCGAACCGGTCGGCCACCGGGACGTCCGGTCCCGCGGCCCGGGGCCTGCCCTGCCACATGTCGTGGAAGGCGAGGTGGACGTCGAACGAGGTGCCGGTGAGCATCCGTGCCCAGTCCCGGTGCAGCGCGAAGCGGTGGTTGCGCAGCAGGGAGACCGGCAGCGCACGCCCGGCGGAGACCGGTGTCGGCAGCGGTGTGCCGGGGCCGGTCATGAGCCGCCGGACCCGGGTCACCGCGGCGCGCAGGACACCGTCCGGCCGGGGGACGGACGGCCGCGGGACGGGAGCGCCGTCCGGCCGCGTCGCGGGGGTGTCGGCGACGGGGCCGGACCGGTGGGCCGGACCGTCGGGGGCGCCGCCGCGCAGCCGCAGGACACCGCCGGTCAGGGCGACCTCGGCGACCTCACGGGCGAGCCGGCGCGCGTCGGCCGGCATCTCGCGGTCGAGCGCGGACCAGCGGTCGAACGCGCGGCGGGCGTCGAGGTCGGCCGCGTCCGGCGGGGTGCGGGGCAGCCCGGCGTCGTCGCGCAGGTCCCGGAGCGCGGAGCGGATCTCCGCGAGCCGCAGCGGGGTGAGGACGGGTCCGCCGGCGTCCGGGACGGACTCCTCCATCGGATCCGGCTCCGTCGGCTCCGTCCGCGACGTCGGCTCCGTCCGCGGCGCAGGTTCCGGGCGTGGGGTCGGCTCCGCACGCGGCGCGGGCTCCGGGCGTGGGGTCGGCTCCGCACGCGGCGCGGGCTCCGGGCGAGGGGTCGGCTCCGCACGCGGCGCGGGCTCCGGGCGAGGGGTCGGCTCCGGGCGCGGCGGGGTCTCCGGCCCGGCCGGGTGGGTGGGCAGCGGCAGCGGCGCCCGGCCGCCGGTGACCGCGGCGGCGCGCACCCCGCGGACGGCGGGCGGACCGTCGGGCCCGACCCGCGTCGCGGTGCCCGCACGCGGGTCGACCAGCCACTGGGTGTCCCCGTCCTGGAGCAGCACCCAGGTGGCGGGAGCGACGCGCGGCCCCCGCCGGCCGGTGTCCCGGACGGCCTCCACGACGGCCGAGGAACCGTGCCCCGCGTCCCGGACGGCCGTGGACACCGCGGCCCACGCGCCCGCGCCGTCGCCGACGGCGACCAGCTCGGTGCCGAGCCCCTCGGCGACGACCTCGTCCGCCGGGCGGCGGTAGCCCGCGTCGGGCAGCCGGGGAGCTCCGTGCCAGGTCTCCACGACGGCCACGGCGGAGTCCGCGGTGTCGCCCTGCAGCAGGTGTGCCCAGCGGTCCGGCGACACGAACGGCCGCGGGGCCCCGTCCCGGCCGGTGACCGCGGTCGTGAGACGTCCCTCGGCGGTGTACCCGTTCCGGTGGGCGTGCTCGACCGCGGCGCGGGCCAGCTCGGTCGGTGACCCCGGCACCGGGCGGCCCTGCTCGCGCCAGCGCTGGTAGACCTCGAACGAGTCGTCGCGGCTGGAGCGCAGCCCGCGGTTGTCCAGGGCGACACGGAGGGCGTCCATCTGCGGTCGCGTCGGCATCTCCGGCGCCGGGAGGGGCGGGTGCACGACCGTCCCGGGGCCAGCCGGGGCCGTGCTCCTCCCCGGCCGGGTCGGCGCCGGGGTGTCGCGCGCGGTGCCGGCGTCCTTCCCGCCTGCGTCCTTCCCGCCTGCGTCCTTCCCGCCTGCGTCCTTCCCGCCTGCGTCCTTCCTGCCGGGGTCCTTCGCACCGGGGTCCTTCGCCTCGGCGTCCTTCGCACCGGCGTCCTTCGCCCCGGAAGCCTTCGCTCCGGGGTCCGTGGCCGGCCCGGTGGTCGTGCGCGGCCCGGTGACCGTCGACGAGCGCGGGGCCCGCTCCGAGGAGGTGTCGGCGGGGCGCGGCGGCGACGGCGGGGTCGCCGGGGGCTCCTCGCCCTCGGGGATCGTGGCCAGCCGCGGCACCCGGGGCGGCAGCGGTGCGGACGCCACCGGACGCCGCTGCACCCACTCCGCGGTGCGCCGGTCCAGCTCGGTCTTGGCCTCGGCCCACCCGCGGGCGGCGTCGGCGTACTTCTCGCCGGCCACACGGAGGTCGGTCGCGATGTCACCGGTCTGCTCGCCGCGCAGGCCCTCCAGGCGGGGGCGGTCCGCCGCGGGGGTGTCGAGCCAGAGCGCGTCGTAGCGGTGCTGGACCGCGACGAGCTCCTTGTCGGCGGCGCGCCAGTCGTCCGCGCGGGCCTTCTCCTCGGTCATCGCGGAACGGACATCGGCCGGCATCGGGCCCAGCAGCGTCTCGGCGTCGCGTTCGGCGATGAACAGGCGCAGGTCCCCGCCGCGCGTCGTGCCCGCGACGTGCAGGTCGTCGCGACCGGGCCGGGTGAGGACCGCCTCGACGTCGTAGCGGTAGGAGCCACCGAGGATCCGGACCGAGCCGCCGAGCTTGGTCTCGTGCTCGCGTCCGGTCAGGGGCAGCTGCATCGACCGGTTGCTCGCCGACGCCTGCCCCTGGGCGTCGCCGCGCAGGTCCCCGCGGGACTCGCCGACGGTGCGGCCGTCCCCGAGCAGTCCGGCGCCGACGCCACCGGACACGTCGCTGTAGGGACCGGCGACCGTCGAGGTCATGGAGTTGGACTCCGCACCGACCCCGAGCTGGGCCGACACGGCCTCGGTGTACAGCGACTCGGGCACGATGCGCAGCCGCGGCGTCAGCACGTACCCGGGCAGGCTCGGGTGCGCGACCGGCGGCAGGTCGGTCGGGCCGTCGAGCAGCAGCGGGATCCAGGTGTCGAGGTACTCGGGGGTGAACATCGCGTCGAGGGCGTGGTGGCCGGGCTCCCCCGGGGTCGTCCAGGCCCGGGGGACGTCCGCGGTCTGCAGCGCCTGCTGCAACGCGGTCCGGGCGCGCTGCGCGTCGCCCCGGATGTTGCCGAGGACGGTCTCCGGGTCGACCGTCGCCGCGGGGCGCCCGTCGGCCGCCGGACGCATCTGGTCCGGCGGCGGGACCGCCGGGTCGGGCCGGGTCGACAGGAACGACACCGGGACCCGCCGGCGCAGGGTGAACGGCACCGAGGCCAGCGACGGGGTGGTCGTCCCGTTCCGGGACACCGACAGCTCCAGATGCCCGTCGCGGCCGAGGATCGCGGTCGGGCCGTCGGATCCCAGCCAGCGCCAGCCGCGGTAGGTGTGGGCCGTCGCGTCGGGGCGGTGGGTCGTCGAGGACCAGGACGCGCCCGCGGCGGCGAGCCCGCCGCCGTAGTGCGCGCTCCCGTCGACGGAGCCCTCCCGGCCTCCCGCGCTGCCGCCGATGTCGGCGCTCGGCCCGGACGACACCGCGGTCACGCTCATCCGCTGGTCGCTGACGTACTGCTCGACCTTCGGCGCGTGCCCGTCGTGGACGACCCGCTCCACCCGCGCCGCGTCCGGTGCCGGGTCGGGCACGAACCGCAGGGTCCCGGTCAGGTCGTGGTGGCCGACCACGCCGCCGCGGGAGCCGGTGAAGGTCAGGCCGTTGCCGCCCAGGCTGTCCTGCATGCCCTTCAGGTCCGTCGCGGTGAACCCGCGCTGCGGGTCGGTGAACCGCTCGGTCAGGGTGCGGACGTCGGCCGCCGGGAGCCTTCCGTCGAAGTGCCCGGGGATCTTCGCGGCGAGGTCGGCGAGGGGGCGGGCGATGTCCTCGTCCATGGCCCAGCCCAGGCCCACCACCGGCGAGGTCCCGCGCAGCCGCGACGGCACCAGCAGGGGCACCTCGGACGTGTCGGGGCGCGGGAGCTCCGGGGGCAGCAGCCCCCAGTCCCGCAGCTGCGCCTCACCGGCGGAGACGTAGACCTGCCGGCGCAGCTCGACGTAGCGGGTCGCGGTCCGTTCGGCCGGCGTGCGCACCAGGTCCAGGAGCTGGTTGGTCACCGTCGTGCGGGCCGTCGCCTTGAAGACCCCGTCCATGACGACCACGTAGGAGCGGCTGCTGCCCAGGTCGTGGAAGGTCTCGCTGGCCCCCGCCGTGCCGCGCGACCGCCCGGCCCGGTGCGACGCCCTGTAGCCGGCGTGCGCGCCGCCCGAGCCGGTCGGGTGCCCGTCGGCCGCGGCGATGTCCTGCGCCGTCAGCGCCTTGTCGCTGATCTCGACGCCGGTGCGGCCGGTGACGGTGTGCGTGCGGTTGCTGCTGCCCGAGGCCAGGCCACCGCTGTAGACGACCTCGCTGCGGGAACGGTCCACCGGCGGCGCGTGGTCCACCGACAGGATCCGCGGGCGGTACAGCATCAGCTCGCCCTCGCCCGTGCCGCGCCGGTCGAACAGGCGCCCCTTGTGCACGAAGACCGGTGTCCCGATCCCCTTCTGCGTGACGGTGCGGTCGTTGGCGACCCGCTCCGGGCCGAAGGTCATGTCGAGGGCGCGGCCGTCATCGGTGCCGGACCGGGCGAGCACCCCGGCACCGGTCGTCGCGTCGAACGCCGCCTCCATGGCCGCGCGCCGGGCGCCCGCCCCGCCGACCCAGGTGATGATCGTGTCGGGCCGCAGGGTCGGGGCGAGATTGGTCCGGTTCGGCCGGATCGGGGTGGCCGTCGGGGCGCCCGGCATCGGGATGCGCCGCAGGTGCGGCGGCGCGCCCGGCCGCAGCATCTCGTCCTTCGGCACGTCGAGGGCGAACGGCTCGGCGACGGGCGGCTCGGCGACGTCGCGCACCGGGGTCCGCTCGACGGCCTGCAGGCCCGGCGTGCCGACGCCGGTGACCCGGCCGAACGCGTTGGTGACCGCGAACCTCTCCGCCGTCACGCGGTAGGTGTTGACGCCGGTGACCCGGTGCGCGTCGCCGCCGGGGCCGCCGACGCTGCGCCGGCCGGTGACGGTGCCGACCGCGCCCCCGGCGTCGCCGCCGTGGGCGTACCCGGCACGGGCCGTCCCGCCCAGGTACACCGGGCCGACGTCGAAGCTCAGGCCGAACCGGCCGCCGAACCCGGCGTCGAACGCGCTGCCCGAGCTCGCCGTGGACTCCTTGCGGTGGCCCGCGCTGGTCTTCACGGCGACGCCCGCCCGCGGGCCCTCGTCGACGACGTCGGACATCACCGCGTCGACGCGGACGTGCAGGTACTCGGTGTGCCGTACCCCGTCCCGGGAGTACAGCAGGTGCACGCCGCCGTCGTAGAGCTGGTCGGCCGTCGCACCGAGGACGGCGTGGGTCGTCTGGTGGTCGAGCATCCGCCAGCTCTCGCTGAAGCCCTCGACCGTGCCGGCCTTCGACGCCGTGCGCTGCGACCCGTCGTGGTCGACCAGCGAGGCCATGCCGCCCTCCTCGGAGGCGGCGATCCGCTCGATGCGCTCCCGCAGCCGGGCCGGGGCGTCGCCCAGCGAGTGCACGTGGGCGCGACCGATGCCGCGGCCCGCCGCGATGTAGGGCGGCAGGGTGTCGGTGCGGGCCGAACGGGGGGCGTCGCGGATCTCGTCGGGGACCGGTAGGCCGGCGTCGCGGGCGTTGTGCGGGTCGTCGGCGAGCAGGGTCTCGACCGGGACCCGCACCGGCGGGGCGGTCTCGCTCGTCGAGCCCCAGGCGACCTTCATCTCCAGGTCGAAGTCGACGTCGAAGGCCTGCAGCCGGGTCTGGTCGACGTTGCGCCGGGAGGCGCTGATGTGGTTGGCGGCCCACCCGCGGCGGTGGTTCCAGCCCGCGCCGACGTAGGGCCCCAGGTTCATGAACAGGAACTTCGGAGCGACCCGCCAGCCGCCACGCAGCTCACCGGACACACCGCGTCCCCGGCTGCGGCCGGACTCCACACCCCAGTCGATGCGCTGGGACAGCGTCGTCTTCCCGGCGACCGGACCGCGCCACGAGCCGGCCCTGGGGACCAGCCGGGCCATCACGAACGCCGACCGGCCACCGCCGACGGCCAGCTCGTCGGACTTCATCCAGCCGCCGGTCAGCCGCTGGAAGTGGTGGGTGAGGGTGTTGTCGGACAGGAAGTGCGCGAGCCGGTTGTGTCCCGGGGTCCCGGGCCTGACCAGCGCCGGCGGGAGCTGACCGGCCAGCGCGGCCAGTGCGGCGTCGACGCCGGGGGTGCGGATGTCGAGGACCGCGGCGTTGGACAGCGCGGGGCCCGCGGTCCCGTCCAGCGGGGCGGGGACGCGCCCGCCGGGCCTGCGGTCGGCGGTGTCGAACCAGCCGCTCGCGGTGCCGGCGAGGGTGCGCGGGCCCGGTCCGACGAGGGCGCCGGAGTCGTCGCGCAGCGTCACGGTGAAGCGCACCGGGACGTCGCCGGCCGGGGCGTGCTTGCCGTCGTAGCCGACGTCGACGTTCACGGTCTTGCGCGTGCGGTGGTGCACGGTGTCGCTGCCGCCGAGGGTGATCCCGCCGCCGGCGAAGCCGGTGATGGAACCGCCGGTGCCGACGACCGGGACCGACAGGCCGGAGGTGTGGTCGAGGCCCTCGACGTGGTTGGCGGTGCCCCGGCGGATCTGCTCGGTGCCGTCGGTGGCCGCGGGGGCGTCCGCACCGCGGGCCGGACCCGGACGGGTCGGGTCCTCGCCGATCGCGACGACGGCCTCGTAGACCCGGCCGCCGACCCGGACGTCGAACGGCAGGCCGCTGTGCAGCGCCTCAGGACGGGCCTGCAGCATCTCGTCGAGCTGCTCGGCCACCGCCCGGTCCCGGCGACGGTGGCGGCCGGGGACCATCTCGTCGATCAGCTCGGCGACGGCGCGGCGCTGGTCGGCGCCGACGGTCCGGACGCGCAGCAGCCGGTCCGGGCCGGGACCGCCGGCGCGGGTCGACGTACCGGCCCCCGCGGGCCCGTCGCCGCGCCGGGGACCGGCGTCGGGACCGGTCCAGGGGGCCAGGACGTCGTCATCGACGCGGTAGCGGCCCGACTCCAGGTCGTCGCGCAGCGCGCGCACCGCGTTCGGGTCGCGGGGCGCGTCGAGGTCGACCAGACCCCGGTTCTCCAGGTACTCGTGCAGCCGACCGGCGACGAAACCGTCCTCGGCCAGACGCGGGGAGTCCAGCAGCGCACCGAGGAACGGCGACCCGGGCGGGGCGACCACGAGCCCGGTGGGCGGCGGGGCGGAGCCGTCGCCGTCGGGTCGGGTGAGCAGCGGGTACAGCGGTTCGCCGTCGACGAGGCCGCGCGGCATCCGCGGCATCGTGTCCGGAAGCGGGCCGAGGGCGCCCGGGAGCACTCCGGGCTCGGCCCAGATGCCGCCGTCGCGGTGCAGGACGGCGACGGCGACGTCCGCACGGGCCCGGTCGAGGTCGCCGGCGATCAACCGGCTGAGGATGCGGTCAGAGGGTCGGGTGCCCGCGGGGAACTCGGTGGCGACGTCGCGGATGGTGAACCCACGCCGGTCCAGGCCGGCCCGGGCGGTGTCGGTGAGCCGGCCCGCGTCGGTCCAGACGTGCACGGTGGCGGGGTCGCCGGTCCGCTCCGCCCACACGTCCAGCGACTGCAGGATCTGTGCGTCCAGCCGCCCGTCCAGCATCGGGAGGTGCACCCGGCGCGGGACGTCGGCGAGGTGGCGCCCGTCCTGGTCGCCCATCACGGTGCGCCGGACGGGCTGGTCGACGAGCGCCTGCACCCCGCGCGACGGGGGTGGGACGACGCCGTCGGGCGCGTCGACGGCGGAGCGGGCGGTGACCCGGACCCCGCCCTCGACGTCGGCGAGCAGGCCGCGCAGGTAGACCGCGGCCGCGGTGGCCCGACCGTGCCCGGTGGTGCGGCGGTGGTCGACGTCGTCGCGCGCGCGACCGGCCCGGTCGGTGTCGGCGTCGCCCAGCAGCCTGCGCGCGTCACCGCGGAGCCGGTCGGCGCGGTGGCCGATGCCGTCGCCGACGAGCCGGACCCGCGGCGGCGGCAGCCCCTGGTCGCGGGCGAGGCGGGCCCGTTCACGGACCTGCTCGGCGATGCCCTGCAGCTCACGGCGGGCGGCGGCGTCCAGGCGGGTGGTGTGGCTGCGGAACGGCACGTCGTGCACCGAGTCCACGGCGGTGACGTCGGCGGTGTCGCGCCCCAGCACCGCGACACGGTGCTCGGCCGGGGACGCCCCGGGCGACGGCGGTCGCACGGTCCCGGCGGCGACGATCCGGAACTCCCGTTCCGCGAGCCCGCCGGTCGCGCCGTTGACGACCCGTGCGCGCAGCCGGGCCCGGGCGATCGACTCGACGTCGCGGGCCCGGTCGAGCCCGGTCCGCTCGGCACCGGTGCGGTCGGCCCACGCCCGCGACGACGAACGGGAGCCGTTGCCGTGCCCGGTCACCGTCAGGGCCGGGGTGGGGCGGCCCTCGGCGCGGGCCGCGACGACGTCGTCGATCCACCGGTCGGTGGCGGCCTGCACGGCGGCCCGCCCGGTCGCGTCCACCCGGTGGACACCCTCGTCGAACGCGACGGTGAGCCGGGTCGCGTCGCCGGGACCGTGGGTGCTCCCGGTGTCGGACGAGCCGTGCGTGCTCTCCGGCCCGAGCGGATCCCCGGTGTCCCCCGGGGCGTCGGTGCCGGAGCGGGTCGTGCCCCAGTCGAAGGAGTCCGGGGCGATCGGGTCGCCGTCGGCGCCGCGCACCGGCGGGCCCTCCGCGGCGGGCGGGGCGGGTGGGGTGGCGTCCCGCGGCGCCGGCAGCGGCAGGTCGTGGGTGGGGGCCTGGCGTGCGACCTCGTCGATCCGGGCCAGGTCGGCGCCGGTGAGCAGCGTGCTCCGCCAGTCCGTGCCCATCACACCGGTCCCGTCGACGACCCCGCCGAGGACCGCGCCGGGGACCCGGTAGCGGTCGGGCAGACCGACCCGGTGCAGCAGCTCGTGGAACGTGCGGCCGACCGCCTGCGCGGGGTCGTCGCCGCGCTCGAGGTGCTCCATCCGCCAGTGCAGCGACGTCGAGTTCGCCCCGGTGTACCCCGGCTCGGAGGTCACGAGGACGCGGTTGGCGTCGGCCCGCGTCGTCGGCTCGATGCGCAGGTGCAGCTGGTCGCCGCCGGGCAGCGTGTAGCGGCCGTCGACGTGGTCGCGCAGCGCCTGCGTGGCCAGCTCCGTGGCGCGGGCGACGTGTGCCGGGTCCCCGACGAGGTGCAGCGGCAGGGTCAGCTCGCGCACCCACCGTCCCGGCTCGACCTCGATGCGGCGCACGTCGACGGTCACCGGGTTGCCCTGCGGGGTCAGGGTGCCGTCCGGCTGCTGCAGGACGCGGATCTGCTCGGTGTGCGCGGTCCCGGGCGTCGCGTCGCCACGGCGGGCCTCCCACTGCGCGGGCTGCAGCGGGTCCCGGAGCTGCGGGGCGGCCGGCGTCGCGTCCGTGCGCCACAGCGGGCCGGGGCGCCACGACCGGGAGGGGGCGGGCGGCCCGGTGTCCGGACCGGCCGTGGTGGTCGGCCCGTCGCCGGGCGGGCCGGTCTCGGGGCGGGCCCCCGCGCCCGGGTCGTCCGGAGCGGTCCGGGCCGCGGCGTCGGGGGTGAACGGGATCGGGGCCGCGTCGGGATCGGCGCCCACGGCGAACACCCGGCCGATCCGCGGGATCGGGTCCGGACCGGCGACGGTGGCCGTGCCGGTCCGCGGGTCGACGAGCCAGACGGTGCCCTCGTGGTTGACCAGGTTCCAGACGCGACGCACCGGCCCGACCCAGTCGCCGCGACCGTAGGAGCGGCCGGGCTCGGCGGCCTCCGGGTAGGCGTGGACGATCGCGTCGGCCCCGTGGCCGGCCCGCCGGATCCGGTCGACGACCGTGCCGAACGCCCCCGGCCCCTCCCCGACCGGGGCGAGCGGAGCGCCGAAGGCGTTCTCGACGTCGGCGACGGCGGCCGCGAGCGGGGTCGCCGCGGAGCCGTACGCGACCCGGGGGGTCCCCCGCCAGGTCTCGTGGGCGGCCAGCCCCGCGTCGAGGCCGGCGCCGAGGCTCTCACCGCGCAGGGCGGGGGCCCACGTCCCCGGGGCGGCGAACGGCGTCGCCGCGATCGACGCCTGGGCGAGCAGCGCCTCGGCCGCGCTGTAGGCCTCCCGGCTCGCCGTACCGATCTCGCGGATGCCGGTCTGCAGGTCCTGGGGACCGGCGAACGGCGACCCGCCGTCGCGCTGGGTGCGCGGCCCCTCGTGGCGCATCTCCCCCACGGCGGCGGGCGGGGTCAGCCGGGGCGTGCCGTCCGCGGCGCGGTTGTGGTCGAGCTCCGGCAGCGTGGTGCTGATCCCCAGCGCCTCGTCGGGGCCCACCCGGCGGCGCTGCGGGTCGTCGCTGAGCCCGCCGTACAGCCAGTCGCGCAGGGTCGCGGTGCTGGGGTCGGAGTCGTTCATGCGGCGCGGGGGGAGCCTGCGGTCGAGCAGGCCGGGGTCGGGGTCCCGGCGGTGTCCCTGCGGGTCGAGGGCACGGAACGTCGAGGCGAACCGCTCCATCACCGGGCCCGTGTTGCGGTGCAGCCAGGCGGCGCCCTCCGGGCCGGTGCCCTCGACGACGTGGTCGGGGAAGTGCCGCAGGTTGAACGCGGAGAAATTCTTGGTCAGCGCGACTCCGCCGTCGGCGTGCAGGCGCTGGGACATGGCCGCGAACTGCAGGTAGAGGGCGGCGACCGTGCCGTGCACGGCCGTCCGGGTCGCGGCCAGGGTGTGCGGCGGCCGGTCGGCGAACGCCGGGTCGGTCACCATCTCCTCGGCCACCCGGCGGCCCAGCTCCAGCCCGTCCGCCAGGTGCAGGCGGGCCGCGTGGGCCGGGAACACGTTGACCGCCGCCGACCGGCCGGACAGCCAGGTCAGCAGGTCCGCGAGTCCGGCGACGGCGGTCCCGGCGGTGTAGTGGGGCGACACCGTGACCCCGCCGGACCCGGTCAGGGGCTCGACCCGGACCCCGTCGGCGTCGGAGGAGAGCCGGTACTCCGGCGACGGGAAGATGGTGGAGAGCGGCGCGGGACCGGTCAGGGCGGCCAGCCGCTGCAGCACCCGGTCCAGCGCCGCCGCACTCTCCTCGAGCGGCACCCGGCCGACGTCGCCGTCGAGGAGGCCGGCCGGCTGGGTGACCAGCTCCAGCGTCATGCCCGACGGGCCGATCTCGGCCACCGCCGTGAGGGCCGTGGACCCGGCGAGCTCGTCACCGGGGGCGACGAACTCCGCGAGGTTCACCAACCGGTGGCGGAGGAACTCCGCCTCGACGCCGATCGCACGGGCACCCGGCCCGTCACCGACCAGGTCCGGGTTCGCGACGGCCGCGGCCAGCGACCAGTCGCCCCCGCGCGGCATCGGCTCGCCGCGCCCGCGCCACTGCGCGTACGCCGCGCGCACCTCGTCCGGGCCGGACGGCCGGTCGTAGACCTGCAGGGCCTGGCCGATCGCCGCGGCCTGGGCGTCGGTGGGCGCCTCGGGCACCGACGGGTGCGGCACCGCCGGGGGCATCCCCTCGGGGACCGGCGACGGGGCCGGTGCGGCCGCGGCCGGACGCTGCGGCGGCGCCGGGGCAGGCGGTGCGGGCGGTGCGGGCGGCGGGGCGGGACGCACGGGCGGGGGCGGGACGACGTCGTCGCGACCGGCACCGGGGCTCACCCACTCGCGGACGCGGCGGTCGAGGTCGGTCTTGGCCTGCGCCCAGGCCCGGGCCGCCTCGTCGAACCGGGTGGCGGCGGTCCGTCGGTCGGCGTCGATCGCCGCGATCTCGGCGGCCCGGTCCCGAGCCAGGGTGGCGCGGCCGCCGGGGCCCGCGTCGAGCCACAGCTGGTCGTTCCGGCGCTGCAGCTCCACCAGCGCGGTGTCGGCGGCCCGCCACTCGCCGGCGCGGGTCTTCTCCTGCTCCATCGCGGTGCGCACCGTCTCGGGCATCGGTCCGAGCAGGTCCGCGGCGTGGCGTTCGGGCAGGAACAGCCGCATCCCGGTGCCGGTCACCGTCGGCACCGTGAACGTCTCCGGGGCCCGACCCGGCCGGTTCAGCTCCAGCTCGATCCGGTAGTCGAACCGGCCGCCGAGCAGCCGGACGGGGTCGCCGAGCTTCGTTTCGTGCTCGCGCCCGATCAACGGTGCCTGGCCGCCGCGGTTGCTCGTGGAGGCTCCGGCCGCGCCGTCGGCGCGCGCGTCGCCGCGGCTGCTGCCGACGTCGCGGCCCTCCCCGACGACCGAGCCGACGACGTCACCGGAGTGGGTCTGCGACGACGCGGTCTGGGTCCCGATGTGGAAGTTGGACTCGGCGCCGAGGTTCATCGCCGAGGACACCCCGTCGGTGTGCAGCGACACCGGGGTCGCCGTGATCCGCGGGGTCAGCGTCACGCCCACCTGGGTGGGGTGCACGACCGGCGGGAGCGTCGCCGAGCCCTTCAGCATCGACGGGATCCACGAGTCGAGGTGTTCGGGCGAGAACAGCACGTCGAGCTGGTGGCGGCCCCCCTCGCCGGGCCGTCGGAACGCGTCCGGCACGTCCACCGTCGCGAGGTGGTCCTGCACCGCGCGGCTCATCGCCACGGCGTCGGTGCGGACGACGCCCATCGCCGTGTCCGGGTCGATCCGCGGCGCGTCACCACCGGGTCCGGCCCGGCGGGTCTGGTCCGGGGGCGGCTGCGGCAGGTCCGGCAGGGACGACAGGAACGCCGCGGGCACCCGGTGGCGGAGCGTGAACGGCGCCGACGTCGGGCCGGGGATGGTCTCGCCGTCGCGGGTGACGGTCAGCGAGAGACGACCGGTCTGCCCGATGATCGCGGTGGGCCCGTCGTAGCCGAGGAAGCGCCAGGTCCGGACGGTGTCGGCCGTGGTGTCGGTGTGCACGTCGGTCCGCGACGAGGACGCGGCGAGCCCGCCGGAGCCGCCGCCGTAGTACGGGTCCTCGCCACCGCTGCCGCCCCGGCCGCCGAGGGTGCCGCCGAACTGCGCGACCGGGCCGGAGCTGCGCACCGACGTCGACGAGCGCTGGTCGGCGAAGTACTGCTCCACCTTGGGCGCGTGCCCGTCGTGGACGACCTGCTCGACGCGCGTCGCTCCCGGGGTGGTGTCCGGCACGAACGACAGGTGCCCGGACAGGTCGTGGTGGACGAAGAAGCCCCGCCGGGAGGCGCTGAACGGCACCCCGTCCCCGCCGAGGCTGCTGTGCAGCCCCTTCAGGTCGGCCGCGGAGATGCCCCGCTGCGGATCGGTGAGCCGCTCGGTCAGCAGCGCGACCTCGTCGGCGTCGAGCCGGCCGGCGAAGTGCCCGGGGAGCTGGTCGTTGATGTCGGCCAGCGGGGCGCGCAGCCCCTCGTCGGTGGGCCAGCCCAGACCGGCGACGGGGTCGTCGCCGCGCAGCGTCGGCGGCACCTGCAGGTCCACCGGTGCCTGGTGCGGGCGGTTCTCCTCCTGCGGGAGCAGGCCCCACACCCGCATCTGCTCCTCGCCGACGGACAGGAACACGTGGTCGGGCAGGTCGACGTAGCGGATGGCGGTCCGGCGGGTGGGGGTGTGCACGGTGTCGAGGAGCTGGTTGCTCTCCCACGACGTCGCCCGGTGGGTGACCACGCCACGGGCCTTCACGACGAACGACCGGCCACCGGACCCGTCGTTGAACGTCTCGCGCGCACCGAGGGTCCCCTGGGCCCCGGTGTCGCGGGCGCCGACCTGGTAGCCGCCGTGGATCCCGCCCGACCCGGTGGGGTGGCGCGAGGACTGCTCCAGCTCCTGGGCGGTCAGCGACGAGTCGTTGACCTCGAACCCGGCCCGTCCCTGGGCGCCCCGGGCGTTCGACGACGAGCCGGACGCGACGTAGCCGCCGTAGACGACCTCGCTGCGGGCGCGGCCGGTCGGCGGCGCGTGCCGCACGTCGACGACCCGCAGGTCGTAGAGGCCCAGGGTGGACACGACGGTGCCGCGCCGGTCCCGCCAGCGGCGCTTGTGCACCTGCTCGGGTGTGGCGAGCCCGCGTTCGGTGACCCCGCGGTCGTTGGACACCCGCTGCGGGGCCAGGACGGCCTCGAGCGCGCGGCCGTCCTCGGTCCCGCGCCGGCCCAGTACCGCGTCTCCCCCGGCGGCGGCGGTGAGCGCGGCCTCGGCGGCGGTGCGGCGCTCCCTGACCCCACCGACCCAGGTGAAGGTGCTGTCGGCCAGCAGGGTCTGTGCGAAGTCCCGGCGCCGGGCACCGACCGGGCTGTCCATGGTGATCCGCGGCCGGCTGCGGATGCCCTGGGCCTCCGGCGGCGTACCCGGGGTGAGCATCTCGTCGGCCGGCACGTCCAGCGCGAACGGCTCCCGGATCGGCGGGCCGTCGGGCAGCACCACCGGGGTCCGGGGGCTCACGTGCCGACCGGGCGCACCGATGCCGGTGAGCCGCCCGAACGCGTTGGTCTCGCTGAACCGCTCCGCGGTGATGGTGTAGAGGTTCTCGCCGGTGACCCGGTGCGAGGTCCCGGCGGGACCGGCGACCGCGCGCCGGCCGGTGATGGTGCCGCCGGCGCCGCCGTCGCTGTGGCCGAGACCGGCCGAGGCCCGTGCCCCCAGGCCCGGGTAGACCGCGCCGGCCTCGAACCCGAGCCCGGCCCGCAGCCCCAGCGTCCCCTCGATCCCGGTGGCGGCACCGCTGACGGACTCGGTGCGGTTGCCGGCGCTGGTCTTGACGCTGATCCCGTCGAGCGGGCCCTCGTCGCCGACGTCGAGCATCTCGGCGGTGATCCTCAGGTGCAGGTACTCGGTACGGCGGAACCGGTTGCGCGCCAGCACGAGGTCGACGCCGCCGTCGTAGAGGGAGTCGGCGCTGGTGCCCAGCAGCGTCTGGGTGGTGTTGTGGTCGAGCATCCGCCAGGTCTCACCGAGGTCGCGGACCGTCGAGCTGCTGGTCGACGCGCGGTGGCTCCCGTCGCCGTCGGCGAGGTCGGCGAACGGGCCGCCGACCGAGGCGATGATCTGGTCGATCCGCTCGCGCAGCCGGGTCGGTGCGTCGCCGAGGGAGTGCATGTGTCCCCGGCCGATGCCCAGGCCCGCGGCCAGGTAGGGCGGGAGGGTGTCGGTCCGGCGGTCGGTGTTGCGGGCGTCGCGGACGGTGTCGGTGACGGGCAGTCCCGCGTCGCGGGCGTTGTGCGGGGAGTCGGCGAGGACCAGCTCCACCGGCGTCCGGGCCGGGGGTGCGACGGGGCTGGTCGACCCCCACCGCACCCTGGTCTCGCGCACGAGCTCGACCTCGTAGGCGCCCAGGGAGCTCTGGTCGACGTTGCGCCGCGACGCCCCGATGTGGGTGGCCGCCCAGCCGCGGCTGCGGTTCCAGCCCACCCCGAGGTACGGGCCGAGGTGCAGGAAGGCCACCTTCGGGAAGAACCGCCAGCCCCCGCGGATCTCCCCGGAGACACCGAGACGGGAGCTTCTGCTGCCCTCGACGCCCCAGTCGATGCGCTGCTGCTTGGTGGTCTTGCCGTCGAGCTCGGCCAGCCACGACCCCTTCTTCGGCACCAGCCGGGACTCGACGTACACCGGTGGCCCGCCGGGGTTGCGCAGCTCGTCCGAGCGCACCCAGCCGGTGGTGAACCGTTCGTAGTGGTGGGCGAGATGGTTGTCGGACAGGAAGTGCAGCAGCCGGTTGCGGCCCGGGGACCCCGGTTGCAGCAGCCCGGGCGGGAGCTGGTCGGCCAGCGCGGCCAGGACCGCGTCCGGGCCGGGTCCACGGACGTCGAGGACCGCGGCGTTGGACAGCGCGGGCCCGGCGCCGGGACCGAGCTCGACGGCGGGGCGGGCGCCGGCGTTCGGGGTCGGCTGGTCGAACCATCCGGTGGCGGTGCCGTCCAGGACGCGTGGTCCGGGCCCGACGAAGGCGCCGGACTCGTCGCGCAGGGTGACGGTGAAGCGGACCGGGACGTCGGCGGCCGGGGTGTGCTTGGCGTCGTAGCCGACGTCGTTGTTGACCGTCTTGCGGGTCCGGTGCCCGACGGTGTCGCCCCCGGTCACGGTGACCGCGGCACCGCCGTACCCGGCGAGCGAGCCGCCGGAGCCGGCGATCGGGACGGCGCGGCTGCTGTCGTCGTAGCGGCCCTCGACGAGGTTGTCGGTGCCGCGCCGGATCTGCTCGGTGCCGTCGGTCGCGGCGGGGTCGGGGCCGTGGCCCCGGCGGCCGGGGTCGTGGTCCACGGCGACGACGGCCTCGTAGCGGCGGCCGCCGACCTCGACCTCGGAGGGCAGTCCCTGGTGCAGCGCCGACGGCCGGTGCGTGAGCATCGCGTCGAGCTGCGACGACGTCGCCGTCCCCGACCGCCGTGCCGATGCGCCCGGGACCATCGACGCGATGAGGTCCGCGACGGCGCGCCGCTGTTCGGGGCCCACCGACTGCACCCGCAGCAGCGAGCGGGGCGCGGCGGCCGGGGCGGGCACGTCGCGGCCGGTCCACGGCGACAGCACGTGGTCGTCGACACGGAACCGGCCGGAGCCGAGGTCGGTGCGCAGGTCGGCCTCGGTGCCGCGGTCGGCCCGCGCGGTCAGGTCCACCGGGCGGGAGTCGAGGTGCTCCTGCAGACGGCCCGTGAGGAACCCGTCCTCGCCGAGCCGGTCGGAGTTGAGCAGGGTCTGCAGCAGCGCCGAGCCGGGTGGGGCGACGAGCAGCCCGGTACCGGGACCGTCGAGCCCGTCCACGCGGCCGGTGAGCAGCGGGAACAGCGGCTCGCCGTCGGTGACGCCGCCGGGCATGCGGGGCATGGTCGCGGGGAGCGGGGCGGGTGGGCCGTCGCCGGTGGCGCGCACGGCCGGGTCGGCCCAGACGCCGCCCTCGGAGTGGACGACCGACAGCGCGACGTCCGTGCCGACCCCGGTGAAGGAACCGGTGCGGAGCCGGTGGTTGAGGATCCGGTCGGTCGCGCGGGTACCGGACGGGAGGTCGGTGGAGACGTCGCGGACGGTGACCCCGAGGTCGGTCAGGCGGCGCCGGGACACGGCCGAGAGCCCACCGTGGCCGCGGGCGGGGGCGTCGGCCCACACGTGCACGGCGGAGGGGTCGCCGGTCCGGGCGATCCACATCTCCAGGGCGCGTCGGACGTCGGCGGTGAACCGTCCGCCCAGCAGCGGGACGTGGACCCGGCGGGGCACGTCCTGCAGGTGACGGCCCTGCGGGTCGCCCATGACGGTGCGCGGCACCGGCGCGTCGACGTGCGCCTGCACGCCGCGGCCCGGCCGGGGCACGACACCGTCCGGTGCGTCGACCGCGGCGCGGTGCACGATCCGGACCCCGGGGACGTCCGCGAGCTGCCCGCGCAGGAACACGGCCGCGGCCAGCGCCCGCGCACGGCCCGTCGCCAGCCGCTGGGCCACGTCGTTGCGCGGCCGGCCGGCCCGGTCGGTGTCGGCCCGGCCGATGAGGGACTCCGCGGTGCCGCGGGCCCGGTCGGCGCGGTGCCCCATGCCGTCGCCGACGAGCAGCACCCGGGGCGGGGGGTTCCCGGCCGCGACGGCCAGACGGGCGCGTTCACGGACCTCCCCCGCGAAGGTCGTGAGGTCGCGGCGGGCGTCGTCGTCGAGGCGGGTGACGTGGGAGTCGAAGGCCACGTCGTGCACCGAGTCGGTACGGGCGACGTCGTCGGTCCGCTGCTCGACGACGGCGACGCGGCGCTGCTCCACGGACGCGTCCGGGACGGGCGGGCGCGCGCTGCCGCCGGAGACGATGCGGAAGTCCTCGCGGGTGAGGCCGCCCGCCCGGTCGGTGCGCAGCCGCTCGGCCAGGCGCTGCTCGGCGACGTCGTGCACGGAGCGGGCGCGGTCGCGGCCGGTGACCTCGGCGCCGGTGCGGTCGGCCCAGGGGCGGACGAGGTCGCGCGACCCGTTGCCGTGCCCGGTGACCACCAGGGCGGGCGTCGGGCCGCCGGCCGCACGCGCGGCGACGACGTCGTCGATCCACGCGTCGGTGGCGCGTTCGACCGCTGCGCGGTCGCGGTGGGCGATCCGGTGGGCGCCCTCGGCGAACGGGATGCGGACGGGCGCGCCGGCGGGGGCCGCGTCGCTCCGGGCGCTGTCGCCGCTGTCGCGGGGGCCGCCGCCGTCACCGTCACGGGCGCCGTCGCCGTCGTTCCGCAGCACGCCGTCCTCGGCGGGCCCGCGGCGGCCGACCGCCTCCGGCGGGCGCTGCGCGTCCTGTTCGACGACGGCACGCACCGACCGGGACGGGGCACCGACCGGCCCGTCCGGAGCGCGGTCGACGGCGGCCCGGGTCGCGATGCGCACCCCGTCGGCGTGGTCGCCGAGCAGCTCGCGGAGCCGGTTCGCGACGGCGTCGGCCCGCTCCCGGCCGGCGGTGCGCCGTTGCTCCAGGAGTGCCTCGGGGCCGGCCGACGGTGGCCGGACCACCCACCGCCCCGGCGGACGGGGGTCGTCGGCGGGGTGCCGGAGCAGGTCGCGGGTCCACTTCTCGGCGCTGCCGAGCCTGGTCTTCGCGACCCGGCCGGAGGACTCGATCAGCGCGCCGCCGCGGTTCGCCAGCCGCTGCGCGGGACGGCCGGTGCCGTCGCCGACGATCTCCACGCGCACCGGGCCGCCGTCGCGGAGGCGTTCGCGGACCTGACCCGCGAGCGCGACGATGTCGGCGTCGGCACCCGGGCCGGGACGGTGCTGGCCCGAGGAGAAGGTCACCGTGCTCTCCGACCGGGGGCCGGTGACGTCGTCGGTGGTGTAGTCGATGATCGCGATCCGGTTCGTGTCGCGCAGCGCGCCGGGGGTCAGCGGCGTCGCGTCCGTCCGCGCCAGCACCCGGAACTCCGAGGTGTCCCGGCCCCCCAGGCCGCCCTCGCGGGCGAGCTCGTCGAGCCGCTCGAGGACGACGGCCCGCACCGCGTCGGCCCGGGCCCGGCCGGTGCCGGTGCCGTCGATCGACCACGGTGTGCGGCGCATGGTCCCGTTGCCGTGGCCGGTGATCGTCATGGCGGGGGCCCGGCGGTCCGGCGGCGTGGCCAGGACGTCGCGGACGAACGCGTCGGTGGCGTCGCGGATCGGGCCGCGGGCGTCCTCGTCGATCGAGGTGGTGGACTCGCGGAACCGGACCGGTGTGACCGGCGCGCTCTGTTCGGACCCGGGTGCGGCGGACCGCCCCCCGTCGTCGCCGCGGCGCGGGGCGGGCGGACCGGACTCGGCGGGATCCGGGGTCGGCACCGGCAGGACGACGGTGCCGTCCTCGCGGTCGCGGGTGCGCGAGCGCCCGCCGGACTCGGCCGGGCGGGACTCCGGGACGCGAGGATCCCCCTCCGGGGTGCGGGCACCGCGGGCGGTGGCCGGGCGGTGTTCGCCGGACGCCGGGTCGCCGGTCCGGGTCGTGTCCGGCCCGCCGGACCCGGCGGTGCGTGCCGGGGCCGGCGTGCTGCCGTCGGTGCGCGCAGGGGCCGGCGTGCTGCCGTCGGTGCGCGCCGGTGTGGTGCCGTCGGTGCGTGCGGGGGCCGGCGGGGCGCCGTCGGTGCGCGGCGCGGGCGGTGGGGCACCGTCGGTTCCGGTGCGGGGCGGGGCGGACGTCGGGGACGCCGTCGGGGTCTGGGTCGGAGCCGGGGTCGAGGACGGCGGGGCCGGGGGCGTCGGGGCCGCGGACGAGGGCGTCGGGGCCGGGGCTGCCGGGGTCGACCCCGCCGTGACCGAGGTGGACACCGGCGGGGGCGTACCGGTCGCGGGCGTGGACGACACGTCCGCGGGCAGGACCGTGGGCTCGACGGGTGCGGTGGGCGGGGTGCGGTCGAGGTCGGTGAACGGGGACCCCGACGTCTCCCAGGTGGCCCGGTCCCCGGCGGCCGGGGCGAGCGGGGATCCCCCGGAGCGGGAGGTGTCCGCGGAACGGGCGCCGTCGGCGGCGGTCGGGGCGGCGTCGCGCCCACCACCGGTCGCGCGGGTGGCGGACTCGCCGCCGACGGTGCGCCCCTCCCCCGCCGACGTGCCGGTCGACGGCGCCTGCTGGGCGGATCGGGGGGTGTTCGCCCCCGAGCCCTGGCCGGACGGGGTGGCGTCGGTGCGCCCTCCGCCGGAGGTCGTGGCGGTGTCGCGACCGGCCCCGGACGTGGCCGGCTGGGTGGTCGACGACGCGGCGGGCGGCTGCGGGGTGGCGACCGGGCCACCCGTCCCACGACCGTCGGTGTCGTCGGCGACGCGGGACGGGGAGAGCTCCGGGGTGCGCGCGTCGCCGCCCACCGTGGGCGCCTGCTCGCCCCGGACCGGCTCGCGGACCGGACCGCCTGCGGAGTCGGTGGTCGCGTCGCGCACGGTCCCGGTGGATGCGGTGGGTTCGGTCGGACGGGTCCCGACGGTGTCGCGGGATCCGTCCGGTGTGGAGGGACCGTCGCCGGTCGTGGCCCGTCCGGGCGGGGCGGCGCCGTCGGACTGCACCGCCGCCGGGCCCGGAGCGTCGGTCCCGCGGCCGCCGGTGCCCTCCCCCTCGACGGTGCCCCGCTGAGGCGTGGAGCCCTGGTCCCGACCCTCGCTGACCGGCGCCGCCGGGTTCGGTGCCTCCCCGCCGGTGCTCCTGACCGCGGTGTCCGACGTCGGCCGGGGCGCGGTCGAGCTGCCACCGGACGCGGTGTTGCCCGACGCGGTGTTGCCGGACGCGGCATTGCCCGACGCAGGGCTGCCCGACGCGGTGTTGCCCGACGCAGGGGTGCCCCCGGCAGGGGTGCCCGCGGCGGTGCCGGCCGGCGCTGCACCGACCGGCGCGCCGTGACCGGGCACGGCGCTGGGCGGCGCGTCGCTTCCCGGTGCGATGCTGCCCGGTGCGTCGCCACCCGTGGCGGTGTTGCCCGGTGCGGTGCTTCCGGGAGCCGTGCTGCCCGGCGCGCTGTTCTCCGGAGCCCCGGTGCCCGGCGCCCTGTCCCCCGGCGCGGAGTCGACCGTGGCGGGGCTGCCCGGCGCGCTGTTGCTCGGTGCGTCGTTCCCCGGCGCGCTGTTGCTCGGTGCGTCGTTGCTCGGCGCGCTGTTGCTCGGTGCGTCGTTGCTCGGCGCGTTGCTGCCCGGCGCGTTGCTGCCCGGCGCGTTGTTGCCCGGCGAGTTGCTGACCGGCGCGCTCTCACCCGGCACGTTGCTACCCAGCGCGTTGCTACCCGGCGCGCTGTTGCCCGGCGAGTTGCTGACCGGCGCGCTCTCACCCGGCACGTTGCTGCCCGGCGCATTGCTACCCGGCACGTTGCTGCTCGGCGCGCTGTTCCCCGGCGCATCGCGGCCGCCCGCAGCGCCGCCCCCCGTGTCGCCACCCGTGCCGCCGCTGGTGTTGCCGCTGGTGTTGCCGTTGCCCAGGACCGGCGCTCCGTCCGGGGTCGACAGGTTCGTCGTGTCGCCGGCGACGGGCGTGACGGAGGAGGCCGGAGGCTCCGACACCGGTTCCGGCCGGGCGCCGGCGGCCGAGCCCCACGTCGGGCCGGACGCGGTGCCGGACGATCCGCCGGTCACCGTCGCCGGCACGGACTCCGGCGTCGCCGTCGACGACGAGCTCACCGTCGGCGACGACGGGATGACCAGCGGCGGCCGGCTCTCCGGTCCCTGCCCCGACGACCGCGACGGCGCCGACGAGTCCCCGTCGTCGCCCCGGGACGTCGCCGGGTCGTCGCCGGACGGGCGCGTACCGGGGGTCGGCCCCGACCCGTCGGACGTCGTGGGGATCCGGAGGACGTCGTCGGGACCGGCGGAGGACATCCAGGGCGGCGGGGTCGCCGAGGGGCCCAGCCCCTCCTTCTTCATGTGGTCCAGCAGGGACGCCCGGTTGAGGAAGGGGACCTTGCTCGCGGCGAGGCCGAAGTCGCCGCCGGGCCGGCGGCGCATCCCGCCGAGTGCGCCGATCGCACCGAAGAACGGGTTGGAGTCCTCGCCGAACACCGCGTTGATGACCGCGCCGGACGCCGGCGCGGTCATGATCTGCGCACCGGCGTAGCCGAGGATGCCGAACGCGCGCACGTGGCGGGCGAGCTGCTGGGGCGGGGCTCCGGGCGGACGGGCCCGGTTGAGGTTGCGCATCGCGCTGTTGCTCCAGCTGCGCACGCCCCCGGCCGCCGCGCGCGCGAGCCCCGCACCGGCTCCGCCGATCGCACCACCGATCGCGCTGTGCCCGATGGAGTCGAGGTCGTAGCCCTCGCGGCCACCCGACTCGTTCTGCCCGACCTGGATGAGACCGTCGAGGCCGGCCATGAGCCCGGCGCCGGCCGCACCGTAGAGCGCCGCCCGCTTGGTCGCCTCCGCGAGCGCCTTCGAGATGCCCCGCAGCAGCGTCTGGGCGGTCGCCTTGTTCAGCCCGAGCCGCGCGACCGCCTGGATCATCTGCTTGACCATCTGCCGGAGCAGCGCCCACAGGCCGACCCGGGCCGCGGCGAGGACGGCCGGCACGAAGATCGCCCCGAACAGCGACACGAGCAGCTCGATGACGGCCGCGAGGGTCATCGCGGCCATCACGATCAACATGATCTTGCCCTTTTGGATGTCCGCCGCGGCGTTCTTCGTCGCCTTGCGGAACTCGTCGGCACCCTGGGCCAGCTCGGTGAGGCTGGCGGCGTAGTCCTCGCCGAGGAGCTTCGCGTTCGCGGCCCCGGTGTCGCCGCGCAGGACGTCGTCGAGGTCGGCCCCGGACCGCCGAGCGTCGATCGCGGCCTGCTCCAGTGCCGCGGCGAGGTCGGCCCAGGCGCCGCTCAGCGCCCGCAGGTTGCCCTCGTTGCCCTCCGGCCACTCCATCCCGAGGGTGACCTTGAAGAACTTCTGGAGGGAGTCGGGCAGCTCGGTCGACCCACCTGGCATCGCAGGGTTCCCTCCTTCCTCGTTCCACCGATCGTGTGAGGGTCGGACCCGGCGGTGCGGCCGGATCGGGTTGGTGTCGTGCGGGGACGGACGGCGTGCGCTACGCGGGAGGGACGTGGGAGGCGTTGTCCTCGTCGAGCCGCGACAGGTTGTCCGCCGAGATCTCGAGGTTGTCGGCGTAGATGTCGAGCCCCTCGGTCGTCTCGCCGACACCGGCGCGGGCCTCGGTCGAGTCCGGGGAGTACTTCTCCCCGAAGGCCTTGCCGATGTCGTCGGTGCCCCAGCAGCCCTCGTACTCCGCGCTGAGCGCGTTCAGACGCTCCAACGGCCCTGCCAGGTCGCTCCGGATGCGGCGCACCCCCTCGGCGTTGCGCCGGACGCCGGGGAGGTCGACGTAGGTCTCATCGGCCACGACGCTCACCCCGGGTCGGGTCCTCGACGCCCATCTCGGCGAACATCGAGCCCATCAGCGACTCGATCATCTCGGAGGGGTCGACCTTCCCGGTGGCCAGTCCCACCAGGTCCAGCCCCTCCGCGCCACCGCCCTCCTGCACGATCGCGGCGGTGCGCTCCAGGGCCTGCAGCCGACCCGCCTGCAGCGTCCCGACGATCAGGTGCGCGAGCTCGGTGGGCGCCAGCGAGCGGTACCGGGTGCCGTGGAAGCTGAGGTCGGCGAGATCGCCACGGCCGTCGAAGGTCATGGTGAACGAGCGGTCCTTCGCGACGACCGTCGTCTGCTCCTCCTTCCAGACCCGGCTGACCTCCCCGACCCGGGCGCGTTCCTGCTCGACCTGCTCGAAGGCCTCGTCGAGCCGCCGGGCGTAGTACCCCTCGTGGTCCGTGGCGTCGCTCATGGGTGTCTCCTCCTCGTGTGGTCGGTCGGGTGGATGTCGGGCCTCAGCTGCGGCCCAGCACTCCCGGCACCCCGTCGTCCTGCCAGTTGCTGGGATCAGCGGTCAGTGAGGTCTCGCGGGCGCGGTCGTCGTTCTGGTTCATCCCGGCGGCCATCCCGGCCCCCATCGGCATGAACGGCCCGCCCATCGGCGCCCCGCCGGGCATCCCCGCCTCACCGGCTGCCGGGGACAGCGGGAGGCGTCCGGCGCTCCGGGGGTCCGGGGTGGGTGTCGTGACCGGCAGCGTCGCGATCGCCGCCGCGTCGCCGGTGACCGGCAGCGTCGGCACCCGTATCGCCGGTCCGCCCGACGACACGGGCGGCGAGGACGGCAGGCCCACCGACGACGTCAGCGGACCCGCACCCGCGCGGATCCGGTCGGACGGCGTGGACGGGCCGCCTCCGGAGGTGGTGGCCTGCAGCGCCTCGACCTCCGGCAGCGACACGGACCCGACCGCGTCCGTACCGGTGGTGCGCCCTGCCTCGCGACGGGTCGCGTCCGTCCGCTCCGTGGCGGGGGACGGCCCGGTCCCGGCCGGGGTCCTGCCCTCGGTCGTACCGCGTCCGAGCACGCCGCCCGCCGCCATCCCGACCAGCCCCCCGGGGAGCGTTCCACCGCCATCGGCGGACCGGTCCGGGTCGGCCCCGGGCGACTCCGGGGAGAGGGCGGCCCGGGTGCCGACCGGCGCGGTGACCGTCGCCGGTGTGCCGGTCCGGCTGCTGTCCGACGGGCGCCCCAGCACCCCCGACGGGGCCACGGCCGTGGCTCGCGCGGCAGTCGACGGCGCGGGGGTCACCGGCGCGGACTGCAGCGTCCCGGAGGGGGCGGCCGCGGGGGCACCGAGGGTCTGGCCACCGAGCGCGAACGCCGTCGGGGCGAACGCCGCGTCCCCCGGCGCCGTGGGCGACCCGTCCGTCACCGGGGCGGGTGCCTCCGGGAGCGCGGCCGCGCGGATGCCCGCCGCCTCCGGGCCGGGTGCGGTCAGCCCCGGGATCCCGGCCGTCGGGCCCGCCGACCCCGGCCGCACCGCGGTGACCACCTCCGGCTGCGGCGGCGCGGTGGTCGACACCGCGGTCACCGTCGGCCCACCGGCCGGCGACGACCCCGGTACCGCCGCGATCGGCTGCTGCGCACCGCCCGACGAGGCGAAGGCCGTCTCCACCCGGGCCAGCTCCGCGCGCGCCGCCGCGGCGAACGTCGCCTCGACCTCGGCGGCCTGCGGGTGACCGGCCCAGGCGGCGCGCTGCTCGCGCAGCGACATCGCCGCGCTGCGGGCGCGCCCGAGCTCGTCGCCGGCGCCGCGCAGGGCGAGCGGCCAGGTCCGGACGGCCTCCAGCGACCGTTCCAGTGCGGCCACCTTCGACGCGGACTCGGCGGCGAACCCGTCCGCGGTCGCGCCGAGCATCGCCTCCTGGACGCGGCGGGTCTCGCGGCGCAGCCCGTCGCGGGCCGTCTCCAACTCGACGACGACGGCGTCGACGGCGTCCGCCCGCCGGTACAGCACGTCGGGGTCGGCCGCGAGCAGCTGCGCGACGATCGCGTCGAACCCGGTGTCCACCGGGGGCACGGGGGTGGTCACGGTCAGGTCCGTCCGATCACACCGGGGGCGAGATGGTCGGTGTCCTCGTCCCAGATCCCGCCCTCGGCCTGCAGCCAGGTGTGCGGCTCGCGCTCACGCTCCTGTCCCATGCCCTGCGGGGACATCCCCGCACCGCCCATCGGCATGCCACCCATCGGCATACCGCCGCCCATCGGTCCGCCGGCCGCGGCGTTGGCCGCGGGGAGCACCTGCCCGTTCGGGACGCCGCCGGGCGGCACACCGAAGCCGCGTTCGGCGGCGACGTCGGTGTCGAACCGGGCCAGGCTCGGGTCGAGCGCACCCGGGCCGCCACCGGCACCACCGCCGAGGCCGCCGCCGGCGCCACCGGCACCGTCGTCGGCGCCGCCGCCCGCGCCACCGGACTCGCCCATCAGCTCCTCGGCCGACGGCAGGTCCGGCGGCGACACCGGGCCGCCGCCACCCGCGCCGTCCTCCGGGCCGCCCCCGGCACCACCGGCACCGTCGTCCGCGCCGCCGCCCGCGCCACCGGACTCACCCATCAGCTCCTCGGCCGACGGCAGGTCCGGCGGGGACGCCGACGACCCACCGCCGGTGCCGTCGCCCTCGGTCGCGGTCCGGGCCCCCGGGTCGTCCCCGAGGCCGGTCTTGTCCGCCGCGTCCTGGCCGAGCTCCTCGAAGGCCTTGTCCATCGCGTCCGAGACGCGACCGGGCGGCTCGTCGCCCAGGGCATCGGTCGCGGTCTTCTTCAGCTCGTCGAGTACCGCCTGGCGGTGCGGGTCGCCGGTGGGGTTTCCGAGGTCGTCGATGGCCTTCTCGACGGCCGCCCTCGCCTGCTCGGGCGTGGCGTCCGGGCCCAGCTCGGCGAGTGCCTTGTTGGCCGCCCCGTGCGCCTGGTCGAGCAGACCGCGGTCGTCGGGCCGCAGTGCCGTGCCGTCCGTGTCGGCCCCCTCGGCGGCGAGGTCCTCGATCGCCTGGTTCGCGGCCTCCTTGGCCTGGTCGAGGGCGTCGTTGCGGACCGGGTCGTCGGTACGCAGCTCGTCGATCGCCTTGTCGGCGGCCTCCTTCGCGTCCCGCATCGCCTGGTCGTGCGCGGGGTTGCCGCCCTCGTCCCCGGAGCCCGGACCCCCACCGGAGCCACTGCCGTCCCCGGAACCGCTGCCGTCCCCGGAGCCACCCTCGGAGACCGGGTCCTGGAGGTCCTCGATGGCCTCGTTCGCGGCCTTCTTCGCGTCCTCCAGCGCCTGGTCGCGCTTGGCGCCCTCGGAGCCGGGTCCGCTGCCGCCACCCGACCCCGGCGACTTCGCACCGCCGCCCGAGCCCGAGCCCGACCCCGGCGAGCCGCCGCCCGGCGAGCCGGTCAGACCTCCGCCCGCGCCCGTCGAGCCGTCGCCGGTGCCGCCGGAGCCGCTGCCCGACAGATCGTCGATCGCCTGGTTCGCGGCGTTCCTGGCGTCCTCGAGCGCCTTGTCGCGTGTGGGGTCGGACGTCTCGCCGCGGAGGCCGTCGATGGCGTCGCCGGCGGCCTTCTTCGCCTGGTCGAGCGCTGCCTGGCGCTGCGGGTCCGCGGTCGACCCCCCGGAGCCACCGGTGTCCTCGCCGCCCGTCGACAGGTCGGGGATCTCGGGGGCCGGGACGCCCCCGCCCGAGCCCCCGGTCTCGCCGGAGCCGGAGCCGGGGTCGCCACCGCCGGTGCCGCCGCCGGTACCGCCACCGCCCGCCAGGTCGTCGATGGCCTGGCCGGCCGCGTTCCGGGCGTCGTCCAGCGCCTTGTCGCGGGCGCCGCCACCGGCGTTGCCCCCACCGTGGGCGCCACCGCTGCCGCCGGAACCCGAACCCTCATCCGAGCCGGAACCGGAACCGGAACCCGAGCCGGAACCCGAGCCCTCGTCGTCGCCGAGGCCGTCACCGGCACCACCGATGCCGTCACCGGCACCGTCGCCGCCGCCGGTCCCACCGGTCTCCAGCTCCTCGACGCGTTCCTCGAGGTCCTCGATCTGCTGCTCCAGCTCCTCGACGGTGGGCGGGGCCCCGTCGGAGTCGGAGTCCGAGTCCGAGTCGGTGTCGTCATCGTCGTCCCCGGACCCGGAGCCCTCGGAGTCGTCATCGTCGTCGTCGGACCCGGAGCCGTCGGAGTCGTCGTCGGAGTCGTCGTCACCCTTCTTGTCGAGCTTGGCGACGGCCTCCTTCGACCCGCGCGCCTTCTCGCCGCGCACGATCTCCAGCGCAGCCATGTCCCCGGCCGCCGTCGAGTAGTCGTCCGCCAGCCCGCCGAGCAGCTTCTGGAGTGCCGTGACGAGCTCGTCCTCGTACTCGTTCTCGATCCGGCGCACCACGTTCTTGTAGGTCTGCACGACGTCGGCGATCAGGGACGAGTCCCCCGCCGCCGCCGCGAGCGTCACGGCCGAGACCGCCTTCGCGCGCACCTTGTCCTGGGCCGCGCGACGGTCCTCCCAGCTCTGCTCGACCGTCTCCCACCACTTGTCCCGGAAGGTGGAGATGTCGGTGCCGACGCCGCGGACGGTGTCGGCGTACTTCTTGTCCGCCAGGACCGCGGCGAAGGCCTTGCTCTCCTTCAGCACGCCGTCGGCGTAGTCCTGGAAGGCCGTCCCGGCCTGTCCCTCCAGCGCCTCGTCGACCTGCTTGACCAGCTTGGCGACGTCGTCGTTGATCGACTGGAGGCGCTCGGTGGCGGTCTGGAACTGGTCGCCGAGCTTCTTCCACGCCGCCGGCGCGGCGGACTGACCCTCCTGGGGCGCGATGCCCTCGACCTGGAACTGCAACGTCGTCCAGGTCTTGAAGTCCGAGGCGTTGAACGCCGGAGGGGGCGCGGTGTCCTGTCCGGCGAGGCCGAACGCGTCCGGGTCGTCGGCGTCAGGCATCGACGACCTCGTCACCGGGCAGGCCGGTCACCCGCGTGCCGGAGACGACGTCGGTGTCGACCAGGTTGCGGGCGGTGGCGGCGAGGGAACCACCGAACTCCCCGAGCTCGGTGCGGAGTGCGGTGACGTAGCTCAGCAGCTCCTGGGCGCGCGCGTCGGACACCCCGTCGAGCTGCTGCGCCGCCGCGAACGGCCCCGAGGGCGACCAGTCCGCGCCGAGCCGGTCCCGGGAGCCGGAGCTCGGGGGCAGCAGGGCACCGACGGCGTCGGCGGATGCGGTGACGGCGCCGACGTCGACGCGGGTCTGCTCGGCCATGGTCCTGGGTGTCCTCTCGGGAAGGGTGGAGCCGGCGCGGGCGGCGACCGGACTCAGGAGTCGGGCCGGTCGTCCTCGAACTCGTCCAGGAACTCCTCGTCGGTGGTGTCCTGGTCGGTGTCCTCGGTCTGGCTGGGGGCGTTGAGCACCTCGTCCTGCGGGACGCTGCCCACGCCCTCCTCGCCCTTGGGCACACCGGTGATGATCTGGCCCTGGGTGTCGTCGTACCCGTCGCCGTCGGAGGTGTTGCTCTCCTCCGACTCGTCGTCGGTGGTGAAGTTGTGCTGCTGGTGCTCGATCTCGTTGGCGCGGTCGACGATCTCGTCGTCGGCGTCGGCACGCATCTCGTCGATGCGCGCACCGACGGCCGCCGCGCTGTCGGAGTCGACGTCCACCAGCATCTTCGACACGTCCTTGAGCGAGGGCTCCATCGCCTCGAGGATCGTCTTCATCCGCTTCGCGTGGTCGATGACCGCGTTGCGCCGGTCGTCGACCCGCCGCTCGACGTACTGGGCCACGGAGAACTTGCCCGCGTCCGGCCAGTGCGGGTCGAGATCGGTGAACGCCTTGATGTCGTCCATCAGCTTGCCGAGCTTGCCCGCCGCCTCGTCGATGGCGGCCCGGTCGACCTTCGTGTGCTCGCCCATCCCTGCTCCGTTCTCCGCAACGGCCGAAGGCCGGTGTCACCCCGTCGGGGTGACACCGGCCGGGGCATCAGAACGCGTTGACGCCCGCGCGGTCGGACGCGCGCATGCGCTCCATCGAGTCCATGACCTGACGGTGCAGGTCGTCGATGTACTGGTTCTTGGCCTGCAGCTGCTGCTGCAGCTCGTTGGCGGTGGAGTTGTACTGGTCCGCCGAGGCACCGACGAAGTCCGCGCCGAACAGCTGCTGCACCGCGCTGCGCAGCTGCGAGGTCTCGTCCTGCAGCGTCTGCGCCGAGCGCTTCATCGCCGCGAGCGCTTCCTCGATCTGCTCGTACTGGTAGAACATGGTGTCCATGTGAGGGACTCCTTACCTGGTCAGAGGGGTCGGGCTCAGTTGGCCTGCGGAACGCCGCCGGCGCTCTCGACGTCGGTCTGCATGTTCTCGGTGGCGGCCCGGCGCATGGCCTCACCCATGTGCTGCAGGTCCGCCTGCGCCTTCTTGCCGAACTCCTGCAGGTCGAGCCAGGCCGCGTGGGTCGCCTTCGCCAGCTCGCTCGACGTCGGGTCGAACTGACCCTCGACCTCGGACGCGGCGGTGCGGATGAGCTGCTGTACGCCGTTGCCGGTCTCGTCGTGCTGCGCCGCGGTCGATTCGATCCGCGGCATGTCCGCCTTGGTCAGCGCCATGTTCGTCCTCCGGGTCGGGGCCCGGCCCAGTCCGGCCGAGCCTCCTGGTGCGTTCCGTCGATCGGGTTCCCGACGCCTGAAGTGAATCGGTCCCGATCGCCGGAGACGTAACGGCTTACGTCCGTTCGCCGGATCGGTGGGGATTTCCCCCGCCAAGTCGCATGCGAGCGGTCACGACTGCGGTGACCGGGTCTGCAACGCCGGCTCCCGGTCGAGCACCGGGCCGGTCGGCAGCAGCTCCAGCAGCTGCTCGGGCACCGCGACGGCGCTGCCGCCCTGCATGCCGAGCGCGGTCAACGCCTCGTCGTCGGCGACCGGGAACCGCACCCCGATGTCGGTGACGAGGAACGCCGCTCCGGGCGCGGCTCCCGGCGCGGCCGCCACCCGGGCGAGCACCCCGGACGCGGCCGGGATGCCGATCCGGTCGGCCTGCAGCCCCGGGGTGTGCGTCCCGGCCGGGACGGTGGCCGCCGCGACGGCCGCCGCCGGCAGCGTCCCGATCCGCACCGGGGCGTCGGGATCGGCGACGTCGACCCGGACGCAGGGGATGTCCTCCTGATGGGTCACCACCAGCCGCGGCGGCACCGGGGGCAGGTCACGGCCCAGCTCCGGGCCGGCCGACCGCGGCACCGCCGCGATGTCGGCGGGCCCCACGCGGACCGTGCTGCCGCCACCCGACATCGCCAGCGCGGCCATCGTGCGGCTGAGCGGGGCGACGCCGTCGGCACGGACGAGGTAGAGGTCGTCGGAGGCGAGCGCGGGGTTGTCGACCTGGTACACCTGCCCGACCCGGCTGGGCCTCCCGGCGATGGTGGGCCCCGGCGCGCCGGGGGTGCCCATCGCCGGGACGCCCAGGTCCGGTCCGGCCGGGACCGCGGCCAGCCAGCCGGGCTGCACGGGTGCCGGGGCGACGTCGTCGTAGCCGAGGGCGGCGGCGACGCCCGCCCCGCCGAGCCGGTAGCGCCGGCCCTGCCAGACCAGGCTCTCCTGGCCGTCGGGGGTGGCGACGAGCAGCCCCTCGTCGTCCGCCGGCTCGGGACCGGCCGGGGCGCCGAGCAGCAGCGACAGCGTCGGCGGTCCGACCGTGCCCGCGGCCGGCGGGCTCGCGCACACCGTCCACGGGGACCGGTTCAGCGACGCCGCGGCGGGCACCGAGTCCGGCGCGTCGGGGATGCCGATCGGCGCCCCCACCGGGGTCCCGGCCAGCGACGCCGCCGACACCGACGTCGGTGCCGCGGTCGACCCGGTCGCCAGCCGTGCCGAGGCCAGATTGAGCACCGGGTGCAGCGTCCCGTTCAGGTAGACGAACCGGGCCCCGGAGGTCTTCTCCGTGACGATCGCGCCCGCCGTCCGCCACGAGGTGTTCCCACCCGGCTTGAACAGCCCGTACACGCCGAACCCGGCGCAGAGGACCGCGGCGACCAGCACCCCGATGGCGAACCCGGTGCTGAGCCGCCGCCCCGGCGGGCGGACGACGTCCGGCCGTCCGTGGGTGACCGCGGAGGTCATCCGCCCGACGACGTAGAAGTAGGCCTGGACCTGGTCCCGACGCGACTGCACCTGCTCAGCCCGCCAGTCCGCGCATCCAGGCGAACACGCCCAGCACCTGCAGCAGCAGCGGGAGCACCGCGACCGCCGTCAGCGACTCGACGATCTCGACGGCCCGCCCCCAGTACGGCCGCAGACGGTGGCCGGGCAGCCGCTCGGCCGCCACGGCGAGCAGGGCGCCCGCGGCGAGCACCGGCAGCCACAGCCCCAGCACCCGCGCGGTCGGCGACAGGACCGGGGCGACCCCGACCGCGCACACCACCAGCGCGGTGACCACCGGTGCGAGCACCGCCCACCGGGCCACCACGGAGTCCAGGTGCCGTGCGCGCAGCGCCATCAGCGCCGCGACGACGAGCACGAACACCACCGCCCAGACGGTGGCCTCGACGAGCACCAGGGGCAGCAGCACGAGCTGCGCCGCCCCCAGCCCGACGTGCAGGGCCGCGGTGTACCCGACCGTCGCGGTCCCCCGCTCGACGACGAGCGCGTAGGGCACCGGCTCGACGTCGTCGGAGAGCTGCTCGGGCTCCCCGGGCAGCAGCGGCAGCTGCAGGCCGGACAGCCGGAAGGCGGTGGAGGGGACGAACACCCCGGCCACCAGCGACAGCACCACCGCGATCGCCGCGGCCTTGGGCGCGGACACCCCGCCCAGCGCCCCGGCCAGGCCCGCCGCGGCCGTGACCAGGCCCGCCGTCGCGGCCCCGACGAACAGCAGCGCGCCGTCCGCGACGAGCGCCGTCCCGATGGCGAGCGCCATCAGGCCCAGCGCGGCCGCGCAGGCGACCACGGTCATCACCGGCGCGCCCGGCTCGATGAGGCGGATCAGCAGCACACCGGCGGTGGCGGCGTAGCAGACGGCGACGCCCGCCAGCCCGGCCGCGGGTACCGTCCCGACGCCACTGCGCGCGACCAGCCCCGCCGCTCCCAGCAGTACCACCGCGATGGCCCCGGCCAGCGCGAGCGCCAGCGCCGGGACGGTGACCTGCAGGACCAGCGGGACCCCGGTCAGCAGGGCGAGTGCCGCCAGGAGTCTGAGCATCGCCCGGGTCCGGCTGTCGTTCCACGACCAGGGATGGGTGCGGACCTGCTCGCCCACGCCGTCCACGACGTCGTCGTAGTCGATGGGGGCCAGCCCGTCGGCCCGTGGCCGGACGTGCACCACCTCCCCGTCGCGCAGGCCCAGCTCGCCGGTCGTGCGTTCCTCGTCGAACGGCGGGTCACCCAGCCGTTGCAGGACCCAGCCCTCGTGCTCGGCGCCCTGCTCGATCGCCTCGCCACCGAAGTGCGGCAGCACCGCGGGCAGCAGGTCGGCGAGCGGGACCTCGGCCGGCACCGTGATGTCCGCGGACTTCTCACCGAGGACGAAACGTAGCCGGGCCGAGCTGCGTGTGCGATGCTGGATCTGCTCTTGCGTCACGGTTCCTCGGGTCCTCTCCTGCCAGGGTGTCGACCACCGCGAACCGCCCGGAACGCTAGGTCCGCCCCCACGCACACGTGCGGCGCCGCGGCCCCGCCCGGGCTTTCCAGGGGAGATCACCCACGAAGGGGAAGCGCGTGAGCACCGAACTGTTCGCCCGACGGGCGCGCCGTCAGAAGCCCCCCGTGCCCGACGAGACCGTCGAGATCCAGGAGCCGCCCGCGGTTCCCGAGGAGTCGGGCGGGGGCATGAGCTCGGCGCTCATGTACGCGCCGATGGGTCTCGGCTCGCTGGCCATGGTGATGATGTTCGTCCGCCCCGGCGGCGGTCCGCTGATCTACGTCGGCGGCGGCCTGATGGTGCTCTCCGCCATGGGCATGATGCTGGTCGGGTTGCTGCGCAACTCCGTCAACCACAAGCAGAAGCTGCACGGGCTGCGCCGCGACTACGTCCGCTACCTCACCCAGCTGCGTGGCCGGGTCCGCCGCTCGCTGGCCGCCCAGCAGACGGCCGCGAAGTGGCTGCACCCCGATCCGCGCTCGCTGTGGTCGATCGCGCTGGGCTACCGGCTGTGGGAGCGCCGTCCCTCGCACGACGACTTCGGCGAGATCCGGATCGGGCTGGGGACCCGGCGCTCGTCGCTGGCGCTCAAGCCGCCGGAGACCAAGCCCGTGGAGGACCTGGAACCGCTGTCGGCGCACGCGCTCCGCCGCTTCCTGCGCGCCTACTCGACCGTCCCCAACGCCCCGATCGCCGTCTACGTCCGCGGGTTCGCCCAGATCCAGATGACCGGCGACGACGAGGCCGTCCTCGGCCTGGCCCGCGCGATGCTGGCCCAGCTCGTCACCGCGCACGGACCCGCCGACCTGCGGGTCGCGGTGGCCTGCAGCGACGAGAACCGGCACCGCTGGGACTGGTGCAAGTGGCTGCCGCACGGCCAGGACCCCGACGCCCCCGACGCCGCCGGTGCGCGGCGGATCGTGACCGACAGCCTGGCCGAGGCGGAGGACCTGCTCGGCGGTCCGGCGTTCGCCGGCCGCCCGCGGTTCGAGGCGGGGTCCCCGGTCACCGCGACCGAGCCGCTGGTCGTGCTGGTCCTCGACGGGGTCGGCGTGCACCCGGAGCACCGCTGCGTGCTGGAGGGCTACCGCAACACTGTGCTCCTGGACGTCGGCGGCTCGCTGCCGTGGACCCAGCGCGCCGACGCGCTGTTCCTGGAGGTCGACCCGGACGAGGTCCGCACCGTGGTCTTCGACCGGCTGGGCCGCCCGCGGCCGCGGCCGCTCTGCCGCCCGGACCGGCTGGGACCGGCCGGGGCCGCGGCGCTGGCCCGCACCGTGGCCCGGTTCCGGATCGGGACCGCGACCGGGACGACCGAGGAGCCGCTGGCCTCGGACTACGACCTCGCCGCGCTGCTCGGGCTCGGCGACGTCCGGACCTTCGACCCGGTCCGCTACCGCAGCGGCCGGGCGGGCGCCAAGCGACGGCTGCGGGTGCCGATCGGCATCTCCGCCGCCGGGGCACCGCTCGAGCTGGACCTCAAGGAGTCCGCCGAGGACGGCATGGGCCCGCACGGCATGTGCATCGGCGCGACCGGGTCGGGCAAGTCCGAGCTGCTGCGGACGCTGGTGCTCGCACTGGCGACGACGCACACCTCCGAGGACCTCAACTTCGTGCTCGTCGACTTCAAGGGCGGTGCCGCGTTCCTCGGGTTCGACGCGCTGCCCCACACCTCCGCGGTGATCACGAACCTGGAGGACGAGCTGGAGCTCGTCGACCGGATGCAGGACGCGCTGACCGGTGAGCTGAATCGCCGCCAGGAGCACCTGCGCCGGTTCGAGTACGCCTCGCGTCGCGACTACGAGGCCGCCCGCGCCGCCGGGGCGCCGCTGGAGCCGATGCCCGCGCTGCTCGTCGTCGTCGACGAGTTCAGCGAGATGCTGTCCTCCAAGCCGGAGTTCGTCGACGTGTTCGCCATGATCGGACGGCTGGGCCGCAGCCTCGGGGTGCACCTGCTGCTGGCCAGCCAGCGCCTCGACGAGGGAAGGATCTCCAAGGTCGAGACGCACCTGTCCTACCGGATCGGCCTGCGCACCTTCTCCGCCGGGGACAGCCGCAGCATCATCGGTGTCCCGGACGCCTACGAGCTGCCCTCCGCACCCGGCAACGGCTACCTGCGTCCGGACACCCAGACCCTGCTGCGGTTCAAGGGCGCCTACTCCTCGGCGACCTACCGCCCGGCCCGGCGGCGCCGGCGCCGCGACGACGTCGAGCAGCAGGTGGTGGCCTTCGGCACCGAGTACCTCCCGCCGCCGGCCCTCCCGGAGGCCGACGAACCGGAGCCCGAGGAGCCCACCGAGACCCGCGCCATGATCGACGTGCTGCTGGGGCGGCTGACCGGGATCGGGCCACGGGCCCACCAGGTGTGGCTGCCGCCGCTCGTCGTCCCGGCCGCGCTGGACCAGCTGCTCCCCCCGCTGGTCGACGACCCGGAGCTGGGGCTGCGCGCCGTCGGCGCCCTGGACTCGGGCACCCTGCGCGCCCCGGTCGGGCTGATCGACCTGCCGGCCCAGCAGCGGCGCGAGCTGCTGACCGCCGACCTGTCCGGGGCCGGCGGCAACGTCGGCGTCGTCGGCGGGCCGCAGACCGGCAAGTCCACCCTGCTGCGCACGGTGATCTCGTCGCTGGCGCTGACCCACTCCGCCGCGCAGGTGCAGTTCTACTGCCTCGACTTCGGCGGCACGCTGTCGTCGCTGTCCGGGCTGCCGCACATGGGCTCGGTCGCGAACCGGCTCGACCGGGACCGGGTCACCCGCACGGTGCTGGAGGTGACCAACCTGCTGGCCCGGCGGGAGGCCCTGTTCGCCGAGCACAACATCGACTCCATGGCGACCTACCGGCGGGCCCGGCGCGCTGGCCGCTTCCTCGACGAGGACCCCTACGGCGACGTCATGCTCGTCGTCGACGGCTGGTACACGGTCCGTCAGGACTACGACGAGCTGGAGGAGCGGTTCCAGGAGCTGGCCGCGCGCGGGCTCGGCTTCGGCATCCACCTGATCATCGCCTCCAACCGGTGGGCGGAGATGCGCCCCTGGCTGCGCGACGTCCTCGGCACGCGCTTCGAGCTGCGTCTGGGTGACCCGGTCGACTCCGAGGTCGGGAGCCGGGTGGCGGCGACCGTCCCGGAGGGACGGCCGGGGCGCGGTCTCACCCGCGACCGCCTGCACTTCCTGGCCGCGCTGCCCCGTATCGACGGGTCCGGTGCCACGGACGACCTGTCCGAGGCGACCGTCGAGCTCACCGAGGCCCTCACCACGCCCCGGGCACCGGTCGCCCCGCCGGTACGGCTGCTGCCCGGGCGGCTCGCGCCCGCGGACCTGCCCGCACCGACGGCGGTCAGCGCCACCGCCGAGATGCGGATGGCGCTGGGCGTCGAGGAGACCCGGCTCGGCGTGCAGTGGTGGGACCTCGACACCAGCCCGCACCTGCTGGTCTACGGCGACACCGAGACCGGGAAGACGGGTCTGCTGCGCCACATCGCGCGCAGCGTCGCCGCCCACCACACCCCCGACGACGTCCGGATCGTGTTCGGCGACGTGCGCCGCGAGCTCTACGACGCGGTGGGGCAGGAGTACCAGCAGGACTACTCGGTCGGCGTCGACGCCCTGACCACGGCGCTGCGGACGGTCGGGGAGACGCTGCGGGCCCGGGTCCCCGGACCGGACATCACCCCGGACCGGCTGCCGCGCCGGGACTGGTGGACCGGCCCGCGCTACTACGTGCTGGTCGACGACTTCGAGCTGATGGAGGGCGGGATGGGCGCCGGCGCGCTCGAGCCGCTGGTGCCGCTGCTCGCCCAGGGCGCCGACATCGGCCTGCACCTGGTGATCGCCCGCAGCACCGGTGGCGCGTCGCGGTCGATGATGAACGCCGGGATCCGGCGGATGTGGGAGCTGGGTTCGCCCGCGCTGCTGCTGTCCTGCCCGCGCGAGGAGGGGCGCTTCCTGGGGACGGTGCGGCCGCGCACCCTGCCGCCCGGGCGGGGTCAGTTCGTCGACCGCAGGCGGTCGGTGCGCCTGGTGCAGACACCCCGCACCGACGGCGGGTGACCGGCACGGTGCCGGCGTGGCGGGTACCGCGCCGGCACCCGGGTCAGCCGAGCTGGTTGGTCGCGAACAGCTCCGTGATGTGGCCGCCGAGCCGCTCCCAGTGCTGCCCCGACGAGGCCGCGGCGGCCGCGCCGTCGCCGGAGGCGCAGAGGTCCACGAACGCGTCGTGGTGCTCGATGGTGTTCCGGCCGCCCAGCAGCGTGGAGAACTTCCGGTAGAGGATCCGGTGGATCTGCGGGTGCAGCTGCTCGACGATCCGGGTCAGCGTCGGGTTGTCCGCGACGCGCAGCGGCACGCCGTGGAAGCGGTCGTCGGCGTCGAGGGCGGCGTCGGTGTCGTCGGTGTCCACCGCGCGCTCGAAGTCGCGGTTGGCCGCACGCATCTCCTCGAGGTCGGCCGCGGTCATCCGGGGTACCGCCGTGCCGACGGCCAGGGTGTCCAGCGACCTCAGCACCGCCAGCGCGCGCTCGGCGTCGGTCCGGTCCAGCGGGGTGATGCGGGTGTAGACACCGGGCTTGGCCTCGACCAGCCCGGTGTCCGCCAACCGGTTGAGCGCCTCCCGCACCGGGGTCCGGCTCAGGCCGAACCGCTCGGCGAGCTCGGTGTCGCGGACCTTCTCCCCCGGCGCCAGCTCGAAGTGGACGATGGCGTCGCGCAGCCGCGCGAACACCTCGTCACTGAGCAGGCGACGCGGGACGGGAACGATCTGCATGCAGCACACAGTATATCAACAGCACGTTAAATCGGTGCCGTCAGCGCCACCATCGCCCGGGCCAGGATCCGTGCCGGGTCCAGCAGCGGCACCGTGACGTCGGTCGTGGCCAGGCACAGCGGGATCTCCGTGCACCCGGCCACGACCGCCTCCGCACCGGCCCGGGCGAGCCGGTCGGCGACCGCGGCCAGGGCCGCGGTCTCGGCCGCACCGCGACGACCGGCCTTGATCGACAGGATCGCCGTCATCACGGCCCGCTGGTCGCGGGCGTCGGGCACGATCACCTCGACCCCCCTGCGGTGCAGCCAGTCCTGGTAGAGCCCGGTCCCGACGGTCCCGTCGGTCGCGAGCAGGCCCGCGCACCGGACGGGTGGCGCCGCGCCGGCGAGGGACCGGGCGACCTCGTCGATCATGTGGACGACCGGGACGTCGACGTACTGCAGCAGCGCCGGCACGAACGCGTGGGCGGTGTTGCAGGGGATGGCGATGTGCGTCGCGCCTGCCTCCTGCAGCTTCTCCGCACCCGCGCGCAGCCAGGGCAGCGGGTCGGGGCCACGCCCCTGCAGGCTCTCGGTCCGGTCGGGCACCGTCGGGTCGGACCAGATGACGACCCGACGGTGCTCCTGGTCCCGCGACGCGGGGGTCGCGTCCACGAGCTTGGTGTAGAAGTCCGCGGTGGCCGCGGGGCCCATGCCGCCCAGGATCCCGATCACCGGGACGTCCGGCGCGCCGGGCCCGGCCGGGCCCCGCGCCGCGACCGGAGCCGGGGCGGTCCCCGGCCCGGTCGCGCGCGGGGCGCGTTCCGGGGCGATCATCAGCGCTGCGCCCCCTGGGTCGCGTCGACCCGCTCGTCCGGGGCGGGTGCCCCCGCACGGTCCGCCGTGACCGGCGACGGGCGCCCTTCGTCGGCCCCGGCCGGTGCCGACGGTGCGGGTCCGCCGGCAGCGACCCCCGGGGACCCGTCGGCCGGGTCGGCGTCGGCCGCGGCGGCCGCGTCGAGGTCGGCGGGCAGCGGCTCACCGCGGCGGCGGGCGCCCCGGATCTCCGACTTGTCGATGACGGCGGCGGCCAGCGAGTTGCCGACGACGTTCACCCCGGTACGGGCCATGTCGACGATGAAGTCGACGCCCAGCAGGAGCGCCACGCCCTCGGGCGGCAGCCCGATCGTCGTGCTCGCGGCGAGCAGCACGACCACCGACGCGGAGGCGACCCCGGCCATGCCCTTCGACAGCACGACGAGCACGCCGACCATCAGCAGCAGGCTGCCCCAGGAGGTGTCGAGACCGAAGGCGTTCGCGATGAACACGAGGGCGACGGCCTGGTAGAGCACCGACCCGTCGGTGTTGAAGGAGTAGCCCAGCGGGACCACGAACGACGAGGTCGAGCGGCTCACCCCGAACTTCTCGAGCCGGCCCAGCAGCGGCGCCAGCACCGCCTCCGAGCTGCGGGTGACGAACGCCAGCCCGGCCAGGTCGCCGATCGAGCGCAGCATCGCGACGTAGCGGACGCCGTAGATCGCCGCGATGACCGGGAAGACGACACCGAGGACGAGGATCAGCCCCAGGTAGACCACGCCCACGAAGCCGAGCAGGCTCACCAGGTTGCCGAAGCCGTAGTGCGCGACGTCGTAGGCGATGAACCCGAGCACGCCCAGCGGCGCGAACGCGATGACGTAGCCGACGACCTTGAACATGGCCCCGGCGAAGGAGTCGAGGACGTCGTTGACCGGCTGTGCCTTCTCCCCGAGCGCGGCCAGTGCGATGCCCACCAGCGTCGCGAACACGATGACGCCGAGCAGGTTGCCCTCGGCGAACGCCTGGAACACGTTCTTGGGGATCGCGTGCAGGAGCAGCTCGTGGAAGTCCACGCCCTGCTGGAGGTTGCCCACCGCGGCCGCGTCGCCACCCGAGGTAGGGGCGCCGACGCCGAGGTCGAACGCCTTCGCCAGGCCGACCGCGAGCAGCAGGATGACCGTGGTGACGATCTCGAAGTAGAGGATCGACTTGCCGGCGATGCGGCCGACCTTCTTGACCGACTCCATCCGCGAGATGCCCAGCACGATCAGCGGGAACACCAGGGGGACGACGACCATCTGGACCGCGTTCAGGAACGCGTCACCGAGGATCTTCAACCCCTCGCCGACGACGGGGAACGCCCAGCCGATCGCCGCTCCGAGGGCGACCGCGATCAGCGACTGGACACCGATCGGGTAGCGCCAGAACCGCCAGTGCACGCGCGCGGCCACGGAGCCGCGGCCGGCACGGGGCTGCGGTGGTTCCTGGGGCGTCGACGGCGTCGGGGACACGGCCATTGTGACTCCTCGCTGTTGTTTGCGTGCAGTATATTGCACTCTGAGCTTTGCGCTTCGCATCCAACATTGAGTAGTCTGGCAGCCGTTGTCAAGAGTGGGGAGCAGCCATGAACGCGATGACGCGTACGGAGGGGGATTCCCTCGGCACGGTCGAGGTGCCCGCGGACGCCTACTGGGGGGTGCACACCGCACGGGCGGTCGCCAACTTCGCCGTGACCGGCGAGACGGTCGGTGGTTTCCCCCGGCTGGTGCAGGCCCTGGCCGCGGTGAAGGAGGCGGCCGCCCTGGCCAACCGGGACCTCGGGCGGCTGAACGGGCGCCGGGCCGACGCGATCGTCGCGGCCTGCCGGGAGCTGCGCGCGGGCGCACTGGCCGACCAGTTCCCGATCGACCCGATCCAGGGCGGGGCGGGGACCTCGACCAACATGAACGCCAACGAGGTCGTCGCGAACCGGGCCCTGGAGCTGCTCGGGCACGCCCGGGGCGACTACGCCGAGCTGGACCCGCTGACGCACGTCAACCTGGGCCAGTCGACCAACGACGTCTACCCGACGGCGATCCGGCTGTGCATCCTGACCCACCTGCACGAGCTGGTCGCCGGTCTGGAGCACCTCGCCGCGGCGTTCGCGCGCAAGTCCGAGGAGTTCCACGACGTCGTCAAGATGGGGCGCACCCAGCTCCAGGACGCGGTCCCGATGACGCTGGGCCAGGAGTTCCACACCTACACCACGATGCTGCGCGAGGACTGTGCGCGGCTGCGTGAGGCGGCCGCCCTGCTGTGCGAGAGCAACCTCGGCGGCACGGCGATCGGGACCGGTATCAACGGCCACCCCGACTACGCCCGGGTGGCCTGCGCGCACCTGCGCGACATCACCGGTGAGGAGGTCGTCCCGGCGGGCGACCCCATCGAGGCGACCCAGGACTGTGGGGCGTTCGTGCAGGTCTCCGGCGTCCTGAAGCGGGTCGCGGTGAAGCTGTCCAAGGTCTGCAACGATCTGCGCCTGACCTCGTCGGGCCCGTCGGTCGGGTTCGCCGAGATCAACCTGCCGCCGGCCCAGGCCGGGTCGTCGATCATGCCGGGGAAGGTCAACCCGGTCATCCCCGAGATGGTCAACCAGGTGGCGTTCGAGGTCATCGGCAACGACCTGACCGTCACCATGGCCGCCGAGGCCGGCCAGCTGCAGCTCAACGCCTTCGAACCGATCATCGTCTACGGGCTGATGCGGTCGACCTCGCACCTGGAGGCCGCGGCGCGGACGCTGGCGGACCGCTGCGTCGACGGGATCACCGCGAACCGTGAGCACCTGGAGCAGGGCGTGCGCGGGTCGGTCGGGATCGTCACGGCGCTGTCCCCCGCGCTGGGGTACGCCACGAGTGCGGAGATCGCGAAGGAGTCGCTGGCCACCGGACGCCCGGTCGGCGACATCGCGGTGGCCCGGGGGCTGCTCGACGCCACGCGGGTCGACGAGCTGCTCTCCCCCGCCGCGCTCACCGGGCTGGCCGCCCCGGCCCGGTCGCTGCCGCGGGACCTGGACGCCGCCCTCCACTGACCGCCGCTCCGGCACGGGCCGGGACCGGTTCATCCGGCCCGGATGCCGGAGGGCCGCTCCGGCACACCGCCGTCGTCCGTCGCAGCACCCGCGACCGCCTCGGCCGGGGTGGGCCCGCGGATCTCGACCCGCCGGGGCGGGGACCACCCGCGACGGTGCCCGGCCGGGCCCAGCCGGACCAGCAGCACGACCACCGCGGCCGTGCCGGCGGCGGCGAGCACGCTGAGCACCGCCGTCAGCGGCCCCCACGACGGGGCGACCGGATCGGGTGCACGGACCGGCGGGGCGACGACGGCGGCCTCCCGCCCCGTCCCCTCCTCGGGCAGCACCGCGGTGACGGCGTCGACCGGGTTCACGGTGCCCCAGCCGAGTGCCGGGTCGGGGAGCGGGACCGCGGGGTGCGTCGCGGTCGCCTCCAGCCGGTGCTTGACCTGGTCGGCCCGCAGGTCGGGCCGGTAGGCGCGGACCAGTGCGGCGGTACCCGCCACGAACGGCGCCGCGTAGCTGGTGCCGCTGCCCTGCCAGTGGCCCGGCCCGCCCGGGCCGATGCTGACGACGTCGCTGCCCGGGCCGACCAGCGACAGGTACGGGCCGGTCTGGGAGAAGTCGGCGCGCCCGCCCTCGGCGTCGACGGCACCGACCGCGATCACCGTCGGGTAGGAGGCCGGGTAGGTGACGGGATCACCCGTGCGCGCCCCGTTGGCGGCCGAGGCGACCACGACGACGTCGCGGGCGGCGGCGTGCGCCACCGCCTCGGCGAGCCCGGCGTCCGGGATGCTGGTGCTGGCCGACACGTTGATCACGCGAGCGCCCTCGTCCACGGCGCGGCGGATGCCCGCGGTCAGGGACGCGGCGGTCACCCGGCCGGCGTCGCCGTCCGCGTCCGGGACCGTGACCCGGATCGGCAGCAGGGTCGCGTCGGGGGCGATCCCGGCGAACCCGCTGCCCTCGACCGGCTGCGCGGCGATGATGCCGCCGACGAAGGTCCCGTGGCCGTAGCAGTCGCTGTCCGCCGGGCCGGGCGACACCACGTCGGCACCCGGGAGCACGTGCGCGCCCGCGAGCTGCGGGGTCCGGGCGTCGACGCCGGTGTCGACGACGGCGACGACCACCCCCGCACCCCGGGTCACCGGCCACACGCGCTGCGGCGCGAGCTGGCGTTGTGCCCAGGGCAGCGTCGGTTCGGTCACCGTCGGCGGGGGCAGACAGCCCGGCGGGACCGCCGGGGCGGCGAGGGCCGGTGGGGCGGCCGTCAGCAGCGTGACGAGCGCGGCCGCACCGAGCGCCACGGCCCGGCCGGCGGCGCGGGACCTCGCCCGTCTCACGACGCGGCGGCCGAGTCGCCGGTCGCGCCCGCGTCGACCGTGAGGAGCGGGACGGTGAGGCGCCGGACGACGTCCGGGTCCTCCACCGTCCGCAGCACCATCCGGCGTCGCCGCTCCAGGGCCCGTTCCAGCCTGGCCAGTGCCGCCTGGTCGCGTTCGCCGAGCCCGCCGGAGCCCTCGCCCTCGTCGGCGCCGAGCTCCCGGACGAGCAGGGCGAGGCGCGGTGCCACCGGCCCGCCGTCGACGTCCTCGGGCGCGGGCGCGTCCCGCACCCCGATCGTCCGGAACCGGGTACCGGCCGGGAAGACGACCTCCGCGACGGGGCGGCCCGCGACGAGCTCGCTCGTGCGGCGGGCCGTCATGGGCCAGATCAGGACGTCGTAGCCGGCGTCGGGGACGGTGACGTCGAGCTCGCCGGCCGCGCTGAGGAAACCCGGCTCGGCGAGTGTCCCGCCCACTACGGTGTGGTCCGGCGGCGGTTCCGGCGCCCGACCCTGACGCAGCACCGGGCGACGGTGCGTCGGGAGGCGACGCAGCCCGGAGACCAGACAGGCCAGCTGCCCCTCGGGCAGGTCGCGGCCGCCGGACCGGACGCCCTCGTTGACCGGGCCGCCGCCACGCTCGCCGTCGCCGAGGTGCAGGCACACCGCGGCCAGGTCGGTCTTCACCCCGGACGTGTCCCCGGTGCGCAGCGACGGCCAGGAGGCCAGCGCTGCGTTCACCGTCGCGAGGGCCTCGGTGTACAGGTCCCCGGCGGCGGCGACGAACCGTTCGCGTTCCTTGCCGGTGCTGGGCCGGTCGTCGACGACGAGCGGCGGACCCGCGTCCGCGGCCCCCGTGGTGGCCGCGGGGTCCGTGCTCCCGGGGCCGTGGTCCCCGGTGACGGGGCCGACCGGCCCGGCGTCGGCGGCCGGTCCCGGCGGGGTGACGTCGGCGTCCGGTGGCGGGACCGCACCGCCGGTCGGGCCGTCAGCGGTGTCCCCCGGCTCCGGTGCGTCGTCGACGGCCGGATTCTCGCCGGGGGTCGGCGGTTCCGCGACGGCCGGGACCGGCACCGCGGGCACCGCCGACTCGACCCGCAGGTCCGGCACGGTGGTGTCCCAGCTCGCCGGGGCCGGCCGGGGCAGCAGCCCGAGCGACACGGCGCGCTCGGCGTCCTCCGGGGTGGCCCAGACCCCGCGGAGCCGGACCCGGTGACGGGCACGGCGCTCGTCGTCGAGGGAGTCGACGAGCGAGCGGGCGGCGGCGAGGAGCGCGGCCCCGACGGGCTCGCCGTCGTGGCCGAGGTGGAGGGTCCAGACCGCCGGGTCGTACGGGTCGGGCGGCACCGGCCCGGCCTCCCCGGCGCCGAGGACCAGGCCCGACGGGACGACGGTGGCGACGACGTCGTCGCGGACGTAACTGCACCCCCGTGCGTCCCACCCGGCCGGGGGGAGGCCCACCGACAGCACGTCCTGCCCCCCGTCGGAGCGCTGGCGCAGCACCGTCGGGAACGGACGCATCCGGGTCTCCCGCCCGGGTTCGACGACGAAGGTCTCCACCCCCGACGCCGTCCGCAGTGCGACACCGGTGCCCAGGGCGAAGTCCGCGCCGATCGCCTCGCCGATCGCCGCCGGGAACCCGTCGGTGAGCACGGCGGGGGTGAGCGGCGCGACCAGCACGGGGCACCCGGAGGTGATCGTGCGCGCGGCGCCGGCGATCGCCTCCGGCGTCGGGACAGGGCCGGTGCCGCCGACGAGCAGCTGCACGAAGCGACGGTCGAGAACGGCACGCAGCGCCACGTCGTCGTTCTCGGTGCCCTCCTCCGGGGCGGGCAGGCCGCGGACCGCGAGCCCGCCCGGGACCGGCTCGACGGCCGCTCCCCCGACGACCGCGGGCTCGTCGGGGAGCGCCCCCTCCCAGTCCGGGCGCGGGAAGCGCGTGCCGTGTGCCTGCGGTGGTGATCCCGGTGCGAAGCGCACCCAGCCCGTCCCGCCGACCGTGGGACCGGTGAGGATGCCGGACCCGACGGAGAACCGCATGGCCCCCGACGGGGCGACGAGCGCGACACCGGTGGCGTCGGTGACCTGCTGCAGCCTGGCACCCAGGGCGGCGATGTCGGTGACGGCCAGCCACAGCTCGCCGTCGGCGCCCGCGGGGCCGGTCACGACCTCGTGCAGCAGCCGGAGGAGCTCCCCCGCGAGTCCCGGCCTGCGGTAGGCGGTCCCGACCAGCATGGCGACCGGCGGACCCGACGAGCCCAGGCTGGACAGGAACCCGCGCTCCCGGGACGCCTCCGTCCCGTCGGCGATCAGGACGTGCGGCCCGACCCGGGTTGCGACCAGGGGGGCCACGACGGACTCGGCCCGCGCGTCGGTCACCGGTCCCACCTCGCTCTCCTCGGGCACGCGTCCACCGCCCCCGGCGGGACGGACCCGATCCACCGTCGATCATGGCCGCGCCGGGCACGCGGTTCGGCCCGGTGCTCCGTGCGCACACCGAACACGGGGGTTTCCCCCGTCGGCCGCGGGGATCAGCTGTCGAAACCGTCGGTGATCCGGGCGGCGAGCAGGAGAACCGCGTCGACGGTGGCCGGCGCCAGCCGGGACAGGTCGATCCGGCCCCCGTGCGCGAGGTGCTGGTCGAACGGCAGCTCCACGACGGCGCGGACACGGGACTCGAAGTGCCTGCGGACCAGGTCCCGGTCGATCTCCCGGCTCCACCGGTCCTGGGACAGGACGACGACGGCCTGCTCGGCGAGGGCGGAGAACCCGTGCCCGTGCAGCCAGTCCAGGGTCCTCGACGCCCGGGTCGCCCCGTCGACGGTCGGGGTCCCGACGACGACGAGCGCGTCCGCCAGCGTCAGCGTCCCCTCCATCGCCGAGTGCACGAGGCCGGTCCCCGAGTCGGTGACGAGCACGTTGGCGAACCGGCCGATCAGCCCGCAGACCGCCTCGTACTCCTCCCGGCTGAACGACTCCCCCGCCGCCGGGTCCTGCTCCGAGGCGATGACCCGCAGGCGTCCGGCCAGGCTGCTGAAGCGGTCGAGATCGTGGACCGACGACGCGTGTGCGGCCCCCGCGAGCAGCTCGCGGACCGTCGCGGACGTGTCGCCGGTGAGCCGGTCGGCCAGGGTGCCCGCGTCGGGGTTGGCGTCGAGGGCGACGATCCGGTCGCCGCGGTTCTCCGCCAGGACCAGCCCCAGCAACGCCGACACGGTCGTCTTGCCGACGCCGCCCTTGATCGAGGCGACCGCGATCCGCCGGACCCCGGCCAGCGGTCGGCGGATCTGCTGGATGAGCTCCTGGCGGGCGAGCTGGGCCGGGGACGGCCCGGGGTTGTAGCGGCCCGCGGTGACGGCGTAGACGCCGCGCCGCCAGCCGTGCATCGGTTGGTCCCCGGCATAGCGGATGGGCGCGTTCGGCGCGACGGGCCGGACCGGGCCGGCGCGCTCGGCCGGGAGCGGGACCGGCGCGGGCCGCGGGCCGGCGGGCGGTGCGGACCGGCGCGGCCGGGGCGGAGCGTCCGGGTGCTGCGGCGCGTCCGGGCGCTGTGCAGTGTCCGGGCGCGGCGGAGCGTCCGGGTGCTGCGGCGCGGCGGGCGGTCGCCCGGCGCCCGGTCCGGGCGGAGGTCCGCCCGGCGGCGAGGCGGGTGGCCGGGACGGCGGGTGCCCCCGCCCGCGGGGCGGTGTCGGTCGGTCGGCTCCGCCACGGGGCACCGGACCGGTCGCGGAGCCGGTGCCCACCGGTGGGGCGGCCCTCCCGGCGGCCGGGGTGGGGCGGCCCGTGACCACCGGGATCGCCGTCGTGGCCGGGGGTGCGGTCTCCCCGGCGGTCCCGGTCGTCCCGGTCCTCCCGGTGGTCCCGGTCCTCTCGGTGCTCCCGGGCGTCCCGGCCTTCTCGGTGCTCCCGGGCGTCCCGGCCTTCTCGGTGCTCCCGGGCGTCCCGGCCTTCTCGGTGCTCCCGGGCGTCCCGGCCTTCTCGGTCGTCCCGGACCTCTCGGTGGTCCCGGACCTCCCGTCGGACGGGTCCGGGCCGTCGGACGCGGGCCGGTCGCCGGGCGACGGCGTGGGTCCGGTGCCGGTCGTGCCGGCGACGCCGGGCGGCGCACCGGTGGTCTCCCCGGTCGCCCGTCCCACCCGCCCGGTGGACGTCGCGGGTGCCGCCGGCGGGGTCACCCGCAGGGCGCGGGTCTGGGGGTCGGCCGCGCTCGCGGGTCCCGACGGCCCGGTGGGCCCGGCCGTCGCGGCCGTGTCCCGGACCGGCGCCCCGGTGTCGGCAGCGCCTCCCCGGTCGCGGGCCGGTGACACCGGGACCGACGCCGGCGGCTCCGCGGGCGATGCGGGTCCGGCAGCCGGCGCCGGGCGCGGCGACGACGTCCGCGCCGGGAGCGGCGCGGGAGCCGGGGACGGCGTCGGACCTGCGGACGGCGTCGGAGCCGGGGACGACCGGACCGGCGGCTCCGGCTCCGGACCGGTCCCCGGAGCCGGACGGTGGGGCTGCCCGGCATCCTCCGTGGACCGCTCCGGGCGCCCCGCGTCCCAGGTCACCGTCCAGTCGACGGGGACCCACTCGTCGGTGGCGTCACCCGTCGCCGGGTCCTGCGACGTCCGGTCCTGCACAGTCCGGCCTCCGTCCTCAGCCGACCGACACCTCGGTCGACCTCACCGACGAGGGGTCGACCGGCTCGTCCAGGGAGACGGTCACCGAGGAACCACTGATCGTCTTCGTCGCGGACGTGCCGCCGTCCTCGGTGTTCACGGTGACGTGGGCGGTCCGGCCCGAGCAGTGCTCGTCGAAGCCGGAGATGCGCACGGTCGTCACCTGGCCCTCGTCGTTCTGCTTCACCGAGACCGACAGCGACGACGCGTCGGTCGAGCACTGCTCCGAGGCCTTCTGCTCCTCCTCGGCCCGCTGCCGCTCGGCACGCTCCGCGGCCGCCCGCCGTTCGGTCGCCCGCTGCTCGGCCGCCTCGCGCTCCGCCGCCTTCTGCTCGGCCCGGCGCTCGGCGGCCTTCTGCTCGGCGGCTTCCTGCTCGGCCGCCTTGCGCTCGGCGGCCTTCCGCTCTGCGGCCTTCTGCTCCGCGGCCTTCCGCTCGGCGACCCGCTGCTCGGCCGCCTGCCGCTCCGCGGCCTGCTGCTGGGCGGCCTGCTGCTGGGCCGCCATGAACTCGGCCACCCGCTGCTCGATCGCGCCGTCCGACGCCTCCTCGGCACGCGGGAGGTCGGACGAGTCCCGGCCGGTCGTGTCCGGGGTGGTCTCCTCCGGGACGGTCCGGCTCGGCGCCGCGTCGCCCGCGGCGGAGCCGGTGGCGGTCCGGGCGGACGTGTCGTCCGCGCCGACCCGGCGCTCGGGCTGCCCGGCGACGGCCGCCCCGCGGGACGGCGCCTGCGCGAGCAGCTCGGGCAGCCGCCCGCGCTCGGTCGCGCCGGTCGTCATCCGCGCGATCCACTGGTCGGCGAGCGAGAGCGCCTCCCGCTCGGAGACCCCCTCGGGAGCGGCGGCCACCGGAGCGGACTGCGGCGTGCCCGCGGCGGCGAGCGCCTCCTGCACTGCCGGTGCGGTCGGCGCCGGCGCGGTCTCCTCGGGGGCGGTCTGCGCCGGGGCGGTCTGCTCGGGCGCCGTCTGTTCGGGAGCCGTCTGCTCGGGGGCCGTCTGCTCGGGTGCGGTCTGCGCCGGTCCGGACTGCTGCGTGCCCTCGGCCACGAGCTCCTCCGTCTGCTGCGCGGGGCCGCTCGACGCCGGGGTCTCGGCCGGGGCCAGCACACCCAGCGCCGTGAGGGCCTCGGCGACCTCCTCCTGCCGGTCGGTGCGGGTCGGCAGGTCGGCGGAGCCCTCGGAGGTCGCGGAGCGGGACTCCTCGGACGGCCGGTCACCCGTGACCAGGGACGTGACGGGCGCGGCGGCGGAGTCCACGGTCTCCACGGGCCGTTCGAGCGTCGTCGTGACGGACCTGCCGACGGTGTCGGTGGCCTCTCCGGCCGACTCGGCCACCGGGGTCACGACCTCCCGCACGGGGGCGGCGGGCACCGGCAGCGAGACCGGGGCCGCCGCCACGGGTGCCGGCAGCGCGACGGGGGCCGCGGGCACCGGTGCGGCCGCCACGACCGGACCGAGCACGGACGGCGCCGGGGGAACCGCCGGCAGCAGCGCCTCGGGGGCCACGACCTCCGGCTCGGCCACACCGACGCCGTCGAGCGACGGCAACTTCGGCCCGGCCGCGGCCGACGGGGACGGCGCGGACTCCGGCGCGGACTCCGGGGCGGCGTCGCGCGATGCCAGGATCTCCGCGTCGTCCGGCTGCCGCGCCTCGTTCCGCTGTCCCGCGGCCCAGGCGGCCCACTCCTCGGTGGAGCCGGTGGCCTTCCCCGCCGGCGCACCGGCCATGGCCGCCCCGAACACCCCGACGGCGGTGAGCGCGGTCAGTCCTGCGACCAGTGACTGCCGCGGGGCCGCAGAGCGGCGCTGGGGCCGCGTGGGGTCGTCGCGTCGGGGAGCCGACATCGTGCACCTTCCGTCCGGTCGTCGTGCCGGCCGGGTTCTCCGGCCCACAGCTGATCACGACCATCGCGTGCGACCGGCCCAGACGTACGTCGCGAAGGCGGCGAACGGCCCATCCGAGGGGGATCCCTCGCCAACCGGCGGCGCGGACCGGTGCTCCCGGCTGGGCCGGACGGCCCACGCGGCCCCGGCCTCAGTCGCGCCGGTAGGCGGTGAACCGTCCGTTGCCGCGACGCTCGACGGTCAGCGGCAGCCCGAACGTCTCCGACAGCGGCTCGGAGGTCATGACCTCGTCCAGGAGCCCCGCGGCGACCACACGCCCCTCACGCAGCAGCAGCCCGTGGCTGTAGTTCGGCGGGATCTCCTCGACGTGGTGGGTGACCAGCACCGACGCCGGGGCGTACGGGTCGTCGGCGAGGTCGGCGAGCCGGGTGACGAGGTCCTCGCGGCCGCCGAGGTCGAGCCCGGCGGCGGGCTCGTCGAGCAGCAGCAGCTCCGGGTCGGTCATCAGCGCGCGGGCGATCAGGGTGCGCTTGCGCTCGCCCTCGGAGAGCGTGCCGTACGCGCGCCCGGCGAATCCCGCCATGCCGAGCTGGCCCAGAAGCTGCTCGGCGCGGCCGGTGTCGTCGCGCTCGTACTCCTCGCGCCAGCGCCCGAGGACCGCGTAGCCCGCGGAGACGACGACGTCGGAGACGATCTCGTCGCCCGGGATCCGGACGCCCAGGTTGGCCGAGGTGAGGCCGATCCGGGTGCGGAGCTCGAAGACGTTGACCCGGCCCATGCGCTCGCCGAGCACGTAGACGGTGCCGGAGGTCGGGTGCAGCTCGGCACCGGCGAGGCGGAGCATGGTCGTCTTGCCGGCGCCGTTCGGGCCGAGGACGACCCAGCGCTCGTCGAGTTCCACCCGCCAGTCGACGGCATCGAGCAGGGTGGTGTCGCCGCGGCGGACGGTGGCGCCGTCCATCCCGACGACCACGTCCTCGTCGTCGATCGGGGTGGAAACGGGTGTGACACCGGGCGCGGACGGGGTTCGGGGCGAAGTCACCCCCCTATCCTGGCCGATCGTGCCTGTCTTCCCCCTCGGTGCCCACCCCGACGACCACGGGACCCGCTTCGCGGTCGCCACCACCAGCGCCGAGACCGTCGAGGTGTGCCTGATCGACGGCGCCGCCGACGGTGAGGGCGGTGGTCTCACCGAGCGGCGCGTCGAGCTGCGCGAGCACACCTTCGGCGTGTGGCACGGCCACGTGCCCGGGGTGCGGCCCGGCCAGCGCTACGGCTACCGCGTGCACGGTGCGTACCGGCCGTTCGAGGGGCTGCGCGCGAACCCGCACAAGATCCTCGTCGACCCGTACGCGGCCCGGATCACCGGCCGGGTGACCGACGCCGTCGCCGCCCGCGGGTGGGACGGCGACCCGATGTCGGGGCGCCCCAGCACCGTCGACTCGCTCGGGTCGGTGCCGCTGTCGGTCGTCACCGCGACCGACCTGGCGCCCCGCCCGCCCCGCCCGGACGTGCCGTGGTCGGAGACGGTGATCTCGGAGATCCACGTGCGCGGCTGGACGAAGCTCCACCCCGAGGTGCCCGAGGCGCACCGCGGCACCTACCTCGGGCTGGCCCACCCGGCGGTCATCGCGCAGCTGCAGCGCACCGGGGTGACGGCCGTCGAGCTGCTGCCGGTGCAGGCCAACGCGCCGGAGCCGCCGCTGCTGGAGCGGGGCGCGTCGAACTACTGGGGCTACGCCACGCTGGGCTTCCTCGCCCCGCACGCCGGCTACGCCTCGGACCCCGGCAACGAGGTCGCCGAGTTCCGCTACCTCGTCGACACCCTGCACGCGGCCGGGATCGAGGTCATCCTCGACATCGTCCCCAACCACACCTGCGAGGGCGGGGTCGGCGGCACCACCCTGTCCTACCGCGGCCTCGACGCGCCGGCGTACTACTCGCTCGGCGGGTCCGGGCACGACGCCGACATCACCGGCACCGGCAACACCCTCGACGCCGGCTCCCCCACGGTCATCCGGCTGGTCTGCGACGCCATGCGGCACTGGGTGCACGCCTACGGCGTCGACGGGTTCCGGATCGACCTCGCCTCGGTGCTCGGCCGCCCGCGGTCGGGCCCGTTCTCGCCGGACTCCGCGCTGCTCACCGCGATCGCGCAGGACCCGACGCTGTCGACCTGCAAGCTGATCGCCGAGCCGTGGGACGCGACCGGCGAGGGGTACCGGGTCGGCGGCTTCGGCGTCGCCTGGTCGGAGTGGAACGGCCGCTACCGCGACGCGGTGCGCGACTTCTGGCGCGGTCACGGCGGCGTCGCCGAGCTGGCGTCGCGGCTGACCGGCAGCTCCGACATCTACCAGCTCTCCGGGCGTCGCCCGTGGGCCTCGGTCAACTTCGTCACCGCTCACGACGGCTTCACCCTGCGCGACCTCGTGTCCTACGAGCGCAAGCACAACGAGGGCAACGGCGAGAACAACCGCGACGGCACCGACGACAACCGTTCGCAGAACCACGGCGCCGAGGGCCCGACCGACGACGCCGGCATCCGCGCCGCCCGGCAGGCCACGGCCCGGGCGATGATGGCGACGCTGCTGCTGTCGATCGGCACCCCGATGATCACCGGCGGCGACGAGCGCTGGCGCACCCAGGGCGGCAACAACAACGCCTACTGCCGCGACGACGAGACCTCCTGGGCGGACTGGACCCGCACCGACGAGACCGCGGCGATGGAGGCGTTCACCGCCAAGGTCGCCGCGCTGCGCCGCGAGTCCCCGGTGCTGCACCGCGACCAGTTCTACGTCGACGGTGAGGTCCTCTGGTGGGACCCGTCCGGGCGGCCGATGGAGCCCGGCGACTGGCACGACGGCGGCCGTCGCACCCTCGCGCTGCTGCTGGCCGACTACTGGCTACTGGTCCTGCACGCCGGCGACGAGCCCGCCGACTGCGTGCTGCCCAGCGACCACGGTTTCGACCCGGTCCTGGACTCGACCGCGCCCGACGGCACCCCCGTCGACACCACCCCGCTCGAGGCCGGGGCGACGGTCGTCCTGCCGCCCCGCTCGGTACACCTGCTGCGCAGCCGCTGACCGGCGGTCCGGGGTGGTCGCGAGGCTGGGACGGGCCGGCCGCGCGGCGTAGGCTCCGCGCATGCCGCGCTACGAGTTCCGCTGCCGCGAGTGCAGCACGACGTTCGAGGTCGAACGGCCGATGGCCGCGTCGTCGGACCCGGCGGACTGCCCGCACGGGCACGCGGACACCGTCAAGCTGCTCTCGACGATCGCGCTCGGCGGCCGGTCCGGTGCCGCGCCGCGGCCCGCGATGGCCCCGGCCGGTGGCGGCGGGGACTGCTGCGGCGGCGGGTGCTGCGGCGGCTGACCCCTTGCCGACGACGGGTCCCGCCCCCTCGGGCCACGGTCCGGCGGGCCACTGTCCGGCGGGCCACGGTCCGGCGGGCGGCGGGACGTCGCGGGCGGCCCGGCGCGTGGTGCTCGTGCTCCCGGCCGTCCTGCTGGTCGGCGTCCTGGGCGCGGGCTGCGCGGGTTCCTCCCCGCTCGCCCCGACCCGCGGCGCGGAGACCGCGGCGGGCCCGAGCGCGTCCGCCGTCGCCGCGCCGTCGGACTCGACGTCGACGAGTACCGGACCGCCGGTGACGATCGTGCTCGGCAGCCCGGACCGGCCGCAGGCCCGCGGCCTCGGGACCCCGCGACCGTCGCTGGTCGACCTCGGCGGGGCGAGCTCCACCGGCATCGTCGAGGACCTGACGTGGCAGAGCTGGGGCGCCCCGACCGCCACCGGCACCGGGACGGCCGCCTACGCCGCCCCCGGGCAGCCGCTCGCCGCCGCGACGCGGGAACGCGCGACGGTGGTCGCGGCCGACCCGGGCTCCTGCGCCGGGCGCCCGGCCTACCGCACGCTGACCTGGTACTTCCCCCAGCACGGCGAGGTCCCCGGCGCCCACCCACCGCTGCCCGTCTGCGGCGACTGACCGCCACACCGCTGCTAGGCCGAACGGGCGTATTCCGCTCCATCGTGTGACGTAGGTCAACACTGCTCCGATACGCCGAGTGCATCTGTCCCCGTGGAACTGGAGTCCACGTGCCCCGAGCGCTCCCCCGTCTTCTCCGTGCCGCCACCGCCGTCGCCGCCGTGGCCACCACCGCCCTGCTCACGACGGCGGCGACCCCCGCCCCGCCGTCGCCCCCGGCCGAGGCGCTCACCGCGCCCGGCCCGGTGCAGGCCCTGCAGGTCTCCCCCGTACCCGGCGGCGGCGCCCGCGGCCTCGGCCTGCAGGTGTCCTGGTCCCCGCCCGTCGAGAACGAGGGCGCCCTGCGCACCCACTACGACGTCGAGGTCCGCGACCACGCGGGCGCCGTCCTCCACTCGGCCTCGACCGAGACCACCACCAGCGCCCCGGTGTACGGCGACTACTGCGTCGCGCCGTTCACGGTGTCGGTGCGCGCGGTGACCCGCGACGTCGACGAGAGCCGGTCCGAGCCGGGGCCCGCCGTCCTCACCACGTTCGGCGAGCGGGCCCCGTGCGCCCTCACGATGTCGATCACCGCGGCCCGCGCCGCCGACGGCACCGTGCACGTGCGCGCCGTCCGCGAGGCCCCGGTCGACCCGTACGTCTCCGGGCCCTGCACGCTCGCGACGGCCGGCCGGGTGCTCTGGTCGGGCACCTGCGGCGGCTACGCCACCACCCAGGACATCGTGGTCGGCGCGCTGCCCCCGGGACCGCGGGAGCTCGCGCTGACCACCGTCGCCCCGCGGGGTGAGCGCAGCACGAGCCGGACCACGCTGCGCTAGCCCGCCAGGACGATCCGCCCCAGCTCGACCGACGACGCCAGGTGCGGGTGGTGCGGCAGCACCCGGACCGTGTACCCGGTCAGCCCCGCGTGCGGCAACGGCACGGCGACCTCCCAGGACCCGTCGCCGCGGTGCTCCATCGCGACGGTCACCGGGTCCGCCAGCTCGTCGGAGGAGTCGACCCGCCCGACGACGGCCTCGACCGTCACGTCCGACGGGTCCAGCCCGGCCAGGTCCACCCCCGCCCGGACCGTCATCGGCGACCCCACGACCGGGGTGTCGGGCAGCCCGGACGCGTCGACGCCGGTGATCCGGACGTGGTTCCACGCCTTGTTCAGCCGGGCCCGGAACTGCGCGATGTCGCGGGCGACGGCGTAGTCCGACGCGGCCGCGTCCGCGGCGGCGCGGGCGGCCGGGGTGTACCAGTCCTGCACGTACTCCCGCACCATCCGGGTGGCCTGCACCTTCGGCCGCAGGGTGGTGAGGGTGTGGCGGACCATCTCGACCCAGCGGTGCGGGACGCCGTCGACGCGGTCGTAGAACGCGGGGCCGACCTGGGTGGCGATGAGCTCGTAGAGGGCGTTGGCCTCCAGGTCGTCGCGCCGGGTCGGGTCCTCGACGCCGTCGGCGGTGGGGATGGCCCAGCCGTTGGCGCCGTCGTAGAACTCGTCCCACCAGCCGTCGCGGATGGACAGGTTCAGCCCGCCGTTGAGCGCGGACTTCATGCCGGAGGTGCCGCAGGCCTCCAGCGGGCGCAGCGGGTTGTTCAGCCAGACGTCGCAGCCCCAGTAGAGGTAGCGGGCCATCGACATGTCGTAGTCGGGCAGGAAGACGATGCGGTGGCGCACGCCGGCGTCGTCGGCGAAGCGCACGATCTGCTGGATGAGCGCCTTGCCGCCGTCGTCGGCGGGGTGCGACTTCCCCGCGACGACGAGCTGCACCGGCCGGTGCGGGTCGAGCAGCAGGCTGCGGAGCCGGTCGGCGTCGCGCAGCATCAGCGTGAGCCGCTTGTAGGTCGGAACCCGGCGGGCGAAGCCGACGGTGAGCACGTCGCGGTCGAAGACGTGGTCGGTCCAGCCCAGCTCCGGCTCGGACGCACCCCGCTCCAGCCAGGCGGCGCGCACCCGGCGGCGGACCTCGTCGACCAGCCGGGACCGCAGCGTGTTGCGCAGGCCCCACACGTCGGCGTCGGACACCTCGGCGGTGCTGCTGCCGGGCTCGCCGAGCAGCTCGGTGACCTGGTGGGCCTCCCAGGTGGGGCCGTGCACGCCGTTGGTGACCGAGCCGATCGGCACCTCCTCGCGGTCGAACCCGGCCCACAGCCCGCCGAACATCTCCCGCGACACCGTCCCGTGCAGCCGGGAGACACCGTTGGCGCGCTGGGCCAGGCGCAGACCCATGTGCGCCATGTTGAACGTCTCCGGGTCCTCCTCGGCGCCGAGCGCGAGGAGCCGGTCGGTCGGCAGGCCCGGCAGCAGCCGGTCGGTCAGGTAGTGCCGGACCAGGTCCAGGCCGAACCGGTCGATGCCGGCGGGCACCGGGGTGTGGGTGGTGAACACCGTGCCCGCGCGGACGGCGGCGAGCGCCTCGTCGAAGTCGAGCCCGCCGGACGACGCGGACGCCGTCGCCGGGCCCGCGCCGTTGGACGACACCGCCGAGCCGGTGCACAGCTCGCGGATCCGCTCGCAGCCGAGGAACCCGGCGTGGCCCTCGTTGGTGTGGAAGACCTCCGGCGTCGGGTGCCCGGTGAGCCGGCAGAACGCGCGGACCGCGCGCACCCCGCCGACACCGATGAGGATCTCCTGCTGGATGCGGTGGTTCTGGTCGCCGCCGTAGAGCCGGTCGGTGACCCCGCGCAGGTCGGCCCCGTCGTCGGAGCCGGCGTTCTCCTCGATGTCGGTGTCGAGCAGCAGCAGCGGGACCCGCCCGACCGCGGCCTGCCAGATCCGCGCGTGCAGCGTGCGGTCCCCCGGCATCGCGACCTCGACGAGCTCCGGCGCGCCGGAGGCGTCGGTGAGCAGCTGCAGCGGCAGCCCCTGCGGGTCGATCGCCGGGTAGTGCTCGAGCTGCCAGCCGTCGAGCGACAGGGACTGGCGGAAGTACCCCGACCGGTACAGCAGCCCCACCGCGACGAGCGGGACGCCCAGATCCGAGGCGGCCTTGAGGTGGTCGCCGGCGAGCACGCCGAGCCCGCCGGAGTAGTTGGGCAGCACCTCCGAGACGCCGAACTCCATCGAGAAGTACGCGACGGCCGACGGCCTGCCCGCGCCGTCGGCGTCCGCGCCGCGGTACCAGCGCGGCTCGGACAGGTAGGTCTCCAGCTCCGCGGCCCGCTCGGCGACCTCGGCGGCGACCGCGTCGTCCGCGGCGAGCTCGGCCAGGCGGCCGGCGGGGATCTCGCCGAGCAGGCGGACCGGGTCCTGTCCGCTGGCGTCCCAGGCGTCGGGGTCGAGGGAGGCGAACAGTTCCCGGGTCGGCGCGTGCCAGGTCCACCGCAGGTTCGTCGCCAGTGTCTGCAGCGGCGCGAGCGGAGCGGGGAGCTGGGCACGGACGGTGAAACGACGGAGGGCTCTCACGGCCGCGAGGGTAGCCGGGAACACCGACACGCACGCGGTGTCCCGCCCGGCCGTGACGGGGTCCCACCGGTAGGGTCGCACTGCCGCGGGATCAGTGGGTCCGTGCACGTCGAATCGGTTCCGTCCACATCCGTTCCGATCCGTTCACGCCGATGGTCCCGCGGGTGTGGCGACAGGTGACGTGGCGGCGTCAGACTGGCCGTCTCGACTCTGGTGGGACTTCTACCGACGGTGACAATTTCCTGGGGGTGCAGCCGATGACCGGTCGGCTCGGAATCGACGACGTGACCCCGTTCGTGGAGAGCGGAGACCCGGCCAAGGCCGTGGTCGGCGAGGTCGTCCCGATCCGGGCGACCGTGTGGCGGGAGGGACATGACGCCGTCGCGGCGAACGTCGTGTTCACCCCGCTGTCGGCCGACGGGACGCCGGGCGACGCGCAGTACGTGCGGATGCAGCCCGACGGGGTGGGCACCGACCGCTTCGTGGCCTGGGTCCGCCCCGACGCCGAGGGTCGCTGGACCTTCCGCGTCGACGCGTGGAGCGACCCGTGGGCGACCTGGCGCTCGGGCGTGGAGAAGAAGATCGCCGCGGGCCAGACGGCCGAGGAGCTGGCCAACGACCTCGAGGTCGGCGCCCGGCTGCTCGCCAGGGTCGGGCGTCGCCCGGCCGAGAAGGACAGCCGCGACCTGCTGCTCGGCGCCGCGAACACGCTGCGGGACACCGCGCTGCCGCTGCGCGCGCGGGTCGCCCCCGCCCTGTTCGACGCCGTCGTCGCGATCATGGTCGAGCGTCCCGTCCGGGAGCTCATCACCCGCGGCCCGGAGCGGACGATCTTCGTCGACCGGCCCCGCGCGCTGTACGGGTCCTGGTACGAGTTCTTCCCCCGCTCCACCGGCGGGCGCGACGAGACCGGCCGCCCGGTGCACGGCACGTTCGCGACGTCGTCGAAGGAGCTCGACCGCGTCGCGCGGATGGGCTTCGACGTCGTCTACCTGCCGCCGATCCACCCGGTCGGCACGGTGCACCGCAAGGGCCGCAACAACTCCACCCACGCCGAGCCGGGCGACGTCGGCTCCCCGTGGGCGATCGGCTCCGCCGCGGGCGGGCACGACGCGATCGACCCGGAGCTGGGCGACTTCGACGACTTCGACGCGTTCGTCGCGCGGGCGAACGAGCTCGGCATGGAGATCGCGCTCGACCTGGCGCTGCAGTGCGCGCCCGACCACCCCTGGGTCACCGAGCACCCGGAGTGGTTCACCGTGCGCCCGGACGGGACGATCGCCTACGCGGAGAACCCGCCGAAGCGCTACCAGGACATCTACCCGCTGAACTTCGACCGCGACCCGGCCGGCATCTACGCCGAGTGCCTGCGCGTGGTGCTCAAGTGGGTCGAGCACGGGGTGACGATCTTCCGGGTCGACAACCCGCACACCAAGCCGCCGAACTTCTGGCACTGGCTGATCTGGGAGGTCAAGCGGACCCACCCGGAGGTGCTGTTCCTGGCCGAGGCGTTCACCCGCCCGGCCCGGCTGTTCGGGCTGGCGCGGCTGGGCTTCACCCAGTCCTACACGTACTTCACGTGGCGGACCGAGGCCGAGGAGCTCGCCGACTTCGCGACGATGCACGCCGAGCACGCCGACGAGTGCCGCCCCAACCTGTTCACCAACACCCCGGACATCCTCCACGAGTCGCTGCAGACCGGCGGCCCGGCGATGTTCGCGATCCGGGCGACCCTGGCCGCGACGATGTCGCCCACCTGGGGCGTCTACTCCGGCTTCGAGCTGTACGAGGGCACCCCGGTCAAGCCGGGCAGCGAGGAGTACCTGGACTCGGAGAAGTACGAGCTGCGCCCGCGGGACTTCGAGTCCGCCCTGAACCAGGGGCGCTCGCTGGAGCCGTACGTGACCCGGCTCAACGAGATCCGCCGCGCCCACCCGGCGCTCCAGCAGCTGCGCGAGATCCACTTCCACGAGGTGGACAACACGAACGTCATCGCGTTCTCCAAGCTGGACCCGTCCACCGGTGACCAGGTGCTCGTGGTCTGCACGCTGGACCCGACGGCCCCGCAGCAGGGCACTCTGAAGCTGGACATGCCGGCGCTGGGGCTGCGGTACACCGACGTCGTCGAGGTGCACGACGAGGTGTCGGGCGAGACCTACCGCTGGGGCGAGTACAACTTCGTGCGGCTGGTCCCGACCGACCACGTCGCGCACGTCATCACGCTGCCGGCGCAGGCCCCGCTGCTCTGAGAGCCGCTCCGGGTCGCACGAACGGGCCCCTCGTACGGACTGTCCGTACGAGGGGCCCGTTCGCGCAGGAGGGTCAGGCGGGGTCGGCGTCGTCCGCCGGGGGCTCCAGGACGACGGCGGTCGCCCGGAACGGGGCCATGTCGATCCGGAAGCCGTTGAGGTCGTCGACGGTGCCGACGGTCTCGCCGGAGAACAGGTCGGTGACGGTCGCGCCCGGCGCCAGGTGCTCGGACCGCACGAACGCGTCCACCTGCTCGTCGGCGAAGTTCAGGACGGTCACGCTGGTCCGGTCGTCGTCGAGCAGGTGCACCATCACCAGCAGGCCGCGGTGCGACACGTCCGGCACGTCGACCTGGCGGGCCGTCGCCACCCCGGAGCGCTTGCGCACCGCCAGGATCGCCTGCATCTGGCGGACGAAGCTGGTCTCCTCGGTCAGCTGGTCGGGCAGCGACCCGTAGAGGCTGCGCCCGCGGGGCATGCCCGACGAGGACTTCTCGGCGTCCGGCCGGTGCCCCATCAGGTCGTGCGCCGGCCGGGAGATCCACCGGGTGTCCCCGGAGTTCAGCAGGTCCGAGACCGAGTCCGGCGGCAGCGTCAGCATGCCGAGCAGGTCCCAGCCCGACAGCGCGAACACCCCGGGCTGGAAGGCGTTGAACATGACCAGCAGCAGGTGCACCCGCCGGATGCGCTCGACGTCGTCGGGCCCGATGTCGTCGAGCGCGGAGATGCCGAGCGAGGCGGCGATGACGGTCGCGGTGGTGCAGGCGATACCGTTCGTCGTGAAGATCAGGTTGTAGGGCGCGTCCGGCCCGGTGAGGACGTCGCACAGGTCGCGGCGGATCGTGTCGGCCAGGTCCCCGCCGCGCATGTCCTCGCCGCGGAAGTGGAACAGCTCGTCGGTGTGGCCCGCGGTCCAGTGCACGAGTTCGTAGGTCAGCTCGTCGTGGTTCTGCAGCGCGTGCACCAGCGACGCCGGGTCGACGCCCAGGTCGAGCGCGGTGCGCAGGGTCAGCCGCAGGAACTCGGTGTCCGAGGTCGCGAGCGCGTGGTGGTAGGCGGGGCGGTTGATGAAGTCGTAGGACAGGTCCGCGCCCGCCTCGGAGGTGACCTTGATGTCGTCGACGGTCAGGTTCAGCTCCTGGAAGGTGAACCCGCCGACCTTGCGCACCATGCTCGCGATGAGGTGGTTCGCGGCCTCGGACAGCGGGTGCCCCTCGGACCAGCCGGGGTTCCCGGAGCCCGCCTTCTCCACGCCGAGGAAGCCGTTCGCGTCCAGGCGCAGCGCACCCGAGCCGAGGTCGGCCAGCGAGTGCAGGGCGTCGCCGATGACCATCCGCATGCCCGCGAAGGTCGGGTCCAGCCAGTTGACCGACGGCTGGCCGTCCTTGAAGTAGTGCAGGTACACCCAGCGCCGCACGACGCCGTCGACGCCGGTGACCTCGCCGGTCGCCGACCAGTTGGTCTCCTTCACGCCCTCGCGGTAGAAGATGACCCGCTGCAGCCGGCCGACGATGTAGCCGGCCTTCTCCAGTGCCTCCTCGGTCGCGGCGTCGAGGTTGGCCGAGTCCTTCCCCGGCGGCACGTCCGGCAGCATCCCCCAGTCGGACTGCTCGATCTCGACCATGTGGTAGATGCCCGGGTAGTCGCCGTAGGCGAGCTCGGCGAGCCGGAAGTCCGGCCCCTTGCCGGTGTGGCCGGGGACGATGTCGTCGATGATCGTGCCGCCGTGCCAGGTGGCGGTCGCGCACATCGCACGGAACTCGTCCTCGGTGCCGAAGGCCGGGTCGAGCTCGTTGGAGATGCGGTCGAAGTGGCCGTCGACGCTCGGGGTGGGCTGCCAGCCCGAGAGCCCGCCCGCCTTCTTCACCGGCCCGGTGTGGACGCCCTCGATGCCGATCGTCTCGAACGCCTGCCACAGCTCCTCGTTCCCGAGTGCGGCCAGGAACGACTCGCCGGAGGCGGTGATCAGCGAGATCGGGTAGGCGGTGAACCACACCGACGCCGTCTCGACCGCGTGCCGCGGGCCGGGGCTGGCGTAGGGGTTCTGCCACATCGAGCCCTGCCCGGAGAACTGGCGGGCCAGCTCGTCGGCGTGGCCGAGCATCGACTGGGACAGCAGCCACGACACGTAGACCGGGTTCTCCCCCGACGCCGGGCCGTCCTGCGACACCGACCGGCGCCGCACCGTGGACCGCACCCGGGCGCGGTGACGCAGGGTGCGCGGACGCGCCTCGTGGTAGTACTCGGCGAAGTTCACGTCCGGTGGCTCCGGGACGTGCTCGGCCTCGGCGGGCACCGGTTCGACGGCGGCGAGCGGATCGGCCGGTGCGATCCGGGCCTGGGTCTCCGGGATCGTCGGGGGGATGTCGGCCTTCGGCTCTCGCTCGGTCACGCCGCCGGTCCTCCGGTCGCTGTGGGGGGCAGGTCAGGGCAGGTTCTGGGCATGTCCGGCCCACGGTGCGCCCTGCGACGGCGATCCGCACGCGGGCGCGTGCGCACCGTCGCGGGGTACCCGCGGGCACCACGTCCAGTATGGGTTTCCCGGCACGGGGATGCCGGACAGAAGCGTGATCACCGCCCGTGACCAACGGGTGGTCGATCCGACACGGACAGTACCGCCCACCCGACCTCCTGACCCGGCCGGGTCGGCCTGTCCCGGTTAGGGTTTTCGCCTGCGGGCCCGGGTGGCGCCGACCGGTACCGGACGTGGTGCGGGCGGTGGTCGCGACCGGTCCGCGGTGGTGTTCACAGGCCGGGCGGACGCCCGGCAGGAGGGGGACGACGCGTGCGGCCGACCGGAGCTTCCGAGGACCTGACGGCGCTCCCGGGCCTGTTGCGCGACTGGCTGCCCGGGCGTCGCTGGTTCGCCGAGAAGGGGCGTCCGCTGACCGGCGTCGCCGTCGCGTCGCGGCACCCGCTGCCCGCCGCCGAGGGCGTCACCGGGCTCGAGGTGCTGGTCCTCGCGGTGTCCTTCGCCGACGGTCCGGACCGGCACTACCAGCTGCTCCTGGCCCGCGCCCCGCACGCCCCGGTCGGGGCCGCACCGATCGGCGGCCACGACGGGCAGGTCCTCTACGACGGCCTGCACGACCCGGCCGTCACCGCGCTGCTGCTGCGGCTGATCGCCGAGGGCGCGACCGCCGGTGACCTGTCGTTCGTGCCCGAGCCGGGCGCGGTGCTGCCGCTGACCGAGACCGGCCGCGTCGTCGACGCCGAGCAGTCCAACACCTCGGTCCGCTGGGGCGAGCGCTCCATCCTCAAGGTCTACCGGCGCCTGTCCCCCGGTCTGAACCCCGACCTGGAGCTGCACCGGGCGCTGCGCGCGGCCGGGTCGACGTCGGTCGCGGCGCTGCAGGGCGGGATCGAGGGGGTCCTCGACGGCGAGCCCGCCACTTTCGCGCTGCTGCAGGAGTTCGCGGCCGGCTCGCACGACGGCTGGGAGCGGGCCACCGCGGCGGTCCGCGACCGGACCGACTTCACCGGCGACGCCCGCGCGCTCGGTGAGGCGCTCGCCGACGTGCACGTCGCGCTGCGCGCCGAGCTCGGCACCTCCGAGGCCGACCCGCGCGAGCTGGCGGCGTACTGGACCCGGCGGTGCACCGAGGTCGCCGACCAGGTGCCGGTGCTCGCCCCGCACGTGCCCGCGATCCGCGCCGTCTACGACGAGGTGGCCGCGCTGGGCGCGCCCGTCGTCGTGCAGCGGGTGCACGGCGACCTGCACCTCGGGCAGACGCTGCGCCGCCCGGACGGCCGCTGGCTGGTCATCGACTTCGAGGGCGAGCCGGCCGCCTCCCCCGAGGAGCGGCGCGCGCCGGACTCCGCGGTGCGCGACGTCGTCGGGATGCTGTTCTCCTTCGACTACGCCGCCTTCCACCACCTGCTGACCCGGTCCGACACGCCCGGGGCAGGTCTCGGTTCGGACACCACCGAGGCACGTCTCGCTCACGACTGGTCGGCCGCGAACCGCGACGCGTTCTGCGCCGGCTACGCCGCCCGCGCCGGTGAGGACCCACGCGCGCACGCCGCGCTGCTGCGCGCCTACGAGCTGGACAAGGCCGTCTACCAGGTGCTCTACGAGACCCGCAGCCGTCCGACCTGGCTGCCGATCCCGCTCACCGCGATCGCGCGCAGCACCGCTTAGCACGTCCGGGCCGTCGGCGACACCCGGTGGTCACCGGACCTTCCCGCCGTCGACGCCGGGGCGACGCCCGACTCCCCGGGCGGCCCGGCGCGGGATCGTGGAATCCTCCCCGACCAGGAGGACACCCACCGTGAGACCACCACCCGCCACCCGGCCCGAGGACCTGTCGTGACCCCGGCCGGTCTGCTCGGTGTGGACGGTCTGGACGGGGTCCTGGGCCTCGTCCAGCGCCCCGACGGGCCCACGCTCGGCGTGACGCTGGCCGTGCTCTTCCTCGGTGTGCTGGTGGAGGGGCCGGTCGTCAGCGTCGTCGCGGGCTCGCTCGCGGGCGCCGGGCTGCTCGACTGGTGGGTGGTGTGGCTGGTGGCGTTCGCCGCCGACGTCGTCGCCGACACCGTCTTCTACGTCCTCGGCCGCGGCGGGCGCCGCCCGGCCGTCGCTCCGCTGCTGGTCCGGCTGGGTCTGACCGAGCGGCGCTGGGACGCACTGCGCGCGAAGGTGGGGGGCCGTCCGGGCCGGTTGGTGCTGGGCGCGAAACTGGTGGACGTCGGCGCGATCCCCGCGTTCCTGGCCATCGGCCTGGCCGGGGTGTCGTACCGGCGGTTCGTGGCCTGGGTGGTCCCGCTGACGGCGGTGCGTTCGGCACTGCTGGTCGGGATCGGCTGGGTGGTCGGGGGCCGGTTCGCCGCGGAGCTGGCCGACCGGCCGTGGATCATCGTGGCGGTGGGGCTGGGCGTGGGCCTGGTGCTCGTGGCCGGGCGCGCGCTGTGGGTGCGCGCCAGGACCTCGCGGAAGGAGAACGTGTGCGCGTCCTGATCGGGGCCGACACCTGGGCACCGGACGTCAACGGAGCCAGCTACGCCGGGCAGCGGCTGGCGGCCGAGCTCGCCGCCCGCGGGCACGAGGTGCACGTGGTCGCGCCGTCGCGCGGTCTGCGCAGCGTCCCACCGCGCCGGGTCGGGCCGGTGACCGAACACCGGGTCCGCTCCTGCCGTGTCCCCAAGCCGCCGGGCTTCCGGCTCTGCCCGCCGCCCGGGTTGCGGCAGACCTGCCGCGCGATCCTGCGCCGGGTCCGGCCCGACGTCGTGCACGTGCAGAGCCACATGGTGCTGGGCCGGATGCTGCTCACCGCGGCCGCCGACCTCGGCGTCCCGTCGATGGCGACCACGCACATGATCCCGGAGAACATCATCCCGGCGATCAGCTTCCTGCACCTGCCGGAGTCCGGGCTCAAGAAGCTGTTCTGGTGGGACGCGGTGCGCGTGCTCAGCCGGGCCGGGCTGGTCACCGCGCCCACCCCGCTGGCCGCGTCGATGGCCGAGCAGGGCGGCGTCCCCGGCCCGGTGCTGCCCGTGTCCAACGGCCTGGACCTGGGCCGCTTCCGGCCCGACACCACCGGTCGCGGGCCCGCGTTCCGCGCCCGGCACGGCATCCCCGCCGACGCGCCGCTGGTCGGCTTCGTCGGGCGGCTGGACCGGGAGAAGCACGTCGACGAGCTGGTCCGCGCCACCGCGCTGCTGCGCGCCGGTGCGGTGCCCGGGGCGCGGCTGGTCGTCGTCGGCGACGGCGAGGAGCGGGCCCGGCTGGGCGCGCTGGTCCGCGCCGAGCACCTGGAGCACGCGGTCACCTTCACCGGCCGGCTCACCGACGACGAGATCCCCGACGTCTACCCGGCCCTGGACGTGTTCGTGAACGCCGGCACCGCCGAGCTGCAGAGCCTGGTCACGCTGGAGGCGATGGCGACCGGGAAGCCGGTCGTCGCCGTCGACGCGGGTGCGCTGCCGCACCTGGCCCGCCCCGGGGTGAACGGCTGGCGCTACCCGCACGGCGACGTCGCCGCGCTCGCCGACCGGCTGTCCCGGGTGCTCGGCGACCCCGACGGCGCGGCCGCGCTGGGGGCGGCGAGCCTGCGGATCGCCTCCGAGCACTCGCTGGCGACCACGGTGGACACCTTCGAGGAGCTGTACCGGACGAAGGCCCGCCCGGTCGTGCCGGTGCGCGCGTTCCGATCGGCGCGCCGCGCCCGCCGGCACGCGGACACCCGGCGGTGACCGCGACGCTGACGCCCGCCCGGGAGCACGTGATCGACGGCGCGCCCACCGTCGTGCACACCCTCGGGGACCCGGACGGGGCACCGGTGCTCGCGCTGCACGGGCTGCGGGGCAGCCACCACGGGCTCGCGCCGCTGGCGTCGCGGCTGACCGGGTACCGCGTCGTCGTGCCGGACCTGCCCGGGTTCGGGGCGTCGCCGCCGTTCACCGACCGCACCCACGACGTCGACGGCTACGCCCGCTGGGCCTCGGCGCTGCTCGCCGACCTCGGCCCGGACACGGTGCTGCTGGGGCACTCGTTCGGGTCGATCGTGGCCGCGGCCGTCTGTGCCGCCGCCGCGACCACACCGCGGGCGCTGGTCCTGGTCAACCCGATCGCCGAGCCCGCCTCGGGCGCCGGCGGCGTCACCGGCATCGGGACGGCGGCCACCGCGCTGCTGCACTCCGGCGCCGCCCGGTTCGGCCTCGACGGCGTGCTGCGCAGCAGACTGCTCGCCGACGCGGCCACCCTGTCGATGACCACCACCCGCGACCCGCTGCTGCGCCACTGGATCTCCGACGAGCACCGCGCCCACTTCGGCACCTTCGCCACGACGGCGTCGCTGCTGGAGTGCTTCCGCGCCGCCGGTTCCGGCTCGGTGCGGCCCTGGGCGCCCCGGATCACGGTGCCGACGCTGCTGCTGGCCGGGGCCCGCGACCGGGTCGCCCCACCGGCCGGGCAGCACGCGCTCGCCGCCGCCTTCGCCGACGCCCGGCTGGTCCTGCTGCCGCGCACCGGCCACCTCGTGCACTACGAGGCCCCGGCGTGGGCGGCCCGCGAGATCCGGGGTTTCGTGGCGCGGTGAGGGTGCTCGTCGACTGCCGCTACATCCGTCCCGGACGCCCGGACGGCATCGGCCGCTACACCACCGGGCTGGTCCGCGCGCTGGACCGGATCGCCCCGGTGGAGCTGCTGGTGTCCGACCCGCGCCAGCGCGACGGGCTGCCCGACCGGCCCGCGCACACCCTGCCCGCCCCGACCGGGGCCGGGGAGCCGCTGGTCGCCCGGCGGGTGAACCGGATCGTCGCCGGGTCACCCGATGCGGTCGTCTTCAGCCCGATGCAGACGATGGGCACGCTCGGGCGCCGCTACGCGGTGGTGCTCACCGTGCACGACCTCATCTACTACCGGCACCCGGCGCCGCCGCCGTGGCTGCCCGCGCCGGTGCGGGCGGTGTGGCGGGCCTACCACCTGTCGTGGTGGCCGCAGCGGCTGCTGCTGGCCGGCGCCGACGCCGTCGCGTGCGTGTCCGCCGCGACCGCGGACCTGGTCGCGGCGCACCGGCTGTCCCGCCGGGAGGTCGCCGTCGTCCCGGACGCCACCGACTTCCACCTGCCGCCCGGCACGCCGACGCGGTCCCGCCCGCCGGGGAACCGGATCGTCTACGCCGGGTCGTTCATGCCCTACAAGGACGTCGCGACCCTGGCCCGGGCCGCGGCCCGGCTGCCCGGCCACGAGCTGCACCTGGTCTCCCCCGTCCCGCCGGGGGTGCGCGCGGAGCTGGAGCGGCTCGCCGCACCGGCCCGGCCGGTGTTCCACGACGGCGTCGACGACGACGGCTACCGCGCCCTGCTCGACGGCGCCACCGCGCTGGTCTCCGCCTCCCGCGACGAGGGGTTCGGGCTCCCGGTGCTGGAGGCCATGGCGCGGGGCTGCCCGGTCGTCGTCACCGACATCCCGGCCTTCCGCGAGGTCGCGGGCGACGCCGGCGTGTTCGTCGCGCCGGGTGACGACGCCGGGGTCGCCGACGCCGTGCGCGGGCTGGACGCGACCTGGACCCGGCGCTCCGACGCGGTGCGGGCCCGCGCCGCCGACCAGACCTGGGACGGAGCCGCCGTCGCGCTGCAGGCGGTCCTGGAACGGGCACTGGGGCGCCACCGGCGCCGGCGGGCCTGACCCGGTCCGCTCACGCTCGACTGCGATCCGGCAACACTGTGCGACCGCGCGCGGCGGGCGTCGGTCACCCGCAGTACGGTTCCGCGGTGACCTCCGAGGAGACCCGAGCGACCCGCTCCGAGACCGATGCGTACGCACCGGACCAGGCGACGACCGACCGGCTCCTGGGCGGTGCCCACCACGACCCCCACTCGGTGCTCGGCGCGCATCCGCACGTCGACGGCACCGTGGTCCGTGTCCTGCGGCCGCACGCCGTCTCGGTGGCGGTGCTGCCGAACGGTGACCGCGCGCAGGCCTGCGAGCTGACCAGGGTGCACGACGCCGGGCTGTTCTCCGGCCTCGTCCCCGGCTCCGGCGGCGACTACCGGCTGCTCGTGACCTACGGCGACGGCGCCGGCGGCACGACCGAGCAGACGGTCGACGACCCGTACCGCTGGCTGCCGACGCTCGGCGACATGGACCTGCACCTCATCGGCGAGGGACGGCACGAACGCCTGTGGGACGTCCTCGGCGCACACGTCCGGGACTACGACACCCCCTCCGGCGAGGTCGCCGGGACCAGCTTCGCCGTGTGGGCGCCCAACGCCCGCGGTGTGCGGGTCACCGGTGACTTCGACGGCTGGGCCGGCTGGGCGCTGCCGATGCGCTCGCTGGGCAGCTCCGGGGTCTGGGAGGTGTTCGTGCCCGGCGTCGGCGTCGGCGACCGCTACAAGTTCCGCATCCTCGGCCCCGACGGCCGGTGGCGGGACAAGGCCGACCCGATGGCCTTCGCCACCGAGATCCCGCCGCAGACGGCGTCGGTCGTGACCCGCGACGTGTACGAGTGGACCGACGACGCGTGGATGGCCGACCGCGCGCAGCGCCGCCCGCACGCGGAGCCGATGAGCGTCTACGAGATGCACCTCGGCTCCTGGGTGCCGGGGCTGGACTACCGCGAGATCGCCGAGCGCCTGGTGGCCTACCTGGACACCACCGGGTTCACCCACGTCGAGCTGCTGCCGGTCGCCGAGCACCCGTTCGGCGGGTCCTGGGGCTACCAGGTGACCTCGTACTTCGCCCCGACCTCGCGGTTCGGCACGCCCGACGACTTCCGGTACTTCGTCGACCGGCTGCACCGCGCGGGCTACGGCGTGATCGTCGACTGGGTGCCCGCGCACTTCCCGCGCGACGAGTGGGCGCTGGCCCGCTTCGACGGCACGGCCTGCTACGAACACGCGGACCCGCGCCGCGGCGAACAGCCCGACTGGGGCACGCTCGTGTTCGACTTCGGCCGCAACGAGGTGCGCAACTTCCTCGTCGCGAACGCGCTGTACTGGCTCGAGTCGTTCCACATCGACGGCCTGCGCGTCGACGCGGTCGCCTCGATGCTCTACCTGGACTACTCCCGCGCCGACGGCCAGTGGCTGCCGAACGTCCACGGTGGTCGGGAGAACCTCGACGCGGTGGCGTTCCTGCAGGAGATGAACGCGACCGTCTACCGGGAGCACCCGGGTGTCGTGACGATCGCCGAGGAGTCCACCGCCTGGCCGGGCGTCACCCGGCCCACCTACATGGGCGGTCTCGGGTTCGGGCTGAAGTGGAACATGGGCTGGATGCACGACACGCTCGACTACACCGGGCGCGACCCCATCCACCGCAGCTACCACCACAACCAGATGACCTTCTCGCTGATGTACGCGTTCAGCGAGAACTACGTGCTGCCGATCAGCCACGACGAGGTCGTCCACGGCAAGGGGTCGCTGTGGACCCGGATGCCCGGCGACGACTGGAACAAGGCCGCCGGCGTCCGCGCGCTGCTGGCCTACATGTGGGCGCACCCGGGCAAGCAGCTGCTGTTCATGGGCGGTGAGTTCGGGCAGCCGCGCGAGTGGTCCGAGCAGCGGTCGCTGGACTGGCACCTGCAGAGCGACGAGCCGCTGCACGGCGGGATCACCACCCTCGTCGGGGACCTGAACCGGACCTACCGCGCGCAGTCCGCGCTGTGGTCGCGCGACACCACCCCGGACGGCTTCGGCTGGATCGACGCCAACGACGCGCAGGGCAACGTGTTCTCGTTCCTGCGCCACGGCGTCGACGCCGAGGGCCGCGCCACCGTGCTGGCCTGCGTCGCGAACTTCTCCGGCTCCCCGCGCGAGGACTACCGGGTGGGCCTGCCATTCGCCGGGAACTGGACCGAGGTCGTCAACACCGACGCGTCGGCCTACGGCGGATCCGGGGTGGGCAACCTCGGCCGGGTCAAGGGCGAGCAGGTCATGTGGCACGGCCAGCCCGCGTCGGCGGTGCTGCGGCTCCCGCCGTCGGGTGTGCTGTGGCTGGTGCCGGAGGAGACCGGCGGCCCGGTGCTGTCCGCCCCGGCGCAGGAGGCGGCCCCGGCCGCGACGGTCCCGCCGCCGCTGCCGGCCGCCGCGCTGCCCGACGAGCCGGAGGACACCGACGTCGAGGCACCGGTGACCCCGGACGACGACCTGCGGGTCTCCGCCGCCCCGGCGGACCCGGCCGACCTCGTCGACCCGGGGCCGGACGACTCCGAGGACGCCCCGGACGCCGGTCCGGTCTCCACCTCGGTCGCGCCCGCACCCGGCACCGTCGGTGTCCGGGCGGTACGCACCGGCACGTTCGTGAACGGGAGCTCCGGGACGGGCGCGTCGGACACCGGGACCACCGCGGGCGACTGAGCTCCGCCCCGCGACCGGCCCGGCCCCGCGCCGGGCCGGTCGCGGGTCAGCGCTCGGCCGTGTCGGGCTCCTCGCCGGGCAGGTCGGAACGGGCCGTCGTCGGCCGTGCCGGACCCGTGCTCCCCGTCACGGCGCCGCCCACCGGGGGACGGTCGCCGTCGACCGGTGGCCTGCCCGACGGCTCGTCGTCGGGGCCCATCCAGACGCGCGCCATCGGCTCACCCCGTCACGCGCCGGTCGGCGGGCACCGCCAGTACCGCCAGGGCCCCCAGCGCGGCGACCGCCCCGAACGCGAAGAAGCCCCACGGGTAGGCGAGGCCCGCGGTGAGCAGCACACCGCCGAGGATCGGACCGCAGATCGCACCGAGCCGGCCGATCCCGCTGGCCGCCCCGAGCGCCGAGGCCCGCGCGTGGTCCGGGTAGTGCCGGCTGACGAACGCGTAGACCAGCACCTGCGAGCTGAACACGAACACGCCCGCGAGCAGGACGCTCACGTAGATCCCGCCGCCGGGCAGCGGCACCGCGAGCAGCGCCAGGAACACCGCGCCCGCGACGAACCAGCCGACCGTCGCCGTGCGCAGCCCGATCCGGTCGGCGACCCGGCCCGCGACGAGCAGCCCGACGATCGCGCCGACGTTCAGCACGAGCAGCTGGGCCAGCGCCGCGTCGAGCCCGTACCCGGCGACCCGCATGATCTGCGGCAGCCAGGTGTTGAGGCCGTAGACCAGCAGCAGTCCCATGAACGAGGCGACCCAGAACGCCACCGACGAGCGCAGGTAGCCGTCGCGGACGAGCTGGGCGACCGGGTTGCGCGACCGCGGCCCGGCCGGTGCGGCCGTCGCGCGGGCCTCGGCGGGCAGCGTGTCCGGCAGGTACCGGGCCAGCAGCGGGACCAGGACGATCGCCGGGAGCGCGCCGAGCACGAACATGGGCCGCCAGCCCCAGACCGGGATGACCAGGATCCCGAGCAGCGAGGTCGCGACGGCGCCGACGTGGTAGCCGGTCATCAGGGTCGTGGTCGCGCTGCCGCCGCGCCCGGGCCTGCTGTGCTCGTTCACCATCGCCAGCGCCACCGGCAGCACCCCGCCCAGGCCGAGCCCGGCCAGGAAGCGCAGCGCGCCGAACGTCCACGGGCCGGTCGCGACCGCGCACAGCAGCGTCAGCACGGAGAACGCGACGACGGTCGCCAGCATGGCCCGGCGGCGGCCGACGAGGTCGGCGAGCGGGCCCGCCGAGAGGGCGCCGGCCATCACGCCGAGCAGCCCGGCGGTGGACACCAGCGACGCCGTCGCCGGGGTCAGGCCCCAGGCGGGCTCCTCCAGCAGCGACGGCAGCACGACGCCGAGCACCACCAGGTCGAAGCCCTCGAGTGCCACCGCCGCCCAGCACAGTGGGGCCACCCAGCGCCCGTGGCGGACGGCGTCGGGGGCGGTGGTGGGTCCGCGGGCGGGGTCGGGCCGTGACGTCTGCGCCATCCGGGAGCCTCCTTGCGTCTCGGGTGGCGCGGAGTCTGGACCGTCAGGCCGGTGCGCGGGTCAACTCTTCCGCAGAGCGGAAGGACCCGCCGGGAACCGGTCCGGTCGCCGGACGCAGCAGCGACCACCAGGTCACCACGAGCACGGCCGTGTAGAGCGCCCGCCCGAGCGGGGTCGCCCAGCCGCCGTCGGCCCACAGGTCCGACCAGCTCACCGGGACGACGGCGAGACACCCGATCGCGACGACGACCCGGCGGCGGGTGTCCCCCGCCCGCCCGGACGCGACGAGCGCCAGCAGCCCGGGCACGAGCAGCAGCAGGTAGTTGTGCCAGGCGATCGGCGCGGCCAGCAGACCGGTGGCGAGCACCGCGAACAGCGCCGTCCGGCCCGGGTCGGTGCCCGCGGCCGGGCCGGCTCCGTGCCGGCGGGTGCGCCGCCCGAGGTGGACGAGCGTGCCGACCGCGACCACCGCGCCCGCCAGGGTGCCGACGACGGTCGGGATCCCCCAGCGCAGCGCCTGGCCCGGGAGCGAGGCGTTGTCCGGGGTGGGGCCGACCGGCTCGGACAACGCCATCGCCAGCCACTGGAACGCCGTCGGCCACCCGGCGACGGCGACGCCGACGAGCGTCGCGACCGCCGCGGCGGCGATCCCGGCCACGAACGGCCGCCACCGGGCCTGCACGGCGGGGAGCAGCAGCACCGGCGCGAGCGAGGGCTTGAGGGCGACCGTCACGCCGTAGCAGGCGGCGGCCAGCAGCGGGTGCCCGCGCCGTTCGGCGACCCAGCCCGCGGTCAGCCCGGCCAGCAGCAGCGGGTAGATCTGGCCCAGCAGCAGCGTCCCGTGCAGCGGCGACGACGCCAGCACCACCACGAGCGCGCCGGTCGTCCAGCGGCGGCCCAGCCGCAGCTCCCGGCAGACCAGCAGCACCGACCCGGCGACGAGCAGCACCGACAGCGCCGTCAGGAGCCGGTAGCCGGTGACCGGGTCGAGCAGGGCCAGCGGCGTGAGCAGCACCGACAGCAGCGGCGGGTTGAGGTTGTGCAGTCGGGCGCCGGTGTCGTAGATCGCGGCGCTGCCCGGGCCGTGCTGGACCAGCGCGTACGCCGAGGCCCGGAAGGTGTCGAAGTCGACGTGCATCCGCGCGATGTCGGTCGCCGGGATCCAGCGCAGCAACGGCGGGCCGCCCAGCAGGAACAGCAGTGCCGCGGTCACCAGCGCGGCGACGGCGACGACCGGCGCCACCGGCCGGGCGAGGCGGTGCACGCCGTCGCGCACCGCGCGCGCCCGCCGCGCCGTCCGCCCGGTCCACCCCGTGCGCACGGGGTCCGCCGCGGCGGGGCCCGACCGGAGGTCCGCGGTCACCGCGTGTCCCGCTGACCGGCCGATGCGGCCCCGGTCCTCGTGGGCACCGGCTCCGGCGGCCGCGGGGTCCGCGGGTGGACCACCGGCGGCCGGTGGGTCATCGGGGCGGGGTCCGGCTCAGAACAGGGCGCGGGCGAGCGCGCGCCGGGCCGTGGCGACCCGCGGGTCGTCGGCCGGGAAGAGCTCGAAGAGCCCGACGAGGTGCCCACGGGCCCGGTCACGGTCCTCGCCCCCGGTCCGGGCGACGGTGCCGACCAGCCGGGTGAAGGCGGCCTCGACCCGGTCGGCGGCCAGCTCGGCGTCGGCCGCGGCGAGCTGGGCGTCGACGTCGTCGGGCGCGGCGTCGGCCCGCTCGATCGACGACGGGTCGGCCTGCTCGGCACGGGCGAGGAACCGGACCTGCGCCAGCGCCGCCTTCGCCTGCTCGTTGGCGGGCTCGGTGTCGAGGATCGCGGTGTAGGCGGCCTCGGCGGCGGCGTAGTCGCCCTGCTCCAGGGCGTCCTCGGCGGCGGTGAAGCGCGGGTCCTCGGGCTCCTCGACGGGCTCGTCCGAACCGGCCGCGGCCGCCCGGCGCTCACCCTCGGCGATGGCCGGCATCCGGTCGCGCAGCGCGTCGAGCAGGGACGTCACCCACTCGGCGACCCTGTCCTCGGGGATCGCGCCGTTGACCGCGTCGACCGGCTGACCGCCGACGAGCACGACCAGCATCGGGACCTGCTGCACGCCGAAGGCCTGGGCGACCCGGGGCTGGGTGTCGATGTCGACCCGGGCCAGGCGCCACGCGCCGCCACCGGTCGAGGCGAGCCGCTCCAGCTCGGCCGACAGCTGCTCCTCGCGCGGGTAGCGGCTGGCCCACAGCTCGACGACGACCGGGACCTGCAGCGACGGCTCGAGGACCTCGTTCTGGAAGCCCTGTTCGGTCGCGTCGACGACCCAGGAGCCGTCGCCCCCGCCGGGCGCGGGCGGAGCACCCGCGGCACCGCCGGACGGGGCGGGCCGGTTCGCCGCATCGGCACGGGCCTTCAGCCCGGAGAGGTCGACCGCCCCGGCCATGGCCGAGGACATCGCCGCACGCTGGGCCGCCTGACGAGGATCTGGGCGAGACACGCCGTCCATCCTGGCACGTCCGTGTGTCCGGCGTGACACGCCCCGCCCGGTGACCCGCGCCCCCGCGCGACGCGTGCGCCCCAGCCGGTCGGCGTCATCCCCTCGCCGACTCCGGGCCCCGTTCCCTCCCGGCCCGTTCCCTCCCCGCCCCCGGGCGACGCTGCTCCGTCCGGCCGCCCCTGCGCCGTTCGGTCGCCGGCCCGGCCCCCGGTACTGGGCCGCACGGCCGACGGCGGGGACGACGGCGCTCCCACGATCACCGGACCGGCGGAGCAACACCGGGCCTCGTCACTCGTTGAACACCCTGCAGGGACTCGATGCTGACTCTGCGTGATCGCGGCGGGGCGTTCCCCCGGTTGCCCCACCCCGCGGTTCCCTTCCCCGACAGAACGACCGCCGGCACCCCGGCGCACAACGGAGGGCTCCAACCCGATGAGCAACATGCAGACGACCGACAAGCCGACCCTGGCCTACGCGTCGCTGGCGCTGGGCATCATCGCGATCGCCGCGTTCCTCGTCCCGATCGCCGCCTGGATCCTGGGTGCCGCGGGCCTGGTCACCGGCTTCCTCGCCTACCGCAAGCCGGGCATGGCCAAGCTCGCCCAGATCGGCATGACCGTCAGCTTCGTCGGCATCCTCGCCGGCGTGTACTACTTCTCGACGATCATAGCGGGCTGACGACGGCTCTCCTCGCGGTACGCCGCGACGACGACACGGCCTCCGGACCCGGTCCGGACGCCCGACGGCCGGTGACGGGTCTCCCGTCACCGGCCGTCGTCGTCCCGGCCCCCGGCGCTCCGGTGACCCCGCCCCGGTGCGCGTCGGCCGGCAGGGCCCGTCGTCAGGCCGGCGCGGCGAGCCCGGCCAGCAGCTCCGCCGTCTCCTCCGGCCGGGTGAGCATCGGGAAGTGCCCGCCCGCGAGCTCCACGAGCCGCGCCCCGATCCGGTCCGCCTCCCGCCGTCCCGCGACGGGGCTGACGACCCGGTCCTCCGCGCACACCACCGACACCGTCGGCACCGCGGGCCACGACGGCACCGGGCACGGCTCGGCGAGCAGCGACCAGTCCTGCGGGCGCAGCTCCGCCGCCGCGACCGCGACCTCGGCCCGCCCGTCGCGGCCCGCCGCGTCGAGCTCGTCGGCGACGCCCCGGTAGAGCCCGTCGGCGACCGCCCGCGCGTCCGGCCAGTACGTGCTGACCCCCGGGCCGCGACGGACCTCGGCGTCGTAGCCGGCGACCATCAGGTCGCGCTCGGCACGCATCCGGTCCCGGTAGGGACGACCCGGCTCGGGGACGAGCGCCGCGACGAGGACCAGCGCCCGGACCCGGTCGGCGATCCGGCCGGCGGCCGCGGTGGCCACGAGACCGCCGAGCGAGTGACCGACCAGCACCACCGGCGGACCGTCGCCCCGGGTACCGGGCCCGCCCGGCCCGTCGCCGGCTCCGGCCAGGACCGCGTCGACGAGCTCGGCGTGGCCGACCCCCGGCGTGTCGGACGGGAGGTCCGGCGTGACCGCCTCCACACCCCGGGCCGCCAGTGCCCCGGCCACCGGCGCCCACGACACACCGCGGTGCCAGGCGCCGTGGACCAGCACGACCCGGGCCGGGCCGGGTCCCCCGGCCCCCGGTGCGGCCGGGGCGCTCACGCGCCGCCTCCGCGCAGGTGCTCCTCGACCCGCTCCACCTTGGCCTGCAGCTGCCCCTGGTACCCGGGCCGGATGTCGGCCTTGAGGACCAGGCTGACCCGCGGCGACACGGCGGTGACGGCCTCGACGGCGCGCTTGACCACCGCCATCCCCTCGTCCCAGGTCTCGGACTCGATGGTGGTGAACATCGAGGTGGTCTCGTTCGGCAGGCCGGACTCGCGGACCACCCGGACGGCCTCGGCGACGGCCGCACCGACGCTGCCGTCCCCGGAGTCCGATCCGGACGGGGCGATGCTGAAGGCGAAGAGCATGCCGACACCGTGCCACGCCCGGCATACGGAACGGATCCGGTCACGGCACTTGCTAGCGTCGGGCCATGGCATCCCGCGGGTCGCTCCCCTTCGACCCGATCCAGCGTGCGGCCGAGCTCTGGGAGGAGCGGGTCGGCCCCGCGCGCACGATGGCGACGGTCACCAGCGTGATGCGGGTGCAGCAGATCCTGCTCTCCGCCGTCGACGCGGCGCTGCGGCCGCACGGGCTGACCTTCGCCCGCTACGAGGCCCTGGTGCTGCTGGACTTCGCGCGCCGCGGCAGCCTCCCGATGCGGGTGATGGGTGAGCGCCTGCAGCTGCACCCGACGAGCGTGACCAACATCGTCGACCGCCTGCAGGGCGACGACCTCGTCCGGCGGATGCCGCACCCCACCGACCGCCGCGCCACCCTGGTCGAGCTGACCACCGAGGGGCGTGCCCGGCTGGAGAAGGCCACCGCCGCGGTGACCGGCATCGACTTCGGCCTGTCCGGGCTGGACCCGGCCGAGGAGGAGCAGCTGACCGCGCTGCTGCGCTCGGTGCGCCGCGCCGCCGGCGACTTCGCCTGACCCGCGCACCTCAGCCGGCCCGTCTCCGCCGTCGCGGCCCGCCCGGTGGCGGACCGCCGTGTCCCGGGCCGCGCCAGCTGCGCATCACCGATCCGCGGGGCGGCCGGGGCCACAGCATCCGCCGCACCGCGGCCCGCCCGGCCAGCGCTCCGCTGAGGCCGGACAGACCCACGCACGCCAGGTAGTCGATGAGGTCCACGAGCACGCTCCGGAGGGTTCGGGGGTGGTGGTGACGCGGGTTGCGTCAACGGTGTTGACCCTACGACGGGGCACCGACAGAATCGGTCGCGTGCACGCTCCACCGCCCTCCACCGACCGGCCCTCCCCCGCCCGGTCCGGTACCGGCGCGGCGCTGCGGGCGGCGCGCGACCGGCGGGGCTGGTCCCAGTCCGAGGCGGCCCGCGCGCTGGCCGAGCTCGTCGCCGGGAGCGGCGGCACCGCGCGGGCCGCGAGCCTGAAGACCCAGCTGTCGCGCTGGGAGAACGGCCACGCCGTCCCGGACGCCGCGCACCGCGCCCTCCTGGCCGAGCTGTACGACAGCACCCCCGCCGGGCTGGGCCTCGCCGACGCGACCGGGCCGGACCCCCTCGACGGGGCGGCGCGGCTGCGCGCGGCGCTGGAGCGGGCCGCCGCCGTCGGGGAGGAGGAGCTGGACCTGCTGCGCGCCCAGTGGGCCGCCACCACCGCGCTGGACGACCGGCTGGGCACGGCCGCCGCCCACGACGCGGTGGCCGCCGTGGTCGCCCAGCTGCGCGAGCCGGCCGCGCACGCGCGGGACCCGCGCCGGGTGCGGGCACTCACCGGGCTGCTCGCCGCGGCCGCGCTGCGGCTCGGGGACCAGGAACGCGACCGTGCCGCCCCGGACCGGGCGTGGGCGGCCTACGTCGAGGCGGAGTCCGCGGCCCTGCGGGCCGGTGACCCGGGCGCCGCGGACGAGGCCCGGCACCGGCGGGAGCGGCTGCTGGCCGAGCTGCCGGCCGTCGACGTGCAGGACGGCGCTCCGGATCCGGCCGGACCGCACGGCACCGGCGGACGGCGTGCGGCCACCTCGACGGGCGCCGCCGGGCCCGGTGGGGCCGTCCCCGGGGACGAGGCCGGGCACAGCGGCGAGACCGGGCCCCGCCCGACCATCGACGTCCACACCGCCCCCGCGTGGCTCGCCGTCGCCGACGGCCCGCCGCAGCGCCCGGTCCGCGAGCGCACCGACCTCGCCCTGGACGAGGTGCTCACCGCCCTGCGCGACGGCGACGGCCCCGCCGCACGGGCCGCCCACGCCCGGGCCCGGGCACTCGCCCTGCGCAGCGGGTCGCAGCGCGTCCTGGACCGGCTCGCGACGTTGCCCGGGGCCACGCCCCCCTGACCGGGGGGCATCGGCTCAGCCCGACTGCTCCAGCAGCTCGTCGGCGGCGGCCCACGGGTCCAGCTCGCCGCCCAGCACCCGCTCGGTGAGGGTGTCGAGCGCGTCGCCGCCACGCACCCGTTCCATCCGGGCCCGGACCTGTTCCATCCCGATGCCCTCGATCTCACGGCGCGCCCGCTCGCGACGCCGCCGTTCCCGTTCAGCGGACTTTTCGGCCCAGGCGAGGTGCTCGTCGAGGGCGTCGGCGACGGCCCCGATCCCCTCCGAGCGGGACGCGACCGTCGAGAGCACCGGCGGCTCCCACGGCTCGGCACCGTCCGGGGTGCGCAGGTGCAGCATGTTCCGCAGCTCGCGCACCGTGCGGCGGGCCCCCTCGCGGTCGGCCTTGTTGACCACGAAGACGTCGCCGATCTCCAGGATCCCGGCCTTGGCCGCCTGGATGCCGTCGCCCATCCCGGGCGCGAGCAGCACGACGGTGCTGTCCGCGAGCCCGACGATCTCCACCTCGGACTGCCCGACGCCGACGGTCTCGATCAGCACGACGTCGCAGCCCGCGGCGTCGAGCACCCGCAGGGCCTGCGGCGTCGCCCAGGACAGCCCGCCCAGGTGCCCGCGGGTGGCCATCGACCGGATGAAGACGCCGTCGTCGTCGGCGTGGTCGCCCATCCGCACCCGGTCGCCCAGCAGCGCCCCGCCGCTGAACGGTGAGGACGGGTCCACCGCCAGCACCCCGACCCGGCGCCCGCGCGTCCGCAGCTCGGTGACCAGCGCCGACGTCGACGTCGACTTGCCCACCCCCGGGGACCCGGTCAGCCCGACGACGTGCGCCCGCCCGGTGTGCGGCGACAGCGCCGCCGACACCTCCCGCAGCTGCGGGCCGGCGTTCTCCACCATCGAGATGAGCCGGGCGACGGCGAGCTGCTCGCCGCGACGGGCGCGTTCCACCAGGTCGCGGGGGTCCGGCGGTCCGGGCACGGTCGGCCTCCTTGTCGGGGGGCGGATGCACGTCGGCCCCCGCCGAGGCGGGGGCCGACGTGGACTACACGGAGATCAGGACTTGGGGACGCGCACGATCAGCGCGTCGCCCTGGCCACCGCCGCCGCACAGCGCGGCCGCACCGACGCCGCCGCCGCGCGCCTTGAGCGCGAGCGCCAGGTGCAGCGCGATCCGCGCGCCGGACATGCCGATCGGGTGGCCGAGGGCGATGGCGCCGCCGTCGACGTTCACCTTCTCCTCGTCGATGCCGAGCTTGCGGGCGGAGACGATGCCGACCGCGGCGAACGCCTCGTTGATCTCGACGAGGTCGAGGTCGGCGGGCTGGATGCCCTCCTTCTCGCACGCCTTGGCGATCGCGTTCGCGGGCTGCTCGTGCAGCGAGGCGTCCGGACCGGCGACGACGCCGTGCGCGCCGATCTCGGCGATCCAGTCCAGGCCCAGCTCCTCGGCCTTGGCCTTGCTCATCACGACCACGGCGGCCGCGCCGTCGGAGATCTGCGAGGCCGACCCCGCGGTGATGGTGCCGTCGGCGGCGAAGGCGGGGCGCAGCTTGCCGAGGCCCTCGGTGGTGGTGTCGCCGCGCACGCCCTCGTCGGTGGAGAAGACGACCGGGTCGCCCTTGCGCTGCGGGATCTCGACCGGGGCGATCTCCTGGTCGAACGTGCCGTCCTGCGCGGCGCGGGCGGCGCGCTGGTGCGAGCGGGCGGAGAAGGCGTCCTGCTCCTCGCGGGTCAGGCCGTAGCGCTCGTTGTACTTCTCGGTGGAGGCACCCATCGCGACCTGGTCGAACGCGCAGAACAGACCGTCGTAGGCCATGTGGTCGGTGAGGGTGGTGTCACCGAACTTGGTGCCCTCGCGGGACTTGGTGAGCAGGTGCGGGGCCTGGGTCATCGACTCCTGGCCACCGGCGACGACGATGTCGAACTCGCCGGCGCGGATGAGCTGGTCGGCCAGCGCGATGGCGTCGACACCGGACAGGCAGACCTTGTTGATGGTCAGCGCCGGGACGTCCATCGGGATGCCGGCCTCGACGGCGGCCTGACGCGCCGGGATCTGTCCCGCGCCGGCGGTGAGGACCTGGCCCATGATCGTGTACTGGACCTGGTCGGGGGCCACACCGGCGCGCTCGAGCGCGGCCTTGATGGCGACGCCGCCCAGCTGGGCCCCGGAGAAGCCCTTCAGGGAGCCGAGCAGACGGCCCATCGGGGTGCGGGCGCCGGCGACGATCACGGTTCCGGACACGGGGTCCTCCATCAGGCTTCGTTGTCAGGTGGGCCGCCACCATACCCACGGCCACGACCCGTCCGGACGCACCGAACGGTGGGGGTGACCAGCGGCACAGGCTCCTACCGACGAGTAGAACCGGTAGCTTCTGCCCCCATGACGACAACCGAGGACGCCCTGTCGCCGCTGGTCGTGGCCGTGGACCACGTGGGCATCGCGGTGCCCGACCTGGACGAGGCCATCCGCTGGTACGCGGAGAACCTGGGCCTGGTCGCGGTGCACACCGAGACCAACACCGAGCAGGGCGTGCGCGAGGCCATGCTGGGAGCACCGGGCGAGGCGGCCGGCGCCACGAAGGTGCAGCTGCTCGCCCCGCTGAACGACGACTCGACGATCGCGAAGTTCATCGGCCGCAACGGCCCGGGGCTGCAGCAGGTCGCCTACCGGGTCACCGACGTCGCCGCCGCGGCGGACGCGCTGCGGGCGAAGGGCCTGCGCCTGCTCTACGACGCCCCGCGCCGCGGCACGTCGAACTCGAAGGTCAACTTCGTGCACCCGAAGGACGCCGGTGGAGTGCTGGTCGAGCTCGTCGAGCCGGCCGCGGACGCGCACTGACGGACGAGGCACGACCCCGTCCCGAAGGACAGTACGGACGTCCGGTGGGGTGCATCACGAAGCGCACTTCGGGTATCACCCTCACCGGCGACCTACGGTTAAGATACTACGCAGTAACTTGCGGTATCCCAAGCATCATCGGGTGAGCCCACCCGACTCCCCTGACAACGTCGCCATCGGAGGCCAGCAGTGAAGGACATCCGCGACGCCATCCTCGCCGGACGGTTCACCGACGTCGGAGGCCTGGAGGTGCCCGAGCACTACCAGGGCGTCACCGTCCGCGCCGAGGACGCGGACATGTTCGAGGGTCTGACCACCAAGGAGAAGGACCCGCGCAAGAGCCTGCGCGTCGAGGACGTCCCGGTCCCCGAGCTCGGCCCCGGTGAGGCGCTCGTGGCCGTCATGGCCAGTGCGATCAACTACAACACCGTCTGGACCTCGATCTTCGAGCCGGTCTCGACGTTCAGCTTCCTCAAGCGCTACGGCAAGCTCTCGCCGCTGGCCAAGCGGCACGACCTGCCCTACCACGTGGTCGGCTCCGACCTCGCCGGTGTCGTCGTGCGGACCGGGCCGGGCGTGAACAGCTGGAAGCCGGGCGACCAGGTCGTCGCGCACTGCCTCTCGGTCGAGCTGGAGAGCCCCGACGGGCACTCCGACACGATGATGGACCCCGAGCAGCGCATCTGGGGCTTCGAGACCAACTTCGGCGGCCTCGCCGAGCTGGCCCTGGTCAAGTCCAACCAGCTGATGCCGAAGCCGGACCACCTCACCTGGGAGGAGGCCGCGTCCCCGGGCCTGGTCAACTCCACCGCGTACCGCCAGCTGGTGTCGAAGAACGGCGCCGACATGAAGCAGGGCGACGTCGTGCTGATCTGGGGTGCCTCCGGCGGCCTCGGCTCGTACGCCACCCAGTTCGCCCTCAACGGCGGCGCCACCCCGATCTGCGTCGTCTCCTCGGAGGAGAAGGCCCAGATCTGCCGCGACATGGGCGCGGAGCTGGTCATCGACCGCAACGCCGAGGGTTACAAGTTCTGGAAGGACGAGACCACCCAGGACCCGAAGGAGTGGAAGCGGCTCGGCGCGAAGATCCGCGAGCTCACCGGCGGTGAGGACCCGGACATCGTCTTCGAGCACCCGGGCCGCGAGACCTTCGGCGCCTCGGTCTACGTCACCCGCAAGGGTGGCCAGATCGTCACCTGCGCCTCGACCTCTGGCTACATGCACGAGTTCGACAACCGCTACCTGTGGATGAACCTCAAGCGGATCGTCGGCTCGCACTTCGCGAACTACCGCGAGGCCTACGAGGCCAACCGGCTCGTCGCCAAGGGCATGATCCACCCGACGCTGTCGCGGGTGTACCCGCTGACCGAGACCGGCCAGGCCGCCAACGACGTCAAGCAGAACCTCCACCAGGGCAAGGTCGGCGTGCTCGCGCTGGCGCCCGAGGAGGGACTCGGTGTCACCAACCCGGAGAAGCGCGAGAAGCACCTCTCCGGCATCAACCGGTTCCGGGGCGTCTGATCCCCCGTTCGGTCACCCGGAGGCCCCGTCCGTGTCACACGGACGGGGCCTCTGTCCATAGCGGGGTGAACCCCGTGACCCTCGGTGCCGAACTCACGGCTGTGGAACGTCGGCGACGGTACGGTGAACGACATGGCCGGTGACCACGATGTGCCCGTACCCCGGACCGGTTTCTCGATCGCGCGCCGCGGCTACGACCAGGCGCAGGTCGACAGCCATCTGCGCCGGCTCGACGCCGAGGTGCGCATGCTGGCGGCCGACCGTGACGCCGCGGTCGCCCAGAACACCCGGCTGAGCCGCGAGCTCGACGACGCCCGTACCCGCTCCGAGGCCATGCAGCAGCAGGTCAACCGGCTCGCCGGCCCGCCGCAGAGCGTGCAGGGCATGAGCGAGCGGCTCCGGTCGATGCTGCGCCTCGCCGAGGACGAGGTCGCCGAGATGCACGCCGCGGCGAACCGCGAGATCGCTGAGCAGCGCCGCCAGGCCGAGGAGCACGCCCGCACCGTCGTCGAGGACGCGCGCGTCCGGGCCGAGCAGACGGTCGCGCAGGCCGAGGCCACGGCCGCGGAGGCCGCGCACCGGTCCGCCGAGCGCGAGCGCGCCGTCGAGGAGAAGCAGGCCCGCGTCGAGCGGGAGCTGGCCGCGCTGCGCGAGCGCACCGAGGCCGAGCTCGCCGAGCGGCGCCGTGTCACCGAGGCCGAGCTGGCCGAGCAGCGCACGACGACCGAGCGCGACCTCGCCGAGCAGCGCAGCACCACCGAGCGCGAGCTCACCGAGGCCGAGCGCACCGTCACCGCCCGGATCACCCGCGCCGACACCGAGGCCCGGGAGAACCGCGAGCAGGTCGAGCACGACTTCCGGATCGCGATGGACCAGCGCCGCACCGAGGCGCTGACCTCGCTGTTCGCCGAGCGCGACGCGCTCGAGGCCGACATCTCGCGCCGTGAGCGCGAGGCCGCGGAGCGGATCCGCCGCGACCTGGACCAGGCCCGCACCGACGGCGAGAAGGTCCGGTCCGACGCCCGCCGGGACGCCGAGGCGACCACCTCCGCCGCCCAGCGCCGCGTCGAGCAGCTCACCGGGCTGCGCGCCCGGGTCGCCGAGCAGCTGCGTGGCGCGCGGTCGCTCATCGAGTCCGGCGTCGACGACCTCGACGCGGGCCCGGCCCTGGCCGACCTGCCCGCCGACGAGCCGCCCGCGGGGCAGGCCCCCGTCGAGCAGCCCCCGGCCGGGATCGCCGAGCCGCACACCGCCGTGGCTCCCGCCGCACCGGTCGCCGCCGACACCGCAGCGAGCACGCCCCGCACGGTCGAGGAGGCCGTCGCGGCGAAGGAGCGCCGGTCCGCCGCGGCCGCGGAGAGCGAGCCGGAGCCCCCGGCCGGGCCGGCGGGCAGCAGCGGGTCCTCCGGGTCCGGCCGCCCCCGGCCCTCGCCGCGGGCCCGCAGCGGCTACGGCGGCAGCAAGCGCGCCGCCCGCACCCGCTGACGCGGAGCCGGGCGGCTCAGTGCCGCCGGAACCCCGCCCGACGACGGTCGCGCGCGTTCCAGCACGGCAGGTGCCAGTGCCGCCGCTCCTCGACCCCGCGGCCGTCCTCGGCGGGCCAGGTCACCACGTGCGGCATCCCCGAGGGCAGCAGCTGGTCGCAGCCGGGGCACCGGTAGTGCTTCACCGTGGTGCCACCCGGCACCCGGCGGACGTAGTGCTCGCCGTCGCGGCCGCTCTCGAGGTCGGTCGTCATGCCGCTGCCGAGCGGCGGTGCGACGGGACGGCCCCGCCCCCGTTCCGAGGGGCGGGGCCGTCGCGCACGCCTGCCTGCCATGCTCCCAGTCTCCCAGGGAGATCGGGATCTCTCAGCGCTTGGTGTAGTCCCGGAACCCGTGCCCGGTCTTCCGCCCGAGCCGCCCCGCGGTGACCAGGTGCTCCAGCAGCGGCGCCGGGGCGAACCCGGCCTGGTGGAACTCGGCGTGCAGGGACTTCTCGATCGCCAGCGACACGTCGAGCCCGACGACGTCGAGCAGCTCGAACGGGCCCATCGGCAGCGCGCAGCCGGTCTTCATGGCGGCGTCGATGTCGTCGGCGGTGGCGTAGTGGGCCTCGAGCATCTTCACCGCGTCGTTCAGGTACGGGAACAGCAGCGCGTTGACGATGAACCCGGCCCGGTCGCCGCAGCTCACCGGCACCTTCTTGAGCTTCTGGCACACGTCGAGGACGGTGGCGGCCACGTCGCGCGAGGTGCCGATCGTGGACACGACCTCGACCAGCTTCATGACCGGCGCGGGGTTGAAGAAGTGCATGCCGATCACGTCGCCGGGGCGGCCCGTGACCGCGGCGCACTCGACGACGGGCAGCGAGGACGTCGTCGTCGCCAGGATCGCGCCCGGCTTGCAGATCTCGTCGAGCGCGCCGAACATCGCCCGCTTGACGTCGAGCTCCTCGGCGACGGCCTCGACGACGAGGTCGACCTCGGCCATGTCCTCCAGCGCAGTGGTGCCGCTGATCCGGGCGAGGACGGCGTCGCGGCCCGCCTCGTCCAGCTTGCCGCGGGCGACCGCCTTGTCCAGGGACTTGCGCACCAGCGCGACCGAGCCCTCGACCTTGGAGTCGCTGCGGCCGCGGACGACGACGTCGTAGCCGGCCTTGGCGAACACCTCGACGATGCCCGAGGCCATGGTGCCGGTGCCGATCACGCCGACCCGCTGCACGTCGCGCAGGGTCACGTCGTCGGGCACGGCCGAGGCCGGGGTCTCGCCGTCGGCGACGACGGTGGAGCTGTGCGGGGCGGAGTAGGTGTAGAAGCCGCGCCCGGTCTTCCGGCCGAGCAGCCCTGCGGTGATCATCTGCTTGAACACCGGGTTCGGCGCGTGCATCAGGTTGCGCGACTCGCCGTACATCGTCTCGAGGATCTCGTAGGCGGTGTCCAGGCCGATGAGGTCGAGCAGGGCCAGCGGGCCCATCGGGTAGCCGCAGCCGTAGCGCATGCCGGCGTCGAGGTCCTCGCGGCTGGCGTAGCGCTCGGCGTACATCTTCGCCGCGTGGTTCAGGTAGCCGAACAGCAGCGCGTTGGCGATGAAGCCGGCGCGGTCGCCGATGACGACCGGGACCTTGCCGAGGGAGTCGGCGAACGCCTGGACGTCGGAGATGACGTCGGGCTCGGTGACGACGGTCCGCACGACCTCGACCAGCTTCTGCACCGGTGCCGGGTTGAAGAAGTGCATCCCGACGACCTTGCCGGGGCGGGTGGTGCGCACGGCCAGCTCGGTGACCGACAGCGACGAGGTGTTCGAGGCGAGGATGGTGTCCTCGGCGACGACCTTGTCGACCTCGGCCAGCAGCGCGGTCTTGGCGTCCAGGCTCTCCGGGATGGCCTCGACGACCAGCTGCGCCGGCGCCAGGTCGGCCAGGGTGGTGGTGACGGTGATGCGACCGAGGAGCTCGTCGGCCTGCTCCCGGGTGAGCTTGCCGCGCTCGATGGCGCGGTCGGTCGAGGCCGCCAGGTGGGCCCGGCCGCGCTCCCCCGCCGCCTCGTCCACCTCGACGGCGATCACGTCGAGACCGTTGCGGGCGAAGACCTCGACGATGCCCGCCCCCATCGTGCCGAGGCCGACCACTCCGACGGTCCGGAACTCACGTGCCACGCTGCAACCTCCTGGATCGGGACAACCCTGTCTTCCGCGTCGGCGCCGATCCTGTCATCCCGAGGTGCTACCAGTGGGTAACATGCGACCAGGACCACCCCTAGGTGCAGGAACGGCCCTGGTCGTCGGGTGAGGACGCCCCGTCGAGACGGGCCAGGAGCCGGGCGAGCACGTCACAGGCGCCGGTGAACTCGCCGTCGTCGAGCAGGGCCGACCACCGGCCCTCGATCTCCGCCACCCGCCCGCCCGCGACCTCCAGCGCGACCCGGCCGCGTGCCGTCGGGCGGATCAGCCGGGCCCGCCCGTCGTCGGGGTCGCGGACGCGTTCGAGGTAGCCGCGCCGCTGCAGGTCGTCGACGAGCTCGGCGGTGGCGGCCAGGCTCAGGTGCGCCCGTGCGGCGAGCGTCGTCAGCCGGACGCCGTCCACCCCGCCGAGGTTGCCGAAGATCTGCAGGTGCGCCTCGCGGATGTCACCGAACCCGCGCTCGGCGGCGACCGCGAAGACCTCGGCCCGGAAGTGCTGGAGCGTGCGGACCAGGAGCTGGCCGACGGCGGGCCGGTCCGCGGGAAGGCTTGACGCGTCCATGGCGCGTCATGATACTTCGGAAACCGAAGCTACGGATTCCGAAATATCTGGAGGAGCCATGCCGACCACCGTCCGGACCCGCGCGGGACGACTGTCCGTCACGGTCGAGGGCTCGGGTCCGCCCGCCCTGCTGTGGCACAGCCTCCGGGTCGACTCGACGCAGTGGGACCGTGTCCGCGCGGAGCTGGGCGCCCGGCGCACGCTGCTGCTCGTCGACGGGCCCGGGCACGGACGGAGCGGCCCACCGCCGCGGGGCACGTCGTTCGCCGGGTGTGCCGACGCGGCGCTGGAGGTGCTCGACGCGGTCGGCGCCGACGGACCGGTGGACTGGATCGGCAACGCCTGGGGCGGTCATGTCGGGTACCACTTCGCCGCACGCCACCCGGGGCGGTGCCGCACGCTCGTCGCGGTCGCCGCGCCGCACACGCCGCTGCCGCCGTCGCAGCGGGCGCGGATCGCCGCCCTGGTCGCGCTCCACCGGCTCACCGGGCCACACCCGCTGCGGGGCGTCGTGGTCGACACGCTGCTCTCCCCCGCCGCCCGGGCCGGGGACCCGGAGGCCGTCCGCCGCGTCGAGGAGGCCTTCCTGCGCGGGCACCGCACGGGCATGAACCGGGTCATGGTCGCGATGATGCTGCGCCGCCCCGACCTGACCGGGGTCCTGCGCCGCGTCACCGCGCCCACACTGCTGGTCGCGGGCGCGGCCGACCCGCTGTGGTCCGGGCGCCGGGCGGACGCCGCCGCCGCGGTCCTCCCGGCGGGATCGGCACTCGTCGTCGACGGCAGCGGGCACCTGCCGCCGCTGGAGGCCCCGGCGGCGTTCGCCGGGGCCGTCGTCGACCACTGGGCCGCGCCGGTCGGCTGACCGGCACGGCGGTGGGTCAGCGCCCGTGCCGGGCCTTCACGATGCCGACGAGCGTCTGCATCGTCCGCGCGGTCCGCTTGAAGCTGGTGACGACGATCGGCATCCCGAACCGCTGCCGGGCGATCGACTGGGCGCGGGTGAACTCGCGGAGCCCGTCGGCGCCGTGGATGCGGCCGAAGCCCGACTCCCCCACCCCGCCGAAGGGCAGCGACGGGATCCCGGCGAAGGAGATCACGCCGTTGATCGAGACCATCCCGCAGCGCAGCCGCTCGGCGATCTGCTCGCCGTGCTTCGCGGAGAACACGGTCGCGCCGAGGCCGTAGCCGGTGGCGTTGGCGCGGCGGACCGCCTCGTCGACGTCGGGCACCCGGTTGACCACGACCAGCGGGCCGAAGGTCTCCTCGGTGACCGCGACGGAGTCCTCGGGCACGTCGGCGATGACGACCGGCGAGATCGACCCGCCCTGGGCGGGCACCGAGTCGGCGCCGCCGACGATCGCGCGGCCGCCGCGCTCCAGGGCGTCGGTGACGTGCCGGCGCACGATCTCGGTCTGCGACGGCATCGTCATCGGCCCGAGGTCGCCCTCGTTCGTGGCCGTGCCGACCTGCAGCTTCGACGCCGCGGCCCGAACCTTCTCCAGGAACCGGCCCGCGACGGACTCGACGACGTAGACCCGCTCCACCCCGACGCAGGTCTGGCCCGCGTTGGACATCCCGCCCCAGACGGCGGCGTCCGCGGCGGCGTCGAGGTCGGCGTCGGCGTCGACGATCAGCGGGTCCTTGCCGCCGCACTCCATGAGCACCGGCACCAGGTTCTCCGCGCAGGAGGCCATCACCCGGCGGCCGGTCGCGGCGGACCCGGTGAACGCGATCTTGCCGACGCCGGGGGCGCGGCACAGCTCGGCGCCGGTCGGCCCGAACCCGGTGACGACGGTCAGCAGCGGGTGGCGGCCCACCTCGGGAACGGCCTCGGCGAGCGTGCGGGCGATCTCGTGCCCGACGCCCGGGGTCAGCTCCGAGGGCTTGAACACCACGGTGTTGCCGGCGGCCAGCGCGTAGGCGATCGAGCCCATCGGCGTGAAGATCGGGTAGTTCCACGGCCCGATGACGCCGACGACGCCCAGCGGCCGGTACGCCACCGACGCCGCCTGGTTCGCCATCAGCAGGCCCGGGGACACCGAACGCTTCCCGAGCACCTTCGCGGCGTTGGCCGAGGCCCAGTCCAGGTGGTCGATGGCGAGCACGACCTCGAGGCGGGCGTCGTCGAGCGGCTTGCCGGTCTCGGCGGCGACGACACCGGCGACCCGGTCGAGCTGCGCGACCAGCACCTTCTTCCAGGCCGCGAGCCGGCGACGGCGCTCGGCGAACCCGAGCCCGTCCCACCACACCCCGGCCTCGCCGGCGTCGCGGACGGCGGCACGCACGTGCTCGCCGTCGTGGACGGGGTAGCGGGCGAGCTCCTCCCCGGTGCGCGGGGAGAGGGACGCGAAGTCCCCCGAGGCGGGCACGGCGGCGGTCGTGGGGGCGGAGTCAGCGGCGGTGGCACTCACGTGGTCAGGCTAGACGCCGCGGCAGGGCCCGGCCGGGCCCGCGCTGGCCCTGCGGGGCCGCTCGGGCCGTCCGGGTCAGAACAGGAGCAGGTCGTCGCGCGCCATCCCGCGCAGCGCGTCGTAGTCGACGGTCACGCAGCGGATCCCGCGGTCGACGGCCAGCGTGCGCGCCTGCGGCTTGATCTGCTGGGCCGCGAACACCCCGTGCACCGGCGCGAGCAGCGGGTCGCGGTTCATCAGCTCCAGGTACCGGGTGAGCTGCTCGACGCCGTCGATCTCGCCGCGGCGCTTCACCTCGACCGCGACGTGCGCGCCGTTCCCGTCGCGCAGCAGCAGGTCGACCGGGCCGACGGCGGTCATGTACTCGCGGCGGACCAGCGTGTGGCCCTCCCCGAAGGTCTCCGGGTGCGCGGCGAGCAGCTCCTGCAGGTGCGCCTCGACGCCGTCCTTGACCAGGCCGGGGTCGACGCCGAGCTCGTGGCTGGAGTCGTGCAGCACCTCGTCGATGGTGATGACCAGCGACTCGTCGGCCTTGTTCTTCACCGTCCACACGCCGGGCTCCTCGGTGAGCCAGCACGGTGGCGACATCCAGTTGAGCGGCTTGTAGGCGCGGTCGTCGGCGTGGATGCTCACCGAGCCGTCCCGCTTGACCAGAAGCAGACGGAGGGCCATGGGCAGGTGGGCGGTCAGCCGTCCGACGTAGTCCACCTGGCAGCGGGCGATGACGAGACGCACCCGGCTCACTGTAAGGCCGGGTGGATGGATCATCCTGGGCGGGTGATCGAGCAGACCTCGAGCCGCCAGGTGTACGCCAACGACTGGATGACCGTCCGGGAGGACGGCATCCGGCGTGCCGACGGCACCGGGGGGATCTACGGCGTCGTCGACAAGCCCACCTACGCACTGGTGATCCCCCGCGACGACGACGGCCGTCTGCACCTGGTCGAGCAGTACCGCTACCCGGTGGGCGGCCGCCGCTGGGAGTTCCCGGCGGGCACCGCGCCCGACCGGGCCGACGTGGACCCGGCCGAGCTGGCGGTGCGCGAGCTCGTCGAGGAGACCGGGCTGGCCGCGGCGCGGATGACCCTGCTCGGCACGCTGGACTGCGCGCCGGGCATGTCCAGCCAGCGCGGTCACGTCTACCTCGCGACCGGGCTGACCGCGGGCCCGCCGCGCCGCGAGCACTCCGAGCAGGACATGCGTGCCGCCTGGTTCACCGCGGACGGGTTCGAGGCGATGGTCCGCCGCGGCGAGCTGACCGACGCCCAGTCGCTCGCCGCCTGGGCGCTGCTGGCCCTGCACGACGCGCGGGCATGATCGGCGGGAGTGGAGCGCGGGACGCAGTGCACCGCACCCGGCGCTCCACCCCCGGCGATCACCCGGTGAGCACCGGCAGCGCCGCCACCCGGCTGAACCCGGGGCGGGGCAGCCAGGGGACCTCCGCGGCCGGTACGGCGAGCCGCAGGCCGGGGAAGCGGTCGAACAGCATCCGGAAGGCAACCTCGCCCTCCTGCCGGGCCAGCGCGGCGCCCAGGCAGTAGTGCGCGCCCTGCCCGAACCCGAGGTGTCCCTCGCCCCGCCCGGTCTCCCGGGCGACGTCGAGCTCGTCGGGCCGGTCGAAGGCGCGCGGGTCGTGGTTGGCCGGCAGCAGCCCGGCGATGACCGGGGTCCCGGCGGGCACGACGGTGCCGCCCAGCTCGACGTCGACGGTCGGGTACCGGAACTGGGTGAACTGCACCGGGCCGCGGGCGCGCATCAGCTCGTGCACCGCGCCCGGCCAGCCCGCCGGGTCGGCCCGCAGCGCGGTGAGCTGGTCCGGGGCGCCCAGCAGCGCCAGCACGCCGTTGGTGACCAGGTGCGCCGTCGTCTCGTGCCCGGCCATGACGATCGCGAAGATCATCGTGACCATCTCGCGGTCCGAGAGGCGGTCGCCGTCGTCGTCCTGGGCGGCGATCAGGGCGCTGACCAGGTCGTCGGCGGGCTCGACCCGGCGGGCGTCGACGAGGGCGTGCACGTGGGCGATCGCCGCCCGCAGAGCGGGCCCGGTCCGCTCGCGGTCCATCGTGGTCAGCACCGCGCCCCACTCGTGCCACTGCGGCCGCTCGGGCTCGGGCACCCCGACGAGCTCGCAGATCACGGTGATCGGCAGCGGGTAGGCCAGCGCCTCCACCAGGTCGACCGGCGCGCCACCGGCCCCGGCGGCGGCGACGTCGTCGAGCAGGGCGGCGGTGATCTCCTCCACCCGCGGGCGCAGCGCCGCCACCCGCTTCACCGTGAACGCGCGCGACACGAGCTTGCGCAGCCGGGTGTGCTCGTCGCCGTCGACGGTGAGGATGGTGCGCACCAGGTAGCCCGCGACGTCGTCGGGCACCCCCATCTTCGCCATGATCTTCTCGCGGGTGTCCGGCCCGCCCGCGAGCGTCCGGTCGGTGACGAACCGCGGGTCGGTCAGGACGGCGCGCACGTCGTCGTAGCGGGTGACGAGGACGGCGGGCGGACTGCCCATCATCGTCACGGTCGTGGTCGGGGCCTGCTCGCGCAGGCGCGCGTAGGCGGCGTACGGGTCGGCGGCCAGGGCAGGGTCCAGCAGGTCCACGGCTCCGGTGTCCGGTGCGGCCATCTCACCACTCCTCTCCTCGCGCGCCCGGATCAGCGGACGCGACGTCTCCACTCCGCGTCGATGTGCTCGACGAGCGGCCGGTACAGACCGGCGACGGCCGCGGCGACCTCCGACGCCCGGGCGGCCGGGGCGGGCCCGGTCAGCAGGCGGGCCACGCCGTGCTCGATCAGCTCCGCGGTACGCCGCGGATCGGTGGGGGCGAACGGGCTCGCCGCGCTCTCGGTGAACAGGTAGCCCCAGGTCAGCGCACCCCAGGCGTGGACCTGCTCGTCCGGGGACAGCGCGTCGTCGACGAGGCCGGCCGACCGCAGCAGCCGGAAGTGCTCGCGCACCACGGCGTCCCGGCGGCGGCCCAGCTCCCCGAGGGTCCCGGCGGCCTCGTGCGCGAGCCGGCCGAGGACCTCGCCGTCGCCCAGGTACAGCGCACGCGCCACCTCGTCGGCGCGCAGCCGCTCGTACAGCGCGCGCGACATGCCCCAGGGCAGCGCCACGGCGGGCTCGACGAGCATCCGGTCGGCCAGGTCGGCGAACAGCCGCCGCTGCGAGCGCAGCAGCACGGTGAGGAACAGCGCGTCCTTGGTGCGGACGTGCAGGTAGACGGTGCCCTTGCCGACCCCAGCCCGGCGCGCGACGTCCTCGACGGTCACCCCGCGGTAGCCGCGGCGCACCAGCAGCTCGGCCGCCGCGTCGAGCACCCGCTCCATCCGCGCGGTGTCCTCCGCCGCGACCCCGTCCGGTACCGCCACCGCTCCCCCGTTCCTCGTCGTGACCGGATCAACGAATCCGGTCACGAGGTCACGGTAGCGCGTCCACCCCTCGGCGGCGAGCGGATTCCGGGCTACCGTCGTTCCATGACCGACTACGAGCACCTCCTGGTGAAGCAGGACGGCGACACGGTCCGGATCACGATGAACCGCCCGCAGCGCCGCAACTCCCTCACCGAGGACCACCTGCGCGAGCTGCTGGACGCCTTCGAGAGCGCTGGACGCAGCGACGCGACCGGGATCGTGCTGGCCGGGGAGGGCAAGGCCTTCTCCTCCGGGCACGACTTCGGCGACGTCGCCGCCCGCGACCTCGCGGGGGTCCGCTCCCTGCTGCGGCTGTGCACGACGGTCATGCGCACCGTGCAGGAGGTGCCGCAGGTCGTGATCGCCCGGGTCCACGCGACGGCCTGGGCCGCGGGCTGTCAGCTCGTCGCGTCCTGCGACCTCGCCGTCGCCGCGGAGTCCGCGACGTTCGCGCTGCCCGGCGGCAAGGGCGGCTGGTTCTGCCACACCCCGGCCGTCCCGGTCGCGCGGAACATCGGCCGCAAGCGGCTGATGGAGCTGGCCCTGACCGGGGACCCGGTCGACGCGGCCACCGCCGCCGACTGGGGCCTGGTCAACTACGCCGTCCCCGACGACGACCTCGACGCCCGCGTGGACGAGCTGCTCGCCCGTGCGACCCGGGGCAGCAGGCTGTCCAAGGCCGTCGGCAAGCAGACCCTCTACGCCCAGCTCGACCGTCCCGAGGCCGACGCCTACGGTGTCGCGGCCGAGGTCATGGCGTCGATGTCGCAGTCCGGGGGCGCCCGCGAGGGCATGGCGTCGTTCCTGGAGAAGCGGGCCCCGGAGTGGACCGACTGATCGGCACCTAGGCTCGCGGGACCATGCAGATCCGCACCACCACCCGGCTGAGCCGGCGCCGCCTGCTGGGGGCGGCCGCCGCCCTCGGCGGGACCGCGCTGGCCGCGCCGCTGCTGGGTGGCTGCGGGGGGCCGTCGGACCCGCTGTCCCGGCTGCGGGCCGGCGGCGACGTCGTCGTCGGGCTGTCCGGGGAGCGCCCGTTCGGCTACACCGACGGCTCCGGCCGGGCCACCGGGGAGAGCCCGGAGGTGGCCCGCGCGGTCGTCACCGGCCTCGGCGGCAGCGGCCTGGCCGCGGTCCAGACGAGGTTCGACCAGCTCGTCCCCGGCCTGCTCGACGGCCGCTTCGACGTCATCGCGGTCGGGCTGACGATCACCGCGCTGCGCTGCCAGCAGGTCGCGTTCTCCCGCCCCGACTACGTGGCGGGCACCGGCCTGGTGGTCCCGGCCGGGAACCCGCTGGGCGTCGCGACGCTGGCCGGGGTCCGCCGGTCCGGGGCGACGCTGGCGGTGCTCGACGGCAGCGCCGAGCAGGAGTACGCGCTCGCGGCGGGCATCCGGGCCGAGCACATCGTCACCGTCGACTCGCAGGGCGCGCTGGTGCGCGAGGTCGCGAACGGCGGCGCGCAGGTCGGGGCGCTCACCCGCATCTCGCTGCTCGACGAGGTCCGCCGCAACGCGGGCATCGGCCTGGAGGTGACCGCCGCGTTCGCCCCCGAGGTCGCGGGACGACCGGTCGTCGGGGCCGGGGCGTTCGCGTTCCGCCCCGCCGACGGTGCCTTCCGCGACGAGTTCGACCGCGGGCTCACCGCGCTGCAGGACTCCGGGCGCTGGCTGGAGCTCGCCGCGCCGTTCGGGTTCACCGCGGCGAACCTGCCGCCGCGCGACCTCACCGTCGACGAGCTCTGCGCCCGCACCCCCGACTCCTGAGCCGCGCGGCCGCCGGACTGGAATGATCCGGGCCATGGCGCTGCGCATCGCGGGTATCGACGTTCCCGGCCCGTCCGACCTGCTCTCCGGCGCGGCCTCCGTGGTCGAGGCGACCGGTGACCTCGCCGGGACCGTCGCCGGGCTGCCCGCCCGGGCCGGGGAGCTGCTGGAGGAGGTCGGCTCGCTGGTCGGCCGGATCGGCACGATCGCGACCCGCGCCGAGCAGCTGCTCGACCGGGTGGACGGCGTCGTCGACCGGGCCGAGGGGCTGATCGGGACCGTCGACACCGTCGCCGGGGAGGCGACCGAGCTCGTGGCCCGGGTCCGCCCGGTCGCGGAGCAGGCCGAGGCGCTCGTCACCCGGGTCACCGGCGTCGCGGGGAACGCGGAGGAGCTGGTCGGACGGGTCACCGGTGTCGCCGGGGACGCCGAGGAGCTGGTCGCGCGGGTGGGCGGGGTCGCCGACGAGGCCGACACCCTGGTCCGCAAGGTCACCACCGTGTCCGAGCAGGCCGACGGCCTGGTCCGCCGGGTCACCACCGTCTCCGAGGAGGCGGGCGACCTGGTCCGCCGGGTCACCACGGTCTCGCAGAACGCCGAGGGCATCGTCGAGCAGGTCTCGGTGGTCACCGGGAACGCGAGCGGGCTGCTCGCGCGGGTCGACACCGTCACCGGCGAGGCGGGCGGGCTCATCCGGACCGTCGGCGAGATCAGCGAGCGCGCCGGCGGCCTCATCGGGCAGGTCGAGACCGTCACCACCGACGCGACCGGTGTCGTCACCGCGGCGAAGGCGGTGTCCGACCGGGCGGGCGAGGTCGTCGGGCAGGCCGCGGGCGCCAGCGAGCAGGCCGGTGAGCTGCTGGACCTCTACGGCCCGCTGGCCCGCCGGGCGGCCCCGCTGGCCCAGCGCTTCGTCGACGAGCTCTCCGAGGAGGAGGTGCGCGCCGCGATCCGGCTGGTGGACCAGCTGCCGAAGTTCACCGAGCACATGGAGGAGGACATCATGCCGATCCTCACCACGCTCGACCGTGTCGGACCGGACGTGCACGAGCTCCTGGACGTGCTCAAGGAGGTCCGGCAGGCGATCATCGGGATCCCCGGCTTCCGGCTGCTGAGCCGCCGGGGCAGCGAGAAGGACGAGGGCTGAGCCCCGGGCCGGGCGGCGTGTGCCGCCCGGCCGGGCACTCAGTCCAGACCCTGGGACTGCCGGATCAGGGTGACGATCTCGTCCATCATCCCGGTCAGCCGGAAGTTCTTCGGCGTGAACACCGCGGCGACCCCGCCCTCGCGCAGCCGCTTCTCGTCCTCGGGCGGGATGATCCCGCCGACGACGACCGGCACCTCCCCGGCCCCGGCGTCGCGCAGCCCCCGCACGACCGCGGGCACGACCTCCAGGTGCGACCCGGACAGCACCGACAGCCCGACGGCGTGCACGCCCTCCTGGACCGCCGCCGCCACGATCTGCGACGGCGTCAGCCGGATCCCCTGGTAGACCACCTCGAACCCGACGTCGCGGGCGCGCACGGCGACCTGCTCGGCGCCGTTGGAGTGGCCGTCGAGGCCGGGCTTGCCGACCAGCATCCGCAGCCGCTGCCCCAGCTCGTCGCCGGTGGCGCGGACCCGCTCGCGGACCTCGGAGATCTCGGTGGCGCCCTCGCCGGACATGCTCGCCCCCGCCACCCCGGTCGGTGCCCGGAACTCCCCGAACACCTCGCGCAGCGCACCGGACCACTCGCCGGTGGTCACGCCCGCCTTCGCGCAGTCGATCGAGACCTGCATGAGGTTCTGCTCGGTCTTGGCCGCGTCGCGCAGCGCCCGCAGCGCCTCGTCGACGGCGTCCTGGTCCCGCGCAGCGCGCCACTCGCGGATCGCCTCGACCGCGGACCGCTCGGTCGCCGGGTCGACGGTGAAGATCGCGTCGGCGCCCTCGGCCTGCAGCGGGCTCGGCTCGGTCGTGTCGAACTTGTTGACCCCGACCACGACCTCGTCGCCGGACTCCAGCCGGCGACGACGGGCGGCGAGGGAGTTGACCAGCTCGCCCTTCATGTAGCCGGACTCGACGGCCGCGACCGCGCCGCCCATCTCCTGCACCCGGTCGATCTCCGCGCGGGCGCCCTCGACGAGCTCGGCCACCTTCGCCTCGACGACCCGGGAGCCGTCGAAGATGTCCTCGTACTCCAGCAGGTCGGTCTCGTAGGCCAGCACCTGCTGCATCCGCAGCGCCCACTGCTGGTCCCACGGCCGCGGCAGCCCGAGCGCCTCGTTCCAGGCGGGCAGCTGCACCGCACGGGCCCGGGCGTCCTTGGACAGGGTGACGGCGAGCATCTCCAGCACGATGCGCTGGACGTTGTTCTCCGGCTGCGCCTCGGTCAGCCCGAGCGAGTTGACCTGCACGCCGTAGCGGAGGCGTCGCTGCTTGGGGTTCTCGACGCCGTAGCGCTCCAGGGTGATCTCGTCCCAGAGCCGGCCCAGCGCCCGGAGCTTGCACATCTCCTCGACGAACCGGATGCCGGCGTTGACGAAGAACGAGATGCGCCCGACGACGTCGCCGAACTTCTCCGGCGGCACCTGCCCGGAGTCGCGCACCGAGTCGAGGACGGCGATCGCCGTGGACAGCGCGTAGGCCAGCTCCTGCGTCGGCGTCGCCCCGGCCTCCTGCAGGTGGTAGCTGCAGATGTTGATCGGGTTCCACTTCGGGATCTCGCCGACCGACCAGGCCACCATGTCGGTGATGAGCCGCAGGCTGGGCCCGGGCGGGAACACGTAGGTGCCCCGCGACAGGTACTCCTTGACGATGTCGTTCTGGGTCGTCCCGGCGAGCTTCGCGCGGACCTCGGCGTAGTCCAGACCGGACTGCTCCGCCTGCTCCTCGGCGACGGCCACGTACAGCGCGAGCAGCCACATCGCCGGGGCGTTGATCGTCATCGAGGTGTTGGCCTCGGCGACCGGGATGCCCTCGAACAGCGTGCGCATGTCACCGATGTGGCTGACCGGCACGCCGACCTTGCCGACCTCGCCCTTGGCGAGCTCGTCGTCCGGGTCGTAGCCGGTCTGGGTCGGGAGGTCGAAGGCCACCGACAGACCCGTCTGGCCCTTGGCCAGGTTGCGGCGGTAGAGCTCGTTGGTCTTCTCCGCCGAGGAGTGACCGGCGTAGGTGCGGATCACCCACGGACGGTCGCGCTCACGATCGGTGGGGTACGGCACCGGAACCTCCGTGTCGTCGCGGGAGCACAGTCGGCACTGCCTGTGATGCGGACAGAGACTACTCGTCAGTAGCCGGCGACGGGCACGGAGTCGTCCCTCGTCACAGTCCTGTGTTCGGCAAAGTACGCGACGCGCGCGGGAAACCGAGCGCTGGATCGGTTCACCACCCGACCCCTCGGACAGGGCGCGTCGCCCGTCCGGGTGCGACCATCGGCGGATGGAGCTCGACCTGGTCCCGCGGCTCGGCGCCGTCATCGGCCTGGCGGTGGTGCTGCTGGTGCTCGGGCTGCTGCTGCGCTGGACCTACGGCCACCAGAAGCACCACGCGCTCCCGACCGACGACCCGGACGACCCGGTGGCGACCGGGCTGCTCACCGAGGTCTCCCGGGTGCCCGGGCCGGAGGCGGCCCGGGTGCTGCGCGACCGGCTGCGCTCCGAGGGCATCCGCGCGACGACCTCCCGCGCCGACGGCGGCGGCTGGGCACTGCTCGTCTTCCCGAAGGACGTGCAGGACGCCCGCGTGGTGCTCAGCCGCCGCTCCCTGGACTGAGCGCTCAGTCCACCCGGTGGTAGCGGGCGTCGAGGAAGCAGAACACCCCGTAGCAGGCGATCCCGATGCCCACCGCGACCAGTAGGAACACCCCGTAGGGCTGTTCGCGCAGCGTCTTGAGCGCCGAGTCGAGCCCGTTCGCGCGCTGCGGGTCGAAGGTCAGCGCGGCGACGCCCATCAGGATGCCCAGCACACCGATCGCGATCCCCTTCGCGATGTACCCGGCCTGCCCGGTGCGGGCGTTGATCCGCCGCAGCCGGCTGTCGGCGCCGCCGAGGTCCTGGTCCTCGGTGAACTTCTTCTGGTAGCCGTTCCAGGCCATCACCCCGCCGCCGACCAGCACACCCAGCCCGACCAGCGCGGTGAGGACCTGCCCGCCCGGCAGGCCCAGCAGCCCGGCGGTCGCCCGCCCGCCGCCGCCGCTCGACGCGCGTCCGCTGATCGCGGTGGTCGCCGCGGTGACGGCGAGCACCGCGTAGACGACGGCCTGCCCGCCGGCGACGACCCGCTTCACCGTCCGCTTCGTGCTGTCGCCGATGTAGTGGAAGCCCCACACCGCCGAGACGGCCCGCCACAGGACGACCGCGGCGAACCCGACGACCAGCGCCCACAGGAACACCCGGCCCACCGGCTCGGCGGCGATCGCCCCGAGGGCGCCGTTCTGGTCGGCCTGCCCGCCCGAGCCGAGCGCGATCTGGACGGCGAGCCAGCCGATCAGCAGGTGCAGCACCCCGTTCGCGGCGATGCCGACCCGGGCGGCGACGCGCACCGGTGTCGAGTGCGCGGCGTCCCGCGCCCCGCGGCCCGCCTTGCGGCCGGCCTGCGAGACGTCCGCGGCGTCGGGGGTGCTCACCATCACGGGCCTCCTCGTCGAGTCGACGCGAAGGGTGGCACGGCGCAGGCCGGTCCGCCGGACTGATGGGCCGTTCGGAGCAACGGCGTCGCCGCTCCGGCGTCGGGGCTCAGCCGGCGGCCCACATCTGGGCGTAGGGGTGCGAACAGACCTCGATCACCGTTCCCCACGGGTCGGCGCAGTAGACGATCTCGAAGCCACGTCCGGCGTCGAGCGTCACCGGCTCCGCACGCACCCGGCCCCCGGCCGCGGCGATCCGTTCGGCGAGCCCGCGGGCGTCGGCGCAGGTGAGCGAGAAGTGGTTGATGCCGGTCATCCAGAACTCGAAGTCGTCGTCGCGGCGGCGCACCGCGGGCCGGTCGAAGCAGAACAGCTCCAGGCCGACGCCGTCGGGCAGCACCAGGTGGGCGAAGCGGAAGCGGGTGAAGCCCTCGCCGTAGATCGCGGCGGCGGCGTCGCCGAGCGGGGAGCCGTCCTCGAGCACCTCGATCGGCCCCGCCACCAGGTACAGGCCGAGCACCTCCCGGTACCACGCGACGGCGGCGGGCAGGTCGGGGACGGTGACCCCGACGTGGGAGAAGGCTCCGGGCCGGTCGCTCATGGTGGTCGTTCCCTCCTCGTACGGCCGGGCGGGCCCCGGCCGGCGGCGCCATCGGAGCCCTCCGCGACGGCGGCCGTCAACGCGTCCACGGCCCCGTCCGGACCTGCGCGGACAGCGGGGTGCGTTGCGCGGACAAACGGTGCGCCGGACGGATCGCCGGTCGTGGCGGGCGCTCCTAGCGTTCCGCGGCATCGACGGCCTGGACCGTCGCCCACGAAGGGACCGCCATGACCGACTCCGGCTCCGGCTCCGCACCGGCGCAGCTGCGCGCACAGATGGAAGACCACGCACTGACCGCGGTGCCCGACTCCGAGCGCCGCTCGGGCTGGGGGCTGATGACCAACACCGCGGGCATCGCCTCCACCCTGATCCAGCTCGCCATCGGCGGCAGTGTCACGCTGATCGCGGGCGTCGGCTGGGGCATCCTCGCCGGTGTCGTCGTGGCCGTCTTCGGTGGCGCGCTGGGCTGGCTGGTCGGCCACGTCGCCTACGTCTCGGGGACCTCCAGCACCGTGACCGCCCGCTTCTACGGCCTGGGCGTGCGCGGGTCGGCGCTGGCGTCGCTGATCTTCGCGTTCATGATCCTGGGCTTCCTGGCCCTGGAGAACGCGCTGCTCTACTACGGCACGCTGTTCATGTTCGGCTGGGAGCCGACGCTCGCCAACGCGATCGTCATCTACGGCGTGCTCACCCTGGCCTGGATCGGGCTGACCGTGTTCGGGCTGTCGCTGGTGCAGCGGACCTCGATGGTCCTGCTGGTCGTGTTCGTGGTGCTGACGGTGGCACTCGCCGTCGTCGCGTTCGTCCGCTCCGGGCTGTCGATGAGCGAGCTGCTGGCCGCGGGCCCGGTCGTGCCCGGCTACGGCAGCGGCGCGGAGCGGTTCACCGCGGTGCTGTCGATCCTGGCCGGGTCGGCCGGCGCGCTGGCCCTGGTCGACGCCGACTTCGCCCGCTACGCCCGCTCCAGCCGCGACGTCGGCATCCTCGCCGTCGGTGGCTCGATCATGATCGACGTCGTCGTGGTCGCGCTCGGGACCGTGCTCATCCACGCCGGTTCGGGCCTGGTCTCGGACTACCTCGGCCGGAACCCGGCGGTCGCCGCGACCCAGTCCGGCACGAGCGTCGCCGACAAGGTGACCTGGATGATCGCGAACAACTCCGGCGCGTTCTTCATCGTGCTCGCCGGCACGCTGGGCTTCGTCCTGATGTACGTGGCGCAGGTCAAGGCGCAGGTGCTCAACACCTACAGCGGGTCGCTGGCGCTGTCGAACCTGGCCGACGGGCTGTTCGGCAGCAACCCGGGCCGGGTGGCGATGGTCGTCGTCGGGAACGTGATCGGGCTGCTGATGGTCGCCGGTGACATCCTCGGCCTGGTCAACAGCTATCTCGGCCTGCTCGGGGTCACGACGACCGCGCTCGCGGGCGTGATCATCGCGGACTTCTTCGTGGTGCGCCGCCGCCGGGTCGCGGCGCCGGACGAGGCGGAGCCGGTCAACCTCGCCGGCGTGGTCTCGGTGGTCGGGGCGTCGGTCCTGGGCGGGGTCCTGCAGGAGACCGGGGTGACCTCGCTGGGCTTCGTCGTCGCGCTCGTGACCGTGCTGGTGGCGTATCCCCTGCTGAGGACTCGCGTTTTCGTGACGACCGTAACGCGGGCGACACCCGAAACGACGGTGCAGGTCGGAGAATGACGACCTGAGCGGAGCGGCCGGTCGCCGGGACCGGCCGCTCCGTCGCTCCCGAGGAGTGCCCGTGACCGCCACCGCCACCGCCACCGCCCACCGCGTCCGGCTGTCCAGCCACGACGTCGACGAGACCCGCGAGATCGTCGGGCAGGACTTCTGCCCGCACGACCTCAGGCTCGTCGAGCGGTCCACGCCGCTGGCCGCGCGGTACCGGTCGGACCGGGTGGGCGGGGTCGGCGTCTGCCGGCTGGACTACGGCGCACCGGTCCGCATCGCGGCCGGCGCCGAGCGGGACTTCTACCTCGTCGAGATCCCGCTGGGCGGACGGTCCGAGGTCACCGTCGGGGCGGACCGGGTCGTCGCCGACCCGCGCAGCGGCGTGGTCATCTCCCCCGGCGACGCGCTCGCCGTCTCCCGGTCCGCCGCCAGCCCGCAGCTCATCGTCCGCTTCGAGCGAGCCGCGGTGGAACGCGAGCTCGCCGCCCTCACCGGGCTCCCCGCCGTCCGGCCGCTGCGCTTCGCCGCGCCGCTCGACCTCGGTTCGGCCGCCGGACGCTCCTGGCGGCGGCTGGTGGAGCTGCTGTGGGCCGAGATCCGCGACGACGGCCCGCTGCTCGCCAGCCCGCTCGCCCTGGTGCACCTGCAGTCGGTCCTGCTCGGCCAGCTCCTCGCCGGGCACGCGCACAACTACAGCCAGGCGCTCCACGACGACACCCGGCGCCCGCTGCCCAAGCTGGTCCGCCGCGCCGTCGAGCTCATCGACCGGCACGCCGACGAGCCGCTGACCGTCGCCGACGTCGCCGAGGCCGTGGGGGTCGGTGTGCGGGCGCTGCAGGACGGGTTCCGCACCCACGTCGGCGCCAGCCCCACCGAGTACCTGCGCTCGGTCCGGCTGGACCGGGTGCACGCCGAGCTGGCCGCGGCCGACCCGGCCGCCAGCACCGTCACCGACGTGGCGCTGCGCTGGGGGTTCACCCACCTCGGCCGGTTCGCCGCCGAGTACCGGCGCCGCCACGGCGAGTCGCCGTCGGCGACCCTGCGGGGCTGAGCGCCTACCGCTCCGGCTCGCCCGCGACCCGCCGGATGTCGGCGCCCAGTGCGGACAGGTTCTCCACGAACCGCGGGTAGCCGCGGTCGATGTGCGCGACGTCCCAGACCTCGGTGGTGCCCCGCGCGCACAGCCCGGCCAGCACCAGCCCGGCGCCCGCCCGGATGTCGCTGGCCCACACCGGCGCGCTGGACAGCTCCGGCCGCCCCCGTACGACGGCGTGGTGCCCGTCGGTGCGGGCGTCCGCACCCAGGCGCACCATCTCGTCGACGAAGCGGAAGCGCGCCTCGAACACGTTCTCGGTGATCATCGACGTGCCCTCGGCGACGGCGGACAGCGCGATCGCCATCGGCTGCAGGTCCGTCGCGAAGCCCGGGTAGGGCAGCGTCACGAAGTCGACCGCCTCGGGGCGGCCGGGCATCGTGACCGAGAACTCCTGCTCGGCGGTGGTGACCTCGGCGCCCGCGCTGCGGAGCTTGTCGAGGACCAGGTCGATGTGGTGCGGGTCGACGCCGCGCACGGTGACCTCGCCGCGGGTCATGGCGGCCGCGAACGCCCAGGTGGCACCGACGATCCGGTCCCCGATGACGCGGTGCGTGGTCGGCTGCAGCCCGGCGACGCCGTGCACGGTCAGCGTGGAGCTGCCGACGCCCTCGAGCTTGGCGCCCATCTGCTGCAGCATCACGCAGAGGTCGACGATCTCCGGCTCGCGGGCCGCGTTGTCGATGACGGTCGTGCCCTCGGCGAGCACCGCGGCCATCAGGATGTTCTCGGTCGCCCCGACGCTCGGGAAGTCCAGCCAGATCTGCGCGCCGTGCAGGTCACCCGCCGTCGCGGTGACGCTGCCGTGCACGATGTCGGTGGTCGCGCCCAGCTTGCGCAGCCCGTTCTGGTGCATGTCCAGCGGGCGCGAGCCGATCGCGTCGCCCCCGGGGAGCGGGACGACCGCCCGCCGGCAGCGCGCCACCAGCGGCCCGAGCACGCACACCGACGCGCGCAGCTTGGACACCGACCGGTAGTCGGCCTCCGCCCCGGGGTCGGCGGGCACGTCGATGTGCACGGTCGACCCCTCGATCGCGACCGTGCAGCCCAGGCTCCGCAGGACGTCGGCCATCAGCGGCACGTCCAGGATCTCCGGGCAGTTCTCGAGCGTCGTCCGCCCCTCGGCCAGCAGCGCCGCCGCCATGAGCTTGAGCACGCTGTTCTTCGCCCCGACGACGTCGACGGACCCGCTCAGCCGGGCCCCGCCGTTGACCGCGAAATGCTCCACCACGCCCGGAACGGTAACGGGACCGTCACCGCGCCGGATGCCCGCCCCGGACGGCCCTGACCCTTCGGACCGTCCGGCGCACCCCCGCATCTGGTCGCCGAGGCACCGGCGCCCCTAGCCTGTCGGGGTGGCGGTGCATCTGACGCGGATCTACACGAAGACCGGCGACGACGGTACGACGGCCCTGGGCGACTTCAGCCGGGTCCGGAAGACCGACGCCCGGCTGGCGGCCTACGCCGACACCGACGAGGCGAACGCCGCGATCGGGGTCGCCGTGACCGTCGGGGGACTCCCGGATCGGATCGTCGACCCGCTGCGGCAGATCCAGAACGACCTGTTCGACGTCGGCGCCGACCTGTGCACCCCGATCGTCGAGAACCCCGAGTACCCGCCGCTGCGGGTCACCGAGGGCTACGTGACCCGGCTCGAGGGCTGGTGCGACGAGTTCAACCCCGAGCTGCCCAAGCTCAACTCCTTCATCCTCCCCGGCGGCACCCCCGGGGCGGCGTACCTGCACGTCGCCCGGACCGTCGCCCGGCGTGCCGAGCGGTCGGTGTGGGGCCTGCTGGAGGTCGACCGGGAGCACACCAACCCGCTGACCGCGCAGTACCTCAACCGGCTCTCGGACCTGCTGTTCATCCTCGGCCGGGTCGCGAACCCCGACGGCGACGTCCTGTGGCAGCCGGGCGGCCCGCACGGCGCCCCGATCACCGACGCCTGACCGGACCCGCTCCGGACGGCCCATTCAGGACGGCCCGCTCAGGTCAGCACCGCCACCAGCAGCGCGACGACGGCGCCGCAGCCGAACGCCACGGCCCGCCGCATCGCGGTGCCGCTGCGGCTCCGGCTGCGCTCCAGGTGGTCGCCGCGCTCGGCGACGGTGAGTGTGAGCGGGTGGTCGGCCGCGGCGGACAGGCGTACCCGGTCCCCGGACAGCCGGGCCTCCCCCACCACGGTGAGCCGGGAGCCCGGCTCGATCCGCCACTCGGTGCGCTCGCGGGCCACCGTCGGGTCGACGAGGCGGAACAGGCCGAACTCGTGGCCCTCGCCGTCGTCGGTGACCCGGCGGCGCTCGGCGACCGGGATCTCGGTGTGCGCGTCGCGGGGGTCGACCACGACCTCCGCGCCTCCGTCGGTCAGCCGGAACGGCCGCTCCCGCCGCTGCTCGGCGACGACCTGCCGCTCCTCCCGGTCGTCCCGGCCGCGGGAGAGCGCCTCCTCGACGAACCGGAACCAGACCGAGTCGACCCCGGTGAGCGGGGCCGGGCGGGCCTCGTCGTCGAGCGGCTCGACGGTGCCGGACAGCGACACCACCTGGCGGAACGCCGGGGCGTCGAGCTCGTCGCGGACGGAGCCGGCCATGGCGACGAGCTCAGCGACCGTCACCGGGGTCGCGGCCAGGCCGCGCGTCCAGCGGGCGTGCCCGTCGCGGGCCTCGCGGAACGACGTCCACGCCAGCCAGCCGAGAATGCCCGCAAACGCCAGGAAGACCAGATCCACGACGGCAGCATAGAACGGACAGACCGGACGACAGGTCCGTAGAGCTACCGATCCGGGGAGGTCAGGACGCCTCGCGGTAGCCGTGCCCCTGCCCCGGCGGGGTGGACTCCAGCCACGCCATGAAGCCGGTGCGGACGCCCGCCGACATCGCCAGCTCGACGTCGATGCCCCGGCCGGCGGCGTCGCGGCCGCGGCAGCGCAGCACCTCGACCGCCATCGGGATCGCGAACTCCTCCGACCGGTGCGGCGGCCGCCGGTCGACGATCTCCAGGTCGGCCCGGTCCATCACGACGGTCGCACCGATCCGGAAGCTGGTCAGGCGGTACCAGGCGAACCGCTCGCCCTCGTAGCGCCCGACGCCGAAGTGCCAGTCCGTGACAGCGAAACGGCGGCGCAGACACAGGTCCACACCGCCGTTGCGCATGAGTCGTACCCGCCGTACGGCGAGCCAGACCAGGGGGACGACCAGGCACAGCAGCAGAACTCCGACGAACGCCGCGATGAGCTCCACTGCCGTGCCCGGTCCCCGTACTAGTTCGCCTCGGCCGCCCGAAGGCGGGCCTCGGCCCGGGCGATCGCCGATTTGCCCTCGTCGGTGGACGAGTCGGCGCCGTCGCGCGCCCGCCGGGCCCGCTCGACGTCGATCTCGTCCGCCTGCTCGGCGAACTCGGCCAGGATGGACACCCGCTCCGCCGACACCGACAGGAACCCGCCGTGCACCGCGATGGTGCGCTTCGAGCCGTCGGTGGAGTCGATGCGGACGACCCCGGCCTCTTCCAGCTGGGCCAGCATCGGCTGGTGGCCGGGCAGGATGCCGACCTCGCCGACCGTGGTCCGGGCGAGCACGAAGCGTGCGTCGCCCGACCACAGCCGGCGCTCGACCGACACGAGCTCCACAGTCATCTCAGCAGGCATAGTCGAACTCCGCTGTCTCTTCGCTCCGCAAGCGTCGCTCAGCCTTCGAGCTTCTTGCGGTTCTTCTCCAGGTCGTCGAGACCGCCGCAGAGGAAGAACGCCTGCTCGGGGACGTCGTCGAACTCGCCCTTGGCGATCTTGTCGAACGCCTCGATGGTCTCCTTGAGCGGGACCGTCGAGCCCGGCTGGCCGGTGAACTGCTCGGCGACCAGGAGGTTCTGCGACAGGAAGCGCTCGATGCGACGCGCCCGGCCGACGAGCTGCTTGTCCTCCTCGGACAGCTCGTCGATACCGAGGATGGCGATGATGTCCTGCAGGTCGTTGTACTTCTGCAGGATCCGCTTGACCTCGTTGGCGACGCGGAAGTGCTCGTCACCGACGTACTGCGGGTCCAGGATCCGCGAGGTCGAGGTCAGCGGGTCCACCGCCGGGTAGATCCCCTTCTGGGAGATCGGCCGGGAGAGCTCGGTGGTGGCGTCGAGGTGCGCGAACGTCGTCGCCGGAGCCGGGTCGGTGTAGTCGTCCGCGGGGACGTAGATCGCCTGCATCGAGGTGATCGAACGACCGCGGGTCGAGGTGATCCGCTCCTGCAGCTCGCCCATCTCGTCGGCCAGGGTGGGCTGGTAGCCCACCGCGGACGGCATGCGGCCGAGGAGGGTCGAGACCTCCTGGCCGGCCTGGGTGAACCGGAAGATGTTGTCGATGAACAGGAGGACGTCCTGCTCCTGCACGTCACGGAAGTACTCCGCCATGGTCAGCGCGGAGAGCGCGACGCGCATACGGGTGCCCGGCGGCTCGTCCATCTGACCGAACACCAGGGCGGTGTTCTTCATGACGCCCGACTCGGTCATCTCCGTGATGAGGTCGTTGCCCTCACGGGTGCGCTCACCGACGCCGGCGAACACCGAGGTGCCACCGAAGTTCAGCGCGACACGCTGGATCATCTCCTGGATCAGCACGGTCTTGCCGACACCGGCACCACCGAACAGACCGATCTTGCCGCCGACGACGTAGGGCGTCATCAGGTCCAGGACCTTGATGCCGGTCTCCAGCATCTCGGTCTTGCCCTCGAGCTCGTCGAAGCGCGGGGCCTTCTGGTGGATCGACCGGAGGTCACCGGTGAACTGGATGGACGGGTCGTCCAGGCAGTCGCCGAGGGCGTTGAACACGTGGCCCTTGACCTGGTCGCCCACCGGCACGGAGATCGGGCGGCCGAGGTCGGTGACCTCCTGGCCGCGCACGACGCCGTCGGTCGGCTGCATGGAGATGGCCCGGACCAGGTTGTCACCCAGGTGCGTGGCGATCTCCAGCGTCAGCTTGCGCTTGTCGCCGGAGAGGTCCACCTCCAGCGTGAGGGCGTTGAGCAGGTTCGGGACCTGGTCACGCGGGAACTCGACGTCGACGACCGGGCCGGTCACCTGGACGACGCGCCCGGTGATCGGGCCGGCCGAAGTTTCGGCGGTCGTGGTCATCAGCTCTCACTTCCTGCGCTGGCGAGAGCGTCGACCCCACCGACGATCTCGCTGATCTCCTGGGTGATCTGTGCCTGGCGAGCCTGGTTGGCCTCCAGGGTCAGGCTACGGATCAATTCGTTGGCGTTGTCCGTCGCGGCCTTCATGGCCCGCTGCCGGTTCGCCGACTCCGACGCCGCCGACTCCAGCAGGGCCGCGTAGAGGCGGGCCCCGATGTACTTCGGCAGCAGCGCGTCGAAGAGCGTGTCCGGGTCCGGCTCGAACTCGTAGAGCGGCTGGAGCCCCTTGCTCTCCGGGTGGTCCCGCTGGCTCTCGGCCGTGTCGGCGTCGCTGTCGATCTCGTCGACCGGCTTCGCCGAGGCACTGTCGGCCGCGTACTCGACCTCGAGCGGAGCCATCCGCCGGGCCTGCGGCACCTGGGTGATCATGTTCTTGAAGCTGGTGTAGACGAGGTGCAGCTCGTCCACGCCGGTCACACCGTCGGTGTTGCCGTCGTGGTCGTCCTCCCCCGCCATGAACGAGTCGACCAGCGTCCGTGCGGCCTCGGCCGCGTGCTCGTAGCCCGGCTGCTCGGAGAAGCCGGTCCACGACTGCTCGATCTCCCGGTTGCGGAACCGGTAGTACGAGACGCCCTTGCGGCCGATCACGTAGAGGACCGGCTCCTTGCCCTGCTCGCGGAGCAGGGCCTGGAGCTGCTCGGCCTCCTTGAGGACGTTGGCGTTGTAGCCGCCGCACTGACCGCGGTCACTGGTGACGACCAGGACCGCGGCCCGCTTCGGCTGCTCCCGCTCGACGAGCAGCGGGTGGTCCAGCGCCGAGTTCGACGCGAGCTCCGACAGGGTGCTCGTCATCAGCTCGGCGTACGGACGTGCCTCGTCCACCCGCGCCCGGGCCTTCGCGATCCGTGAGGTCGCGATCAGCTCCTGGGAACGGGTGATCTTCTTGATGGACTGCGTCGACCGGATACGCCGGCGCAGCACCCGGATCTGTGCCGCCATCGGGTATCAGCCTCAGTTCTTCTTGACCGTGACGGTCTCCTGCTCGACATCGTCCTCGTCGAGGGCCTTCTCGGCCTTCTCCTTGGGGACGACCGAGGAACCGTCGGACGCGGTGAACTCGTTGCGCTTGAACTCGTCGACCGACTTGGTCAGCGTCTCGACGGCGTCGTCGGAGAGCTTCCCGGTGTCGGTGATCTCGTTCAGGGCGCCGGAGGCGTGGCGACGCGAGTACTCGCGGAACTCCGACTCGAAGCGCTGCACGTCGGCGACGGGCACCGAGTCGAGCTTGCCGGAGGTGCCCAGCCAGATCGAGACGACCTGGTCCTGCACCGAGACCGGCGCGTACTGCGCCTGCTTGAGCAGCTCGACCAGGCGCTCGCCACGGCCCAGAGCGGCGGCCGAGGCGGCGTCGAGGTCGGAACCGAAGGCGGCGAACGCCTCCAGCTCGCGGTACTGCGACAGGTCCAGACGCAGCGAGCCCGAGACCGTCTTCATGGCCTTGATCTGCGCCGAGCCACCGACCCGGGAGACCGAGATACCGACGTTGATCGCCGGCCGGACACCCTGGTTGAACAGGTCGGACTCGAGGAAGACCTGGCCGTCGGTGATCGAGATGACGTTGGTCGGGATGTAGGCCGACACGTCGTTCGCCTTGGTCTCGATGATCGGCAGACCGGTCATCGACCCCGCGCCGAGCTCGTCCGAGAGCTTCGCGCAGCGCTCCAGCAGACGCGAGTGCAGGTAGAAGACGTCGCCCGGGTAGGCCTCACGGCCCGGCGGGCGGCGCAGCAGCAGCGAGATCGCGCGGTAGGCCTCGGCCTGCTTCGACAGGTCGTCGAACACGATCAGGACGTGCTTGCCCTGGTACATCCAGTGCTGGCCGATGGCCGAGCCGGTGTAGGGCGCGAGCCACTTGAAGCCGGCCGGGTCGGACGCGGGGGCCGCGACGATCGTCGTGTACTCCAGCGCACCGGCGTCCTCGAGGGACTGCCGGACACCGGCGATCGTGGAGCCCTTCTGGCCGATGGCGACGTAGATGCAGCGGACCTGCTTCGACGGGTCGCCCGACTCCCAGTTCTCCTTCTGGTTGATGATCGTGTCGACGCAGACCGCGGTCTTGCCGGTCTTGCGGTCGCCGATCACCAGCTGGCGCTGGCCGCGGCCGATCGGGGTCATGGCGTCGATGGCCTTGATCCCGGTCTGCAGCGGCTCGCCGACGGACTGGCGGTCCATCACGCCGGCCGCCTGGAGCTCGAGCACGCGGCGGGCGTCGCTCTCGACGTCGCCGAGGCCGTCGATCGGGTTGCCCAGCGGGTCGACGACCCGGCCCAGGTAGCCCTCGCCGACCGGCACGGACAGGACCTCGCCGGTGCGGGTGACCTGCTGGCCCTCCTCGAGGCCGGTGTAGTCGCCCAGGACGACCGCACCGATCTCGTTCTGCTCGAGGTTCAGGGCGACGCCGCGGACGCCGCCCTCGAACTCGAGCAGCTCGTTGGTCATGGCCGAGGGCAGACCCTCGACGTGGGCGATGCCGTCACCGGTGTCGGCGACGATCCCGACCTCACGGCGGGACGTGCCGCTCTCCAGCGACGAGACGTAGCTGGAGATCGCACTCCGGATCTCCTCGGAGGAGATCGTCAGCTCTGTCATGGCTGCGTCGTTCCTTCTCTCGAACGGGGTCTTCGGGTCGTTCCGCCGGGGTCCGGCGATCGCGTCCGAAGCAGGTCAGCTGGGCAGGGATCGGCGAGCTGCGGCGAGTCGACCCGCCACACTGCCGTCGATGACCTCGCCGCCGACCTGCACGACCAGGCCTCCGAGGAGGCTCCGGTCGAGCTCGACCTGCAGGGAGATCGTGCGGCCGTACATACGGCCCAGGGTCTCGGCGAGCTTGGTCTCCTGCTCGGAGGAGAGCTCGACGGGTGTGCGCACCTTGGCGACCGAGCGGTCCCGGCGGGCCGCCGCGAGCTCGGCGAGCTCCTCGGCGACGACGTCGAGGTGCCGGCTGCGGGGCAGCCGGACCGCTTCGCGGAGCAGCGTCGCCGTCACCGGGTAGACCTTCTCGCCGAGCACCGAGTCCAGGAGCTGGACGCGACCCTCGACGGGCCGGGCGCCGTCGCCGAGCAGGCTCGCCAGCTGCGGCTCGCGGGCCACGATCCGGCCGAACCGGAACAGCTGGTCCTCGACCTCGTCGAGGGAGCCGTTGCGGTCCGCGATCGCGATGGCCGTGCGGCGGGCCAGGCCCTCCGCGCCGGTGACGATGTCGCGGGCCTTCGACCAGCGCTTGCGCGCCAGCTCGGAGACGAGGTCCACGGTCGGCTGCGAGAGCTGGGACCCGAACAGCCGGCGGACGAGGTCCGCGCGGGCATCCTCGGGGGAGGACGCGTCGGCCAGCAGGCGCCGGACGGAGCGCTCGGAGTCCAGGAACCGGGCCACCGCGAACAGCTCGTCCGCGGTCGTGGTCAGGTCCCGGGCCGACGCGGAGTCGGTCCAGGAGTCCAGCCGCTCGGTCAGCGCCGCGAGGGACTCACGGCTGGCGGGCTGCAGGACAGCCGCCATCAGTTCGCCCCGCTCCGCTGGGCCACGCCCTGCTGGTCGAGCTCACCGAGGAACGAGTCGATCGTCGCGGAGCGACGCGAGTCGTCGGCCAGCTGCTCGCGCAGCAGGCGCTCGGCCAGCTGGACCGACAGGCCCCCGACCTCGTTGCGCAGAGCACGCTGGGCGGCGTCGCGCGACGCGGCCACCTGCTCCTCGCCACGGGCCTTGATGCGCGCGGCCTCGGCCTCGGCCTCCTCGCGGAGCTCGGCCTTGATCTGCTGGCCCTCGGCCCGGGCGTCGTCGCGGATGCGCGCCGCCTCGGCCCGGAGGCCGGCGAGCTGCTCCTCGTACTCCTTCTTCAGCCGGTCCGCCTGCTCCTGGGTCTCCTGAGCACGCTTGAGGCCGCCCTCGATCGCGTCGGTCCGCTCCTCGTAGAGCGTCTCGAAGCGCGGGACCGCGAACTTCCAGAGCAGGAACAGCAGGATCGCGAACGCGACCACACCGAGCACGAGCTCATCGAGGTGCGGGAGAATCGGAAGCGGCTGTTCGGCGGCGAGAATCAGTTCCACCGTGTGTCCTTCCCTGACATGGCCGCCGGTACCGGGACCGGCATGAGAGTGATCTGCCGGCTCTTACTGCGCGATGAAGAAGAGCACCAGGCCGATCAGCATGACCAGCTCGGCGAGGACGAAGGTGGTCCAGCCGATACCCATCAGCTGGCCGCGGGCCTCCGGCTGGCGGGCGGTGCCGCTGATGACGGCCGACCAGATCAGGCCGACGCCGATACCGGCGCCGATGGCCGAGGCGCCGAACCCGATGGCCGCGAGGCCCGGGTTGATGTTGGCGGCTTCCTGGGCCAGAACCTGGGTGACGTTCACTTCGGGTTTCCTTCCGTCGGGTCCGCGGGATGCGGGTCGTTCGGTGTATCGGCCCGGACGGGCCGGCGGATGAAGCAGGTGGTGCGAGCGCGGTGCCGACGGCACCGGGGTCTCGGTGGTGCTGTCAGTGGTCCTCGGAGATCGCCGCGCCGATGAACACGGCGGCGAGCAGGGCGAAGACGTAGGCCTGGATGACCTGGACCAGCGCCTCCAGGAACGTGAACGCGATCCCGGCGGCGAACACCACCGGGGACGCGATGACGAGCGCGGAGCCCGCCGACACCAGGAACGCCGCACCCACGGCGGTCAGGGCGAGGATGAGGTGGCCTGCGAACATCGCGGCGAACACACGCAGTGCCAGCGAGAGCGGCTGCACCAGGAACTTCTGCAGCAGCTCGATCACGATGATCAGCGGCGCGATGAAGACCGGGACGCCCGGCGGCAGCGCGGCGTGCTTGATGTAGCCGAAGAACCCGTGCTTCTTGAACCCGGCGTAGTGGTAGAAGACGTAGACGAACAACGCCAGCGCGATGGGGAACCCGATCCGCGACAGCGTCGGGAACTGGATCACCGGGATGATCGCGAAGATGTTGTTGACCAGGATGAAGCTGAACAGGCCGAGGATCAGCGGGATGTACCGCTTGAAGTCCTCGGAGCCGATCTGGTCACGCGCCATCGTGTTGCGCGGGATGTTGTAGAAGGACTCCAGTCCGAACTGGAATCGGCTCGGGACGATGGACAGCTTGCGCGTGCCCAGCGTGAAGACGGCCGCGACGATGATCAGCGACAGGACCGCCAGCACCATCGGCTTGGTGACGGCGCCGAAGATCGGCGGGTACTCGAACAGACCTGCGCCGGGCGGAGTGAACTCCTCGGCCGCCAGTACCAACGTGCCCAATGGGGGTCCTTCCGGTGCTCCCGTTCCGCATCCACGCGGAACGGGGGATCGCCTGCAAGGTGCCTCGTGGCGCGATGTGTTTCCGGGCGGCCGGGTCGAAACACCGGAAGTCACCCACATCGCCTACGTGGCGGATGCTATCAGCCGTACTTCTACACGATGTCGGGGGCTCGTACGCACCTCACCTGCGCGTTCGTCCGGCGAAACGATCTTGGTCGGGTCCGGCGCGTCGCGTCGGGTGATTCACCGTTAACTCCCCCGGCGGTCGCCGCCCGGTCATCCGCCCGACGCCCTCGACAGCCCCCGTGGAGGCCCGCGAGGGCACCGCAGGAACGGACGAAACGGTCGTCGAACCCCAGGTCAGGCATCTGTGGACCCCGGATCGGTGCCGATCAGGATCTGGAGCTTCTGCCCCGCCCAGGCCTCCGCCGCCGTCGTCGTGATGAAGACGACGAGCATGGTGACGGCCAGTGACATGCGGTGCAGGCCCGCCGTCCCCCCGAGGGTGAACAGGGCGAGCAGGAGGATGACGGCCTTCATCGCGAGGCCGCCGAATGCGGCCAGCATCACAGCGCCCGGCTCGAGATGGGTCGTACGCAGCATCAGCACCGGCGTGAGCAGGGCCGAGCCGGTGGCCAGCAGGCCACCGAGGGCCGCGGCGGACAGGCCCGGGACCCCGGCCGCGACGACCCCGCCGACGGCGCAGACCACCGTGGTGGCCACACCGACCAGGGCGGCGCCGCGGGCCATCGACCCCGACAGCCGCCGCACGACCTGCGCCTGACCGAGCGCGGGACCGTCGTACTCCACGGTCCCCCAGCGGTCCCATCGCCACACGGTGCGTCCGCCTCCCGGCTCACCGGCCGCCCCACCAGCGGGTACGGCTCCGCGCACACGGTAACCGGCGGGTCCGGCACCCCGACCGGCGCCGTCCCCCGCGATGTCCCGTGCTGCCCGGCCCGCGTCGAGAAGTGCCTGAGCGCAGTCGGACCGCTGTCGAGCAGCACCCGGGTGCTTCTCGACGCGCTCGGCGGGCCCGGGACCGGGCGGCGTACGGGGCCGGGCGGGGCCCGATCCGTGAGCGCGGACACCTCTCCCCAGGGCGAGGACCGGCGCAGGTCAGGCGTCGCGGTCGCGGGCGGGGTGGTGCGCGGGGGTGGGGACGGTCGGCTGGTCCGGCCCCGACCCCGGCGTCGCGGCGGGGTGGGCGCGGTGACCGGTGCCGCGCGGGGGCTGCGGGCGGGGTGGGGTCGGCCCGAGGCCGGTCGGGTCCGGCGTCGGCGGTCCGGCGGCCGTGCCGCGTGGCATCCGCGGACGGGCGGCGACGGGCCGGGACGGGGGCGGCGGTATAGGCGGCCCGGCCTCGGCGGCCGTCGTCGCGCCGAGGTGCTCCGGCCCCCCGGTCGGGGCGCCCGTGAGCCGGGCGGGTCCGGGTCCGGGTCCGGCGAGCGCAGGTCCCGCAGCACCGGCGGCCACCGGTCCCCCGGTGCCGGCGGGCGCGCGTCGCGTCCCGGTCCGCGACGGGCCACGCCCGCCGCTCGGCCGGTGCGCGCCTCGCGTCCACGGCGCAGGCCCACCGGATGCGTCCCGGCCCGGTGTGTCCCGCCGTGACGGGTCCCGACCGGAGGTGTCCCCGCCCGGCACGACCCTGCCCGGCGCGGGCGCCGCCGCGGCGTGGCCCGGCGGTCCGGGACCGTCCACGACCGGACCGCCGGCGGACGGCCGGGCGGGGGGCGTCCCGCGCTCGGGCCCGGCGTCCGGGAGGTCGTCGGTCGAGGCGATCGCCGTCTCCCCCGCGGCGGCCGGTGCCGCGGAGGCGGTGCGCATCCGCGACCGGTGCGGCACGGCCGAGGCCACGAACGCCACGACCAGCGCGATCCCGGTCGCGGCGAGCACCAGGCCGGTGCGCGGGACCAGGGCGAGCGCGACCGCACCGAAGGCGATCACCGCGACCCACAGGTAGACCAGCAGCACCGCGCGCCGGTGGCTGTGCCCGACCTGGAGCAGGCGGTGGTGCAGGTGCATCTTGTCCGGGCTGAACGGGCTGGTCCCGGCCCGGGTCCGGCGCACGACCGCCATGAGCAGGTCCAGCGACGGGATGAACACGATGCCGACCAGCACGACCACCGGGGAGACCAGCGCCAGCAGATCCCCGGGCGAAGGGGTGTCCGACTGTGGGACGCGGCCGGACGCGCTCGTGATCGCGGCGGCTAGCATCACCCCGACCATCATCGAGCCGGTGTCGCCCATGAAGATCCGCGCGGGGTGGAAGTTGTGCGGCAGGAACCCCAGACAGGATCCCGCGAGCACCACCGCGAGCAGCGCGGGGACGAACGTGGCCGGATCATTGCCGTTCTCGCTGATCAGCCCGATGCAGAACACCGCGGTCGCGAGCGTCGTGATCAGCCCGATCCCCGCCGCGAGCCCGTCGAGCCCGTCGACGAAGTTCATCGCGTTGACCAGGACGACGGTGACCAGCACCGTCAGCAGCACCGACTGGCTCTGCCCGAGCGCCAGCACCGACCCGCTGAGGAACGAGTCGCCGCCGATCGGGATCCAGATCTGGAGCCACTGGACCCCGTAGAGGACCAGCAGCCCGGCCGCGGTGACCTGCGCGGCGAACTTGGTGAGGGCGTCGAGGTCGTAGCGGTCGTCGAGCATCCCGACGCCGACCAGCAACCCGGTCGCGACGACGACCCCGACGACCTCGGTGCTCTGCTCGAAGTAGGCCAGCCGCAGGGCCGGGAGCTGCAGCGACAGCAGCAGCCCGGCCAGCACCCCGCCGAACATCGCCAGGCCGCCCCACCGCGGGGTCGGGGTGACGTGCACGTCCCGTCCCCGCGGCCAGGCGACCGCGCCGACCTTCAGCGCCAGCATCCGGACCGGCCCGGTCAGCAGCAGCGTGACGACGGCGGCGACCAGCCCGACGAGCAGGAGCTCCCGGATGGGGAGTCCGTACGTGAACTGGTCAGTGGGCACGTCGCGAGCGCCTCTCCGCCTCCGCCGTGGGTCTCAGGTCACCCCCGAGGGTAGGCCGGTGCCTTCGAGACGAGCGCGGTGACCGCCTTCGCGACGTCGGCGAGCTCGGCGTCGCCGGCCGTGGTGTCGTGCTCGGCCTTGACCGCGCGGGCCAGCAGGGCGCCGACCTCGGCCATGTCGGCCTCGGTCATCCCCTGCGTGGTGACGCTGGGCGAGCCGACCCGGATGCCGGACGGCTTCATCGGCGGCGCCGGGTCGTAGGGGATCGCGTTCTTGTTCAGCGTGATGCCGGCGCGGTCGCAGCGGGTCTCCGCCTCCGAGCCGGTGACGCCGATCGGACGCAGGTCCAGCAGCGCGAGGTGGTTGTCGGTGCCGCCGGAGACGGCGCGCATGCCCTCGGACTCCAGGCTCTTGGTCAGCGCCTGGGCGTTCGCGATGACCTGGCGGGCGTAGGCCTGGTACTCCGGCTGCGCCGCCTCCTTCATCGCGACGGCCTTCGCGGCGACCGCGTGCATCAGCGGGCCACCCTGGGAGAACGGGAAGACGGCCTTGTCGATGGCCTTCGCGTGCTCCTCGCGGCACAGCACCATGCCGCCGCGCGGGCCGCGCAGGACCTTGTGCGTGGTGGCGGTGACGACGTCGGCGTAGGGCACCGGCGACGGGATCGCCTTGCCGGCGACCAGGCCGATGAAGTGCGCGGCGTCGACCATGAGCTTGGCGCCGACCTCGTCGGCGATCTCGCGGAACACCGCGAAGTCGATCAGGCGCGGGTACGCGGTCGCACCGGCGATGATGATCTTCGGCTGGTGCTGCTTGGCCAGGTCGCGGACCTGGTCGTAGTCGATGACCTCGGTGTCCTCGCGGACGGTGTAGGACACCGCGTCGAACCACAGGCCGGAGAAGTTGACCTTGCTGCCGTGCGTGAGGTGGCCGCCCTGCTTGAGGTCCATGGCCAGCACGGTGTCGCCGGGCTTGGCGAACGCCGCGTAGGCGGCGAGGTTCGCGCTCGCACCGGAGTGCGGCTGGAGGTTGACGTGCTCGGCGCCGAAGAGCTCCTTGGTCCGCGCGTTGCCGATGTTCTCGGCGACGTCGACGACGCCGCAGCCGCCGTAGTAGCGGCGGCCGGGGTAGCCCTCGGCGTACTTGTTCGACAGCGTCGACCCGAGCGCGGCCAGCACCGCGGGGCTGGTCAGGTTCTCGCTCGCGATGAGCTGCAGTCCGCCGCGCAGGCGCTCGAGCTCGTCCAGCACGACGCCCGCGATCTCGGGATCCTGCTGCTGCAGTGCGTGGAAGTCCGGTCCCCAGAAGGTCTGCTCGCTCACGCCGGGACACGCTACCCGCTGCCATCCCCGCAGGCCGCGGCCGTGCAGGCGTGATCACACCCGCGGGTGGCCCGCTCAGACCCGGTCGATCTCCTGGCCTACGACCTCCTCGACCTGTTCGGCGGTCACCCCGCCCTCGCGCAGCATGCGCGGCCGGGCGCCGGTGAGGTCGACGATCGTGGACGCGACCGGGTCACCGGACGGGCCGCCGTCGAGGTAGACCTGCACGCTCGAGGCCAGCTGGGTGATCGCCTCGGTCACGTTCGACGCCGGCGGGTTGCCCGAGGTGTTCGCGCTCGACACCGCCATCGGCCCGACCTCGCGCAGCAGCTCCAGCGCGACCGGGTGCAGCGGCATGCGCAGCATCACCGTCCCGCGGGTGCTGCCCAGGTCCCAGGCCAGCGACGGCGCGTGCTCCAGCACCAGCGACACCTCGCCCGGCCAGAACGCCTCGATCAGCGCCCGGGCGGACTGCGGGACCGTGGAGACGAGGCCGTCGATGGTGGTCCAGGAGCCGACGAGCACGCCGACCGGCATGTCCGGGCCGCGCCGCTTGGCGGCCAGCAGCGCGCGCACGGCGGTGCCGTTGAACGCGTCGCAGCCGATGCCGTAGACGGTGTCGGTGGGCAGGACGACCAGCTCCCCCGCCCGGACGGCGCGCGCGGCGGCGGTCAGGCCGCGTGTGCGCTCGGCGGGGACGCTGCAGTCGAACAGCGGCTGGGTCTGCGGTGCACTCACGATCCGCGAGGATACGACCGCGCCGCGCGGGGGTGCGGGGCGGCTCACATCCGCGGCACCGGCGGGGCGTCCGGACGACCGCTCCCCGCCGGGTGGGACGGGCGTCAGGGGCAGGGGACGCGGCGGGCGGTGACGAAGCGCGGGCGGCCGGTGAGGTCGTCGTGCTCGGTGACCTCACCCAGCGTGCGACGGCGGCGCAGCAGCGCCGGGACCGTCTCGCCGTGGGTGTCGTCGTGCTCGATCGCGAGGTGTCCGCCGTGCCGCAGCCATCCGCTGGCCCCGCGCACGACGGCCTGGATGATCTGGGTGCCGTCGGGGCCGCCGAACACGGCGCCGGGCGGGTCCCAGCGCTCCACCTCGGGCGGCACCGGCGTCCCGTCCGGGACGTAGGGCGGGTTGCAGACGACCAGGTCGACCGCGCCCTCCAGCTCGATGAGCAGGTCGGTCCACCGGACGTCGGCGACGTGCAGGGTCACCGGGCGCCCGCCCGCGGCCACGTGCGCGTCGAGGTTGCGCCGGGTCCAGGACAGCGCCGACGGGTCGGCCTCGAGGGCGTGCACCTCGGCGTCGGGCCGGGACACCGCGAAGGCCAGCGCGAGCGCGCCGGAGCCGGTGCAGAGGTCGAGCACCCGGGGGCGGGACACGTCGCGGATCGCGGCGAGGCCCCACTCCAGCAGCAGCTCGGTCTCCGGGCGCGGGGTGAACACCCCCGGTCCGACGGCGACCTCGACCGGGCCGAGCACCGCGGTGCCGAGGATGTGCTGCAACGGTTCCCGGGTGGCGCGGCGGGCCACGAGGGCCTGCAGCCGTTCGACGACCGGCGGGTCCACCAGCGGGGTCATCAGCAGCGTGGACCGCGAGGAGCCGAGCACGTGCGCGGCGAGCAGCTCGGCGTCGACGCGGGGGGACGCGACGCCGGCGGCCGCCAGGGTGCGCTCGGCCTCCGCGATCGCCACCCGGAGCGGCAGCCGGCTGCCGACCGCCGGGGTCGTCGTCTCGGTCACGCCTCCAGTGTCGCGGCTGCGGGGCTCGGGGACACCCCACGTGACCGGTGCATCACCTGAGCGGGGGATCACTCCTGCTCCTGCTCCCCCGCCATGGCCTCGGCGCGCTCGGCCGCGGTCAGGGCGGCGAGGACGTCGACGAGGTGGCCGTCGAGCACCGCGGACAGGTTGTAGGCCTTGAACCCGACGCGGTGGTCGGAGATCCGGTTCTCCGGGTAGTTGTAGGTGCGGATCCGCTCGGAGCGGTCCACGGTGCGGACCTGCGAGCGGCGCTGCTCCGACGCCGCCTCGGCGGCCTCGGCCTCGGCCTTCGCCTGCAGCCGGACCCGCAGCACGTCCATCGCGCGGGCCTTGTTCTGCAGCTGGGAGCGCTCGTTCTGGCAGGTCACGACGATGCCGGTCGGCAGGTGCGTGATCCGCACGGCGGAGTCGGTGGTGTTGACGCTCTGCCCGCCGTGGCCCGAGGCCCGGTAGACGTCGACCCGGATGTCGGCGTCGTGGATCTCGACGTCGGGGGTGTCGTCGGCGTCGGGGAAGACCAGGACGCCGGCCGCGGAGGTGTGGATGCGGCCCTGCGACTCGGTCACCGGGACGCGCTGCACGCGGTGCACGCCGCCCTCGAACTTCAGCGCGGCCCACACCCCGTCCACCGGGTCCTTGCTGCGCAGCGACAGCGTGATGTCCTTGTACCCGCCCAGGTCGGACGGGGTGGCGCCGAGGACCTCGACCTTCCAGCCGCGGCTCTCGGCGTAGCGGCTGTACATGCGCACGAGGTCGCCGGCGAACAGTGCGGACTCCTCGCCGCCCTCGCCGGACTTGACCTCCATCAGGACGTCGTCGCCGTCGTGCGGGTCGCGCGGGCGCAGCAGCTCGGTCAGCTCGGTCTCGAGCTCGACGATGCGGGTGTCCAGCGCGTCGGCCTCGGCGGCGAAGGCGCGGTCCTCGGCGGCGAGCTCACGGGCGGCGTCGCGGTCCTCGCGGACCTGGGCGAGCTCACGGGCGCAGCGCACGACCGGGCCGAGCTCGGCGTAGCGACGGCCCAGCTTGCGGGCCTGCGCCTGGTCGGAGAGGACGTCGGGGTCGGCGAGGCGCTGCTCCAGCTCGGCGTGCTCGTCGAGCAGGGCGTCGACCGACTGCGTGCTCATCCGGATTCCTTCGAGGCGCTGGGGCGGGAACGCGAAACGGCGCCCGCCTCCTCGCGTGCGGCGAGGCGACGGGCGCCGTGTCGGGAGCTACTTGGCGGCGCGCTCGCGCTTCCCGTAGCGGGCCTCGAAGCGGGCCACGCGGCCACCGGAGTCCAGGATCTTCTGCTTGCCGGTGTAGAACGGGTGGCAGGCGGAGCAGACCTCGACGCTGATGGCGCCGCTGTTCTTGGTGCTGCGGGTGGTGAACTGGTTGCCGCAACCGCAGGTGACCTGGGTGTCGACGTACTGAGGGTGGATTCCCTCGCGCATGGCTCTCTCCTCATCGTTGGCCGCCGGGTCCCTGGTACGACCAGGGTGAACCGGTGCCGGGAAGCTGACGGTCCATTCAACCATCCGGGCCCCGGCGGAATTCCCACCGGGGCCCGGACGGCACGGCTCGGACTAGTCCTCGTCCTTGCCGGGGGTGTTCTTGGCGACCTGCATCAGGAACTCGATGTTGGTCTTGGTCTTCTTGAGCCGGCTGAGCACCAGGTCGAGCGCCTGCTGGTCGTCGAGCGCGGCGAGGACGCGGCGGAGCTTCACCATCACCGCGTGCTCGTCGGGCGACATCAGGAGCTCCTCCTTGCGGGTGCTCGAGTCGCCGACGTCGATGGCCGGGAAGATCCGCTTGTCGGCGATCTTCCGGTCCAGCTTGAGCTCGGCGTTGCCGGTGCCCTTGAACTCCTCGAAGATCACCGTGTCCATCGTGGACCCGGTCTCGACCAGCGCGGTCGCGAAGATGGTGAGCGAGCCACCGTCCTCGATGTTGCGCGCGGCGCCGAGGAAGCGCTTCGGCGGGTACAGCGCCGTGGAGTCGACACCACCGGACAGGATCCGGCCCGACGCGGGCGCGGCCAGGTTGTAGGCGCGGCCGAGGCGGGTGATGTTGTCCAGCAGGACGACGACGTCGTGCCCCATCTCGACCAGGCGCTTGGCCCGCTCGATGGACAGCTCGGCGACGGCGGTGTGGTCTGCCGGCGGGCGGTCGAAGGTCGAGGCGATGACCTCGCCCTTCACCGACCGCTGCATGTCGGTGACCTCCTCGGGCCGCTCGTCGACGAGGACGACCATGAGGTGGCACTCGGGGTTGTTCGTGGTGATCGCGTTCGCGATGTTCTGCATGATCGTCGTCTTGCCCGCCTTGGGCGGGGAGACGATCAGCGCACGCTGCCCCTTGCCGACCGGCATGATCAGGTCGATCACACGGGTGGTCAGCTGCGACGGGTCGGTCTCCAGGCGGAGCCGCTCGTTGGGGTAGAGCGGGGTCAGCTTGGTGAACTCGGGCCGGTTGCGCGCGGCCTCCGGGTCCCGCCCGTTGATCGAGTCGACGCGCACCAGCGGGTTGAACTTCTGCCGCTGCTGCTCGCCCTCGCGGGGCTGGCGGACGGCGCCGGTGATGGCGTCGCCGCGCCGCAGGCCGTTCTTGCGGACCATCGACATCGACACGTAGACGTCGGTGGGGCCGGACAGGTAGCCGGTGGTCCGGACGAACGCGTAGTTGTCGAGGATGTCCACGATGCCGGCGACCGGCAGCAGGACGTCGTCGTCGCGGATCTCGGTGTCCACGCCACCGCCGGCGGCGCCGCCACCGGTGCGCTCGCGGTCCCGGCCGCGACGGCGGTCGCGGAACCGGCGGCCGCGGCGGCCGCGGCCGTCACCGTCGTCGCCGTCGTCGTCGCGGAAGTCGTTGCGGTCGGCACCGCGGTCGTTGTTCCGGTCGTTGACGCGGTCGTTGTTCCGGTCGCCGTTGCGGTCGTTGTTCCGGTCACCGTTCCGCTCACCACGGTTGTCACCGCGGTCGCCGGTCCGGTCGTTGTTGCGGTTCCCGCGGTTGCCGCGGCCGGAGTCGTCGCCGTCGCGGTTGCGCCCGCCACGGCCGTTGTCTCCGTTGCCGCGACCGTTGTCGTCGCGACCCTCACCGGTGCGGTCGCCACCGTTGCGGTCGGCACCGCGCTCGGCGTTGCGGTCGGCCCCACGGCCGCGACGGCGGTCGCCGTCGGTGCCGGGGTCGTCGCCGTCGGCGTCGCGACGGGCGTCCTTCTGGCCCGCGTCCCGCTGGCCCGCGTCCGTGGCGGTGTCCTTCGGGGCGCCCTGGGGGGCGGTGTCCTTCTGGCCGTTGTCGTCGCCCTGCCCGCGGCGGCGGGTCCGGCCACGACGACCGGCGCCGTCGGCGTCCTCACGACGCTCCTCGGCCGGGGCCGGGGTGCTGTCGGCCTGCTCCGGCGCGCTCGCGGCGGGGGCGGCCTGCTCGGGCGCGGCGGCCGGGGCGCTCTCGGCGGCGGCCGGGGCCGCACCGTTGCCGGCGGAGGTGCCGGTGTCGCCGGTGGCGGCGTCGGTCACGGTGGCGTCGGGGGCGCCGGCCGGACGGGTCGCAGCACGGCGACGACGGGTGCGCGGCGCGGGGGCCTCGGCCTGCTCGGCGGCCTGTCCGCCCTGGTCACCGGCCTGCTCGGCGGGTGCCTGGGGGGCGGCCGGCGCGGCGGAGCCGTTGCCGGCGGGGGCCGCGGCGGTGTCGCCGAGGGCGAGCTGCGGCGCGTCCGCACCGTCGGAGCCGGTGGTGGCAGCGGGGTCCGCCTTCGCCTTCGGCTTCTTCGCGGGGGCCGCCGCCGCTCCGCCCTGACGCTCCTTGATGGCCGCGATCAGGTCGCCCTTTCGCATGCCGGAGATGTCCGGGACGTTCAGCTCGGTGGCCAGCTGGCGCAGCTCGGCCAGCACCATGCCGGACAGGCCGCCGCGTCGGCGGGGCGCCGCCTCGGCCGACGCGGTCCCGGTACCGGCGAGATCGGTCTCGCTCACAGAGTTCCTTCCTGACCGACCCGGTTACCTGTCCAGGTCAGGGGATGTCACACGCTCGGCCGATACGGAGACCCCGTATCGGCAGCATTCACAGATGGAGTCCCACGACGACGTCGCGGGAGTCAGGCCGCCCGTTCGGGATTCCGAGTCCAGTTCAGAAAGGAGATCGGGCGAGCGGGCCCGGCCGCAAGACTACGCCGATGTCGCGTGGATCGCCATGCACGGGCGAGACTAGTCCGTACACCCCGGGGCGGCAACAACCCCCCTCGGGCGACGCGCCGACACACGGGGTCGCGTACCTCACGTTCCCGGCGGGCACCGGTGCTCAGCGGACCTCGACCTGCACACCGGTGGTGTCGACCGGCAGCCGCTGCACCGCGAAACCGTCGGTGTCGACGCCGTCGGGCAGCGCGCCGTCGCCGGTCAGGGCCAGCACCGTCGGCCCGGCGCCGGAGATCGCGGCGGGTACGCCGTGCTCGCGCAGCGCCTCGACCAGCCGCAGCGACGACGGGTACGCCGGCCGCCGGTAGGGCTGGTGCAGCCGGTCCTCGGTGGCCGCCATGAGCAGGTCCGGCCGCCGGGTCATCGCCAGCACCGCCAGCGCGCAACGGCTGCCGGTGAACGCGGCGTCGACCAGCGGGACCTGCTCGGGCAGCAGCCCGCGGGTGGTCTTGGTCGCGGACTCGAGGTCGGGCACGCAGGCGACCGGGTGCACGTCGGGGTGCACGTCCAGCTTCTCGGCGTGGAAGCGCCGGGCGGCACCCGCCGTCTCCCAGGCGACCACGAACCCGCCGAGCAGGCTGGCCGCGGCGTTGTCGGCGTGGCCCTCCATCCCGGCCGAGAGCTGCAGCAACGCGTCGCGCTCCAGCTCCGGGTCCCGCCCGGCCAGCACGGCCGCGGCCGTCACCCCGGCGACGGCCGCCCCCGCGGAGCTGCCGAGGCCGCGCGAGTGCGGCACCGCGTTGAGGCAGCGCAGCCGCAGCCCCGCGGGCGCCCCGCCGAACGTCTCGAAGGCCAGGCGCATCGCCCGCAGGACCAGGTGCCGCTCGTCGCGGGGGACGTGCCGGCAGCCCTGGCCCGCGACGTCGACGAACAGCCCCGGCGTCTCGAAGGTCTCTACCTCGATCTCGTCGTAGAGCGCGAGGGCCATGCCGAGGGTGTCGAAGCCGGGGCCGAGGTTGGCCGTCGACCCCGGCACCCGCACCAGTACGCGCGTCGGGCGGCCCATCAGGCCAGCTCGAGCGCCGCGGCGACGGCACCGGGGTCGATCGGCACGATCTCCGGGTCCGGCGCGGTGAGCAGGGCGGTGTCGGGGTCCTTGAGGCCGTGTCCGGTCACCGTGCACACCACGAGCGAGCCGGTCGGCAGCGACCCGTCGGCGTGGCTCTGCAGCAGTCCGGCGACGCTGGAGGCCGACGCGGGCTCGACGAACACGCCCTCCTGCGCGGACAGCATCCGGTAGGCGGCGAGGATCTCGTCGTCGGTGACGGCGGCGAACTTCCCGTTCGACTCGTCGCGGGCGGTGGTCGCGCCCTTCCACGAGGCGGGGGCGCCGATCCGGATGGCGGTCGCGATCGTCTCGGGGTCGCTCACCGGTGCGCCGTGCACCAGCGGTGCGGCGCCGGCGGCCTGGAACCCGAACATCCGCGGCAGCGCGTCGATGATGCCGTCCGCGTGGTAGCCGCGGTAGCCGTGCCAGTAGGCGGTGATGTTGCCGGCGTTGCCGACCGGCAGGCAGTGCACGTCCGGGGCGCGGCCCAGCTGGTCGCAGATCTCGTAGGCGGCCGAGGCCTGCCCGGCGATCCGCGTCGGGTTCACCGAGTTGACCAGCGCGATCGCCGGGTAGTCGGCGGTGGTCTTGCGGGCCAGCTCCAGGCAGTCGTCGAAGTTGCCGTCGATCTGCAGGATCCGGGCGCCGTGCGCGACGGCCTGGGCGAGCTTGCCCAGCGCGATCTTCCCGGTCGGCACGAGCACCGCGCAGGTCATCCCGGCACGGGTGGCGTAGGCGGCCGCCGACGCGGAGGTGTTGCCGGTGGACGCGCACAGCACGCTGGACTTGCCGTCGGCGAGCGCGGCGGTGACCGCCATCGTCATGCCGCGGTCCTTGAACGAGCCGGTCGGGTTGGCGCCGTCGACCTTGAGGTAGACCTGGCAGCCGGTCAGCTCGGACAGCCGCGGGGCCGGGAGCAGCGGCGTACCGCCCTCCCCCAGCGTCACCACGGTCCAGTCCGGCTGCACCGGCATCCGGTCGCGGTAGGCCTCGATGACACCCGGCCACTGGCCGGGCGGCGGCAGCGCGACCGCACCGGCGACCTGGGTCACCGGACCGAAGGGACCGGACGCCGGCCCCCGGACTCCTCGCACGCTGCCCGTCACGACCGGTCCACTCCCTGATCCCCCACCTGTGGTCATTCGCCCATACCCAGTGCGCTCACCGCGCGGCCCAGTCCCTCGACCCGCAGCACCCCGGCGACGCCGAGCACGTGGTCGAGGTCCAGCAGCGCCGACACCGTGGCCGACAGCGCGGCCTCCGGCGCCGAGTGCGTGACGACCGTCAGCCGGGCCTGGCTGCGGTCCGAGCCGTCGGCCCGGTCCACCGAGCCGTTCACGCCGCCGGTCTGGCGGACCGCGGCGATCGAGACGCCGTGCCGGGCGAACTCGCTCGCGATGGCGGCGAGCACGCCCTCGCGGTCGGCCACCTCGAGGTCGACGTGGTAGCGCGTCGGCACCTCGCCGATCGGGCGCACCGGCAGGCTGGCGTAGGCCGACTCGCGCGGCCCGCGGCCGCCGCCGACCCGGTTGCGGGCCACCGCGACGAGGTCGCCGAGCACCGCGGAGGCGGTCGGCGCGCCGCCGGCGCCCTGGCCGTAGAACATCAGCTGGCCGGCGGCCTCGGCCTCGACGAACACCGCGTTGAACGCGCCGTCGACGCCCGCCAGCGGGTGCGAGTCGGGGACCATCGCCGGGTAGACGCGCGCCGAGACCGACTCGGTCCCGTCCGCGGCCACCACGCGCTCGCAGATGGCGAGCAGCTTGATCGTGCAGCCGAGCCTGCGGGCGGCGGCGACGTCGGCCGAGCTGACCTCGCGCATGCCCTCGCGGTGCACGTCGGAGGCGGTGAAGCGGGTGTGGAACGCCAGCGAGGCCAGGATCGCGGCCTTCGAGGCGGCGTCGTAGCCGTCGACGTCGGCACTCGGGTCGGCCTCGGCGTAGCCCAGCCGGGTCGCCTCCTCCAGCGCGTCGGCGTAGGAGGTCCCGCCCGACGACATGGCCGAGAGGATGAAGTTCGAGGTGCCGTTGACGATGCCGGCGACCCGGGTGATGCGGTCCCCGGCGAGGGACTCGCGCAGCGGGCGCAGCAGCGGGATGGCCCCGGCGACGGCGGCCTCGTAGTAGAGGTCGGCGCCGGAAGCGTCGGCGGCCTCGGCCAGCGTCGGGCCGTCCTCGGCGAGCAGCGCCTTGTTCGCCGTGACGACCGAGCGGCCGGATTTGAGCGCCTCCAGCAGCCAGCCGCGGACCGGCTCGATCCCGCCGATGACCTCGACGACGACGTCGACGTCGTCGCGGGTCACGAGCTCGCCGGCATCGGTGGTCACCAGGTCCGGGAAGTTCTCGGTCAGCCAGGGGTGCCGGTGCGGTCGCCGCACGGCGACCCCGGCCAGCTCGATGCGGGCTCCCACCCGCGCGGCCAGCTCGTCGGCCTGCTCGGTGATGAGCCGGACCACCTCGGTGCCGACGGTGCCGCAGCCCAGCAGTGCCACCCGGACGGCGCCGGTCTCGCTCGCCACGTGTCCTCCTCGCGTGCGCGCACCCCTCGGGCGCGCGCCGATCATTCCTGGTCGGACGGGTGCAGACAGGTCCGGGTGGCGGTTCTCACCCGGGTGCGCTCACACCTCGAAACGGAACTGGTCCTCCAGTGTCTCGCGTCGCAACAGGGTCCGGTCGACCCCGTCACGGACCGCGACGACAGCGGGGCGCGGCAGCCGGTTGTACCCCGACGCCATGGCGTAGCAGTAGGCCCCCGTCGCCGCGACGGCCAGCAGGTCGCCCGGCGCGAGATCGGCCGGCAGCCAGCAGTCGCGCACCACGATGTCACCCGACTCGCAGTGCTTGCCGACCACCCGGGACAGCACGGGGACGTCCCCGCCGGGGACCGAGTCGTGCCCGCTGGCGCGCGACACCAGCCGTACGTCGTACTCGGCGTCGTAGAGGGAGGTGCGGATGTTGTCGCTCATCCCGCCGTCGACGCTGACGTAGCGCCGGGAGTACCCGCCGAGCGGGACGTCCTTGACGGTGCCGACCTCGTAGACGGTGACGGTGCCCGGCCCGGCGATGGCCCGGCCCGGCTCGACGGCGATCGCCGGCACGTCCAGCCCGGAGGCCGCGCACTCGCGCTTGACGATCGCGCGCAGCTCCTCGGCCAGCGCCGGCATCGACAGCGGGGTGTCCCCCGGCCGGTAGGCGATGCCGATGCCGCCGCCGAGGTCCAGGGTGCGCAGCGCGGTCAGGTTCTCGCCGCCGTGCTCGGCGTGCAGGTCGGCGAGCACCTTGACCACGCGGCGGGCGGCCGCCTCGAAGCCCTCGGTCTCGAAGATCTGCGAGCCGATGTGGCTGTGCAGCCCGACCAGGCTCAGGTGGCTCGCGGCGAGCACGCGGCGCGCCGCCTCCAGCGCCGCGGAGTCCTTCGTGTCGGACCCGGCGATGGAGAACCCGAACTTCTGGTCCTCGTGCGCGGTGGCGATGTACTCGTGGGTGTGCGCCTCGACGCCGACGGTGAGCCGGATCAGCACCGGCGCGACGGTGTCCCGCGCGGCGGCGACGTCGGCGAGCCGGGCGATCTCGTCGAAGGAGTCGACGACGATCCCGCCGACCCCCGCCTCGACCGCGGCCTCCAGCTCGGCGAGGGACTTGTTGTTGCCGTGCAGCGCGATCCGCTCGGGCGGGAACTCCGCGCGCAGCGCCACGGCCAGCTCGCCGCCGGAGCACACGTCCAGCGACAGGCCCTCCTGCGCGACCCAGCGGGCGATCTCGGTGCACAGGAACGCCTTCGCCGCGTAGTGCACGGCCTCGGCCCCGAACGCGGCGGCGAACTCGCTGCAGCGGCCGCGGAAGTCGTCCTCGTCGAGCACGAACAGCGGGGTGCCGTGGGTCGCGGCGAGGTCGCGGACGTCGGCCCCGGCCAGGCGCAGCGCGCCGTCCTCGCCGCGGGCGGCGTGCCGCGGCCAGACCGCGGGCGCCAGCTCGTCGAGCGCCGCGGCGCTCTCCGGGCGGGGCCCGGCCGACTCGGGCGCGGGGGTGAGGCCCGCGTGCATCGGGCCTGCGGGGTGTGCCCTCATGTCACATCCGTTCCGGGGCGTCGACGCCGAGCAGCGCCAGGCCGTTGGCGAGCACCGTGCGGGCGGCGACGCAGAGCGCGAGACGCGCGCGGTGCAGGTCGGAGACCTCCTCGTCGCCCTGGGGCAGGACGCGGCAGGAGTCGTAGAACTTGTGGTAGGCGCCGGCGAGCGACTCCAGGTAGCGGGCGACCCGGTGCGGCTCGCGCAGCTCGGCCGCGGTGCGCAGGATGTCGCCGAACTCGCCGAGGGTGCGGATCAGGTCGCCCTCGCGGGCGTGGTCCAGCAGGCCGTAGTCCTCGCCGGGGGTGATGCCGAGGTCCGCGGCGTTGCGGGCCAGCGAGGACAGCCGGGCGTGCGCGTACTGGACGTAGAACACCGGGTTCTCGCTGGTCCGGCTGGCCAGCAGGTCCAGGTCGATGTCCAGGCCGGAGTCCACCGACGAGCGGACGAGCGAGTACCGGGCGGCGTCGACGCCGACGGCCCCGACCAGGTCGTCCATCGTCACGACGGTGCCGGCGCGCTTGCTCATCCGGACCGGGGTGCCGTCCTTGACCAGGTTGACCAGCTGCCCGATCAGGACCTCGACGACGGCCGGGTCGTCGCCGAACGCGGCCGCGGCGGCCTTGAGCCGGGCGACGTAGCCGTGGTGGTCCGCGCCGAGCATGTAGATGCACAGGTCGAACCCGCGGGCCCGCTTGTCGCGCAGGTAGGCGATGTCGCCGGCGATGTAGGCGGGGCGGCCGTCGGACTTGATGACGACGCGGTCCTTGTCGTCGCCGTGGTCGGTCGAGCGCAGCCACCAGGCGCCGTCGGCCTCGTAGAGCGAGCCCTTCTCCTTCAGCGCGGCGACGGCGTTCTCCACCGCGCCCGAGTCGTGCAGCGACTGCTCGTGGAACCACACGTCGAACTCGACGCGGAACTCTCCCAGCTTCTGCTTGATCTCGGTGAACATGAAGCCGACGCCGACCCGGCGGAAGACCTCGTCGCGCTCGGTGTCGGGCAGCTCCAACGCGCCGGGCTCGGCCGCGACGACGCGCTGGGCGATCTCGGCGATGTAGTCCCCGCCGTAGCCGTTCTCCGGGGCGGGCTCGCCCTTCGCGGCCGCGACCAGGGAGCCGACGAACCGGTCGATCTGGGCGCCGGCGTCGTTGAAGTAGTACTCGCGGGTGACCTTCGCGCCGCGCGCGGACAGCACCCGGCCCAGCGCGTCGCCGACCGCGGCCCACCGGGTGCCGCCCAGGTGCAGCGGGCCGGTCGGGTTGGCGGAGACGAACTCCAGGTTGACGTTGCGCCCGGCCAGCTCGTCGCCGGTGCCGTAGCCCGCGCCCGCGGCGAGGACCTCCCCGACGATCGCGCCCTGCGCGTCGGCGGCCAGGCGCAGGTTGATGAACCCGGGCCCGGCGATCTCGGCGCTGGCGACGCCGTCGCGGGTCGCCAGCTCCTCGGCCAGCCAGGTGGCGAGCTCGCGCGGGTTCACGCCGGCCTTCTTGGCGGTGCGCAGCGCGATGTTGGTCGCGTAGTCGCCGTGGTCGGGGTTGCGGGGACGCTCGACCCCCGCATCGGCCGGCAGGGCGGAGACGTCCAGGTCGCGTCGGATCAGCACGTCCCGCGCGACGTCACGGACCAGGTCGGCGAGCACGTCGGGATTCACCACCCGGATTCTACGGAGGGACCCCCGGCACCCTCATGCAGGTATCCGCACCCCGACCGGCGACGATGCGGGGCGTGACGCCCCCCTCCACCGACCGGAGTACCCGCGCACCCGTCGTCTCCGGGGCGGTGGCGCTGCTGCTCGGGGCGGGGTTCGTCGCGGTGTCGCTGGCCTACAACCGCGGGAGCCTGGTCCCGCCGCTCGACGACGTCTACATCCACCTGCAGTACGCCCGGCAGTTCGGCGACGGCGAGCCGCTGCGCTACCAGCCGGGTGCGGAGATCACGACGGGCGCGTCGAGCCTGCTCTGGATGGTCCTGCTCGGCGCCGCGCACGCGGTCGGGTTCGACGGCCGGTGGCTGCTCGCCGTCGCCGTCGCGGGCGGGGTCGTCGGCGTCGCCCTCGCCGCGGTTTTCACCTCGGCCGCCGCGACCCGGCTGGGCGGCCGCGCGGCCGGGTGGTGGGCGGGGCTGCTCACCGCGCTGTGCGGGCCGCTGCTGTGGGGCGGGGCCAGCGGCATGGAGGTGGGTCTGCTCGCGGCCCTGGTCACCGGCACCCAGCTGTCCTACCTGCGCGAACGTCCCCGATTCCGGTGGACGCCGGTGGTCGCGGCGCTGCTGGCCCTCACCCGTCCCGAGGGCTTCCTGGTCGCCGCCGCGTTCGTCGCCGCGATGCTGTGGACGCTGTACCGGCAGCGGTCCTCCCCCGCCGCGGCGCCGTGGTGGCGGGGCGTGCCGGTCGTGCTGCCGGTGGTGGTGTTCGCCGGGCAGCTGCTGCTGTTCCGGGTGCTCACCGGGACCTCCCAGGCCAACGGGGTGCTCGCGAAGTCGTGGCTGCACACGGGGTTCCTGCACCAGCCGCTGGAGATCGCCGACCACGTGCAGCGCAACGTCGCGGCACTGCTCGCCTCGCTGGCCGGGCTGTCCGGGCAGGACGTGCTGGCGCCGCTCGCGCTCGTCGTCGCGGTGCTGGGGGTCGCCGCGCTCGCCGCGCGCCGGGAGCGGACCCTCGCGGTCGCGCTCGGCGGCGGGCTGGTGCTGGTGGTGGCGGCCGTTGCCACCCTGACGACGGCGATGTGGCAGGACCTGCGCTACCTGCAGCCGTTCCTGCCGCTGCTGCTCCTGCTCGTGGTGCTGGGCGCCGGTCTCGTGCCGCACCGGGCGGCGCGCGGCGGGCTGCTCGCGGTGGTGCTGCTGTTCACCGTCGCCGCGACGCCCGCCTGGGCGCTACGGCTGGGCCAGCAGGCCTCGGCGATGCGCGAGGGACCGGTGAGCGTCGCGCAGTGGATCGCCGGGAACGTGCCGCCGGGCGAGGCCGTCGCCGTCAACGACGTCGGCGCCGCGGCCTGGTTCGGCGGTCACCGCACCGTCGACCTGGTCGGCCTGACCACGAACGGGATGGCGGCGCAGTCGCTGAACGGGCCCGGGACGCTCTACGAGGCCCTGCGCGCGCTGCCGCCGGACGAGCGGCCGCGGTGGTTCGCGGTGTTCGACCGGTGGGGCGGGGTCCCCGTCGCCGACCTCGGCCGCGCCGGGCTGCTCGGCACCGAGCCGGTCATCACCTTCGGGCTCGCCGGGCCCGCCCGGCCCATCTCGGCGTCCGCACCGCAGACCTGCCAGATCGACCGCAGCTGCGACCGGGTGAGCATCTGGCGTGCGGACTGGTCCGCCGCGGACTCCGCGCAGGCACCGGACGCACCCGTGCCCGGCCGGATCGTGGACCACCTGAACGTCGGGGACACCGCCGACGAGGCCGCGCACGGCTGGACGACCGACCCGCCGGTGCTCGGCGTGCAGCCGGACTCGGTGCTGGACCGGGCCGCCGTCGCACCGGGACGGCTCGTCGCCGACAGCGGCCGGCACGTCGTCGGCGGGGAGACCTTCACCCTCGGCGGCACCGTCCCCGGACGGCCGGTCACCCTGACCGGGCGGATCGGTGCCGGGCCCGCGCTGCCCGGCGAGCGGACCCGGGTGGTCGCCGTCGACGTCGACGGCCGCCCCGCCGGGGAGTGGACGCTGCCGGACGCGCAGCCGTGGGCGCAGGCGTCGTTCACGGTGCCCGGGGAGCTCGTGACCGGTGACCGCGTCACGGTGACCACCCGCCCGGTCGCGCCGCTGCTCGCGCCCTACCCCGACTACCGCTCCTACGGGTGGTGGGCGAGCCGCTGACGGGGTCTTCCTAGACTCGGGCGAACCCGCCCGCCGACCACGAACAGGACTCCCCCATGGCCAGCGGCAAGTCCGGCAAGAAGCGACCGTCGATGCCGAGCTCGGTCGGCCGGCGCCAGTTCCCCTGGGGCATGGTCGCCGCGATCACCGTGCTGGTGCTGCTCGCGGGGGCGTTCATCGTCTACCCGCTGGTGCAGCGCAACCAGAACCGGGCCTGGGAGCCCTCCGACGACAACCGCAACCCGGCGCTCGCGATCCCCGGCATCGTCAGCCAGGACTACCCGGGCCTGCAGCACGTGCTCGGCTTCCAGCGGGTCGCCTACACCCACAGCCCGCCCTTCGGCGGCGCGCACGACGGCTTCTGGGCCGCCTGCAACGGCGTGGTCTACCCGAACCCGGTCCGCTCGGAGAACCTCGTGCACTCCCTGGAGCACGGCGCCGTGTGGATCGCCTACAACCCCGACACCCTCGACGAGGCCGGGCGGGCCGCGCTGGCCCAGCGGGTCGAGGGCCAGCCGTACACGGTGATGTCGCCCTACCCGGGGCTCGACGCGCCGATCTCGCTGCAGTCCTGGGGCAACCAGCTGAAGGTCCAGACCGCCGACGACGAGCGGATCGACCAGTTCGTCCGCGCCCTGCGCCTCAACCGCTTCACCCACCCCGAGGTCGGCGCCTCCTGCGACGCCCTCGGTGCGCAGGGCTTCGACCAGGACAACCCGCCGGCCTTCCAGCCGATCCCGGAGCAGTCCACCGTCGACGGGCAGACGATCCTGCCCGAGAACCAGGGCGCGACCCCCGGCGGCGCCCCGGCGCCCGACCCCGCCGTCCCCGGGCAGCCCGCACCCGGTCAGCCGGCCCCGGCGCCCGCGCCCGCCCCCGGGCAGTGACGCCCCGATGACGACCCCGGCCGACGAGACCCCGCTCTGGCGGAACCCGATCACGATCGCGCTCGGCGTGATCGCGCTGGTCGCGGTGCTCGTCGCCGGGTTCGCGGTCCGCGGCGCGTTCGGCCCGTTCGTGCCCGAGCCGGGCTCGGTCGACGTCGGGTTCGCCCAGGACATGACCGTGCACCACCGCCAGGCCGTCGAGATGGCGTCCTGGGAACGCGACCGCGCCACCGACCCGCGGGTGCGGCAGCTGGCGTTCGACATCGAGACCACCCAGAACCAGCAGGTCGGCCGGATGCAGGGCTGGCTCGGCCTGTGGGACGCGCCGAGCCTGCCCAGCGGCGGCCACATGGCCTGGATGGACGACTCCGCACACGCCGGCATGTCCGGCATGTCCGGGACCTCCGGCGGCGTCGCGACGATGCCGGGGATGGCGAGCACCGCCGACCTCGCCCGGCTGCGGGCCACCCCGCCCGGCACCGCGCTGGATGTCGAGTTCCTCCAGCTGATGCTGCGCCACCACCTGGGCGGCGTGTCGATGCTGGAGTACGCCCGCGACCACGCCGACACCGGCGAGGTCCGCAACCTCGCGTCGCAGATGCTCTTCTCGCAGAACTCCGAGGCGGACCTGATGCGCGGGCTGCTCGCCGAGCGCGGCGCGGCCCCGCTGCCCCTGGGCTGACCGCCCCGGGTGCCGGGACTGGACGACCGGCACCGCGGCGCGCTCTGATGGGAGCTGCCGCAGACGCCGGCGCCACCCCGTGGCCATCCGCGGCCGAGGAGGCCCCGTGAGCAGCACCGCGACCGTCGACGTCCCCCACCTGGGCGGATCCCGGATTGGGTACCGGTCCGGCAGGCCGCACGACCCGTCGCTGCCGACCGTCGTCATGGTCAACTCCTTCACCACGACCGTCGACCTCTACCGCCCCCAGTTCGAGGACACCGCGCTGTCGGGCGCGGCGAACCTGCTCGCCCTGGAGCCCTACGGGCACGGCGCGACGAGGTCTGCCTACCCGCACTTCACCTACTGGGACAGCGCCCTGGCGAACCTGCAGGCCATGGACGCGCTCGGCGTCGACCGGGCCTTCGTGCTCGGCACCTCGCAGGGCGGCTGGGTCGCCGCCCGGATGGCGCTGCTCGCCCCGGACCGGATCCAGGGCATCCTCCCGCTCGGCACCTCGATGGACTTCGAGAGCCCGGCCAGCCGCGAGCGGGGCTGCTGGGACGGCATCGAGTTCTGCACGCCGTCGGTCGACGCGCTGGCCGCCCCGGTCGGCGACGACTGGGTGGTGCCGGAGGAGTTCGTCGACGCCGTCCTGGGCGCAGGGCTCGGCGAGGGGATCGGCGACGAGTTCCGCGCGTTCTGGCGGCGGACCTACCGCGAGACCTACACCGGCGACGACGGCCGCCACCGCCTGCGCGTCTGCACGGTCAACCTGCGGGACCGCGACGGCCTGCACGGCAGGCTCGACGAGGTCCGCTGCCCGGTGCTGTGGCTGCACGGGACCGACGACACGGTCTACTCCGTCGCCAACGCCGAGGACGGCATCCGGCGTTTCACCGGTGCCCGGCACGCCGAGCTCGAGATCGTGCAGGGCGGGCAGCACTTCCTGAGCGCCTCGAACCCGGAGGAGGTCGACGCCGCGGCCCTGGCCTTCGTGACGCGGTGGGCGTGAACGGGACCCGGCGACGGGCATGATCGGCACCCCCCGCGCGGGCGGGGCGGGTGCGATGCGCTATCTTTCTCCCATCGCACGGCCCCCGTAGCTCAGGGGATAGAGCACCGCCCTCCGGAGGCGGGAGCGCAGGTTCGAATCCTGCCGGGGGCACGTCAACGCTTGACAGAGAACGCGGCCTCTCACCTGCTGGAACAGGGTGAGGGGTCGCGTTCGTCGTGTCCGGCCGTCATCGGCTGTGGGTGGCTCGTTGCGGGCGCGCCGGCGACGTCCCGTCGACGGTGCGCGTCACCACCCAGCGGTGCGGGGAGATCGGTCGGGTGCGGGTGAACCCTCGCCGCTCGAACACAGCCATCGGTCCGGTGTGCAGGTACGAACCCGGGACCGCTCGGTCGTCGGTCTCCTCCGGATACCCCTCCACGACCCCGCCGCCCAGGCGATCGATCTCGGCCAGCGCGCCGCCGAGCGCGATGTCGGCGACTCCCCGCTGCCGCAGCCCCTTCCCTGTGAAGAAGCAGGTGATGCGCCAGTCGGGCAGCCGCGTCAGCTCCTTCTCGTACCGCCGCCGGCTCTTGATCTCGGGGAGCTCATGCGGACTGCCGAACTGGCACCAGCCCAGACACGTGTCGCCGTCGAGAACCAGTGCGTTGTGAGTGGCACCCGACCGCACGAGCTCACGCTTCTCGGTTCGATTCTGCTGCGGGCTACGGCCTCTACCGAGCTTGACGTGGAAGCCCATGCACCAGCAACCGCCCCAGACGCCGTTGTTCGCCTCGACCAATTCGGCGAACGAAGCCCAGTTGTCCTCGTTCAGCATCGCGACCGTGAGAGCGTTCGCCATGGTGGGTCACTCTGCCAGCAGGTCGGCGAAGGCTCACTCCTCAGCGCCCGGTGCGGCCGTCGATGCGTTCGCGGAGGATGTCGGCGTGCCCGGCGTGGCGCCCGGTCTCCTCGATCATGTGCACCAGCAGCCACCGCCTCGACGGGGCCGACCTCCGTCCCACCGGCACCGGCGCCGCCCGGTCCAGGTCGGCCCAGGTGGCGATGACGGCGTCGGCCCGGGCGGTGGCCTCCCGGTAGGCGGCCACGACGTCCTCGGCGGTGTCCTCCTCCCGCGGCCGGAAGGTCGCGGGCCAGTCGCGGACGGCCTCGCCGAGGAAGTAGTGGCGTTCGACGTGCGTCAGGTGCGAGACCAGGCCGAGCAGGCTGGTCCCCGAGGGGACGCCGGGCTCGCGGGCGGCGGGGTCCGGGACGCCGGCGGCCTTGACGGCGACCGCGCCGCGGAGATGGCCCAGGAACCCGGTCAGCACGCTCTTCTCGTCCGCGGCGTCGCGGGGGAGGCCGGTGTCGTGGTGTCGGGGCACGGTCAGCTCCGGTCGGAGGGGACGGCGCCGGCGCGACGCAGGACCAGGACGGTGTCGACGACCGTGGCGGTGCGGCCGTCGGGGCCGGTCGCGAGGCGCCGGGGCTCGTCGGCGCGCTCGACGGCCCACCCGCCGGGGTCGAGGCCGAGCCCGGCGGCGATCTCGGCGGCGGTGGGGTGGCGGGTGTCCGGGTCCTGGTCCCACGACCACGGGGCGACGGACCCGTGGTCGACGACGAGGAGCACCCCGCCCGGGCGCAGTGCGCGCGCGGCGGTCCGCAGCACCGCGTCGCGGTCCAGTGTGAACGGGGTGTGCAGGTACTGGGCGGAGACCAGGTCGAACGTCCCGTCCGGGAACGTCGTCGCGAGGTCGTGGCGTTCGGCGCGGATCCGCTCCGCGAGCCCGTCGGCGCGACCACGACGCGCGAGCCCGTCCACGGCGGCGGCGGAGATGTCCACCGCCGTGACGTGCCAGCCACGCCGGGCCAGCCAGATCGTGTCGCCCCCGGCGCCGCATCCGAGGTCCAGGGCCGTGCCCGGTGCCAGCGGGCCGGCGACCTCGGCGAGCAGGGGGTTGGCGCGGACCTCTCCCCCGCCGCGGCGGCGGTACAGCTCGTTCCAGAAGGTCTCGGGGTCGGACGCGGTCGGCATGGGGTCCATCGGTGGTTCCTCCGGGAGGTGTCGGTGTGCGGGTGGGCGGGAGGGGTGGGCCGTCACGGCAGGAAGGTGAGCAGCTCGGCGAGCACGAACCCCGGGTTCTCCTCGGGCAGCCAGTGCCCGCTGCCGGGCACCTCCACCGCGCGGACCAGGTTCGGCAGGCGCGACTCGACGGACGGACGCGTCGACGTGAGCAGCCCCTGGGCGGTCATCAGCATCGTCGGCGTCGGGACGGGTGCGGCCGCGGTGTTGTCGCGCTCGTCCCGGCCGAGCGCCCGGTAGAGCTCGAAGCCGCCGCTCAGGACCTGGGGCCGGCTGTAGGTCCGGGTGAACTCGTCGATCTCCCGCTCGTCGAAGGGCGGCGTCGTGCGGCTGCCGCCGAAGCTCTCCCCGTCGTGCGCGACCTGGGCGTAGAACAGGCTCAGGTACTCGCGCACGTCGTCGGCGACGACGGTCTCGGGCACGACCCGCTTCGTGTGGAACGCGATGTGCCAGCTGAACGTGGCGTACCGGGCGGCGCTGAGCGCGGGACCCGGCAGCGGGTAGTCGAGATGGGCGTAGCGCAGGACCTCGTCCGGGTACTGGGCCGCGTACCGGAACCCGACCCCGGCTCCCAGGTCGTGCCCGACGATGCGGACCTCGCGCAGACCCAGGTGCTCCGCGACCAGTCCGTGCACGTACCGGGCGAGGGTGGCCTTGTCGTAGCCGGTGGGGACGCCCTCGCTGTCCCCCAGGCCCGGCAGGTCGACCGCGTAGACGGTGTAGTGCTCGGCGAGGGCGGGCATGATCGGCCACCACGCGTACCAGGACTGCGGCCATCCGTGCAGGAGCACCACGGGCGGGCCGGTCCCGCCGGCGACGTAGTGCATCCGCACCCCGTCGACGTCGGCGAACCCGTGCCGGAACGCGCCGTCGAACCCGGGGTCGTCCCGGGTGGCGGCGCCGAACCCGGTCGCGCCGGGCGGGGCCGGTGCCGGGCCGGCGCCCGGAGCGGAATCGGTCCCGCACCCGGCCGTCAGGGCCAGCACGGTGAGGGCGACGGCCACGGCGCGGCGGGCCGGTCGGAGAAGGTTCACCTCCGCAGCATCGGCACCCGTCGTACCTGCTTGCAAGAAATCTTGCCGATCGGCAATCTGGCGGGATGGACGACACCGGACACGACGTGCTCGCCGGAGTGGGCCCGCGGTTGCGGGACCTGCGCCGTCGCCGCGGCGCCACTCTCGACCAGCTCGCGGCGGAGACCTCGCTGACCGCGAGCACCCTGTCCCGGCTGGAGACCGGGAAGCTCCGGCCGACGCTGGAGCAGCTGTTGCCCCTCGCCCGGGCGCACGGGGTCCCGCTCGACGACCTCGTACAGGCGCCACCGACCGGTGACCCCCGCATCCATCTGCGCCCGGTGCGCCACCGCGGGCTGGTGTTCGTCCCGCTGACCCGTCGCGGCGGCGGGGTCCAGGCCTTCAAGGTGATCTACCCACCGGCCGCCGCGTCGCCGACGACCGCCCTGCAGACCCACGAGGGCTACGAGTGGTTCTACGTCCTCGACGGCCGGGTGCGCCTGGTCCTCGACGACACCGAGCACCTCCTCGACCCCGGCGAGGTGGTCGAGTTCGACACCGGCACACCGCACTGGATCGGCAGCGCCGACGACCGGCCCGCCGAGACGCTCGCGCTGTTCAGCCTCCAGGGCGAGCACGCCCACCTCGGCCGGGGTGCGACCCGTGCCGCGCACGACGGCCGAGGCCACTGAGGGCATCACCGGCGAATCCGGCCCGTTCGACGCAGGGCACGGCGGAGCGACGAAGCTGATCGAGCGGTCCGTCCTCGGCGAGCTTCAGTCGGCCCCCATGCGCGGTCACCGGCAGCGGAGCAGCGGGTCGATCGCCCGACGCCACTCAACCCAGCGCCCCGCTCCTGCCGCTGTCACTCCTCGGTGACGCAGAAGAACGCCTTGACCTGCTTTTACTAACGTGGTTAGCTTATTGTGGTCGCACGGGAACGGACACGAACCGGTACCCGGACACGCGGGGCTCAGCCGGGGAGATCCACCCCGCGCAAGAAGGTCCGCATCATCTCGACGAAGCGTCGTTCGTCCTCGTCATCCGAGGCGGGCACCAGGTCGTCGGGACCGAGTCCCTGCAGCGCGGCGCGCCCGTTCGCCGTACTGATCGCCGAACCGATCGTCATCCGATGCGCAGCTTCGAGGAGGAACAGATGCACGCGCTCCGGGACGCCCTGCCCCTCCAGTAGGAGGGAGTACCGCCGGTAGAGCCGCACGAGCAGCGGCTGCGGAAAGTACGCGACCACCAGCGGCACGGCACGCGGGTGCCGCAGCAGTGAACGGCGGAACAGCGTCGACTCCTCGACGAGCCACTCCCGCCACTGCCCGGCGGCGGGATCCGGCACGCGCGGGGTGTCCAGCACGATGGTCCGGGCGACCTCCGCCAGGATCTCCGCCTTGTCCGCGAAGTGGTTGTAGAGCGACGGCGCCCGGACGCCCAGGGCCGCGGCGAGCCGTTCGAGACTGAGCGCTGCGGGCCCGCCCTCGTCGACGATCGCCAGCGCGGCGCGGGCGGCGCCGTCACGCGTGATCAGCGGCCTGCGCCCCATCACCACCTCATCTCCTGTCGGACCGAGCCTACGGCCCACACCCACCACCACCTCACGACGGAGGACGCTCGACGATGCGCAACACCACCGTTCTCGATGCCCTGGGCGCCTGGTCGAGGCGTCGCCCCGACTCGCCTGCGCTGCAGGACCCGGCGCGTTCCCTGACCCGGCGCGAGCTCGCCGCGGCGCAGGACGCCGCCGCCGCCGCGCTGGTCGAGGCCGGGGTCCGGCCCGGCGACCGGGTCGGAGTACTCGGTCCGCTCTCCGTCGACTGGGCAGTGGCCGCGCTCGGCGTGCTGCGCGCGGGCGCAGTGCTGTGCCCGCTCAACGAACGTCTGGGAGCGTTCGAGCTGGCCGAGGTCCTCCGTCGGATCGACCCGGTGTTGGTCGTCGCCGATGACGGACACCGCCCGACGCTGGACGGCATCGACGCCGACACCCCCGCGGTCCGCTCCCTCGCGGCGATGCAGGAACGCCCCGCTGCGGGACGTTCCGTCTTGCCCGACCTGCCCCGCGACCCGACGCAGCCGGCGTGCATCCTGCCGACCTCGGGGTCGACCGGACGCCCGAAGGGGGTCGTGTACACCCACGAGGCCCTGCTCGGTGCGTTCTTCGAGTGGGCACTGCAGGCGCCGGAGCTGCTGCGTGGGCGGGCACTCGGCGTCAGTGCGTTCTCCTTCGCCGCGGGGCTGCTCAACGGCCTGCTCGGCCCCCTGGTGCTCGGTGGCAGCGTGGTACTGCTCCCCCGGTGGGACGCAGCGACCGCACTGCGTCTGATCAGGGACGAGCAGATCACCACCTTCGCCGCCACCACCATCTTCTACGAGCAGATGGCCCGGCTCCCGGAGTTCGCCGACGCCGACCTGTCCTCGTTGACCGTGGCGTTCACCGGCGGGAACCCGGTCACCACCGAACTGATCGAGGCCTGGGCTGCGAAGGGCGTCGGGCTACGACAGGCCTACGGCCTCACCGAGTCGCTGTCGAACGTCACCTTCCCGACCGTCGAGATGTCCGTGCGCAGCCCGGAGTCCGTCGGCGAGGGCGGCATCCTCACCAGGGTCGTGGTCACCGACCCCGACGGCGTCGTACTCCCGCCGGGCGAGCCCGGGGAGATCCGGATCTCGGGGCCCGGACTCGCCGCCGGCTACTGGCAGGACGAGGAGCACACGGCGGAGGCCTTCGCCGACGGGTGGCTGCGGACCGGCGATGTGGGCGTCGTCGACGACCACGGTGCGCTGCGTGTCGTCGGCCGCCTGAAGGACATGATCATCAGTGGCGGGATGAACGTCTACGCCGCCGAGGTGGAACGCGCGGCGCTCGCGCTTCCGGGCGTGGTCGAGGTGGCGGTGATCGGCGTGCCCGACGACGAGTTCGGCGAGACCCCGGCGCTGCTGCTGCGAGCGACCGAACCGTTCTCCGACCAGGCCGTACTGGAGCACTGCCGGACCCGCCTGGCCGCGTACAAGATGCCCCGCTACGTCGTGTTCCTCGACGAGCCGCTTCCGCGGACACCGAGCATGAAGATCGACAAGGCGGCCGTCCGAGACCGCCACACCGACATCCCCGCCACGCACCGTCGGCACGCACGTACCCCCCTGCCCGCGTGAACCGGGCCCCGGACGAGAGGACCAGCGCATGAGCATCGACGAGACCCCGGTGACCGGGCGGCAGGACCGCGCGTTCCGCACCATGCTCCGACACGTCGAGAAGGGCAGTACCGACTGCCACGACGAGATCGCCCGGTCCGAGGCAGCCGAGTACCGGGACCCGGGGCTGGCCGCCCTCGAACGCGATCGGGTGTTCGGCGAGGTGCCGTTCATCGTCGGCCACGGCTCGGAGATCGCGCGGCCCAACGAGTTCCTGACCCGCAGGCTGCCCCGCAACAACGCCATCGTCATCCGACAGCGCGACGGCGGCGTCAAGGCGTTCGTGAACGCGTGCCGACACCGCGGGGCCCAGCTCGTCGACGAGGCGTCCGGCCGGTGCCGGCTCTTCTCCTGCCCCTATCACCGCTGGTCCTACGACCCGAGTGGTGAGCTGCGCACCGTCACCCTCGACGACACGTTCGGCGACTTCGACCGGACTGCGTTCGGTCTGGTGGAGCTGCCCGTGCAGGAACGGCACGGGTTCCTCTGGATGATCGACAACGCGAAGCGCGGGATCGACGTCGAGAGCTGGCTCGGCCCGGAGATGGACGCCATCCTCGCCGGGTACCGGATCGAGGACCTGGTGAGCGTGACTCCACAGTCGTTCGACCGGCCGACCAACTGGAAGATCATGCAGGACGGCTTCCTCGACAACTACCACGTCAAGTACGCCCACCCGAACACGGCGGGCAAGGTCCTGCACACCAACAAGCTGGCGCTCGAGGACTACGGCAGGCACTTCTGGTTCCTCGCGGCACGCAAGAGCATCGACCGGTTCGTCGACGACGAGGACCCGGCCGGGGCCGACATCGCCAAGCACACGATCGAGAGCTGCTTCCTCGCGCCGAACAGCATGCTGCTCAAGCACGCGACGCACGTCGAGCTCCTGACCTTCCGGCCCTATGGCGACGACCCCGCGAGCTCGGTGATGGAGATGCGGATCATGGCGCCCACCACCGAGGCGCTGGAGATGGATCAGGAGCGCTGGGACGCGCTCTGGGCGAAGAACTGGAAGATCATGATCTCGATCATCCACGACGAGGACTTCCCGATCCTGGAGGGTTCGCAGGCGGCGATGCGCAGCCAGGACGCCGGGACGATGCTGCTGGGCCGCAACGAGCTGGGTAACCATCTGTTCCGGCGGGAGCTGAACCGCCTGGTCACGGCCGAGCCGGGCGCGTGACGACCACCGCGGGCCCGCCCGGCCTGGTCCGGCTGCGGGAGGTGCCGGACCTGACCGTGGCGGCCCGCGAGCTGCTCGCGCGGGCGGCCCGGTTCGACGCCGAGATGGGCTTCGGCCCACCACCGCCGGACCTCCGCCGCCCGGTGGACACCGTCATCGAGATCGACACCTGCCTGCACCGCCACGACGTCGCGCACGACGACCACTACGTGCCGGCCGGTGTCGTGTGCATCCGTGACCTCGGCGGGGGCACCGGGTCCGTCGAGCTGGTCGTCGACCCCCTGCGTCGTGCGATCGGGGTGGCGACCTCGGTGCTGGAGGTGCTCGGCACCGAGCCGGACCCGGTGTGGGGCTGGGCCGGGACCGGGTTGCACGTGCTGCACGCCGTCGCGCTCGGCAACCATCCGGCCGCCGAGCGCCTGGCGCGGCGGTCCGGTGTGGCCACCGACGCCGTCCGGCACCACCTGGTGCTCCCCGTCGACGAACCCGCACCCGACGATCCGCAGCTCACCCGGGACCGGCCGGACGGCACCGTCGCCGGCACCGACGACGACCGCGAGGTGGTCCTGCGCGACGTCACCGGGGGGTCCGCCCGTCTCCGACGGCCGGGCCCGGACGGCGCGCTCGCCGGGATCTCGGAGATCGCGACCGCACCCGGTACGCCGGAGCACGCACGGTGCGCGGCGCTGGTCACGCTCGTCGGCGCGGCCGTCGTCCGGCTGCGGGCGGAAGGTGCGGGAGCCGTCGAAGCGGTCGCCGACGCGGGCGACGGAGCGCTGCTGCTGGCGTTGCGCCGGTTGCGCTTCGAGCACGACCGCACCGACCTGGTCTTCCGCATCGGACCGGCCCGCTGACGCCGGGCCCGGTGTCAGGCCCGCGGACGCTCGTCGACGACCCGCCGGGCCTTGAACGTCGTCTCGGGCAGCGTCCCGGGATCGAGCAGCGTCACCGGCACCGTGATGGCGACGGCCCGGCGCAGCGCCTGCTCGGCCCGCCCGGCGAGCTCCCGCCGGGCCGCGGCGGCGTCCGCGGCGGGCAGGCCGTCGAGCGCCGTGGCGGTGGGCGCCGAGACCTCGGCCTGCACCGTGATCTCGTCCAGCGCGGCCGGGCGAGCGACCCGGATCCGGAACTCCGGCCCCAGCCCGTCCACCGAGCGCAGCGCCGTCTCGACCGCCGACGGGAAGACGTTCGCCCCGCGGACGACGAGCATGTCGTCGAGCCGGCCCAGCACGCCCTCGGGCATCCGCGGGTAGGTCCGCCCGCACGGGCACGGGTCGTCGGCGAGGTAGGTCTCGTCCCCCGGCGCGAACCGGATCATGGGCTGGGACTCGCGCCAGAGGTGGGTGTAGACGACCGCGCCGCGCCCGCCGACCGGCACCGCGGTGTGCGGGTCGTCGGGGGCGACGACCTCCACGTGCACCTCGTCGGTGATCAGGTGGGTGCCGGTGCCCGCGGTGCAGCCCACGCTGGTCTGGAACGGGTACATCTCCGACGTCGACCCCGCGTCGACGACGGTCGCGCCCCAGCCCTGCTCGATGAGGTGGCGGGTCCCGGGCAGGGAGCCCCCGGGCTCACCGCCCACCAGCAGGGTGCGGACCGTCCCCGCCGCGAGGTCGATGCCCATCCGCTCGGCCACCGACAGCAGGTGCACGCAGTACGACGGCGTCGCCGTGAACACCGTCGACCCGAGCCGTCCGATCAGCTCGAGGTGCCGCTCGGAGTCGGTGACGCCGAGCGGGAACACGGTCGCGCCGATCCGTTCGAGCCCCTGCAGCACACCCCAGCCGCCGAAGAACAGCCCGAACGGGAACCCGACCTGGGCGATGTCGTCCGGCCGGACACCCGCACACCACTGGGCCATCGCGTGCACGTCCGCGGCGCGGTCCCAGTCGCCCCGTGACACCGCGTAGAGCGTCGGTGTCCCCGAGGTGCCCGACGAGCCGTGGATCCGGGCGATCCCGGTCGACCCGTCGGGCGTGGAGAAGTCCCGGGTGTAGCTGCCGAACGGCGGATGCTCGGCCTGGTCCGCCACCAGCATCCGCTTGGTGACCACCGGGACCTTCGCGGTGAAGTCCGCGAGCGAGCGCACGTCGTCGGGGTGGAAGCCGTGCGCGTCGTAGTGCCTGCGGTAGAACGGCAGCCGGTCGTAGGCGTAGTGCAGCTGGTGGCGGATCCGGTCCAGCACCACCGCGTCGCGGTCGCGGGGGTCGCGGGTCTCCCGTTCGGCGTCCCAGAATCGGGCGAACCCCCGGTCGTCACGGTCGGTGCCGTCGACGACGGTGTGCGGCACGGCGGCGCTGCTCATGCGTGTCCTCTCTGCGGCGGGGTGGTCTCGGCGGCGGTCAGCCGGCGCTGCCCTTGGCGTTCCACCCGCCGTCGACGGGCAGGACCTCCCCGGTGAGGAAGGACGCGTCCTCCGACAGCAGGAACGCGGCCGCGGCGGCGATGTCGGCGGGCGTGCCGAGCCGCGGGATCAGGTGGGCCGCGACGAAGTTCTCCCGCATGCTGTCGGTGATCCCGGCGAGGATCGGGGTGTCGATCGTGCCCGGGCAGATGCAGTTCACCCGGATCCCGCGCGGGCTGTACTCCATCGCGACCTGCTGGGTGAGGCTGACGACGCCGCCCTTGGCCGCGCTGTAGGCGGCCAGGTTCTCCAGGCCCTTGAGCGCCGCCATCGACCCGATGTTGAGGATCGACCCGCCCCCGCCGTCGAGCATCCGCGGGATGACGGCCTGCATCCCCAGCCAGACGCCCTTGAGATCGGTGTCGACGACGTGGTCCCACCCGGCCTCGTCGAGGTCGACGACGTTGTCCGGCCCGAGGGTGTTGGTGACGCCCGCGACGTTGCCGAGGGCGTGCACCCCGCCGAACCCGCCGACGGCCTCGTCGACCAGGCGCTTCCAGTCGCCCGGGCGGCGCACGTCCATCACGACGTGCGCGCCCCGCCCGCCGGCGTCGACGATCTCGCGGGCAGTCGTGTCGTCGTCCTGCAGGTCGCCGACCACCACCGCGGCGCCCTCCGCGGCCAGCCGCAGCGCGATGCCGCGGCCGATCCCCTGCACACCGCCGGTGATGACGGCGACCTTCCCGTCGAACCTGTTCATGCTCGCTCCGATCTCGAAGGGGGTCGGGGTCAGGCCCGGCCGAGGGCCACGTTCGCCAGCCGCTCGCGGCGGGCCATGTTCTCCCGCGGGGTGAACTGCGGGGTGACGTAGCGGGCGAACAGCTCCAGCGAGCGGTTCCAGCGGTCGGTGGTCACCCAGTCCCGGGTGTTGATGAGGAAGGTGCCGAAGCCGCCGGTCTGCTCCTCCAGCTCCCTGATCGACCGGATGCAGTCCTCCGGGCTGCCGACGATCCAGGGGATCTCCTCGACCATCCACTCGAAGGTGAGGTCGGCGTCGTCCATCCCGTGGCCCTTCTTCATGAGGGCGCCGAGGCCGAGGCCGAGCAGGTACTCGTAGGAGCGCCGCACGCCCTCCCGGATCTCGTTCATCGCCTGGTTGCGGGAGTCGGAGACGTAGACCTCGCGGCTGACCCGCCAGTTCCGCCGTGCCTCGGCGGGGTCGAGTCCCGCCTGCTCGGCGGCGCCGACGAGCGCGGCGGCGTGGGCGGCGAGGTCGGGCGCGTCGGTGTAGCCGCGGTTGTCGGTGGGCGCGAAGTACACCGAGAGCGCCTTCCAGCCCTTCTCGCCGCACCGCGCGTAGTTGTGGGTGCCGGTGAGCCCGGCGATCGCGAACGGCGGGACCTCCTGGTAGGGCCCGACCTGCAGCTGGCGGTTCTCGTACTTCCAGTAGAGGCCCTCGTAGCTGACCGGCTCCTCGGAGGTCAGCAGCTGCCAGATGATCTCCAGCGCCTCGTTCGTGCGCGGCTTGGCCTCGGAGCGCTCCAGCCCGAACAGGGCCTGGTCGGTCGGCAGCCCGCCGCCGCCGAAGCCGTACTCGAGACGGCCGTGGGTGAGGTGGTCGAGGAACGCGAGGCGCTCCGCCACCTGGAACGGGTCCTGGTAGGGCAGGTTGACCACGCCGGTGCCGAGCCGGATGCGGCTGGTGACCGCGGACGCCTTGGCGATCATGTACTCGGGCACCGGGACGTTCTCGAAGCCGCCGGTGTGGTGCTCGCCGATCCAGTACTCGTGGAAGCCCAGCTTCTCCGCCAACACGATGTCGTCGATGTCCCGGTCGTAGGACAGCGTCCAGTTCTCGTGCGGGGGGTGCTCGGGCATCGTGAACAAGCCGAACCGCATCGGTCGGACCTCCTGGCCGCACTCGACCGGCGTAGCCTCGTTGCCAAACGCCGGGTTGTTTTCAGTTCGGCAAACAGTGACCTGGTTCACCTGAGCTGTCAAGAACTCCGTTCGTAACGGGGCAGACCGCCCCTGTGCGTCGTTGATAACTGACCCACGGTTTGTTTTCATGGCGGGACACCCGACCCAGGAGAGCCGCCCGTGCCGCACGCCGACGCCGTCGACCCACGCCCCCGTTCCGAGCTCGACGCCGACGGGACGTGGCGGCTCGCCGGGCTGCGCTGTCCGGGGTGCGCGGCCGTCTCCGCCCACGTGTGGCCGCGGTGCCCGGCGTGCGGCGGACCGGTGGAGCGGGCGTCGTTCGGTCCGGGCGGCACCGTCTGGAGCAGCACCGTCGTCCGGATCCCGGTCGCCGGGCGGGAGCCGCCCGTCGCGCTGGCCTACGTGGACCTCGACGACGGGCCACGCGTCCTCGCCCACGCTCCGCTCGGACCGGACGCGCCGCCGGTCGGCTCCCGGGTCGTGCTCGTCGCGCCGACCGCGGCGGGCGACCCGGCGGTCGGCACGGTGCCCGGTACCGGCGCGGGGGTGGCGTCGTGACCGGGGTCGCGGTGCACGGCGTCGGCACCTCCCACTTCGGGCGCAGGCCCGACCGGGACGCCGTCGCGCTCGTGCACGACGCGGTGTCCGAGGCGCTCTCCGACGCCGGGGACCCGGCGCTCGACGCGGTCTGGGTCGGCACGGTGTTCGGCGCGCCCGGGGTGGCCCAGCGGTCGCTGCGCGCGCTCGGGATCACCGGGATCCCGGTGGTCACGGTCGAGAACGCCTGCGCGAGCGGGACGACGGCCTTCGCCGAGGCCTGCGAGGCCGTCCGCTCCGGCCGGTACGGGCGGGTGCTCGCGCTCGGCGTCGAGCGGATGAGCGCGGCGTTCGACGGCGCGATCACCCCCGAGCCGTCCGACCCGGAGCAGGCCTCGGGCCTCGCGCTGCCCGCCCTCTACGCCATGAGCGCCGCCCGCTACCTGGCGCTCGGCGCCGTCACGCACGCGCAGCTGGCGGCGGTGTCGGTGAAGAACCACGCGCACGCCCTGCACAACCCCCGCGCCCAGTACGCGGGGTCCTACACCGTCGAGCAGGTGCTCGGGTCCCGCATGATCAGCGACCCGCTGACCCTGCTGCAGTGCTGCCCGACCTCCGATGGCGCCGCCGCGGCGGTGCTCGGACCGGCCCGCGGGACGGGCCGGGAGGTGGCCGTGCGCGGGGTGGCGCTGCGCAGCGGCGCGCCGTGGAACGAGCGGTCGCCCCACGTGTGGGGGTACGACCTGACCCGCGACACGGCCGCCGACGCGCTCGCCGCCGCCGGCCTGGACTCGGTGTCCGACGTCGACGTCGTGGAGATGCACGACGCCTTCACGATCGGCGAGATCGTCACCGTCGAGGCGCTCGGGCTGGTGCCCCCCGGTGCGGGCGGACGGGCCGCCGAGACCGGCCTGACCGCACTCGGCGGCCGGCACCCGGTGAACCCGTCCGGCGGGCTGCTCTCCCGTGGCCACCCGCTCGGCGCGACCGGGCTCGCCCAGGTCGCGGAGATCGTGTGGCAGCTGCGCGGCGAGGCGGCGGCCCGGCAGGTCGAGGGGGCCCGGATCGGGCTGGTCGAGACGATGGGCGGCGGCGTCTCGGTCCTCGACGGCAACGCCTGCGTCGTCGCCGTCCTGGAGGCACCGTGACCACCACCCCGCCCGACGCCGCCCCGTTCGACGCCGACAGCGCCGACCTGCTCTCCGCGGAGGCCGTGGCCGACCCGTACCCGCTGCTCGCCGCGCTGCGCGAGCACGACCCGGTGCACTGGAGCCCGCGGTACCGCTCGTGGTTCCTCACCCGGTTCGACGACGTCGACGCCGCACTGCGCGACGTGCGCTTCTCCTCCGACCGGATCGCCCCGTACCGGCGGGCCAAGCTGGACCGTCCGGGCGCCGACCCCGGGCTCCGCTACGCCTTCGGGGTCCTCGAGGAGTGGATGGTCTTCAAGGACCCGCCGGACCACACCCGGCTCCGCAAGCTGCTCAGCCGCGGGTTCACCCCGCGGGCGGTCGCCCGGATCCGGCCGCGGGTCGAGGAGCTCGCCGACGAGCTGCTCGACGCGGCGACGCCCTCCGGCGCGGGCACCCTCGACGTCGTCCGGGACTTCGCCTACCCGCTGACCGCCTCGGTCATCGCCGAGATGCTCGGGGTCCCCCGGCGCGACCAGGACGACTTCAAGGTCTGGTCGGACCGGATCACCGGCCTGGTGTTCGGCGGTATGGGCGACGCCGGGCGGCACGCCGACGGGGCGAGCGGGATGGCCGAGCTGACCGGCTACCTGGCGGACCTGGTCGCGGCCCACGAGCGCCAGCCCGCCGACGACCTGCTCTCGGCGCTGATCAGCGCGCGCGACGAGCACGACTCGCTGAGCCACGACGAGCTCGTCGCCACCGGGGTGCTGCTGCTGTTCGCCGGGCACGAGACCACCACGAACCTGATCGGCAGCGCGGTGCTGGCGCTGCTGCGCCACCCCGGGCAGCGCGCCCTGCTCGACGCCGACCCGCAGCGGTGGAGCGGCGCGGTCGAGGAGGTGCTCCGCTTCGACGGTCCCGCCAAGACCGTCGCGCGGGTGATGGCGCAGGACGTGGAGCTGCGCGGACGGACCCTGCGCCGCGGGGACCGGGTGTTCCTCAGCCCCTCGGCGGCCAACCGCGACCCGGCGGTGTTCGAGGACCCGGACAGCTTCGACATCACCCGCCGGCCGGGCCGCCAGCTCGGCTTCGGGGTCGGGCCGCACTACTGCCTGGGCGCGCCGCTCGCGCGGCTCGAGGCCGCCGTCGCCGTGCCCCGGGTGCTGGCACGGCTGCCCGGCCAGACCGTCGACGAGGACGGGCTCCGCTGGGCGCCGGTGCTGCTGTCCCGCGGGATGGAGCGGCTGCCCGTGCTGCTCGACCCGGGTCCGCCGGACGCCCGGTGACCGGGGAGGATGGGCGGGTGACCGACCCGCCGGCAGCGCTCCCCGGCGGGTTCCGGCTGGACGGCCGGGTCGCCGTCGTCACCGGCGCGTCGTCCGGGCTGGGTGCCTGCTTCGCCCGGGTGCTGGCCGGTGCGGGCGCCGACGTCGTACTGGGCGCGCGCCGGGCCGACCGGCTGGAACAGGTGCGGCGCTCGATCGCCGACACCGGGCGCCGCGCCGTCGCGGTCGTCACCGACGTCGCCGACCCGGACCACTGCGAGCGGCTCGTCGACGCCGCCGTCACCGGGCTGGGCCGCATCGACGTCCTCGTCAACAACGCCGGCACCGGCTACGCCGCCCGCGCGGAGACCGACGACCACGGGCGGGCGGCCGCGCTGCTGGAGGTCAACCTGCTGGGGGCCTACGCGATGGCCGCGGCCGCGGGCCGGCGGATGATCGACGCGGGCCGCGGCGGCGCGATCGTCAACGTCTCCTCGGTGCTCGGGCTGACCGCCGGCACCGTGCCGCAGGCGGCCTACTCGGCGTCGAAGGCGGGGCTGGCGGGGCTCACCCGGGACCTGGCGGCGCAGTGGGCCCGGCACGGCGTCCGGGTCAACACGCTGGCTCCCGGCTGGTTCGCCTCGGAGATGACCGGCCCGCTGCTGGAGCACCCGCGCGGGCGCGACGCCGTCGTCGACCGGATCCCGCTGGGCCGCCTCGGCGAGCACGACGAGCTGGCCGGGCCGCTGCTGCTGCTCGCGTCGCCGGCGGGGTCGTACCTGACGGGCACGACGCTGTGCGTCGACGGCGGCTGGACGATGCACTGAGCGGGAAGGGGTGAGCTGATGCCGCGACCGAGTCGCTGGCCGGACCTCGTGCGTGCGGCCGGGGAGGAGTTCCGGGAGCACGGGTACGACAACGCGACGCTGGAGAGCATCGGGGCCCGGGTCGGGATCCTGAAGGGCAGTGTCTACAACTACGTCGGCAGCAAGGAGGAGCTGCTGCTCGCCGTCGTGGACCGGCCGGCGCAGGCGCTGCTCGCCGAGCTCGACCGGCTGCGGGCCGACACCGACAGCAGCGTGGCGATGCGGCTGCGCGAGCTGATCCGGACCCAGGTCCGGATCTTCTCCGACTACTACCCGGCCGCCTTCGTGTACCTGCAGCACGTCGGGCGCTTCCGGTCGCCGGTCTTCGCCCGGTTCGACGACATGGACCGCCGCTACATCGCCGCGGTCGAGTCGCTGCTGGCCGAGGGGGTGGACAAGGGTGAGTTCTCGCTGGCGGGCTCGCCCGCCGTGGCCGCCCGCGCCGTCGTCGGCATGCTCGACTGGATGCAGCACTGGTTCACCCCGCAGAGCGGTGAGGCCGACGCGCGCCTCGCCGACGAGCTCTTCGCGATCGCGCTCGGGGGCCTGCTCACCGCGGGCGGGGTGCACAGCCTGACCCGCGGACTCCCCTACGAGGCCCCGCCGCAGCCCTGACACCCGTTCCGCACCGGGTGCAGGGCCGCGGCGGGCCCTGCGCGGGCCTTCTCAGCGGAGCCCGGGGCGGGCCAGCACCTCCGGGCGCAGCAGCCGGGCCAGCTCGTCGGCCGGGATCAGGCCCCGTTCGACGACGAGCTCCACGACCCCGCGGCCCGACGCGAGCGCCTCCTTCGCGATCTCGGTGGCGGCGGCGTAGCCGATCGTCGGGTTCAGGGCGGTGACCAGCCCGATCGAGTTCTCCACGTAGCCGCGGAGCACGTCGGTGTTGGCCGTGATGCCCGCGACGCAGCGGGTCGCGAGCGTCCGGCACGCGGCACCCAGGTGCGTGATCGACTCCGACAGCGAGTGCAGGATGATCGGCTCGAACGCGTTGAGCTGCAGCTGTCCGGCCTCGGCGGCCATGGTGACGGCGACGTCGTTGCCGATCACCTCGAAGGCGACCTGGTTGACCACCTCCGGGATCACCGGGTTGATCTTCCCGGGCATGATCGAGGACCCGGCCTGGACCGGCGGCAGGTCGATCTCGTTCAGACCGGCGCGCGGGCCCGAGGACAGCAGCCGCAGATCGTTGCAGGACTTCGACAGCTTCACCGCGATCCGCTTGAGCACACCCGACAGGTGCACGAACGCGCCGCAGTCCTGGGTGGCCTCCACCAGGTCGGCCGCGGTCCGGACCGGCACCCCGGTGATCTCGCCCAGGTGCCGGCAGGCCGCCTCGGCGTAGCCGGGCGCGGCATTGAGACCGGTCCCGATCGCCGTCGCGCCGAGGTTGATCTCGTGCAGCAGCGCCGCGGCCTCGGTGAGCCGCTCGCGGTCCTCGCCCAGCATCACCGCGTACGTGCCGAACTCCTGCCCGAGGGTCATCGGCACGGCGTCCTGCAGCTGGGTGCGCCCCATCTTGAGCACGTCGTGGAACTCGACGGCCTTCGCGGCGAAGGCGCGCTCCAGCACGTGCATCGACTCCGACAGCTCGCGCGCCGCCAGGATCGTCGCGACGTTGACCGCGGTCGGGTAGGCGTCGTTGGTCGACTGGGACATGTTGACGTGCTCGTTGGGGTGCACGACGTCGTAGCGGCCGCGCTCGTGGCCCAGCAGCTCCAGCGCCCGGTTCGCGACGACCTCGTTGGCGTTCATGTTCGTCGAGGTGCCCGCACCCCCCTGGATGACGTCGACGACGAACTGGTCGTGCAGGGCCCCGCCCCGGATCTCGGCGCAGGCGGCCACGATCGCGTCGGCCACCTCCGGATCCAGCAGCCCCAGCTCCCGGTTGGCCAGGGCCGCGGCCTCCTTCACCGCCGCGAGCGCCTCGATCAGGTGCGGGTAGACGGCGATGGTGGTGCCGGTGATCGGGAAGTTCTCCCGGGCCCGGGCGGTGTGCACGCCCCAGTAGGCCTCGGCGGGGACGTCGCGGTCGCCGAGCAGGTCGTGCTCGTGACGGACGGCGCTCATGCGGTCTCTCCTTCGGCGGTGGCCAGGGGGCCGGTGACCCGCAGGTCGGTCCGACCCGGCGGGAGGTGGACGCCGCACCGGGCGAGTGCGGCGGTGACGACGGGGCGCAGGGCGCGCAGCCCGCCGTCGGCGATCTTCACGGCGACGGCGGTGCCGTCCGGCAGCGCGGCGACGGTGACGGCCTCGAAGCCGTCCTTGGCGAGCAGGCCGGGCACCGCCCGCATCAGCGCGGTGACCGGGCGCCGCGATCCGCCGACGAGCTCGGGGTGCCGGCGCATCCCGGCCGCGACCAGGCCGTCCGGGGACTCCGGGTCGGCCGTCACGAGCCAGGCCAGCGCGCCGGCCAGCCCCCGCAGCGAGACGGCGAACAGCGGTGCCCCGCAGCCGTCGACGGCGGTCCGGGCGACCGGGGCGCCGGTGAGGTCCTCGACGGTCTCCCGGATCGCGGTCTGCAGCGGGTGCCGCGGGTCCAGGTAGCCCTCGGTCGGCCAGTCGCGCAGCAGACAGGTCCGCAGCATCGCGGCGTGCTTGCCGGAGCAGTTCTGCGCCAGCTGCGACGCCGACCGGCCCGCGGCGAGCCAGGCGTCCCGCTCCTCGGGGTCGTAGGGCAGGTCGGCGGGGTTGCCCAGCGCGCCGATGCCGATCGGGCCGAGCAGCGCCCGGACGGCGCCGAGGTGGGCCTGCTCGCCGGAGTGGCTCGCGGCGGCGATCGCGAACCCGGACGGACCGGGTCGCAGCCCGAGCCGGGCCATCGCCGCGGCCTGCAGCGGCTTCGCCGTCGAGCGGGGGTAGAACGCGACGTCCGGGTCCCCCGCGGCGAACAGCGTCGAGCCGTCCGGGGCGAGCACCACGACCGAGCCGTGGTGCACCCCCTCGACCATGCCGTCGCGCAGGAGGTGCACCAGCGGTTCGTGGGCCGGTACCCCGATCCTCGGCGGGGCGGCCAGCTGGGTCATACCGTGTCGTCCTCTCTGTCGTCCGTGCTGTGGTCCGTGCTGTCGTCCGCGCCGAAACCGGTCCGGTCGAACGCGGACATGTCGATGCGGTTGCGGACCGCGTACCAGCCCGCGACCAGGGCGCCGACGATCACCGGCAGCCCCATGAGGGTGATCCTGCCGACCTCGTCGAAGGCCATGAGCACGACGACGGCGGCGAGGAACACCAGCGTCGCGACGTGCGTGTACGGCGCGCCCGGCAGCCGGAACGCGGGCCGCTCGACGCCTTCGCGGCGGCAGCGGCGCACGAACAGCAGGTTGCTGATCATGATCGTTCCCCAGGTGCCGAGGATGCCGATCGCGGCGAAGTTCAGGACGATCTCGAACGCCTGCGCCGGGACCACCGCGTTGAGCCCGACGCCGAGCACGCAGATCGACGAGGTCAGGAGGATGCCGCCGTAGGGCACCCCGCGCCGGCTCATCACCCCGGTGAAGCGGGGTGCCGACCCCGACGCCGCCATCGAGCGCAGGATCCGGCCGGTCGTGTAGAGGCCGGCGTTGAGGCTCGACAGCGCCGCGGTGAGCACGATCAGGTTCATGATGCTGTCCGCGCCGGGCAGCCCGAGCCGGGCGAGCACGGTGACGAACGGGCTCTCCCCGGCGGAGTACTCCGTCCACGGCAGCAGCATCGTCAGCAGCACCACCGAGCCGACGTAGAACAGCGCGATCCGCCAGACGATCGAGTTGATCGCCCGCGGCATGACCTTCTCCGGGTGCTCGGTCTCTCCGGCGGTGACGCCGACCATCTCGATCGCGGCGTAGGCGAACACGACGCCCTGCACGATGAGCACCGCGGGCAGCAGCCCGGCCGGGAGGATCCCGCCGTTCCCGGTGATCAGGGACGGTCCGGGGGTGACCCCGTCGATCGGGGTCTGCGTCGCCAGCAGCCAGATGCCCAGCAGCATGAACGCCACCAGGGCGCCGACCTTGACGATGGCGAACCAGAACTCCAGCTCGCCGAACAGCCGCACCGACACCAGGTTGACCACGAGCACGACGGCCAGCGCGACCAGGGCGAGGACCCACTGCGGGACCGGGGTGAAGAACGACCAGAAGTGCGCGTAGAGCGCGATCGCGGTGATGTCGGCGATCCCGGTCGTCGACCAGTTGAGGAAGTACATCCAGCCCGCGACGTAGGCGCCCTTCTCCCCCATGAACTCCCGGGCGTAGGACACGAACGCACCCGACGAGGGCCGGTAGAGGATCAGCTCCCCCAGCGCCCGGACCACGAGGAACGCGACGACGCCGCAGACCGCGTAGACCAGCGCGAGCGCCGGTCCCGCCTGGGCGAGGCGGCCGCCGGCACCGAGGAACAGCCCGGTCCCGATCGCCCCACCGATGGCGATCATGTGGATGTGCCGGGCCCGCAGGTCCTTGCGGTAGCCGGAGTCGCCACGGTCGGCGACGGGGGCGGGTCGCGTCCCGGTCACCGGGTCACCCCGCCCTCGCGCACGATCCCGGCCAGGGTCTGCTCGACGTGGCCCAGGTGGGCGGTCATCTCGGCGACGGCGCGCTCCTCGGAGCGTTCGGCGATCGCGGCGACGATCCGACGGTGCTCGGCGTTGGACTGCTCGCGCCGGTCGCCCAGCTTGTTCAGGAACGACGACTGCGCGGCCAGCGCCTCCCGGATCTCCTCGATGACCTTGGCGAACGCGGGGTTCCGCGACGCCCGCGCGATCGTGATGTGGAACAGCGAGTCCAGGGCGACCCAGGTGGCGTCGTCGGTCTCGGCGTCCATCCGGCCGACCAGGTGCCACAGCTCGTCGAGGTCGGCGTCGTCGTGCCGCACGGCGGCGTAGCCCGCGACCGGGATCTCGACGTGCCTGCGGACCTCGAACAGGTCACGGGCGCTGTAGTCGCCGAAGGTCGGGTCGTCCGTCGGACCGGTCGCGACGACGAAGGTGCCGCGCCCGGTGCGCGACTCGGTGAGCCCGAGCGCCTGCAGGCCCCGGAGCGCCTCGCGGACCACCGACCGGCTGACCTCGAACTCCGCGCTCAGCGCCGCCTCGGCGGGCAGCTTGTCTCCGACCTCGTACTCACCCCGCTCGATGGTGGCTCGCAGGTGGGACAGCACGGCCTCCATGGCGCTGACGCGACGGGGACCACGCTGTCCGGCTGTCCGGCTGTCTGACAGGTTCACGGTGCAAGAGAGTGACGGGGAGGGGCGCCGCTGTCAAGAACCGGGGCCGGCCGGCCGAGGGCCGACCGGCCGCAGTCGACCGGTCTCCGCCAGCCGGTCTCCGTCAGCCGGTCTCCTCGGCCAGCGCGACGAGGATGCCGTCCGGTCCCCGTACGTAGGCGAGCACGTGCGCCCCGCCGAACGGCACCACGTCGCCGACCGGCACGGCGCCGTGCCCGCGCAGCCGGGCGAGGGTCTCCGCCACGTCGGTGACCGCGAACATGATCCGCCGGATGCCGAGCACGTTCACCGCGGCGCCCGGGTCCCCGGCCGGCGACGACGGCGACCCGAACCGCATGAGCTCCAGCCGGCCGTGCCCGTCCGGCGTCCGCACGACGGCCATGTCGCACTGCACGCCGTCGAGCCCGACCAGCCGGTCCACGTCCGGGCCCGCCACCGTCGCCCGGCCCTCCTCCGCCAGGCCGAGCGCGCCGAAGAACGCGACCGCCTCGTCGAGGTCGGTGACGACGACGCCGACGTTGTCCATCCGCAGCACGCTCATGATGTCCTCCCGATCGCGCGGCCCCGGTGGCCGCGTCCGTCCCGGGGACGGAGCCGGTCCCCGGTTCTCGACATGTCTCAGCCGAGGATCTCGACCAGCCCGCTCCCGCCGTCCACCCGGACCCGCTGACCGTCCCGGATCAGCCGGGTCGCGTCCTCGACCCCGACCACGGCGGGCAGGCCGTACTCGCGGGCGACGACGGCGCCGTGGGTCATCCGCCCGCCGACCTCGGTGACCAGCCCGGCGATCGTCACAAACGCCGGTGACCAGCTGGGGTCGGTGTAGGTGGTGACCAGCACGTCCCCGGGTTCGAGTGCGGCGCCGGACAGGTCGGCGACGACGCGGGCGCGGCCCTCGACCGTCCCGGCCGACACCGCGAGCCCGGCGAGCGCTCCGGGCGGCACGTCGTCGCGGTGGTAGGAGCCCTGCAGGCACTCGCCGTCGGAGGTCAGCACCCGCGGCGGGGTCAGCGCCTCGTACGCGGCGAACTCCGCCCGCCGGGCGCGCACCAGCGCGAGGTCGGCGTGCCCGGTGCGCGAGACCTGCTCCAGCTCGTCGAACCGCAGGTAGTAGGCGTCGGTGCGGTCGTCGAGCACCCCGGCGGCGACGAGCCGGTCGGCCTCGGCGAGCAGCGCGGCCCGGTAGACCGCGTAGCGCGAGACCATGCCGAACTTGGGGAACTCGCGGTAGCCGATGAAGGTCCGCAGCCGGTCGATCATCAGCGCCGTCCGCGCGGCCCGTGCCTCGCCGTCGGTCCCGGCCCGCAGCCGGGCCAGCAGGTCGTCGCGGGTGGCCTCGGCCTCGCGGCGGCCCTGCTCGAACCGGCGGCGCCCGGCGCCGGGCTCCTCGCCGTCGACGTGGCCGAGGATCAGCGGCACGAGCGCGGCCGGGCGCTCGTGCCACCGCGGCCGGCTGATGTCGATCTCGCCGACGCAGCGGGCCCCGTAGGCGTCGAGCCAGCCGACGATCGCGTCGCGGGCCACCGTGCCGCCCTCGACCGACCCCAGCGCGTCGAGCACGTCCTCCCGTCCCTCGCGCAGGAGCGCCACCGCCGCCGGGTACGGGCGGACCGCGTCGGCGACGTCGAGCAGCGCGAGCCCCATCTGCGAGGTCACGTTGTCGGGCACCGACCGGGTCAGCACGTCCGACGGCCGCTCCCCCAGCCACTCGCCGACGTGCTCGTCGATCCAGTACGCCGCGTCCATCGCCGTCATGAACACCCGGGTGCTGCGCGGGTTGTTCAGCCGCGCCCGCAGCTCAGGGATGTCCGCGCGGACGGCGGCGAACAGCTCCGGCCCGACGCGGCCGGAGATCCTGCGGGCCGCGTCCGCCACCGAGGCCCGGACCTCGGCGACCAGCTCGGCGACGAGCGCGGGGTCCGGGTCCAGCGGCTCGGAGGTCGGCGCGCCGTGCACCGGGGCGGGCGTCGCCGGGTCCTCGCCGAGCGGGACCGCGCCGCGGTCGAGCACGGTGCGCAGCGCGTCGGTCATCAGCGGGTCCGACCGGCCCATCACCGCGAGCAGGCCGTCGCGACCGGAGAGGGTGCCCAGCGCGGCGGTGACGTCGACGAACAGCCGCCCGCCCGCCTCGGCCATCGGGCGCGGCGTCGTCATCTGCCAGAACGACAGCCCGAGCGGGCGCATCGCGTCGGTCATCATCTGCTGGTAGCCGACCGACAGGTAGACGTGGAGGCGGTCGTCGTCGGTGTCGGGGACCGGGAACAGCGTGGTGATCGGGCGGCTCTGGACGACCTGGAACCGGCCGCCGGACAGGCACCACTCGACGTCCTGCGGGCCGCCGAGCCCGGCCTCGATCGTGCGGCCGAGGCGCGCCAGCTCCAGGACCTGGTCGTCGGTGAGCAGCGGGGAGTCGTCGTGCGGGCCGAGCCGCTCGGTCCGGATGCCCCCACCGGGCGCGGGCCGGACCGCGACGGTCCGCGGTGCGGCGCGCCGGTCGACGACGGTGCCGTCGCGCACCGTCCACCCGTCCGCCGCGACCAGCCCGGACACCAGTGCCTCACCGAGCCCGGGCACCGCCTCGACGACGGTCGCGGTCCGGTCGGAGGTCACCGGGTCGGCGGTGAACAGCACCCCGGACACGTCCGGGACGACCATCTCCTGGACCACCACCGCCATCGCGACGGCGCGGTGATCCAGGCCGCGCCGCCGGCGGTAGGCCACGGCGCGGTCGGTGAACAGCGACGCCCAGCAGTCCCGCACCCGGTCGAGCACGGCGTCGGCGCCCACCACGTTCAGGTAGGAGTCCTGCTGCCCGGCGAACGACGCCGTCGGCAGGTCCTCGGCGGTCGCGCTGGAGCGCACCGCCCACGCCGTCCCGGCCGGGGACCGACCGACCGCCGCGGCGACCGCCGCCGCGACGTCGTCGGGGACCGGCCGGGACGCCACCAGCCCGCGGACCTCGGCGGCGACCGCGGCGAGCCCGTCGGCGTCGTCGGCGGGCAGGCCGGCCAGGCGGTCCAGCAACGCGTCGAACCCGGGCGCACCCTCCACGACGGCCCGGTAGGCGCCGGTGGTCACGCACCAGCCGCCCGGGACCGTGATCCCCGCCGTCCGGGTCAGCTCCCCCAGGTGCGCGGCCTTCCCCCCGACGACGGCGAGCCGGTCCCGGCCGACCTCGCCCAACTGCAGCAGCACCCCGTGCACGCCCACCCCCGTGTCACCACGACGCCGCAGGTCACGGCGCCGGGCGCAGAGTCTGGCGCGGCCACCGGGTCTTGCCGCAAGTCCCCCGCTGCGTTATACGTTGACCATGGCGGGAGGGACTCCCGCCATGGCTGTCAGCGGCAGGTGGGCGTCGTCGGCAGGTCGGCGAAGCGGGCCTGCAGGAACGCCAGCGCACGGGCCTGCCCCTCCGGGTACCCGCCGAGGTGGCCGGGGACGGGCGACGGCCGGAACTCGACGTCGGCGCCGCGGGCGCACCAGCGCTCGGCGAGCTCCTCGCCCTGGCCGAACGGCACGATGTCGTCGGCGACGCTGTGCACGATCAGCACCGGCGCCTCGGGGGTGCGACGCCCGATCAGCTGCTCGTCGACCCGGCTCGCGAAGGGCTCCTCGTCGAGGAACGCCGAGATCGGGCGTCCGTCGGCGGACAGCGACTCCGAACGCAGGCCCGGGTAGCGCAGCGCGGAGTCCTGGGTGCACTGCTCGCGCAGCTCGGCGACCACCTGCCGGCCGCGGTCGTTGAGCAGGTCCTGCACCCCCAGGTCGGGGTAGGCGGCGTCGAACCCGGACACCGCGTAGCCGAGCAGCGCGACGGCGGGGCCGCCCTCCAGGGCCCGGCCGGTCGCACGCAGGTCCGCCGGCGGCGCGCCCGCGTAGGCGCCGACGAGGTTCAGCTCGGGGGCGTACTCCGGGGCCAGCTCGACCGCGGCGGCCGACGCGCCACCGCCCTGGGAGTAACCGTAGAGCGCGGTCGGGGCGTCCTCCGGCACGCCGACACCGGCCCGCTGGGCGGCGCGCGCCACGTCGAGCAGGGCGTGCGCCTGCGCGGCGCGGTTGACGTAGGTGTGCTCGCCGGGCGTGCCCAGGCCCTCGTAGTCGGTGACGGCCACGGTGTAGCCGCTGGTCAGCAGCGCACCGATCGCCGGGGCCTCGTACTCGGTACCGGCCTGCAGCTGCCGCGACGGCGCGCAGCGGTCGGCGAGCCCCTGGGTCCCCGCGGCGAAGCCGACGACCCGGGTCGGCCCGAGCGCCGGGACGAGCGGGGTGAGGACGATCCCGCTCACCGTGATCGGCCGGTCGTCGGTGTCGAGGCTGCGGTAGAGGATCCGGGTCGCCGTCGCGGCGGGCACCGTCGGGGTGAGGACCCGCTCCGCGGACACGACGTCACCCGGCGCACCCTCGCCCCCCGGTCCGTCCGGCGAGGCCAGTGCCTGCGGCACCGCGACCACCGCCGCGACGACCGCCACCACCCCCGCCACGACCGTCGCACGCAGCCTCGTCCTCATGCCCGTCCCCCTCCGCAGATGATCTCCACTGGGCTGAACGAGCACCCGTCCGCCGGGGAACGGGGGACGAAGGTTGCGAAACGGCAGCGGCGGGTGATCCGTGCCGCGACGAGCGGCACGCAACGGCACCCGGTGCCACAATCGAGGGTGAAGATCGGGTACACGCGGGAGGTCACCGTGGATCATCGGGTACGTGTCGCACGAGGAGCCCTGCGCGGTGTGCTGGCCCTGCCGAAGCCGGTGAAGCGGGCGATCGCCGGCCCGCCCGTCCGTCGCGACGGCCAGCAGCTCGACCTCGACATCCAGCTCCTGCTGCGGCTGCTCACCCCGCGCCGGCCGCAGCCGGTCCCGCCGCCGGAGCAGATGCGGGCGGGCCAGTCGTTCGTCGACCGCGTCGTCGCCGGGCCCGAGGAGCCGGGGGTGCGCCGCGAGGACCGCACGGTCCCCGGCGCGGTCGCCGACCTGCGGGCGCGGCTGTACGTGCCGCCGCCGGGACCCGACGTCGTCGACGGCGCGCTGCTCGTCTACGTGCACGGCGGCGGTTTCGTCGCGGGCGACCTGGACACCCACGACGAGCTGTGCGCGACGCTGGCCGCCGAGTCCGGCGCCCGGGTGCTGTCGGTGGACTACCGGCTGGCGCCCGAGCACCCGTTCCCGGCCGCCGTCGACGACTGCCTGGCCGCGTTCGCGCACGTCACGGCGCACCCGGAGGAGTTCGGGGCGGCCCCGGGCCGGATCGCGGTCGGCGGGGACTCCGCCGGGGCGAGCCTGGCGCTGACGGTGGCCCGCGAGACCAGCCGCGACGGCGCCGACCCGGCCGGGCGTCCGGTGTTCTGCCTGGCGTTCTTCCCGGTCACCGAGCTCGACGGGCACACCCGCTCACGCGAGCTGTTCGGCGACGGGTTCCTGCTCACCGGCGAGGCGATCGCGGCGATGGCCGGCTGGTACGTGCCCGAGGCGATGCGCGACGACCCACGGCTGCGGATCGCCGAGGGCGACCTGTCCGGGATGCCGCCGGCCTACGTCGCGACCGCCGGGTTCGACCCGCTGCGCGACGAGGGCGAGCACCTGGTCACCCGCATGCGGGAGGCGGGCGTCCCGGCGACGCTGCGCCGCCACCCCGACCTCGTGCACGGCTTCGCGACCTCGCTCGGGATCGGGGTGCGGCCCCGCCAGGCCGTCGCCGAGGCCGCCGGGGCGCTCCGGACGGCGTTCGCCCTGCTCGCCTCCCCGGTCCCGGCGCCCTTACCGGATCCGAACACGAGCAGCACCCGGTCCTGATCTACGGGGAGCACCGTCGGTGAGGTCCCGGCCGCACCGGCCGGGCTCGACAGGAGGAACCCGATGCGGACCAGGACGAAGTGGATCACCGGCGCCGCGGGCGCCGCACTGGCCACGGCACTGCTCGCCACCGGCGCGGGCGTGGCCTCGGCGGCCTCCGGTACCTCGGCACCGGCCACCACGAATGCCGCCGACACGAAGACGTGCGACCGGCTGCCGCACGCCATCGCCCGGATCGACAAGCAGACCACCCGGATCGGTGGCGACGCCACCGTGAAGGGCTCGACGGCCTGGATGCAGGCGCGGGAGCAGGCGGCCCGGACGGCCGGGCACACCGCCGAGGCCGACGTGCTCGCCGCCCGGATCTCGGACCAGGCCGGGCGGACCAGCGCACTCGGGACGCTGCGCGGCCAGCTGGAGCACGTCCAGCAGACGGACTGCGGCGGTTCCTGACCGGTCCCCGGCCCGGCGGTGCCAGGATCGCCCCTGTGGAGACCAGCCCGGGTGGACGCGGGCTCGTCCTCGTGGTCGAGGACGAGCCCGCCATCGTCGACCTCATCGGCCTGTACCTGCGCCGTGACGGGTTCTCCGTGCTCACCGCGGCCGAGGGGTCCGCGGCGCTGGAGCTGGTCCGCCGGCACCGGCCGGTCGCGGTCGTGCTGGACGTCGGCCTGCCGGGCCTCGACGGCATCGAGGTGTGCCGCCGCCTGCGCGCCGACGACGACTGGACCCCCGTCCTGTTCGTCACCGCCCGCGACGACGAGGTCGACCGGGTCCTCGGCCTGGAGATCGGCGCCGACGACTACGTGGTCAAGCCGTTCAGCCCGCGCGAGCTGATGGCCCGGCTGCGCGTCGTGCTGCGCCGCGGCACCGGTCCCGTACCGGGCCCGCTCGTGCTGGGCCGGGTCCGGGTCGACACCGTCACCCGCCGGGTCCTGGTCGACGACCACGAGGTCGCCCTGACCGCGACCGAGTTCGCGCTGCTCGCCCACCTCGCCCGGTACCCGGGCCGGGTGTTCTCCCGCGAGCAGCTGCTGTCCTCGGTGTGGGGGTACGCCGCGCACGCGGGCACCCGGACCGTCGACGTCCACGTCGCGCAGCTGCGGGGCAAGCTCGGTGGCGACTGCCCGATCCGCACGGTGCGCGGCGTCGGCTACGCCGCCGAGGTCGGCCGGTGACCGGCCGGCGCAGCACCGCGTGGCGGGTCGCGCTGGCCTGCCTGCTCGTCGCGCTCCTCGCGGTGCTGGTCAGCTCGGTGGTGACGCTGGTGCTCGTCGACCGGACCGCGCGTCAGGTCACCCAGGAGGCGCTGGCCCAGCAGGCCGACGTCGTCGCCCGGCAGCTCGACGCCGGTGTCCCCCTCGCCGCGGTCGAGCCGCTGCTGCGGGGGCAGGACATCGCCGTCGTCGTGCTGCCGGACCCGGTCGCCGACCCGGTGCTGGCCCGGGCGCTGGAACGCGCGGGCGCGGCGCGGGCGCTGGCCGGACGGCCGGTGTCCGCGGTCGTCACCGCCGACGGGACCGGCTGGGTGGTGGAGGCCCGCCCGGCGGCCGGGTCGGCGTTCGCCCTGGTCCGTGCCCCGGAGCGGGGGCCGCTGGGCAGCCCGCTGCTGGGGCGCACCCTCGGGTTCGCGCTGCTGGCCGGTTCGCTGGCCGCGATCCTCGTGGGCGCCGGTGCCGGCACCGTGCTGGCGCGTCCGCTGCGGCGCACCGCCCGGGCGGCCCGCGAGCTGGCCGACGGCGCGCGCGACGTGCGGGTGCCGGTGCGCGGCCCGGCCGAGGTCGCCGACGTCGCCGCCGCGGTGAACGAGCTCGCCGACGCGCTGGCCCGCAGCGAGGGGCGTCAGCGCCGGTTCCTGCTCTCGGTGTCCCACGAGCTGCGGACCCCGCTGACCGCGGTCCGCGGGCTGGCCGAGTCCCTCGCCGACGGCGTGGTCACCGGCGACGACGTGCCGGGGGCGGGCGAGGTCATGGTGCGGGAGGCACTGCGGCTGGACCGGCTGGTCGCCGACCTCATCGACCTCGCCCGGCTGGAGGCCGACGACGTCCGGGTCGACCTGCAGATCGTCGACCCGGTGGCGCTGGTGGACGAGGCGGCCGAGGTCTGGCGCGGACGGTGCGCGGGGGCCGGGATCGCGTTCCGCGCCGAGACCGCCCGCGACGTGGGGCCGGTGCTCGCCGACCCGCGCCGGCTGCGGCAGGTCCTCGACGGGTTCGCCGAGAACGCGGTGCGGGTCGTCCCGCCGGGGGCCGCACTGGTGTTCGCCGTCCACGGCGACGGCGCGGTCGAGGTCCGTGACGGCGGCCCCGGCCTGGCCCCGGAGGACTACCCGGTGGCCTTCGAACGGGGCCTGCTCCACGACCGCTACGACGGCCGTCGCCCGGTCGGGCTGGGCGGGATCGGCCTGGCACTCGCGCACGGCCTGGTCACCCGGATGGGCGGCACCGTCACAGCGGGCCCCGCACCGGAGGGCGGTGCGTGCTTCACCGTGCGGCTCGCGGCGGCCGGGCCCGCAGATGGGCCCGGCGCGTCACCGGGCCCGAGGTACGGGCTCCGGTGACGCGCCGGTGGCGCGGTGCGTCGCTCAGCTGCGGCGCTCGTCGCGGGGCAGGGCGTGCTGCGGGTCGTCGACCTCGATGCGCTCCTTGCGCACGGTGTCGGAGACCTTCTCGTCCTCGGTGACGGTGCGGGTGCCGAGGCGCACCTTCTCGACGGCCTCGGTGGTCTTGTCGACGACCGGGCGCTCGCGGTGCAGGGTCACCTCGTGCTCGGCCTCGCCCATGGCGCCCGGGCGGGCCTTCGCCTCGGTGCCGTCGATCGGCTCGCGCTCGAGGCGGACCTCCTCGTGCGACACCGGGACGGTGACGGTCTGGTCCTCGGTCACGACGTACTTGCGCAGCGCGACGCGGCCGGTCTCCTCGGTCTCGGTGCCGACGCGCAGGTTCTCCTCGTGGCGGACCATCGCGTCGTCGCCGGTACGGGCGGTGCGGTCGGTGCGGTCGCGGTCGGTGCGCTCACCGGTGGCGTGGCGGGCGTCGGTGCGGCCGTTGCCGGTGCCGATGCCGTAGTGGCGGTAGAGCTCGTCCTCCTCCGACCCGGTCAGGCGCTCGTCGGAGCGGCCCACGTGCGGGCAGTCCTTGACGGCCTTCTTCTCCACACCCAGCGCGACGTCGCGGTCGTGCACGTCGGCGTTCTGCAGCGGCACGAAGCTCTCCTTGGTGCCGAACAGCCCGGTGTTGACCGTGGCCCAGGTCGGGTCACCGCTGCGCTCGTCCAGGTAGATCTGGCCGATCTTGCCGACCTTCTCGCCGTGGTTGTCGACGACCTGACGACCGATGAGCTCCCGGGTCATGTCCTTCGTGATCATGCTGCTGTCCTCCGTGGCTCGGTGCGAATGCTGTCGAACACCGGTGGGGTCGGCCCGGAACCGCCCCGGCATGCGGCGGATGCCCCGTTCCCCGTCGTCCGTGTGACCGCCGTCATCCACCCGGCCGCACGGGATCGCTTGTGCGACAACGCTGGGTGTAGCGCGTTCCCGTCGCGGGCGACCCCGGACGGCATGTTTGGGACGGTCTGTTCTGGACTTGATCTAGGACGTTCCCGACGACGGGGACGGATCATCCCGCCGCCGGGTCCCCGGAACCGGCGTGGAATCGTGGTGACGTGCTCGCCGGGACCGCACTGCTCCCGCTCGGGTCGGCCGTCACCGTCACCGCCGTCGCGGGCACGGCCGCGCTCACCCTCGTACTGCTCGTACGCCGCTGGGCCCGGTGGCGGCCCGCGGTGCGGGCGGCCGCGCTGCCGGCCGTGGTCGCGCTCGTCGTGCTCGCCCTCGCGGTGGGAACGAACGCCTGGTTCGGCTTCTACCCGACGCCCGCCTCGCTGGCCGCCGGACCGGACCGCGGCGGGCTGCCCGCGCCACCCGCCCCGCCGGTCACCGGACCCGGCCGGGACACCGTGCTGACCGTCGACGGCGTCGACGTGCCCGTGCACCTGCCGCCCGGCTACGACGACCACCTCGCCCACCCCGTCCTGGTGTGGACCGGACCCGGTGACGGGTCGGCCGCGGTCGACGCCGCCGTCGACGCCGCGGTCACCGCGGGCCGGATGCCGGCCGTGGTGGTGCTGTGGACCGACCGGGTGCCGGTGTCCCGGCTGCGCGCCGCCGCCGTCGCGGCCGGCTTGCCGGTGCTGCGGACCGACCGGGCCGCGTGGGCCCTCGCCGGTCCGCCCGAGGGCCCCGGGTGCCCGCTGGGCCGGGCGCTCGCCGAGCGCGCCGACGTCGCGACGGCGGCCGGGCCACCCGGCGGCGACGGCTGCCCGGCCCCCGCGTCCGGTTCGCCCGATCCGTTGGACCTGGTCGTCGTGCGCACCGCGGCGACGCAGGATGACCCGGTGCCGGGCGCGCCGCCGCCGGGCCCGGCGCTAGCGTCGGGGTCGGTGACCGCGGCGCCCGGGACACCGGCGGCCGACGTCGTCGCCGCGGAGCTGGACGCGCTCGGCGCCCGGCTGCCGGGTCCGGTGGCCCGTTCGGGCGTCGCCGGTGGTCCGCCACCGGGGACGGAATCGACAGGAGGAACGCGTGACGGGCTCTGAGGGCTCCGGCCCGCCCGGGACGACCGGGGACGAGCACCGGGACGAGCACGGGGACGTCCGCACCCGCGGAGCGGCCCCGGCGCCGGACCCGGAGGCCCGCAGACGACGGCTGTCCGAGGCCGCCGTCGTCCGCGCCGTGGTGTGGGCGGCCCGGATCGTCGGTGCGCTGACCGTCGTCGCGGCGGTGCTGCCCGCGCCCCGCCGGGTCATCGGCAGCGAGCTGCGCAGCACCCTGGGCCTGCCCGCAGGGCTGGGGCTGGCGTCGCTGGTCGTGACCGCGCTCGCCGGGGTCGGCCTGCTGCTGCTGGCCACCGGGCTGCGCCGGCGCAAGCAGCGCGCCTGGTGGGTGGCGACCGCGACGACGACGTTCCTCGTCGTGGTCAACCTGCTGCACGTGCTGGACCAGCGGCGCGGCATCGGGCCCGCGGTGCTGGTCGTCGCGCTGCTGGCGGCGCTGATCGCGACGCGCCGCTACTTCGTCGCCCGGCAGGACCCGGGCGGGCTCGGCCGGTCGGTCCGGTCGCTGCTGCAGTTCGGGCTGTCCGGCTTCCTCATCGTCTGGGTGCTGCTCGCGCTCAACCCGCGCCGGCTCGTCGGCGACCCGTCGATCGCGGCGCAGGCCGCGCACGCGGCGCTGTCGCTGATCGGGGTGACCGGCCCGGTCGAGTTCGAGCAGCGCGCCGTGTGGCTCGACGACCTGACCTCGGCGATCGGGCTGACCTTCGGGGTGGTCGCGCTCGTCGTCGCCGGGTACCACCTGCTGCGCTCGCCGGAGCCGCGCCCGTCGCTCGACCCCGACGACGAGCAGCGCCTGCGCGCCCTGCTCGACCAGCGCGACGGCGACTCGCTGGGCTACTTCGCCCTGCGCCGTGACAAGGCCGCGGTGTTCGCCCACGGCGGCAAGTCCGCGGTGTCCTACCGGGTGCTCGCCGGGGTCGCGCTGGCCTCGGGCGACCCCGTCGGCGACGTCGGCGCGTGGCCCGGCGCGATCGAGGCCTTCCTCGGCATCTGCACCCGCTACGGCTGGTCGCCCGCGGTGATGGGCTGTTCCGAGCGCGGCGCGACCGCCTGGTCCAAGGCCGGTCTCGACGCCCTCGAGCTCGGCGACGAGGCGGTGCTGGAGACGGCGTCGTTCAGCCTCGACGGACGCCCCATGCGCGGGGTCCGCCAGACCGTCAACCGGATGCAGCGCAGCGGGCACACCGTCGAGGTGACGCGGCTGCGGGACCTCGACGAGACCGCACGGATGCGGGTCGCCGAGCGCGCGCACCGCTGGCGCGGCGCCGAGGACGAGCGCGGTTTCTCGATGGCGTCCTCGCGCGTCGCGGATCCCTCCGACCCGGACGCGGTGATCGTCACCGCGCTCCGCGACGGCGAGCCGTCCGGGATGCTGCAGCTGGTCCCCTGGGGCCGCGACGGGCTCTCGCTGGACCTCATGGTCCGCGACGCCGACGCCGACAACGGCATCAACGAGCTGATGATCGCCGAGCTGATGGCGGCCGCGAAGGACCACGGCGTGAAACGGGTGTCGCTGAACTTCGCGATGTTCCGCTCCGCCCTGGAGCGCGGCGAGCGGATCGGTGCCGGACCGGTCGCCCGCGGCTGGGCCAGGGTGCTGCGGATCGCGTCGCGCTGGTGGCAGATCGACTCGCTCTACCGGTTCAACGCGAAGTTCCGCCCGAGCTGGTACCCGCGCTACGTGCTGTTCCCCGCCGTCCGCGACCTGCCGCGGGTGTTGTTCGTCGTGCTCGAGGCCGAGGGCTTCGGCGGCCGCCCGCCGGCGCTGCTGCGGCTGCTGCGCCGGTGAGCCGGGTCCGCGCGGGGGCGGCGCCGTGATCCACGCCTCCGAGCTGCGCCTCGACGTCGTCGCCGCGGTGGTCGTGCCGACGGTCGCGGCGGTGCTGCTGCTCATCCTCACCGGTGGGGCGTGGCACCGGCTGCGCCGGGTGGCCCGGACGCTGCTCGTGGCCGTCTCGGCCGTGGCCGTGCTCGCGGCCGCCGGGGCCGGGGCGAACCTGCTCGGCGGCTTCTTCCCCACCGTCGGCTCGCTGATCGGGTCCTCCCCCGACCCCGGCGAGGGCTCGGTCGCCGACATCGGCCCGGACGGTGCGGGCCTCGACGCGGCGATGCCGCTGGTCGCCGCCCGCTCCGCGCAGGGGCTGGGCTCCACGCTGCACATGACCCTGCACGGGGCCGTGTCCGGCATCGACCGCGACGCCGACGTCTACCTCCCGCCCGGCTACACCGAGCACCCGCGGGCGCGGTTCCCGGTCGTCGAGTGGCTGCCCGGGTTCCCCGGCGAGCCCCGTGAGGTGGCCGCCCTGTTCAAGGTGCCCGACGTGCTCGACGCCGCCATCGCCGCGCACCGCATCCCGCCGGTCGTGCTGGTCATCCCCGACATCAACGGCGAGCCCCGGTTCGGCCACGACCAGGAGTGCGTCGACGCCCAGCACGGCGCGGCCGACGACACCTACCTGACCACCGACCTCGTCGACTGGACGACCCGGCACCTGCGGGTGCGGCCCGACCGCGGCGCCTGGGCGCTGGCCGGCTGGTCCTCGGGCGGCTACTGCGCGATGAACCTGGCGCTGCGCCACCCGCGCACCTACGCACTCGCGGTCAGTCAGAGCGGCTACGACCGCACCCCCGACGACGTCGTCACCGGGGAGCTGTTCGCCGGGCGGCCCGACCTGGCCGCCGCCAACGACGTCGTCGCGCTGCTGGGCGAGCGGCCCGCGCCGCTGGCGATGCTGGTCACCGCGGGCTCCGACGAACCCGAGGAGCGGGCCGCCGCGGACCGGATCCGCGCGGCCGCCGCGCCACCGGTGACCGTCGACACCCGGCTCTACCCGGGTGGCGGACACAACCAGAACGCCGTCCGCGCGCAGCTGCCGGACCTGGTGGACTGGCTGGGTGCGCACCTGCTGGGGCCGCTGGCCCCGCCCGCGACGCCGGCGGGTGTCACGATCGACGACGGGCCCGGTGTGCCGCAGCGCGTGCTGCCGGTGCCCGACCCCTAGGAAGGAGACACACGTGGTCTGGGAGGGAGTCGGCACCCTGCTGCTCGTCGGCGGGCTGCTCGCCGGGGTGGTGTGGATCGTGATCGCGGCCGGCGTCGGGGAGATCCCGAAGGTGCTGCACGGCCTGGCGCTGTGGCTGCTGGTGCCGCTGGCGTGGCTGGGCTCGCTCGGGGTCGTGCTGGCCGGCGGCTCGGTCGGGGCGGGCTGGGCGGTGCTGCTGGGGCTGCTCGTCGCCACCGGGGTCGCCTGCGCGGCGGCGCGGATGCTGGCGGGTCGACGGAGCTGACCACCCACCGGTCAGAATGACGGCGTGGACTTCCGCTCCGTCTACCGCCACCACTTCCTGCGCACCGCCGCGGCGACCCTGCACACCACGATGGCCGACCCGGCCGCGAACGTCGCCGCCGTGCTGGAGACCGCCCGGACCTGCGCAGACGACGGCGTCGGGCTGGTGGTGTTCCCTGAGCTGACGCTCTCGGGCTACTCCATCGAGGACGTCCTGATGCAGGACACGCTGCTGGAGACCGTCGAGACCGGGCTGCTCTCCCTCGTCGAGGCGACGGCGGACCTGCTGCCGGTCCTCGTGGTCGGGGCACCGCTGCGGTACCGCCACCGCCTCTACAACTGCGCGGTCGTGATCCACCGGGGCCGGATCCTGGGCGTCGCCCCGAAGTCCTACCTGCCGACCTACCGCGAGTTCTACGAGCGCCGCCAGACCGCCCCCGGGGACGACGTCCGCGGCGCCACGATCCGGCTCGGCGCCACCGACGTGCCCTTCGGTACGGACCTGCTGTTCGCCGCCGAGGACCTGCCCGGCTTCGTGCTGCACGCCGAGATCTGCGAGGACTACTGGGTGCCGATCCCGCCGTCGGCGGAGGCGGCGCTGGCCGGGGCGACGGTCCTGGCGAACCTGTCCGGCTCACCGATCACCGTCGGTCGGGCCGACACCCGGCACCTGCTGTCGCGCTCGGCGTCGGCGCGCTGCCTGGCCGCGTACGTCTACGCCGCCGCGGGCGAGGGCGAGTCGACCACGGACGTCTCGTGGGACGGCCAGACCATGATCTACGAGAACGGCGTGCTGCTCGCGGAGTCCGGGCGCTTCCCGCAGGGCGCGCGGCACGCGGTCGCCGACGTCGACCTGGACCTGATCGCCGGCGAGCGGCGCCGCCAGGGCACCTTCGACGACAACCGCCGCACCCACGCCACCCGCACCGACGCCTTCCGCACGGTGGCGTTCCGGCTCGACCCGCCCGGCCACGACATCGGCCTGCGCCGCACCGTGGAGCGCTTCCCGTTCGTGCCCGCCGACCCGGCGCGCCTCGAGCAGGACTGCTTCGAGGCCTACTCGATCCAGGTCGCCGGGCTGGAGCAGCGGCTGCGGGCGATCGGCCAGCCGAAGGTCGTGATCGGCGTGTCCGGCGGGCTCGACTCCACCCACGCCCTGATCGTCGCGGCGCGGGCGATGGACCGGCTCGGCCGCCCGCGCACCGACATCCTCGCCTTCACCATGCCCGGCTTCGCCACCTCCGACCACACCCGCAACAACGCCGTCGCGCTGTCCGAGGCCCTCGGCGTCACCTTCGCCACGATCGACATCACCGGCACCGCGCGGACGATGCTGTCGGAGATCGACCACCCCTTCGGCCGGGGCGAGCCCGTCTACGACGTCACCTTCGAGAACGTCCAGGCCGGGCTGCGCACCGACTACCTGTTCCGGCTGGCGAACCAGCGCGGCGGGATCGTGCTCGGCACCGGGGACCTGTCGGAGATCGCGCTCGGCTGGTCCACCTACGGCGTCGGCGACCAGATGTCGCACTACAACGTCAACGGCGGCGTGCCGAAGACGCTGATGCAGCACCTCATCCGCTGGGTGATCTCCTCCGAGCAGTTCCCGCCCGAGGTGTCGGCGGTGCTGCGCTCGGTGCTCGACACCGAGATCACCCCGGAGCTGGTGCCCTCGGACGGGACGACCGAGGTGCAGTCCAGCCAGGCCACCGTCGGTCCGTACGCGCTGCAGGACTTCACGCTCTGGTACACGCTGAGGCACGGCTTCCGGCCGTCGAAGATCGCGTTCCTGGCCGGGCACGCCTGGTCCGACGCCGCCGCGGGCCGGTGGCCGCCCGGGTTCCCCGACGACGAGCGGCCCGCCTACTCCCCCGCCGAGATCCGGCGCTGGCTGCAGGTCTTCGCGCGGCGGTTCTTCCAGTTCGCGCAGTTCAAGCGCTCCGCGCTGCCGAACGGGCCGAAGGTGTCCGCGGGCGGCGCGCTGTCGCCCCGCGGGGACTGGCGGGCACCCTCGGACCTGTCGGCGACGATCTGGCTGGACGAGATCGAGCGGGAGGTCCCGGCCGGCTGAGGGCGGCCCGGTCACGGGGCGCGAACGCGGACGCCGCAGCGCCCCGGGTCCGGACGGGGGTGGCCCACTGGGCCGTCCGGCGGCGACGACGGGTGATCCGATCACACGTCCGGCGCAGCAGTGGTGCGTGTCGTCGTGTCGCCGGCACCGGTCGCCGATCGGTGACACGGTTCACCGAGCGGACGGGGCCGCCCTGTGCCGACGGGGCGGCGCCACACCGGGCGACCGGACCGGCGGAGAGCCCCGGCGCGATCCCGCGCACCCCTCGCGAACAGCGGGAACACCGGGTCCTGAGTGGATCGGCGGGCACCGGCCGACGGGCCCCCCGCCCTGCCGGGGGCGGGTGAACCCGACCACTACTGTCGCCCGCATTCGACCTGGAGGTGAGTCGTGGCACTCGCGAACATCCTGTCCGAGATGCCGGATCTGCTGGAGCGGACCCTGGCGGAACACACCCCCGACGCGCAGGGCTTCTGCCGTGAGTGCCGGGACGCGACGGGGGTCAGCGCCACCTGGCCCTGCGTGACCCGCGAGCTGGCCGAGCAGGCCCGCTCGATGTCCTCCGGCGGTCCCGGCACCGTCGACGAGCGGCCCGCCGAGGGCACCGTGGCCGGGCGTCGCCGGGCCCGGGACCTCTCGGCCCCGCTCGGCAACGGCCGGCACCGCTCGATCTAGGCCGCTCCGGCGCCCCGGACACCAGGTCCGGGGCGCCGTCGTCGTCAGGAGAGCCGGGCGGGCGCGTCCGGGCGGTGCGTCTCCCGGATGAGCAGGACCGCGACCAGCGAGATCACGGCGACGACGACCATGTAGGCCGCGACCGCCATCGACGTCCCGTAGCCCTGCTGCAGCGCGGCGGCGATCAGCGGTGCGAACCCGCCGCCCAGCACGGCGCCGACGGCGTAGGAGAACGAGGCGCCGCTGTAGCGGAAGCGTGCCTCGAACATCTCCGCGAACAACGCGGACTGCGGGCCGTAGGACAGGCCCAGCCCCACCGTGAGCACGACGACCGCGACGACCATCGCGGCGAACCCGGTGGTGTCGAGCAGCAGGAAGAACGGCACCGGCCACACCACGAGCAGCACCGAGCCCACCAGGTAGGCGCGCTTGCGGCCCACACGGTCGGACCAGATCGCGCCGGCGACGATGCTGACCAGCCAGCTCAGCGAGCCGATGATCACGACGACGATCATGGTGTTCCGCGGGACCTCGAGCACCTGGGTGCCGTAGGAGAGCAGGTAGGCCAGGAAGATGTAGCCGATCGCGTTGTTCGCGACGAAGCTGACCGAGGCCAGCACGAGCTCGCGCGGACGGTGCCGGAACACCTCCAGGATCGGGGCGCGGCTGCGGCCGCGGTTCTGCCGCAGCATCGCGAACACCGGGCTCTCCTCTACCCGCAGCCGGATCACGAGCCCGACGACGACCAGCAGGATCGACAGCAGGAACGGGATCCGCCAGCCCCACGCGGCGAACTGCTCGGGGGTGGTCAGGTTGGACACGACGAGGAACACCAGCTGGGCCAGGATCAGCCCGGCGGGCACCCCGATCTGCGGGAACGAGCCGTAGCGCCCGCGCCTGCCGGGCGGGGCGTGCTCGACCGCCATCAGCGCGGCGCCGCCCCACTCACCGCCCGCCGAGAGGCCCTGCAGCAGGCGCAGCACGACGAGCAGCACCGGCGCCGCGACGCCGATCTGGCCGTAGGTGGGCAGCAGGCCGACGCCGACGGTGGCCACGCCCATCAGCAGCAGCGAGAAGACCAGCATCTTCTTGCGGCCGAGGCGGTCGCCGAAGTGCCCCCACACGATGCCGCCGAGCGGACGCGCCACCAGGCCGACCCCGAGGGTCGCGAACGCGGCCAGGGTGCCCGAGGCCGCGGACATCGTGGTGAAGAACTGGCTGTTGAACACCAGGGCCGCGGCCGTGGCGTAGATGAAGAAGTCGTACCACTCGATCGTCGTGCCGATCGCGCTCGTCGCGGCGACCCGGCGCACCTGCGCGGGCGCGGAGCCGGTCGTGTCGGCGGCACTCGTCGGGCCCGCGCCGGGCCCGGCCTGCTGCTCGGTCATGCGTCCTCCCCTGACCCGGGACGGCGGTGTCCCGGACCGCGCTACTTTTGCACCGAACGTCCGGTCGGGTAAAGACGTCCGGGGTGCCCGATCCGCGCCACTCGTCGCACGGCCGGGTGCGGTCGTCGCCACGAACGGTCCGCGAAGATCGGACATCACGGGACATTCGCTACCGTCCGGTCACTGAACACGCGGTCCGGTACCCCCCGACGGGCCGGGATCCCCCGATCCCGACGCTCCCCCGCAGCCCGGCCGGTCCGCGTGCCGGAGGAGAGACCGTCGTGCCCCGACACCGACATCGGGCGCAGGCCGGGCTGAGGCCCGGTCTGCGTCACGTCGCCACCGCGGCCGCCGTCGCGAGCGGCACGCTCGCCGTCGTCACGCCCGTGACCGGGCTCGGCTTCGGGCCGGCCGAGGCCGACCTGCGCCTGGCCGCACAGGACGTGTCCGAGGGCGACCTCGGTAGCCCGTTCGCCGAGGCCGCGGCCGCCGCGGACACTCCCCGCTCCGCGCCCGTGTTCGGCGCCGAGATCGTCCGCGACGCGGGTCTGCTCGACCCGGCCGCGGACGCGAGCCTCGCCGCGGCCCGCAAGGCCCAGGGCCTGGCGCAGGAGGCCGCCGAGCAGGCCAGGGCCGCCGCCGCACTCGCCGCCCGCGGGCTGAACGACCCGTCGTGCGGGCTCGACCTCGACGACCTGGGCCGGGTGAAGGACTGGGTGTCCGACGCCGCGGAGTTCCTCGGCTGCGCCTACGGCGAGACCGACCTGATCGGCGTCGCGAACCGGGCGAACGCCTCCGACCACCCGACCGGACACGCCCTGGACATCATGGTGCGCGGGCAGAAGGGCGACCGCATCGCCGACTGCGCCCTGGCCAACGCCGACGAGCTCGGCGTGAAGTACGTGATCTGGGAGCAGCGCATGAACGACGGCTCCGGATGGTCGACGATGGAGGACCGCGGCGGCGACACCGCGAACCACTACGACCACGTGCACATCTCGTTCGACAAGCGCGCCGGGTCCGGCGAGCCGGACCTCGGCCGCTGCGCCTGACCCGCCGCCCGGTCCGCGGCGGAGCACGGACCGGGCTGCGGTGGTCTCAGACGCCGATCTTCGCCGGGCGTCCGTCCTTCAGGTGCCGGATCGCGGCGACGGCCGGACGCGGCTGCGCGGCGCCGCCGTCGGGCCAGTGCGACGCGGGCTTCTCCGGTGAGGCGTCGTCGACGTCGCCCGGGTGCTGCACCGAGACCAGCACGAAGTTCTCGGTGACGACCGGGCCGCAGCACTCCGAGCCGACCGGGACGCTGGCGAACAGCCGGGTCGAGCCGCGCTGCGGCCCCTCCAGCACGACGCCGTAGAGGCCGTCGTTGATCTCCAGCGCCTGGCTGGAGTCGGTCGAGATCCACAGGTTGCCGTAGGGGTCGAACGCCACGTTGTCCGGCGAGGTGATCGGGCTGACCTGGGACTTGTCGAACCCGCCGAAGTACGTCGACGGGTCGTCGGGCTTCCCGCAGACCAGCAGGATGTTCCAGGCGAACGTCGTCGCCGCCGGGTCGTCGCGCGTCTCGGTGAGCTCGATGACGTGGCCGTGCTGGTTGGCGTTGCGCGGGTTCGCCTCGTCCGGACCGGCCTTGGCGCCCGCCTTGCCGCGGTCGGAGTTGTTGGTGCAGGCGATGTAGACCTTCCCGGTGCGCGGGTTGGGCTCCACGTCCTCCGGGCGGTCCATCTTCGTCGCGCCGACCTTGTCCGCGGCGAGCCGGGTGAACACGAAGACGTCGGCGACGCTCATGCCGTCCACGTAGGACTTCGTGGTCGACGCCAGCGGCTTCCACTGCCCGGAGCCGTCGAAGCGGCCGTCGCGCGGCAGCGTCCCGGTGCCGGTGATCTCCGCGGCCGGGCTGTCCCCGGTGAACGTCGCGACGTAGAGCGTGCCCGACGACAGCAGGGTGGCGTTGTGCTCGCGGGCGGCCCGGCTGTGACCACGGCGCATCCGCTTGTCCGACACGAACTTGTAGACGTAGTCGAAGCGCTCGTCGTCGCCCATGTAGACGACGGGGCGCCCGTCCCGGGTGAGCGCGACGGTGGCGCCCTCGTGCTTGAAGCGGCCGAGCGCGGTGTGCTTGACCGGCTTCGAGCGCGGGTCGTGCGGGTCGATCTCGACGATGTAGCCGAACCGGTTGGCCTCGTTCGGCTCCTGCGCGAGGTCCCAGCGCGGGTCGACACGCTCCCACCGGCGCTCCGAGGCGCCCTCTTCGAAGCCGTAGCGCTTCGCGCGCTCGTCGGTGACCGGGCCGGAGGCGAAGTAGCCGTCGAAGTTCTCCTCGCCGGACAGGAAGGTGCCCCACGGGGTGGTGCCGCCGGCGCAGTTGCCGATCATGCCCTTCACGCTGCGCCCGGTCGGGTCGGCCTTCGTGCGCAGCACCTCGGCACCGGCGGCCGGGCCGTCGAGCACCATCTCGGTGTCGGCGGTGATGCGCCGGTTGAGCTTCCCGTTGCGGTCGTAGCGCAGCTCGCCGGTGCGCAGGTCGCGGGTCACCTCGACGACGCCGCCGCCGTGCGCGGCCATGCCGATCCGGATCTGCTCGGGGGTGGGGGCGTCCTCGTCGTACCCGCGGAACATCAGCGGCTCGAGCGTGTACTCGTGGTTGGAGAACATGACGTAGCGGCGGCCGGGGCCGTCGATCGGCAGGATCCCGCAGAAGTCGTTGTTGTAGCCGAACTGACGGGCCTGCGCGGCGGCGGTCTGGTTCTCGAAGTCGAACTCCGGCGCGTCCGGGAACATCGGGTCGCCCCAGCGGATCACGACGTTGCTCGCGTAGTCGACCGGCACGCGGATCGCGTCGTCGAGGTTCGGCGCGACCGTCTCGTACTGCAGCCCGCGCGGGGGCCGGGCCTGCGCCGGCGATGCCACGTCGGCACCGAGCGGATGGGCCGGCGCGGCCGGGGCGGGCTCGGCCGCCGAGGCGGTGCCGGCCAGGGCCACACCGGCCCCGGCGCCCAGGCCGATCACCGCACCGGCGCGGAGCATCCCGCGCCGGTCGAGCACGGCCTGCATGACGTCACCGAAGTAGGCGTTCGACGACGGGTTGGGCTCGGGCCGGGAGCAGGCGTCGCCGCACCGGTAGCGGCAGGTGAGGCCCTGACGTCCGTGCCGCACGCGGTCGAGGAGCGGGAGGGCACGGCGGGGGCCGGCCTGGGGGGCGTCGCCGGGGCAGCTGTGAGCCACGGTCGTCCTCCTGGGGTCGTGGTGGGATGACGCGGTCCGGTCCGATCCGTTCGGAACCGTCCGTTTCCTCCGCATCCCAACACCCCCGTTCTCCCGTGGGGTGAGGAGAAGGTGGCCGCCGGGTGAACGCATCCCCGGACGGGGTGGCGTCGACCACGCAACGCGACCGGCGCGGCCACCCGATGGGTGACCGCGCCGGTCGCGTCGTGCGCTGGAGAGGGCACGGACCGGGGCGGGCGAGTGCCTCGCCCCGGCCCGGCGGGATCAGACGATGCCCTGGCGGGCGGCGGTGTAGACGATCTCGGTGCGACGACGGACCTCGAGCTTGTCGCGCAGGTTCCGCACGTGGAACTTCACGGTGGCCTCGGAGATCCGCAGCCGGGTCCCGATCTCGCGGTTGGACAGGCCGACGGCGAGCAGCCGCAGCACCTGGTTCTCGCGGTCGGTCAGCAGCGAGGTCTTGCAGAGGTCCGGCGTGGGCGACGGCGCCGGGTCGGTGTCGCGCAGCACCTGCAGCGGGCCGGCGCTCGCGGTGCCCGGGTCGAAGACGCCCTCGCCGCGCAGGACCGTGCGCAGCGCCCGCACGATCTCGGCGGTGTCGGCGCCCTTGCGCAGGTAGCCGTGGACACCCAGGCGGACGGTGCGCATCATCGAGTCGCGGTCACGGCAGCCGGTCAGCACGAGGATCTTCACCCCGCGGCAGCGCTCCAGCAGCGCGCGCACCAGGTCGAGGCCGGGCCGCTCGTCGCGGGCGAACTCGATGTCGACGATGATCGCGTCGGGGCGGGCGCGCTCGGCGGCCATCAGGGCGTCGCGCGGGGAGGCGGCCTCGCCGGCCGGGGCCAGGTCGGGCTCGGCGGTCAGCAGGGCGCGCAGCCCGTGCCGGACGACCGGCTCGGAGTCGACGACGAGTACCCGGGCCGCGCGGCGGATCACATCCGCGCCGTCGGCCCCGCGGCCGGCACGCAGATCGGTGGCCTCACGAACGGCTTCGAGCGTCATCGCTGTCCTCCGGTGGATCTGTTGCGTCATCGCAGGAACACCACCCGGCGTCCCGATGCGGCAAACCGTAAGGAGCGCCACGTTGCCCCCACGTTGCGCGCGATCGAGCGACGTCGCATCCCGGCCCGGTCGCGAGGGGGTCGAGCCCCCCGAGCAGCGGGTATGCTCGCGACCCCGGGACGGACCACCGATTCCGGGACGGTCCCGCGCCGGCGCGGGACATCACGTGGGAGCAGGGCACGACGTGCCCCCAGCCGTGACGGGAGGCGACGTGAGCGGAGCCGAGGGCGGGACGTCCCCCGAGGAGATGGTCGCCGACGCACATCGCCTGCGGCGCATCTACGACGACGGGCTCGGCGCCGGCGGTTCGGCGGGCACGCCCCGCCCGGTCGTCTCGGACTCGTGGCAGCGCAGCCTGGCCGCGCACGTCGACCCGGAGGGCAGGCTCCCCCCGCTCATCTACCTCGCCGACGAGCTGAAGGAGGTCCGGACCGGCCACCCGCTGCACGCGGTGATGCCGCTGCTCCGTTCCACCCTCGTGAGCATCGCCGACGAGGCGATGCACGTGATGCTCGTGACCGACGCCGACGGCACCGTCCTGTGGCGCGACGGCGCACACGGCCTGCTGCACTCCGCCGACGACGTCGGGCTCGTCGAGGGCACCCGCTGGGCCGAGGAGACGATCGGCACCAACGCGATGGGGACGGCGCTGGCCGTCGACGAGCCGGTCCGGATCCACTCCGCCGAGCACCTCGTCCGGGCCTACCACGACTGGACCTGCGTCGCGGCCCCCGTGCACGACCCCGACACCGGCGACACCATCGGCGCGATCGACATCTCCGGGCCGCTGCACACCGTGCACCCCGCGCTGGTGCAGCTGGTGACGGCGACCGCGCACCTCGCGGAGAACCAGCTGCGGGTTCGGCTGGCGATCGCCGACGAGCGGCTGCGGGTCAAGAACATGCCGCACCTCGCGGCGCTGCGCGGCTCCGAGGGCGCCCTGCTGTCCGCGAGCGGCCGGGTCATCGCCAGCGAGCCCTACGGCCTGTTCCCCGAGCGGATCCGGCTCGACGACGGCGTCGACCGGGTGCAGCTCGGCGACGGCCGGGAGATGGCCGTCGAGAGGCTGGCCGAGGGCTACCTGCTGGTGCCGCCGTCGCGGCGGCGCGGGCGCGTCGTCCCGGCGGCGCCGACCGGTGCGCCCCGCCCGCTGGAGCTGCGCTTCACCGGCGGGGGCGGTCCGCGCGTCACCCTCGACGGCGAGGAGTTCGCCGCCACCCTGCGCCCGGCGGAGATCCTCACCGCGCTGGCGCTGCACCCCGACGGGCTCTCCGGCGAGCAGCTGACCCTGATGCTCTACGGCGAGGACGGCAACCCGACCACCGTCCGCGGCGAGATCCACCGGCTGCGGTCGTCGCTGGGCGCGGAGCTGCTGCTCACCCGCCCCTACCGGCTGGCCGCCGGGCCCCAGGCCGACTTCCTGCGGGTCCGCGCCGCGCTGCGCGACGGCCGGGTGTCCGACGCGCTCGACTCCTGCCACGGCGAGCTGCTGCCCCGCTCCGACGCGCCCGCCGTGCGCGAGCTGCGCGACGAGCTCGTGGTCGGGCTGCGGCACGCCGTGCTCGCCTCGGACGACGTCGCGGTCCTGCACCGCTTCGTCGTGCACCCGCTGGGGACCGACGACCTGGAGGCGCACGAGCTGCTGCTGGACCTGCTCGACCGGGACGACCCGCGCCGCGCCGCCGTCGCCGCGCGGGCCGAGCACCTGCGGGACTGACCCGCCGGGCTCAGGTCTGTGCGGCCAGCGGGCTGTCCGGCTCGGGCTCCAGCTCCCCCGCGCGCCACAGGGCCGCGTAGCGACCGCCCGCACGGACCAGCTCGTCGTGCGTGCCCTCCTCGGCGATCCGGCCGCCGGACAGCACCACGATCCGGTCCGCCCGCCGCGCGGTCTGCAGCCGGTGGGCGACGACGAACGCGGTCCGCCGCGACGCCACCCGCTCCCCCGCCGCCAGCACGGTGGCCTCGGTGGCCGGGTCCAGCGCCGCGGTCGCCTCGTCGAAGATCAGCACGTCCGGGTCGACCAGCTCGGCCCGCGCCAGCGCGACGAGCTGCCGCTGCCCCGCAGACAGGCCCTGCCCCCGCTCGCCCACCGGGGTGCGGAACCCCTGCGGCAGCGACCGCACCAGACCCAGCGCCCCGATCGCGCGGGCCGCGGCCTCGATCCGCTCCGGCGGGGCGTCCGGGCGGCCGTAGGCGATGTTGGAGGCGACGTCGCCGGTGAACAGGTGCGCCTCCTGCGGGACCACCCCGAGCCGCGAGCGGTACCCGGCCAGCGGGAAGCGGCGCACATCGACGCCGTCCAAGCGGACCTGGCCGTCGCCGGTGTCGTAGAACCGGGCGATCAGCTTGATCAGCGTCGACTTGCCGGCACCGGTCGCGCCCACGAGCGCGACGGTCTCGCCCGCCCCGACGCGCAGCGACACGTCGTCGAGGGCGGGGGCGTCCACTCCCGGGTAGCGGAACGTCACGTGGTCCAGCTCGACCTCGCCGCGCAGCCGCGCCGGCACGGGCGCCGGGCGCTCGGGCTCGTCCGGGACCGAGGTGGGCGTGCGCAGCAGCTCCGAGATCCGGTTCAGGCCGACCCGGGCCTGCTGGTAGCCGTCGAACACCTGCGACAGCTGCTGCACCGGGCCGAAGAACAGGGTCAGGTACAGCAGGAACGCGGTGAGCACGCCCGGGGTGATGTCCCCGCCGACGATGCGGGTCCCGCCGACGAACAGCACGACCGCCGTGGCGATATCGGACAGGAACGCCACGAACGGGAAGTAGGTGGCGATGTAGCGCTGCGCGCGCAGCCGCGACCGGCGGTAGGCGTCGGAGCGCTCGCCGAAGCGGTCGTAGCTCAGCTCCTCGCGGACGTAGGCCTGCGCGATGCGCACCCCGGACACGTTCTCCTGCAGGTCGGCGTTGACCACGCTGACCCGCTCGCGGGCCTCGGCGTAGGCGCGGGAGGAGAACCGGCGGAACACCACGGTGCCGACCGCGAGCAGCGGCAGCAGCCAGCCCAGCGCGTACAGCGCGAGGTGCGGGTCGGTGAGCACCAGCGCGGTCGCGACCCCGCCGATCGTCAGGAGGCTGACGACGGCCTGCGCCAGCCCGGTCTGCAGGAACGTGGACAGCGCGTCCACGTCGGTCGTCATCCGGGTCATGATCCGGCCGGACAGCTCGCGCTCGTAGAAGTCGAGGCCGAGCCGCTGCAGGTGCGCGTAGCTGCGCAGCCGCAGCAGGTAGAGCAGGCTCTCCCCGGCCCGGGCGGTGACCAGCGTCTGGAACCCGACGACCACCGCGTCCAGCACGACGATCAGCAGCCCGGCCAGCGCCGCCAGCAGCAGGACCCGGGTGGCGCCGTCGGTGATGCCGTCGTCGACGGCGATCCGGGCGATGCTGGGCAGGGCCAGGGTCGCCAGCGCGTCCGCGGTCATCAGCGCGACGCCGAGCACCAGCAGCCGGCGCACGGGGCGCAGCAGCGAGGACAGCCGGAACGCGGGATCGGGGGCGGTCGGGTCGTCGTCGCCGCGCAGCCGGGGGGTCTCGTCCGCCGGGGGCAGCTTCGCGACGGACTCGAGCAGCTCGGGGGTCGCGCTGATCCCACCGGCCCAGCCGGCCGCGCCGCCTCCGCCGTCGCGGGTCAGGGCCCGGTCCGGGTCCTCCTCGATGCTGACCCGCGGCCACAGCTCCGGGGTGACGGCCGGGCCCGCCGGTGCATCGGCGAGGACACCGGTGCCGGTGCCGGTGCCGGTGCCGTTGGCGGGTGCCGCCTCGTGGGCGGCGGGCCCGCGGGTACCGCCGCCGAGCTCGTCGGCGGGGCCGGTGGCGAGCAGCTCCCGGAACAGCGCGCACCGGCCGCGCAGCTCGTCCTCGGTGCCGGTGTCGACGACCCGGCCCTTGTCCAGCACCGCGATCCGGTCGGCCAGCGCCAGGGTGGAACGCCGGTGCGCGACCAGCAGCGTGGTCCGCTCGGCGGTCAGCTCGTGCAGGGTCTCGTGGATCGCGGCCTCGGTGGCGGTGTCGACCGCGGAGGTCGCGTCGTCGAGCACCAGCACCCGCGGCCGGGTCAGCATCGCCCGGGCCAGCGCGATCCGCTGCCGCTGGCCACCGGACAGGGTCAGGCCGCGCTCGCCGACCTCGGTGTCGTAGCCGTCGGGCAGATCCTCGACGAACGACGCCACCTGCGCGGCCTCGGCGGCGGCGCGGATCTCGTCCTCACCGGCGTCCGGCCGGCCGTAGGCGATGTTGTTGCGGATGCTGTCGGAGAACAGGAACGCCTCCTCGAACACCACCCCCAGCTCGGCGCGCAGGTCGTGCAGCCGCAGGTCGCGCAGGTTCACCCCGCCGATCGAGAGACGCCCGGCCTGCGGGTCGTAGAAGCGGGGCAGCAGCAGCGCCACCGTCGACTTGCCCGAGCCGGGCGGGCCGACCAGGGCGAGGGTCTCGCCGGGTTCGACGCGCAGGGAGAGCCCGTCCAGGACCGGGTCGGGGGCGGCGTCGCCGTCCGGGCCGGAGCCCGCGGGCTCGTAGCCGAACCGGACGTCGTCCAGCTCGACGGTCAGCGGGCCCTCGGGCAGCGCGGCCGGACGCTCCGGGTCGACGATCCCCGGTGCGGCGTCGACGATCTCGAAGACGCGCTCCGCCCCGGCCCGGGTCAGCTGCGCGGTGACCACGAGCGCGCCGATCAGCCGGGCGGGCCCGACGAGCATCCCGACGTAGGTGGTGAACGCCAGGAACGTGCCGAGGTCGATGGTGCCGCGGGCGGCCATCCAGCCGCCGACGCCGATCACCGCGACCTGTCCCAGCCCGGGCAGCGCCAGCAGCATCGGGTTGAGCCGCGCGGTCAGCCCGGCGGCCCGCAGCCGCTCGCCGTAGAGGCGGCGGGCCCGTCCCTCCAGCGTGGCGGTCTCGCGGGCCTCCTGCCCGAAGCCCTTGACCACGCGCACGCCGGTGACGGTCTCCTCGACCTGCTGCGCGATCTCGGCGGCCCGCTGCTGCGCGGACCAGGTGGCCGGGAACAGCCTGCGCCGGATGCTGTTGGTGGCCAGGAACGCCAGCGGCAGCATGACCAGCGCGACCACGGTGAGCAGCGGCGACAGGTACAGCATCGCGACGATCGCGACGACCACCAGCACGACGGTACCCGCCGACAGCGGCACCATCGACAGGAAGCCCTGCACCAGCTGCAGGTCGGAGATGGCCCGCGAGGCGACCTGGCCAGTGCGCAGCCGGTCCTGGCGGACGCCGTCCATGCGCTGCACCGCGCCGAACACCGCGCGCCGCAGGTCGTGCTGCACGTTCAGCGCCATCTTGCCGCCGAGGTAGCGGCGCACGAACGCGCCGACGAACTTCAGCACGCCCAGCACCAGGAGCCCGCCGACGACCGGCGCGAGCACGCCGGTGTCCCCGCCGATCGCGCCGTTCACGCCCTCGCGGATCAGCAGCGGACCGATCGCCTCCAGCCCGACGCCGAGCATCGACGCGACGAGCGCACCGACCGTGACGCGGCGGTGCCGCATGCAGGCCGTGGCCAGTCTGCGGATCCAGCCGGGGCGTGCGGAGGGGTGGGGAGAGGGCACGTCGCCAGGCTATGCCCGCCCCCCGACAACCGGCCCGGCGACGCCGCCCGGCGCGGGCCGCCGGGCACCCGCCGTCGACGACGGCCGCTCCCCCGCACCGCCCACCTCGCACGGGTTCCGGCGACGTCGCAGACCGTGCAGAGGCTGCGAGGTGGAGCGAACCCGTGCGAGGTGGGCCGGGCTGCCGGCCGCCGCCCCGGACCCGCCGGCTCGTCTCAGGTGATGTCCCGCCGCGCCCCGACGACGGCGGCCAGTGCGATCCCCGAGGCCGTCCAGACCGCCAGGACCAGCAGCCCGACCCAGCCGGGCGGCGGGGCGCTGACCCCGGCCAGGAACTCCAGGACGAACTGCGACTGCGCCCCCAGCCCGGCCGAGCTCACGACCGGCTCCCAGATCGCGAGGTCACCGGCGTTGCCGGGCAGGAACGGGGTCAGCCGGGCGAACACCGACGGGTCGCCGAGCGAGGACCCGTCGCCCGCGCGCAGCGCCCCGGCGATCAGGTTCTCCCCGATCAGCAGGTAGCCGACGGTGAGCGCGATCGCCCCGGCCTGGTTGGTCACCAGGGTCCCGACGGCGACGCCGAGCACCCCCCACAGCGCGCACACCAGGATGCCGATCGCGCCCAGCCCGGCGAGCTGCCCGAGGTCGGGCAGCTGCTGGCCGCCGAGCGCCGCACCGCCGAGCAGCGGACCGACCACGACGAGGAACAGCGCGTACAGCCCGGCGACGACGGCGGCGATCAGCGCCTTGGCCGCGAGCACCTGGCCACGGGACCCGGTCAGATAGGCCAGCGTGACCGTGCGGTGCCGGAAGTCGCCGGTGCCCAGCAGCGTCCCGAAGGCGGCGCCGACGATCGCGGTCATGGTCAGCGCCGACGCCAGCCCGGCGAGCATCAGGATCGACGACGTGTCGGTGGCCTGCGGCACGAGCAGCTGCAGGATGCTGCCGAGCAGGCTCTGGGCCAGCGCGAGCAGCAGCACCGGCAGGAACAGCAGCCACCACACCCGGGTGGACAGGGTCTTGCGGACCTCGGCGGTCAGGACCGCGCGGAAGCGGTCGAGGCTCACGGTCGCCATCAGCGCTGCTCCTCCCCGGCGAGCAGGCGCAGGAACATCTGTTCCAGCCCGGCCCGCTCCTCGCTCATCCCGTACACCGCGACGCCCGCGGCGAGCGCCAGGTCCCCGACGCGGACCGCGTCGGCCCCGCCGACGGCCAGTACGCCGTCGTCGACGCGGTCGATCTCGGTGATCCCGTCCGTGGCGAGCGCCTCGGCCAGCCGGGCCGGGTCCGCGGCGCGCACGAGCACCCGCGAGCCGTGGCCGGCGCGCAGCTCGGCGACGGTGCCGTCGAAGCGGCAGGCACCGCGGTCGATGACGACCAGCCGCTGCGCGGTCAGCTCCATCTCGGCCAGCTGGTGGGAGGAGACGAGCACGCTGCGCCCGGACGCGGCGAAGGCCTGCAGGAACGAGCGCAGCCAGGCGATGCCGTCGGGGTCCAGGCCGTTGCCCGGCTCGTCGAGCACGAGGATGCGCGGGTCGCCGAGCAGCGCCACGGCCAGCGCCAGGCGCTGGTTCATGCCGAGCGAGAACCCGCCCGCCGAGCGGTCCGCGGCGGCGGCCAGGCCCACCAGGGTGAGCACCTCGTCGACCCGGGAGTCGGGGACGCCGATCGCGGCGGCCGCGGCGCGCAGGTGCGCGCGGGCGGTGCGCCGCGGGTGCACGCCCTGCACCTCCAGCACCGCACCGACGACGCGGCCGGGCGAGGCCAGCGCGGAGAACGGGACCCCGTCGACGAGCGCGCGCCCGGTACTGGGCACGACCAGCCCGAGGATCATCCGCAGCGTCGTCGTCTTGCCCGAGCCGTTGGGTCCGAGGAACCCCGTCACCGAGCCGGGCTCGACGGTGAACGACAGGTCGTGCACGGCCTCGACCGGGCCGAACCTCTTGCCGAGCCCCTCGACGACGATCCGCCCGCTCCCGGCCGCCGTCGCCGGGTCCGTGGACGCGGTCTCCTGCACTCCGGCCTCCGTCCGTCTCGCGTCGCACCCCGGGTTCGCGCCGGGGCATCGCCTGCCCGCCAATCCTCGCCCAGCGCGGGGACACGACCGGAGGCGGGCCCCGCACCGATCCGGTCGGCACTGGCGCGAGACCGACGAAACGGACTTGAATGGCGTGCGTCACACGCTCAGCGACGAGCCCCGAGGAGCCGCCCCGTGATCGACCCGACCAGCACCGTGTCCTCCCTGCTGCGCACCCACGCCACCGAACGCCCGGACGACGAGGCCCTGCGCTTCGGCGACGTCCGCCGCACCTGGTCCGAGCTGGACGTCCGGGTGCGCAGGCTCGCGGCGGCCCTGCGCGCGGAGGGCATCGGCCCGGGTGACCGGGTCGCGGTGCTGGACCTCAACCACCCGTCGTGCCTGGAGCTGTCGCTGGCGTGCGCGTGGATCGGCGCGGCGAACGCGGTCGTGAACTTCCGGCTCGCCCCGCCGGAGATCGTCTACGTGATCGGCGACGCCCGGGCGCGGCTGCTGCTGGTCGGCCCGGAGTTCGCCGGGGCGGTCGGGCAGCTGCGGGAGAAGCTCGGCGCGGTGGAGCGGGTGCTCCACGTGGGCGGGGAGGCCGACGAGTACGAGGCGTTCCTCGCCGCGCACGAGCCGGACACCGACCCCTACGACGCCGGCCCCGGCGACTGCTTCGTGCAGCTCTACACCTCGGGCACCACCGGGTTCCCGAAGGGCGCGATGCTCACCCACGGCGCGATGCTGGCGCACGCCGCGCACGTCGCCGCGGACTTCGAGCTGACCCCGACCGACGTCGTGCAGGTCGCGATGCCGCTGTTCCACGTCGGCGGGACCAGCTACGCCTTCCTCGCCCTCGCCCAGGGCGCGCGGATCGTGATGGCCCGGATGCCCGACCCGGCGGCGCTGCTGGACATGGTCGCCGCGGAGGGCATCACGCACACGTTCTGGGTGCCCGCGCTGATGGGTGCGATGACCCAGGTGCCGGGTGCGGCCGACCGCGACTGCTCGTCGCTGCGGGCCATCTCCTACGGCGCCTCGCCGATGCCGCTGCCGGTGATGCGGGCGTCGCTGGCGCTGTTCGGCCCGAAGCTGCACCAGGTCTACGGAATGACCGAGGCCTGCGGCGTGGTCAGCTCGCTGGGCCCGGAGGACCACGGGGACCCGGCCGTGGAGCACCGGCTGGTGTCGGCGGGCAAGCCCATCACCGGCTGCACGATCGAGGTGCGCGACCCGGCGACGGGCGAGCGGCTCGGCACGGACGAGCCCGGGGAGATCTGGGTGCGGACCGACCAGCTGATGAGCGGCTACTGGGACAAGCCGGAGGCGACGGCGGCGGCGATCACCCCGGACGGGTGGCTGCGGTCCGGCGACGGCGGCCACATCGACGCCGACGGCTACGTCTACGTCACCGACCGGATCAAGGACATGATCGTCTCGGGTGGGGAGAACGTGTACCCGGCCGAGATCGAGCGGGTGCTCGCCGAGCATCCGAGCGTCGGTGACGTCGCCGTCATCGGGGTGCCCGACGACCGGGGCGAGGTCCCGAAGGCCTGCGTGGTGGCCGCTCCGGGGGCGACCGTCGACCCCGAGGAGCTGCTCGTTCACGCGCGCGCCCACCTGGCGTCGTTCAAGTGTCCGAAGACCGTCGACGTCCTGACGGAGCTCCCCCGCAACCCGACCGGCAAGATCCTCAAGAAGGATCTCCGGGCACCGTTCTGGGCGGGCCGGGAGCGCAGCACCGTCTGACGTGGCGCCGGTCTCATACTGAGACACGCCGAAACTTGACCGACTCAAGAAAAGCGGGCAGTGTCGCCGCCGTGTCGAACGCATCGGACTACGAGGGCATGTTGCGCGCAGCGTCGCTGCGCGTGACGCGTCCTCGCCTGGCCGTGCTGCAGGCGGTGCACTCCCACCAGCACGCGGACACGGAGTCGATCATCCGTGTCGTGCGGGAGGACCTCGGGGAGGTGTCGCACCAGGCCGTCTACGACGTGCTGCGTGCGCTGCACTCCTCCGGGCTGGTCCGCAGGATCCAGCCCACCGGTTCCGTCGCGCGGTACGAGGCGCGGGTCGGCGACAACCACCACCACGTGGTGTGCCGGTCCTGTGGCGCCATCGCCGACGTCGACTGCGCCGTCGGCTCCGCACCCTGTCTCACCGCCTCCGACGACAGCGGCTTCGTGATCGACGAGGCCGAGGTCGTCTACTGGGGCCGGTGCCCCGACTGCTCATCCACTGATCCCGAGAGGATGTCCCGTGTCTGACGAGCACCCCACCGTCGAGAGCGAGATGAACCGCGAGCAGGACGGCGGTTGCCCCGTCGCCGCCGGCCGCATCGCGCACCCCACCGAGGGTGGCGGCAACCAGAGCTGGTGGCCCAACCAGCTCAACCTGAAGATCCTGCGCAAGCACGCTCCCGCCGCGGACCCGATGGACGACGGCTTCGACTACGCCGCGGCGTTCGCGACCGTCGACCTCGACGAGCTCGCCCGCGACGTCGACGCCGTCATCACCACCTCGCAGGACTGGTGGCCCGCCGACCACGGCAGCTACGCCGGGTTCTTCATCCGGATGGCCTGGCACTCGGCCGGCACCTACCGGACCTACGACGGCCGCGGTGGCGCCGGCGCCGGCATGCAGCGCTTCGCCCCGCTGAACAGCTGGCCCGACAACGGCAACCTGGACAAGGCCCGCCGGCTGCTCTGGCCGGTCAAGCAGAAGTGGGGCAGCAAGGTCTCCTGGGCCGACCTGATGGTCTTCGCGGGCAACCGCGCCCACGAGATCTCGGGCTTCCCGATGTTCGGCTTCGCCGGCGGCCGCGCCGACGTGTGGGAGCCGGAGGAGGACGTCTACTGGGGCTCGGAGAACGTCTGGCTGGGCAACGAGGCGCGCTACGGCGGCAACAAGGACATCGCGCACCGCGAGCTGGAGAAGCCGCTCGGCGCGTCGCACATGGGTCTGATCTACGTCAACCCGGAGGGCCCCGACACCAGCGGTGACCCGATCGCCGCGGCCCGCGACATCCGCGAGACCTTCGGCCGGATGGCGATGAACGACGAGGAGACCGCCGCGCTGATCGTCGGCGGGCACACCCTCGGCAAGACCCACGGCGCCGCCAACCCGGACGAGAACGGCAACGTCGGCCCCGAGCCGGAGGCCGCCGACATCACCGAGCAGGGCCTGGGCTGGAAGCAGAGCTTCAAGTCCGGCAAGGGCCGTGACGCCATCACCTCCGGGCTCGAGGTCATCTGGACCCGCACCCCGAACCGGTGGAGCCACGACTACCTCAAGCACCTCTACGCCTACGAGTGGGTGCCGGAGAAGTCCCCGGCCGGGGCGAACCAGTTCGTCGCCAAGGACGCCGAGGACATCATCCCCGACCCCGAGGCCGGGCAGCCGAACCGCAAGCCGCGGATGCTGGTCACCGACGTCTCGATGCGGGTCGACCCGGTCTACGGCGAGATCACCCGCCGCTGGCTGGACAACCCGTCCGAGTTCGAGGACACCTACCGTCGCGCCTGGTACAAGCTGACCCACCGCGACATGGGCCCGAAGGAGCGCTACATCGGCGCCTGGGTGCCGACCGAGGAGCTGCTCTGGCAGGACCCGGTCCCGGCCGTGGACCACGAGCTCGTCTCCGCCGACGACGTCGCGTCGATCAAGGCGAAGGTGCTGGAGTCCGGCCTGTCGGTCAGCGACCTGGTCAAGACCGCCTGGGCCGCGGCCTCGTCGTTCCGCCAGTCCGACAAGCGCGGTGGCGCCAACGGCGGCCGCATCCGCCTCGAGCCGCAGCTGCAGTGGGAGGTCAACGACCCCGACACGCTGCGCACCGTGATCTCGACGCTGGAGTCGATCCAGTCCGACGTCAACGGCTCGCTCACCGGTGGCCGGAAGATCTCCTTCGCCGACCTGGTCGTGCTGGCCGGTGCCGCCGCGGTGGAGAAGGCCGCCAAGGACGCCGGGCACGACGTCACCGTCCCGTTCGTCCCGGGCCGGACCGACGCCACCCAGGAGAAGACCGACGTCGAGTCGTTCTCCTACCTGGAGCCCACCGCCGACGGCTTCCGCAACTACCGCGGCAAGGGCCACACCCTGCCCGGCGAGTTCCTGCTCGTGGACCGCGCGAACCTGCTCGGCGTCTCCGCCCCGGAGATGACCGTGCTGGTCGGCGGCCTGCGTGTGCTGGGCGCCAACACCGGCGGGTCGACGGCCGGCGTGTTCACCGACAAGGTCGGCACGCTGACCAACGACTTCTTCACCAACCTGCTGGGCTCCGATGTCCAGTGGCGTTCGGTCGCCGGTGACGACGACTCCTTCGAGGCCGTCGACGCCTCCGGGAACGTGAAGTGGACCGGCACCCGGGCCGACCTGGTCTTCGGGTCGAACTCCGAGCTGCGCGCCGTCGCCGAGGTCTACGCCTCCGACGACGCCAAGGAGAAGTTCGTCCGCGACTTCGTCGCCGCGTGGGACAAGGTCATGATGGCCGACCGCTACGACGTCTGATCGTCGCGTAGCAGCACGTCACGACGCCCGGGCCGGGTCACCGGCCCGGGCGTCGTCGTGTCCGGGCCTCGCCGCACACCTCCGTCGAGATGCGCGCACCCCGCACGCCCCTGAGCCGCATCTCGACGCATTCCGGACGCCGAGATGCAGCTCAGCGGGCCGGGGAGATCCACGACTCCCGCTGAGCTGCATCTCGGCGGGTCGGTGCCGGCCAGCGGGCGACCCGTGGAGGGGCGTCAGTGGTGCAGCAGCCGTGGCGCCCAGGTCCCGGCACGCGGGCGGACGGCCCACCACAGCCGGGCGTAGGCGGCGTGCAGGCCGTCGCGCATCCGCGGACGGGGGCAGCGCCGGGCGAGGCGGTGCGCCTCGGCCTCGCGGTGCAGGTCCGCCATCCGCGCCCGCGCGAGACGGGCCCCGTGGTCCTCGATCACGACCCACCTCCCGGCGGCTCTGGCGGGGTGATCTCGCCGGGCGGGCGCGGGAGCCACGTCCCGAAGAAGAACTCGACCGGACGCGCCCCCGGCGGACGGGTGGACGGGTCGTGCTGCCGCTGCTCGAACCGCCGCGAGACGGCGATCAGCTCCTCGTGCAGCGCGCCGAGCTCCTCGGCGGTCATCCAGGTGGAGCCCGCCGAGAACCCGGCGCCCTCGCGCCACTCGGGCGCCTCGGCCCCGGCGCGCCGGAACCACCGCTTCATCTTCTCGGCGACCCGGTCGACGTAGACCTCCGACAGCGTCTCGGCGGCCATCGCGGTCTCGGGCTCCATGCCGTCCTCGACGCCCCAGGACTGCCCGTAGCGGACGAGCTTCCACGGCTTCTCCCGGCCGCGGCCGCCCTCGGCCGGCTCGACGAAGCCGTACTTGGCGAGGATCCCCAGGTGGTAAGCGCAGCTGGCGACGCTCTCGCCGGTGAGCTCGGCGCACCGGGTGGCCGTCGCGGTCCGTTCGAGCCCGATCACCTCCAGCAGCTCCACCCGCAGCGGATGGGACAGCGCACGCAGCCGCGCGGGGTCGGTGAGGGTGTAGGGCTCCTTCGGCACGGGAGTCAAGGTATCTTTATCAAGACATCTTGAGCAAGAGGCCTTGACTCAAGTTCGAACGCCGAGATGTAGCTCAGCGGGCCGGGAAGATCCACAAATCCCGCTGAGCTGCATCTCGGCGATCGGCCCGCGGCCTGGCACCCCCGGGCAAAGCGCCGGCGGCACACGCGGAGGCGGCGGGTCACCCCAGCCCGTCGAGCACCCCCGCGAGCCCCGAGGGCTCGGACAGCATCGGCCAGTGCCCCGTCGGGAGCGCGACGAGCGTCCACTCCGGACCGCCCATCTCCGCGAACCCGGGGACGCCCGCGTCGATCAGCTCCCGGACGTCGTCGGGCGCGAAGCTGCAGGCCACGACGGTCTTGGGCAGCGAGGGGTCGGGCGTCCCGCGACGCGCGCCGGTGAGCACCACTCCGGGCGGCTCGGCCACCGAGCGGGCGCGGACGTCGTCGAACACCGCGTCGGGGACGCCGGCGGTGCTGCTGCCGCCGGCGTCGAGCTCGGCGCGGGCCGGCATCGGCAGCGCGCCGTGCTCGGCGAGGGTCGCCCGGGTCGCGGCCTGCGCGTCGGGCGGGGTGAAGTCGATCTGCGCGACGCCGTCGGGCAGCGGGCCGGTGTCGACGAACACCAGGTGCGCGAGCCGGCCCCGGGCGCGCTCGGCCACCGCGGCGCAGACCGGGCCCGCGCCGCTGTGGGCGACCAAGACGACCGGGTCGCCCGCGCCGCCGAGGGCGGTGAGCACCTCGTCGACGCGGGTCTCCGCGGTCGCACCGGGCTCGTGGCCGAGGTCGAGCGCGGCCACGTCGTGCCCGCGGGCGCGCAGGTCGTCCGCGACCGCGTCCCACGCCGTCGCGTCGATCCAGAAACCGGGGACCAGGAGGTAGCTCGTCATGCCACGAGCCTGGCGGCGGACGAGGACGGTTCCGGTCCTCGTCCTACTTCTTCTGCTGCTGCGCCTTCAACCGCGCGGCCTCGCGCTGGCTCTCGGCGCGGGTGGCGCGCTCGCGCGCGAGCCACTCGGGCTCCTCGGACTTGATCGCGGCGATCTGCTCGGTGGTCAGCGGCTCGGTGATCCCGGCGCGGGCCAGTCCCGAGATCGACACCCCGAGCCGGTCCGCGACGACCGGGCGCGGGTGCGGCCCGGTGGTGCGCAGCTCGCGCAGCCACTCCGGCGGGTCGGCCTGCAGGGCGTCGAGCTCGTCGCGCGAGACGACCCCCTCGCGGAAGTCGGCCGGGGTGGCGTCGAGGAGCACGCCGAGCTTCTTCGCCGCGGTCGCGGGCTTCATCGTCTGGGCGGACCTCTGGCGCGTCATGTCACCAGGCTATGCGGCTAGCCTCGACCGGTGACCGCCACGTCCTTCCACCTCGGCTACGTCCCGGGCGTCACGCCCGGCAAGTGGACCCGGATGTGGGCCGAGCGCCGCCCCGGGGTCCCCCTGGAGCTGCACACGGTGACCGCCGCCGAGGCCGCGGACCTGGTCCGCGCGGGCACGGTGGACGCCGCCGTCGCCCGGCTGCCGATCGACCGGACCGGGCTGCACGCGATCCCGCTCTACACCGAGACGACCGTGGTGGTCGTCCCGAAGGAGCACGTGGTGACCGCGGCCGACGAGGTGACCGTCGCCGACCTGGCCGACGAGATCGTCCTGCGCACCGGCGACGACACGCTCGACTGGCCCGACGGGCCGCCCGGCCGGGCCGCGGACCACGCCCCGCCGACGACGGCCGAGGCGGTCGACATCGTCGCCGCGGGGGTCGGGGTGCTGGTCGTCCCGCAGTCGCTGGCCCGGCTGCACCACCGCCGGGACCTCACCTACCGGCCGCTGGTCGACGCCCCGGGCTCCGGCGTCGCGCTGACCTGGCCGGACGCGGAGAACAGCGACCTGATGGAGGAGTTCATCGGGATCGTGCGCGGCCGCTCGGCGCACAGCACCCGGACCCGCCGCAGCGAGCCCCCGGCGGCACCGGCGCCGCGCGCCCCGTCGACGGCGGGGAAGCGGCGGCCGGCCCGGCGTCGCCGCTAGGACCCGGACACGACGACGCCCCCGGTGCACGGGGCACCGGGGGCGTCGGACGTATGACGCGGAGGGGTCAGGCCGCGGCGGCGGCCGGCTTCTTCGAGAGCTTCTCGAGGCGACGCGTGGTGGGCCAGCGGACCGCGGTCGCCCAGCCGAGCTTCTCGAAGCCCCGGATGACGACGGCCGAGATGTCGATCTGGCCCTTCTTCACACCGTGCCGGGCGCAGGTCGGGTCGGCGTGGTGCAGGTTGTGCCAGGACTCGCCGAAGGACAGGACCGCCAGCCACCAGACGTTGGCGGACTTGTCACGGGAGGCGAAGGGACGCTCGCCCCAGATGTGGCAGATCGAGTTGATCGACCAGGTGACGTGGTGCAGCACCGCGACGCGGACCAGGCCGGCCCAGAAGAACGCGGTGAACGCGCCCCACCAGGACATGGTGACCAGGCCGCCGACGAGCGCCGGGCCCGCCAGGCTGAACACGACGATCAGCGGGAACGCCTTCTCCACGCGCATCATGTCGCGGTCCTCGAGCAGGTCCGGCGCGAACCGCTTCATGTTCGTGAGGTCGCGGTTGAAGATCCAGCCCATGTGCGAGTGCCAGAAGCCCTTGACCAGCGCCTTCGCACCGGTGCCGTAGAGCCACGGCGAGTGCGGGTCGCCCTCCTTGTCGGAGAACGCGTGGTGGCGGCGGTGGTCGCCGACCCAGTCGAGCACGCTGCCCTGCAGCGAGATGCTGCCGGCGACCGCCAGCGCGATCCGCAGCGCCCGGTTCGCCTTGAACGAGCCGTGGGTGAAGTAGCGGTGGAAACCGACCGTCACACCCAGGCCGCTGACCAGGTAGAACACGACGAACAGCGCGACGTCGACCCACCCGAGGCCCCAGCCCCACGCGAGCGGGACGGCGGCGAACAGCGCGAGCGTCGGGAGGACGACGAACAGTCCGACCAGGAACATCGCGCCGGGCGGGCGCTGCCCGTCGACGATCGGCGCGGGCGTCCGCTTCGCGGGCGTGCTGCGGGGTGGTGCGGCCTCGAGCGTCATGGCTCCACTGTCCCGGCGGCGCTACCCACCGGGCAGTGCGGCTAACCCCCCTGTTGCGATTCGGGTTCCGCTCCCCGGTCCGGACTTGACCGACGAGTAACTTGTGAGTACTGAACGGGGAGTGAAGCTCTCCACCGTCCTCCCCTACGGCGACGACCCGATCCGCAACGCGGACGCCGTCACCGACATGGAACGCGCCGGCCTCGACGTCGTCTGGGCCGCCGAGGCCTACTCCTTCGACGCCGTCTCCCTGCTCGGCTACCTCGCCGCGCGTACCGAGCGGCTCGAGATCGGCTCGGCGATCCTGCCGATCTACTCGCGCACCCCGACCCTGACCGCGATGACCGCGGCCGGCCTCGACGCCCTGTCCGACGGCCGGTTCAGCCTCGGCCTCGGCGCGTCCGGCCCGCAGGTCATCGAGGGCTTCCACGGCGTCGCCTACGACAAGCCGATCGGGCGCACCCGGGAGATCATCGAGATCTGCCGCAAGGTCTGGAAGCGGGAGGAGAAGCTCACCAACGACGGGCTCTACCCGATCCCGCTGCCCGGCGGCACCGGCCTCGGCAAGCCGCTGAAGATCATCAACCACCCGAAGCGCGCCGACATCCCGATCTGGGTGGCCGCGCTGGGCGAGAAGAACCTGCAGATGACCGCCGAGCTCGCGAACGGCTGGCTGCCGCACGTCGTGCTGCCGGAGAAGATCCAGGAGGTCTTCGGGCCCGCCCTGGAGGCCGGCTACGCCAAGCGCGCCCCCGAGCTGGGTCCGCTGCAGATCACCGGCGGCGGGATCGTCGCCCTGGAGGAGGAGTTCTTCGAGCCGGCCCGCCAGGCCGCCCGCGGCCTCTACGCGCTCTACATCGGCGGCATGGGCGCGCGCGGCAAGAACTTCTACAACACCGTCTTCGCCAAGCAGGGCTACGCCGACGCGGCGAAGACCGTGCAGGACCTCTACCTGGACGGGAAGAAGGAGGAGGCCATGGCCGCCCTCCCCGCCGACTTCATCGACAAGGTCACCCTGATCGGCTCCGAGGGCCACGTCCGCGAGCGGATCGCGGCGCTGCAGGAGAACGGGATCACCCACCTGCACGTGAACCCGATGACCAACGACGTGAACCGCACGTTCGAGAAGCTCAAGACCTGGATGTCCTAGGTCCGGGCTTGCCGGGCCCGCGCGGGCGTGCTCATCTGGGTGACATGGTCGACAGCGCTGTTGGTCAGGACGTCGCCCCCGAGGAGTTCGACGCGGTCGTGGTCGGAGCCGGGTTCGCCGGGCTCTACATGCTGCACCGTCTGCGCGGGCTCGGGATGTCCGCCGTCGTGCTGGAACGCGCCGACGGCGTCGGCGGGACCTGGTACTGGAACCGCTACCCGGGCGCGCGGTGCGACTCGGAGAGCTACTACTACTGCTACTCCTTCGACTCCGCGCTGGAGCAGGAGTGGACCTGGACCGAGCGCTACCCGCGCCAGCCGGAGATCAGGGCCTACCTCGACCACGTCGCCGACCGGTTCGACCTGCGCCGGGACATCCGGCTCTCGACCACCGTCACCGGGGCCCGCGCCGACGCCGACGGGCGGGGCTGGACCGTGTCGGTCGAGGACGGCCCCGACCTGCGCTGCCGGTTCCTGGTCACCGCGGTCGGCTGCCTGTCCGCGGCGAACGTGCCGGACCTGCCGGGCCTGGACGACTTCGCCGGGCGCTGGTTCCACACCGGCAGCTGGCCGCACGGGGGCGTCGACGTCGCCGGGCGGCGGGTCGGCGTCGTCGGCACCGGCTCGACCGGGATCCAGGCGATCCCGGTGCTGGCCGAGCAGGCCGCGCACCTGACCGTCTTCCAGCGCACCCCGAACTACTCGATCCCGGCCCGCAACGGCCCGCTGACCGAGGACGAGTCGCGCGCCTACAAGGCCGACTACGACCACATCCGCAAGATCCAGGCCGGGTCCACCAACGGCCACCCGTTCACGATCGACGACCGCTCCGCCCTCGACGACCCCGACGACGAGCGCGAGCGCGTCTACCGGGCCGCCTGGGAGCGCGGCGGGCTGCGGTTCCGCGCGGCGTACCGGGACCTGCTCGCCGACGAGGCCGCCAACGCCACCGCCTCGGAGTTCATCCGCGACCGGATCCGGGAGGTCGTCGAGGACCCGGCGACCGCCGAGGCACTGCTTCCGCACGACCACGGCTTCGCCACCAAGCGCCCGCCGATCGACACCCACTACTTCGAGACCTACAACCGCGACGACGTGACGCTCGTCGACGTCCGGGCCGACCCGGTCGAGGCCGTCGAGCCGGGTGGTCTGCGGCTGCGTTCGGGCGCGCTGCACGAGCTCGACGACCTGGTGTTCGCCACCGGCTTCGACGCGCTGACCGGCCCGCTGCTGCGGCTGGACCCGGTGGGCCCGGACGGCACGGCGCTGAGCGACGCCTGGCGCGCGGGCCCCCGGACCTACCTGGGGCTGGCCGTGTCCGGCTTCCCGAACCTGTTCACCGTCACCGGGCCGTTCAGCCCGTCGGTGCTCACGAACATGCCGACCTCGATCGAGCAGCACGTCGACTGGATCGCCGGCTGCCTGGCGCACCTGCGCGCGACCGGCCGGGACCGGATCGAGGCCGACCCGGTCGCCGAGCGCGACTGGGGCGAGCACAACCGGGCCGCCGCCGACGCGACGCTGCTGCCGCGGGCCGCGTCGTCCTGGTACCTGGGCGCGAACGTGCCGGGCAAGCCGAGCGTGTTCATGCCCTACGCCGGCGGGTTCGCCCGCTATGCCGCGACCTGCGCCGACGTCGCCGCCGACGGCTACCGCGGGTTCCGGCTGTCCGGCCGCGGCGCGGCCGCGTGAGCACCACGCCACCCCCCGACGAGGGGACCTGCGGCATTGCGCCGTTCGGCCCAGTACCGGGGGGTCGCGTCACGGCTCGTAGGCGGGGCGTAGAGAATGTGTGACGTCATCCACGGTTCACGGCGCCCCGGGCAACCCCTGCCGGGGCACCCGCGACAGGACTCGCGACATGACGAGGAGCCCGACTTGCTGGAGCTCGCCATCCGGACCTCCGACGAGCCGATCTCCCCCGGGCAGTACCGGCACACGGCGACGCACGCCTGGTGGATGGGGACCTGCTTCGCCCGCGACGAGCTCTGCGTCCACTACAGCGAGCACCTGGTCCAGCAGTGGACCCCGCTCGACCCGGCCCAGGACTGGCTGCTCGACCGCGAGCTGACCGGCCGCGTGCACTGGCTCAGCGGCGACGGCGCGGCTGCGATCGAGGACGGCTTCGACATCGCCGACCAGTGGCCCACCGGCCGCTTCCGCGCCCCGCACGGCGACTTCTACGCCGCGCTCCACGGCCACCGACCGGCCGCGCGGCCCGGCTCGTGGTCGCATCCCACAGAGGCGTTCCTCGCGGGCCTGCCCCGCGACCCGGCCGCGATGCTGGACCGGCTGATCGCCGACAGCCCGCCCGGCCGCGGCTACACCGGCCCGTGGGTCAGCGCGGTCGACGCGCTGCGGACCTGCCGGGTCCCCGCCGAGCTGCGCGCGGTGCTCTACGCCGCGCTGCGCCGGATGCCGGCCGTCTCCCTCGGCGAGACCGACAACCTCGACGGCGAGCGGCACCCCACCCTCGTCCACGACGACGGGCCGGTCCGCACCGAGCTGCTGATCTCCCCCGTCGACGGGCAGTACGCCGGCGAGCGCGACACCGTCCGCCGACCGGCCCGCGTCGGCCCGCCGGTCGGGACGGTCGTCGCCGAGACGGCGACGCAGACGGCGGTGGTCGGCGTCCTCGGGTCCCCGCCCGGCTTCTGAATCGTGCCGCTCGCCGTCCGCGTGCGGTCGATCACGAAACGATCACGAAGTGGGACCCGGCACACTGCCCGGTCTCGCGTCGAGGGGACTAACCTGGTAGCCGGTCGCGACAAATCGAGCAGCTATCAAGGCGGTTGACGCAGAGTGTCATCGAGCAGTACCTCCCATCAGGCGAGCGACTTCGGTCCGAACGAGTGGCTCGTCGAGGAGATGTACCAGCGCTTCCAGGAGGACCCGTCGGCCGTGGACCCGGCCTGGCACGAGTTCTTCGCCGACTACGGCAAGGACGGTGAGCAGACCTCCTCGTCGTCCGTCGGGACCGAGGAGCCGGCCGACACCTCCTCCGGCAACGGGTCCGCCCCGGCGGCCTCCTCGGGTGGGGTCACCCGCGGCGCGGCCACCGAGGACGACCAGGGCAGCGGGAGCGGCACGGAGACCGGCGCGGCCGGCTCCGGCGACGCCCCGGCCCAGAAGGCCGTGACGAACGGCGGGAAGGCCGGCGGCAAGGGCACCGCCACCTCCCGCGACGTCCCGCCGCCGGTCACCCCGAAGGCCGAGCCGCCGCCCGCCGAGGAGCGCCTGCGCACCGCGAGCGCACCGGCCCCGGCGTCGTCGTCGAACGGGACACCGGCCAAGCCCGCCGCGGGCAGCGGATCCAAGGCCGCGAAGCCGGCGCAGGACGGGGGTGGCGCGACCACCACCCCGCTGCGCGGTGCCGCGAACGCCATCGCCAAGAACATGACGTCGTCCCTCACGCTGCCGACCGCGACCAGCGTCCGTGCGGTCCCGGCCAAGCTGCTGGCCGACAACCGCATCGTCATCAACAACCACCTCAAGCGGACCCGCGGCGGGAAGCTGTCGTTCACGCACCTGATCGGCTACGCGCTGGTCCGGGCCCTGGCCGACTTCCCGAACCTGAACCGGCACTTCGTCGAGACCGACGGCAAGGCCTCGGTCGCGACGCCGGAGCACGTGAACCTCGGCCTGGCCATGGATATGGCGGGCAAGGACGGCAGCCGCACGCTGATCGTCGTGTCGATCAAGGGCTGCGAGAACCTGTCGTTCGCGCAGTTCTGGCAGTCCTACGAGGGCATGGTCCGCAAGGCCCGCGAGGGCAAGCTGACCGCCGAGGACTTCTCCGGCACCACGATCAGCCTCACCAACCCGGGCACGCTCGGCACCAACCACTCGGTGCCGCGGCTGACCGTGGGCCAGGGCGCGATCGTCGGCGTCGGCGCGATGGAGTACCCGGCCGCGTTCCAGGGCGCCTCCGAGGAGCGCCTCGTCGAGCTCGGCATCTCCAAGATCATCACGCTGACCTCGACCTACGACCACCGGATCATCCAGGGCGCCGAGTCCGGCGACTTCCTGCGCCGGATCCACCAGCTGCTCCTCGGCGAGGACGGCTTCTACGACGACATCTTCGCCTCGCTGCGGGTGCCGTACGAGCCGGTCCGCTGGGTGCAGGACTTCCCCGAGGGCGAGGTCGACAAGACCGCCCGCGTGCTGGAGCTGATCGAGTCCTACCGGACCCGCGGCCACCTGATGGCCGACACGGACCCGCTGAACTACCGCCAGCGCCGGCACCCCGACCTCGACGTCCTCAGCCACGGTCTGACCCTGTGGGACCTCGACCGCGACTTCGCGGTCGGTGGGTTCGGCGGCCAGAGCCACATGAAGCTGCGCGACGTGCTCGGCCTGCTGCGCAACTCCTACTGCCGCACCATCGGCACGGAGTACATGCACATCGCCGACCCCGAGCAGCGCAAGTGGCTCGAGGAGCGCATCGAGGTCTCGCACGTCAAGCCGGACTCCTCGGAGCAGAAGTACATCCTGTCCCGGCTGAACGCGGCCGAGGCCTTCGAGACCTTCCTGCAGACCAAGTACGTCGGGCAGAAGCGGTTCTCGCTGGAGGGCGGCGAGACCGTCATCCCGCTGCTCGACGCCGTGCTGGACAAGGCCGCCGAGCGCGAGCTCGACGAGGTCGTCATCGGCATGCCGCACCGTGGCCGGCTCAACGTGCTGGCCAACATCGTCGGCAAGCCGATCAGCCAGATCTTCCGCGAGTTCGAGGGCAACCTCGACCCGGGCCAGGCGCACGGCTCCGGCGACGTGAAGTACCACCTCGGCGCCGAGGGCAAGTACTTCCGCATGTTCGGCGACGGCGAGACCGCGGTCTCGCTGACCGCGAACCCGTCGCACCTGGAGGCCGTGGACCCGGTGCTGGAGGGCATCGTCCGCGCGAAGCAGGACCTGCTCGACAAGGGCGACGGCGGCTTCACCGTGCTGCCGGTGCTCATGCACGGCGACGCGGCGTTCGCCGGCCAGGGTGTCGTCGCCGAGACGCTGAACCTCGCGCTGCTGCGCGGGTACCGCACCGGCGGCACCGTGCACGTCGTCGTCAACAACCAGGTCGGGTTCACCACCGCGCCGGAGCACTCGCGCTCCTCGCAGTACTGCACCGACGTCGCGAAGATGATCGGCGCGCCGGTCTTCCACGTGAACGGCGACGACCCGGAGGCCTGCGTCTGGGTCGCCAAGCTGGCCGTCGAGTACCGCCAGCGCTGGAACAACGACGTCGTGATCGACATGATCTGCTACCGGCGCCGGGGCCACAACGAGGGCGACGACCCCTCGATGACCCAGCCGTCGATGTACGACATCATCGACGCCAAGCGCAGCGTCCGGAAGATCTACACCGAGTCGCTGATCGGCCGTGGTGACATCACCATGGAGGAGGCCGAGCAGGCGCTCAAGGACTTCTCCAACCAGCTCGAGCACGTCTTCAACGAGGTGCGCGAGCTCGAGAAGACCCCGCCGGTGATCTCGCCGTCGATCGAGTCCGAGCAGCTCGTCCCGTCCGACCTCGACACCTCGGTCCCGCTCGAGGTCGTCCACCGGATCGGCGACGTGCACGCCAACCTCCCCGAGGGGTTCGCCGTGCACAAGCGGGTCGAGCCCGTGCTGCGCAAGCGCGAGAAGATGTCCCGCGAGGGCGACGTCGACTGGGCCTTCGCCGAGCTGCTCGCCATCGGCTCGCTGGCGATGGACGGCCGGCTGGTCCGACTGTCCGGTCAGGACTCGCGTCGCGGCACCTTCGTGCAGCGGCACTCGGTCCTGATCGACCGGCACACCGGTGCGGAGTACTTCCCGCTGCGCAACCTGGCCGAGGGGCAGGGCCGGTTCCTGCCCTACGACTCGGCGCTCTCGGAGTTCGCCGCGGTCGGCTTCGAGTACGGCTACTCCGTCGCCAACTCCGACGCGCTCGTCATGTGGGAGGGCCAGTTCGGCGACTTCGTCAACGGCGCCCAGTCGATCATCGACGAGTTCATCTCCTCCGGCGAGGCCAAGTGGGGCCAGCTCTCCGACGTCGCGCTGCTGCTGCCGCACGGCCTGGAGGGCCAGGGCCCCGACCACAGCTCCGGGCGCATCGAGCGCTTCCTGCAGCTGTGCGCCGAGGGCTCGATGACCGTCGCGCTGCCGTCGGACCCGGCGAACTACTTCCACCTGCTGCGCCAGCACACCCTCGACGGGGTGCGCCGGCCGCTGGTGGTGTTCACGCCGAAGTGGATGCTGCGTGCCAAGCAGGTCGTCAGCCCGCTGTCCGACTTCACCGAGGGCCGGTTCCGCCCGGTCATCGACGACCCGGAGCACGCCGGCAAGGGCGACACCGTCTCCGGTGTGAAGCGGGTGCTGTTCTGCTCCGGCAAGATCTACTGGGAGCTGGCCGCGGCCCGCGACAAGCGCCGCAAGAACGGCGACGCAGGCGTGGACGAGGCCGCGCTGGTCCGCGTCGAGCGGCTCTACCCGATGCCGGCCGAGGAGATCGCCGCCGTCCTCGAGCGCTACCCCGAGGCCGCCGGTGACGTCCGCTGGGTCCAGGAGGAGCCGGCCAACCAGGGCTCGTGGCCGTACTACGGCCTGGAGCTGCCGCAGAAGCTGCCCCAGCTGCAGGGCAGCTTCACCCGGGTGTCCCGGCGTCGGATGGCGGCCCCGGCCGCCGGCTCGTCGAAGGTGCACGAGGTCGAGCAGGCCGAGCTGATCGACAAGGCGTTCGCCGGATAACACCACGCACGACGACGGCCCGGTCGGGGATCTCCCCGGCCGGGCCGTCCGTGTCCCGGGGGTCAGGAGCGGCGCAGCGCCCCGGCGACGACCGCGGCGCCGGTCACGACCGGCACGGCCCACTCCGCCACCCGGATCCGGCGGCGCAGCGCGGCGTCCGGGCCCTCCGGCGTCGCGGCGCGGCGGCCCAGCGCCCCGGCCCAGGCGCTCGCGGCCAGCGCGGCACCGGTCAGCGCGGTCCGGGTCGCCGCCGCGGCCGCGACGCCCGGCTCGCGCCGGCGGACCGCGTCGCGCGCCAGCAAGCCCGCCCCGCCCAGCAGGTGCGCCGCCGTCGCGGCGGTGCCGATCCGGCCCCACCCGCCCCAGCCCGCGCCGGCGAGCCGTTCGCGCTCGGCCGGGTCGCCGACCGCGTCCAGCGCGCCGTTGAGGCCGGTGACGCCCATCAGCGAGCCGCCGAACCAGGCGGCCAGGCCGACGTCGTGCAGGGTGCGGGCCACGGGAGGGGTGAGTGCCATGAGAACTCCGGATCGGGGGACGGCGGGGCCGCGCGGGCGCGGCGGTCCGTCGACGCTACCGAGCGCTCCGCGGCGCCGGCCCGTAGGTCAGGCGGCGGAGCAGCGTCTCGGCGGGACCCCGTACGCCGGCCCGGTCGAGCCGGTACGCGACGACGACGGTCAGCAGCCACACCCCGACCGCGACCAGCGACGCCGACCAGCCCGACAGGTGCGCGCCCAGCCCGAGGCCCCAGGCGGTGAGCAGCGGCACGAACAGCAGCGACTGCGCCAGGTAGCCGCTCAGCGAGCGACGGCCGAGCGCGACCAGGGCCCGGACCGGCAGCGGCGCCGTCGGACGGGTGCCGAGCCGGTGCGCGACGAGGCCGAACACCGCCGCGTAGCCGAGCGCGGCGAAGATCCCGGTGGCGATGTGCAGGCCGGCGAACGCACCCGGGTCCGGCAGCGCGACGACGCCGATGTGCACGAGGGCCTGGGCCAGCCCGGCCGACCAGCCGACGGCGATGCCGACGACGGCGATGCGGCGCAGCAGGGGCAGGTGCGCGCCCGGCTCCTCCAGCACGCGGTGCCGCGCGGCGAGCAGCCCGAGCAGCACCGCGGCGGGCATCACCAGCGTCACGAACGCCCCGGGGATCGCCGACACCCACAGCGCGAGCCGCAGCGGCAGCGTCGCGAACCAGTCCGGGGTGGCGAGGGCGAGCTGCTGCGCGGCCGACGTCGGCGTCGTGCCCCCGGTGAACTGCGCCAGCACGCCCATCACCGCGGGGACGGCGACGGCGAGACCGGCCAGGACCCCGGCCCCGATCCGCAGGGTGCGGTCGCTGCGGTGCAGGAACAGCGGCACCAGCACCAGGCCCAGGACGCCGTAGGTGCCGAGGATGTCGCCCTGCCACAGCAGGGCCGCGTGCAGCAGGCCGAGGGCGAGCAGCCACCAGTGCCGGGTGCGCAGCAGCCGCCGCGCCTGCGCGTCGGTGCCGCCGCCGGCGATCCGGCGGGCGTACAGCTGCCCGATGCCGTAGGCGAACAGGAACCCGAACAGTGTCCAGGCGCGGCCGTCGACGGCGGTGATGGTCACGACCTGGGCGATCCGGTCGGCGAGCCCGCCGTCCGCGGCGTGCAGCAGCGTGGCCCCCAGCTCGGAGGTGTAGGCGAACCAGGGCGCGTGGGCCAGTGCGATCAGCAGCAGCATCGCGCCCCGGGCGAGGTCGGGGGCGAGCGCACGGTCACTCACCGGGGTCGGGGCGACGGTCGCGGCGGACGGCGCGGTGGACATGGGATCTCCTCACGAGGCGGTGGGAGACCATCGGAAACGATGCCGTCGCGTCCGGGTCAAGCGGCGGCCGCCGTATCCTCGCCGGCATGTACTTCACCGACCGCGGCATCGAGGAGCTCGTCGACCGGCGCGGCGACGAGCAGGTCAGCGTCGAGTGGCTGGCCGACCGGCTCCGCGCCTTCGTCGACGCGAACCCGCAGTTCGAGACGGCCGTCGAGCGGCTGTCGAGCTTCCTCGCGCGCGACGACGCCGACGACGAGTGACGCCGCGGGGCCGGGAGGGGACTCACCGGCCCCGCGGCGGGCCGGGGGTCAGAACACGACGACGGAGCGGATGACCTCGCCGTCGCGCATGCGGGCGAAGGCGGTCTCCACGTCGTCGATGCCGATCTCCTCGGTGACCATGTCCTGCAGCGGCAGGCGTCCACCGAGGTGCAGCTCGACCAGCCGCGGGAAGTCCCGCGACGGCAGGCACTCGCCGTACCGGCTGGACCGGATCGCGCCGTCCCGGCGGAAGAAGTCGATCAGCGGGAGGTCGGGGACGGTCGCGTCGGGGTGCGGCACCCCGACCAGGACGAGCGTGCCGGAGGGGCGGCGCGCGTAGAAGGCCTGCTTCCACGTCTGAGGCAGCCCGACCGCGTCGATGACGACGTCGGCCCCGGCCCCGCCGGTGAGCTCGCGGACGCGCTCGACGACGTCGGTGTCCCGGGCGTCGACGGTGTGGCCGGCCCCGAACCCGGTCGCCCACTCCAGCTTCCGCGGGTCGGTGTCGATCCCGATGACCGTGGTCGCACCGGCCGTCCGGGCACCGGCGATGGCGGCGTCGCCGACGCCCCCGCACCCGATCACGGCGACCGTGTGTCCGGGCCGGACGCCACCGGTGGTGACCGCGGCACCGAACCCGGTCGTCACCCCGCAGCCGATGAGCCCGGCCACCTGCGGGCTGATCCGCGGGTCGACCTTCGTGCACTGCCCGGCGTGGACGAGGGTCTTCTCGGCGAAGGCCCCGATCCCCATCGCGGTGCCCAGCGGCGTCCCGTCGGTCAGCGTCATCGGGGTGCTCGCGGTGCGCGGCGCCGTACACGACCACGGCTCGGCGTCCCGGCAGGACCGGCAGGCGCCGCAGACCGCGCGCCAGTTGAGGATCACGAAGTCGCCCGGGGCGACGTCGGTGACGCCCTCGCCCACCGACTCGACGACGCCGGCGGCCTCGTGGCCGAGCAGGATCGGGAAGCGGCCGGGGATGCCGCCGTCGCGGAAGTGCACGTCGGTCTGGCAGACCCCGCAGGCCTGCACGCGGACCACGGCCTCGTCGGGTCCGGGGTCGGGCACCACGACGGTCTCCACGGTGACCGGCTTGCCCAGGTCGAGGGCGACGACGCCGCGGACCTCCTGGCTCATGACGTGCTCCTGTCGTGTTCTCGTGATCCGGCCGGGAGCGCTCCCAGCCGGGGTAGGACGTGCTCGCCGAGCAGTGCGACGGTGCGGCGGGCCACCTCGGCCGGCATCGGGTGCGGCGCGACCCGCACCTGGATCTGGGAGACGCCGGCCCGCCGGTGGTCACGGAGCCGGGAGAGGACCTCGTCCGGGGTGCCGACGAGCACCGGGTCGGGATCACCGTCGGCCCGGCCCACGTCCCACAGCCCGCGGGAGCGGTAGTAGTCCCGCAGCCCGCCGAGGTGCTGCGCGGCGTGGTCGCGGGCCCGGTCGCCGTCGGTGTCGACGACGCAGATGCGGTTGGCCGCGACGGTGCCGGTGCCGCCGGCGTCCCGGTAGGCCGAGGCCTGCCGGGCCAGGACCCGGTCGGAGTAGTTGGTGGCGGCGTAGTAGCCGTCGGCGGCCGACACCGCGCGGTGCACCGCGGCGGCGCCGGACCCGCCGACGAGGACCGGCGGCCCACCGGCCCGCCACGGCGGGGGGACGGCGCCGCCGCCGTCGCGCCACCGCTCGCGCATCCCGGCCAGCACGGTGTCCAGCAGCGCGCCGCCGGCGCGGTCCGGCCCCCCGAACCTCCCGCGCAGCGGGGGCGGCCCGAGCCCGAGGCCGAGCACCAGCCGTCCCTCGCTGAGCTGGTCGAGCAGCGCGGCCTCGGTCGCGAGCCGGTCCGGGTCCTGCGCGCGCACCAGCAGCACCCCGGTGCCGAGGCCCAGGGTCGTCAGCGGGGCCAGGTGCGCCAGCACGAGCAGCGCCGAGGGCAGGTGGAACGGCTCCGGCCGGGCGTGGAAGCTCTCGCCGAGCCACACCGAGTCGAAGCCCGCCCGCTCGGCGGTCTCCAGCAGCGGCCGGGCGCGGCGCAGCTGCGCGGCGACCGGCCCCATCGCGGGCTCGGACCCGAGGTCGAGGGCCAGCCCCAGGGTCATCGACGGAGACATCGACGGAGACGCCGTCATGCCGTCTCCCGGACCCCGGCCACCAGGTCGGCGGCGGCGCTCGCGAGCAGGCTCGCGTCGTTGCCGCCCACGACGAAGTCCGTGCCGTGGTCGAACGCCGTGCGGATCGCCGCCGGCGCCGCGCCGTAGGCCAGCCCGAACACCTTCCCGGCGCCGTGCGCGGCCGCGCGGGCCGTCCCGATGTGGGCGAGCACGTCGTCCGACGACGGCGTGGATCCCGTCGACAGCGCGAGGTCCGCGGCGCCGACGAACAGCCCGGCGACGGCCGGGAGCGCCGCGATCCGCTCCGCGTCGGCGATCCCGGACTCGGCCTCCAGCTGGACGATCAGCATCGCCTCGTCCCGGCCGAAGCCGAGGTAGTCCGGCGTCGGGCGCCGGCCCCAGTGCCCGGCCCGGCTGGTCCCCCCGGACCCGCGGGTGCCCTCCGGGGGGAAGGAGAACGCCCGGGCCACCGCCTCGGCCTGGGCGAGGGAGTCCACCCGTGGGACGAACAGCCCGCAGGCACCGGCGTCGAGCATCAGCTGCACCGTCGACGGCCGGTGGTCCGGGATCCGGACGAACGGGACCAGCCCGTGCGCCCGCGCCGAGGACAGCAGCCAGGCGGCCGTCTCGATCCCGATCGGGGCGTGCTCCAGGTCGACGACGACGAAGTCGAACCCGGCCCCGGCGACGATCTCCACCGGTTCCGGCGCGGCCAGCTTCAGCCAGGTCCCGAGCGCGCGGGCCCCCGGCCGCAGCACCGCCCGCGGCGACACCGGCCCGGTGCCGGTCACGCCGGGAAGTCCTCGGCGTTGCGCACCCAGCCGGGCTTGGCGGAGAAGTCGGCGCGCGGCGGGCAGAAGATGTCGATCAGCCGGTTCTCCCCCGGGCCGTCGGCCTCGGAGGTGTGCACGGTGGGCGGCGGGATGACCGTCAGCGAGGGGCTGCCGACGCCGACGTGCTCGTCCTCGCGCCAGTGGTTGCGGTCGGTGACCCAGGGCGTGCGGATGTGGTGGGTGTAGTGGCCGTGGGTCGCCAGCGAGTACTGCTCGAAGTCGTCGTGGTGGTGCGGGGAGAGCGTGTCGGCCGGGCGCGGCCCGTCGTGCGCGGCCAGCAGGTTGACCATGAACGAACGGCTGCGGAAGATCCGTCCGAACCTCCCCTGCTCGAGCGGGTGGTCCTCGGCCCGGTAGAACCGCACCCGCTCCGGCCCGGGCGGGGCCGGCCACGGCTCGGCCGGTGCGACCCGGGGCGACGGCTCGGCGAACGCGGCGGCGTTGCTCGCGCGCCCGGCCCAGCCCGGCTCGTCGCTGCGGACCAGCAGGGTCAGGTCGGCGGTGCCGGTGTTGTCGATCCGCACGGCGCCGGGCGGCAGGACCGCGACGCCGTGCCCGGCGAGCGCGGTGCTGGCGCCCTCCCAGGTGACGTCGGCGGCCGCCGCGGTGTCGGTGAGGATCAGGACCGTCTCCGAGGAGAAGGTGGTGTCGGCGACCGTGCCGGGCCTGCGGGCGGCGACGTGGTGCACCACGGCGTTCTGGCCCCGCGTCGTCCAGGTGTCCCCCGCGTCGGTCGTGGTCGCGGGCAGCGCGGTGAAGTCGAGGTACTGGGCGGCGGCAATGGGCCGGGTCCGGTCGATCCCGGCGGCCTGGGACGCGAGGGTGCGGCGCGGGTCGGTGGTGGGGGTGAGCTCGGTGGTCACGGGAGTCCTCCTGTGCGGTCGGCGACGCGTCTACTCGGCGATGCCGAGCAGGTGGGCGGGGTTGTCGACGACCATCCGGCGCAGGTCCTTCTCGTCCAGGCCGAGGTCGAGCAGCGCCTCGCAGGTGCCCAGCCACGCGTCCACCGGGGCGGGGTTGCCGCGCTGGCCGGCGTCCGAGGCCAGCACGGTGTGCTCCGGACCGATCCGGGAGATCCACTCGAACAGCGTCTCCGGCTCGAAGTGCCGGTTCTCCCGGTGCGGGTTGTACATCCCGACCTCGTGCTCGACGTAGGCGCCGAGCCCGACGAACTCCTCGCAGGTCTCGGGCTCGGCACCGATCACGAAGTTCGGGTGGCTGATCACGAGCTTGTCCATCCCGGCCGCGCGGGCCTCGGTGAACAGCACCCGGATCTGGTCGGGGTACATGTGCCCGGCGTTGAGCACCGCATCGGCCTCCCGGACGATCCCGACGACCTCGCGGGCCTCGGCGGTCAGCCCGCCGTCGGGCCCGACCACGTCGATCCGCTCGATCGTGGTGTGCACGGTCGAGGTCGGGAACTGGCCGCCCTCGGGGTGGCAGTCGATGTGCCGGCCCGAGCTGATGGTCGGGAACCACACGACCTTGCCGCCCATCGACAGCGACAGCCGCACGGCGTGCGGGTTGACGCCGCCGACCGGGCTGTTCAGCGCGATCCCGCCGAACACCTCGGTCGGGATCGACGCCAGCTGGTTGGCCTGCGCGAGCACGTCCATCACGGTGTTGTGGTGGTGCGACTTGACCACCATCGCCCGCATCCCGAGCCGGTCCCATCCGTCCTGTGCGGCCTCGTAGTGCAGGAACCGCCGCGGGTAGGGGCTGGGGCCCGAGTGGACGTGCATGTCGATCAGGCCGCGCAGCGCGGCGAGGACGGCGTCGGACATGGGAGCGGTGTCCTTCCTGCGTGCCGCGGTGGCGGCACGGGTCGTGGGAGGCGGATGGAGCGGGGCGGGGTGGTCAGGACCCCGCGGACGGCCTGACCTCGGACGGGGTGAAGTCGCCGATGGCCGCACCGGCGCCCGAGTCGAGGACGTCCTCGACCGGCGGCTTCCCGGTGATCAGTCCGGCACCGAGCGCCCAGTCGGCGAAGCGGTCCACCGACGCCGGGTCGATCTCGGTCCACGAGGTGCTCTGCGGGTCCGGGATGAGGGCGCCGAGCCGGGTCTCGATCATCGCGACGCCGTCCTCCAGGGCCTTCTGCTCGTCCTGGCCGGGGCCCGGGCGGGTCTCCGGCTTGGAGTCCCAGACGGCGCGCACGGCGTCCTCGGGGTGCTGCCGGCTCCAGGCCAGCGCCTTGGCGACGGCCCGGCCGAGCTTCGCGTAGGCCTCGGGGTTCTCGGCGAGCGCGGACTTCTGGGCGAGCAGCCCGCCGCCGAAGAGCTGGTCCAGCCCGGGGACCGGGATGTCGGTGACCGCGATGTCCTGCGAGCGCAGGCTGGTGTAGAGGGTGTCGTACATGGCGAGCGCGTCGACGTCGCCGCCCCGCACCGCCGTGACCTGCTGGGCCCCGACGCCGATCGGCACGATCGTCACGTCCTTCTCGCTCATGCCCTCGGCCTTCAGCGCGGTGCGCAGCAGGGTCGCCCCGGTACTGTTCGCGTTGGTGACGCCGACCCGCTTGCCCCGCAGGTCGGCCACCGAGGCGATGCCGCTTCCGGGCACCGCGGCCAGGCCGTAGATGACGTGGCCGTAGAAGGGCATGAAGTACTGCAGGTCGGTGCCCTGCTGGGCCGCGATCATGACCGGCTCGGGGGTGGCGACGGCGACGTCGGCGTTCCCGCCGATGATCTGCTGGGCGGCCTCGGTCCCGGACTTCGCGGTGCTGAAGGTCGCCTGGACGCCCTCCTCGCGGAGGAAGCCGAGCCGGTCGGCGAGGGTGATCGAGCCGGTCTCCACGCTCCAGGCGGCCGTGGTGACCACGACGTTGAGCGTGTTCCCCGAGCCCGGGTCGGCGGAGGAGCCGCAGGCGCCGAGCCCGGCGACCAGGGCCGCGGCGGTGGCGACGACGCCGAGGCGGCGCAGCAGAGTGCTGCTGTTCATCAGATGCCTGCCTTCGTGGGAGGTGTCCGTGGAGGGGCGGGCACCACGCGTGGCTCTCGAACGCCCCGACTCGCGTCGCACCGGATGACCGCATCCCGAACTATAAGTTCGCATCCCGACATGTCAAGACTGCGCTGTCTGCGACAAATCGACTACAGATCCGATTGATGCTTGTGCGCGGCCCTTGTCGCGCCCTATCTTCGCAACACGCAGATCGCTATACGATCATCTGGAGGCCACGGCGTATGAGCGGCGACACGGTTCCCCTCCCGGACGTCGGCTCCCGGTCGACCGGCGACATCCAGGCCGTCGCCCGTACCGCGCAGATCCTGGCGCTCTTCGGCCCGTCCCGGCCCACGCTGACGGTCGCGCAGGGGGCGACGCTGCTCGGGCTGAACCGGACCACGACCAACCGCTACTTCATGTCGCTGGTGGCGGCCGAGCTGCTGGAACGCTGCCCGGACCAGCAGGCCTCGTTCCAGCCGTCCCGGCTGCTCTACCAGCTCGGGGCCTTCGCCCTGGGCCGCCAGCAGGTCACCGAGATCGCTCCCCCGGTGATGCGCGACCTGTCGGCCGACGCCCACCTCACCGTCGCGATGGCCCTGTGGGGTGCGGGCGGCCCCGTCGTCGTCCACGTCGAGCAGCACGTCACCTGGGGCGCGGCCGTCACCGTCCGCGTCGGCCACCAGCTCGCCAGCGACGCCGCACAGACCCAGGTCTTCCTGGCCTTCCACCCGGACCGCTTCGCCATCGAGCGTCTGCTCGGGACCGTCCCCGGTGCCCAGCGCGAGGACCTCAACGAGCGTGCCGAGCAGGCGCGGGCCAGCGGGATCGGCAGCACCACGACCTCCGCGGGTGTCCGCATCCTGGCCGCGCCGGTGTTCGGCGCCCGAGGACTGGCCGCCACGATCGCGGTGATCGGCACCGCAACCGCGCTGGCGCCGGGGTCCGCGGCCCGCGAGGAGTCCCTGCTCACCGCCGCGGCGATGCGCCTGACGGACCTGATGGGCGGGACGTGGCCGCTGCCGGTGCCCGACGCCGTCGCCGGGCCGGAGTCCGGCACCGCCTGACCCGGCCCTCTCCCCCGAACCGTGCACAGAGGAGTGCCCCCATGACCCTGGCCACGACCGACGCCGTCGCACTGACCGGCGTGCACAAGAGCTACACCAGCAAGCGGGGTGGCGAGGTCGTCGCCCTCGACGACGTCGACCTCGCCGTCCCGCAGGGACAGTTCCTGTCCATCGTGGGCCCGAGCGGCTGCGGCAAGAGCACCCTCCTGAAGATCATCATGGGGCAGACCCGCCTGACCCACGGCTCGCTGAGCTTCGGCGGCGAGCTGCTCCCGGGCCGGCACCGTCTCGGCATGGTCTTCCAGCAGGCGTTGCTGCTGCCCTGGCGGACCGTGCGGCAGAACCTGCTGCTGTCCCACGACCTCAACGGCGCCCCGGCCGAGGGGTCGGACCGGATCGCCGACGAGATGCTGGCCAAGCTGGGCCTGTCCGACTTCGCCGACAAGTACCCCAACGAGCTCTCCGGCGGGATGCAGCAGCGGGTCGGCATCGGGCGCGCCCTGGTGCACGACCCGCAGATCCTGATGATGGACGAGCCGTTCGGCGCGCTGGACGCGCTCACCCGCGACCAGCTCGGCATGGACCTGCTCGAGATCTGGGAACGGGACCGCAAGACGGTCCTGTTCGTCACCCACAGCGTCCCCGAGTCCGTCCTGCTGTCCGACCGGGTGGTGGTCATGACCGCCCGGCCCGGCCGGATCGCCGAGGTCATCGACATCGACCTGCCCCGCCCGCGGGTCCTCGAGACGATCAACACCCCCGAGTTCGGGAGCTACGTGACCCGGATCCGCAGGCTCCTCAACTCCGAGCACAGTGCCCACTGAGCGCCCGCCCCGCCCCACCACGGAGACAGACATGACGACGACGTCGGACCGCAGCAGCTCCGTCCGGACGCCCCCCGCCACCGCCCGGCCGCCCCGCCGGCGGCTGGTCGACCAACCCGGCTGGCTGCTCGCGTCCGGGCTCGCCGTCCTGCTCCTGGCGGTGTGGGAGGCCGCCGTGGTCGTCTTCGACGTCTCGGCGCTGATCGTCCCCGCCCCCTCGACGGTGGCGCGGTCGCTGTGGGTCGGGCTGACCGACGGCTCGCTGCTCCCGCACGCGTGGGTCACGCTGCAGGAGATCCTGCTGGGCTTCCTGCTGGCCGTCGTCGCCGCGCTGTCGGTGGCGTTCCTGGTCACCCAGTCGCGGCTGGTCGACAAGGCGGTCTTCCCGCTGGTCGTCGCGACCCAGACCATCCCGAAGGTCGCCATCGCGCCGGTCCTGCTGATCTGGTTCGGGACCGGGATGACCTCCAAGGTCGTCACGACCGCGCTGCTGGCCTTCTTCCCGCTGCTGGTCAACGCGATCCACGGGCTGCGCTCGACCGACCCCGACCAGATCGCGATGTTCCGCTCGTTCGGCGCCACCCGCGGGCAGGTCTTCCGCAGGCTGCAGTTCCCCAGCGCGCTCCCGAGCATCGTGGCCGGGCTCGACGTCGCCGCCATCTTCGCGGTGACCGGCGCGATCGTCGCCGAGTTCGTCGGGTCGACCGAGGGCCTGGGCTACGCCATCCAGGCCACGAACTTCACCCTCGACGTGTCCCGGACGTTCGCGGTGCTCGTCCTGCTGTCCGCGATCGGCATCACCCTGCACTTCATCATCACCGGCGTCGGCAGGCGCGTGGTGTTCTGGGCGAACGACGCGACCCGCATCGACCACTGACCCGCCCGTCACGGGGCGGCCGGCCGCCCGTCCGCCCCGTGACCACAACGACCACAGGGCACGCAGCGACCACTACGTGGGCTGTGTCCGCAAGCGGGACCGGGGCCGGGGCCCGGACCTAGCGTTGCTCCTCGACACATCCGTCGAGGAGGAGCACCGATGCTCATCGTTCTCGGGTCCGCGATGATCGCGGTCTTCATGTACCTGATCCTGGCGAAGCGGCTCGCGCCGACGCTGGCGCTGGTACTCGTCCCGCTGACCTTCGCCCTCGTGGCGACCGGCACCGGCCTGTCCGAACCGGGCGAGGACGGCGTCGTCGACTCGATCTCGTCGGCGTTCAAGGACTTCGCGCCGACGGCCGTGCTGCTGTTCTTCGCGATCATCTTCTTCGGCACGATGATCGACGTCGGGCTGTTCGACCCGCTGATCCGCTTCGTGCTGCGCACGGTGAACAACGACCCGGTGCGCCTGGTCGTGCTGACCGCGGTGCTCGCCGGTGTCGTCTCCCTCGACGGCGACGGCTCGACCACCTTCATCATCACGGTGTCCGCACTGCTGCCGATCTACCTGCGGCTCGGGCTGAGCCCGGTGGTGCTGACCGTCGTCGCCAACCTCGCGAACGGCGTGCTCAACATCCTGCCCTGGGGCGGCCCCACGATCCGCGCGGCGACGGTGCTGAACGTGTCGCCCTCGGAGCTGTTCAACCCGATGGTCCCGGGCATGGTGGCCGGCATCGCCACCGTGCTGCTGCTGGCCTGGCAGCTGGGCCGTTCCGAGCGCAGGCGGCTGCTCGCCTCGGGCCGCACGCTGTCGGTCGTCGCCGACGAGATGGTGGCGGTGCGCGAGCCCGCCCTGGTCGGCGGGGGCACCGGCACCGACGGCACGCACGGCACCGACCGGCCGGCGTCCGGCTCCGCCGGGGGCTCCTCCGACGCCGACGACGCCGCCCTCGAGGGCACGCTGGACCCGAACCGTCCGACGCTGCGGCCGAAGCTGATCTGGTTCAACCTCGGGCTCACCGTCGCGCTGCTGGTGCTGCTGGGCATGGACGTCCTGCCGCTGTCGCTGGTGTTCGTCGCGGCCGCCGCGATCGCCCTGGTCGTGAACTTCCCGAAGCCCGAGGACCAGCTCCGGGCGGTGACCTCGCACGCCACCTCGATCGTCGGTGTCGTGTCCATGGTGTTCGCCGCCGCGGTCCTGGTCGGGGTGCTGTCGGGCACCGGCATGGTGACGGCGATGGCGAACGGGATCGTCTCGGCCGTGCCGCCGTCGGTCGGCTCCTGGTTCGCGGTGATCACCGGTGTGCTGAGCATGCCGCTGACGTTCTTCCTCACCAACGACGCGTTCTACTTCGGCATCCTGCCGATCCTCACCGAGGCCGCGGGCCACTACGGCATCGCCCCGGTGGAGATGGCCCGCGCGTCGATCATCGGCCAGCCGGTGCACATGACCAGCCCGCTGGTCCCGGCGCTGCTGCTGCTCGTCTCGCTCGCGAAGGTCAACCTGGCCGACCACCACCGCAGGGTGATCTGGCGGGCCGCGGTCTGCTCGCTGGTGATGCTCGGGGTCGCGCTGCTGCTGGGCGTCGTCCCGCTGGGCTGACCGCCCGCCCACGATCCGGTGCCGCACACGCGGTACGTCGGGGAGGGGCGGACGGCGACCACCGGCCCCGGACCCCCGGCACGACCGTCGAGATGCAGCTCAGGGCTGCCCGCCACCCGCGTGGCCGGCCCGGGGCTGCATCTCGGCGTGTCCGGCCCGGGCGGGTGCGGCGTGCGGGGCGGGGTCAGTCGTCGTCGCGGCGCAGGCGGAACAGCCGCCGGTCGCCCGAGGAGCGCAGCTCGCGCAGGGCCTCGTCGGCGGCCTCCTCCAGCGCGGCGTGCTCGTCGGGGTCGGCCCGCAGGTCGGGTCGCGGCCGGGGACGCCCCGGCTCCTCGGCCGACCACATCAGCTGCAACGCCGCCTCCCAGCGCAGCTCGAACATGCCGCGGGCCAGGGTGAGCCGGTCCGCGGCGTCCCGCAGCTCCCGCTCGGTGCCGCGCAGCTCGCGGCGCAGCTCCTCGGCCCGCCGGGCGTCGCGTTCCCGCAGGTCGACGACGGCACCGGCCAGCTCGGCCACGACCGCGCGGTAGCGCTCGACGGCACTCACATCCCACCTCCGGCGAGGGTGTCCGGGCCGCCGCCGCCCGCGTCGGTCAGGATGACCAGCTGCGGGCGGCCGTGCCGGGAGCGGTCGAGGAACAGCGCGCGCCCCGGCGTCGGCGTCCAGTCCAGCGGCTGTCCGCCCAGCAGCGGCACCAGGTCGGTGCCCTGCACGCCGGTCGCCACCCAGGCGCCCAGGTCGTCGATCGCCGCACCCGGCGGGGCCAGCAGCGTCTTCAGCCGCTGCGCGCCCTGCCACCAGCCCAGCACGTGCACCCCGACCCCGGGCCCGTGGCGCAGCAGCGCCCGCAGGTCCTCGGTGCCGGTGCGGTCCAGCATCGACTCCGCCGCGTCGGCGCCGAACACCACGACCAGCAGCGACGCGTGTCCCCCACCGCCGCCCGACGCGGCCCGGGCACGGACCGTCGCCGCCAGCTCGGCGACGCGGGCGGCGAACCCGTCGGCGGACACCTTCTCCACCGTGCCGGGCAGGTCCGGGGCGAGCGCGCCCGCGGCGGCCGCCGCGTCCGGGGCCAGCGGCACGAGCAGGACCTGCGCGCCGGCCGGGTCGGGCAGCGACACCACCACCGAGCGGACGGCCGAGCACAGCAGCGGGACCGCGACGCGGGCGTCGGGCCCGATCACCCCGAGGTTGCGGCCGGGGCCGTCGGACAACTCGGCGGCCGCGGGGCTGCCGTGCACGTCGACGAACTGCCCGACCAGCGCGCGGGGCACGCCGTCGGCGGGCAGCCGGGCGGCCAGCGCGTCGTGGGAGGGGGCACGGGCGCCGTCGAAGACGACCGGCTCCGGGGTGTCGGGGAAGTCGGTGAACGCGGTGACCTGGACGTCGCGGACCACCGGGCCGCCCGCCTCGGGCAGCCGTACCACGTGGTTGCCGTGCGCGACGCCCGAGTCGTGGTTGACGATCGCGTGCCAGCGCGGGAGCGCCAGCGCCGCCTCGTTGTCCTGGGCGAGGATCCGCCGCGCGCGGGGCAGCGCGATCCGCAGGACGAACTGCTCGAAGATCGCCGAGCGGCCCCACAGCGCGTCGATGCCGGAGACGTCCTGGCTGGCCAGGACCAGGTGCACACCCTGCGAGCGGCCGCGCCGGGCGACGTCCTCCAGCAGCGCGGTCGCCTCGGCGCTGACGGCGTCGCGGCCGGTGAACAGGAACTGGAACTCGTCGATGACCGCGACGATCCGCGGCAGCCGCAGGTCGGGGCGCTCCACCCGGAGCTCGGCCAGCTTGGTCGCGCCGTGCCGGCGGGCGGCCTCGGCGCGGCTGCGCATGACCTCGGACAGGTGGCGCAGCAGCGCCAGCCCGAACTCCCGGTCGGTGTTGATGTTGACGCCGATCAGCCGGGCCTGCGGGAGCCGGTCGGCGCGGTGGCCCTCCGGGTCCGGGGCGAACGGGGTGAACGACACCCCCTCCTTGAAGTCGAGCAGGTACAGCTCGACCTCGTCCGGGCCGTAGTGCGCGGCGAGACCGGCGATCCAGGCCAGCAGCAGGTTCGTCTTGCCCGACCCGCTGGGCCCGCCGACGAGCGCGTGCGGGGAGTGGTCGTCGAGGCTCAACTCGGCGGGGATGCCGTCCTCGTGCCCGACGACGACCTTCAGCCCGTCGTGCGAGCGGCCCTCGCCGCGCCGCCGGGGCAGCATGTCCTTGAACGCACCCAGCCGTCCGCGCCACTGCTCGTGCCCGGCGGCGATCGCCTCGCACACCGCGGTGACGTCGTCGGCCGGTACCGGCGGGTCCGGCTCGACGAGCACGTGCGGCCCGGTCACCGAGGTCCGCACCGGGACCGGCAGCCGGTCGTCGGCCGGGTCGACGCCCGGCGGGTCCCCGAAGTCGACGGTCTCCACCGGACGCGGCAGCGCCGCCGGGACGTCGAGCAGCACCAGCTGCACCCCCGCCGCGACACCGCCGCGCGCCACCCGCTGCAGCTGGCGCAGCTCGGCCTCGGGCAGCTCGCGGCCGTTGCCGACGAGCACCGCCACCAGCCACGCCTCGGGCCGCTCCCCCGTGCGGTCGGCGAGCTCGCGCAGCGAGGTGGCGCCGTCGGCGAGCACCCGGGTCTGCACCCGGCGGATCCGGTCCGCGAGCTGGTCCAGCAGCCGCCCCAGCCGGGTCGGGTCGTGCACGGTCAGCAGCCCGGTGCGGGTCAGCGGGTACAGCCCGGGCAGGGCGCCTGCGAGCTGGCCGACGTCCCAGACGTGCACGTTCACCGCGCCCGGCCGGAAGTGCCGCACGGTGCGCAGGACCAGCTGCTCGACCATCGCCTCGGCCCGGTCGCGGGAGCGCGGCGTCGACACCACCTGCAGGTGCGCGCCGTCGAGCAGCGGGACCGCGACCCGGAACGGGGCACCGCCCTCCACCGAGCCGGTGCCGAGCACCCACATCTCCGGGACCGGACCGGTCGGCTCGACGGCGCCCGCGACCGGCTTCCAGTCGGCCAGGGCGTCCCCGGCGGCGCCGGGGGTGGCGTCGGCGACGATCTCCGACAGCGTCTGGGGCGAGTCGCCCTGCCAGCGGTCGAACACGTGCGCCCGGTCCTCGGCGACCCGGGCGAGGACGCCGGCGAGCCGCGGGTTGCCGAGCACCCGGGCCAGCCCCGGGTCGCGGCGCGCGGCGTCGTGCCCGGTCTCGCGCAGCCACAGCTCCGCCATGACCTCGGCGTGCCGGGCCGCGGCCCGGTCGCGGCGGCCCTCCGCCGCACCCAGTGCCCGCGACGCCGCCCGGTGGAACCCGTCGAAGGCGGACCGGATCCGCTCGCGACGGTTCGGGCGACGGGCCATCAGGGGCGGGCGGGCGCGGTCAGAGCCGCGAGGCGACGTCGTCGGCGGACTGCATGGCGATGTGCAGGGCCTGCTCGACCTCGTCGATCTTCTCCGACGCGGCGGCGAAGCGGGCGCGGGCGTCGTCGGCGTCGTTCTGGGCGGTGCCGTAGATGTTCTGCGAGAACGCGGCGCCGGCCTCCTCGATGGCCTGGCGGGCGTGCCGCAGCGCGCCGAGGCTCTCGGTGGCCTGCTGGTTGGCCCGCCCGATCCCGGCCCGGATCTCGTCGATGTTCGCCATGCCCACCCTCCGTGCGTGCGCGTGCGGCGACCGTGACCCGGCCGACGCCGCGGCCAATCTATCGGCCGGTCCCGGTACCCGTTCATGGTGCGCCGGGCGTGCACCGGCTGCAACGGCGGGTGCGCCGTGCGTCGTAGCCCGTCGCCGCGATCGGGGGTCCGATACGTCCGTTCGTGACCCTTCCGCGCTGGAATGCACCGCCCCGCTCGCCTAGCGTGCTCGGCGAACCCGCGCGATCCCTCCCACGACGCCGTGATCGGAGACTGTGACGATGGCCTCCCCCGGTCCGCAGACCGACTTCCTCGAACCCCCCACCGGCGCGCGGAGGATCCGCTCGATCGGGCCGGGCCTGCTCGCCGCGGCGACCGGCGTCGGCGCGGGCGACCTCGTCGCGACGATGGTGGCGGGGGCGTCGTTCGGGACGGTGCTGCTGTGGGCCGCCGTCGTCGGGACCCTGGTCAAGCTCGCGCTCGGCGAGGCCGTCGGACGCTGGCACCTCGGCTCCGGCGCGACCATGCTCGACGGCTGGCGGCGGCTGGGCTACTGGGCGACCGGCTTCTTCGGCGTCTACATCGTGGTGTGGGGCTTCGTCTACGGCGCCACCGCGATGTCGGCGGTCGGGCTGCCGCTGAACGCGCTGTTCGGCGGGCTGCCGGTCGGCGGGTGGGCGGCGATCGCGGGCGTCGTCGGGCTGGCGCTGGTGTGGGTGCAGCGCTACCACGCGTTCGAGAAGTTCATGACGGTGCTCGTGCTGATCAAGTTCGCGACGGTCGTGTTCGTCGCGATCCTGGTCGGCCCGGACCTGCCCGCGCTGGCGAACGGCCTCGTCCCGCGGCTGCCCGAGGGGTCCACGGTCTACGTGCTCGGCCTGATCGGCGGCGTCGGCGGGACGATCACCATGGCCGCCTACGGCTACTGGCTGTTCGCGAAGGGCTGGAAGGGCCCGAAGTGGCTGTCGATGATGCGGCTGGACAACGCGACCGGCTACATCATGACCGGCATCTTCGTGGTCTCGATGCTCGTCGTCGGGTCCACGATCCTGCTCGGGGAGAACCTCACCGAGTCCGACAGCGGGCTGCTCACCCTCGCCGACCGGCTCGGTGCCCTCTACGGGGAGCCGGTGCGGATCCTGTTCCTCGTCGGCTTCCTGTCGGTCACCTTCACCTCGCTGCTCGGCGTGTGGAACGGCGTGTCGCTGCTGTTCACCGACTGGGTGCGGGCGATCCGGCTGCCGCACGGGAAGAAGGCCGCGATCGGGCCGGACGAGGTCGACGCGGTGGTACCCGGCGAGGAGCCGGGCACCGAGGCCGGGGACCGCGGCGACGGGCCTGGGCGGGCCGGGGCCTACGAGGCCGCCCGCGCCGAGCGCTCGCTACCCTTCCGCGGGTACCTGCTGTGGCTGACGTTCCCGCCGATGGCCCTGCTGCTGATCGGGCGGCCGTTCGCGCTGACCCTGGTCTACGGGGTGCTGGGCTCGTTCTTCATGCCGTTCCTGGCGGTGACGCTGCTCCTGCTGCTGAACACCTCGATGGTGGCCCGCGAGGCGCGCTCGCGCTGGCTGTCCAACGCGGTCCTGGGGATCTCGTCGGTGCTGTTCGCGGTCCTGCTGGTCACCGACGTGTACTCGCGCCTGACCTGACCGGGGCGGGCACGTCAGGACAGGGCGACCGACGGGATGTCGGTCCGGGCGAAGTCGTCGCCGACGAACAGCAGCGGCTCCCCGCTCGCGAGGGCCAGTGCCGCGGAGAAGCAGTCGCCGTAGTTCAGGCCGGCGGGGTGGCGCCCCTTGCCGTAGCGGCGCCACACCGACCGCGCCAGCTCGGCGTGCCGCTCGCCGACGTCGACGGTCCGGACCTGCGCACGGTGCAGCAGGATGTCGAGCTCCCGGCCGGCCGCGTCACCGCGACGCGACTCCACGACCATCGCCGCCTCCAGGACCGTCGCCGCCGACACGAGCCGGACCGGGTCCGCCTCGATCGCCCGGGCGAGCGCCGGGCGCGGGGGCTCGTCGAAGAGGATCGCCACCAGGGCGGACGTGTCGATCACCATCAGGTGGGGAGCCCGTCGTCGTCGTACCCGAGGACCTCCTCCGACGTCCGTCGGTCGAGCTCGGGCAGCGCGGCCGAACGGCGGGCGATCGCGTCGATCTCCTCGGCGAGACCGACCGACGCGCCGCGCCCCCGGATGCGTTCCAGCCGCTCACGGACCGCGACAGCCACGGCCTGGGTGATCGACTCCCCGGTCTCGGACGCGAGCTCACGGGCAAGCCGGTCCGCCTCGGCGTCCTTGATGTTTAACACCGGTAAAGAATACTCCTGATCATAAAGATTCAGGAGACCTCGACCCGGTCTCCGAGGCGCAGAGTGCCGGTGTGCTCGACGCGGGCGTAGAGCCCCGCGCAGGGCAGCACCCCGAAGCCCTCGACCTCGACGCGGTTGCGGTCGGCCGGACCGCGCAGCGCGTGCGGGGCGCGGGGCAGGTCGCCGTGCTCCAGCGTCGGCACGGAGCAGCGCGGGGTCGGCAGGGTCGGGACCAGTACGACGTCGCCGAGGGTGAGCCGGCGCCCGAGCCAGCCGTTCTCCACGAACGGCTCGGTGCCCGGCGGCGTCGCGACGACGACGTTGGGCCGGTAGCGCAGCGCCTCGACGCCGAGCGCGTCCAGCGTCGCGGTGGTGATCAGGTGCACCGGCGAGTGGTCGACGAACCGCCCGCCGGGAGCGCCCTGGGCGATCTCCAGGGTCGGCGCGTCGACCTCAGCGTCCAGGCCGTGGGCGAGGACGTCCTCGGGGTCCGGCCGCTCGACGACGGCGCCGTCGGCCCGCTGCTGGGCGACGACCACGGGCCGGCCGAGCAGCTCGGCGAGCGGCCCGGCGGCCTGCCCGGCGTCGACGGTGCGGCCGTCGGGCAGCGTGACCCGCACGTCGTCGCCGACGCCCGCGGAGGTGCACGTCAGCAGGCGTCGCCAGTGCCGGGGCTGCTTGGCCGTCGCGACCCGGCCGGTGTCCGGGTCGGTCAGGGCGAGCGCCCGGTCGCCGACGACGCCGTGCGTGTCGAGCTCGAGGGCGGCGAGGTCCTCCCCCAGCATCGACTTCACGGGGTAGCGGTGCAGGGACAGGACCTCGCCGGTCATCAGAGCAGGCCCTGTGCGGTCAGCCAGTTCTTCGCCACGGTGTCGACCGACGGCTTGTCCGGCGCGGCCGCGGCCTCGTTCAGGCCGAGCAGCTCCTGCGTGGTGAGCTTCGCCGAGACCGCGTTCAGGATCTCGGTGACCTGCGGGGTCGCCTTCTCCTTGTTGATCAGCGGCACGACGTTCTGCGCGGCGAAGTTGTTCTTCGGGTCGGTGAGGACCACGAAGTCGTTCTCCGGGATCGCCGCGTCGGTGGTGAACAGGTCCGCGGCCTGCACGTCGCCGTTCTTCAGCGCCGCGACGGTCAGCGGGCCGCCGGCGTCGAGCGAGCGGTAGGACTTGAACGAGCAGTTGTAGGTCTTCTGGATGCCGGGGATGCCGTCGGGACGGGTCTGGAACTCCGGCGGGCCGCCGAACACGAGCTCACCGCAGCGCGACGCGATGTCGGCGATGGAGGTCGCGTTCAGCCGCTGCGCGGTCTCCTTCGTGACGACGACGGCGTCCTTGTCCTCGGCCTCGGCCCGGTTCAGGACGGTCAGGGTGGGCGCCGCCTTCTCCAGCGTCGACTGCAGCGCGGTGTAGACCTCGTCCGGCTGGGTCTGCGCGGCGCTCTTGTCGAGGTACTGCAGCAGCGTGCCGCTGTAGTCCGGGATCAGGTCGATCGAGCCGTCCTTGAGCGCCGGCACGTAGGCCTCACGGGACCCGATCGGCGGCCGGGTCTCGACCGTGACGCCCTTGGCCTGCAGCGCCTGGGCGAACACCGAGGACAGGATCTGGCTCTCGGTGAAGTTCGCGGCGCCGACGACGACGGTGCTCTGGTCGCTGCTGCCGGACTGCCCGCCCCCGGCGAGGGGGTCGGAGCCCCCACCGCAGGCGGTCAGCGCGAACGCGGCGGTCACCGTCGCGGCGACGGCGGTCAGCAGACGGGTGCGTCTCATGGTGGGTGTCCTCTCGGGGACGTGCGGGGTGGGTCAGGCCGCTTCGCGGACGGGTTCGGGACGGGTGGGCACCACGCGCAGCCGGCGCGGCGCGGTCCGGCCGGTGGCCTGCAGGCCGGGCGAGACGATCAGCTTCTGCAGCCCGCCCAGGAGCAGGTCGGCGACGATCGCGAGCAGGGCGACCAGGATCGAGCCACCGATCATCATGCCGAAGTCGCGCTGGCCGAGGCCGTCGATGATGAACCGGCCGAGCCCGCCGAGCGAGACGTAGGCGGCGATGGTCGCGGTCGCGATGACCTGCAGGGTCGCGCTGCGCAGCCCGCCGATGATCAGCGGCAGCGCGTTGGGGAGCTCGACCTTCCACAGCACCTCGGGCCCGCGCATGCCCATCCCGGTGGCGGCGTCGACGACGGCCGGGTCGACGTTGCGGATGCCGGCGTAGGTGCCGGCGAGCACCGCGGGCACCGCCAGCACGATGAGGGTGATGATCGGGCCGATCAGCGACAGCCCGACCAGCGTGGTGATCAGCACCAGCAGGCCCAGGGTGGGCAGGGCGCGCAGCCCGTTCGCCAGGCCGACGACGAGGAAGCCGCCGCGGCCGGTGTGCCCGATCCAGGCGCCCAGGGGCACCGCGATCAGCACCGCGACCAGCAGGGTCAGGGCGGTGTAGCCGAGGTGTTCGGCGAGCCGGGCGAGGATGCCGGTCGGCCCCTCCCAGTTCGCGCCGTCGAACAGCCAGCCGAAGTAGGTCATGCCCCCGCCTTCCCGGTACGGGCCCGCTGCCAGGGGGTGAGCAGCCTGCCGCCGAGCAGCAGGGCCGAGTCGACGACGAGCGCGAGCAGCAGCACCAGCACGATGCCGGAGACGATCTGGGCGTCGTTGCTGCGGTTGAAGCCCTCGGTGAACAGCAGGCCGAGCCCGCCGAAGCCGATCACCGCACCCACCGTGACCAGGCTGATCGTGGACACCGCGGCGACCCGCAGGCCGGCCACGATCACCGGCACGGCGAGCGGCAGCTCGACGCCGACGAAACGCCGGACCGGGGTGTAGCCCATCGCGTTCGCGGCGTCGACGACGTGGCCCGGCACCGCGGACAGCGCGTCGGACACGGTCCGCACGAGCAACGCGACGGTGTAGACCGTCAGCGCGACGATCACGTTGACCGGATCGAGGATCTGGGTGCCGAGCAGCGGCGGCATGAACACGAACAGCGCCAGCGACGGGACCGTGTAGAGCAGGCCGGCGGCGTTGGTCATGATCGTGCGCAGCGTCGCGTTGCGGTTGGCGACCCAGCCCAGCGGGATCGCGAACACCAGCCCGAGCAGCACCGGGATCAGGGCGTACACGACGTGCTCGGCGAGCGCGTCGAGCACGGAGTCGAGGTTGTCGAACACCCAGGTCACGGCGGCCTCAGGCGGCGTTGTGCGAGTCGCGGGCCGCGGGCAGCGCCTCGAGCACCGAGTCGGCAGTGACCGAGCCGGCGACCCGGCCGTCGGCGTCGACGGCGACACCCTGACCGGACGGTGAGGACAGCGCCGCGTCGAGCGCGCCGCGCAGCGAGCCCGACTCGACGGCGTAGAGCGACCCGCCCGGGACGATGGCCTCCTCGGTCACCCGGCCCTCACCGGCCTCGACCCAGCCCAGCGGCCGGGCGGAGCCGTCGACGACGACCGACCAGCCGTCGTCGGGGAGGGGGTCGCCGACCGAGAGCACCGGCAGCGACCCGATCGGGATGGTGTCCGAGGACAGGAAGCCCAGGCCCCGGTAGCCGCGGTCGCGGCCGACGAAGTTGTCGACGAAGCCGTCGACCGGGCGGGACAGCAGCACGCCCGGCTCGTCGTACTGGGCGAGCTTGCCGCCGACCCGGAACACCGCGACCTTGTCGCCGAGCTTGATGGCCTCGTCGATGTCGTGGGTGACGAACACGATGGTCTTGCCGAGCTCGGACTGCAGCCGCAGCAGCTCCTCCTGCAGGCTCTCCCGGACGATCGGGTCCACCGCGGAGAACGGCTCGTCCATCAGCAGCACGGGCGGGTCGGCGGCGAGCGCGCGGGCCACGCCGACGCGCTGCTGCTGGCCGCCGGACAGCTGCGCCGGGTAGCGCTTGGCCATCGAGGTGTCGAGGCCGACGATCTCCATCAGCTCCATCGCCCGGTCCCGCGCGGCCTTCTTGCTGCTCCCGACGAGCATGGGCACGGTCGCGATGTTGTCGACGATCGTGCGGTGCGGGAACAGCCCGGCCTGCTGGATGACGTAGCCGATGCCCCGGCGCAGCTCGGCCGGGTCGGCGGACAGCACGTCGCGCCCGTCGACGCGCAGCTCGCCGCCGGTCGGCTCGATCATTCTGTTGATCATGCGGAGGGAGGTCGTCTTGCCGCAGCCGGACGGGCCCACGAAGACCGTGATCCGCCCCTGCTCGGCGACGAGGTCGAGCTCGTCGACCGCGACCGTCCCGTCCGGGAAGCGCTTCGTGACGCCCCGGAACTCGATCATCGGCGGTTCCCCCTGCCGTCGCGCGGGACCCCTGCTCCCCGCTTGGTCGCAGCACACTAACCCGGTCGTGCGCGACGGGCGAGCGGTCGGCCGCAGGTCACCGGCACCCCGTCGCGCTTGACCTGCAGTCCGGTTCAGCACCGACGCTGCGGACATGACCCTGACCACTGCACTGGGCCCGCTCGGCGTCGCCACCGGACCCGCTCCCGCCGACGCCGCGGCCCTGGAGGACGCCGGTGCCCGCACCCTGTGGCTCGCCGGGGGCGCGATCGACCGGCTCGACCGGCTGACCGCGCTGCTCGACGGCACCCGGGCCGCCGCCGTCGTCCCGGGGATCGTGCCGACCGGGCTGTACCCGGCGGCGGCCGTCGCCGCGGTGCACGCCGACGCGGCCCGCCGTCACCCCGGCCGCTACCTGACCGGACTGGGGGCGCCCCAGCAGCCGCGGGCGCTGGACGCGCTGCACCGCCACCTCGACGAGCTCGACGCACTCGGGCTGCCCGCGTCGGAGCGGCTGCTGGCCGCGCTCGGACCGCGCAAGCTCGACCTCGCCCGCACCCGCTGCGCCGGGGCGGTGACGCTGCTGGTCACCCCCGAGCACACCGCGCGGGCGCGGGCGGCGCTGGGCCCGGACCGGCTGCTCGCGGTGATGCTGCCGACCGTCCTCGGGACCGACCGGACCGGCCTGCGCGAGCTGGCCGGGTTCCTGCTCGGCGTGCCCGGCTACCGCGCCGCCGTCCGCGGGCTGGGGTTCGCCGAGGCCGAGGTCGACGCCCGCGCCGACCGGCTGCTCGACGCCGTCTCCGCCCGCGGCGGCGTCGAGGACATCGCCGCCCGGGTCGCCGAGCACCGGGCCGCGGGCGCCGACCACGTGGTGCTCAGCCCGGTCGGGGATACGACGGCCGGCGCGGCGTTGCTGCAGGCCCTGCGGTAGGCGCTCTGCCGTGCGGCCGGTGCGCCGCGGCGCAACAGTGGGGCCATGCCAAAGGAGCCCACGCGTCTGCCGCGTCCCGAGCTGGACCTCGACCCAGACCACCCGCACGTCGCGGACTGGTTCCACTACGCCGACCTGCTCACCGACGCCGAGCGCGCCGACCTGCGCCGGGTGCGGGAGTTCCTGCGCGCCGAGGTCGCCCCCGTCGTGCTGGAGGCCTGGGACCGCGCCGAGTTCCCGATGCAGCTGGTCAAGGGCTTCGCGGGCCTCGACCTCGCGGGGGCGGGCTACGCCGACCCGCCGGCGTCGCGGCTGTTCCTGGGGTTCCTGCACGCGGAGATCTCCCGGGTCGACCCGTCGGTCAACAGCTTCTACGGCGTCCACACGGGCCTCGCGATGGGCTCGATCCACGCCGGCGGCACCCCCGAGCAGCGCGAGCGCTGGCTGCCCGCGATGGCCCGGATGGACTCGATCGGCGCGTTCGGGCTGACCGAGCCGCACGGCGGGTCCGACGTGGCCGGTGGCATGGAGACCACCGCCACCCGCGACGGCGACGAGTGGGTCCTCGACGGCGAGAAGCGCTGGATCGGCAACGCCACCTTCGCCGACCTGGTCATCGTGTGGGCCCGGGACACCGACCCGGACGCCGACGGCGCGGTGCGCGGCTTCGTCGTGCCCTCGCCGTCGGAGGGCATGACGGTCACCAAGATCGAGGGCAAGCAATCGCTGCGGATCGTGCAGAACGCCGACATCCTGCTCGACCAGGTCCGGGTGCCGGAGTCGCACCGGCTCTCCGGCGGCTCGGGCACCTTCCGCGACGCCGGACTGGTCCTGCAGCGCACCCGGGCCAACGCCGCCTGGGGCGCGGTCGGGGTGCAGATGGCCGCCTACGAGCTGGCGCTGTCCTACGCCGCCCAGCGGGAGCAGTTCGGCCGCCCGATCGGCGGGTTCCAGCTGATGCAGGACCTGCTGGTGCGGATGCTCGGCAACGTGAGCGCCTCGCTGGGGATGGCGGTGCGCAACGCCCAGCTGCTCGACTCCGGGCGCGGGTCGGACGCCCACTCGTCGCTGGTGAAGGAGTTCTGCGCGACCCGGATGCGCGAGACCGTCGCGCTCGGGCGTCAGCTCGTCGGCGGCAACGGGGTGGTGCTGGAGAACCGGATCGCGAAGTACTTCGCCGACGCCGAGGCGATGTTCTCCTTCGAGGGCACCCGGGAGATGAACACGCTGATCGTCGGGAAGGCGATCACCGGGCAGAGCGCGTTCGTGCGGTGACCACGACGGTCGCGCCCGCGGTGGGCGGGCGCGACCGGCTCACCAGGCGCCCGGGGTCCCGTCCGGCGGGGTCGCGCTCGTCGCCGGGGTGGGCAGGCCGCCGCCGCGCAGCACGCGGTGCAGGTCGTCGGGGCGCAGCGAGCGGGCGAACAGCCAGCCCTGGAACGCGTCGACCCCGAGCCCGCGCAGGACGTGGAACTGCTCGGCGGTCTCGACGCCCTCGGCGACGGTCTTGCGGCCCATCGCGCGCGCGACCTCGACGACGGCGCGGGCGAGCGCGAAGTCGGCCGGGTCGGTGCCGACGCCGGTGACGAAGGCGCGGTCGACCTTGACCGTCTGCGCCGGGAGCTCCTTGAGCCGGGCCAGCGACGAGTAGCCGGTGCCGAAGTCGTCGACGGCGAAGCGGACGCCGCGGTGCACGAGCTCGCTCATCGCGTCCAGCGCGGGGCGCGGCAGCGCGACCAGGCTGGTCTCGACGAGTTCCAGCACCAGCTGGTTCCACGGCAGCCCGGCGCCCTCGACGATCGCGGTGACGTCGGCAAGGAACGACGGGTCGGCCGGCAGCAGCCCGGCCAGGTTCACCGCGACGGCGACGGCCTGCCCGGCACGGGGCCAGGTCGCGGCCTCGGTGGCCGCGGTGCGCAGCACCCACAGGTCCAGGTCGCGCTGCAGGCCGCCGCGCTGGGCGACCGGCAGGAACTCGCCCGGCGAGACCTCGCCGTGCACCGGGTGCGACCAGCGCAGCAGCGCCTCGGCGGACAGCACGGTGCCGTCCGGCGCGACGACCGGCTGGTACTCCAGGCGCAGCGCGTCGCCCTCGATCGCGGCGCGCAGCTCGGCCTCCAGCTCCAGCTGGCGGCGCGCCGGGGCGACGGCGCCCCGGTCGGCGACGGCGACCGTGCCGCGTCCGCGCTGCTTGGCCTCGCGGACCGCGACCTCGGCCGAGCGCAGCAGGTCGTCGCCGCGGGGGCCGCGGGCGTCGGCCTGCGGGCCGGCCACGGCGGCGTCCCGCCCGGCGACGCCGACCGAGGCGGTCAGCGTGATCGGTCGGCCGGCCACGGTGACGTCGCCGCGCAGCAGCCCGGCGACGACGGCGGCGAGCGCCTGCGGTCCGCCGATCTCGTCGACGTCGGCGCAGACCACCGCGAACTCGTCGGCCGACAGCCGCCCGGCCGTGCAGTGGTACGGCAGCTCGCGCTGCAGCCGCCCGGCCAGCTCGACGAGCAGGGTGTCGCCGGCGTCGTGGCCGAGGCCGGTGTTGACGCGGGCGAAGTCGTCGACGTCGCCGCAGACCACGGCGACCCGGTCGGCGTCCGGCCCGGCCAGCAGCCGGTCGGCGAGCTCCAGCAGCCCGGCCCGGTTGGGCAGCCGGGTCAGCGGGTCGACGGTGTCGGCCTCGCGGAGCACGTCGGCGGCGCGGCGGCGCTCCCCCACGTCGGTGACGACGAGCAGCCAGAACGGGCGGCCGTCGTCGGAGGGGGCGGCGTTGACCACGACCTCGCAGTCGACCCGGGTCCCGTCGGCGCGCAGCAGCGGCAGCGACTCGATCCGGTAGGTCGGCTCGGGGTGCGACGGGTCGCGCAGCCAGTCCGGCAGTCCGCCGCGGCCGTCGGACTGGGGCTCGGCGGACAGGCTGCGCGCCGGGACGCCGCGCAGGGTCTCCAGGTCGGCGTCGAGCAACTGGCACAGCGCCGGGTTGGCGTCGACGATCCGGCCGCGGCCGTCGAGCATCGCGACGCCGGTGGTGATGGTGGCGACGAGGTCGGCGAACCGCTGCCCGGAGCGCTGCGCGCGGGACTCGGCCCGGCGCCGGTCGGACACGTCCTGCACGGTCCCGATCAGGCGCAGCGGGGCACCGCCGGGGGTGCGGTCGATCCGGGTGCGGCACGACAGCACCGCGCCGCCCTCGGGGCGGATCTCCGAGCTGTGCGCGGTGGTGGGCTCCGGCGCGGCGTCCGGGCCGCGGCGAAGCATCCGGCAGACCCGCTCGACCTGCTCGCCCTCGATGGGGCCGTCGGGGCCGTCGGGGCGCACGCCGAGCGCGCGGTAGAGCTCGACGAGCCCCTCGCTGCGGGTCAGCGTCCCGGCCTGCAGGTCGAAGGTCCAGGTGCCGGAGCGGGTGGCGCGCTCGAGGTCGAGCGCGGGGGCCTCGTCCGACGGCGCGGGCGCGGCGTCGGGGAACGGGGTGAGCAGCACGACGGTGCGGTCACCCGGCTGGTTCCAGCGGACGACCTTGACCCGGGCCAGGCGGCGGTCGGCACGGACCAGGCGGGCGTCGGAGTCCGGGCCGACGAGCAGCTGCGGGAGCCGCATGCCGGTCGGGTCGGCGGAGCCGGCGAGGCGGCGGAGCGCGGCGTTGGTGTGGACGACGACGCCCCCGGCGTCGCAGACCATCGCGGGCGAGGGCGGGAGCTGCACCGCGGAGTGGTCGGCACCGTCGGCACCCGCGGCCCCGGACCCGGTGGTCCCCGGGCCGGGGGACGCCTCGGCGACCGACGGGGCCGGGCCGGCCGGGCGCGGCGCACCGGGGAGGCGGCGGGCACTGCCGAACGGCGGCTCCCCGAAGCCCGCGCCGGAGATCTCGGCGTCCGGCGCGGCGGCGAGGTTCAGGGCCTCCGCACGGTCGAGGAGCGGCTCGTCGTCGGGTCCGGGCCGGGCGCGGCCCGCCGGGGTGCCACCGGGACCGGCGAAGGCCCGGGCGAGGTCACCGGCGAGACCGGGGTCCCGGTCCCTGTCGCGGCGGGCACCCGGTGCCTGCTCCGCGCGTCCACCGGCCGGGTCCCCGACCGATGCACCCGGACGGTGTCCCGCCCGCGATTCCTGCTCCGACACGCCCGCCTCCGTTCCGTTCGGCAGCTCCGTGGGGAACAACGAGCCACCGTGCCGGGCGATCCGGGCGGGTAGACCGATCGAGCCACCCGATACAGCGAGTGATGGGACCGTTCGGCCCAACGCCGTTGCTCCGCCCGTCACTCACGGGTGGTGACAGGTAGTCGCCGGAGGGTGAAGGGTGTGACGTGCTCGGCGAGCGGTGGCAACCGATCCGACCGTGTGTGTTCGACCGCTCACAGCGCGCCGTGCCGTTCGGCGCACACCCCGGTTGCACACGTTTCGTAACCGGGGTTATGGCCGTTCGTCAGCCTGCGGTCACGCCGGCGTCGCCCGCGGCGCGGGCCACGGCCGCGGCGACGGCCGGGGCCACCCGCGGGTCGAACGGGCCGGGCACGATCTTCTGCGGGGACAGCTCGTCGGCGACGACGTCGGCGATGGCGCGGGCCGCCGCGACCTTCATGTCGTCGGTGATGCGGCGGGCGTGCGCGTCCAGGGCGCCGCGGAAGATCCCCGGGAAGGCCAGCACGTTGTTGATCTGGTTCGGGAAGTCGCTGCGGCCGGTCGCGACGATCGCGGCGTGCCGGGCCGCGACGTCGGGGTGCACCTCGGGGTCGGGGTTGGACAGCGCGAAGACCATGCACTCCGGGGCCATCGTGGCCAGCAGCTCCTCGGGCAGCGTGGCGCTGGAGAGCCCGACGAACACGTCCGCACCGGCCAGGGCCTCGGCGATCCCGCCGGTGACCGAGCGCGGGTTGGTGACGGCGGCCAGCGCGGCCTTCTCCCCGCCGCGGCCGGCGTCGACGACCCCGCGCGAGTCGAGCAGCACGACGTCCGAGGCGCCCGCGGTCAGCAGGATGCGTGCGCAGGCGATGCCGGCCGCGCCAGCCCCGGAGATCACGATGCGCAGGTCCGACAGCGAGCGGCCCTGCACCCGGCAGGCGCCGTCGAGGGCGGCGAGCAGCACGACGGCGGTGCCGTGCTGGTCGTCGTGCATGACCGGGCAGTCGAGCGCCTCGACCAGGCGGCGCTCCAGCTCGAAGCAGCGCGGTGCGGCGACGTCCTCGAGGTTGACCGCGCCGAAGGTCGGGCGCAGCCGGACCAGGGTCTCCACGATCTCGTCGACGTCGGTGGTGTCGAGGACCAGCGGGATCGAGTCGAGCCCGGCGAAGGACTTGAACAGCGCCGACTTGCCCTCCATCACCGGCAGCGACGCGCGCGGCCCGATGTCGCCGAGGCCGAGGACCGCGGTGCCGTCGCTGACGACGGCGACCAGCCGGTGCGCCCAGGTGTAGCGGGCGGCGAGCGAGGCGTCGTCGGCGATGGCGCGGCAGACGTCCGCGACGCCGGGGGTGTAGGCGATCGACAGGTCGCGCTCGTCGGCCAGCGGCGCGGTTAGGCCGGTCGCGAGCTTGCCGCCCTCGTGCGCGCCGAACACCTCGTGCCGGTCGGGGGCGGAACGGCTGGTCGGGTCCTGGGCGAGCGTCATGGGAAGACTCCACGGGTGGTGCGGTACGAGAGCGGCGCACGGACGCGCCTGCCGTTGCACCGGGCGTCGCGGGTTGACGTCGACCTGCTCGCGGTGCCGGACGGCCATCCCGCGCGCTGCGCCGGGATAGGGGCGCCGAGCCGGGACGAGCTGTCGGATCTGGCGGCGAGTCTAACCGGGTGGACGCCGGGAACCGGTCACCCGGCGCGCCCGGAGTGGCCACCCGCACAGGACGGGCGTACGGATCACCGCACGCCCGTCCCGGGAGCCGTGTGCCCGGGTCAGCGCAGCGGCGCCGGGGTGAGGTCGGGCAGCGGGAGTGCGGGCAGCGACGGGCCGCTGGGCAGCTCGGTCAGCGGCAGCACACCCGGCGTGAACGGGACCCGGCCGGGGACGACCTCCAGGGCGCCGACCTCGCCGTAGCGCTCGGCGTAGGCCAGTGCCCGGGCGATGTCGGTGACCCCGTTGGTGTTGGTCGGCAGCATCAGGCTCGACAGCAGCCCGAACGCCCGCCCGCGCGCGTCGAGGTAGCCCGAGCCCGAGTCGCCGGGCACCCCCGGCGGCGTGGTGGAGACGACGTGCGTGCGCGGCCCCTCCGGCTGCCCGAGGCTCAGGCCCTGCTTGTACGGCGTCGCCACGAGCTGGTTGGGCTGGAAGCTGTAGACCTTCTCCCCCTGCTCGGTGCCGTCCGTGTCGAGCCCGGTCGGGCCGCCGAAGCCGGGGACCGTCGGGTCGGCGACGGCGACGGCCGCCGGGCTCAGCTGGATCAGCGAGAGGTCGTTGTAGAGGCACAGCTGCGGGTCGGTCTCGCCGCGGTCCTGCATGACCGCCCAGGAGTTGTAGGCGACCCGTCCGGTGTAGTTCTTCCCGTCGCGGCCGCGGATGCCGACCTCGATGCCCTCCGGCATGACCGGCTCGCGGCAGCCGTCCACCGAGGACATCGCGTCCTCGCCCGCCATGCAGTGCGCGGCCGCGCCCAGGTAGAGCGCCCCGGCCGGGGCGGCCTGGTGCTCGGCGCCGCGGCCGCCGGGCTCGTCGCGGTGCCCGTCCTGCCCGGCTGCCGGGGTGTAGAGGAAGTTGGCGGTGCACAGCTCGGCGCCGCCGGTGACCGGGGTGGCGATCTGCACGCCCGGGCCGATCGCCCCGGCCTGCACCGCCCGGGCGGACGGGGCGGCCACCGCGGTGCCCGCGGCGGCGGGCGCGGTGAGCGCGGCGGTGACCGCGAGGCCGGCCGCGGCGGCGATCCCGGCGATGCGCCGCCGCGCGGGGCGGCGGGAGAACTGCGACGACATGACGCTCCTCGGCTCGTGGTCCGCCACGGATCCCATCCGATCCGGCCACCCTGCGGGTACGGCGCGCCCGGCGGACTGCCCGGCCGGGTCCGGATCCGACCCGACCGGGTGACCTGATCACCGCGAGCGTCCCGCAGCGTCCGCGACTAGCGTCGCCGCCCGTGAGCACCGACGCCGATCCGGACGGACGGATCCTCCTGCTGCGCCACGGCGAGACCGAGTGGTCGCGCACCGGGAAGCACACCGGCCGCACCGACGTCCCGCTGACCGACGAGGGCCGGGCCGCCGTCCGCCGGGTGCGCGACGCGCTGGCCCTGGTCCGCCACGACGCCCCGCCCGCCCGGGTGCTCTGTTCCCCGCGCACGCGCGCGAGGGACACCGCCGAGCTGGCCGGGCTGCGCGTGGACGCGGTCGACGACCGGCTCGTCGAGTGGGACTACGGCGACAACGAGGGCTGGACCACGCCGCAGATCCGCGAGTCCATGCCGGGCTGGACGATCTGGGACGGGCCGTGGCCCGGCGGCGAGACCCCCGGCGACGTCGCCGCGCGCGCCGACGCCGTGCTCGCCGACGCACGCGCCCTGCTCGGCGGCGGCGACGTCGTGCTCGTGGGGCACGGCCACTTCTCCCGGGTCCTGACGGCGCGCTGGATCGGGTTGCCCGCGAGTGGCGGTGTGCACTTCCGCATGGACCCGGCCGGGGTCAGCGTGCTGGGGTTCGAGCGCGGGGTCCCCCGCCTCGACCACGTCAACCAGCGCCCCACCCCCGCGGAGGACCAGTGAGCGTCCGTACGGCCACCCCCGGCGACGTGCCGGTCATGGTCCGGCTCGTGCACGAGCTGGCCGACTACGAGAAGGCCGCGCACGAGTGCGGGCTGACCGAGGACCAGCTGCACGCCGCGCTGTTCGGCCCGGACCCGTCGGCCGGGGCCTTCGTGGCCACCGGCGACGACGGCGCGGTCGTCGGCACGGCCATCTGGTTCCGGACCTTCTCCACCTGGGAGGGCGTCGCCGGGATCCACCTGGAGGACCTCTACGTCACCCCCGGCGCCCGCGGCGACGGGCACGGCGCGGCCCTGCTCGCGGAGCTGGCCGCCGAGGTGGCCCGGCGCGGCTGGAAGCGCCTGGAGTGGAACGTGCTGGACTGGAACACCCCGGCCATCGGCTTCTACCGCTCCGTCGGCGCGGTGCCGAACGAGGGGTGGACCACCTACCGGCTCACCGGCGACCCGCTCGTCGCGCTGGCCGGGCGGCGGACCGGCGGGGCGGCCGGCCGCTAGTCCTCGGGGTACTCGTCGCCCATCGACCAGCGCCGGGACTGCTCGCTGATCAGCATCAGGAACGTGAACAGCACGAACAGCCCGCAGACGATGCCCCACACCAGCTGGCGGCTGGGGCCCAGCGCGTAGTAGATGGCCGGGAACAGCAGCAGCTGCACGACGATCGCCGGGGTGCGGCAGCCGTGCAGCCCGCGGACCAGCCCGTAGCCGACACCGGCCACGGCGGCCGCCAGGAGCACGAACATCCCGGCCTCGGCGAGTCCGTAGTAGAGGCGGGCGCCGCCGGCCTCCAGGGCACGCACGCCGAGCACGACCGCGAGGACGGCGCCGACGAGCCCCTCGGCCGCGACGAGCACCCCCGCCACCCGCACGTTCTCCGGCGGTCGCTCCCGCGTCACGGGGCGGTCGTCGCGGTCATCGGCCACCCACCGAGGATAGGCCGCCCGCCACGACCGCCACCGCCGGGCGGCCGACGGACCGGCCGGTGCGCGGTCGATACAGTCGCCCCGTGCGCGCGCTGCTCGTGGTCAACCCTCAGGCCACGTCCACCACCGCCGCCGGCCGGGACGTGCTGACCAAGGCCCTGGCCAGCGAGCTGAAGCTCGACGTCCTGCAGACCCGCTACCGGGGCCACGCGGCGGAGGCGACCGCGGCGGCCGTGGCGGACGGCGTCGAGCTCGTCGTCGCGCTCGGGGGCGACGGGACGGTCAACGAGGTCGTCAACGGGCTGCTGGCCGCGCAGACCGGCTCGGGCAGCGGCGCCCCGCGGCCGGACCCGGACGCCACCGCGATGCTCGCGGTGGTCCCCGGCGGCTCGGCGAACGTGTTCGCCCGCGCCCTGGACATGCCGCGCGACCCGGTCGAGGCGACCGGGCACGTGCTCACCGCGCTGGCCCGGCGACGACGACGGCTGGTCGGCCTCGGCTGGGCCGACGACCGCTGGTTCACCTTCAACGCCGGCATGGGCTGGGACGCCGAGGTGGTGGCCGCGGTCGAGCGCGCCCGCGCGCAGGGACACGAGGCCAGCCCCGGCCGCTACGCGGTGACCGCGATCGCCCAGTACCTCGCGCAGCTGCGCCGGCCGCCGTCGATGACGGTGGAGCTCCCCGACGCGGCGCCGCTGACCGGGGTGCGGCTGGCGTTCGTCTCCAACACCGACCCGTGGACCTTCCTGTCCGGCCGCGCGGTGCGGACCAACCCCCGCTCGTCGTTCGGCAGCGGGCTGGGGCTGTTCGCGCTCACCGGGCTGAGCCCGCGGACGATCGCCTCGACCCTGCGCCAGATCCTGGCCGCCGACGGCGACCCGCACGGGCGGCACATCGTCCGGCACGACGCCGTCGGCCGGGTGCGGATCACTTCGGAACAGCCTCTCGCTCTCCAGCTCGACGGCGACCACCTCGGAATGCGCACCGATGTGGAATTCCTCAGCGTGCCCGGAGCGTTACGCGTCGTCGTGTGAGACGGACGGTTCGTCGCGCATCGTGCGGGCGCTCTCACACGCCGGAGTGAGCAACCGCGCCATTCACCGATGTGAGCGGACCGTCGGTCCCGTTGGGGCTTACACCAGGCCAAACCCGTGATCCAAGGTGGTCCCTACGCAAGCGAGGCCACGAGCAACGCCGCTCGTGGAGGTTCCGTCCCACCGGGCCGGACCCCTCACTCAGAGGGTGTCCGGGTCGACATCGTTTTCGGGTGGCCGATTCCGGGTGGGACAGGGACACTGGATCGTGGAACCGGCCCAGGGCGGCTCGAAGTCCCGGGCATTGGTCTGTCTGCGTGCGTTCCCTATGAGGGCGCTCACGCATCCCGCGAGCAGTTTCCCATTGAGGACCGCGGTGGCTCGTGAAAGTATTCACAAGCTGCGAAACACGCACGTAACACCAAGCGCACAGACGATCGGCGCGACCCCGATCGCGCACCAGAGGAGAAAGTGATCATGGACTGGCGTCACGACGCGATCTGCCGCGACGAGGACCCGGAGCTGTTCTTCCCGGTCGGCACCAGCGGCCCTGCCCTGATGCAGATCGCGGAGGCCAAGAGCGTGTGCCGGCGTTGCCCGGTCACCGAGTCGTGCCTGCAGTGGGCTCTCGAGTCCGGCCAGGACGCGGGTGTCTGGGGCGGCATGAGCGAGGACGAGCGGCGCGCCCTGAAGCGGCGCAGCACCCGTCCGCGCGCCCGCACCGCGTAGGCAGCCCCGCCCGGGCACTCGCCCGGAATGCGGCAGGAACAGCTGTCCCGGACAGCAGCTCCGGACAGTAGAAGAAGTAGCTCCCCGACCTCGGGCCCGTAGCCGGACGCCACCGGCCACGGGCCCGAGGTGCGTTCGGGGTGATCTGCCACCCCGGTGTGAGGGTCGACCACGGTGCCGGCGCGACCACGGCACCGGGATCAACGGTCACGGGACGAGCGTATCCGGTGCCCTCCGGGCCCCCGTCCACGCCCCGGGTCACCGGGAGTGACCGGGATCGGTCACCCGCCGCACCGCAGCGACCGCCCGGGGACGACGGGCGGCGGACCCGTTGCCCCGCCGCCCCTCCCACCGCGGCGTTCAGGAACCGCCGAGCGGTACCCGGACCACCGCCACCGTGCCGCCGCCCTCCCGGGCCCGCACCTCGATCGTCGCCTCCAGCTCGGAGGTCAGCAGGGTCCGCACGATCTGCAGACCCAGCCCCTTGGACCTCTCGAAGTCGAAGTCGACCGGCATGCCGTGGCCGTCGTCGGCCACCGACACCTCCAGCCGGCTCGCCGAGCGCACCGGGCTGACGACCACCTCCCCCGCCGTGCCGGGGTCGTAGGCGTGCGCCAGCGCGTTGTGGGTCAGCTCGGCCAGGACCAGCACCAGCGGGGTGGCCTTCGCCGCGGGCAACGCCCCGAACCCGGAGTCGACGCGCACCCGGGCACGGGACTCGGTCGTCGCGCCGTCGCGGATAGCGGGCAGCACCTTCGGCAGCAGCTCGTCGAGCTCGACGACCTCGGCGACGGAGTAGGCCAGCGCCTCGTGCACCAGCGCGATCGAGGTGACCCGGCGGACCGACTCCTCCAGCGCCCGGCCCGCCTCCGGGTTCTCGCTGCGCCGGGCCTGCATGCGCAGCAGCGCCGCGACCGTCTGCAGGTTGTTCTTCACCCGGTGGTGGATCTCCCGGATGGTGGCGTCCTTGCTCATCAGCGCCGCGTCCCGGCGACGCAGGTCGGTCACGTCGCGGACCAGCACCAGCGCGCCCGCCGCGTCGCCGCGGGGGCGCAGCGGCAGCGCGCGCACGAGCATCGTCGCCCGGCGGCCCTTGATCTCCATCCGGGTGGACGGGGCGCCGTCGAGGGCCTCGTTGATCCGGCCGGCGACGTCCTTCGCGTCGAACGGGTCCAGCACGAGCGCCTTGGTGACCGTCGCGAGGTCGGCCCCGGCGACGTCGCTGGCGTGGCCCATGCGGTGGTACGCCGACAGCGCGTTCGGGCTGGCGTAGGCCACGTTGCCGTGCACGTCGAGGCGGACCAGGCCGTCCCCGGCGCGCGGGCTGCCCTCGGCCGAGCCGGGCGGCCCGGACTGCGGCGGGAACGTCCCGTCGACGATCATCTGGCACAGGTCCGAGGCGCTGCCGAGGTAGGCGATCTCCAGCGGGCTCGGGACGCGCGGGGTGGACAGGTTGGTGTCCCGGGACAGCACCGCCACCGTGCGGCCCTTGAAGCGCACCGGGATGGTCTCCCGACGCACCGGCACCTCCAGGTGCCAGCGCGGGTCGTCGTCGCGGCAGATCCGGCCCTCCAGCACCGCCCGGCGCAGCTGGCCGACCTCCACCGGCACCGCCCGGCGGCCGACGACGTCGTCCGGGTGGGCGGTCGGTGCGGTGGTCGGCCGGGCTTGGGCGACGCACAGGAACTGCGCGGTCGCCGCCCGGGAGGCACCGCCGGTCCCCGCGTGGAGGTCGTCCAGCGGCACCCACAGCAGGAAGTCGGCGAAGGACATGTCGGCCAACAACTGCCACTCACCGACCACGCGCTGGAGGTGATCGGCGGTCTCGCCGTCCATCGTCGTGTGCTCGGCGAGCAGCTCGCTCAGCGTGGTCACGATCGCCCATCCCACCACATGCGAGAATCGCGCGTACGAAGCTCCCGCGGCAACGCCGCGGAACCGTGACCCGGACGGGAAGGAGGGTCGAGATGTCCAAGCGTGCACGCAAGCGCCGTGACCGCGCCAAGAAGGGCGCCAACCACGGCAAGAAGCCGAACTGCTGAGTTCGGCGACACCGACGCGAGAGGGCGGGCACCCCGGTGGGGTGCCCGCCCTCTCGCGTGTGTCGCCGGAGCGGCGGTGCCGGTCAGCCGCCGGAGCGGCGGTACTCGGTGCGCTGGTGCGACACCGAGACGCTGGTGCCGTCCGGGCCGCTCTCCACGGTCACCTGGGCCTGCTCGAGCACCGCGGAGCGGATCTGCGACCGCAGCCGGTCCTTGAGCCCGGCGGGGGCCGCCTCGCCGCCGCACTTGCGGGCCAGCAGTGCCTTCAGCTTCTCGTCGATGCCGTACTCGGCCAGGCAGGGCGCGCACTCGTCCAGGTGCTGCTGGAGCAGGCGTCGCCGCTCCTGGTCGCACTCGTGGTCGAGGAACAGCCACACCTCGGCCAGCACCTCGGTGCAGCCGGTGTTCGCGGGCGGGTCCTGGATCATCGGGTTGCGCTCGAGCGGTGCGCCCGAGCCCTCGGCGGCGCTCACGATGCCGTCACCTCCCGGTCCCCGGTCGCGCCGGCGGCCCTGTCGCGGACGAATCCGCGCTCGCGGGCGACGTCGGTCAGCATGTCGCGCAGCTGGCGCCGGCCGCGGTGCAGCCGCGACATCACGGTGCCGATCGGGGTGCCCATGATCTCGGCGATCTCCTTGTAGGCGAACCCCTCGACGTCGGCGAGGTAGACCGCCATGCGGAAGTCCTCCGGCAGGCCCTGCAGGGCCTCCTTAACGTCGCTGTCGGGCAGCGCGTCGAGGGCCTCCACCTCGGCCGAGCGCAGACCGGTCGAGCTGTGCTCACCGGCCTGTGCCAACTGGTAGTCGGTGATCTCGTCGGTCGGCGACTGCAGGGGCTGACGCTGCCGCTTGCGGTAGCCGTTGATGTAGGTGTTGGTCAGGATCCGGTACAGCCACGCCTTGAGGTTGGTGCCGCGGCGGAACGACCCGAACGCCGAGTACGCCTTCAGGAAGGTCTCCTGCACCAGGTCCTCGGCGTCGGCCGGGTTCCGGGTCATGCGCAGCGCCGCGCCGTAGAGCTGGTCGAGCAGCGGCATCGCGTCGCGCTCGAAGCGGGCCGTGCGGTCGGAGACGCTCTCGTCCTCGGGCGCACGGTTGCCGTCGGCGTCGGCCACACCGACCAGGGCGGCGAGCTCCGCGGGATCGGTCCCTGCCGCGCCCGTCTCCGGCTGGTCCGGCTGATCCGGCTGTACTGACAAAGGTTCCCTCTCCAGTGACACGAGTCGCGCACCGGTGCGGGTCACCGGCACGGCGGACGCGTCGGAGGGTACGCGCCCCGGCCGCTCACGGCCGTCCGGCGGCGCGGCCCCGGGCCTCTCCATCACTGATGTCGTCACACCCGGGACAACGGTGCGGCGCCGGACGGCATTCCCGTAGGTTCCCCGTCACCCCCGGGTCGGCCGCGGGGCGCGGACGGGAGGACGAGGACGATGGCGGGCAGGGGCACCCCGGCGACGGCACTGCTGAGCAGGCGTGGGGTGGCGCACGAGCTGCACACCTACACCCACCATGACGGCGCCGGCTACGGCGAGGAGGCCGCCGCCGTCATGGGGCAGGACCCGCGCCGGGTGTTCAAGACCCTCGTCGCGCTCGTCGACGGGACCATGACGGTCGGGATCGTGCCGGTGTCGGCCCAGCTGGACCTCAAGGCACTGGCCGCCGCCGCGGGCGGGAAGAAGGCCGTCATGGCCGACGTCGCCGACGCCGAGCGGACCACCGGCTACGTCGCGGGCGGCATCTCCCCGCTGGGCCAGCGCAAGCGGCTGCCGACCGTCCTGGACGCCTCGGCCCACGAGCACCCGACGGTGTTCTGCTCCGGGGGCAGGCGCGGCCTGGAGATCGAGCTCGCCCCGGCGGACCTGGTGGCACTCACCGGCGCCGTCGTCGCACCGATCGCAACCGGCTGACCGCAGAGGGTCACCCGGACGGGTCCGATCCGGGCTCCGCGCCAGTAAGGTCGATCACCGACGGCAGCAGGACGCCGTCGGCACCGATCGAGACGAGCTACGGGGAGCACGCGTGGACCGACCGGCATGGGCGCCCGACGAAGTGGACATGACCAGCCCGAGCGTGGCCCGGGTCTACGACTACTACCTGGGCGGGTCGCACAACTTCGAGGCCGACCGGGCCTTCGCCGACCGGGTGCTCGACGCGCTGCCCGAGATGGCGGCCGTCGCGCAGGCCAACCGGGCGTTCCTGCGCCGGGCAGTGCACCAGCTCTGCGCGCACGGGATCCGCCAGTTCCTCGACCTCGGGTCGGGCATCCCGACCGTCGGCAACGTGCACGAGGTCGCGGCGACCGCCCGCGACGACGCCCGGGTGCTCTACGTCGACAACGACCCGATCGCCGTCGCGCACAGCCGCGCGCTGCTCGACGGCGACCCGTCGACGGCCGTCCTCGCCGCCGACCTGACCGACCCGCGCCGGGTCCTCGACGACCCGCTGACCCGCACCCACCTCGACCTCTCCCGCCCGGTGGCGGTGCTGCTGGTCTCCGTGCTGCACTTCGTCCCGGACGAGGCGGACCCGGCCGGGATCATCGCCGCCTACGCCGGCGCCGCGGCCCCCGGCAGCCATGTGGTCGTCAGCCACGCGAGTGACGAGGGTGGCCTCTCCGGTGCGAGCCGGGCCCAGAACCTCTACAACAGGGACAGGTCCCCGCACCGGATGCGGATGCGCGACACCGAGGAGGTCGCGGCGCTGTTGGGCGACCTGGAGCTGGTGGAGCCCGGAGTCGTGCGGATCCCGCTCTGGCGTCCGGAGTCCCCGGTGGGCCCCGAGGCGCAGCGTTACCCCGGGCTCGCCGCCGTCGCACGGCACGCCGGGCGGCCCGGGATCTGATCATCGGAGGGAGAGCCGTCGTGGCGAAGCCCGTCCCCGTCCTGCCCGGTGGGCAGGGGCCGGGGCCGTCGGCGCTGGCCGACGCCTGGGTCGGCGCCATCGAGGCCCGCGGCTTCGTCTCCGCCGCCCGAGCCGACCTGTACGCGGTGCTGTCCGGGGCGGCCTGGTGGTTCACCGCCGTCGTCGAGGGGCGGGCGGAGGAAGCGATCGCCGAGGAGGTCGGCGCCGAGCTGGTCGCCGCGCACCTCACCGACCCCGCCGCCCTGCGCTGCTCGATCGACGTGCTGGCCGCGCACTTCGCCGGGCGCACCCTCGACCCGGAACGGTTCCGCCGCTGGAGCGCGGCGGTCGGGGCGCTGTCGACCGGGTACGCCCGGATGCTGCGCGACCGCACCCGGCTGGAGCAGGAGCGGATCAGCTCCGCCGCGTTCGCGGCGCGTGCCGCCGCCGAGGACGCCCGCTGGCGCTCCGAGGCGCGCTACGGGGTGGTCTTCGAGAGCTCCGTGCTCGGCATCAGCGTCGCCGACACCGAGGGTCGCATCCTGGAGGCCAACCGCACGCTGACCGCCCTGCTGGGCTACCGGCCGGGCGATCTCGTGGGCCGCTCGGTGTTCGAGTTCATCCACCCCGAGGACACCCCGGAGATGTGGCCGCAGATCGAGGCCATGCTCGCCGGGCGGGTCGGGCACGTCCGGATGGAGAAGTCCTACTTCCGGGCCGACGGCGACCAGGTGTGGACCGAGCTGACCGTCTCGCTGGTCCGCTCCCCCGACGGCGAGCCCCGCTACCTCGTCGCGATGGTCTCCGACGTCACCGAGCGGCGCCGCCTGCAGTCGCGGCTGCGCCACCAGGCCGAGCACGACCCGCTCACCGGGCTGCCGAACCGCTCGCTGTTCTTCACCCGGCTCGAGACCGCGCTCTCCGGCCCGTACGGCTCCCCCGCCCCGGTGGGGGTCTGCTACCTCGACCTCGACGGGTTCAAGGCCGTCAACGACACCCTCGGACACGACGCGGGCGACCAGCTCCTGCGCACCGTCGCGCACCGCCTCGGCGCCGAGCTCCGCCCGGCCGGGCACACCGTCGCCCGGATGGGCGGCGACGAGTTCGTGGTGCTCGTGGAGCGGTGCACCGGCGTGGAGCAGCTGACCGCGGTCGCCGAGCAGGCGCTGGCGGTCGTCCGGCGGCCGGTGCACGTGCGCGGCCGGGAGGTCGTCGTCTCGGCCAGCATCGGGATCGTCGCCCGCCCGTTCCGCGACCCCGCGGGCACCCCCATCGGCGAGGACGTCACCGGACCGGCGGGCGCCGCCGAGCTGATGCAGGCCGCGGACACGACGATGTACTGGGCCAAGCGCGACGGCCGGGACCGCATCGCGGTCTTCGACCCGGCCCGGCACGCGAACGACGTGCACCTGTTCGAGCTGGCCGGCCGGATGCCGGGCGCGTTGGACCGCGGCGAGTTCCACCTGGAGTACCAGCCGCTGGTGGCGCTCGGCGACGGCACCGTCGTCGGGGTGGAGGCGCTCGCCCGCTGGCGCACCGCCGACGGCGAGCGGCTCGGCCCGGACGTGTTCATCCCGCTGGCCGAGCAGACCGGCCTGATCGTGCCGCTGGGTCTGCACCTGCTGGAGCGGGCCTGCACCGACGCCCGGTCCTGGGTGGACGCGGGCGCCGACGCGGGGCTCGTGCTCAGCGTGAACGTGGCGGGCCAGCAGCTGCGCAGGCCCGACGCCGTCACCCGCATCGCCGAGGTGCTGGAGCGGACCGGGTGGCCGGCGTCGTCGCTGCAGCTGGAGCTGACCGAGAGCGACCTCATGTCCGCCGCCGGGCGCCCGGTGCAGGCGCTGGAGGAGCTCTCACAGCTCGGGGTGCGGATCGCCATCGACGACTTCGGCACCGGCTACTCCAACCTCGTCTACCTGCACCGGCTGCCGGTGGACGTGCTCAAGCTGGCCGGGTCGTTCGTCACCGGGCAGGGCGGCCCCTGCCCGGGCGACGACGGCGTCCCGCACGACGTCGACAGCCCGGTGATCCTCTCGGCGATGATCGAGCTGGCCCACACCCTGGGGCTGACCGTCGTCGCGGAGTCGGTGGAGACCGGGTGGCAGGCGCGCCGGCTGCACGACCTGGGCTGCGACATCGGCCAGGGCTGGCACCTGGGGTCGCCGCGGTCCGCGGCGGAGACGGCCGGACTGCTGGTCGGGGCCTGCTAGGGCGGCGGGCTCAGCCGGTCAGCCGCGCCCGCACGTCGTCGACGATCCGGTCGGCGCCGAGCACCCCGATCCCCACCATCCAGGTCTCGTCCTCGACCTCGTGCACCCGGCCGGTGCGAACGGCGGGTGCGTCGCCCCACAACCGGGTCACCGCACCCCGGGCACCTGCGGTCGGGTCACCGGCCCGGTCGGTGAAGAACACGACGTCGCCGTCGATCTCCGAGGCCAGCTCCGGTCCGACCTCCCGCATCGAGTACTCGTCCCAGGCGCGGTCGCCCAGGTCGAAGCCCATCGTGGTCAGCACCGACCCGGAGAAGCTGTCCGGGCCGTAGAGCCGGAACGCCTCCGGTCGGAACCGCACGATCGACGCCGTCCGCCCGGACGCGCCGACCTCCTCGCCCACCTGTTCGGCGCGCAGGCGCCACCGGTCGAGCAGGTCCTCCATCTGCCCGGTGCGCTGCACCGCGGCCGCGGTGATCCGGGCCTGCTCGGTCCAGTCCGTGCCGCTGCCCACCGAGAACACGGTCGGGGCGATCCGCGCGAGCTGCGTGTGGAGCGGGGTGTGCCGCACGGCCGAGCCGATGATCAGGTCGGGCTGCAGCGCCGCGACCGCCTCGAGATCGGGCTCGCTGATCGAGCCGACCGGACGGGTGCCCGTGAGGCGGTCGGCGAGGTAGGGCGGGAACCCGGCCCCGGCCGCCGACTCGCTCGCCCCGACCGGGACGACCCCGAGCGCGACCAGCGCGTCCAGGTGCGGGGAGTCCAGGACCACGACCCGCGACGGTTGCGCCGTCAGCCGCGTCTCCCCCATCGCGTGGGTGACCGTGTACCCGCGCTCCGCGGACGGGGCGGGCTCGGGCGCGGCGGCGCACCCCGCCACCACGAGCAGGAGCGCGGACAGGACGGCGGTGGTCGCCGCCGTCGTCACAGTTCGGATCTTCGGCACGGAGGGAACGTACCGGACAAGTGAGGGTAGGCAAACCTTGGTTACTGGTCGAGCTGTGCCGCCGCCCACCCGGTCACGACCTCGTGCAGCCGGTCGTGCTGCTTCTTCAGGCCGTGGTCGCCGTCCAGCAGCACCACCTGCCGGTCGGCCTCCTCGGCCGGGACGCCGAAGCGGTCGCCGCGGCCCTGCACCACGAGCACCGGCACCCCGGCGCCGTCGAGCTCCGGGGCCCGGGTCCGCTCCGGGCGGCCCGGCGGGTGCAGCGGGAAGGCCAGGCACAGGACCGCGGCCGCACCGGCCGTCGTCGCCGTGCGGCAGGCGACGCGTGCGCCGGAGCTGCGGCCGCCGACGACCAGCGGGCCGTCGTGGCCGGGCCGCACCGCCGCGACGACGGCGAGCCACGCCTCGTCGAGGTGCCCGGCCGGGGCGGGGGCCCGCCGGCCCGCGACCCGGTAGGGCTGCTCGACCAGGCCGACGTCGAACCCGGCGGCGGTGGCCGCCGCGGTCGCGGTGACCAGGTCGGGGGCGTCGACGCCGCCGCCCGCGCCGTGCCCGAGCAGCAGCAGCCCGCGCGGGGACCCCGCCCGGTGCAGGGTCACCCGGGCCGGGCCGCGCGGGGTGTCGACCTCGCGCGCCGCGGTCACGAGAGCAGGTCGAGCTGGATCGGCTCGGTCACCTGGTCGTCGGGGAGCCGGTCGAGCAGCTCGGGCGCGTTGTTGCGGACGTTGTTGACCTGCGGCGAGACCGGCCGGATGTCCAGGGTCGCGACCAGCTCCGGCGACGGCGGGACGAGCAGCCGGGTCACCCCCTCGTCGCCGGTGCCGCGGTCCGGGTCCAGCCAGTCCGACCAGTCGTCGGGGCGCAGCACCAGCGGCATCCGATCGTGCACCTGGGCCAGCGGGCCGACCGCCCCGGTGGTGAGCACGCAGGCGGTGACCAGCCCGTCCGGGTACTTCTCGGTCAGCTCGTCGCCCTTCGGGCGCCAGAACTCCCAGATGCCCGCCATCGCCATCGTGGCGCCGTCGGCGTAGTGGGTGAAGTACGGCTGCTTGGTCGGCTTGCCGGTCCCTCCCTGGGACTTCGGGACGGCGTCGTGGCGCTGCCACTCGTACCAGCCGTCCATCGGGAACAGGCAGCGCCGCGACGCGGCCGCGCGCCGGAACGCGGGCTTCTCGGTGATCGTCTCCGACCGGGCGTTCACCATCCGCGCGCCCGCCGACGGGTCCTTCGCCCAGAACGGCACCAGCCCCCAGCGCACGGTGCGCAGCGACCGCTCGGTGGTGTCCCGGTCGGGCTCGCCGCTCCCGTCGCGGGGGTGGCGCTCGACCACCACGGTGATGTCCTTGGTCGGCGCCACGTTGTAGTCCGGACGCTGCGAGGTCTCCTGCGTCGCGTCGACAGCGTGGAACTCGTCGGCCAGGTCCGCGGGGGCCTTGGTGGAGGCGTAACGGCCGCACATGCGCCCCATCCTCCCACGTGGGGAAGGATGGAGGCGTGAGCAACTGGACCGCCCCCACGCCCGGGTCGCCGGTGACCGGCACCGTCACCGTCCCCGGGTCGAAGTCGGTGACCAACCGTGCGCTGCTGCTCGCCGGCCTGTCCGGCGGCGACGTCCGGGTCGACGGCGCCCCGCCCACCCGCGACACCGCGCTGATGACCGGGGCGCTCGCCGCGCTCGGCGTCCCGGTCGCCACCGACGGCGACACCGTGCGGATCGGCGCGCACCCCGGGCTGCGCGGCGGCACCCCCGAGGCGCCCGCCGAGGTCGACTGCGGGCTCGCCGGCACGGTCATGCGGTTCGTCCCCCCGGCCGCGGCGACGGCGTCCGGTGCGGTCCGCTTCGACGGCGACCCGCGCGCCCGGGAGCGCCCGATGGGCACCGTGCTGGACGCGCTGCGCGCACTCGGTGCCACCGTGTCCTACGACGGCGCCGCCGACGCGCTGCCGTTCGTGCTCGACGGCGGCCCGATCCGGGGTGGCGAGGTGACGATCGACGCGTCGGCATCGTCGCAGTTCGTGTCCGGGCTGCTGCTGTCCGGGTCGCTGTTCGAGCGCGGCGTGACCGTGTTCCACGACGGGAAGCCGCTGCCGTCGCTGCCGCACATCGCGATGACCGTGGAGATGCTGCGCGCGGCCGGGGTGGTCGTCGACGACGCCGAGCCGAACACCTGGCGGGTCGAGCCCGGCCCGGTCGCGGCGCGGGACTGGTCGGTCGAGCCCGACCTGTCGAACGCCTCGGTGTTCCTCGCCGCGGCCGTCGTGACCGGCGGGCGGGTCACCGTGCGCGGCTGGCCGGACGAGACCACCCAGCCCGGCGTCGACGTCCTGCCGGTGCTGGAGCAGTTCGGCGCCACGGTCACGCACACCGCCGACGGCCTCACCGTGACCGGGCCGGACCGGCTCACCGGCGTCGACGTCGACCTGCACGACGCGGGCGAGCTCGCCCCCACCGTCGCCGCCGTCGCCGCGCTGGCGTCGGGCACCTCGCGGCTGCGCGGGATCGGGCACCTGCGGGGCCACGAGACCGACCGGCTCGCCGCCCTCGCCACCGAGATCACCGCGCTCGGCGGCGCCGTCACCGAGACCGACGACGGCCTGGTGATCGAGCCGAAGCCGCTCACCGGGCGCTCCGACCGGCCCTGGGGCGCCTACGCCGACCACCGGATGGCCACCGCCGGCGCGATCATCGGGCTGGTGGTGCCCGGCGTCGAGATCGACGACGTCGCGAGCACAGACAAGACCATCCCGGACTTCCCCGGACGCTGGGCCGCGCTGCTCGGGACCCGTGTGGACGGCTGAGCAGGGTGCCCCGCGACATCAGCAGGCTCGACGAGTCCGACGTCCGTGTCCGCCCCGGACGGCGCGGGAGCCGGCCGCGCAGCAAGCGCAGGCCCGCGCACGCCGACGCGACCCGCGCGATGGTCACCGCCGTCGACCGGGGACGGTGGACCTGCGCGGTCGACGCCGACCCGGGCCTGCCCCAGGTCGTCGCCATGCGGGCCCGCGAGCTGGGCCGGACGCCGGTCGTCGTCGGGGACCGGGTGGACCTCGTCGGGGACCTGTCCGGTGAGCCGGACACCCTCGCCCGGATCGTGCGGGTCGCCGAGCGCGACACCGTGCTGCGCCGCACCGCCGACGACACCGACCCCTACGAGCGGATCGTCGTCGCGAACGCGCAGCGGCTGATCGTGGTCACCGCCGTCGCCGACCCGGTGCCGCGCAGCGGGTTCGTCGACCGCTGCCTGGTCGCGGCCTTCGCCGGTGGGCTGCAGCCGGTGCTGTGCCTGACCAAGTCCGACCTCGCCGACCCGGAGCCGTTCGCGGCGCAGTACCGCGAGCTCGGCGTGCCGGTCCTGGTGACCGGGCGCTCGGAGTCCGGGCCGCCGTCCGGGCTGGACGCGCTGCGCGAGGAGCTGTCCGGGCGGCTGTGCGCGCTGGTCGGGCACTCCGGGGTCGGCAAGTCCACCCTGGTCAACGCGATCGTCCCGGCCGCGACCCAGGCCATCGGACGGGTGTCGGGTGTGGGGAAGGGACGGCACACGACCACCGCGGCGCTGGCGTTCCCGCACGCCGAGGGCTGGGTCGTCGACACCCCCGGGGTGCGCTCGTTCGGGCTCGCCCACGTCGGCGCGGACGACGTCGTCGCCGCGTTCGGCGACCTGGCGACCGCGATCGAGGACTGCCCGCGCGGCTGCGGGCACCTCGGGCCGCCCGCCGACCCGGAGTGCGCACTGGACGACCTGGTCGCCTCCGGTGCACTCGGAGGGGGCAGACTCGAGGCGTTGCGCCGCGTGCTGGTGGCGCTGGCGAGCGACAGGTTCTGACCATCACGACGACGGCCGGGGAGCGGGTAGTGCCGGGACGGCGCGCGGTGACGCTGCTGCTGTGCGGGGCGGTGCTGGTGCCCGGGCTGACCGGCTGCGCCTGGCCCGGCTCCTTCGGTGACACCCCCGCACCGCCCGCCGCCGCACCCGCCGCCCTGCCGAAGTACTACGACCCGGCGCCGCTGATCACCGACGTCCGGGCCCGTACCCGGCTCGACGGCGGCTCGACGCTGTCGGTGGCGGGCACCCTGACCCACGACGGCACGACCGTCCCGGTGACCGGCGACGGCGCCCTGCGGGTCGACCGGGCCGGGGACGCCCCCGCGGTGCGGCTGCTGCTGCGCTCGGGGCCGTCCGGCACGGTCGCGCAGAGCACCGAGATCATCCGGATCGGCGGGCGCACCTGGCTGCGCCCCGGCGACGGCGGCTGGGGCGAGGCCGGGCGCGTCCCGCTGCCCCCGGAGCGGATGACGCACGCGACGCTCGCCGCGAACGTCGCCGCCGGCGTCGACCCGCTGGGGGCGGTGGCCCGCTACCCGGACGCGGTGCTCGTCGCCGACGCCGCCGACGACGCCGTCGACGGCATCCCGACCGTGCACTACACGCTGGTCGTCGACCTGGTCCGGGCTGCGGCGACCGAGACCGACCCGGCGCGCCGCACGGCGCTGCAGGCCCAGCAGCGGGCCGGGCTGACCCGGCTGAGCGCGGAGATCTGGGTCGACGCCGAGCGCAGGCCGCTGCGCAGCCGGGTCCGCCAGCAGCTCCCCGACGGCGCGGCGCTCGACGTCCTCGTCCGCTACGACGGCTGGGGCGCCCCGATCACCATCGAGCCGCCGGTCCGCGGCTGACCCGGGGCCCTCAGCGGCGGAACGCCAGGTCGAGGCCGTCGACCGGCCAGGTGCAGCGGTAGAGCCGCCCCCACCCCGACGAGGTGACCCAGGCCTCGCGCGACCCGGCGCCGGCGAAGCAGATGTTCGTGACGTGCGGGTCGTGCTCGGGCGGCGCGACGGTGCCGAGCAGCTCCCCGGCCGGGGACAGCACGCTGACCTCGCCGGAGACCAGGGTGGCGACGCAGACGTTCCCGTCGCCGTCGACGGCGAGCGAGTCGAGGTTGCGGAACCCGGCGAAGCCGTGCAGCAGCCGGGCGTCGCCGGGGCCGGGCGGGCCGGGCAGCTCCGGGGGCGCGCCGAGCTCGCCGGGGCCGGTCACCGCCCAGCACCAGACGCGGCCGGTGGCGGTCTCGGCGACGTAGAGCCGTGACCCGTCCGGGGACAGGCCCACGCCGTTCGGGGTCATGAGCGGGTGCACGACCTCGGTGAGCGCCGAGCCGTCGGGACGGGCGTGGTACAGCCCGCCGAGGTCGACCTCGCGGGGGCGGCGCTTGCCGAGGTCGGTGAACCAGAACGTGCCGTCGGCGGCGAAGACGATGTCGTTGGGGCCGCGCAGCCCGTCGTAGAGCACCGAGGAGCCGCCGGTGTCGGGGTCGACACGCAGGATCGCGCCGCCGCGGTAGTCCTCGGGCTGGTTGCCCGGGTACACGGTGCCGTCGGGGCGGGTGTGCCAGGTGAAGCCGCCGTTGTCGCAGACGTACACGGCGCCGTCCGGGCCGATCGCGGCGCCGTTCGGGCCACCCCCGGTCTCGGCGACGGTGACGTGGCCGCCGTCGGGCAGCACCCGGGTCAGCCGCCCGGCCGCGATCTCGACGACGAGCACCGACCCGTCGGACAGCGCCACCGGGCCCTCCGGGAACGCGAGCCCCCGGGTCACCTCGTGCAGCTGCGGCGCGACGAACGCCATACCGGCCTCCGATCCGGGTTACGGTCCGGTGCATGAGCGAGCGTGTCCGGACCACCGTGGACGACGGCGTCGCCGAGGTGCGGCTCATCCGCCCGGAGCGCCGCAACGCCCTCGACGTCGCCCAGTTCACCGCGATCGTGCACGCCGCGGAGGCGCTGCGCGACCGCACGGACGTCCGCGCGGTGGTCCTCTCGGCGGACGGGCCGGACTTCTGCGCCGGGCTGGACCGCGACATGTTCCGCGCGATGCGCTCCGGGGAGCGGCTCTCGGCCACCGCCGAGCTGCCCCCGCCGCGCGACGGCTCCCCGGCGCACGCGACCGGGCAGCGCGCCGCGTACGTCTGGGCCGAGCTGGACGTGCCGGTGGTCGCCGCCGTGCAGGGGCACGCGCTGGGCGGCGGGCTGCAGATCGCGCTGGGGGCGGACCTGCGGATCGTCGCCCCCACCGCGACGCTGTCGGTGCTGGAGATCGTGTGGGGCCTGGTGCCCGACATGGGCGGCACGCTGCTGCTGCCGCAGCTGGTCGGGCGCGACGTCGCCCGCGACCTGACCTTCACCGGGCGCACGGTGTCCGGCACCGAGGCCGTCGCGCTGGGGCTCGCGACCCGCACCGCCGAGGACCCGCGGGCGGCCGCGCTGGCGACCGCGCACGAGATCGCCGCCCGCAACCCGCACGCCGTGCGTGCGGCGAAGCGGCTGCTCGCGGCGCCCCGCCCACCCGCCGAGCAGCTCGCCGCCGAGCAGGCCGAGATCGGTGCGCTGATCGCGAGCCCGAACCAGCGCGAGGCGGTGACCGCGCGGCTGGAGGGGCGGGACCCGGTGTTCGCCGACCCCGCACCGGGGCCTCCGGCCGGGACGGGCTGACCGCCCGCCGGGGCTCAGCCCAGCTCGACGAGGAACGGCAGCTCGGTGCCGTCGTACCAGGCCAGCTCGTGGTCCTCGGCCTCGCCGACGAGGAACTCGGCGTCCATGTCGCCCAGGTCGGCCTTGTCGACCGCACCGGCCGCCTCCCGGACGGCGTGCTCGGCCTCCGGCAGGTCCACGTGCACGGCGGCGATCTTCGACACCGGCACCGGGCCGGTCACCCGGACCGCGCCGTCGTCGAGGTCGGGGCGCAGGGTGACGTCGTCGGTGTCGGCGGACACGACGACCCGGCGGGCGGGGGTGTCGTCCTCGCCCAGCCCGAACTCGACCGAGAGCAGCCGCAGCGACGCCCGCGCCGCCTCGTTCATCGCGGCGTACTCGAGCTCCTCGTCGTCGCCCGCGGTGTAGGACTCGCGCAGCTTCGGGGTGAGTGCGAACGCGGTGCCGCCCAGCGGCTCGAAGTTCCCGGTCTTCACCGTGCGGGCCAGCATCGGCCAGGTCGCGGGGAGGTAGATCCTCAACGGTCCTCTCCTCTGACGGGGGTCATCCCGTCTGTCGCAGTGTCTCGAGGAGCTCCTCGAGTGACTCGTCCACCATCCCGGCGAGCACGTCCAGGTCGCCCATGGCGTCCCTGTCCCCGTTCAGCCCGTAGTACACACCACCGTCGTAGCTGGTCAGGCCGATGGAGACGGCCTGGCCCTTCGCCAGCGGCACCACCGGGAACATCTCCAGCATCCGCGCCCCGGCCGCGTAGAGCGGGAACTGCGGGCCGGGCACGTTGGTCACGACCAGGTTGAAGAAGTGCCGGGCCATGCCGTTCGCGGCGCGGGCGCCGACGGCGTGCAGGGTCGGCGGGGCGAACCCGCCGATCCGGACCAGCGTGTCGGCACCGACGGCGTCGCCGGTGTCGGTGTGCTCGCGCATCTGGTGCGTGACCTGGTGCAGCCGCACCAGCGGGCTCGGCTCGCCGACGGGCAGGTCCACCAGGAACGACGCGACCCGGTTCCCGAGCGACCCGCCGGTGGCCGAGCTGGGCACGTCGCCCTCGCCACGCACCGACAGCGGCACCAGCGCCCGCACCGACGACGACCCGGCGACCGGCTCGCCGCGCGACATCAGCCAGGTGCGCAGGGCACCGGCGATGACGGCGAGCACCACGTCGTTGACGTCGCAGCCGTAGGCGGCGCGGACCTTGCGGTAGTCCTCCAGGTCGGTGCGGGCCATCGCGAACCGGCGCTGGGTGGAGATCTCGGCGTTCAGCGGGAGCCCGGGCGCGCGGCGGCCCGCGGTGCGGGCCATGTTCAGGACCTTGCCCGCGGCCCCGGCGAGCTTGCCGACGGTGGCCAGCGCGTCGCCCGCGGCGACCCGGACGTTGTCCACGATCTCGGTGGGGCGGGTGACGGCCTCGGAGATCGCGTCGAGCACGAGCTGGCCGTCGGTCGGCTCCGGGCGCGGCATCCACAGCTCGTCCGGGGTGTCCCGCGGCTCGGCGGACACGTCCAGGATGACCTGGCCGATGTCGATGGCGGAGATGCCGTCGACCATGGCCTGGTGGGTCTTGGTGAGGATCGCGACCCGTCCGCCGTCAGCGGACCCGGCCGGGGCGAGGCCCTCGATGAGGTACATCTCCCACAGCGGGCGGGTGTGGTCCAGCGGGCGCGACATCAGGCGCCCGACCAGCTCGGTCAGCTGCTCCTCGCTGCCCGGACGGGGCAGTGCGGAGCGGCGCACGTGGTAGGCGATGTCGAACTCGGGGTCGTCGACCCACACCGGGCGCGCGAGGTTGCCCGGGACGTGGCGGACCTTCTGCCGGTAGCGCGGCACCAGCGCGATGCGCTGCTCGATGAGCTCGACCAGCCGGTCGTAGTCGAAGCCGTCGTCGGGGCGGTCGAACACGGCGACCCCGCCGACGTGCATCGGTGTGGTCGCCTCCTCCAGGTACAGGAAGGACGCGTCGAGTGCGGAGAGCCGGGACGGCATGGCCGCGATCCTACGTGCGACGCTTCTCCCCGTGAGCGATGCAGGTGCGGTCTCCCCGAAGGACCGGTTCATCACGGTCTACGGCCGCAAGCCCGTCCTGGAGGCGCTGGCCGACCCCGACCTGGAGGTCGACAAGGTCGTGCTGGCCGACACGGTGCGCGGGGGCGGCGAGCGCGAGATCACCGCGGCCGCCCGCGGCCGCGGCGTGCCGGTGCAGCGCGCGACCGCGCAGCGGGTGAAGGTGCTGGCCGGCAACGGGCGCCACGACCAGGGCGTGCTGGCCGACGTCGTCGCCCCGCGGATGTCGCCGCTGGAGCACTTCCTGTCCGACCTGGGCACCCGGCGGCCGGCGTCGGTGCTGGTGCTCGACGCCGTCACCAACCCGTCGAACGTCGGGATGATCCTGCGCAGCGCGACGGCCGCCGGTCTGGACGGCGTGCTGCTGCCCCGCCGCGGGGTGCCCGCCATCGACCCGCTGGTGATCAAGGCCTCGGCCGGGGTGGCCTTCGCCGCGCCGGTGCTGCGCTGCGCCACCGCCGCCGAGGGCGTCGACCTCATGCACGCGGCCGGGTTCGGGGTGTTCGGGCTCGACGCCGGCGGCGACTCGCTGCTGGAGGCGTCGCTCCCGCCCCGGGTCGCGCTGGTGCTGGGCAACGAGACCGACGGCCTGACCGAGGACGTCCGTTCCCGGCTCGACGGGATCCTCTCGCTGCCGATGTACGGCGGGGTGGAGTCGCTCAACGTCGCCTCCGCCGGAGCCGTCGCCGCCTACGAGCTGCTGCGCCGACGCTGACCGGTCACCTAGTGTCGGGGCGATGGTGCGCCGTCGCATTCCCCGCCCGTCCGAGCTGGCGCCGCTGCTGCGGCCGGCCCCGTTCACCCTGGACCGCACGGCGGCCCGGCTCGCCCGCGCCTCGAGCATCGGTGATCTGCGCGAGCTCGCCCGGCGACGCGCGCCGCGGGCGGTGTTCGACTACACCGACGGGGCCGCCGAGGACGAGGTGAGCCTGCGCCGGGCCCGCGAGGTGTGGGCCTCGGTGGAGTTCTCGCCGACCGTGCTCACCGACGTCTCGCGGGTGGACACCGGCCGGGAGATCCTGGGCGGGCGCTCGTCGCTGCCGTTCGCGCTGGCCCCGACCGGCTTCACGCGGATGATGCACACCGAGGGCGAGCGCGCGGTCGCCGCCGTCGCCGCGCGGGCCGGCATCCCCTACGCGCTCTCGACGATGGGCTCGACGACGATCGAGGGCGTCGCCGAGGCCGGGCGCGGCGGGCGGCACTGGTTCCAGCTCTACCTGTGGCGCGACCGCTCGGTCGCCCACGAGCTCGTCTCCCGGGCGCGGGAGGCCGGCTACGACACGCTGCTGCTCACCGTGGACACCCCGGTCGGCGGCAACCGGCGCCGCGACGCCCGCAACGGCCTGTCCATCCCGCCCGCGCTGTCGCTGCGGACCTTCGTCGACGGCGCCCGCCACCCCCGCTGGTGGTTCGACCTGCTCACCACCGAGCCGCTGACGTTCGAGTCGCTCGCCGCGGGCGGCGGCAGCCCCTACGAGGTGATCAACCGGGTGTTCGACCCGGCGCTGACCCTCGACGACGTCACCTGGCTGCGCGGGGCCTGGCCCGGGAAGCTGGTGGTCAAGGGTGTCCAGTCGGTCACCGACGCCCGCCGCGTCGCCGACGCGGGCGCCGACGGCGTGCTGCTGTCCAACCACGGCGGACGGCAGCTGGACCGGGCCCCGGTGCCCGCCGAGCTGATCCAGCCGGTGGTGCAGGAGCTCGGCGACGACGCGGAGGTCCTGGTGGACACCGGGATCACCCACGGCGGCGACGTCGTCGCCGCCGTCGCGCTCGGCGCCCGCGCGGCGCTGGTGGGCCGCGCCTACCTGTACGGGCTGATGGCCGGTGGCGAGGCCGGGGTGTCCCGCGCGGTGGAGATCCTGCGCGCCGAGGTGGAGCGGACGATGCAGCTGCTCGGCGTCACCCGGGTGGACGACCTCCGCCCGGAGCACGCCCGGCTCCGCTCGGCGACCGGCGGCCACCATCACCCGAACGAGCGACGGCCCGGCACTGCGCCCCGGCGCTGACGGGGCCAGCATGGGGCGCATGAGTTTCCTGGACAAGGCCAAGGAACTGCTCGGCAAGCACGACGACAAGGTCGACCAGGCCCTGAACAAGGTCGGCGACGCGGCCAAGCAGAAGTACGGTCACGACGGTCAGATCGACACCGCGACCAAGTTCGCCCGGGAGCGGACCGGTGCCGGTGACACCGCCGCGCCGCCGCCCCCCGGACAGCCGGGTCCGGACGGCCAGGCCCCGCCGCCGCCCGCGCCCGGGCAGGCCCCGCCGCCGCCCCCGCAGCAGTAAGCAGGGCACGACCGGTCCGGCCACCGCCGGGCTGCCCACGAGGCGCCGTCCGCACGCTGCGGGCGGCGCCTCCGCATGTCCGGGGTGTCCCGGCGGCGCCGCGGGCCGCCCCGGGGGCTCAGCCGCGGGCGGGCACCCCGAGGAGGACCTCCAGCTCGCCGAGGGTGGTCGCGGCACCGGTGTGGTGCACCCCGACCGCCCCGGCCGCGGCGGCGCCCCGCACGCACGCCCCCATGTCGTCGACGACGACGCAGTCCCCCGCGGGCAGGCCCAGCTCCGCCGCGGCGGCGGCGAAGGAGTCCGGGCTCGGCTTGCGGGCCCCGCGGACCGCACCGAGCAGCACCGTGCCGAACGCCGCGGCGACCTCGTCGGGCACCGCGTGCGCGCCGGAGAACAGCGCGGTGCGGATCCCCGCGGCCGCGGCGCGACGGGCGTAGGCGAGCAGCAGGGACCCGTCGGCGGGGTCGTCGAGCACCCCGCCGTAGTCGACGATCAGGCCACGCAGGGTCCGGGTGTCCGCCACCCGGCCGACGGTACCGAGTGTCGCCGCCTCCCGGGGCTCCGCCGCGGCTCGGTGCTGCCGCTCCGCCGCTCGACCGCCGCGGCTCAGTCGAGGGCCCGGCGCAGGAAGCCGCGGATCCCCAGCAGGGTGAACAGCACGATCGCCGCCACCGGGACGAGCACGCACACCCACAGCGGGATGTGCGGGACCTGCGGCACCAGCGACGCGCGGATCCCCTCGCTGACGTAGGTCAGCGGGTTCACCGCCGACAGCACCTGGAACCAGCGCAGGTCGGCCAGGGTGAGCCACGGGTACTGCACCGAGCCGGTGAACAGCAGCGGCGTGAAGATCACCGCGAACAGGATGTTGATCCGCCGCGGCGGCACCGCGGTGCCGATGGTGAGCCCCATCGCCGCACCGAGCAGGCTCCCGAGCACCACCATCAGCAGCGCGGGGGCCAGCCCCTCGGCAGGCCACCGGATGTCGATCATCGCGAAACCGATGGGCACCATCAGCAGGCTGGCGAGCAGGCCGCGCAGCCCCGCGAAGGCGATCTTCTCGACGGCGACGGCCCACACCGGCATCGGCGCGAGCAGCCGATCGTCGATCTCCCGGGTCCAGGACAGCTCGAACACCAGCGGCAGCGTCACCGCCTGCAGCGCGCCGAACATCGCGTTCAGCGCGATCAGCCCGGGCAGCATGATCTGCCCGTACTCGGGTGACACGAAGCCGCCGCGGCCGAGGACCACGACGAACACCAGCAGGAAGAAGAACGGCTGCACCAGCGTCTGGGCGAGGAACGAGGGCAGCTCCCGGCCGGTGACGAACAGGTCGCGGCGCAGCACCGCCAGGAAGGCACGCCCGGTCATCGCAGGTCCCTGCCCGTCAGGTCGATGAACACGTCCTCCAGCGTCGCCTGCCCCAGGCTGACGTCGCGCACCGTGGCGCCGTGCCGCCCGAGCAGGTCGACGGCCGGTGCCAGCAGCGCCGCCGGCTCCGCGGTGACCGACAGCCGGAACGCCGACACGGTGCCGTTCTCCCCCGGGCCGCGGCCCGGCGGGGTCTCGGCACGCGCGACACCGCCCAGCCCGGCCAGCGCCGCGCGCAGCGTCTCCGCCGCACCGGGCCCGTGGTCGGCGACGATCTCCACGGTCGCGCTGCCCGGCAGCGACCGGACCAGCGCATCCGGGGTGTCCAGCGCGAGCAGCCGCCCGTGGTCGACGATCCCGATCCGGTCCGACAGCTTGTGCGCCTCGTCCATGTCGTGGGTGGTGAGCACGACGGTCACGCCCTCGTCGCGCAGCCCGCTGATCTGGTCGTGGACGAACAGCCGGGCCTGCGGGTCCAGGCCGGTCGAGGGCTCGTCGAGGAACAGCACCTCCGGGGAGTGCATGAGCCCGCGGGCGATCATGACGCGCTGCGCCTGGCCGCCGGACAGGTCGTCGGCGACGGCCTTCGCCTTGTCGGTCAGCCCCATCCGCTCCAGCAGCTCGTCGGCGCGGCGGTTGCGCTCCGCCCGCCCGACGCCGTGGTAGGCGGCGTGGAAGACCAGGTTGTCGCGGACGCCGAGGGACCGGTCCAGGTTCTGGCGCTGCGGGACGACGGCCAGCTTCGCGCAGACGGCGACGGCGTCGGCGCGCACGTCGAGCCCGGCGACCCGGGCCGTGCCCGAGGTCGGCACCACGCGGGTCGTGAGCACGCCGACGGTCGTGGTCTTCCCGGCGCCGTTGGGCCCGAGCAACCCGAACACCTCGCCCTCGGCCACCGAGAACGACAGGCCGTCGACGGCGTTGCCCTTCGCCTTCGGGTACCGCTTCACCAGGTCGACCACCTCGACCGCGGTCCGTCCCATCGCACTCCCCCGCCGATCACGTCACGTCGGACCGATCCTGCTCCAGGTCGGCGATCACCGCGAGCAGGTAAGCGCGGACGGCGTCGTCGAGCCCGTCCCCCGGCTCCCGCAGCCACGGTCCGCGCCCGTCGGGGCGGGCGGCGCGCCACCGCTCCCGCCCGGCGTCGGTGAGCGCGACGAGCCGGACCCGCCGGTCCGCCGGGTCCCCGCGGCGGACCACCAGGCCCGCCGTCTCCAGCGCGTCGACGACCGGGGTCAGGCTGGTCGGGGCGACCCGGACCCGGGCGGCGAGCTCGCGCTGGGCCAGTCCGCCGCACCGCTCCAGCACGTCGAGGACGGCGAACCCGGTGACGCCGAGGCCGTGGCCCCCGGTCCGCCGCCGGCGTTCGGCGAGCACCGCCGCCCCGGCCCGGACGACGAGGTCGGCCAGCGACTCCGCGGGCCCGTCCACCGGGTCGGGAGCGGCGACGAGACGGGGCGGGGTGAGGTCGATGCGTCCCGGTGGGTGGGGTGCGGGCATCGCGGGAGGGTAGGACGCGGCGGGGCCCGGCGGGGGCGGTCGGGCGGGGCCGGTCGCGTTCGTGAACACCGGCTCCCACCGGGCGGCGGGTCACGAGCGCGGCGCCGTACCGCTCGTATCCGCGGCTCCGTCGGGGCACCGGAGCACGCCGGCCGGACGTGCGCCCTCGGATCGTGCGGCACCGGATCGTGCGGCACCGGACGATCCGGTGGCGGATCCGGGCCGGCCCCCGTCGCGGCCACCGGGGCCGTCGCAGTCTGGCGCGGTGACCATGACGACGACCGACACCGCCCCGGCGGAGGGTGCCTCCGGCCCGCGGACCGACACCGCCCCCGGGAGCGGCTCCGGGCCGCTCCGGGTCCAGGCCCCCGCCGACGTGCCCGAACCGCTCGCACCGGGGGTCGTCGTCGTCCTGCCCGGTGGGTTCCGGATGTCCTCCGGACCGGCGCCCGCACCGCGGGAGGCGGTCCGCCCTGTCCCGGTGCCGACGGTGCCCGAGGACGTCTCCCCGGCCGACGTCGAGCGGGTCCGGGTCCCGGCCGCCGGGATCGTCCGGCTGGTGACCGAGGTGCTCGCGGGGCGCCGCCCGCCGGACGGGGTCGCCGCCGTCACCACCCCGGCGGTGCGCCGCTACCTGACCGCGGCCCGGATCGTGCACCCGGCGCGCCCGTCCCGTGGCCGGTCGGGCCCCGGAGGACGGGTCGGTGCCCCCGGCTGCGGGAGCCCGAACGGCTCGACCGCGCGCCGGGCGCCGCGGGTGCACATCGGCCTGCCCCGGCCGGACGTGGCCGAGGTCTGCGCGACCGTCACCGTCGCCGGGCGGGTGCGGGCCCTGGCGCTGCGGCTGGACCGGGCTCCGGACGGCCGGTGGCTCGCCACCGCCGTCCGGCTCGTGTGAGGCGCGACGCGGCCGAGCCCGGCCGGGTGCGGATCCCCGTCGCAGCGGGACCTGCTGCGTGCCCCGGCTCGTGCGGGGCGTCGCGACCACGGGAACCGGCACGACCGCGACCGCGGGAACCGGCGCCGCCGGCGGGAGACCCCCGCCGGGCGGCGCCCGGAGCTCAGCGCCGCCGGCGGGCCTTCTCCGCACGGCGCCGCTCGGCGCGGTTGACGCCGTCGTCGCCGTTCGGGGACGCCCCGTTGCCGCGGGCCGGGACCTGGTGGCGACCGGTACGCCCGGTGCCCGGGGCCGCCGCCCCGCCCTCGCCGCGACGCGCGACCCCGCCGTCCTCGCCCGGGCCGCTGTACTGCAGGTTCTGCGGCGGGCTGGTGCGGAACAGGTTCGGCAGGACCACGGTGGACTCGGCGGGGTCCTCGGCCGGGACCCGGCGCACGACCGGGATCTCGGTCGTCTCCGGCTCGGCCTCCTGGACGGGGGCGGCCGGCTGCTGCACCTGGACGACGACGTTGAACAGGTGCCCGATCGTCTCCTCCTTGATGCCCTCGAGCATCGCGGCGAACATGTCGAAGCCCTCGCGCTGGTACTCGATCACCGGGTCGCGCTGGGCCATGGCCCGTAGCCCGATGCCCTCCTTGAGGTAGTCCATCTCGTAGAGGTGCTCGCGCCACTTGCGGTCGATGACCTGCATCAGGACCTGGCGCTCGAGCTCGCGCATGCCGCCCTGCGGGCCGATGAGCGCGTCGATCTCGGCCTCGCGCCGGCCGTAGGCGGTCTCGGCGTCGGCGAGGATGACCCGCTCGAGCTCCTCGGCCGACAGGTCGTCGATGTCGTCGGCGACGGTGCGCCAGTCGAGCTGGATCGGGTACAGACCCTTGACCGCCGTCCACAGCTTCTCGAGGTCCCAGTCCTCGGAGTAGCCCTCGGCGGTGGCGCCGACGACGTAGGCGTGGATCACGTCCTCGAGCATGTTGCGGGTCTGACGCTGCACGTCCTCTCCGTCGAGGACCCGGCGGCGCTCGTCGTAGATGACCTTGCGCTGCTGGTTGAGCACCTCGTCGTACTTGAGGACGTTCTTGCGGATCTCGAAGTTCTGCTGCTCGACCTGGGTCTGCGCGCTGCGGATCGCGCGGGTGACCATCCCGGCCTCGATCGGCACGTCGTCCGGCAGGTTGAACCGGTTCATGATCGACTCGACGACCTGGCCGTTGAAGCGGCGCATCAGCTCGTCGCCGAGGGACAGGTAGAAGCGGGACTCGCCCGGGTCGCCCTGACGGCCGGACCGGCCGCGCAGCTGGTTGTCGATGCGGCGGGACTCGTGGCGCTCGGTGCCGAGCACGTAGAGCCCGCCCGCGGCGCGGACCTCGTCGGCCTCGGCCTTGACCTGCTTGCGCATGCGGTCGAGCACCGCGTCCCACGCGGCCTCGTACTGCTCACGGGTCTCGACCGGGTCGAGGCCCTGGCTGCGCAGCTCCAGGTCGGCGAGGAACTCGGGGTTGCCGCCGAGCATGATGTCGGTACCGCGACCGGCCATGTTCGTGGCGACGGTGACGGCGCCCGCGTGCCCGGCCTGGGCGATGATCTGCGCCTCACGCGCGTGGTTCTTCGCGTTGAGCACCTCGTGCGGCACACCGCGGCGCAGCAGCAGCTTCGCCAGGTACTCGGACTTCTCGACGCTCGTCGTGCCGATCAGGACCGGCTGGCCCTTCTCGTGCTTCTCGGCGATGTCGTCGGCGACCGCCTCGAACTTCGCGGGCTCGGTCTTGTAGATCAGGTCGGCCTGGTCGGCGCGCACCCGCGGCCGGTTCGGCGGGATCGAGACGACCGACATCTTGTAGATCTCGTGGAGCTCGGCGGCCTCGGTCTGGGCCGTACCGGTCATGCCGGCGAGCTTGTCGTAGAGCCGGAAGAAGTTCTGCAGCGTGATCGTCGCCAGGGTCTGGTTCTCCGGCTTGATCTCGACGCCTTCCTTGGCCTCGATCGCCTGGTGCATGCCCTCGTTGTAGCGACGACCGGCGAGCACACGGCCGGTGAACTCGTCGACGATCAGGACCTCACCGTCGTTGACGATGTAGTCCTTGTCCTTCTTGAACAGCTCCTTGGCCTTGACCGCGTTGTTCAGGTAGCCGACCAGCGGGGTGTTCGCGGACTCGTAGAGGTTGTCGATGCCGAGCTGGTCCTCGATCAGCGCGACACCCTCCTCGGTGATGCCGACGGTGCGCTTGCGCTCGTCGACCTCGTAGTGGATGTCCTTGGACAGCATCGGCGCGAGCCGCGCGAACTCCTGGTACCAGCGGGCGCTCTGCTCGGCCGGGCCGGAGATGATCAGCGGCGTGCGGGCCTCGTCGATGAGGATCGAGTCCGCCTCGTCGACGATGGCGAAGTTGTGCCCGCGCTGGACCATGTCGGCGGTGTTCCACGCCATGTTGTCGCGCAGGTAGTCGAAGCCGAACTCGTTGTTCGTGCCGTAGGTGACGTCGCAGGCGTACTGCTCGCGGCGCTGCGCCGGGGTCATCTCCGACAGGATCACGCCGACGGTGAGACCGAGCCAGCGGTGGATGCGGCCCATGGTCTCGGAGTCGCGCTTGGCGAGGTAGTCGTTCGTGGTGACCACGTGCACGCCGTCGCCGGGCAGCGCGTTGAGGTAGACGGCCAGCGTCGAGGTCAGGGTCTTGCCCTCACCGGTGCCCATCTCCGACACGTTGCCCATGTGCAGGGAGCCGGCGCCCATCAGCTGCACGGTGAACGGGCGCTGGCCCAGCGTGCGCTGGGCGGCCTCGCGCACCGTGGCGAAGGCCTCGGGCAGCAGGTCGTCGAGGGACTCGCCGTCGGCGTGGCGACGGCGGAACTCGTCGGTCTTGGCGCGCAGCTGCGTGTCGGTGAGGCCCTCGAAATCGGGCTCCAGTCCGTCGATGTGCGCGGCGATCTTCGCGAGCCGCTTCACCAGCTTGGTCTCGCCGGCCCGGAGGAGTCGACTCAGGAAGGGCACTGCCGACCTCATTCACGTCGCGGTCAGGACACGGGGCCTCCCACCACGGTCTCCGCGCCGCGACCCGGTGCCGCGGGCGGCACCGGCACGGCACCGCCGCCGCACGGCGGGCCGACCCCGTCGTCCATGGTACGGGCACCGGCGACGGTGGCCCGCGCCGCGGCGGGGAGGCGTTCCCCGCCGCGGCCCGGGCACCGTCGGGCGCGGGTGGTCAGCCGTCGAGCCGGATCACGCCGTAGTCGTAGCCGCGGCGGCGGTAGACGACCGAGGCACGGCCGGTCTCGCTGCAGGCGAACATGTAGAAGTCGTGGCCGACGAGCTCCATCCGTGACAGCGCCTCGTCGACGCTCATGGGTGTGGCCGGGTGGGACTTCTCGCGGACGATGCGCCCGGGCCGGTACTCGGCCTCCCACTGCTGCTCGAGGCGGACCAGCTCGTCGTCGGTCAGGGACTCGTCGTGGCTGCGCGGTGCGGGGATGGTGTCGGTGACGGGAGGGGCCGCTTCCATCAGCGCGACGGCCGAGGCGTCGGCGGCGGCGCGGGAGGCGGCCACGCGGTCGCGGCGGCTGGGCTTGCGGCGGTCGTGGGAGCGGCGCAGCCGTTCGGCGAGCTTGCCGACGGCCATGTCGAGTGCGGCGTAGAAGTCGGCGGCGGAGGCCTCGGCGCGGGCGACGGCTCCGCAGCCGCCGCGCCCGGTGATCTCGACGCGCTGGCAGGACTTCTGCTGACGGCGGTTCGGCTCGTGGAAGAGCTCCACCTCCATTCCGACGATCTTGTGGTCGTGGCGTTCCAGGCGGCTGAGCTTGTCCTGGACCAGGCCACGGAAGTGCTCCGGCACCTCGACGTTCCGGCCGGTGACGACGATCTCCACTCGAACATCCCTCGCTTCAGTCGTGCTGAACCCGGGACCCGACGACGGCCCCGGGGGGTGGGCTCGCGGTCGTTCCTCCTGATGTGGTAGTGGTCGGAGTTCAGCCGACGTTATCGGGAAATCCGCCTCCGGGACAGGTCGTTCGCCGACCCGTCGGGTGGACACCCTGGCGCCATCGGACGCGGTGTGCGACGACCCCGCGGCACCCGGGTGACCCGTCGCCCCCGGGGCGGCGCGCTCACCTCCGGATCGCGTTCCCGGGGACCACTGTGGACGGCGGACGGGGAGACCGGCGGACCCGCCGGATCGTGTGACCGCTGTCACAGGCGACCGTCAGGTCGGCGCCGGCGGGCCGAGGCGTCGGCGAGCACCACGGCGCCCACGGCGGGCAGTCCGGATGCGGCGAGCACCGCCCCACAGGCCCGCAGCGTCGCCCCGGAGGTCACGACGTCGTCGACCAGCAGCACCGCCTCCCCCGGGGCCGCAGGCACCGGCTCTCGGCCGCGGGCCGGGTGCAGCGCCGAGGCCAGGTTCGCCGCCCGGCCCGCGCCGTCGAGCCCCACCGAGTCCCGGGCGCGGCGGTGCAGGGCCAGGACCGCGTCGGTGCGGGCCGGCAGCCCGGCCGCGGTCAGCAGCGGCGCCAGCGCCCGGCACAGCCGCAGCACGTGGTCGCCGCCGCGCACCCGGGCCGCCGACGGCCGGGACGGGGCGGGCACCAGGCGCACCGCGGCCGGGTCCGGCGTCCCGTCGGCCCGCGGCGCGAGCACCGCCGACACCGGGCCGACCAGCAGCCCGGCCAGGTCCGGTGCCAGATCCCGCCGGCCGCGCTCCTTGTAGGCCAGCACGGCCCGGCGCAGCGGCCCGCGGTAGCGCCCGGCCGCCGCGACCCGGCCGGCGCCGGCCACCCGGACCGGCACCGGGCCCGCCGTGTCCTGCGCGCAGGCCGGGCACCAGCCCCCGCTGCCGGGCGGCCCGGCACCGCAGCCCCCGCAGGTCCGGGGCAGGAGGAGGTCCAGCAGGGCGGCGGCCGGGGACGGGGCTCGGGTCGGGGTCACGGCACCGATACTCGCCCCCGGCACCGTCGCCGCGGCCCTGCCGGAGCCCGCCCGGGCCGGGTTGTCCACAACCGCCGGAGTTGTCCACAGGCCGGGGATCCGGCCACCGGGACGCGCTCAGCCGGGGTAGAACGGCTGTGCGGCCGCTCCGGTCCCGCCCGCCTGCTGCCAGGCGTCGAACTCGCCGCCGGAGTAGCTCCACAGGCCGGTCCGGTCGGTCACGTACAGCGGGCGCCCCTCGGCGGCGGCCAGCGCCCCCAGCGGCGCGGTCAGGTTCGTGCCGGGGATCTGGTCCAGGCGCAGACCGTCCGCGCTCACCTCGGACATGGGGCGGTCCGAGTCCGACGCGACCACGATCCGGTCCGCGGAGTGCCAGTCGATCGACACCACGTCGTCGAGGTCCCCGGGGCGCAGGCGCCGCAGCGGCCCGACGGCGACCTCGCCGTCGTCGAGCGGGACGATCGGGCCGACGAGCAGCGCACCGTCGGCGACGACGGCGATCCGGCCGCCCTCACGCGCCAGCGCGATGTCCCCGATCCGGCCGAGCGGCGTCAGCCTGCCCGCGTCCACCGCGCCCTCGACCGGCGGTCCGGACGGCGGGACGAGGACCCGGCGCAGCCTGCCGTTCACGACCGCCCAGATCTCGTCTCCCGCCCCGTTCCAGCTCAGCGAGCGGACGTCGGCGCCGGACACCGGGGTGGCGGTGAGCTCCCCGCCCAGCGGGCCGGTGAGCAGCCGCTGGGTGCCCGTCGACTCCCGGGACACGACGGCGATCCGCCCGCTGCGCGCGGACGCGGCGGCCTCGGTGATGTCGAACGAGCCGTTCCCGGCCTGCCCGGCGACCGGTGCCGCCACACCGGTCGCGCCGAGCTGGCGGACCCGGCCGCCGTCGACGACGTAGGGGAACGCGGGAGCACGGCCGGGGCCGGCGACGAGGTCGGCCTGGTCCGCGGCCGACACCGTCGGCGTGCCGGGGACCAGCGGTCCGCCGTCGGCCAGCAGCTCCACCCGCGGCACGCCCACCCCGCCGAGGGTCTGCGCGACCTGCGCGGCGAGCAGCCCCCGGTCCTGCGGGGACAGCCCCGACACCCCGGTCAGCTCGATCGACGCGGTGCCCGCCGCGGGATCGGTGGTGGCCGAGCGGATCCGCGCGGTCGCCGGGAACATCGTCACCGCGGCCCCGGCCAGGCCGGTGGACGGCCCGCGCAGCAGCACGTCGACGGCGTCCATCGCGAGCTCACCGGGACGCCCGCTGCGGATGTAGTGCCCGTCGGGCAGCAGCATCCGGCGGACCGGGTCGACGAACCAGGCCTGCAGCTCGCGGTAGTGCGAGCGGAAGTCCGACAGCCGGACCATCACCCCGGGCGGCGGCCGGTCGATCCGCCAGTGCTCGCCCTCCCGGACGACGCCGACGTCGACCTCGACCCGCTGCGGGGAGGACTCGAACGCCCCGCCCGGCCCGACCGTGCCCAGCCGGGTGCCCCGCACCCGCACCGTCACCCGGTCCGGGCCCGGTGTGCCGTTGTCCGGGGACACGACGGTGTCGAACCGCTCGTCCAGGACGGTCAGCGACGCCGCGTCGTCCCAGTCCGACGCCGACGCCGACAGGTAGCGGCGGGCCTGCGCGTGCCGGTCGTCGGGCGAGCCGGAACGGTAGACGAACCCGCGGACCAGGCCGAGCGGCTCGTCGTCCTCGATCGGGCCGCTCAGGTTCTGCTCGGCCGCCTGCTCGCCCTGGCGCAGCACCTGCACGTCGGACTGCTGGGGCACCGTCGCGCACCCGGCGACGACGGCGGCGGCGACCGTCACGACCAGCGCCGCCAGCGCACGCCGGGCGGTCACCGGTCGCCGCCCGGGTCGATGATGGCGCGCTCGGCGGGCTGCATCGGCGCGTGCTCCTCGGGGCGCAGCCGCCACAGGTCCTCCTCGCGCAGGTCGCGGCCGATCCCCTGCGGCGGGGTCGGCACCGAGCTGCCGTTGCGCCGGTCCCCGGCCGCGGCGGCGGGCGGGCCGAGCGGCAGCGGCGAGGCGGTGATGTGCCCGCCCACCTCGCGCGGCAGGGTCAGCCGGAACGCCGAGCCGTTGCCCGGCTCGCCCCAGGCCTGCAGCCAGCCGCCGTGCAGCCGGGCGTCCTCGATGCTGATCGACAGCCCGAGCCCGGTGCCGCCGCTGCGCCGGGCCCGCGACTCCTCGGCCCGCCAGAACCGGTTGAACACCAGGTCGGCCTCGCCGGGCCGCAGCCCGACGCCGTGGTCGCGCACGACGACGGCGACCGCGGCGTCGTCGCCGGCCACCGTCACCTCCACCGGGCGGCCCTCGCCGTGGTCGATCGCGTTCGCGACGAGGTTGCGCACGATGCGCTCCACCCGGCGCGGGTCGGCCTCGATCAGCTCGCCCGCCGGCAGATCCAGGACGAGGTCGGTGCCGGCGTCGGCGGCGATGCCGCGCACCGCGTCGGACGCCCGCCGCACCACCGCGGACAGGTCGACCCGTTCGGCACCCAGCTCGGCCACGCCGGCGTCGAGACGGGAGATCTCCAGCAGGTCGGCGAGCAGCTCCTCGAACCGGTCGAGCTCGGTGACCAGCAGCTCGGAGCTGCGGCGCAGCGCCGGGAGCAGCTCGTCACGGGAGGCGTAGAGGACGTCGGCGGCCATCCGCACGGTGGTCAGCGGCGTGCGCAGCTCGTGGCTGACGTCGGAGGTGAACCGCCGCTGCAGCGCCCCGAACTCCTCGAGCTGGGCGATCTGCGCGGCGAGGCTGCCCGCCATCTCGTTGTAGGACTCGGCGAGCCGGGCGACCTCGTCCTCGCCGCGCACGGCCATCCGCTCGTCGAGGTGTCCCCCGGCGAAGCGTTCGGCGACGTCGGCGGCGTGCCGGATCGGGCGGACCACCTGCCGGGTGACGAGGCTGGCGATCGCGGCCAGCAGCACCAGCAGCACCAGCCCGCCGACGATCAGCGTGCTCTGCACCAGCCCGAGGGTCAGCTGCTCGCCGTTGAGCGGGAACAGAAGGTAGAACTGCAGCTCCCGGCCCGCAGTGGCGATCTTCTGCCCGATGACGAGGTTCGGGACCCCGTCGACGGTCGTGTACTGGCGGTTCAGGCTGTCCAGCGACCCGCGGGCGGTGATGTCCTGCTGGCGCGCGGTGATCTGGCCGACGTCGCCGGCGGACACCTCCGGCCCGTTCGCCGACCCGGTGGTCAGCGCGGCGCTGAACTCCCCGGCCGTCCCGGCCCGGCCGGGGCCGGTGGTGTCGGTCAGCCGCTCCAGGGCGGTGTCCAGGGTCTCCTGCACGCCCTCGCGGTCCGGGTCGACGCTCGCCAGCTGCCCCTCCAGGACCTGCCGGTTCGCGTCCGACTGGGAGATCGCGGCGTCGAGCTTGCTCTGCAGCAGCCGTTCGGCGATCTCGCTCTGCAGCACCAGACCGAGCACCAGCACGACCGCCGACGACAGCGCCAGCGTCGAGGTGACCACCCGCAGCTGCAGCGACCGCCGCCACGCCGCGGCGATGAGCACGCCCAGCTCGTGGGCCTGCACCCGCAGCGGGCCCAGCGCGCGGGCGACCCGCCGGGCGCCGGGCAGCCGGGCCAGCCGGGTGCGGAGTCCGCGGCGCCGCGTCACCACGGCCGGTGCACCACCCGCGGCGCGCCGGTCACGGAGGACCGGCCTTGTACCCCACCCCGCGGACGGTCAGGACCACCTCGGGGCGCTCCGGGTCGCGCTCGACCTTCGACCGGAGACGCTGCACGTGCACGTTCACCAGACGGGTGTCCGCGGCGTGCCGGTAGCCCCACACCTGCTCGAGCAGGACCTCGCGGGTGAACACCTGGCGCGGCTTGCGGGCCAGCGCGACGAGCAGGTCGAACTCGAGCGGGGTCAGCGCGATCGGCCGGCCCTCCCGGGTGACCTGGTGCGCGGGCACGTCGATGTCGATCTCGCCGATGGACAGCTGCTCGGCGGGCTCGGCGTCGTTGCGGCGGACCCGGGCCCGGATCCGCGCGACGAGCTCCTTGGGCTTGAACGGCTTCACGACGTAGTCGTCGGCGCCGGACTCCAGCCCGAGCACGACGTCGACGGTGTCGCTCTTGGCCGTCAGCATGACGATCGGGACGCCGGACTCCGCCCGGATCGCCCGGCACACGTCGATGCCGTTCATGCCGGGCAGCATCAGGTCGAGCAGCACCACGTCCGGCTGGGTGTCCCGGACGGCGGGCAGTGCCCGCGTCCCGTCGGACACGACCGCTGTCTCGAAGCCCTCGCCCCGCAGCACGATGGTGAGCATCTCGGCCAGGGCCGGGTCGTCGTCGACCACCAGTACGCGCGACTTCATGGACGTCACTATCCCAGCCCCGTGATCAGCACCGGTGCAGCAGGGCGGGCACGAGGGCCGACGGTGCCGCGGCGGGGTCGTCGAGCACCGTCCAGCGGCTCAGCCAGGACCGCGCCGCCAGCTCCCGGTAGACGGCGTCGGTGCGGGCCTGCAGGCCGTCGTCGCTCTCGTAGGCGTCGCGGGCGCGGCCGGGCTCGGTGGCCGCGCGCGACCTCGCCCGCTCCGCGGCGACCTCCCGGGGCGGTGCCAGCAGCAGCTGGTGGCCGGGCACCGGGATGCCGAACCGGTCGATCTCCAGCGCCCGGACCCAGCCGACGACCTCGCCGTCGGCGTCCTGGCCGAGCCGGGCGGCGCTGTAGGCGGCGTTGGAGGCGACGTAGCGGTCCACGAGCACGACGTCGTGCGCGGCGAGCGCCGCACGCAGCCCGGCCGCGGCGGCCCGGCGGTCGAGCGCGAACAGCACCGCCATCGCGTGCACCGAGGAGGCGAGGTCGCCCATCCGGCCGTAGAGCGCGTCGCGGGCCAGCTCGGCGTGCACGTCGTCGTCGTAGCGGGGGAAGGCCGTCGTGGTGACCGAGGCGCCGTGTGCGCGCAGCTCGGCGACGAGCCCCGTGGTGAACGTGTGCTTGCCCGCACCGTCCAGTCCCTCGACGACCACCAGTTCCCCCACGGCGGTCGAGCGTAGGTCAGGCGCCCAGCGCCGAGACGGTGGGCCAGGTCGTCGCGAAGCCCGGGTGCAGGTCCAGCTCACCGAGCCGGTCGGTGCGCACCCAGCGCAGCTCGGTGCTCTCGTGCCCGCGCACCGCGACCGGCGGCGCGTCCGCGGCCCGGACGACGACGGTGGTGTAGCTCCAGCCGCCGTGGTCGTCGACGAACTCCTCCACCGGCGCCAGCCCGGCGACGGCGAGGGTGCTCTCCTCGGCCGCCTCGCGCAGCGCCGCGCGCACCGCGGACTCCCCCCGGTCCCGGGCACCGCCGGGGATCCCCCAGGTGCCGCCGTGGTGGCTCCAGGACGCCCGGTGCTGCAGCAGCACCCGGTCGACGCCCGCCGGGTCGGCGTCGTCGCGGTGGCGCACGAGCAGCCCGGCCGCGCCGAACAGGCCCCAGTGCCGGTGACCCCGGGCGCAGTGCACCCAGCCGTCACCCGACCCGATCTCGATCGTCATCCCGACGGTGACCCCCTGGTACGCCGACGGCGCGGCGCCCCGGAAGGGACCCCCGCGCCGTCGGACGGAGAACGCGGTACCGATGCGCGATCCGCGGGCTACTCGCTCAGTAGCGGTAGTGCTCCGGCTTGTACGGACCCTCGACGTCCACGCCGATGTACTCGGCCTGGTCCTTGGTGAGCTTGGTCAGCTCGCCACCGAGGGCCTGCACGTGGATCCGCGCGACCTTCTCGTCCAGGTGCTTCGGCAGCCGGTAGACGTCCTTGTTGTACTCCTCGTGCTTGGTGAACAGCTCGATCTGGGCGATCACCTGGTTCGAGAAGCTGTTGGACATCACGAACGACGGGTGGCCGGTCGCGTTGCCCAGGTTCATCAGGCGGCCCTCGGACAGCACGATGACCGAGTGCCCGTCCGGGAAGATCCACTCGTCGACCTGGGGCTTGATGTTGATCTTCTTGATGCCCTCGACGCGGGACAGGCCCGCCATGTCGATCTCGTTGTCGAAGTGACCGACGTTGGCGACGATCGCCTGGTGCTTGGCCCGCTTGAGCAGGTCGACCGTCAGGATGTCCTTGTTGCCGGTCGCCGTGACGATGATGTCGGCCTGCTCGATGACCTGGTCCAGGGTCGCGACCTGGTGGCCCTCCAGCAGCGCCTGCAGCGCGCAGATCGGGTCGACCTCGGCGACGATGACGCGCGCGCCCTGGCCCGCGAGGGCCTCGACCGAGCCCTTGCCGGTGTCGCCGTAGGCGGCCACGACGGCCACCTTGCCGCCGAGCAGCACGTCGGTGGCCCGGTTGAGGCCGTCGACCAGCGAGTGGCGGATGCCGTACTTGTTGTCGAACTTCGACTTGGTGACCGAGTCGTTGACGTTGATCGCCGGGAAGAGCAGCTCGCCGCGCTCGGCCAGCTGGTACAGCCGGTTGACGCCGGTGGTGGTCTCCTCGGTGACGCCGCGGATGTCGGAGTTGATCGTCGTCCAGCGCTGCGGGTCCTCGGCGAGGCTGCGGCGCAGGGTGTCGAACACGACCCGCTCCTCGTCGGAGACCGAAAGGTCGTCGTCGTCGAAGCTCGGCACGACGCCGGTCTTCTCGAACTCGACGCCCTTGTGCACGAGCAGGGTGGCGTCGCCGCCGTCGTCGAGGATCATGTTCGGGCCGACGACGTTGCCGTCGGCGTCACGGAACTTGAACAGCTGCTCGGTGCACCACCAGTAGTCCTCCAGCGACTCGCCCTTCCAGGCGAAGACCGGGACGCCCTGGGGGTTCTCCTCGGTGCCGTGCGGACCCACGACGGTCGCGGCGGCCGCGTAGTCCTGGGTGGAGAAGATGTTGCAGGACACCCATCGGACGTCGGCGCCGAGCGCGACGAGGGTCTCGATGAGGACCGCGGTCTGGGTGGTCATGTGCAGCGAGCCGGCGATCCGCGCGCCGGTCAGCGGCTTGGACTCCCCGTACTCACGGCGCAGGTCGATCAGGCCCGGCATCTCGTTCTCGGCGAGCCGGATGTCCTTGCGGCCGTACTCCGCCTCGGAGATGTCGGCGATCGCGAAGTCCAGGCCGCCGGCGTGCTGCAGCTTCGGGTGATCGGTCATGGGGTGGGTGCGCCTCCTCAGGCGTAAGAGTCGTACTCGTCGGCACGACGGGTGCGGTCCGACCGGGAGGAGGAGCGGCGTACACGGGTCACGGCGTCCTCCCTCCTCGTCGGAGACAGGCGCCCTTTCTCGTCCGTGCCGGCCGGGCCCGAGCGTGGCGGCCGGTGACGGCCGCTGCAGCGCCTCTCGGCGCCCGGCGATGTCGCGACCTCCATGGTTCCGAGCCACCGCGGGGGTGTCAACTCAGGCGTGATCAGCCCGTCAGGTGCTCGGCGAGCAGCCCGCCCGCCGCGACCTCGCGGCCGTGCGCGGCCAGCAGCCCGGCCGGGGCCAGCACGGACTCGCTGTCGACCCGCACCTCCGCCCGGGCCAGCAGCGGGGCCAGGACGGCGTCGTGGCGCACCGTGCGGGCCGCCGCGGCCAGCCCGGCCGCGTCGCGCTGGCGGAACACGCCCCCGGTGAGCACGACGAGACCGATCTCACCCGCGTCGACGGGGGTGTCCGGGCCGGTCCCGGGGTGCGCGGGGTCGGCCAGGACGCCGGTGTGGCGCAGGTGCCTGCGCAGCGCGACCACCGCCGCGATCGCGGCCAGCCTGCGGTCCTCGGCGGCCGCGCCCCGGTCGGCGGGCACGGTGGCCCGCGACTCCTGCAGCGCGGCGACGGCCGGGCCGAGCAGGTCGGCCTCCACCGGGTCGACGATGCCCTCGGTCTGGGCCTCCGTCAGGACGCCGACGGCGCCGTCGCGCACCCCGAGGTCGCCCTCCACGGTCGCGGCCGCTGGGCCGGGCCCGGGGCCGCTGCGGTGCACGTCGGTGGTCGCCGACCCGACGTCGACGACGAGCACCCCGGTCCCGGTCAGCCGGGCCAGCACCCCGGCCCCGTCGCCGACCGCGGCGTGCGTCGCGGAGTGGACCAGCGCGCCGAACCGGCCGGTGCCCGCCCCGAGGACGTGCCGGGCGTAGAGCGCGGCGACGGCGTCCCGCGCGGGCCCGGCGACGATCCGGCCCGGCTGCGGCGTGACGTTGGGGCAGGTCGTGACGGCCCGCCCGCCGGCCAGCAGCAGGCCGAGCGCGTCGGCGCGGGCGCCGTCGTCGACCGAGAGCAGCACCGGCCAGTGCCCGCGGGTGCGGGCCAGCCTGCCCGCGTTGTGCAGCAGCACTGCCGGGTCGGCACCGTCGGCACCGCCGAGCAGCAGCACCGCCCCGGGGCGGCGGCTCGACAGCTCCAGCACCGCGTCGGGCTCCAGCGGCCCGGGGTGCACCCCGACCACCCGGGCCCCCGCGGAGCGGCAGACCCGGTGCCCGGCCTCGGTGGCGATCAACGTCTCGGCCCCGACCACGGCCAGACGCAGTGCCCCGCCCGCCGAGGAGCAGGCCAGCACCCGCGGCGCGGCCCGCCTGCCCCGGCCCGCGGCGGCCGCCGCGGCGGCGACGGCCGCGTCGACCCCGGTGAGCACGTCGGCCGTGGTGGGGTGCTCGGCGAACCCCGCCGGGGTCCCGTCGGGCAGTACCAGCACGGCCTTGGTCCAGCAGGAGCCGACGTCGAGGCAGACCGCAGGCGAGTGCGGGTCGTCCGGCGACGCGTCGGTCATGGACGGCGAGCGTACTGCGGTCGGGCGGTCACAGGGAGTGTCCGCGGCAGATCCGTTGCGACCCGCACCTGGCCGAGAGGTGGGTGATCGCGGTCACCTCCGCCGGTAGGTTGATCGATGTGCTCGGACTGATGCAGGACCGCCCGCTGACCCTGCCGCACGTGTTCCACCGCGCGGAGCAGCTGTTCGGGCGCAAACGGATGGTGACCGCTCGGCCGGACGGCACCGAGGACGTCGTTACGGTGGCCCAGTGGGCCGAACGGGTGCGCCGGCTCGCGACCGTCCTGGACACCCTGGGCGTCTCCGCGGACGGCCGCGTCGGCACGTTCTGCTGGAACACCTCCCGGCACCTGGAGCTCTACCTCGCCGCCCCGTGCACCGGCCGGGTGCTGCACACGCTCAACATCCGGCTGCACCCCGACCAGCTCGTCTACGTCGCCGAGCACGCGGGCGACGAGGTCGTCTTCGTCGACCGCTCCCTGCTGCCGCTGTTCTGGCCGCACGTCGACCGGCTGCCCGGCGTCGCGCACGTGGTGGTGCTCGACGACGGCGCCGACGTCGCGGTCCCCGACGACCCGCGGATCCGGTCCTACGAGGAGCTCCTGGCCGCGGCCGAGCCGTACGCGGGCCGGTTCGTCGTCGACGACGAGAACAGCGCCGCCGCGATGTGCTACACGTCCGGGACCACCGGGAACCCGAAGGGCGTGGTCTACAGCCACCGCTCGACGATGCTGCACTCGCTCGTCACGCTGATCGCCGACGGCCCTGCACTGTCCGAGCGCGACGTCGTCATGCCGGTCGTGCCGATGTTCCACGCGAACGCCTGGGGCCTGCCCTACGGCTGCCTGCTCGCCGGCACCGACCTGGTGTTCCCCGGCCCGGACCTGTCCCCCGGCGCGATCGTCGACCTCGTCGAACGGCACCGGGTCACCGTCACCGGCGGGGTCCCGACGATCTGGATGAACGTGCTGCCGCTGCTCGGCGAGCGCGACCTGTCGTCGCTGCGCACGATCTTCTGCGGCGGCTCGGCGGTCCCGAAGGCGCTGTGCGAGGAGTACCGCGTCCGGCTCGGCGTACCGCTGCTGCAGATCTGGGGCATGACCGAGACCTCGCCGATCGGCACGATGGCCGTGCTCGGCTCGCACCTCGACGGTGCCTCCGACGACGAGCTCGCCGCCGCGCGCGTCCGCCAGGGCAGACCGATGCCGCTGGTGGAGATGCGGATCGCCGACCCCGAGACCGGCGAGGAGATGCCCTGGGACGACCACGCCACCGGCGAGGTGCAGGCGTCCGGGCCGTGGATCGCGAAGGAGTACCACAAGGGCGAGGGCGGCGGTGCTCAGTTCACCGACGACGGCAGGCTGCGGACCGGCGACGTCGCCACCGTCGACCCGTACGGCTCGTTCCGCCTGGTCGACCGCACCAAGGACCTGATCAAGTCCGGCGGCGAGTGGATCGGCACGGTCGAGCTGGAGAACGAGATCATGGCGCACCCGAAGGTGGCCGAGGCCGCGGTGATCGGCGTCGCGCACCCGCAGTGGGTGGAACGGCCGCTGGCCTGCGTCGTCGTCGAGCCGGGCGCGACGCTGACCCTCGACGAGCTGCGGGACTTCCTCGCCGACCGGGTCGCGAAGTGGTGGCTCCCCGATGCCCTGGAGCTGGTCGACGAGGTGCCGAAGACCAGCGTCGGCAAGTTCTCCAAGAAGACCCTGCGCGAGCGGTTCGCCGGCTACACCCTGCCGAAGGCATGATCATCGGTACCTGAGCGCTGCCCGGCCGGGCCGTGACAGCGCTCAGGTACCGGTCGACTACTGCTCCTCGCCCCGCTGCGGGGTCCTGCGGCCGCGCGACTCGGCGGCGATCTCTGCCAGGGTCTGGCCCGTGGCCAGCCGGGAGCGCGTCCGGCCGTAGACGAAGTAGATCACCGCACCCAGCGCCATCCAGCCGAAGAACCGGATCCAGGTGTCGGCCGGCAGGAACAGCGCCACACCGAAGCAGGCCACCGCCGACACGATCGGCAGCACCGGCATGAACGGCACCTTGAACGTGCGCGGCAGGTCCGGACGGCGCTTCCGGAGCACGATCACGCCGATCGAGACCAGCACGAACGCGGCCAGGGTGCCGATGTTGACCAGCTGCCCGAGCTCGGTGAGCTCCAGGAAGCCGCCCATCAGGGCCGCCGAGACACCGGTGATGATCGTCAGCCGGTACGGGGTCCGGAAGGTCGGGTGCACCCGGGCCAGCCACGGCGGCAGCAGCCGGTCGCGGCTCATCGCGAACGCGACGCGGGTCTGGCCCAGCATCAGCGTCATGATCACGACGGTGAGGCCGATCAGGATGCCGAAGGAGATGATGAACTCCGCCGCGGGCAGCCCGGTCGCCGCCATCGCCGCCGCGGCCGGTGCCTCCACCCCGAGCTGCTCGTAGGGCAGGATCCCGGTGTAGACCAGCGACACCACGATGTAGAGCAGGGTGGCGATGGTCAGCGACGCGATGATGCCGATCGGCATCGTGCGCTGCGGCTCCTTCACCTCCTCCGACAGCGTCGCGACGATGTCGAAGCCCAGGTAGGCGAAGAAGACCAGCGCGGCGGCGGTGAAGACGCCGGTCAGGCCGAACGCCGTGTCGATGCCGAACAGGTCCATGATCAGCGGGGTGCCCGCCGCGGTGGAGTAGTCGGCGGGCCGGGACTCGGGGACGAACGGGACCCAGTTCTCGCCCGAGACGAAGAAGACGCCGATCCCGATGATCCCGGCGACGATCACCAGCTTGAGCGTGGTGACCGTGGCGTTGACCCAGGCCGACAGCTTGATGCCGACGATCAGCACGGTCATCATCAGCAGCGCGATGAACACCGCGGGCAGGTCGATGATCCCGCCGCCGCCGGGCCCGGCGGAGACGGCCTCCGGCACCGGGAGCCCGATGCTCGCCATCACCGTGTCGAAGTAGCCACCCCAGCCCTTCGACACCGTGGCCGCGCCGAGGGTGAACTCCAGGACCAGGTCCCAGCCGATCATCCAGGCGATGAACTCGCCCATCGAGGCGTAGGAGAACGTGTACGCGCTGCCCGCCACCGGGACGGTGGAGGCGAACTCGGCGTAGCAGAGCGCCGCGAGCGCGCACACGATCCCGCTGATGAGGAACGAGAGCGACACCGCGGGGCCCGAGTAGAGCGCCGCGGCCTCGCCCGCCAGCACGAACACGCCGGTGCCGATCAGGACACCGATACCCATGATCGTGAGCTGGACCGGTCCGAGTGCCTTCTTGAGCTGGAACTCCGGTTCCTCGGTGTCCCGGATCGCCTGCTCGACCGTCTTGGTGCGGAAGATCCCGCCATCGGGGCTTCTGGCCGTCATGGCCGAAAAGATACGTTCTGTCCGTTTGATACGGAACGGCGGCGCACCCGGGAATCGGGTACGCCGCCGTCGCCGGGGGGGATCAGTCGGAGGACGTCGCCTGGGCGGGCAGGTCACCCCGCTCGCGACGGCCGAGGATCGAGTTCTTCCGCGAGTAGGAGAAGTACACGATCACGCCGATGACCATCCAGATGACGAACCGCAGCCAGGTCTCCACCGACAGGTTCAGCATCAGCCAGACGCAGGCGAGCACGGCCAGGATCGGCACGAGCGGCACCAGCGGGGTACGGAAGCCGCGCGGCAGGTCCGGCCGGGTCCGGCGCAGGATCACCACGCCGATCGAGACCAGCACGAACGCGAAGAGCGTGCCGATGTTGACCATCTGCTCGAGGTCCTGGGCCGGGAAGAACGTCGCGACCAGGGCGATGACGACGCCGATCAGCCAGGTGGCGCGCCCCGGGGTGCCGAAGCGGTTGGTCTTGGCCAGCGCGGTCGGCAGCAGCCCGTCGCGCGACATCGCGAAGATGACGCGGATCTGGCCGAGCATCAGCACCATGACGACCGTGGTGAGGCCGAGCAGCGCGCCGACGGCGATGATCGTCGCCGCCCAGTTGATGCCGAGCGAGGCGAACGCCGTGGCCAGCGTGGCGCGGGTGCCGTCGGGCTTCGTGGCCAGGTCGGTGTAGGGCACCATGCCGGTGATCACGAGCGCGACGGCGACGTAGAGCACGGTGACGATCGCGAGCGAGCCGAGGATGCCGCGCGGCAGCGCCTTCGACGGGTTCTTGGTCTCCTCCGCCGTCGTGGCGACGGCATCGAAGCCGATGAAGGCGAAGAACACGATCGCGGCGGCGGCGAACACGCCGTAGACCCCGAAGACGCTCGACGAGGCGCCCCCGAAGAACGACAGCAGCGACTGCTGGATGCCGGTGCCGGTCTCGACCGTGCCGGGCGTGGGCTCCGGGACGAACGGGGTGTAGTTCGCCGCGTTGATGAAGAAGGCGCCCAGGATGATCACGAACAGCACGATCGCGACCTTGATCGTGGTGATCACCAGGCTGACCCGGCTGGACAGCTTCGTGCCGCGGTAGAGCAGGAACGCCAGGACGACGACGAGCAGCAGCGCGCCCCAGTCGAAGGAGAAGAAGCTCCCCAGCTCGAACGAGGTCGAGACCTCGATGCCGATCAGGCCGAGGGTCTGGGCGAGGTACTCCGACCAGCCCTTCGACACGTAGGCCGAGCCGACCGCGAACTCCAGGACCAGGTCCCAGCCGATGATCCAGGCGATGAACTCGCCCAGGGTGGCGTAGGAGAAGGTGTAGGCGCTGCCGGCGACCGGCACCGTCGAGGCGAACTCTGCGTAGCAGAGCGCGGCCAGGCCGCAGGCCACCGCGGCCAGCACGAACGACAGCGACACCGCGGGTCCCGCGATGTTGCCGGCCGTGCTGGCGGCCAGGGTGAAGATGCCGGCGCCGATGACCACCGCGACCCCGAAGACGATCAGGTCGATCGTCCCCAGGTCCTTCTTCAGCCGGGTGTCCGGTTCGTCGGTGTCCCGGATGGATTGCTCGACCGTCTTGGTGCGGAACATGCCGCCACCACGGCTCGTGACCGTCATGGGCGGTGAAGCTACGACGTCGTTGCGTCCTGCGTCACGTCTCCGTGCACAGATTTGAGGTCACGATGCTGTTGCGCCGTCGAACCCGGCCGGTCAGAGGGTGTCGTGCGGCAGGCCGTGCGCCTGCGCGACCTCGTGCGACAGCAGCGTCCCGGCGTGGGTGGACAGGCCCGCGGCGAGGTGCGGGTCGGCCTCGGTCGCGGCCCGCCAGCCCTGGTCGGCCAGGCGCAGCACGTGCGGCAGCGTCGCGTTGGTGAGCGCGCGGGTCGAGGTGTGCGGCACCGCGCCGGGCATGTTCGCGACGCAGTAGAAGACGGTGTCGTGCACCCGGTAGGTCGGGTCGGCGTGGGTGGTGGGCCGCGAGTCCTCGAAGCATCCGCCCTGGTCGATCGCGATGTCGACGAGCACGGCGCCGGGCCGCATCTGGGAGACGAGCTCGTTCGACACCAGGGTGGGCGCCTTGGCCCCGGGCAGCAGGACCGCGCCGATCACGAGGTCGGCGCTGGTCACCGCCTCGCGCACGGACAGCGCGGTGGAGTACTGGGTGCGCACGGCACCGGCGTACTGCTCGTCGATCGCGCGGAGCTTGTCCACGTCGACGTCGAGCACGGTCAGCTTCGCGCGCATGCCGGCGGCGATGGCGATGGCGTTCGCCCCCGCGACACCGGCACCGAGCACGACGACGTCGGCACCCGGCGCGCCCGGGACGCCGCCCAGGAGCATGCCGCGCCCGCCCGCCGAGCGCATGAGGTGGTAGCCGCCGGCCTGCGGGGCGAGCCGGCCCGCGACCTCGCTCATCGGGGCGAGCAGCGGCAGCCGGCCACGGGAGTCGGTGACGGTCTCGTAGGCGATGGAGGTCGTCCCCGCCGACAGCAGCGCGTCGGTGCAGGCGCGCGACGCGGCCAGGTGCAGGTAGGTGAACAGCGTCAGGTCCGGGCGCAGGTGGCCGTACTCCGAGGAGATCGGCTCCTTCACCTTGAGCAGCAGCTCGGCCGAGCCCCACACCTCGGCGGTGTCGGACACGATCTGCGCCCCGGCCTCCTTGAAGTCGGCGTCGGAGATCGCGGACCCGGCGCCGGCGTCGTGCTCGACGACGACCTCGTGCCCCCGCCCGACGAGCTCGTGCACCCCGGCGGGCGTGAGCGCCACCCGGAACTCGTTGTCCTTGGTCTCCTTCGGCACCGCGACGCGCATGTCCCTCTCCTCCACTCGGCCCGCTATCTGCGTCAATGGTGAAGAAACATCGGTAAGCTGCCAACAGAACTGAACAAGATTCTCGGAGGCCTTCTGTGAACGATGATTCCTCGAATACGCGGCGGATCAGGCCGTCACCGTCGAACCCTGTTCGGCTCGACGGGGTCGACCGCGCCCTGCTGCGCCAGCTGGAGCGGGATGCCCGGACACCGAACAACTCACTCGCGGCGGGCGCGGGGATCGCCCCGTCGACCTGCCTCGGCCGGATCCGGGCGCTGCGCGAGCGCGGGGTGATCCGCGGCTACCACGCCGATGTCGACCCGGCGGCGACCGGCCACCCGCTGCAGGCCATGATCTCGGTCCGCCTGCAGTCCGACGCCCGCGACCGGCTCGCCGAGTTCGTGACCCGGGTGTCCCGCCGCCCCGAGGTCCGCGACGTGTACTTCCTCGCCGGCGACGACGACTACATGATCCGGGTCGCGACCGCCGACACCGTGGCCCTGCGCGACCTGGTCGGCACGCTCAACGCCTGGGCCGAGGTCGCGGGCACCCGGACGTCGCTGATCTTCGAGCACCACCGGGCGCCCGACACCTACTGAGCCCCGTCGTAGCCGTGGCGGAGCAGGGCGAACGCCGCGTCGAGGTGCTCGCGGGCCCGGCCCGACTGCTCGCGCAGCAGCGGCGGGATCCCGACGACGACGTGTGCGAGCACCCGGTCCGCCGGTGCCGGCTCGGCGCGCCCGGCGTCCGCCGCGAGTGCCGCGGCCAGCGCCGCCTCGTGCCGGGCCCACATCCGGCGCGCGTGGTCGCGCAGGCTCGGCGCCGCGTCGGTCAGCGCGCGGAACCGCTCCATCTCGGCCGCCGACGGCCGTCGCGCGGCGGGCGGGCCGTCGACCCGCGCGAGCAGCCAGGCGTACAGCCCGTCGACGACGTCGGTGCCCGGCGCGCGGTCGCGCACCGCGGCCACCAGCTCGGACTCCTGCTCGGTGTCCTCGTCGAACAGCAGCGCCTCCTTGCTGCCGAAGTGCTTGAACAGCGTGGTGACCGAGACGTCCGCGGCCTCGGCGATCTCGGCGACGGTCACCTCGTCGAAGCCCCGGTCGAGGAACAGGCGCAGTGCGGCGTCCGCGATGCCCTGGCGGGTGGCGGCCTTCTTGCGTTCGCGGCGTCCGGGTGCGGTCACGGCGACAGGTTAGCGCAGTCACTCAGAAAGTGAAGCCACTACACTTTTCAATCGACTTCACCTACAGTCGTGGCCGACCCACTCGCACTCCCCCCACCCCGGAGGCCACCATGACCACCCCACCGCACGTCCTCGTCACCGGAGCCGGACCCGGCGGCCTGACCCTCGCCCGCGTCCTGCAGCGCCACGGCGTCGCCGTCACCGTGCTCGAACGCGAGGCCGACATCACCACCCGCGACCAGGGCGGCACCCTGGACATGCAGCGCGACAGCGGGCAGGTCGCGCTGTCCGCCGCCGGTCTGCTGGAGGAGTTCCTGCGCGTGTCCCGGCCCGAGGGCCAGGACATGCGGATGCTGGCCCCGGACGGCGCGGTCCTGCTCGACGAGCGGGCCGCCCCCGGCGAGCTGTTCAACCCCGAGATCGACCGCGGCGACCTGCGTGCGCTGCTGCTCGGGTCCCTGGCCCCCGGCACCGTGCGCTGGGGCACGCGGCTGGACCGGGTCGAGCACCGCGACGACGGCAGGCTCGACGCCGTGCTCGCCGGACCGCCCGACGGCACCGGTCCCGGCACGCGGGAGCGGGTCACGGCCGACCTCGTCGTCGGGGCGGACGGGGCGCGCTCGCGGGTGCGACCGCTGCTGTCGGCGGCGACGCCGTCCTACACCGGGGTGACCTTCGTCGAGCTGCGGGTCACGCCCGCGTCGTTCCCGGGCCTGGAGGCGCTCGTCGGACGCGGGGGGATGACCACCCGCGCCGCCGGACGGGCCCTGTTCTGCCAGCGGCTCGGCGACGGCTCGGCCCGCGTCTACGCCGGGTTCCGCCGTCCGCCCGGCTGGGCCGCCGAGCACGGCCTCACCACCACCGCCGGGGTGCTCGACGACCCGGCCGCGGCCCGCGCCGTGCTGCTCACCGCGTTCGCGGGCTTCGCCCCCGAGCTGCGGGAGCTGATCGTCCGGTGCGACGACCGGATCGTCGAGCGGCCGCTGGAGATGCTGCCCGTCGGGCACCGCTGGGACCCGGTCCCGGGGGTCACGCTCATCGGCGACGCGGCGCACCTGATGTCGCCGTTCTCCGGGCAGGGTGCCAACTCGGCCATGCTCGACGCCGCCGACCTGGCCCGCGAGGTCGCGGCGACCCCGCACGACCTCACCGGCGCGGTCGCCCGCTACGAGGCGACGATGTTCCCGCGGGCGGAGCACAACGCCGCCGGCGCGGCGCAGGGGCTGGAGCGCTTCTTCTCGGCGGAGGCGGCCGCCGACCCGGTCGCGGTGTTCGCCGAGGTGATGGCCGAGGTCGGCGCGGCCGGGGCGCACGGCGACGCCGACGGGACCGACCCCGCCGCGGCCCGCCGCACCGGGTAAGCCGGGACGCGGTGGCCCGCGGCGCGGCGGGCCACCACCCGGCGACCCGCAGCGCGACGGGCGAGAGCGCGGTGGGCTACAGCGCGTCGCCGGACAGGAAGACGGTGGCCCCGTCCTCGCCGGTGGTCAGCACGGCTCCGCTGTCGGCCGCGGAGAGGAACACCGCGCGGCCGCGGGGCAGCTCGACGGTGACACCGCCGGTGTCGACCGCGGCGTCACCGTCGACGCACAGCAGGATGCGGGCGCCGGTGCCGGGGACGTCCAGCTTGTCCCGGCCGTCGGTGACCGCACGGCGGAGCAGGAACTCCTCGACCGGCACGTCGTAGCGGTGCCAGCCGTCGGCGCCGGGGTCGGGGACCGGGGCGCGGACCGGCGGCGGCGGGGCGGTGAAGTCGAGGACGCGCAGCAGCTCCGGCACGTCGACGTGCTTGGGCGTCAGCCCGCCGCGCAGCACGTTGTCGGAGTTGGCCATCACCTCGATGCCCGCCCCCGACAGGTACGCGTGCAGGTTCCCGGCCGGCAGGTACAGCGCCTCGCCGGGGGCCAGGGTGATCCGGTTGAGCAGCAGCGCGGCGAGCACGCCCGCGTCGTCGGGGTAGCGCTCGGACAGGTCGAGCGCGGTCTTCGCCTCGCCGGTCCACTCCTTGGCGGTGCCGCGCTCCAGCAGCCGGACCGCACCGTCCTGCAGGGCCGGGACGAGCCCGTCGAGCACCGACTGGGGCAGCGTGATCCAGGTGGTGAACAGCGCGCGCAGCCCGTCCGGGCACGGCTGGCCCGCGAGCAGCTCGGTGTAGGCGGCGAGCTCGGGGACGTCCAGGGCGCGCAGCAGCTCCACCGTGCGGGCCGGCTCGCGGAACCCGACCAGCGCGACGAACTCGGTCAGCGCGCAGATCAGCTCCGGCTTGTGGTGGGCGTCGCGGTAGTTGCGGTCCGGCGCGTCCACCGCGATCCCCGCGGCGTTCTCCCGCTCCCAGCCCTCGCGGGCCTGCTCCAGGCTCGGGTGGGCCTGCAGGCTCAGCGGCTCCTCGGCGGCCAGCACCTTCAGCAGGAACGGCAGCCGTCCCTCCCAGCGGTCGCGGCCCGGGCCCAGCGCGGCGACCGGGTCGGCGGCGATGAGCTCGTGCAGCGGGCGGGTGCCCCCGGCGACCGTCGACGGGGCGGCCGGGTGCGCGCCCAGCCACAGCTCCGCCTGCGGGTGCGGTGACGGGACGGCCTCGCCGAGCAGCTCGGCGATGACCGTCCGCGAGCCCCAGGCGTAGGTGCGGATCGGGTTCTCCAGCAGTTCCACGGGTCTCCCGGTGTCAGGTGCGCGGGGTCAGGTGATCAGGGTGGCGCCGGTCGCCAGGCCGAGGTACACGGCGGCGATGTCGGCGCGCAGGGCGAGCACACCGGCCCGCAGCAGCGCCGCGTCGCGGGTGCCGCGCGGGATCTCGTCGACCGGGTGCGCCAGGTCGGCGTTCGGCCACTCCCGGCCGAGCACCCGGCGGCTCACCGACTGCGGGTCCTCCTCCCCCGTGCCGAGCAGCACCAGCCGCGGCGGCGGCGCGTCGCCGCCGGGGGCCGGGTCGTCGAACGGGTCGTGGAAGATGTCGCCCCCGCCCCGCTCGGACAGGTCGACGGCGACGCGCAGCCCGGCCAGGGTGCCCGCCTGCGCGAGCCCGTCGGCGTGCGCGACGACGCCGGCGTGGGTGGCCAGCGCCAGCGCGCCGTGCCGGGCCACCGCGGCGGCGGCCGGGTCCACGCCCCACAGCAGCGGCGTCCGCTCGGCCAGCCGCAGCGCGAGTGCCTTCGCCGGGTTCACGAACGGCTCGTGCGCGGGCTGGCAGCGCTCGGCCTCGGCGTCCAGCGCGTCGGCCAGCGCCTCGAGCCGGGCCGGGACCTCCTCGCTGCGCATCCCGGGCAGCAGGTCCAGCTCGGCGACGGCGACCAGCGCCACCGTCAGCGCCTGGGCGAACCCGAGCCCCTCGGGCAGCGGGATGCGCGGCTCGACCAGCCGGGCGCGCCCGGCGCCGGCCTGGGCGACCGGCCCGGAGTCCGGCGCGGACAGCACGACCTCGGCGCCGCGGTGCACCGCGACGGCGACCGACTCGGCCAGCTCCGGGTCGGTGGGGTCCGCGGAGTGCGCGACGACGACGTCCAGCGGCCCGATCCAGCCCGGCAGCCGCTCGGCGGCCACGACCGGCACCGGACAGCGGTCCCCGAGCAGGGCCGTGACGAGGTCGGCCACCACCCCGGAGACACCGGGCCGGTGCAGCAGCACCAGCGCGCGCGGACGGTGCCCGCGCAGCCGGTCCAGCCCGGCCTGGCCCGCGGTGTACAGCGCGGAGCGGACCTGGGCGCCCGCGGTCGCGGCGGCCCGCAGGACGCCCGTGGTGTCCCGCGCCGCCAGCCCCTCGGGATCGGCCAGCAGCGTGTCGTCGAGCACCCCGTTCACCCGTCGTCCCGTCCGTCCCCCGCCGGCCCGGTCCCGGGCAGCGCCTCGTCGAGGAGCAGCACCGGGATCCCGTCGGTCACCGGGAACGCGCGACCGCACGCCGTGCAGGTCAGCCGGTCCTCACCCGGGGTCAGTACCGCGTGCGCGTCGCACGGGCAGGCCAGGATCTCCAGCAGCTGGGGGTCGAGCTGTAGGGCCACGGTTCTCCTCGTCGTCATGTCGCGCTCTCGATGCTGCCACCCGGTACCGACACTCCGCGGCAGCCGACCGGGTACGGACGCCATCACCGCAGGTGTGCGGGGCCGCGCGATCAGGCGCGCACGACCGCCAGCACCTCGTCCACCAGGGCACGGACGGCCGCGTCGTCGGCGGCCTCGACGTTGAGCCGCAGCAGCGGCTCGGTGTTCGAGGCCCGCAGGTTGAACCACGACCCGTCCGGCAGCGAGACGGTCAGGCCGTCGAGCCGGTCGAGCTCGACGCCGTCGCGCGGGCCGAAGACGCCCTCGATCTCGGCGACCCGCGCGGCCTGGTCGCCGACCGTCGAGTTGATCTCCCCGGAGGCGGCGTAGCGGTCGTAGCCCGCCATCAGCCCGGACACCGTCGCGCCGACGGCGGCCGCCCGGTGCTCGCCGAGCGCGGCCAGCAGGTGCAGCGCCGCGAGCATGCCGGAGTCGGCCTTCCAGAAGTCGCGGAAGTAGTAGTGCGCGGAGTGCTCGCCGCCGAACACCGCGCCGGTCTCGGCCATCGTCTGCTTGATGAACGAGTGACCCACCCGGGTGCGGACCGCGCGGCCGCCGTGCTCGGCGACCAGCTCCGGGACCGCCCGCGAGGTGATCAGGTTGTGGATGACGGCGACGTCGGACTCCCCCGCCGCGTGCGCCCGGGCGAGCTCACGGGCCGCGACCAGCCCGGTGATGGCGCTGGGGCTCACCGCCTCGCCCCGCTCGTCGACGGCGAAGCAGCGGTCGGCGTCGCCGTCGAAGGCCAGGCCGAGGTCCGCGCCCTCGGCGACGACCCGCTTCTGCAGGTCGACCAGGTTCGCCGGGTCCAGCGGGTTCGCCTCGTGGTTCGGGAAGTTCCCGTCGAGCTCGAAGTACAGCGGCACGACGCGCACGTTCAGGCCGTCGAACACCGTCGGGACGGTGTGCCCGCCCATCCCGTTCCCGGCGTCGACGACGACGGTCAGCTCCGGGGAGGCGTCCAGCGAGGTCAGGTCGACCAGGCCGCGCAGGTAGCGCGCGTAGCCGGTGAGCATGTCCTCGTTGCGCACGGCACCCGGCGTCGGGACCTCGGGGACCCCGGAGTCGAGGAAGCGGCCCGCCTCGTCGCGGATCGTCGCGAGGCCGGAGTCCTGGCCGACCGGGACGGCGCCGGCGCGGCACAGCTTGATGCCGTTGTAGGCGGCCGGGTTGTGGCTCGCGGTGAACATCGCGCCGGGCAGGTCCAGCGTGCCGGAGGCGTAGTAGAGCATGTCGGTGCTCGCGAGCCCGATGTCGACGACGTCGAGCCCCTGCCCGGTCACCCCGTCGGCGAACGCCGCCGCGAGCGCGGGCGAGCTGTCCCGCATGTCCCGCCCGACGACCACCGCCGACGGCGCCGGGTCGTCACCCGCCACGAGCCGCGCCGTCGCCGCACCCAGTGCGCGCGCGGTGGGCTCGTCCAGTTGGTCGCCGACGACACCGCGGATGTCGTAGGCCTTCACGATCGCCGAGAGGTCGGGCACGACGCACGACCCTAGCGCAGCCGTGTCACCCGTCCGCGCAGGTCTCCTCACCCCGTGGGGCGGCTCAGCCGTCCTCGGGCTTCGGGAGCACCCGCAGGTGCCCGCGCCGCCCCGTGCCGCCGGGCCGTGCGACCACCTCGACCGGCCGGTCCACCCGGCCCGCCTCGCGGACGGCGTCGGCGAGCGCGGTGAGGTCCTCGCCGCTGTGCTGGGGCTGGGCGAACTCGCCCTCGAACCGGACGACCTCCCACCCGCGGGGGGCGGTGAGGTTGTGCGCGTGCCCGGTGCACAGGTCGTAGGAGTGCGGCTCGGCCTGCGTGGCCAGCGGGCCGACGACGGCGGTCGAGTCGGCGTAGACGTAGGTGAGCGTGGCGACGGCGAGCTCGGTGCAGCCCGTCCGTGAACATCTCCGCACACTCAACACGTCGCCGACGATAGCCCGTCGCGGGCCCGCCGCCGCACTGCGACGCGCACCCCGCTCGGCGGACGGTCCGCCCGCCGCGGTCGCGGGTCACCCCCGGGTGGGGCGCGGGGGTCCTAGAATGCCCTGGTGCCCACCGCTCGTCCCGAGAACGACCGCCGGTCGCCGCGCAGCCCGCGCCGGCGGGACCGGCGAGGACGCGGCCTGCGCGGCCTGATGTACCCGGTGTCGACGCCGGCCTTCCGCACCCGCGCCGAACGCTTCGACGCGAAGGTGCTGGAGGCGCTCGAACCGATCGAGGCGCGCTGGGGCCCGGAGCTGGTCGACCTCGACCTCGCCGTCGACGACGTGCCGTCGGTCGACCGCACCTCGCCCGACGAGATCGTGTGGGGCACCGGGGTGCTGGCCGACGTCGGCGTCCCGCTGGCGCACCTCGTGCCGGCCGGGGTCGACTCCGCCGGGATGCCGACCCGGGCGCGGATCGTGCTCTACCGCCGCCCGCTCGAGGCCAGGGCGCGCAACGGCGAGGACCTCGCCGACCTCGTGCACGAGGTACTCGTCGAGCAGGTCGCGGAGTACCTCAACATCGAGCCCGACGCCGTCGACGGCGGCTGAGCGTCCCCGCGGCACGACCCGGGGACGACGACGGGCCGGTCACCGTGACGGCGACCGGCCCTCGTGTGTTCCCCCCGGAACAGGTCAGACGGCGGCGCGGCGCAGGCGGCGCCGTTCCCGCTCGCTCAGCCCGCCCCAGATGCCGAAGCGCTCGTCCTGGGCCAGCGCGTACTCCAGGCACTCGGCCCGGACCTCGCAGCCGGAGCAGATGCGCTTGGCCTCACGGGTGGAGCCGCCCTTCTCGGGGAAGAACGCCTCCGGGTCGGTCTGCGCGCAGAGCGCGCGCTCCTGCCAGTCCGGCACCTCTTCGGAGGGACCGTCGTCCAGCAGGCCCTTCAGGTCCAGGATCTGGGCGACCTGGTCGTAGTCGGCCATCTCGTGATCGGGCCGTTCGACCGTGCCCAACGGCTCGGCCTCCACCGGCCGCAGCATCCGCATGAACCCCTCGACGTCGTCCACTCGCCCACCTCCCCGCAACGCACTGGCGAATGACACCGCTGTAAGTACAGCGCTGACACTCGCTCTGTGCAAGCCGGCTCTGCCGATTGAGTGAAGGGTCGCGCGCGGGCGTTTCCTCCGACATGGAGTATGGGTACGTGCCGTCCCTGACACGCCGCATCAGCCCCTGGTTCCTGCTGATCCTCGGCGTCACCCTTCTCGGTGGTGTTCTCGCCGCCGCCGCCGTCCCCACCCGATCGGGGGCACTGGCGACCTCCGGGATCTTCGTCATGGTGCTCGGCGGCTGGGTGGTGTCGCTGTGCCTGCACGAGTACGGGCACGCCATCACCGCCTACCGCGGCGGGGACACCTCGGTCGCGGCGAAGGGCTACCTGACCCTCGACGTGCGGCGCTACGCCGACCCCGGCCTGTCCCTGGTGCTGCCGCTGATCATCCTGCTGATCGGCGGGCTGCCGCTGCCCGGCGGCGCGGTGTGGATCAACCAGTGGGCGCTGCGGTCGCGGGCCCGGCGCAGCGCGGTCTCACTGGCGGGCCCCGCGGCGAACCTGGCCCTCGGCATCGTGTTGATCATCACGGTGGCCGTGTTCCCGGGGATGCCGCTGCCGGTGGCGGCCGGGCTGTCCGCGCTCGCGTACTTCCAGATCATCGCGTTCGTGCTGAACATGCTGCCCGTGCCCGGCCTCGACGGCTGGGGCGCACTGGAGCCGTACCTGTCCGCGCCGGCGCGGCGCCTCGGCGAGCGGGTCCGGCCCTGGGCACCGTTCGTGCTGCTCGCCCTGCTGCTGTTCGTGCCCGGGGTGAGCGCGCTGTTCTTCGCCGCCACCCAGCTGCTGTTCGGCGCCGCCGGCGGGAACCAGGAGCTGTTCCGGCTCGGCTACTCCGCGATGTTCTTCTGGCGCAACTTCTGAGCCCGGCTCAGCGGGCGGCGGCGACCATCGTCGCGACGGTGTCGTCGTCGGCGGGCAGCGCGTCCACCGGCCACCACCGCAGGTCGAGCGACTCGTCGCTGATCCGCGGCGTCGCGCCCGCGGGGGCGCGAACCAGGTAACGCACGTCCAGGTGGCGGGTCGGGACCCCGAGCGAGCAGGTGACGGGGTGGACGTCGACGTGCAGCGGGTGCTCGTCGATCTCCAGGCCGTCGATCCCGGACTCCTCGGTGGCCTCGCGCAGCGCCGCGGCGCGCAGCGAGTCGTCGCCCGGCTCGCAGTGCCCGCCCAGCTGGATCCAGCGGCCCACCCGCGGGTGCAGGGTCAGCAGCGTGTGGTCCCCACCCGCGTCGAGCAGCAGCGCCGACGCGGTGAGGTGCCCGGGCACGCAGGAGCGGTCGCAGGCGTCGTCGGGGCGCGCGTCGAGGAAGGCCAGCAGCGCGTGCTGCAGGGCCCGCTGGCCGGCGTCGCGCGGTGTCCAGGCACCCAGCTCGCGGGCGGCCGTCGCCGGGGCTACCACGGGCTCACAGCTCCAGCAGGCCGTCGCCGGCCGGCCGGGGCGCGCGCGGGGCGATCGGCTCGACCGGCACGCCGACGGCGACCGCGCCGAGCGCCGCCCAGTCGTCGGGCAGGTCCAGGACCCGGCGGGCGACGTCCGCGGCGAAGATCGTCGAGCCGACCCAGCAGGACGCCAGCCCCTCCGCGGCCAGCGCGACCAGCAGGGACTGCACCGCCGCCCCGCCGGCGACGGTGAACATGTCCCGCTCGGCGGCACCCCGGGCCGTGTCCGGGTAGCCGTGCATCCCCGCGGTGGACCGGAACGCCAGCACCAGCTCCGGGGCGCGGCGCAGCAGGTCCCCGCGGGCGAGGCGGCGCTCCACCTCGTCGGCCGGGCGCCCGTCGGCGACCAGGTCGGCACGCCAGCGCTCGCGCAGCGCGTCGAGCACCGCGGTGCGTCGCGCCGCGTCACGCAGCCAGACGAACCGGAACGGGGTGCTGTGGTGCGGCGCGGGCGCGGTCAGTGCGACGCCCACGGCGCGGCGCACGGCGTCGGCGTCGACCGGCTCGTCGGCGAAGTCCCGGGTGCTGCGACGCAGCAGGACCGCCTCGCCGCGTCCGCGGGCGATCGCCTCGTCGGTGCCCAGCCAGAACAGGTCCTCGGAGATCGGCCGGATGAGGTCACGGGCGGTCGAGCCGTCGTCGGACAGGGCCGCGCCGCGCAGCACCGCGACCGGCAGCCCGCCGAGCTTGCCCTTCACCAGGTCCGCGGCCGCGGCGATCTCGTCGGCGACGGCGATCTCGGTGACGACCAGGTCGTTGCCCTGGCCGTCGACGGCGCCGGAGTAGCCGTGCAGCACCGGCAGCCCGGCCGAGCCGATCGCGATGTCGGTCTGGCCGACCCGCCAGCTGCGCCCCAGGGTGTCGGTGACGACGACGCCGACCTCGACCCCGAGCCGCTCCCGCAGCCCGGCGCGCAGCCCGGCCGCGCTGGCGTCCGGGTCGGCGGGCAGCAGGGCGAGCTCGTCGCGGCGGACGTTGGAGCCGTCGATGCCCGCGGCGGCCTGCACGATGCCGAGCTTCCCGGCCACGATCAGCGTCCGGCCCTTGCGGGCCACCACCCGCTCGGTCTCCTGGTCGACCAGCCTGCGGCGCAGCGCGTCGCGCTCCTCCTCGTCGGCGGGGGCCGGCACCAGCCTGCCCTCGACCTTGGAGAACACCTTGCTGGTGACCACCACGACGTCGCCGTCGCGCAGCCAGGTCATCCGCTCGGCCAGCGCGGCGGTGAGGTCGTCGCCGGGGCGGAACTCCGGCAGCCCCGGGACTCCGATGATCTCCAGCTTCTGCGACGCGTGGTCGGGGAAACCCTCAGACACCGACGCCCGCCAGCTCGAACGCGGCGCGGACCATGGCGGCGGTCGCGTCGTGGTCGGTCATCAGCAGCGGCACCTCGCGCACGGTCGCGCCGGGCACGGTCGCGGCGTCGCCGGTGTGCACCAGGTAGCCGTCGAGCAGGCCGCCCTCGCCGCGGCCGCCGTAGTGCCGGCCCACGCCCTCGGCGCTGGTCTCGACGCCGATCGCGCTCAGGCAGGCGTCGGCCATGCCCCGCACCGGCGCCCCGCCGACGATCGGGGACAGCCCCACGACCTTCGCGGGCGTCGCCGCGAGGGCCTGGGCCATCCCGGGGACCGAGACGATCGTGCCGATCGACACCACCGGGTTGGACGGGGCGACGAGCACGACGTCGGCCCCGGCGATCGCGGCCCGGGCGTCGGGCAGGATCGCGGCCTGGTCGGCGCCGACCGAGGCGAAGCGGTACGCCTTCGGGGCGGCCCGGTGCCGGATCCACCACTCCTGGAAGTGGATCGCGACCTGCGGGGTCTCCTCGACCGCGGCCGGGTCCGGGTTGTCGATCACGACGTGGGTCTCGACGCGGTCGTCGGAGGCGGGCAGCAGCCGCACCCCGGGCTGCCAGCGGTGGCAGAGCGCCTCGGTGACCTGGGACAGCGGGTAGCCGGCACGCAGCATCCGGGTCCGGACGAGGTGGGTGGCGACGTCGCGGTCGCCCAGCCCGAACCAGGTCGCCTCGGCGCCGTAGGCCTCCAGCTCGGCCTTGACCGACCACGTCTCGTCCGAGCGGCCCCAGCCCTTCTCGACGTCGATGCCGCCGCCGAGGGTGTACATGACGGTGTCGAGGTCCGGACAGACCCGCAGCCCGTGCAGCCAGATGTCGTCGCCGACGTTGACCACGGCCGTGACCTCGTGCGCGGACTCGCCCGACCCCACGGGGGGCAGTCCGAGCGCGTGCTTCACGCCTTGCAGGAAGCGGGCTCCGCCGACGCCGCCGACCAGAACGGTGACCTTCACACGGCGACCCTACGTCGGTCAGAACGAGCGGTAGTCGCGCGGGGAGAACCGGGGCCCGAACCGGGGACGGCGGAACCCGGACGCCTCGATGTAGCGGACCGCGCGCTGGCGCTGCGGCACGTAGGGGGCGAGCACCTCGAGCATCCCCGCGTCGTCGAGGTCGTGGCCGAGCAGCGCCCAGCCGACGGTGTTGGGCACGTGGAAGTCGCCGAAGCTGACCGCGTCCGGGTCGCCCCAGGCGCGCTGGGCGATCTCCGCGGCCGTCCAGACCCCGATGCCGCGGACCCGGCGCAGCAGCACCCGGCCCTGCTCCCCGCCCAGCTCGGCGGCCCGTTCCAGCCGGTGCGCGACGACGGCGGCGTGCAGGATCGCCGTCCGCCGCGCGTGGTCGACGCCGGCCCGGTGCCACTCCCACTCCGGCACCGCGCGGATCTGCTCGGGCGTCGGCGGGACCCGCATCCCGGCGGGCACCACCCCGGCCGGGCCCGGCGCGGGCGCCCCGAAGCGCCACGCGAGCTCGCGGAAGGAGCGGTGCGCCTCGGTGCCGGTGACCTTCTGCTCCAGCACCGCGGGCAGCAGCGCGTCCCACACCCGGCCGGTGGAGCCCAGCCGCAGCCCGGGACGGCGCCGGTGCGCGTCGGCGACGAGCGGGTGGTGCGCCACGAACGCCGACGGGTCGTCGTCGGCCCCCAGCAGCGACGGCAGCCGGTCGACCTCCCAGGCCGCTCCCGGCCCCCAGCCGGTCGCCCGCACGGTGCCGTGGGGGCCGCCGTCGGCGCGACGGCGGATCGCGACGGTGGCGGGACCGGCCGGAGTCGTCGAGACCCGCCAGATCACGGCGCCGTCGACGGCGGTGCGCCAGGTGGGGTCGCCCCGGCCGCGGCGCAGCGGGGCGAGCACGCCGTACAGGTCGAGCGGGAACGGCGGCCGCCATTCCCGGTCCACCACCACGGCGACCGCGTCCACGCCCCCGATGGTCACACGTCGGGCGAGAACCGGACCCCGTGGGGCGGCAGCGTGACGTCCGGCCACACCCGCATGTTGTGCCGCAGCTCGCAGTGCGCGCCGATCACGGCCCGGTCGCCGACCACGGTGTCGCGGACGCTTGCGCCCTCCTCGACGACCGCACCGGCCCCGATCACCGAGTTCTCCACGACCGCGCCCGCCTGCACCACCGCGCCGTCGAACAGCATGGAGCCCTCGACCCGGGCCCCGGAGCCGATCCGGGCGCCGCGGCCGACGGTCGTCCCGCCGAACACGAACGCGTCGGAGGCCACCTCGGCCCCCTCCAGCACCATCGACTCGCCGGTCGGCCCGGGCAGCGCCGCCGAGGGCGCGACCCCGCGGACCAGGTCCGCCGAGCCGTGCACCAGGTCACCGGGGGTGCCCATGTCGCGCCAGTAGGCGACGTCGACGTGGCCCTGCACGTGCGCACCGGAGGCGAGCAGGTCGGGGAACGTCTCGCGCTCCACCGACACCGGCCTGCCCTCGGGGATGGTGTCGATGACCTCGCGGCGGAAGACGTAGCAACCGGCGTTGATCTGGTCGGTCGGCGGGTCCTCGGTCTTCTCGAGGAACTCCAGCACCCGGCCGGTCGCGTCGGTGGGGACGCAGCCGAAGGCCCGCGGGTTCTGCACCCGCACCAGGTGCAGCGTGACGTCGGCACCGGTGCTGCGGTGGGTGTCGGCGACGGCGGTCAGGTCGGTGCCCGCCAGTACGTCGCCGTTGAAGATCATGACGTGCTGGGCGGAGAGCTTGCCGGCCACGTTGCGGATGCCCCCGCCGGTGCCCAGCGGCTCGGCCTCGGTGACGTAGGTGAGGTCCAGCCCCAGCGACGACCCGTCGCCGAAGTGCTCCTCGAAGGTCTCGGCCAGGTAGCTCGTGCCCAGCACCGCCCGCCGGATGCCCGCCTCGCGGATCCGCGACAGCAGGTGCGCCAGGAACGGCACCCCCGCCGTCGGCAGCATCGGCTTGGGCGCCGACAGGGTCAGTGGCCGCAGCCGGGTGCCCTTGCCCCCGACCAGCACGACCGCCTCGACGTCCTGCAACGCAGGTTCCCCCTCAGGTTCTTTCTTCTCGTTCGCGCTCAGCCGGTCCGCCGCAGCAGACCCGAGCGCACGGCCAGGCCGGCGCGCAGGGCCGCACGCAGCGGCGCGTGCACCGGACCGCGGTGGCGGTCGGCCAGGTACCGGTAGGCGCTGCGGTGGTGCTCGGCGAGCATCCGTGCCGACACCTCCGGCTTGCCCGTGGACGCTCCGCCCACGTGTACGACATCGGCGCCGGGGACGTACACGTTTCGCCATCCGGCGAGACCCAGCCGTTCGCCCAGGTCGACGTCCTCGAAGTACATGAAGTAGCGCGGGTCGAAACCGTCGACGGAGTCGAACGCGGTGCGCCGCAGGAGCAGGCACGACCCGGACAGCCAGCCGGCCGCCCGCTCGGTCAGGTCCTCGCGGCTGCGCCGGTAGGCCGCGGTCCACGGGTTCGCGGGCCAGACCGGCGCCAGCGCGGCGTGCCCGGCGCCCGCCACCAGCGACGGCACCTCGCGCGCCGAGGGGTAGACCTCGCCGGACGGCTCGCGGATCAGCGGGCCGAGCGACCCGGCCCGGGGGTGGCGACGGCCGGCGTCGAGCAGGGTGTCCAGCGACCCGGCGCCCCACTCCAGGTCCGGGTTGGCGACGACGACCCAGCCGTACCCGTCGGGCAGCGAGGCCACCCCGCGGTTGGCGGCGGCGCCGTAGCCGACGTTCTCCCCGATCGGCAGGAACGTCACGTGGTCGCGCTCGCGGGCCGCGCGCTCGGGGGCGCCGTCGACGGATCCGTTGTCGGCCAGGACGACCGGCACGTCCGTGCGGGTCGTCGCGCCGCGCAGCGAGTCGAGGAAGACGTCCAGCAGCGCGCCCGGCGAGTAGGTCACCGTGACGACGGCGACCCCGTCGCCGTAGGACCGTGCGTCGTCGGTCACGTGGCCTCCCCGTCCTTTTCGTCCACCCCGCGCATGTCCCGCAACCTAGTCAGCACCGGCGCGCCCGCGCCCGGCGGCACCGTCCGGCACCGCCCGTTCGCGCCCGCGAAGATCACACTCCGTCACCGCGACCGAGATCGCGATACCATCACCCCAATATTCGGACCGGCCCCGAGCAGCGACGACACGTCGTACCCGTGCGTCACCCTCAAGTCCCGGCCCCCTACGACGACCGGGCGAGCAACCCGACACGCAGGCCGCTACGACCCACAGCGCGGGCCCGGATGCTGCACCCTGGTCCCCGACCGGGGTGTCCGGTCCCAGAGACGCACGGGCCGCGCCCGGGTTCACCGGACTCCCCCGTCCGGGTGAGACGCAGCGGCGCGGACGAGACGGACCCCGAGGGGAGTGAGCATGGGCGAGGGCTACCGGGACCGCTCCCGCCCGTCGGCCGCCGAGCGCACCGCCGCGCGACGGTCCGGCCGCCCCGCCGCCCCCGACGACCGGTACCGCTCGCCCCGGGTCCGCCCCGACACCGGCGCCGCACGCGGACGCCCCGCGGGCTCCGCGGGGTGGAGCCGGGCCGGGACCGCGACCGGCCCCGACGAGCACCCGCCGTACCCGGCGCGGGGCAGGCGCACCGGCGGACGACCGCCCCGTGGCCGCGGGCTGCTGGCCCGGCTGCGGCTCGCCGTCGCCGTGCTGTCGGCGCTGACGGTGCTGCTCACCGGCGCCGTGTGGACCCTCTACCGCGACGTCACCGGCGGCATCACCACGACGAACCTGCTGTTCGGCGGCTCCGCGGGCGGCGAGCAGAACATCCTGCTGGTCGGCGTGGACAGCCGTACCGACGCGCAGGGCAACCCGCTGCCGGCCGACGTCCTGGCCCAGCTGCGCAGCGGTGCCGAGTCCGGCGTCCTCAACTCCGACACGATCATCGTCGTGCACCTGCCCACCGACGGCGGCAGCGCGACCGCGTTCTCCATCCCGCGCGACTCCGAGGTGTCGATCCCCGGGCTCGGCCGCAACAAGATCAACGCGGCGTACCCGCAGACGAAGGCGCAGACCGCGTCCCGGCTGGTCGCCGAGGGTGTACGCGACCCCCGGCAGATCGACCAGGACTCGTCGCAGGCGGGCCGTCAGGCGCTGATCGACACCGTCCAGGACCTCACCGGGCTGGCCATCGACCACTTCGCCGAGGTCAACCTGCTCGGCTTCTACAACCTCACCAACGCCGTCGGCGGCGTCGACGTCTGCCTCAAGGCCCCGGCGAAGGACGAGTTCTCCGGCGCCGACTTCCCCGCGGGCCCGCAGACGATCTCCGGCGCCGACGCGCTCGCGTTCGTCCGGCAGCGGCACGGGCTCGCCGGCGGGGACCTGTCGCGGATCAACCGCCAGCAGGTGTTCCTCGCCGCGGTCGCCAACAAGGTCCTCTCCTCGGGCACGCTCACCGACCCGACCAAGCTCGGCGCGCTGGTCGAGGTGATCCAGCAGTCGGTCGTCATCGACAGCGGCTGGGACCTGCTCGGCTTCGCCCGCGAGGCGTCGTCGATCGCGGCCGGGAAGATGGACTTCCTGACCATCCCCACCGGCGGCCCGGAGACCACCCGCGGCAAGGACGTACTGCTCGTCGACCCCGCCGAGGTCCGCGACTTCGTCGCCCACCACACCGACCCCGAGCCCGAGGAGGCCGCCGCGACCTCCCCGGAGGTGGCGGCGCCGGTCGTGGCCGACGTGGCGAACGGGTCCGGGGTGACCGGGCTGGCCGCACAGGTCGCCGACACCCTGGGCCGCAACGGGTTCACCCCCGGCGAGGTCGGCAACGCCCCGGACCGCACCACCTCGGTGGTCCGCTACAGCCAGGCCGACGGCGACGCCGCCGCCCGCCGGGTCGCCGAGGCGCTGGGCGGGATCGGCGTCGAGCAGTCCGACGCCGTCGCCCAGGGCCGGGTGCAGGTGCTGCTCGGCACCGACCGCGCGAACGGCGGCCGGTCGACCTCCGCGGCGGCCGCGCCCGCCGCCGCCCCGGCGCCCTCGACCCCGCCGATCACCGCGGGCGGGGTCCCCTGCATCGACTGACGTAGCGTTCGCCCGTGATGGACACCGTCTTCGGCTCCGGCCTGTTCCTCACCGACGCGCTGCTCGGCCCGGCGCTCGGCCCCGCCGCCCCGCGCCCGCTGGTCACCCACTACGACGACGCGACCGGCGAGCGGACCGAGCTGTCCGGCACGACCACCGCGAACTGGACCGCGAAGGCGGCGAACCTGCTGCGCGACGAGGTCGACGTCGAGCCGGGCACCCGGGTCGCGGCGCTGCTGCCCGCGCACTGGCAGACCGTCGCGGCGCTGCTGGCCGTGTGGTCCTGCGGCGGGGAGCTCGTCGGCGACCCGGCGGGCGCGGACGTCGTGCTCGCCGACGCGGCGCGGCTCGACGTGGCCCTCGCGGCCGGGGCGGGCACGGTCGTCGCGTTCTCGCTGGACTTCTTCGGCCGCGGCCTGGGCGACCTCCCCGGCGGGACCGTCGACTTCGCGACCGAGGTGCGGGTGCACGGCGACGAGTTCGTCCCGTGGGACCCGGTGGACGGCGCGGCCCCGGCCTGGGACGGCGCGAGCGGCGAGCAGGTGCTGGCCACCGCCCGGGAGCGCGCGGACGCGCTCGGCATCACCGCGGGCGCCCGGGTGCTGTCGAGCACCGGCTGGGACAGCGCGGACGGCCTGCGCGACGGGCTGCTCGCCGTCCTCGCGGCGGGGGCCTCGCTGGTCCAGACCGTGAACGCCGCCGGGGACCCGGCGACCCTCGACCGCCGCGCGGAGTCCGAGCGGGTCACCCTGCGCCTGGGGTGAGCGGCGGACCCGGCCGGGGGTCATGACACCCTGGTCGACCGTGACCCCCTCTGTGAGCGCCCGGGACGTCGACGACGCGGCGGCCCGGCTCCGCGCCGTCATCGGCCCGACCCCGCTGCAGCTCAACCCCCGCCTGTCCGACGCGCTCGGCGGCGAGGTCTGGGTCAAGCGCGAGGACCTGCAGCCGGTCCGTTCGTACAAGATCCGCGGCGCCTACAACCTCATCGCGCAGCTGCCCGAGGCCGACCGCCTCGCCGGCGTCGTCTGCGCCAGCGCCGGCAACCACGCCCAGGGCGTCGCGTTCGCCTGCCAGCGCCTCGGCGTGACCGGGCGGGTCTACCTGCCCGGCACGACCCCGCGCCAGAAGCGGGACCGGGTCGCGCGGCTGGGTCGTGACGCCGTCGAGGTGCGGGTGGTCGGCAACACCTACGACGAGGCCGCCGCGGCCGCCCGCGCCGACGCCGAGTCCACCGGTGCCACCCAGGTGCCCGCCTTCGACGACCCGCGCACCGTCGCGGGCCAGGGCACGATCGCCCGCGAGATCCTCGCCCAGCTGGCCGACCCGCCGGACGTGCTGGTCGTGCCGGTCGGTGGCGGCGGACTGCTCGCCGGGGCCATCACCTACCTGCGCGAGCACGCGCCGTCGACCCGGATCGTGGGCGTCGAGCCCGCCGGGGCGGCGAGCATGGCGGCCGCGGTCGCCGCGGGCGAGCCGGTCGACCTGGGGTCGCTGGACCCGTTCGTCGACGGCGCCGCCGTGCGCAAGGTCGGCGCGGCCACCTTCGACGTGGTGCGCGACGCGGGCGTGGAGCTGCTCGCGGTGCCCGAGGGCCGGATCTGCGTCGAGATGCTCGCGCTCTACCAGTCCGACGGGATCATCGCCGAGCCCGCGGGCGCGCTGTCCCCCGCGGCGCTGGACCGGCTCGACATCCCCCGCGACGCGACGACGGTCTGTCTGCTCTCGGGCGGCAACAACGACGTCTCCCGCTACGCCGACATCGTCGAGCGCGCCCTGGTCTTCGAGGGCCGCAAGCACTACTTCCTCGTCGAGTTCCCGCAGGAGCCGGGCGCGCTGCGCCGCTTCCTCGACGACGTCCTCGGCCCGGACGACGACATCACCCTGTTCGAGTACACCAAGCGCTCCAACCGGGAGACCGGCCCGGCGCTGGTCGGCATCGAGCTGGGCTCGCCGGACGACCTGCCCGCGCTGCTCAAGCGGATGCAGGAGGCTCCCCCGCACATCGAGCCGATCCCGCCGGACAGCCCGCTGTTCGGCTTCATCCTGTAGACGCCGCGCGCAACACGGCGGCAATCCGGGCCGCCTACCGTGCACGACCGTGCCCGAGATGATGTTCGACGTCCGCTGGCCGGACGGCACCGAGGTCAGCTACTACTCGCCGTCGCTGGTGGTGACCGAGCACCTGGACACCGGCACGACCTACCCGGTGGCCGAGTTCGTCACGCGCAGCCGTACCTGCATGGAGATCGCCGACGCGCGGGTGCGGGCGAAGTACGGGTTCGGCTGCGCGCAGTCGGCCCGGACGATCGCGCTCATCGACGCCGCGGCGGGGCGGTTCGCCCCGACCGACGTGGTACGGGTGGAGGGCTTCCGCCGCTGACGCCGCCGGGTCCCGCGGTGCTGTGACGGCCGCCGCGTCACGCGGCGGCCGGGCGTCGGCGCAGCACCAGGTGCAGCGCCACCCCGGCGAGCAGACCCCAGAACGCCCCGCCGATCCCGGCGATCGTGACCCCGGCCGCCGAGACCAGGAACGCGGCGGCCGCGGGCACCCGCGCGACGGCCGGGTCCGGCGTCGGGTCGGCGACGGCGAGGGCACCGGCGAGCGCGGCACCGAACGTCCCGAGCAGCGCGAGCCCCGCGACGGACTCCACGACCCCGGGCGGCGCGGCCGCGACCAGGGCGGCCATCGTCGTCGCGAGCGGGGCCAGCAGCAGGCAGGCGACGCCGTTGGCCTGGCAGGCGACCCAGCGTCGCGCCGGGTCCGGGTGGGACTCGGGCGAGGCGGGCAGCGCCGCGGTGATCGCGGCCAGGTTGATCGCGTGCGCACCGGCCGGGGCCCCGAGCACCGTCCCGGCGCCGGTGAGCACCATCGCGTGGCGCCAGGGGACGGGGTAGCCCGCCGCGGCGAGCACCGCGACTCCGGGCACGTTCTGCGAGGCCATCGTGACCACCCAGAGCGGCAGCGCGACCCCCACCAGGGCCGCGACCGAGAAGGCCGGGACGGTGAGGGTGATCTCCGGCGGGCGCAGCCACGACCAGCCGTCGGCGAGGACGACGACGATCACCAGCGCCAGCCCGAACGCGGCCGGGGACGCCCAGCGCGGCGCGAACCGCGACAGCACGACCCACAGCACCACGATCGGCGCCACCAGCAGCGGCCGCTCGACCAGCGCCCGGACCGGCGCCAGGCACAGCGGCAGGAGCACACCGGCCAGCATCGCCTGCGCGATCGGCGCCGGGATCGCGCCGACGAGCCGCCCGAGCGGGCGCACGAGCCCGGTCGCGACGATCAGCAGACCGGCGACGACGAACGCGCCGACCACGGCGGGCCACCCACCCGCGACGGCCCCGGTGGAGGCCAGCAACGCGGCGCCGGGGGTGGACCAGGCGATCATCAGCGGGCGGCGGAACCGGCGGGACAGCCAGATCGTCGCCACCCCCATCAGCGCGGTGAGCACCACCAGCCCGGACGCGGCCTGCGCCGGGTCGGCACCGGCCGCCGTCAGCCCGGCGAGGACGACGGCGAACGAGCTGGTCACCCCGATCACCGCGGAGACGACACCGACCGACACCGGTTGCGCCCAGGAACGATCCACGGGACCACCCTAACCGCGTCGTTCTGTAAACAGAACCCGCCCCGGGCGGTAAGCAGGATGTTCTGCGGCCGATACACGGGACCCCGTCGACCCGACCAAAGATGACCGAACCGTGTCGTCCGGAAAACAGGCGGTGACGTCCGGTCCGCCGATCTTGGTACGGCCACCTGCCGCGGCCCATCCTGCGTGGGCCGCCGCACCCGTCGGGCGCGGCTCTACCGGAAGGCCCGTCTCATGAAGCTGCCCGTCGCTCTGGCCCTGGTGATCGGCGTCGCCGGGGCGGTGATCGCGTACCTCTACCTCGGTCCGCTCTCCGGGCTCGGTCTGTTCGTACCGGCGACGTTCCTGGGTGCCGCGACGTTCTTCGCGGCGGGCGGTGACCGGCCCGCGCTGGTCACCGCTCTGGCCACGAACGTCTGGGGCATCGTCACCGGCACCGTCATGCTGGTCCTGGCCGGCCTCACCACGAACCCCGCCCTGCTGGGCCTGATCATCGGCGGGATGACCGCGGTGTTCATCCTCGGTGCGCTCGTACCGGTGCTCGGGTTCGTGCCCGGCGCGGTCGTCGGGTTCGCCACGACCGCGGCGTTCGGCCTGCTCAGCGGGGCGTCGGGCACCGACTTCTCGCTGCCCACCGGCCCCTTCACGGTGATGCTGCTGTCGTTCGTGGTCGGCTCGGTCGTGCTGGGCTACGGCTGCAGCCTGGTCGTCGGCCGCCTGACCGCCCGCACCACAGCGCCCGCCGCGGCCTGACCGGCGGCGGCGCCCGGTGCGACTGGTGACCACCGGCGAGGCCGCGACCAGACTGGCCCTGAGCCCGCGGGCACTGCACCGCTGGGCCAGGGCCGGCCTGGTGACGCCGGCCTTCCGTGAGCCGGACGGCCGTGACCTCTGGGACCTCGACGATCTCCGCGACCAGGTCACGGCACTCCCGGCACGCTTCTCCGCAGCCACCGCGGTGCGCGACCCCGGGACACCCGGTCCCCCACGTCGACCGGGCACCCCGTCCGGGTAGCGCGGCCGGGTGCCGCGGCCCGGTGACGCGGCCGGGTGGCACGGCCCGGTGATGCGGCCGGGGTGGCGCGGGCGCGGGGCCCTCCGGCCGACCCGCCCCCCGGCTACAGTCGCCCGGTGGACGACGGGGCGCTGCGCACGGCCGTCGGCGCACGGCTGCGGACGGCCCGGACCGCACACGGCCTGTCCCTCGGAGCCCTCGCGGGGCGGGCGGGGATCGGCAAGGGCTCGCTGTCGGAGATCGAGAACGGCAGCCGCAACCCCACCCTCTCCACCCTCTACGCGCTCGCGGACACCCTGGGCGTACCGCTGTCGCGACTGCTCGCCGAGCACCCCGGGGCCGAGGTCGCCGGCCCCGGCATCACCGCGCGGCTGCTGGAGACGGCCACCGACGACCACGGCACCGTCGAGGTGTACGCCCTGGCCCTCGTCCCGGAGGCGGTGCACGTGTCCCCCGGGCACGGCCCGGGGGTGGTGGAGCACCTGCTCGTCACCCGCGGTGCCGTCCGGGCCGGACGCAGCGGGAGCGAGGCCGACCTCGGCACCGGCGAGGCCACCCGCTGGCCCGCGGACGGCGAGCACACCTACACCGCCCTCGCCGGGGAACCGGCCGCGGCGGTGCTCGTCATCCGCACCCCGCCGGGTCCATGATCATCAGTACCTCAACGCTGCGCGCCCTGCCCCGGACCGCGCCCAGGTACTGATCGTCAGGCCGCCGCGTCCCACCAGGCGAGCACCCGGGTGGCGTACAGGGTCAGCCACGGCGACGGCTCCCCCGGCGGCACGTCCACCTCGAACCACATCTCCCCCGGGTCGCGGACGCCCTGGACCCAGCGCCCGTCCGGCCGCCGCGACGCGCGCAGCGCCGCGACCGCGTCGGCGAGCCGCGGGTCGGGCGGGACCCCGTCGAGCGCGGCGGCGAGGCGGAAGTACTCCGTGCCGCGCAGCACGTCGTGCCGCCAGCGCAACGGGTAGGCGAGCTCGGCCGGGTCCCGTTCGAGCTCCACCGGCTCGCCGGTCGAGAGCCGGTACAGCAGCCCGCGGGTCAGCAGGTACTCCTCACCCGACCGGCGGGCGGCCCGCGTCGCGGCGGTCCCGCCGGTGGCCCGCTCGTGGGTGAGCAGCCCGTACAGCGCGTTCAGTGTGGAGTGGAACGACGACCGCCGCGCGCCGTCCACCCAGAAGCAGTTCCAGCCGCCGTCGGCGAGCCGGTGCTCGGCGAACCAGGCGGCGAGGGCGTCCATGTCACGGCCGAGCCACAGTCCGTTGGCGACGGTGAACGCGTTGATGCAGGCGTCGACCTCACCGTCCCAGTAGGGCAGGTCGTCGTACTCCCAGCGGCACGACTCGAGCTTCTCCGCGGTGCCCGCCAGCGCCGCCGGGTCCAGGCCCCACTCGCGCAGCGCGTTCAGCGACCAGGTCGTCGCCGTCCACGGCTGCCCCTCCACCGTGGACGGTCCGGCCGGGAAGTACGCACCGCCCGCCCAGGTGCCGTCGGGGTCCTGGCGGGCGAGCAGCCGGGCGCCCATCCCCTCGGTCGCGACCCGCGCGCGGGTGGCCTCCCACACCTCGGGAGGCGCACCCGCCAGGTCGCACTCGACCTGCCAGCGCAACGCCGGGTCGGTGTCGAGCAGCCGGTCGAGCAGTGCGCGGTCCACGACGGCCCCGTCCATGGGGCGTCAGGGTGTCACTTGAGCAGCGAACGCGCCATCACCATGCGCTGGATCTGGTTGGTGCCCTCGTAGATCTGGGTGATCTTCGCGTCGCGCATCATGCGCTCGGCCGGGAAGTCACGGGTGTAGCCCGCGCCGCCGAGCAGCTGGACGGCGTCGGTGGTCACCTGCATCGCGGTGTCGGAGGCGAAGCACTTGGCGGCCGAGGAGATGAAGCCGAGGTCGGGCTCGTTGCGCTCGGCGCGCGAGGCGGCGACGTAGCAGAGCTGCCGGGCGGCCTCGACCTTCATCGCCATGTCGGCGAGCATGAACTGCAGGCCCTGGAACTCGGCCAGGTGCTTGCCGAACTGCTTGCGCTCCTTCAGGTACTGCGTCGCGACGTCGAGCGCGCCCTGGGCGATGCCGACGGCCTGCGAGCCGATGGTCGGACGCGTGTGGTCCAGGGTGCGCAGCGCGGTCTTGAAGCCGGTGCCCTCGGCGCCGATGATCCGGTCGGCCGGGATGCGGGCGTCCTCGAAGTGGATCTCGCGGGTGGGCGAGCCGTGGATGCCGAGCTTGCGCTCCTTGGTGCCGACGACGAAGCCCGGGTCGTCCTTGTGGACCACGAACGCCGAGATCCCGTTGGCCTTCTTCTCCGGGTCGGTGACGGCCATGACCGTGTACCAGGTCGACTCGCCGGCGTTGGTGATCCAGCACTTGGTGCCGTTGAGGACCCACTCGTCGCCGTCGCGGCGGGCGCGGGTCTTCATCGACGCGGCGTCCGAGCCCGCCTCGCGCTCGGACAGCGCGTAGCTGACCATCGCCTCGCCGGCCGCGACCGAGGGCAGGACCTGCTTCTTGAGCTCGTCCGAGGCGGACAGCAGGATCGGGGTGAGCCCGAGGCCGTTCACCCCGGGGATCAGCGACGACGACGCGCAGACCCGCGCGACCTCCTCGATCACGATGCACCCGGCGAGCTCGTCGGCACCCTGGCCGCCGTACTCCTCGGGGATGATCACGGCCTGGAACCCGGCCTTGACCAGCGCGTCGCGGGCCTCGGCGGGGTAGCGACCCTGCTCGTCCACCTCGGCGGCGTACGGGGCGATCTCCTTCTCCGCCAGGTCCCGGACCGCCTCGCGGAGGGCCTCGTGCTCGTCGCTGAGCCGGTAGCTGTCGAAGTCGCTGTTCATACCGACCATGCTAACGGCACTCCGTGCCACATGTCACGGGATCTTGCTACCCTCCGTGCCATGACGACCAGCACGCGGCGCGGGCGTTCCCCGGAGGGGCGGGCCGAGGTGCGGCGGGACCTGGTCGCGGCGGCGGCGCGGCTGTTCACCGAGCGCGGGTACGACGACACCACCGTCGACGACATCGCGGCCGCCGCGGGCGTCGGGCGCCGGACGTTCTTCCGCTACTTCCGCGGCAAGGAGGACGCACTGTCCCCCGACCACGAGCGCGGACTGGCCCGGATCGGCGAGGTCTTCGCCGGCGCGCACCCCGACGAGCCGCTGCCGTCGCTGGCACTGCGTGCCGCGGAGACGGTGTTCGAGCTCTACACCGAGGACCCGGAGGTCGCCCGGCTGCGCTTCGCCCTGGTCGGCTCGGTGCCCGCGCTGCGCGACCGCGAGGCCGCGTCGGTGCACCACTACCGGCGGCTGTTCACCCGCGAGCTCACCGCCCGGCTCGGCGACCGCCCCGACGGGGAGCTGCGGGCCGCGGTGACGGCGGCGGCGCTGGTCGCCGCGCACAACCAGGCGCTGCGCCGGTGGCTGGTCGAGGGCGCCCGCGACGCCGACCTGCCCGGTGCCGTCGACCACTTCCGCCGGGTCGCGCCGATGCTGCCGCTGGAGGAGGCGACCGAGCCCGCCGCCGCGCCCGACCTGGAGGACGTCACCCGGCGCCTGGAGCGTGCGGCACGGAGCCTGGAGCGGGGGTCGACGCGGCACACGGGCCGATCCCGGCCCGGACATGCGTGATCCCCGGGCCGCACCGGGGTGCGTCGACCGAACCGGACAAGGCTCGGACCCGGGGATCACGGGTGACCGTCGGGAACTCGCCGGCACCACACCGGCTTCCACGACCGCCTCTCCGACGGGTTCTCCCCGCCGGAGCAGAACGTGGTGCTAGCTGACGGCCACCTCACGTGTCCTGCTGTAGCTCATCTGCTGGACCACCTCCTCTCCCGTGTACCGACACCGTACGCACGGGATCGAGCGGCGCGCCACCAGAAAATCGCGGCCCGGTCCTCAGCCCTCGCGGGCGGCCACGCGCAGCGCCGCGTCCTTGTCCAGCACGCTGCGCTCGAGGTCGGCCTGGAACTCCACCATGGCCTGCCGGAGCCGCTCGTCGCCGGCGCCGAGGATGCGCACCGCGAGCAGTCCGGCGTTGCGGGCGTTGCCGACCGCGACGGTCGCCACCGGCACGCCGGCGGGCATCTGCACGATCGACAGCAGCGAGTCCAGGCCGTCGAGGTACTTCAGCGGCACGGGCACGCCGATGACCGGCAGCGGCGTCGCGGCGGCGACCATCCCGGGCAGGTGCGCGGCACCACCGGCCCCGGCGACGATCGCCTGCAGGCCGCGGTCGGCGGCCGAGGCGGCGTAGTCGAGCATCCGCTGCGGGGTGCGGTGGGCGGAGTAGACGCCCACCTCCCACGGCACGCCGAACTCGTCGAGCGCGGCGCCCGCGGCGCCCATCACCGGCCAGTCGGAGTCGCTGCCCATGATCACTCCCACGCGCGGGGAGCCGGTCTGCGTCATCGAGGTCCTTCCGGGGAGTGCGGGGAGCGGGGATCGCCGGTGTGGGCGGACCAGCCGTCCGCCCAGGTCGCGGTGGCCAGCCAGCCCGCGGCGAGCTCCGCGCGGGTGCGCACGTCGGCCTCGTCGCGGCCGAGGACCGTCACGTGGCCGATCTTGCGGGCCGGACGGCCGTCCTTGGCGTAGAGGTGCACCTTCGCCTCGGGGAAGCGCGCGAAGCAGTGGTGCAGCCGCTCGTCCATGCCCATCGCGGGCTCCTGCGCCGCACCGAGCACGTTCGCCATCACCGCGACCGGGGCGACCGGCGCGGTGGAGCCGAGCGGGTAGTCCAGCACCGCGCGCAGGTGCTGCTCGAACTGCGAGGTGACCGAGCCCTCGATCGTCCAGTGCCCGGAGTTGTGCGGGCGCATCGCCAGCTCGTTCACGACGACCTCGCCGGGCGCGGTCTCGAACAGCTCGACCGTCATCAGCCCGACGACGCCGAGCTCGGCCGCGATCCGCAGCGCCAGCTCCTGGATCCGGGCGGCGTGGTCCGGGTCGAGCCCGGGGGCGGGCGAGGTGACCCGGGCGCACTGGCCGTCGACCTGCAGGGTCTCGACGACCGGCCACGCGGCGGCCTGACCGAAGGGCGAGCGGGCGACGCTCGCGGCCAGCTCGCGGGTCATCGGGACCGCGGACTCGACGAGCAGCGGGGTGCCGGCGTCGAGCAGGTCGGTGACCAGCCGGTCGGTGTCGTCGCCGCCGGCGCGCAGGAACCAGACGCCGCGGCCGTCGTAGCCGCCGCGGGTGGCCTTGAGCACGACCGGCCAGCCGTGCTCCGCCCCGAAGGCGGCGACGTCGCCGGGCGCGGACACCTCGGCGAACGCGGGCACCGGCAGGCCCATCTCCGACAGCCGTCGTCGCATCACCAGCTTGTCCTGCGCGTGCACGAGCGCCGAGGGCGGCGGCCGCAGCGGCAGCCCGGCCTCGGCGAGCGGGACCAGCACCTCCTGCGGGACGCCCTCGTGGTCGAACGTGACGGCCGAGCAGCCCGTCGCGAGCTCCCGCAGCGCGGCGACGTCGTCGGGGTCGCCGATGACGACGTCCGGCGTCACCCGGGCCGCCGGGTCGTCCGGCGACGCGGCCAGCACCCGCAGGGTCTGCCCCAGCGCGACGGCGGCCTGGGCGGTCATCCGGGCCAGCTGGCCACCGCCGACCATGCCGACGACGGGCAAGGCGGCCTTCTGCGCGTCAACCCTCTCCACGAGACCGGGAGCCTAATCTGGCACGATCGATCCCGTGACGGTGGTGGAGGCGACGCTCGCCAGGATCCCCCAGCCGTACCGCGACAAGGCGATCAAACACCGCGAGCTGATCAAGTTCCTGATGGTCGGTGGCAGCACCTGGGTCATCGACACGGTGGTGTTCCTGGTGCTGAAGGCCACGGTGCTGGCCGACAAGCCGGTGACCGCCAAGGTGATCGCGGTACTGGTGGCGACGATGGTGTCCTACGTGCTGAATCGCGAGTGGTCCTTCCGGACCCGCGGCGGGCGCGAGCGGCACCACGAGGCCCTCCTGTTCTTCGTGATCAGCGGGGTCGGGGTCGCCGTGTACTCGGCGCCGCTGTGGGTGTCGCGCTACGTCTTCGAGCTGCAGGTGCCGTTCGTCTCGCTGGTCGCCCAGGAGTCCGCGGACTTCGTGGCCGGGCAGATCGTCGGCACCCTGGTCGGAATGGCCTTCCGCTGGTGGGCGTTCCGCCGGTTCGTGTGGCCGGACCAGTTCGTGCGACGCCAGCCCCCACCGGTCGCCCCCGCCCCGAAGGACTGAGCGACCGGCTACCGCGGGCCGGTGCGGTCGGGCATCGGGGCCGTCGCGGCGACGTCGTCGGTGCGGGCCGCGGGCAGGTACAGCCGGAACACCGGCGGCCGGGCCCGGGACAGCTCCAGCCTGCCGCCGTCGGCCTCGACCAGCGTCCGGGCCAGCGCCAGCCCCAGCCCGGTCGAGGACTGCGCCGAGATGCCCCGGTCGAACACGTGCGGCACCAGGTCCTCCGGCACGCCGGGCCCGGTGTCGGACACCTCCACCAGCAGCGCGTTCTCCCCGGTGCGCGCGGAGATCGTGACCGGGCCGTCGCCGTGCTGCAGCGCGTTGTCGACGAGCACCCCGATCGCCTCGCGCAGCCGCGCCGCGGTCACCCGGGCGAGCAGTCCCTCGGGCACCCGCACCTTGAGCGACCGGCCGGCAGCGGTGAGCGGGCCGCGCCACTCCCGCTCGGCGTCGGCGACGGCCTCGGCCAGGTCGACCGGTTCGGCCCCGACCGCCCGGGCGGCGCGCGCGGACTCCAGCAGGTCGTCGAGGACGGCGGTGAGCCGCTCGGTCTGCTCCAGCGCCGCGTTGGCCTCGCGGCGGGCGTCCGGGTCGGGGTGGCAGGCCAGCTCGTCCAGGCGCAGCTGCAGCGCGGTGATCCGGCTGCGCAGCTGGTGGGACACGTCCCCGACCAGCGACCGCTCGCGGTGCAGCAGCTGGGACAGCGCCGTCGCCGAGGAGTCCAGGACCTCCGAGACGCGGTCGAGCTCGGCGATGTCGTAGCGGGCCGGGGACCGGCGGAAGTCGCCCGCGCCGAGGCGGGCGGCGCGGGCCGCGAGGTCGCGCAGCGGGTCCGACAGCCGGCGCGCGGTGTACACCGCGACCCCGGTGCCGACGGTGACGGAGAACCCCACCAGCAGCACGACGACGGCCACCACCTGGGTCTGCTGGGAACGCATCACCGAGGTCGGCTGGGACAGCTCCATGATCCCGCCAGGCCCGAACGGCAGCGACTCGGTGACCGGGTCGTCGACCCGGTCCACGCCGTAGACGATCGGGTCGGAGTCCGGCGGCACGACGACCAGCCGGGAGTTCGGCGGGATCGCCGCCTCCACCAGCCGTTGCGACTGCGGCCCGGTGCCGTACTCCTCGACGGTCTCGGTGACCTGTTCGAGGCGCTGGGTCAGCTCGGCACGGGTGAAGTCCTCGACGAGCTGCCAGGTCGCGAGCGCGAGCGGGCCGCCCAGGAACAGCGCGGTCAGCGCCACCGTCAGCAGGGTGGAGATCAGGATCCGGCGGCGCACGGCGACCTCAGTCCGAGTTGTACCGGAAGCCGACGCCGCGGACGGTGGCGATCCGCTTCTCGCCGCCGATCTTGCGGCGCAGCCACGACATGTGCATGTCCAGCGTCTTCGACGACTTCATGTCCGCGTCGCCCCAGACCGCGTGCAGGATCTCCTCGCGCGTCACGACCTGGCCGGCGTGGATCATCAGCACCCGCAGCAGCTCGAACTCCTTGTTGGCCAGGGAGATCTCGTCGCCGTCGAGCAGGACGCGGCGGCCGGACAGCTCCATCCGCAGGCCGTCCACCTCGACGACGTCCTGGGTGCGGCGGCGCAGCAGCGCCCGCACCCGGGCCAGCAGCTCGGCCAGCCGGAACGGCTTGGACACGTAGTCGTCGGCGCCGGCGTCGAGCCCCACGACGAAGTCGACCTCGTCGGTGCGGGCGGTGAGCATGAGGACGGGCAGGTCCGGCAGGGTCGCGCGGACCCGCCGGCAGACCTCCAGGCCGTCCATGCCGGGCAGCCCCAGGTCGAGCACGAGCAGGTCGACCTGGGCACGGGTGACCCGGTCGACGGCGCCGACGCCGTCGGCGACGACGTCGACGTCGTACCCCTCGCGCTGCAGGGCCCGCGACAGCGGCTCGGCGATGGCCGCGTCGTCCTCGGCCAGAACCACGGTGGTCATTTCACCGAGCATAGGGCTCCGGGCCCCGGGCACGGTGGCGGTGCGAGCTGGCATGCTCGCCCAACGTGAACCCCGAGCGATGCGTGCCCGCCGAACCCGGTGATCTGGATCTCGCCCTGCGCCTGGCGGACCTCGCCGACGCGATCACGCTGCCCCGTTTCCGGGCCGCCGACCTGAGGGTGGAGCGCAAGCCGGACCGCACCCCGGTGACCGACGCCGACACCGCCGCCGAGGACGCCATCCGTGCCGCGCTGGGCCACGAGCGTCCCGGCGACGCGATCCTCGGGGAGGAGCGCGGCGGGTCCACCGACACCGCGCACGGCCGCGGCTGGGTGATCGACCCGATCGACGGGACGAAGAACTTCTCCCGCGGGGTGCCCGCGTGGGCGACGCTGATCGCGCTCGTCGTCGACGGCGTGCCGACGGTGGGGGTGGTGAGCGCGCCGGCGCTGCACCGCCGCTGGTGGGGCTCGGCGGGGGCCGGGGCCTGGGCGCGGGACCTGCCGTCGGGGACGCCCAAGCGGATCGCGGTGTCGGGGGTGGCCGACGTCGCCGACGCCTACGTCTCGACCACCAACACCGAGACCTTCCGCACCGACCCGTCCCCGGCGTCACGGGAGGGCTGGATCGCGCTGACCGAGGCCTGCTGGGAGTCCCGCGCGTTCGGCGACTTCTGGCAGCACGTGCTCGTCGCCGAGGGGGTCGTCGACGTCGCGGTGGAGCCCGCCGCGAACCCGTGGGACCTGGCCGCGCCGGCCGCCGTCGTCGCCGAGGCGGGCGGGCGGCTGACCGACCTGGCCGGGAACCCGACCTGGTCCGGCGGGCACGGCCTGACCAGCAACGGGCTGCTGCACGACGCCGTGCTGGGGGTGCTGCGTGGCTGAGCTGTACTTCGACGACCTGACCCCGGGCACCGTCGTCGACCTCGGCACGACCGTGGTCGACCGCGACGAGATGGTCGCGTTCTCGGCCCGGTTCGACCCGCAGCCGTTCCACCTCGACGAGGCCGAGGGCGAGCGGGTGTTCGGCGGTCTGGCCGCGTCCGGCTGGTTCACCGCGGGCCTGTGGATGCGCGCCTACGTCGACGCCGTGCTGTCCCGCGCGGCGTCGCTCGGCTCCCCCGGCGGCGACGAGATCGCCTGGCCGGCACCGGTGTTCGCGGGCGACGAGCTGCACGCGGAGGTGGAGGTGCTCGAGGCCCGCGTCTCGCGCAGCCGCCCGTCGATGGGCCTGATCACGCTGCGCGGGACGCTGACCCGCACCGGCGACGGCACGGTCGTCTACCGGTCCCGGTTCACCGGCATGTTCGGGGTCAGGCCGACAGCGCCGTGACCACCCGCGACGGCGACGGCCGTCCCAGGTGCCCGGCCATCCACACGCTCGTGTCGACCAGCTTCCGCAGGTCGGCGCCGTGGTCGATGCCGAGCCCGTCGAGCATCCACACCAGGTCCTCGGTGGCGAGGTTGCCGGTCGCGGACCCGGCGTAGGGGCAGCCGCCCAGGCCGCCCGCGCTGGCGTCGACGGTGGTCACGCCGTACCGCAGCGCGGCCAGGGTGTTGGACAGCGCCTGGCCGTAGGTGTCGTGGAAGTGCACCGCGAGCCGCTCCACGCCGACCCCGCGGGCGACGCAGGCGTCGAGCACCGCGCCGACGTGCGCCGGGGTGGCGACGCCGATCGTGTCGCCGAGGGAGAGCTGGTCGCAGCCCATCTCCATCAGCCGCGCCCCGACGGCGGCGGCCTGGTCCGGGTCGACGCCGCCCTCCCACGGGTCGCCGAAGACCATCGACACGTAGGCCCGCACCCGCAGTCCCTCGGACACCGCGCGGGTCACTGTGGGCTCGAACATCGCGAACTGCTCGTCGAGCGTGCGGTTGAGGTTGCGCTTCGCGAACGTCTCGGTGGCCGAGGCGAACACCGCGACGTGGTCGCAGCCCGCCTCGATCGCCCGGTCCAGGCCACGCTCGTTCGGCGTCAGTACCGGGTAGTCGAGCCCGGCACGGCGGTCGAGCACGGCCAGCAGATCGGCGGCGTCGGCGAGCTGGGGCACCCACCTCGGGTGCACGAAGCTGGTCGCCTCCAGCGTGCGCAGACCGGCGTCGGCGAGGCGGTCGAGGAACTCGGCCTTCACCGCGACCGGGACGACGGTCTTCTCGTTCTGCAACCCGTCGCGGGGGCCGACCTCGTAGATCTCGACGCGCTCCGGGAGCGCGGGGTCGCGCACCGTCGTGGGAAGACCGTTGCTCACAGGGACGCCCTCTCTCGCTGCGGTGCGGGAGCCTCCATCCTGCCCCGCACGGCCGCGTCGGCGTGACCACGGCGGGCCGTGTGCTCGCTCTCCTTCTCGTGGCTGCGGCGCCGCTCGGCGAGCAGCCCGATCTGCCGGTGCAGCCGGGCCTGGACCCGTTCCACGCCCGCGACGTCGGTGAACCGCAGCCGCTCCCCGGCGACGTCGAGCAGCAGGGTGCCGCAGCCGAACAGCCGTCCCCCGGCGCCGGTCCGGACGCGGACCGAGTCGATGCGGTCGATCGGCACGTCGAGGCCGTCGCGGACGAGCAGGCCCTCCCGGACGAGGAACCGCCGGTCGGTGACGACCAGCAGGGTGGCGCGCCAGCGCGCGATCGGCAGCAGCGTGAACCGCACCGCGACGAGCGCGGCGAGCACCCCGAGCACGAGCCAGGCCCACGGCGCCCACGGCTGCAGCCGGACGACGGCGGCCCCGAACCCGGCGACGGCGCTGACCGCGACGAGCACCGCGGCCGGGCGCAGACCCAGCCGCCAGTGCGGGTGCCCGAGCAGCACGACGTGCTCGCCCTCGTCGAGAACCCGGTCCAGAACCCGGTCCAGAGCGCTGTCGGGGAACGCCATACCCCCACGGTAGGGCGCCGGGCGCCCACCGCCCACGCGACGCGCGGGGGCTGCGTCGCAGGTCAGCGCAGTGGGTGACTCAGGACTGGTCGGCCGGGCGCAGATGGACGATGTCCCCGGCCGCCACCGCGACGCGGGCCCCGTCGTCCGGGTGGACCAGCAGCCGGCCCTGCGGGTCGACGTCCTCGGCCGTCCCGACGAGGTGGTCCCCGGCCGGGCGCTCCACCCGCACCCGCGAGCCGAGGCTGGCGCAGGCCGAGCGGTAGTCGCGGCGCAGGCCGCAGGCGTCGGCGTCGCCGTGGGCGTCGCGCCACTGCGCCTCGCGCCGGTACAGGTGCCCCAGCAGCACGATCGCCGTCTCGGAGCGGGTCGCGGTGAACCCGTGCGCGGCCAGCGAGGTCGCGCCCCACGGCAGGTCGGTGGCCGGGGTGGAGATGTTGAGCCCGATGCCCAGGACGATCCCCGGTCCGCCGCCGGAGACCGCGGTCATCTCGGCGAGGATCCCCGCGGCCTTGCCCCGCGCCGGCCCGACGAGCAGGTCGTTGGGCCACTTCAGGGCCACCGGCACGTCCGGGGCGAGCTCGGTGATCGCGTCGGCGAGCGCGACGCCCGCGAGCATCGGCAGCCAGCCCAGCCGGTCGGCGGGCACGCCCTCGGGGCGCCACAGCACCGACATCGTCAGGGCCGCCCCGGGCCGCGAGATCCAGGTCCGGTCGAGGCGGCCGCGGCCGCGCACCTGGTCCTCGGCGATCAGCACCGAGCGGTCCGGCGCACCGCGCCCGGCCTCGGCGAGCAGGTCGGCGTTCGTGGATCCGGTGGAGGCGACGACGTCGAGCGCCGTCCAGCCCCCCGCGGGACGGAGCACGGCCGTCCGCAGGGCGTACGGGTCCAGCGGGGTCCCGTCGCCGTGATTCGTCCCGGTCGTCATCACCGCGCACCGTAACGGCCCCGCGACGCGCCGGGGACCGCGGAGGGTGAACGGATCGGTAACGGTGTCGCCGGGGCGGCCACCCGGTCGGCTGCGTCGGACGTCACGCCCGAGCCGAACCTACTTGCGGGTTAAGCTCCGACCTCATGAGCGCCGCAACGGAGCCGATGGCGACCCCGGACAGTGGTGGGGCAGAGCCGGACATCCACACCACGGCGGGCAAGCTCGCCGATCTCTACCAGCGTTTCGAGGACGCGGTCCACGCCGGTTCGGCGTCCGCGGTCGAGAAGCAGCACGCGAAGGGGCGGCAGACCGCCCGTGAGCGGATCGACCAGCTGCTCGACCCGGGCTCGTTCGTCGAGCTGGACGCGCTGACCCGGCACCGGTCCACGAACTTCGGGATGGACGCCAAGCGCCCGTTCGGCGACGGCGTCGTGACCGGCACCGGCACGATCGACGGCCGCCCGGTCGCCGTGTTCTCCCAGGACGCGACCGTCTTCGGCGGCGCGCTCGGCGAGGTCTACGGCGAGAAGATCGTCAAGGTCATGGACGTGGCCGCGAAGATCGGCTGCCCGGTCGTCGGCATCAACGACGGCGGCGGCGCCCGCATCCAGGAGGGCGTGGTCGCCCTCGGCCTCTACGGCGAGATCTTCACCCGCAACGTGCAGAGCTCCGGCGTGATCCCGCAGATCTCGCTGATCATGGGCCCGTGCGCGGGCGGCGCGGTCTACTCCCCCGCGATCACCGACTTCACCGTGATGGTCGACGAGACCAGCCACATGTTCATCACCGGCCCGGACGTCATCAAGACCGTCACCGGCGAGGACGTCGACATGGAGGAGCTCGGCGGCGGCCGGGCCCACAACACCAAGTCCGGTGTGGCGCACTACCTGGCGGGCGACGAGGCCGACGCGCTCGACTACGTCAAGCAGCTGCTGAGCTTCCTGCCGTCGAACAACCTGTCCGAGGCGCCGTCGTTCCCGGCCACCGAGCCCGTCGAGGGGTCGATCGAGGACGGGATCATCGACTCCGACCGCGAGCTCGACACCCTGATCCCGGACTCGGCGAACACGCCCTACGACATCCGCGAGGTCATCAACCGGGTCGTCGACGACGAGGACTTCCTCGAGGTCCAGGAGCTCTGGGCGCCGAACATCGTGATCGGCTACGCCCGCGTCGAGGGCCGCAGCGTCGGCATCGTCGCGAACCAGCCGACCCAGTTCGCCGGCTGCCTGGACATCGACGCCTCGGAGAAGGCCGCCCGCTTCGTGCGGACCTGCGACGCGTTCAACATCCCGGTGCTGACCTTCGTCGACGTCCCGGGCTTCCTGCCCGGCACCGAGCAGGAGTGGAACGGCATCATCCGCCGCGGCGCGAAGCTGATCTACGCCTACGCCGAGGCGACCGTCCCGAAGGTCACCGTCATCACCCGTAAGGCCTACGGCGGCGCCTACGACGTCATGGGCTCCAAGCACCTCGGCGCCGACGTCAACATCGCCTGGCCGACCGCGCAGATCGCGGTCACCGGCGCGCAGGGCGCGGTGTCGATCCTCTACCGCAAGGAGCTCAAGGGACTGGAGGGCGACGAGCTCGCCGCCAAGCGCGCGGAGCTGCAGCAGGACTACGAGGACACCCTCTGCAACCCCTACATCGCCGCCGACCGGGGCTACATCGACGCGGTCGTGCCGCCGTCGCACACCCGCGGCTACGTCGGCCGGGCGCTGCGGATGCTGTCCACCAAGCGGGAGCAGGGACCGACCCGCAAGCACGGGAACATCCCGCTGTGACCACCGACGCCGAGGCCACCCCCGAGGAGCGCCGTGCGCTGTTCCGGGTCGTGCGGGGCACCCCGGACGACCACGAGCTCGCCGCGCTGACCGCCGTGGTCGCCGCGGCGGCGAGCGCCGGCGGGCCGCCCGCCCCGCCGCGGACGCCGGACCTGTGGTCGCACCCCGCGGCCCGGCTCCGCGCCCCGCTGCACGCGGGCCCGGGCGCCTGGCGCGCCTCCGGCCTCCCCCGCTGACCCCGTAGGCACCACCGACCGACGCCCGGTCCCCGGCACACCACGTGCCCGGGGACCGGGCGTCGTCGCGTCCGGCCCGGGGGCGGCGGTCCACCCGGGGGTGGAGGGGGCGGGTCCACCCGGGATCGACCCCGGCGCCGACGCGACGACCGGGCCCGCGGGGAGATCGTTCTCCCCATGGACGCCACCTCACTCGTCATCACGGTCGCGATCGTCGGCCTGGTCCTCTACAAGCAGTTCCGCGGGCAGTACGTCGGCGGGCGACGCGACGTGACGCTCCCGTTCGTCGTGATCGGCATCGGGGTGCTCACCCTCGCCCAGGCCCGCCCGGAGGTCACCGCGGCCGGGGTGGCGCTGCTCGCCGCCGAGCTGGTGCTGGCGGCCGGGCTCGGGGTGCTGCGCGGCTACGCCTTCCGCCTCGGCACCCGCGACGGGTGGGCGTACCGCAGCGGCTCGGCCGCGCTGCTGGTCGCCTGGGTGCTGACCATCGGTGTGCGGGTCGGCGCCGGGGTCCTCGGCGGGGCCGTCGGTGCCGGGCTGCTGCTGTCGACGTCGTCGGCACTGGTCTTCGGCGGCAGCCTGCTGGTCCAGAGCCTGGTACTGCGACGCCGGGTGGCCGCGGCCGGGCTGCCGGTCCGGCCGGACGAGGCACGCCGTGTCCGCGCGGCGGCCTGAGCGTCCCGCCCGACCCGGCCGCTGTGTCAGAGTGAAACGGTGAGCACGCCCGCCGCCCGCACGGCCCGCCGCGTCGAGCCCGACCGGTCGCCGCTGCTCGGGGTGCCCCGGCGGCTGGTGTCGCTGCTGTGGCTGCCGATCGTGCTGTTCCTGCTGTTCTGGTCGCCGGCCCAGCAGGTCTCGCCGACCTGGCTCTACGCCGGGCTCGTCCCGGCCGTCGCCGGGTGGGTGGTCTTCGCCCTCTACCGGAACATGCCGCCGGTCGCGACGGTGCTGACCAGCGTCGCGCTCGCCGGGGGCGGGATCGCCCTGCTGGCCGGGTCCGACGGCTGGACCACCTCGGCGGCCTTCCCGATGATGGCGGTGTTCGTGGCCGCGCTGCGGCTGCCGTACCGGACCGCGCTGTTCGTCGACGTGCCGGTCATCGCGGCCACCACGATCGTCGTCGGGCCCTACACCTCGCTGTGGGACGCGCTGCTGGTGATCGCCGCGCTGACCGCGATGGTGCTGTTCGGGATCGGCCGCCGCGACTCCGCCCGCCGGACCGAGGAGCACGAGCGGACACTCGTCGCCGACGCCAGGGCCCGCGAGGAGCACGCCCGCGCCGAGGCCATCGCCGACCGCGCCCGGGTCGCCCGCGACGTGCACGACGTGCTGGCCCACTCGCTGTCCGCGCTGGCCGTCCAGCTCCAGGGTGCCCGGCTGATGGCACTGCGCGACGGGGCCGCGCCGGACACCATCGCCCAGATCGAGCGGGCCCAGCGGCTCGCCTCCGACGGGATCACCGAGGCCCGCCGCGCCGTGCGTGCGCTGCGCGAGGGACCGGCACCGGTCGACGTCGCCGAGGAGCTGCGCGAGCTCGGCCGGGCCCACCCGGACGCGACCGTCGAGGTCGCCGACGGGCTGCACCTCGGCGCGCGGGAGGGCGAGACCGTGCTGCGCACCGCGCAGGAGGCGCTGTCCAACGCCCGCAAGCACGCCCCCGGCGCCCCCGTGACGGTGCACCTGCGCCGCGACGGCGACGGCGCCGAGCTGGAGGTCGTCGACGTCGCCGGGACACCGCCGCCGCCCGGCGACGGCGAGGGCTCCGGCCTGATCGGGATGGCCGAGCGGGCGGCACTCGTCGGCGCCGAGCTGCAGACCGGCCCCACCCCCGACGGCTGGCGGGTCCGGCTCAGGCTCCCCGCCCGTTCCCCGGACCGCGAGAGGATCACGACGTGAGCGACCTGCGGGTGGTACTGGCCGACGACCAGCGGATCGTGCGCGACGGACTCGCCACCGTCCTGGGCCTGCTCGACGGCATCGAGGTCGTCGGCACCGCGTCCGGCGGCGACGAGGCGGTCGCCCGGGTCGCCGAGCTGGCCCCGGACGTGCTGCTCACCGACCTGCGGATGCCCGCGGGCGACGGCGTCTCGGCGACCCGCCGGGTCCGCGACGGGCACCCCGGCACCGCCGTCGTCGTGCTCACCACCTACGTCGACGACGACGCCGTGGTCGACGCGATCGCCGCGGGCGCCTCGGGCTGGCTGTCCAAGGACGCCGACGCCGAGGCCATCGGCCGGGCCCTGCGCTCGGCCGCCGACGGTGTGTCCACCGTGGACGCCGGGGTGCTGTCCCGGCTGGTCGCCGCCCGCGCGTCGACCGCCCCGGCGGCACCGGTCGACCCGCCGGACGGGCTGACCCCGCGCGAGGTCGAAGTGCTCGGGCTGATCGCCGAGGGGTTGTCCAACACCGAGATCGCGCGACGACTCGTGGTCGGCGAGGCGACGGTGAAGACCCACGTCAACCACCTGTTCGCCAAGACCGGGCTGCGCGACCGCGCCCAGGCCGTCGGCTACGCCTACCGCCACGGCCTGGCCGGCCGCTGACACCGTCCCGCAGCGGCCCCGCAACGGCCGGCGAGCGCCGTGGCGACCCGTGCCGTCGCCCGGCACCCGCCGCGCGGGTCGCCGCGCACCGTCACCGGTCGCCACGAGCACCCGGCGCGGCGTCCACCCGGCGGGTCAGTCGGTGGTGGTGTCGGTGGCGGGAGGCGCCGGTGCGGGGGTGTGGCCGTGCCCATGGCCGTGCCCGTGTCCGTGCCCGTGGCCCTGTTTGGCCGCCACGCCCGCGCCGGGCATGGGGGCGGTGCCGCCCAGCTGGATGTCACCGGCCCGCAGCGGGGCGTCGTGGTACTTGCCCTCGTGCGCCAGGATCGGCCGCTGGTCCCCGGCGATCTCCGGGTACTTCTCCTCCAGCCTGCGTCGCTGGTCCCAGGTCCGGCGCATCGAGTCGATGTACTCGGAGTTCCCGTTGTAGACACCCCGCCAGGTCTGGGGCATCTCGTCCTTGGACAGGCCGGGGCTCGCCTGGCCGCCGAGCGCGAACCCGGCCGGGACCTTGCTCGTCGCGCCGTCGCCGCAGACCGGGCAGGGCGGGGTGCTCGGGTCCGACATGGAGGCGAGGTGTTCGAAACGGGCTCCGCACCCGCACCGGAAGACGTAGATCGGCATCTGCTGCTCTCTCCTCGGCGTCCGCCGGCGGCCCGGAGCGGGCCGCCGGCGGACGGGCGTCACCAGTTCTGCACGGACTTCGTGAGGATGTCGGCGATGTCGTCCTCGGTCGGGGTCCGCGGGCAGGTCGCGAGCAGCCGCTGCTGCTTCATCGTCCCGGGGACCAGGTCCGGCACGTCGGCCTCGGTGTAGCCGACGCCGCCGATGCCGTTGGGGATGCCGATGTCGCGCATCAGCCGGGTCAGGACCCCGGGCAGCTGCTCGCGCGGGTCGTTCACCTTGTCCGCCCGCGGGTCCATCAGCTCCGCGGCCCGCAGGTGCCGCTCCGGCGCGGAGTCGAAGGAGAACCGGAACGCCTCCGGCGCCGTCAGCGACACCGACTCCCCGTGCGGCACCATCGCCTCGTCCTGCGGGTAGCCCTGCGGCCGGTAGTCCTTGACCATGCCCGCGATCGGGTAGGCGTTGGCGTGCGGGATGTGCACCCCGGAGTTACCGAAGCCCATGCCCGCGAACGTCGCGGCCATCATCATGTCCGAGCGGGCCTCGACGTCCTCGGCGCCGCGTTCGACGGCCGTCCGGAACGACTTCGCCAGCAGCGACATCGCCTTCTCGCACCACAGGTCCGAGACCGGGTTGGAGCCGCAGTAGGTGACCCGCTCCTCGGGCTTCTTGCGGTCGAAGGTGGTGTAGTACCGCGCCGTGTAGCTCTCCACCGCGTGGCAGGTGATGTCCATCCCGGCCGCGGCGGTGACCTGCGGCGGCAGCGTCATCGTCAGCAGCGGGTCGATGACGGCCAGGGTCGGGCGCAGGCGCCAGTGGCTGATCCCGGTCTTGACCTTCATCGACAGGATGTCCAGCACGCACATCGCGGTGGACTCCGAGCCGGTGCCCGCCGTCGTCGGGACGGCGATCAGCGGCTTGAGCTGCCCGGGCGGCACCTTCGCGCCGCCGATCGGCTTGTTGATGTAGTCCATCAGCTCGCCGGGGTGGCTGGTGAGCAGGTTGATGGCCTTGGCGGTGTCGATCGCCGACCCGCCCCCGACGGCGACGAAGCCGTCCCAGGGACCCTGCGCGCGGGCGTACTCGGTCGCCTTGTTCATCGAGTCGTCGGTCGGCTCGACGTGCACGCCGTCGAAGATCTCGGACTCGATGCCGTAGCGGGCCAGGTTGTCGGCCAGGCGCTGCGGCGCGCCGAGCGCGTTGACACCGGGGTCGGTGACGATCAGGACCCGCGACACGTCGTAGGCCGACAGCTCGAAGCCGACCTCGTCGATCGCGCCCGCGCCGAACTTCAGCGGCGGCGCGCCCCAGGTGAAGATCGTCTCCTCGGTGTACTCCGGAACCTCGAACGTCATCAGGTGTACGACCCCTCCGGTGCCTTGCGCAGCTGGTGGATCTGCTCGGCGTCGTGACCGAACACCATCTGCGCGTTCGTCTGCTCCTGGATGCCGCGCAGCTTCTCCACCGAGGAGAACCAGTCCTCGAGGTTGTTGACGATCGCGGCCGGCGCGGCGGGCGGGCCGTAGCTCGCTCCCATGTAGACCGCGTCCGAGGTGAAGATCATCGTGCCGGTGTCGGGGAGGTCGACGCGCATCGACATGCAGCCCGGGGTGTGCCCCGGGGTCTGGATCATGCTGACGCCGGGGAGCAGCTCGACATCACCGGAGACGATCTCCCAGTCGATGCCCTCGTAGTCGGCCTTGAGGTGGGCGCCGTTGAACGGGCCCTCGAAGCCGAGCGCGAACTCCTTCTCCTTGTCCGAGCAGATCATCTTCGCGTTGGTGTTCTTGAACATCTGGGCGTTGCCCGCGTGGTCGAAGTGCAGGTGCGAGAGGACGACGTAGTCGATCTCGTCGAGCCCGACGCCCATCTTGTGCAGCTGCTTGTCCAGGTACTCGTCGTCGGCGACCTGGTCGTAGGGGAAGAACTCCTGCAGACCGGTCGGCGCCCAGCGCGTCTCCCAGTCCGACGGACAGCTGGTGTCCCACAGCAGCTTGCCCTCGTCGGTCTCGACGAGGACGCAGTGCGTCGGCACCTCCACCCAGTCGATCGGGGCGTCCTTCTCGGACCGTGGCTTGATGCTGACACCGGGCTTGAGGAGCAGGAACGGGAGGTTGGCGTGCATCGCCCCGCAGGGGATGACGCTGAGCTTGTTCGCCGTGGCCATGAGGATTCCCTTCGTCGCTGGAGGGTTCTGGCAGTTCGTCGCCGGGCCAGTCTCGGGAAGCCCGGGGCGGGCGTCCATGGTCGTATGCGCCTGTCTTGATCGCAGGACATGGCGCGGACAGACATAGGGTCGGGCGCATGAAGCCGGCTCCGCCGTTCCCCGAGCCCAGCCAGGACGCGATCCTGCAGGCCGTCGGGCAGACAGCGCTGGACCTCGCGAACGTCGGCGACCGCGACGTCATGCTCGGCGCCGTCCTGCGCCGCACCCGGGCGCTGCTCGGCGCGGACATGGCCTACTTCAGCCTCAACGACCTGCACTCCGGTACGACCTACATCGAGCTGACCGACGGCGTCCGCACCCCGGAGTACCGCGCGATCCGGATGCCGTTCGGCACCGGCGTGCTCGGGCGCGCGGCGGCCGGCGCGGGCACGGTCGCGACCGCGGACTACCTGGCCGACCGGGCGCTCAACCACCTGTCGGGGATCGACACGATCGTGCGCGGCGAGGGGGTGCGCGCCATCGCGGGCGCCCCGATGCGCCTGGGCGGGCGGGTCGTGGGGGCGCTGCTGGTGGCCCACCGCGGGCCCCGCACCCTCGGCCCGGCCGCCCGGACCGCACTGGAGCACATGGCCGTGCAGGCCGCCGTCGCGCTGGAGCAGACCCGGCGCGGCGAGGAGATCCGGCGCCTGCGCACCACCCGCGACGACGGCTCCGACCCCGGCGCCCGGCTGCGCCTGGAACACCTCCTGCACCTCGACGAACGCCTCATGGGGGCGATGGCCGGCTCCACCGCCGAGGCGGCCGGGGTGTTCGCCGTGCTCGCCGAGTCCGTCGGGCACCCGCTCTCGCTGCACGACCCGTCCGGGGCGCTGCGCACGGGACGACGGCTGCTCACCCCCGAGGAGCTGGCCGGGTGGCGGCTGCGGTCGGCGGTCCGCACCTCCCAGCAGGCCGGTGGGGTCGCGATCGCGCACCTGCCCGGCGGCGGGACCTACGCGCTGCTCGCGATCACCACCGCGGGCGAGCACCTGGCGACCCTGGTCATGGAGGGCGCCGACGACGACGCCGTCGCCCGGCTGGCGCACGCCTCGGCGTTCATGACGGTCGCGCTGCTGGTCGAGCGGGCACTGGCCCAGGCCGACGAGACCGCCCAGACCACCCTGGTCGAGGAGCTCGTCGACAGCCGGGTCCCGCCGCGGCCGACGCTGGGGACCCGGCTCGCGCAGTACGGCCTCTCCCCCGACGCCCCGGCGACGGTGCTGGTCGTCGACGTCGACCCGGCCGGTGCGGTGACCGCGGCGCGGGCGGTGCGGGGGCTCGACGGGGCGGGCCGCTGGCTGGTGTCGGTGCACGACGGGCACGTGTGCGTGATCGCCGCCGGGACGACCGGCCCCGGCTGTGCGGGGGCCGGGGCGGCACCGCTCGTCGCCGAGGGGCTCGCCGCGGCCGGGACGCCGTCGCTCGTCGGCGCCGCGCACAGCCCCTCGGGCGGGCCGTCGGACCTGCGCCGCGCGCACACCGAGGCCGCCGACGTCGCCGCGGCGGCCCGCGCCCTGGGCCGCACCACCGGGCACGCGGACTTCGCCTCGCTCGGCGCGGTCGGCGCGGTGATCCGGGACCGGACCGGCACCACGTCGCGGGAGATCGTCGGGCGCCACCTCGGCCCGGTCCTCGACTACGACCGGCGCCGGCGCACCCGGCTGGCCGAGACGCTGTGGCACTGGTTCGCGGCGGGCGAGCTGCTCGCCCCGGCCGCCGACGCGCTGTCGGTGCACCCGAACACCGTGCGCCAGCGCCTCGAACGCGTCGACGACCTGCTCGGACCGGACTGGCGCACCCCCGAGGGCCGCTTCCACCTGCACCTGGCGCTGCGCCTGCACCGCGTCGCCGGGCCGGACCGGACCACCGACCCGGCGGCGGACCACGGCTCCGCGGTGGCGGGCCGGTAGCGTCTGCCGTCGTGCGTCTGGTTCTGGCCTCGGCCTCCCCCGCCCGCCTGTCGGTCCTGCGCGCCGCCGGGGCCGACCCCGCCGTGGAGGTCTCCGACGTCGACGAGGACGCCCTGCTCGCCGCGCACCCCGACGCCGACCCCGCGCGCAAGGTGACGCTGCTGGCCGCGGCCAAGGCCGCCGCCGTCGCCGACCGGCTGACCGGTGACTGCGTGGTCGTGGGCTGCGACTCCATGCTGCTCGTCGACGGCGAGCTGGTCGGCAAGCCGCACGACGCGGAGACCGCGCGGCGCCGCTGGAAGGCCATGGCCGGGCGCACCGGCGAGCTGCTGACCGGGCACGCCGTGCTGCGCCTGGCCGGCGGGGCGGTCGTGCAGGAGGCCGAGGGGCACGCCGGGACCGGGGTGCGCTTCGCCGAGCCGACCGACGCCGAGCTGGACGCCTACCTCGCCACCGGCGAGCCGCTGAAGGTCGCGGGCGCGTTCACCCTGGACGGGCTGGGCGGCTGGTTCGTCGAGGGCATCGACGGCGACCCGTCCAACGTGATCGGGATCAGCCTGCCGCTGCTGCGCCGTCTGCTGGGCGCGGTCGGGGTGTCGGTGGTCGATCTGTGGACGCCACGGTCCTGACCGCCGTGTGGGTGTCGGGGCACGCGGTTACCCTGCGGCCATGACTGTCGGACACGACCCCGACCCGAAGCTCGCCGAGTACGCGCACCCCGAGCGCCTGGTCACCACCGAGTGGCTGGCCGAGCACCTCACCGACCCCGGCCTCGTCGTCGTGGAGTCCGACGAGGACGTGCTGCTCTACGAGACCGGGCACATCCCCGGCGCGGTGAAGGTCGACTGGCACACCGAGCTGAACGACCCCGTCACCCGTGACTACGTCGACGGCACCCGCTTCGCCGAGATCATGTCCGAGCGCGGCATCGGCCGGGACACCACGATCGTCGTCTACGGGGACCGGAACAACTGGTGGGCCGCCTACGCGCTGTGGGTGTTCTCCCTGTTCGGCCACGCCGACGTGCGGCTGCTCGACGGCGGCCGGTCCAAGTGGGTCGCCGAGGGCCGCGAGATGGTCACCGACGCCCCCACCCCGGCCCAGGTCGACTACCCGGTCGTCGAGCGCGACGACTCCGGCATCCGCGCCTTCAAGGACGACGTCCTCGCCCACCTGGGCAGGCCGCTGGTCGACGTGCGGTCCCCGCAGGAGTACACCGGCGAGAAGCTGCACATGCCCGACTACCCGCAGGAGGGCGCGGTCCGCGGCGGGCACATCCCGGGCGCCGCGAGCGTCCCGTGGGCCCGCGCCGCCGCCGAGGACGGGTCCTTCAAGAGCCGTGCCGAGCTGTCCGCGATCTACGAGCAGGAGCAGGGGCTGTCGGCCTCGGACGACGTCGTCGCCTACTGCCGGATCGGCGAGCGCTCCAGCCACACCTGGTTCGTGCTGACGTACCTGCTGGGCTTCGACCGGGTCCGCAACTACGACGGCAGCTGGACCGAGTGGGGCAACGCCGTGCGCGTGCCGATCGTGCAGGGCGAGGAGCGCGGGTCCGCGTGAGCTCCACCGACCCGGGCACCCTGCCCCCCGATCTCGCCGAGCTGGTCGACGACTTCGCCGCGGTCGGCCCGAAGGACCGTCTCCAGCTGCTGCTGGAGCTGTCCCAGGAGCTGCCGGACCTGCCCGAGCGGTACGCCGACACCGCGGACACGATGGAGCAGGTCCACGAGTGCCAGTCGCCGCTGTTCCTCGCCGTCGAGGTGGAGGACGGCGGTGAGCGGCCGGTGCACCTGTTCTTCTCCGCGCCGAAGGAGGCGCCGACCACCCGCGGGTTCGCCTCGATCATGGTGACCGGGCTCGACGGGCAGCCCGCCGCGACGGTGCTGGCCGTGCCGGACGACTTTTACACCGACCTCGGCCTCGCCGAGGCCGTCAGCCCGCTGCGGCTGCGCGGCATCGCGGCGATGCTGGCGCGCATCAAGAACCAGGTGCGGGCCGCGACCGCCTGAGCCCGCCCGCTCACTCCCGCGACAGCCGGGGTCACCGTCGGTGATCCCGGCTGTCGTCGTCCGCGCTCCTTCCTCAAGTCCACCTCAAATCGGTCACCCGGCCGGGGTGAGCGGGCGCACACTGCTTCGAACGACGAAGTGTCGCTCACCGCAGGGGGTGGTGGAGATGGGCACGAACCTCACCGGGGACACCTGGGGCATCCCGGGTCAGACCTTCCTGGTCCTCTACGTCGTCGCGCTGGTCCTGGTCTCCGGGATCGTGCTGCGCCGGCGGCGGACGATCGCGCAGGGGGATCCGCGCGGCGCCCGCACCCTCGACAGCAGGCCCGAGGACGTCGCGTACCTCAACGGCGGCCCCGAGCTGGCCGTGTACGCGGCCCTGTCGGCCATGCACGTCGACGGCAGCCTGGTCACCTCCGGCCGCACCACGGGCCAGGTGCGGGCGGGCAGGGTCCCCGGGCACGGCGCGTCGGCGCTGCAGCGGGCGATCCACCGCTCCGCGCAGCGTCTGACCCCGGGCCGGATGCTGGGCACCCACGAGCCGGTCCGCACCGAGCTGGCCCGGGCCGCGCAGCGGCTGGAGACCGCGGGGCTGCTGCTGTCCCCGGCCGACCGGGTCCGCTACCGGGCGACCGCCTGGCCGGTCGGGGTGCTCGCCCTCGCCGGTGCGGTGCGGATCGCCGCCGGTCTGGGCGGTGGGCGCCCGGTCGGGTTCCTGTTCGCGCTCGTCGCCGCCACCGCGGTGTTCGCCACGGTGCTCGCGACGCGGGTGCCCGACCGGACCCGGGCCGGGGACGCCGCGCTCACCGTCGTCCGGTCCCGGAACGACGCGCTGTCGCCGTCGATGCGCCCGGACTGGACGGCCGTCGGGCCCGCGGCGGCCGCGCTGTCGGTCGGGGCGTTCGGGGTCGGCGCGATGCTGGCCGCCGAGCCCGCCTTCGCCGAGGAGCTCGCCGCGCAGAAGCTCGCCACGCTCGGCGGGGCGCCCGCCGCGACCGGGGGCGGCTCCTCCGACGGCGGTGGCGTCGGCTGGTCCGGCGGTGACGGCGGCGGGAGCAGCTGCGGCGGAGGCGGCGGAGGCTGTGGCGGAGGCGGCTGCGGCGGCTGAGCCCGCGTGGGGGAACCGGATCTGCCGTCCCCGCAGCTGCACCGTGGGGGGTGTGAAGCTGCGGGGACGGCTCGTACGGCGGAGGTGGCGACATGACGGGTGTCCCGGGCGGGACCGGGGTCGGCTGGCGCAGCGGCATCGCCGCCGTCCTCGACGACGTCGACGGTCTCGCGTTCCACGAGGTCATCGCCGAGTCGCTGCGCCCGGACGCGGTGCCGGCGTCGCTGCTGCGCAGGCCGGTCGTCGTGCACGGGGTGCGGCTGTCGCCGGGCTCGCCCGAGGGCGTCGACCCGGGGCGGGTCGCCCACCTCGCGGCCTGCGCCGCGGCGACGGGTGCGGCGCTGGTCAGCGAGCACATCGCGTTCACCCGGGCCGGCGGGGTCGAGGCGGGGCACCTGCTGCCGCTCCCCCGGACCCGCGAGGCGCTCGACGTGCTCGTCGCCAACGTGACGGCGACCCGCGCGGAGCTCGACGTCCCGCTGGCGCTGGAGCCGATCGCGGCCCTGTTCGACTGGCCCGACGACGAGTTCGACGAGGCGGGCTTCCTGCATCGGCTGCACGACCGGACCGGGGCGCCGCTGCTGCTCGACGTCGCGAACACCTTCGTCAACGCCCGCAACCGGGGCCGTGACCCGCGGGCGGACGTCGACGCGCTGCTCGCCGGGCTGCCGCCCGGGGCGGTGGCCTACTGCCACGTCGCCGGGCACGCCGCCGACGCGGCGGGGCTGCTGCACGACACCCACACCGACCCCGTCCCGGACGCGGTGCTGGCGCTGCTGACCCACACCGTCGCGCAGCTGCCGGTGCCGCCGCCGGTGATGCTGGAACGCGACGGCCGCTACCCGCCCGCCGCGGTGCTGCGCGCGGAGCTGGACGCCATCGCGGCCGCGACCGGGCACGCGGCGCCGTGCCGGGCGGGTGCGGGCGCCGGACCGGTGGCCGCGCCCGCCGCGGACGGGCCGGGCCGGACGTGAGCGACGGGCTCGCGCGGCGGCAGGCCGAGCTGGTGGCGGCGCTCGTCGCGGGCGGGACGGACCCGGCCGGGTTCGACGCGGCGCGCCTGGCGGCGGCCCGGGCGGCGCTGCTGCGCAAGCGCGCCGGGCTCGTCGCCGCGGCGTGGCCGCTGCTCGCCGTCGACGCCGGGGCGGGCTGGCAGGCCCGGTTCGACGCCCGCTTCGACGGCGTCGCCCCCTACGGCCCGGAGCGGGAGGGCTGGGACCTGGCCCGCGAGCTCGCGGCCGCCGGGCGGCTCGGTGCGGGCGCGCGGCGCGAGCTGGCCGCACGCGAGGCGGCGCTGCACTACGACGGCCGCACCGCCCCGCGACCCCGGAACCGCCTGTCCCGATGGTGGCACCGGTCACGACTGGAACGATCAGGGTCGAGGTCGGGGCCCTCGGACGGGTGACGACGTTGCCATCGCCACATTCCCCACCGGTAACTTCCGGCTGCTCTGCTCTTACACTCCGCCTAACCCTGCGCCGGAGCATCGGGCCGGCGCCGTGACCGGAGGAGTTCGACCGTGCCCGCACTGCGCAAAGTGCTCGTCGCCAACCGGGGAGAGATCGCCGTCCGCGTGATCCGAGCAGCGAAGGACGCGGGGCTTCAGAGCGTCGCCGTCTACGCCGACCCGGACCGGGACGCGATGTTCGTGCGGCTCGCCGACGAGGCCTTCGCGCTGGGTGGCTCCACCGCCGCCGAGTCCTACCTCGACATCGAGAAGGTCATCGGTGCCGCGAAGCAGGCCGGTGCCGACGCGATCCACCCCGGCTACGGCTTCCTGTCGGAGAACGCCGACTTCGCCCAGGCCGTGATCGACGCCGACCTCACCTGGATCGGCCCGTCGCCGCAGTCGATCCGCGACCTCGGCGACAAGGTGACCGCGCGTCACATCGCCCTGAAGGCCGGCGCCCCGCTGGTGCCCGGCACCAAGGACCCGGTGAAGGACGCGGACGAGGTCATCGCCTTCGCCGACGAGCACGGCCTGCCGGTCGCGATCAAGGCCGCCTTCGGCGGTGGCGGGCGCGGCATGAAGGTCGCCCGTGAGCGTTCCGAGATCGCCGAGCTGTACGAGTCCGCGGTCCGTGAGGCCACCGCGGCGTTCGGCCGCGGCGAGTGCTTCGTCGAGCGCTACCTGGACAAGCCGCGCCACGTCGAGACCCAGGTGCTGGCCGACCAGCACGGGAACGTCGTCGTCGTCGGGACGCGGGACTGCTCGCTGCAGCGCCGCTTCCAGAAGCTCGTCGAGGAGGCGCCCGCGCCGTTCCTGAGCGACGAGCAGAAGAAGACCCTGTACGACGCCTCGAAGGCGATCTGCAAGGAGGCCGGCTACTACGGCGCCGGCACCGTCGAGTTCCTGATCGGCCAGGACGGCATGATCACCTTCCTCGAGGTGAACACCCGTCTGCAGGTCGAGCATCCGGTCTCGGAGGAGACCACCGGGATCGACCTGGTCCGCCAGATGTTCCGGATCGCCGAGGGCCAGGAGCTGGACTTCGACGACGACCCGACCCCGCGCGGGCACGCCATCGAGTTCCGCATCAACGGCGAGGACGCCGGGCGCAACTTCCTGCCGGCGCCGGGCACCGTCGAGCGGATCTGGTACCCGGCCGGGCCGGGCGTCCGGATGGACGCGGGCGTCGAGGACGGCTCGGTCATCGGCGGCCAGTTCGACTCGCTGCTGGCGAAGCTGATCGTGTGGGGCAGCGACCGGCAGCAGGCGCTGCAGCGGGCCCGTCGCGCGCTCGGCGAGTTCAAGGTCGAGGGCATGGCGACCGTGCTCGAGTTCCACCGTCTCGTCGTCGAGGACCCGGCCTACGCCGCCGAGACCCTCGAGGACTTCACCGTGCACACCCGCTGGATCGAGACCGAGTGGGACAACACCGTCCCGCCGTTCGAGGGCGGCGCGGGTGCCGACGACGAGTCCGGCGAGCGGCAGACCGTCGTCGTCGAGGTCGGCGGGCGACGCCTGGAGGTCTCGCTGCCCGGTGACCTCGCCCTCGGCGGGGGCGGCAACGGCGGCGGCGCGGCCAAGGCCGCCCCGCGCAAGCGCGGCGGCAAGGGCGGCGGCGGGGCGAAGGCCTCCGGCGACGCCGTCACCGCGCCGATGCAGGGCACGATCATCAAGGTCGCGGTCTCCGAGGGCGACACCGTCGAGGTGGGTGACCTGATCGTCGTCCTCGAGGCGATGAAGATGGAGAACCCGGTCACCGCGACCAAGGCCGGCACCGTGACCGGCCTGGACGCGGAGCAGGGCGCCTCGGTCACCCAGGGCACCGTCATCTGCGAGATCAAGGACTGACCCGGGTGCCCGCCCCGGTGCTCGACCCGGTCGAGATCAACGCCGGGGCGTGGTACCTGCGCGGGCTGCGGCACGACGGCCGGGTGGACGACCGCCCGGCCGTCGCCGCGTCCTGCCGGGATCCGGAGATCCGGCGCTGGCGCAACCGTCCGGACCCGGCCGCCCCGGACTTCGACGCGCAGGTGACCGCGCACGTCGCGGACCGGATCGACGGCTGGGCCCGCGGCACCCGCTGTGCCTGGGCCGTCGCCGAGCCGACGACCGGGGAGATGCTCGGCGAGATCACCCTGGAGCACCTGGACCCGGCTCACGGCACCGCCGAGCTGCGCTGCTGGACGCTGCCCGGCGCCCGCGGACGCGGCCTGGCCCGCACCGCGGCCGGGGCGGTCGTGCGCTTCGCCTTCGGCGGGCTCGGGCTGCACCGCGTCACCTGGATGCATGCCGAGCCGAACCGGGCCTCCGCCGCCGTCGCCGCGACGCTGGGGTTCGTGCCGGAGGGCCGGTTGCGGCAGGCGTGGACCGTCGACGGCGAGCGGGTCGACGTCGTCGTGCTGGGGCGGTTGGTGGGCGAGGGCTGAGGCGGTCCGCCCGGCCCCGTCGCCCGCGCGCCGGCAGCCCGCGTTCCGCGGAACGCGGTTCCCGGGGGCCGGGTGCCCGTCCGAGGGTGCAGTCCGCGTTCCGCGGAACGCGCTGCGGCTCCGGTCGCCCGGACACGTCCGTTCCGCGGAACGCGCGCCGCCCGCCCCGGTCGACCGCACCGGCCGCAGCTCGCGTTCCGCGGAACGCGACATCGGTCCACCCGGCCGCGGCCCGCGAGCACGCCCTCCGTTCCGCGGGACGCGGTCCGCCCGATCCTGCTGCGGACACCGCACACGCCCCGCGGTTGGCGGAACGCACACGGCTCGCGCGCCGTGTCCCCGCGGTGGTCGGGACTCCCGCAGCGGTCGAGCCGTCGGCCCGCCGCGCGTCCCGATACGCAGTGCGCGTTCTGCGGAACGCACGCCGCCCGACCCGGACGCCCCCACCGACCGACCCCGGGCACGCCCCGGGCTCGCGGGAGCACACCCCGCGTTCCGCGGAACGCGCTGTCCCGAGCGGGTCACCGCCCGTTGACCGGCACGTCGCGCCGTTCTAGCGTTCCCGACGTGTCGCGCACGCCGTCCGGCGCCCGCGACACGCACGTCACAACTCCACAGCCGACCCGTGTGCCCGATCCACGGGGCCCGGAACTACCGCCACGCGGAGTACCGCGCCGCGGATCCGCTCACCACGCAGGCCCTGCCGCGCCGTGAGCCGTCCCAGTTCGACCGAGACGTCACAGGATCCGTCATGCCCCCAGAGTTCGACATCGCGCCGACGACGTTCCACGTCACGACGCACGTCCACACCGACGGCCCGATCCCGGGCCCGCACTCCCTGCTCACCCTGACCTCCGCCGCGTACGGCGCGGACGGGGTCCTGATCGGCACCTTCACCGCCAACCTCCGGGAGCTTCCGGGGGCCACCCTGCACCCGACCGCGCTGGCGTCCTGGCGCACCCGGGCGGAGGACTGGCTCCTGACCCGGCGGGCCTCGCGCCCACCGGGGCAGGTGGCGAACGACTACGCAGCCTGGGTCACCGACCTGGGCGAGCGTGCGCTGTTCGTCTCCGACCCGGAGGAACCGGACCACCTGTTCGTCTACTGGTATCTGCAGCGTTTCGCAGGCCGGTGGCCGTTCGCGGGGACCGTTCCCGCCCTCGGCGGGACGCCCCGGCCCTGGGCCCCACCGCCGTGCCCGCTGCGCGGGTGCGCCCCGGTCGAGGTCCCGGAGCCGACCGAGGTGACGGCGGCCTGATCGCGACACACCCCCGTCCGTGCCGGTGACCACCGGTGCGGGCGGGGGTGTCGTCGTGTGCGGGCTTCGCGATCGCGACCGTTCCACGGCGAACCCCCGCGGCGACGGCCGGTGCGGGCCTAGCGTGCGCCCGTCCGTGATCCGCCCGTCCGCACCGGAGGCCGACGTGCCCGACATCCACCCGGACCTGCGTGTCGACCCGGCCGCCCCGGCCGGGGCGGCGGAGGCGCTCGACCGGGCCGCGTCCCGGCTGGCCGTCGCGCTCCGCACCCTCGACGCCGACGCCCGCCGGGTCGAACCGTGGCTGGGGGATCCGGCCAGCGCCGAGGCCGCCGCCCGCTACACCGTCCACGCCGCGGACGGCCCGGACGCCGCGATCGGCCGGCTGCGCACGCTGCACGCGGAGCTGCTGCGGGCCCGCGACGCCGCCGGTGTCACCGGGCGTGCCTACATCCACACCGAGGAGTCGACGACGGACGCGCTGAACGGGGGTGCCCGGTGACCGCACCCCGTTGGGCGGGACTGAGCCACGCCGAGATCGTCGCGATGGTCGCGTCCGGTCCGGGCCCCTCGGCGTCGGCCGGGGCGGAGCGGGCCTGGCGCGACGCCGCCGCCGCGCTCACCGACGTCCACCGCGAGCTGTCCGGCCAGGTCCGCGAGCTGCCCGGAGGGTGGTCCGGCGGCACCGCGGACGGCGTCACCGTGGCGTTCGGGTCGCTGGACGGCTGGGTCGTCTCCGCCGCCGTCGACGCGGACCGCACCGCCGACGCACTCGCCGCCCAGGCCGGGCTCGCCGCGGACCTCCGGGCCCGGATGCCGGCCGCCGCGGCCCCGACGCCGCCCGAGACCGCACCCACCGGCCCGGCCCTGCTCGACGACTGGGCGGCCGCCGACCTCGCCGCGGGCAACTCGGCCGGCCGGGCCGCGGAGCTGATGGTCCGCTACGACGGCGACACCCGCGTCACCGGCGCCCCGTGGACGGGGTGGGGTGCGTCCCCGGCCGTCGCCCACGACGGCACCGTCCCCGCCTCCCCCGCCGTCCCGGCCCCGTCGCCCGGCGGGCGCCCGCCCGGTCCCGGCGGCGATGCGGATCCGGCCCCGGCGGGCGGCGCTGCGTCGGGGACGACGGTGTTCGCGGGGATCGGCCTCGGCGGGATCACCGCGGCGGTGCTGACCGGGAACGGACGGGCCGGGGTGCCCGGGGCGCGGCCGATCGACGTCGGCGGGCCCTCCTCCGGGCCCGACCTCGCGGACGCCTCCGCGACCGACACACCCCGCACCGGCACGCCCGGCACGGACACCGGGCCCGGAACCGTCGGCCTCGTGGCCGGTCCGGCCTCCCCCGCGGGCGCCGGCGACCCGGGCGGTGTCGGCGGCGCGGACCCCGGCGGCGGCACCGCGGTGACCGCCGCGGTGACCGCCGCGGTGCTCGCGGGCGGGGCGCTCGGCGGGGCCGGGATCCTGATCGGCGCCACGATCCGCCGGGAGCGACAGAGCCGGGACGGACGCAGGCCCGCCGAGGACGGCACGCCGCCCGGCCACCCGCGCCCCGGCGGCGACCTGACCCCGGAGCACGGCGCACACCCCTCCGGCGACCTGCCACCGGGACGCGACGCACACCCCTCCGATGACCTGCCGTCGGAGCACGGCGCACGGGCCGGCGACGACGCCGCACCGGGGCCGGAGGGGCCCGGCAGCGACACCACCCCCGGTGGGGCCCCGCGGCCCGGCGACGCGGTCGGCCACGGGACACCGTCCGGCGGTGCCGCCCAGGACCCGCCGGGTGACGGACCGCCGAGCGGGGCCGAGCACCGACCGCCCTCCGGCGACGCGACGACCAGCGGCACCCGCGCCCCCAGCGGCGCCCCGGCCGCCGACGGTGGAGTGCCGTGGACGCCCGGTGGCCCCCACCCGGACGGCGCCTCGCCCGGAGGCCCCGCTCCCGGTGCATTCCCGAGCGACCGACCGTCCCCGGGGGGAACCGGCGGCGGAACCACCGGCGGTACCGCCCCCGGCGACCCCACGCCGCACAGCTCCACGTCCGCGGGCCCCGGCCACTCCACGAACGGCGGCGTCGCGCCCACTCAGCCCACGCCCGGCGGGGGTGCGACGGGCACCGGCCCCACCGGCCACGGGCCGACCGGCAGCGGACCGACCGGCGGCGGCACCGCCCCGCACTGCCCCGCCCCCGGCGATCCCGGAGACCCCGACGGTCCCCGCAGCCCGGTCCACTACGGCGTCACCACCGGCGACCTCGCCGTCCCCCACACCGACGGCCCGGCGCCCCCCGGCGCCGTCACACACGCCCGCCCCACCCCGCCGCCGATGCCGGCACCGGGCGACCCGGCCGTCACCCCCGCCGGAGTACCGGTGGGCGCGGTCCCGGCCGCCCCGCACCCGGTCGCGGCGACCGTCGGCGCGCCCGCCGACCCCCGCATCCCGGCCTGGCGCCTCGTCGCCGACGAGCACGCCGCCCCCGACGACCCCCCGGAGCAGCCCGATGCCCGACCCGACCCCGGCGTCCTGCGCCCCGACGCGCGCTGGAGGGGCCGTGGCTGAGCCCGCGCCCTGGACCCCGTCGGTGCCGTTCGTGCTCACCGGCGCCGAGTTCGACGTCGTCTGGGAGCACCTGGGGCTCGGCGCCACCCCGGTGGCGCTGCGGCTGCCCTCCCCCGGGCGCACCCGCGAGGAGCGACGCCGGGTCGTGGCGGCCGGCGTCGGCGGGCTGCGCGCCCGCGGCCTCGCCGGTCCGGCCGGACCCGACCCCGCGCTGGTACGGCTGCTGGCCCTGCTCGCCCGCCCCGACCGTCACCTGGAGGTGCGCGGCCGGTTCGACGACGGGCCGCTGCGCGCGGTCGCCGCCGAGCGCGACGGCGACGGCGTCCTCGCCGTCCACACCGGCGGAGCCGTCACCGTCACCGCGGCGGGCTCACCGGCGTTCGCCGCGGTGTCGGCCCTGCCCCGGCGCGCGCCGGGGCCCGGGCCCGCCGTGGCCCTGCCCACCACCGAGCTGGCCCGCCTCCTCGACGCGGACGCACACACCGACCCCGGCACGGACGACGGGCAGCGGGCCCGGCTCGCACCGCTGCTCGCCGGGCCCGCGCACCGTGCGCAGATCTGTGCCGTCCGGCACGACCGCTGGGGCAGCCCGTCGCGGCTGCCGGGGCACGTCGCCGTCGTCGACACGCCGCGGGGGCGCTACCGGCTGACCCGCGGGACCGGCGCGCACGGCGGACCCGAGTGGTCCACCCTCGCCCCCGCGGGCGACGGCGAGCTGCGCGACCGGTTCGCGGAGCTGTTCAGTCCAGGTCGGAGTGCTGCATGAGCTGACGGCCCGCCTCGGTGATCGACCCGGACAGCGACGGGTACACCGAGAAGGTGTGGGCCAGGTCGTCCACGCCCAGCCCGTTCTGGACCGCCATCGCGATCGGCAGGATCAGCTCGCTCGCGACCGGGGCGACCACGACACCACCGATGACCACGCCGGACGCCGGGCGGCAGAACAGCTTCACGAAGCCGCGGCGCAGCCCGCGCATCTTGGCGCGCGGGTTGGTCGACAGCGGCAGCATCACGGTGCGGGCCGGGACCTCGCCGGAGTCGATCGCGTTCTGGCTGATCCCGACGGTCGCGATCTCGGGGCGGGTGAACACGTTCGCCGCGACGGTCCGCAGCCGGATCGGGGAGACGCCCTCGCCCAGCGCGTGCCACATCGCGATCCGGCCCTGCATGGCCGCGACCGAGGCGAGCATGAGCACGCCGGTGCAGTCGCCGGCCGCGTAGACGCCCGGCTCCGAGGTGCGCGAGACCTTGTCGACGGGGACGAACCCGCCGCGGTCGGTCTCGATGCCGATCTTCTCCAGGCCGAGGTCGGCGGTGTTCGGGATCGACCCGACGGTCATCAGGGCGTGCGAGCCCTCGACGACGCGGCCGTCGGACAGCGTCACGCGGACGCCGTCGCCGGTGTTCTCGACGGAGTCCGCGCGGGCGTGGGCGAGGATCTCGACGCCGCGCTCGGCGAAGACCTCCTCGAGCACGGCGGCGGCGTCGGCGTCCTCGTGCGGGAGGACCCGGTCACGGCTGGAGACCAGGCTGACCCGGCAGCCGAGCTCGACGTAGGCGGAGCAGAACTCCGCGCCGGTCACGCCCGACCCGATCACGATCAGGTGCTCGGGCAGCTCGTCGAGGTCGTAGAGCTGGCGCCAGTCGAGGATCCGGTCGCCGTCGGGGCGGGCGGAGTCCAGCACCCGCGGGGTGGCCCCGGTCGCGATGAGGACGACGTCGGCGACGAGCTCCTCGACCGTCCCGTCGGCGTGGGTGGCGGTCACCTCGTGCGCGGCGCGGGCCGCGCCGGGCCCGGCGAACTGCGCGGTGCCGGCGATGATCCGGACGCCCTCGTTCTCCAGCCGGGCCCGCACGTCGGCGGACTGGGCGAGAGCGAGGGACTTGACCCGCTGGTTGACCGCGGGCAGGTCGACCGCGGAGTTGCCGCGGTCGACCAGCACGCCGAGGTCCTCGGCACGGTGCAGGTCGACCCGGACGGCCGCGGAGGAGATGAAGGTCTTCGAGGGGACGCAGTCGTAGACGACGCAGGCGCCGCCCATCCCGTCCCGCTCGACGACGGTCACCTCGCTGCCGTGCTGTGCCGCGACGAGCGCGGCCTCGTACCCGGCCGGTCCGCCGCCCATGATGACGATGCGGGTCACGGGAGATCCCCCTGGAGAAGTCGGTGGTGGTGGACCGGCAGGCGGTCCCGCCCGCCGGCGTCGACGGGGCTCACAGTACGCGTGTCCCATCCTTAGGACCGGGCGGGTCGAGGCCCCGCCGGGCTTCCCATTACCCTGCACGCGTGCCGCTGTATGCCGCGTACGGGTCGAACATGGACCCCGAGCAGATGAAGGAGCGCGCCCCGCACTCGCCGATGGCCGGGACCGGGTGGCTCCAGGGCTGGCGGCTGACGTTCGGCGGCGAGGACTACACCTGGGAGGGCGCGCTCTCCACCGTGGTGGAGGAGCCGGGCTCGCAGGTGTTCGTCGTGCTCTACGACGTCCCCGAGCACGACGAACGCCAGCTCGACCGCTGGGAGGGCGGCGAGCTGGGCATGCACAAGAAGCTGCGGCTGCGCGTCGCCACCCTCGACGGCAGCGTCCTCGCGTTCATCTACGTGCTGAACGCCTACGAGGGCGGGGACCCGTCGGCCCGCTACCTGGGCGTGATCGCCGACGCCGCGGAGACCGCGGGCGCCCCGGACGACTACGTCAACGAGCTGCGCAGCAGGCCCAGCCGCAAGTCCTCCCCCGGCAACCAGTCCTGACCGGCCGCACCGGCTGACGACCACGGCCCGGCCCCCGCGAGGGGACCGGGCCGTCGTCGTTCACCGCGGGAGACGGTGGTTCAGGAGGCCGCCTGCGCCAGGGCGGACAATGCGGCCTGCACCAGCACCCGCGAGCCGAACGGCAGGGCCCGCTCGTCGAGGTCGAAGGTCGGCTGGTGGATGTCCCGCTGCTTCCCGGCGCCCGACCACACCCCGAGCCGCGCCATGGCGCCCGCGGAGTGCTCCAGGTACCAGGCGAAGTCCTCGCCGCCGGAGGACTGCTCGGTGGAGGCGTCGGCCGCCTCGCCCCCGACGGTCACCGCGGCGTCGCGCAGCATCCCGGTGGACACCGCGTCGTTGACGACCGGCGGGACACCGCGGACGTGATCGAGCACGTAGCCGACACCGGTCGGGGCCAGCACGGACGCGACGAGCGCCCGCAGCTTCTCCTCGAGCTCGGTCCAGGTGGCGTGGTCGGCGGTGCGCAGGGTGCCGCGCAGCAGCCCGGACTGCGGGATCGCGTTCGCCGCGTCCCCGGCGTGCACCGCACCCCAGGTCAGGACGGTGCCCGAGCGCGGGTCGACGTGGCGGGTCAGCAACAGCGGCACCTGGGTGGCCAGCAGCCCGAGCGCCTGCACGAGGTCGGCGGTCAGGTGCGGGCGCGAGGTGTGCCCGCCCGGGGAGGTCAGCCGGACCTCGATGAGGTCGCAGGCCGAGGTGATCGGCCCGACCCGGGTGCCGAGGCGTCCGACCTCCAGGCGCGGGTCGCAGTGCAGCGCGAAGATCCGCTGCACGCCCTCCATCACGCCCTGCTCGACGGCGTCGAGCGCGCCGCCCGGCTGCACCTCCTCGGCCGGCTGGAACACCAGCCGGACCCGGCCGGGCAGCGACGGCGCGGACTGCAGCGCCAGTGCCGCGCCGAGCAGCATCGCGGTGTGCGCGTCGTGCCCGCAGGCGTGCATCACGCCGGGCACCTCGGAGGCGAACGGGAGACCGGTCTGCTCCTGCAGGGGCAGCGCGTCCATGTCCGCGCGCAGGGCGACCAGCGGCTCGCCGTGCCCCACCTCGCAGACGACGCCGGTGCCGCCGCGCAGCGTGCGCGGCTCCAGACCGGCCCGCCGCAGGGTCTCCGCGACGCGCGCGGTCGTGAGGTGCTCGCGACGGGCCAGCTCGGGCTGGGCGTGGATCGCGCGGCGCCAGCCGACGATCTCGCCCTTGTGCGCCCGCATCCACGACTCCAGCCAGGCCGGACCCGTGCCGGAGCCGAGATCGTCGACCGCGGGATCGGTGATCTCCGGGAGCTCGGTGCGGGTCTGCAGCGCAGTCACCTTGTCCTCCTCGTACTGGCCCTCGGCGGGAACGGCCCGCATGTCCGCGGTCGACGCGGACGGCGTTCGGTCGTCTCCCACCACCCATGATGGTGCTCACCCGTCCGGCGGTGTTCCAGTCGAAATCGTCCGTACACGCCTCGGGGCGGCAAGGGGTCGGCGAGCTGCTGCCAGCGGGTTCACCGCTCCAGGTGAACGGCCGCGTGCGACCGCTCCTCCCGTCGGCGAACGGCCGTCCTCGCCGTTCACCGGCGGTTCGGACGCCCGTCACGGGGAACTCCCGGCACGACGACACCGTCCCGCGGCCGGAATGCCACCGGACCGTGACCGTCCGTACGCCCGGCCCGCCGCGGCGGCCGCCCGACGTCCCGGACCGACCAGTGTCGTCACGCACCGTCACCCCCGCGCACCGGCGGTGACGATCTCGGCCGGGAACGGTGTGCGGGGACGGGCCGCGCGGGCACGATGGAACAATCGACGGCGTGTCCGTTCCCGAGGGCGAGGTCCAGCGCCGACAGTTCGCCGGGCGGTACCGCGTCGACGGTCCGCTCGGGAGCGGCGCGATGGGCACCGTCTGGTCGGGTTTCGACGAGGTCCTGCACCGCCGCGTCGCGCTCAAGGAGCTGAAGATCCCCGACGGCATCCCGGCCGGGGAGAAGCTGGAGCTGCGGGAACGCATCATGCGGGAGGCCCGGGCGCTGGCCGGGCTGTCGCACCCCAACGTCGTGACCGTCTTCGACGTGCTCGACTCCGGCGGCGACGAGCCGCTGGTGGTCATGGAGCTGGTGCCGTCGAAGAACCTGGCCGCGGCGATCACCGAGCTGGGCAGGCTCGACGCCGCGCAGGCCGGCGTCGTCGGGCACGGCACGGCGGCGGCGCTGCGGGCCGCGCACCGGGCCGGGATCACCCACCGCGACGTGAAGCCCGGCAACGTCCTGATCTCCGACGACGGCCGGATCAAGCTCACCGACTTCGGCATCGCCCGCAACGAGTCCGACGCGCCGATGACCTCCGCGGGCCTCGTGCTCGGCTCGCCCGCCTACATCGCCCCCGAGGTCGCCGCGGGCCAGCCGGTCACCCCGGCCGCGGACCTGTGGGGCCTCGGCGCGACGCTCTGGGCCGCCGTCGAGGGCCGCCCGCCCTACGACGTCGACGGCGACCCGGTCCGCACCATCACCGAGGTCGTCGACGGCCCCGTCCCCGCGCCGACGATCACCGGCCCGCTCGCCGAGGTCATCGCCGGGCTGATGGTCAAGGAGCCGTCGGGCCGGATGCCGCTCGACGAGGTCCGGGCCCGGCTGCGCCCGCTGCTCGCCGACCCGGACGACCCGATCTTCCCCGGCTCGCCGGACGTGCCGACCGTGATGGCGCGGGTGCCCGCACCGACCGGCGCGGCCCCGGCACCGGCACCGCCGCGGGTCGCCGCACCGCCCCCGCCCGGCCCGGTCGGCCCCACCGGCACCGGCGCCTACGGCCGCGTCCCGGTCGCCGACCCCGTGCCCGCCCCGGCACCGCCGCCCGCCGAGCCGCCGCGCCCGCGGCAGGCCCGGCCGTCGTCGCGGGGGGCGGCGCCCGCCCGCACCGCGGCGGCCGGCCCGACCACCGTGCTCGGCGCCGTCCCGCTGGTCCTCGGCGGCGCCCTGATCGTGCTGCTCGGCGCGCTCGCCGGGTTCGCCGGGGTCCGCGCGCTGGCCGGCCAGGAACCGCTGTCGACGGTCACGGTCGCCACCGACCGGTCGCTGCGCACCACCTACCCGGACCCGCTCGGCTTCACCGTGCCGGTGCCCGACGGCTGGACGCAGTTCCGCTCGCCCGCCCCCGACGGCTCGGTCGTCGTCCGCTTCGTCAGCCCGGACGGCCGTCAGGAGCTGTCGGTCCGGGCGGCGACCTCGCTGCAGGCCGTCACCGAGGCCCTCACCCCGGAGGCGCTGGGTGTCGACCCGGTCGAGGCCGGGCCGGTCGAGCAGCTGCCCGACGGCTCCAGCCAGATCGCGCTCACCACCGGCAGCGGCAGCGCGCAGCGCAGCACGCTGATGCGCATCATCCCCGGCCGCGACCAGCTCGGCGGGGTCTGGGTACTGCAGCTGACCTCCCCCGCCGGCCGCGCCGAGGACGCCGTCGCGGGCCTGTTCGACGCCATCGCCTCGGGCTTCCGCGCCACCCCGGGCTGAGCCGGCCATGGCGCAGGCGCCCCCTAGGCTGGCGCCCATGGCCGACACCGCCGACCCCACCGCTCGCGCCCACGACGCCGCCGCCGAGCTCGCCCGCCGCACCGGCACCGACACCCACGACGTGGCGGTAGTCCTGGGCTCCGGCTGGCGTCCGGCCGCCGACGTCCTCGGCACCCCGGACACCGAGGTCCCGATGGCGGAGCTGCCCGGGTTCGTCGCGCCGTCCGCGGTCGGCCACGGCGGCACCGCCCGCTCGCTGCGCATCGGCGACACCCGGGTGCTGGTCCTGCTCGGGCGCACCCACCTCTACGAGGGCCACGGGATGGACCCGGTCGTGCACGGCGTCCGCACCGCCGCGGCGGCCGGTGTCCGCACGGTCGTGCTGACCAACGCGGCGGGCGGCATCACCGAGGGCCTGTCGGTCGGGCAGCCGGTGCTGATCTCCGACCACCTCAACCTGCTGGCGCGCTCGCCGCTGCACGGCGCGCACTTCGTCGACCTCACCGACGCCTACTCCCCGCGGCTGCGCGCCGCCGCCCGCGAGCTGGACCCGTCGCTGGTCGACGGCGTCTACGCCGGGCTGCCCGGCCCCCACTTCGAGACCCCGGCCGAGATCCGGATGCTGCGCACGCTGGGCGCGGACCTGGTCGGGATGTCCACCGTCGCCGAGACGATCGCCGCCCGCGCCGCCGGGCTGGAGGTCGCCGGCATCTCGCTGGTCACCAACCTGGCCGCGGGCCTGTCCGGGCAGCCGCTGAACCACCAGGAGGTCCTCGACGCCGGCGCCGCCGCGGCGACCCGGATGGGCTCGCTACTGCGCGACCTCGTCGGCCGCATCTGATGGTGCTCCCGGGGCCGCTGCGCGACGCGGCGCTGCGCTGGATCGCCGACGACCCCGACCCGGGCACCCGGGCCGAGCTGCAGCGCGTGCTGGCCACCGCGATGGCCGGCGGCGACGGCGCCGCGGCGGCCGGCGACGAGCTGGCCGACCGGCTGTCCGGGCCGCTGCGCTTCGGCACCGCCGGGCTGCGCGGGCCGGTGCGGGCCGGGCCGTCGGGGATGAACGTCGCCGTCGTGACCCGGGCGACCGCCGGGCTGGCCGCCCACCTGGCCCGGACCACGGGCACCGGCCGGGTCGTCGTCGGCCGGGACGCCCGGCACGGGTCGGCGGCGTTCGCCGAGGCCACCGCCCGGGTGCTGACCGGCGCCGGGTTCACCGTGACCCTGCTCGACGGCCCCGTCCCCACCCCGCTGGTGGCCTTCGCCGTGCGGCACCTCGGCGCGGTCGCCGGGATCGCCGTCACCGCCTCGCACAACCCGCCCGCCGACAACGGCTACAAGGTCTACCTCGCCGACGGCGCGCAGCTCGTGGGTCCCGACGACGCCGCCATCGAGGACGCGATCACCGCCGCCCCGCCCGCGGTGTCGGTGCCGCTCGGGCCGCTGCCGGACCCGGCGGAGATCACCGGCGCCTACCTGGACCGGGTCGCGACGCTGTCGGGGAACACCGGGGCGCCCGCGCCGCGGATCGCGCTCACCCCGATGCACGGCGTCGGCGGCGCGACCGCGGTCGCCGCGCTCGCCCGGGCCGGGGTGCACGACGTCGCCGTCGTCGCGAGCCAGGCCGTGCCCGACCCCGACTTCCCGACGGTCGCCTTCCCGAACCCGGAGGAGCCCGGCGCGACCGACGCACTGCTCGCGCTGGCCGCCGACAGCGGCGCGGACCTCGCCGTCGCGCTGGACCCGGACGCCGACCGGTGCGCGCTCGGCGTCGCCTTCCCCGACGGCTGGCGGATGCTGTCCGGCGACGAGACCGGCGTGCTGCTCGGCGACCACGTCCTGCGGACCGGGACCGCGGCGGACCCGCTGGTCGCGACGACCGTGGTGTCGTCGTCGATGCTCGCCCGGGTCGCGGCCGCCCGCGGGGCCCGCTCCGCCGAGACCCTCACCGGGTTCAAGTGGATCGTGCGGGCCGGCGACGGGCTCGTCTTCGGCTACGAGGAGGCGATCGGGCTCTGCGTCGACCCCGACGGCGTCCGGGACAAGGACGGCGTCTCCGCCGCCGTCGTCGCCGCGGACCTGGTGCGCGGGCTCGCCGCGGCCGGGTCGTCGGTGCCGCGCCGGCTCGACGAGCTGGCCGCGGAGTTCGGCGTGCACGCCACCCGGGGCGTCTCGATCCGGATGGCCCCCGCCGAGCGCGACGCCGCCGTCGCCCGGCTGCGCGACGCGCCCCCGGCCGGCTGGGAGGCCGACCGCCCGGCCCCCGACGTGCTGCGGCTGCGGCGGCCCGGGACCCGCGTGGTGATCCGCCCGTCGGGGACCGAGCCGAAGCTCAAGGCCTACCTGGAGGTCGTGGAGGACCCCACCGGCGACGTGGCCGCGGTGCCGGCGTCACGGGCCGTCGCCGCGGAGCGCCTGGACGCGCTGCACACGGAGGTCGACGGGATGCTCGCCGGATGAGCGCGCGCCTGCTCCTGGTCCACCACACGCCGTCCCCCGCCACCGCGGAGCTGCTCGCCGAGGTCCGCGCGGGCGCGGCCGACCCGGACATCACCGGGGTGGAGGTCGTCGCCCGCGCCGCCCTTGCCGCGACGGCGAGCGACCTTCTCGCCGCGGACGCCGTCGTCCTCGGGACGCCGGCGAACATCGGCTACATGTCCGGCGCGCTCAAGCACTTCCTCGACCAGGTCTTCTACGTCTGCGCCGACGACACCCGCGGCCTGCCCTACGGGCTGTGGGTGCACGGCGGCTCGGACACCTCCGGCGCGACCCGCTCGGTGACCGCGGTCGCCGGGGCGATGGGCTGGACCGCGGCGGCCGCGCCGGTCGAGGTCGCGGGTCCCCCGGACGCCGCCGCCCGGGCCGCGTGCCGCGAGCTGGGCGCGGTCGTGGCCGCGACCGTCATGCCGGAGGACTGAGCTACCGGCGCCCGGTGGCGGGCCGGACCCCGAGGTGCGCCTCGATCCGGTCGGCCCACACCGACGCGATCGTGCGGTAGGCGCCCGGTCCGGCGTGCAGGCCGTCCGCGGTCCGCCCGGCGGGGAACAGGGTGGAGGTGTCGACGAACTCCACCGAGTGCCCGGCCGCCCGGTGCGCCGCGGCGACCCGCGGCAGGTACTCGGCCAGCCGCGCCCGCTCGGCCCGCTGCTTCGGCAGCGGCGCCCACACCCCGGCCATGATCACGTGGGTGTGCGGTGCGGCCGCGAACACGCGGTCCAGCAGGCGGTCCAGGCTCGCCGCCGTCGCCCGCGCGCTCGCGCCCTGCAGCAGGTCGTTGGTCCCGGCGTGCAGCAGCACGACGTCCGGCTGCGCGGCCAGCACCCAGCCGCCCGTCATCGGCACCATCCGGGCCGCCGTCCAGCCGGAGCGGCCCTCGTGGTCGGTGTCGGGCAGCGCGTCCGGCCCGGAGCTGCGGGAGCCGACGTAGTCGATGCGGACGCCGTCGGCGGCCAGGCGCTGCCACAGCGGGAGGCGGTAGCCCGCCGTCCCCGGGCTCCCCACCCCGACCGTCGACGACGCGCCGAGCGGCATCACCCGCACCACCCCGGGCTCGTCGACGGCGGCGGGCACCTCGGCGTCCTCCGGCCGGTCCGCCGCGGGCAGCGCCGACAGCGCGACCGCGACCACCGTCGCCACGACCCCGGTGAGGATGCGGCGGGAGGGCCTCACGGCGGGCTCAGACCGCGCCGAACTGGCGGTCCCCGGCGTCGCCGAGGCCGGGGACGATGAACGCCGAGTCGTTGAGCCGCTCGTCGATGCTGGCGGTCACCATCCGGACCGGCAGCCCGGACGCGCGCAGCCGCTCCACGCCCTCCGGCGCGGACAGCGCGCAGAGGACCGTCACGTCGTCGGCGCCGCGACGGGTCAGCAGCTCCACGGTGTGCACCATCGAGCCGCCGGTGGCCAGCATCGGGTCGAGCACGAACACCGGCCGCCCGACGAGGCTGTCGGGCAGCGACTCCATGTAGGGCACCGGCTCGTGGGTCGTCTCGTCGCGGGCCATGCCGACGAAGCCCATCTGCGAGTCCGGGATCAGGTTCAGCGCGGCCTCGGCCATCCCCAGCCCGGCCCGCAGCACGGGGACGAGCACCGGCGGGTTCGCGAGCCGGTACCCGACCGTCCGCGAGACCGGGGTGTGGATCCGGTCCTCGGCCAGCGGCGCCGAGCGGGTGGCCTCGTAGACCAGCATCAGGGTGAGCTCGCGCAACGCCGCCCGGAAGGTGGCGTTGTCGGTGCGGGCGTCCCGCATGGTGCTGAGCCGGGCCCGCGCGAGCGGGTGGTCGACGACGATCGTGTCCACGGGCGCACAGCCTACGGCGGCCGGGCCGCGAGGAGATCCCCCGTGAGGAGGCGCCCGGCCCACCGATCCGGTGCCGTCGCCCCGCGGGCCGGTGGGACCCGACGGCCGGACGCGCCCCGTGTCCTGCGACGATGCCGTCCCGTGACCGGACGGACACCGGGACGTCATCCCCGGACGTTGACACGGATGCGTGTCACGGTTCACGAAGCGTGAGAAGCACGCGCTCACCGACGAGTGACGCCGGGACCGGCCGGATGCACCTCCTCGTCCTCCCGGGTGAGGCCGCGGACACCCTCGCAGACCTTGCGTGACAGCCGATCCCCGAGCGGAACCGTGATCACCAACGGTGTCCGGTCGGACACGTCCGGTTCCCCGGATCGCGTGACCGACCGCGTGGAGTGCCACGATCAGCACGCGCGGTCGCCGATCTCGCGATTCACCTGACCCGAACGGGTGGTATGGCCGAAACGGTGTCACATCGAGGGCACCGCCGACGCTGTACTAGACAACAAGGAGGTGATCCGATGCCGGAGAACACGACTTCCGAGGAGCAGACGTTGATCGCTGCTGCGGAAAAGCTCACGCAGTGCGACGGATACGTTGTTCTGGCGGTGGACCCGCAGACCGGGGAGGTGGACGCGCACGGCCCGTTCGACGGGATGACGGCGACCATCAAGGCCGACCAGCTGCGACGCGACTTCGACCGGGGTGGACTCGAGGACGTGTCCATCGGAGTGGTCCGACTGCACTCCCAGGCCTGACCCCGCACGACCGTGATCCGCCGGGCCGGCGACACCCGAGGTGGTGGGACCGGCCGGCGGAAGGACGCGACGATAGGCTCGCCCCGTGGCAAGCGACATCGTCCCGATCCGGCTCGCTCTCACCCGGGGCGACGTGGTCACCCTGTGGGCTCCCCCCTGGCGCGAGGACGGCGAGGAGTGGGAAGCCTTCCTCGGCGACGACGAGCACGTGTTCGTCTTCGACGAGGTGGCCGGTCTCGCCGCGTTCGTGCGGACCGCACCCGAGCACGACCTGACCGACCACCCCGCGTGGTCGGCGGTCCCCGGGCTCGCGGTCGCCGAGCTGACCCCCGACGCCGTCCACCGGTACGACCTGGTCGGTCTGCCGGAGCTGGCCGCCGCCGACCCGGACGCGCTGACCGTGCAGGAGCTGCACGAGACCGTCTCGATCGTCCGGTCGCTGGCCGACGTCTGCGACCTCACCGACGTGATCGCCGCGCTCGACGGCGAGCCCACGTTCGCGCTGCTGCGCGAGGGCGAGCAGGCCTTCGCCGGCCGTGACGGCGCCAAGCGCTGGACCGCGCTGTCCGAGGCGATCGCGACGCACTGGGACGGGATCGTCGACACCGTCGACGACCTCGTCGCCACCCCGGACGTCGACGCCGGGGCGCTGGACAAGGCGCGCGCCGAGGAGCAGGAGCTCCGCGACCGTCTCGCCGAGCAGCCCCTCGACGACGACGAGGCCCTCGAGGCCGCCGCGCTAGCCGCGGGCACCGAGGACGCCGACACCGCCGAGGAGGAGCCGACCGGCTTCTGGGCCGAGGTCGGCATCGACCCGATCCGCATCGAGGTCGGCGACCGCTCCGTGGTCAGCCTGCGCTGCTACCTCGACGACAAGCCGGTCTTCCTCGGCTCCGACGGCCGGATCGACGTGTTCGGCTCCGAGCGTGCGCTGTTCCGGGCGCTGGCCGACCGGGAGCACCCCGCCGTCGCCGGGACCGACCTGACCGCGGCCGTCACCTTCGCCGAGGTGCTCGACGCGGCCGCCGTCGGCGAGCTCGACGGCGGCGTCGAGGACATGAACACCTACGTGCTGACCGGGATCGGCCCCGACCTCGCCGAGGGCGTGCTCGACCTGGACCCGGTCCAGCTCGACCTGGCCTCGGAGCTGCTGACCGACGTCGGCGAGTGGGCCGGGGACCCCGAGCCCGCCGAGGTCCTCGCCGAGTCCAACAGCCTGGGCTGGCTCGTGTCGTTCGTCGTACGGCCGGACCCGACGCGGATGGCACCCAGCCCGCCGTTCACCCAGGAGGCGCAGTCCTGGGGCGAGCTCGTCGCCGGGCTCGAGGCCCGGCTGCGGGAGCACTAGCGCGACAGGGCCTCGTACCCGGGCTTGATGACGTCCTCGATGAGCGCCAGACGCTCGTCGAACCCGATGAACGCCGACTTCATCGCGTTGACGGTGAACCAGCGCAGGGTGTCCCAGCCGTAGCCGAAGGTCTCGGCCAGGTCGTACATCTCGCTGGTCATCGTGCAGCCGGACATCAGCCGGTTGTCGGTGTTGACCGTGACCCGGAACCGCAGCTCGGTGAGCAGCCCGATGGGGTGCTCGGCCAGCGACGACGCGGCGCCGGTGTGCACGTTCGAGGTCGGGCACATCTCCAGCGGGATGCGGCTGTCGCGGACCCAGGCGGCGAGGCGGCCCAGGTGCGGGCCGCCGTCGGTGACGGTGATGTCGTCGACGATCCGGACGCCGTGCCCGAGCCGCTCGGCCCCGCACCACTGGAGCGCCTCCCGGATCGAGGGCAGCCCGAACGCCTCACCGGCGTGGATGGTGACGTGCGCGCACCGCTGACGGACGTACTCGAACGCGTCGAGGTGGCGGGTGGGCGGGAACCCCTTCTCGGCGCCGGCGATGTCGAACCCGACCACGCCGGAGTCGCGGTGGCGCACGGCCAGCTCGGCGATCTCCCGGGACCGGGCGGCGTGCCGCATCGCGGTGAGCAGGGTGCCGACCCGGATGGTGTTGCCGGCCGCCGCGGCGCGGTCGGTGCCGATCCGGAACCCGTCGAGGACGGCGGCGATGACGGCGTCGAGGTCCAGCCCGCCCTCGACGTGCAGCTCGGGGGCGAAGCGCACCTCGGCGTAGACGACGCCGTCGGCGGCCAGGTCCTCGGCGGCCTCGGCCGCGACCCGGGTCAGCGCCTCCCGGGTCTGCAGCACGGCGACGGTGTGCCCGAAGGTCTCGAGGTAGCGGACCAGCGAGCCGGAGTGGGCGGCGCCGAGGAACCAGGCCGCGAGCTCGCCGGGGTCGGTGGTGGGGAGCTTGTCGTAGCCGTACTCGCGGGCCAGGTCGACGACGGTCCCGACCCGCAGGCCGCCGTCGAGGTGGTCGTGCAGGAGCACCTTGGGAGCGCGGCGGACGGTGTCGCGGGTGACCGGGACGGGAGCGGTGGGATCTGCCACTCGGGCACGGTACCGAGCGGCGTGGCGCGCGACGACCGGCGCCCGGACCTGCCATGATCGACCCGATCCGGGTGCGGAGACATGCCCCGGACGGCTCAACGCAACACCGTCCGTCGACCCTCGTACGGCGGTCGCTACCCTCTGGGCACTCCCCACTTGGCTCAGAGGAAGCGCAGCAGGTGCCATGAGCGACACTTCGAACCTCTCGTTCGACCGGATGCGCGGCATGCTCATGCGAGCGGCCGAGATCCGTGACAGCGAACAGCAGCAGATCTTCGACTCCCTCGACGAGATCCACGCCCGGCTGGCGGCCCTGGACGCCATCGGCACCGTGCGCAAGAAGCTCACCGAACTCCCCGACCGGACCGAGCTGAACGTCCTGGCCGAGCGCCTCGACGAGACCGTGTCCAAGCTGGACAACACCGAGATCGTGCTCGGCGCGATCACCCGTGCCATCGAGTCCCTGCCGGACAAGCTGGCCAAGCCGATCGCCCAGCTCGACGGGCGGCTCGACGGCATGGGCGGGCGCCTCGAGGGCGTCTCGGGCCGGATGGACGGCCTGGACGACCGCCTGGGCGGCCTGCACAAGCGCCTCGACGACCTCGACAACCGCCTCGACCGGCACGAGATGCGGCTCGACGCGATGCCGAACGCCGTCGCCTCCCCGATCAAGGAGCGCGTCGACGGCGTCGAGCGTCAGGTGCGCGAGCAGCTCGACGCGGCCGTGCACTCCTTCGAGGAGACCGGCGAGGGCCTGCGCAACCTGCTGGGCGACACCTCGGTGGGCCTGCACCGCCGCCTGGAGGACCTGGCCCAGCGCCCGGCCGTCGACCCGGCCCCGGCGTTCGACGCCCTCACCGAGCGGCTGGAGGCCCTCTCCGCCCGCCTGGAGGAGGTCGGCACCCGGCTCGACTCGGTCGAGTCCGGTCTCGACGGCAAGCTGACCGACCTGGACGGGTCGGTCAAGGAGCGGGTCGGCAAGCTCGGCGGGTCCCTGAAGGACCGCCTGGGCGAGCTCGACGGCTCGGTCACCGAGCGGCTGTCGTCGCTGTCGGAGGCCGTGGACGGCCGGTTCGACGCGCTCGGCGAGAGCGTCGACGGGAAGCTCGACAAGCTCACCGGCGACGTCGACGGCCGCCTCGACAAGCTGACCGGGGAGGTCGACACCCGCCTGGAGAAGCTGTCCGGCGACGTCTCGACGCTCTCCGCCGGCGTCGACGACCGGCTCGCCGGCCTCGACACCGTGCTGCGCGACCGTCCGGACACCGGCTCGGTCACCGACCTGGTCACCAAGGCCAACGCCGAGTCCGAGCGCCGCAACGCCAGCCAGCTCGACGAGGCCATGGCGACGTTCGCGGAGCTGATCATGGGCCGGGGTGGGCAGTACGCCCAGCAGGCCCCGCCGCCCCCGCCCCGCCCGGCCCAGCGCCGCGGGCGGGCCAAGGTCGCGGTGAAGAGCCAGAACGGTGCCTCCGCCGCCGACCTGGTCGGCGACGACCCGGACGACTGAGTCCCCCGGTTCTCCTGACGGACGCCGCGCCCCGCACGCCGGGGGCGCGGCGTTCGTGCGTTCCGGGACCCGATTGGGCTGATCGGCCGCAGACAACCGATTCCGCCGCGGCCATCATCGCTGCACCCGTCGGCCGACCGGTGGAGGTGTCCGTGGATCCGGCCCTGAGCTTCTACCAGAGCCTCAGCTCGGTCAGCTTCACGCTGCTCGGGCTGTGGTTCACCGTGCTGGGTCTCTCGCACGGCGGGTGGCGTCGCGATCCGGCCCTGCACCGCAGCACGCTGCACGTGGCCCTGCACTTCTTCCTGCCCGGCGTGATGGGGCTGGGCGCGGTGCTGGCCGCCGGGAGCAGCATCGCGTGGCGGGTCACGTTCGGGGTGCTGGGCCTGGTCGGCCTGGTCGAGTCACTGCTGTTCCTGCGTCACCGCGGGGCGCCCGTGGCGCGGACGGTGCGGTCCCTGCGCACCCTCGACCCGCTGCTCTACGCCGCGATCGTCGCCGCGGTGTTCGTCCCCGGCCCGGTCGGCGGCGCCGCGCCGCTGCAGATCGAGGGCACGGCCACGGGACTGCTGTTCGTCGTCGGGCTGTGCTACCTCTGGTTCGCGTTCTCCCAGCGTGCCGCCCCGACGCCGGTGCCGGACGGGGCGCCGCCCGTCGTGTGAGCCGGGGTCAACGGCGGGCGAAGCGCCGGAACACGGCGTCGAGCTCGCGGACCCGCAGCACCCGCATCGCGACCACGGCCAGCGGCAGCGCGATCAGCGAGCCCCCGACCAGCAGCGTCCAGGCCCGGGCGACGTCCGGCCAGTCCGCGAGCGCCGGGTCCACGAGCCGGGTGATCCCCCAGGCGACGGCGGCCGCGGCGGCCGAAGCGAGCGCCACCCGGGCCAGGCAGGCGAGCACCTCACCGGAGCGGGCCCGGCCGAGACGGCGACGCAGCAGCCACTGCCCGAGCACCGCACCCCCGACGAACGAGACCCCGTTCGCCGCGGCGAGGCCGAGCACGACCTGCTCCGGCGGGAGCAGCAGCGGGCACGCCAGCAGCAGCGGGATCTTGACCCCCACCATGCCGACCTGGATCAGCGTCGGGGTGCGGGAGTCGGTCATCGCGTAGAACACGCGCATCTGCAGCATCGTGACCGCGTAGGGCAGGAGCCCGAACGCCGACCACGCGACGGCCTGGCCGAGGCGCTCGGCCCCGGTCCCGCTGCCCGCGCCGACGGAGAACAGCGCGGTGCCCAGGGACGGGCCGAACGCCGTCATCACGGCCGCGATCGGCACGAGCCCGACGGTGGACAGACGCGCGCCGAGGGAGAGGTCGGTGACGACCTGGTCGACGTCGCCCTTCGCCGCGGCCCGGCTCATCCGCGGCATCAGCGCGGTCAGCAGCGACACCCCGAGCACCCCGTACGGGACCTGGAGCAGCAGCCACGCGTTCATGTAGGTCGCGACCGACCCCTCGGACGCCGACGCGGCGACCCGGGTGGTGACGATGTAGCCGGCCTGCCCGACGAGGACGTAGGCCACGATCCACAGCGCCATCCCGCCGGCCAGCGACAGCCGCGGGTCCCAGCCCCACACCGGGCGGTAGCGGAACCCGATGCTGCGCATGAACGGGATCAGCACCAGTGCCTGGACAACGATGCCGAGCGTCGTCCCGACCCCCAGCACCAGCAGCTTCGGGTCGCCCATCCGGACCGGGTCGACCGAGATCTCCCCCGGCACGAGCACGTAGACGACGAGCACACCCAGCAGGACCAGGTTGTTGAGCACCGGTGCCCAGGCGAACGGTCCGAACACCTGTTTCGAGTTCAGGACCGCGCCGAGCAGCGCACCGATGCCGTAGAAGAAGATCTGCGGCAGCAGCAGCCAGGCGAACGCCGTGGCCAGGGCCGGGTTGGCCTGTCCGGTGTCCCCCGAGCCGAGGTAGAGCCTCGTCAGCAGTGGGGCGGCGGCCATCGCGATCAGGGTCGCGACCAGCAACGCGGCCCCGACGACGGTGAGCAGACGGCGGGTGAAGCGTTCGCCGCCGTCGGCGTCCTCGGCCTGGGCGCGGACCAGCACCGGGATCATCACGCTGGTCAGGACACCGCCGAGCAGCAGCTCGTAGACGATGTTCGGCAGCGTGTTCGAGACGGTGTAGGAGTCGTTGACGACCGCGAAGCCCAGCACCGCGACCAGCGCGAGGTTCCGGACGAAGCCGGTGAGCCTGCTGACCAGGCTGGCGATCGCGATCATGCCGGAGGAGCGGACGAGCGAGCCGGTGCGCTCCGCGCCGCCGGACGGGGTCGTCCCGGTGGGGTCGTCCCCGGACGTCCCCGGGGCCGGTGCTCCGCCGTCCCCGGGCGTCTCCCCCGCCGGCGCGGTGCCGTTCGACGGCGTCCCCGGGCCCGCGGCGGCGCCGTCCGGGAGTGCGGGACGGCCGGGCGACGGGTCGGCCACCGGTCCCAGCGGGGTGGTCGGCTCCCCCGGGTCGGGGATCCGCCCGGACCCGAGCGGACGGGTCACCTCGGCGGCTCCCTCCGGGGGCGTCCGCGGGGTCCGCCGGGGGTCGGTGCCCATCACCGGTCGGGGGAGCGGCTGGTGCCGCACCACCGCGGGGTGGGGCGCCCGCTCCGCCGCTCGTCGGTCCTCACGCATCGTGGTCCATCGTGCCGGATCGGAATCGTCGTGCCGACGCCCGCCCGGCACCGCGCCGTCACCCACCGGTGGGCGCACCGGCCCGGCGTCACGGCGCAGCGGCGGGCGTGTCGCGGATCCGCCCGTTCCGGCGCCCCGCCGAGCACGGCCCGGCCCCGGCCGGCGGGCGCCGGCCGGGGTCCGGGGACGCGGCTCAGTGGGACGGCGTGCCGGTGCCGGGCCCGGGCCGCTCCCGTCCCGGGCGCAGCTGCGGGTCCCGCGCCGGGGCGGCCGGCGGCCGGTACGGGCCCGCCGGGTGGCCGCCGGGCCGGGCGTCGCGCGACGGCCCGCCGTGGGGCCGTCCCGTGCGGAGAGGTGCGGCGGCACCGTCCGGCCGGGCGGTACGGGCCACCCCACCGTCCGGATGCCGGTGCGGCGCGGGACCGGCCGGGCCCCGGTACGCCGCGGGACCGGCCGGGCCGGGGTGGCCCGCAGGACCGTCGGGGCGCGGGTGGGCACCGTGACCGGCGGAGGCCGGGTGGACGCCGTGGCCGGCGGGGACCGGGGCGACGCCGTGACCGGCGGGAGCCGGGTGGGCGCTGTGGCCGGCGGGGAGCGGCGCCGGCGGGTCCTCGGGAACCGCACGCTGCAGTCCTGCCCCGGTCAGCGCCCGGACCGACATCTGCGCGTGCCCGGCGGCGTCGGGGCGTTCGCGGCCCAGCACCGAGCCGAGGTAGCCGAGCAGGAAGCCCGCCGGGACCGACACCAGGCCCGGGTTCGCCAGCGGGAACCACGCGAAGTCGAGGTCGGGCAGCATCGCCGTCGGCGCACCGGACACCGCGGGCGAGAACACGATGAGCGTCAGCGTGACGGTGAGGCCGCCGTACATGCTCCACAGGGCACCGGTCGTGGTGAACCCCTTCCAGAACAGCGAGTACAGCAGCGTCGGCAGGTTCGCCGAGGCGGCCATCGCGAAGGTCAGCGCGGCCAGGAACGCGATGTTCTGGCCGTTGGCCAGGATTCCCCCGGCGATGCCGACGAGCCCGATGACGACGGTGGTCAGCCGGGCGACCCGGACCTCCTCGGCCGCGGTGGCCTGGCCGCGGCGCAGCAGCTGGGCGTACACGTCGTGGGCGAACGCGGCCGCGGCGGTGATCATCAGACCGGCGACGACCGCGAGGATCGTCGCGAAGGCCACCGCCGAGACCAGCGCCAGCATCACCGGCCCGCCGATCTGCAGTGCCAGCAGCGGCGCCGCCGAGTTCACCCCGCCGGGCGCGGCGAGGATCGCCTCCGGCCCGACCAGCGCGGTGGCGCCGTACCCGAGCGCCAGCACCAGCAGGAAGAACGCGCCGATCAGCCAGATCGCCCACACGACCGACTTCCGGGCCTGCCGGGCGTCGGGGACGGTGTAGAAGCGCATGAGGATGTGCGGCAGCCCGGCCACACCGAGGACACCGCCGACGGCCAGTGACAGCAGGTCGAGGTTGGCCGTCAGGCCACCGCCGTACAGCAGCCCCGGGGACAGGACCGCCTCGCCGCGCGGGTGGTTCGCGACGGCCGCGGTCAGCAGCGCGGGCAGGCTCAGACCGGTCGTGCCGAGCACGAAGGCGGCCATGATCATCCCGGTCGCCAGCAGCAGGACCGCCTTCACGATCTGGATCCAGGTCGCGCCGCTCATCCCGCCGATCAGCACGTACCCGACGACCACGGCCCCGACCCCGGCGATCACCGCGGACTGCCCGGCACGGTCGGTGATGTTGAGCAGCAGCGCGAGCAGGCCGCCCGCGCCCGCGAGCTGACCGAGCAGGTAGAGCGTGGAGATCGCCACCGCCGAGGTCGCGGCGGCCGCGCGCACCGGGCGCTGCCGCAACCGGTAGCTGAGGACGTCGGCCATCGTGTAGCGACCGGTGTTGCGCAGCATCTCGGCGACGAAGAACAGCGCCACCAGCCAGGCGACGAAGGCGACGACGGCGTAGAGGAACCCGTCGGGACCGGCGACGGCGACCGCGCCGACGATGCCGAGGAACGTCGCGGCCGACAGGAAGTCCCCGGACAGGGCCAGGCCGTTCTCCGGACCGGTGAAGCCGCTGCCCGCGGTGTAGTAGTCCCGGGCCGCCGACGAGCGCCGCCGTACCCGCAGCACCAGGACGAAGGCCAGGAGGATGAACGACGAGAACACCAGGATGTTGAGCAGCGGGTCCCCGGGGGCCGGGGACGCGGCCGCGACGGCGGCGGTCACCGGTGGCCCCGCTCGAGACGCTCACGGATCTCGTCGGCGAGCGGGTCGAGCCGGCGGCCTGCGTACCGGACGTACAGCGCGGTGATCGCGAACGTCGAGACGAACTGCCCGATGGCCAGCACCAGCACCAGCGTGAGGTCGCCGAGCACCCGGGTGCCGAGCAGCCCGGGCGCCCAGGCGCTGAGCCCCACGAACAGGAACAGCCAGCCCAGGAAGCCCGCGGTCGCCGGCAGCACGAAGCGCAGCAGGCGCGCGCGGAGCTCGCGGAAGTCCTCGCTCGCCTCGGCCGCGGTCCAGACGTCGGGGCCCACCGTCACCCCCGCGCGGTCCGGTGACACGGGGACGTGGCTGGGGGACGGCATCGTCGCCGGCGAACGGTTCACACTGTGCGTAACGGACGGATACACCGAGAGTTACGTTTCGTCGCGAATGCGACACGCGGACGCAGGAAGATCCGTCACGTCCCGTCGGGCACCTGCCGCCGTTCGGGCCGCGCGCTGCCCCGGCCGGGGGCGGTCAGCCGCCCCGGCGGACGTCGAGGACGAGGTCCCGCTCGGGCGGCGGGTCCGCGGTGATCAGCAGCGCCGCCCCGGCGAGCAGCCGCCGGGCCGCGGGGAGCCGGTCGGCGTCGTCGGTGTGCAGCTCGGCCAGCGGCGCACCGGCGCGGACCTCGTCGCCCGGGCCGGCCAGCAGCCGGACCCCGGCCCCGGCCTGCACCGGGTCCTCCTTGCGGGCGCGCCCGGCTCCGAGCTTCCAGGCCGCGGTACCGACGGCGAGCGCGTCGGCCCCGGCGAAGATCCCGGACCGCTCGGCGACGACCGTCTCGACGTGCGTGGCCACCGGCAGCGGCGCGGACGGGTCCCCGCCCTGCGCGGCGATCATCCGCTCCCACACGTCGTACGCGGCACCGGAGGCGAGCACCGCGGCCGGGTCGGCGTCGGGGAGACCGGCGAGGGCGAGCATCTCCGTGGCCAGCGCGACGGTGAGCGACACCAGGTCGGCCGGTCCCCCGCCACGCAGCACCTCGACCGACTCGGCGACCTCCAGGGCGTTGCCGACGCAGCGGCCCAGCGGGCGGGACATGTCGGTGAGCAGCGCGGTGGTCGGGAGGCCGTGGGCGGCGCCGATCGCGGTCATCGCGTCGGCGAGCTCCCCGGCGCGCGGCAGGGTCTTCATGAACGCGCCGGACCCGACCTTCACGTCGAGGACCAGCCCGCCGGTGCCCTCGGCGAGCTTCTTGCTCATGATCGAGCTGGCGATCAGCGGGACGGACTCGACGGTGCCGGTGACGTCGCGCAGCGCGTAGAGCCGCTTGTCGGCGGGGGCGAGCGTGGGCGTCGTCGCGCAGACGACCGCGCCGACCTCGCGCAGCTGCGCGGTGATCTCCTCGGTGGTCAGCGAGGCGCGCCAGCCGGGGATGGCCTCCAGCTTGTCCAGGGTGCCGCCGGTGTGGCCGAGCCCGCGCCCGGACAGCTGCGGCACCGCCGCCCCGCAGGCCGCGACGAGCGGCGCCAGCGGCAGCGTGATCTTGTCCCCGACGCCGCCGGTGGAGTGCTTGTCGACCAGCGGGCGTCCGACGTCGCCGAAGTCGAGGACCTCGCCGGAGTCGATCATCGCCTGGGTCCAGTGCGCGATCTCGCCGGGCTCCATGCCGTTGAGCAGGATCGCCATGGCCAGCGCGGCCATCTGCTCGTCGGCGACCTCGCCGCGGGTGTAGGCGTCGACCACCCAGTCGATCTGGGCCTTCGACAGCGTGCGGCAGTCGCGCTTGGCCGCGATGACCTCGACCGCGGAGAAGCTCACGGGAGGTCCTCCGGGCCGAACGCGTCGGGCAGCACCTCGGTGAACGGCAGCACCCCGCGCGGGGTGTCGCAGAGCAGGGCGGCGCCGCCGAACTCGTGGAGCACCTGGCGGCAGCGTCCGCACGGCATGAGCAGGTCGCCGTCGCCGGAGCGGCAGGCGACCGCGAGCAGCCGTCCGCCGCCGGAGAGGCGCAGCTGGCCGGCGAGGGTCACCTCGGCGCAGACGCCGAGGCCGTAGGAGGCGTTCTCGACGTTGCAGCCGGTGACCACCCGCCCGTCGTCGACGAGTGCGGCCGCGCCGACGTGCAGCCGGGAGTACGGCGCGTACGCCCAGGCCGCGGCCTGCACCGCGGCGGCCCGCAGGGCGTCCCAGTCCGGGACGGGTGCGTCGGGCCGCATCATGTCCGCGCCCGCTCCGGACGGTCCCCCGCCTGCCATCTAGCGTCCCTCCCCGCGCCGGTACGGCTCGCCGAGCCGGGCCGGTGGTCGTAGTCGTTGCGAGGCCGCCGCGAGCACGATCAGCGTGACCAGCTGCGGGGCGTAGGAGGCGAACTCGCTGGGCACGGTGTCGACCGACCAGTAGACCGCGTACACCAGCAGCCCCGCGACGAGCGCGACGGCGGCGGCGGTCCACATCCGGCGGATCGCCCACAGCACCGCGACGACGACCGCGACCAGCGTCGCGCCGTAGAGCAGCGCGTGCACCGCCTCACCGCCGGCGCGCAGCTGCAGGCCGTCGACGTAGCCGAACAGCGCCGAGCCGACGAGCAGCCCGGCGGGCCGCCAGTTGCCGAAGATCATCGCGGCGAGGCCGATGTACCCGCGGCCGCCGACCTGGTTCTCCAGGTAGCCGAGCTGGCCGGGGTTGAGCACCAGGGCCGCGCCGCCGAGCCCGGCGAGCGCGCCGGAGATCGTGACCGCGACGTACTTGTGCAGCACCACGTTCACGCCGAGCGACTCCGCCGCGACCGGCGACTCGCCCGCGCTGCGCAGCCGCAGCCCGAACGCCGTCCGCCACAGCACGAGGTAGCTCACCGGGACCAGCGCGACCCCGATGACCAGGATCGGCGTCAGGCCGGTGACCAGCCCGGACAGCAGCCCGGCGAGGTCGGAGACGAACACCCGTTGCTGGGCCTCCAGCGCCGCGAGGCCCTCGGAGACCCCGGGGATCGAGAATTCGGTGAAGCCCTCCAGCCGCGGGGACTGGCGCGGGTTCTGCGAGACCGGGGTGAACACCAGCGTCGCCAGGTACTTCGTCAGCCCCGTCCCGAGCAGGGTGATCGCGACGCCGGAGACGATGTGGTTGACGTTGAACGTCACCGTCGCGACGGCGTGCAGCAGCCCGCCGAGCGCGCCGAACACCAGCCCGCCGAGCATCGCCGCCCACGGCCCCCACTGGTAGCCGGCCCAGGCCGCGCCCCAGGTGCCGAGCACCATCATGCCCTCGAGGCCGATGTTGATGATCCCGGCGCGTTCGGCCCAGAGGCCGCCCAGGCCGGCGAGCAGGATCGGCAGCCCCAGCCGCACCGCGGCGGACGCGGTGCCGCCGGAGGTCAGCTGGGTCTGGCCGGTCAGCGTCACCGTGACCGACAGGACGGCGACGAGCGCGGCTGCGATCAGCGCCGACCGGGCCCAGCCGGGCAGGGTCCGCGCACGGTCCAGCACCGCGGTCACGACGACACCTCCGCGGGTTGCGGTGCGGGGGCCGCCGCGGCGACCCGCCGTTGCTCGGCCCGGCGCTCGACCCGGCGGACGACCTCGTAGGCGACGACCACGGACAGCACGATCAGGCCCTGCATGATCAGCACGATCTCCCGCGGGATGCCGACGACGTCGAGCGCCACCGCGGACTTGTCCAGGAACGCCCACAGCAGCGCGCCCAGCGCGATGCCGACGGGGTGGTTGCGGCCCAGCAGCGCGATCGCGATGCCGGTGAAGCCGTAGCCCTGCGGCGAGGACAGCGTGTAGGCGTGGTCGCGCCCGAGCAGCTCGGGCAGCCCGACCAGCCCGGCGACCGCACCGGAGAGCAGCAGCGCGACGACGATCGTGCGGCGCGCGTTCACCCCGCCGGTCGCGGCGGCCGTCGCCGACTCGCCGGAGGCGCGCAGCTCGAAGCCGAACCGAGTGCGTCCGAGCAGGAACCAGTAGCCGATGCCCAGCGCGGCCGCGACGAACACCATCCCGAAGATCGCGCCGTTGCCGACCGGGATCCCGGGGAACCAGCCCGACTCGGGGATCGGCGGGGTGGTGATGTTGTTGCCGCGCAGCTCGCCGAAGGTCTCGGCGCGGATCAGGTAGGCGATCAGCCCGGTGGCGATCGCGTTCAGCATGATCGTCGAGATGACCTCGGAGACGCCGCGGTAGGCCTTGAGCAGCGCCGGGATCGCGACCCAGGCCGCGCCGGTCAGCAGCGCCACCACCATGATCAGCACGGTGTGCAGGACCGGCGGGAGCGCCACCGTCCCGCCGACGATCGCGGCGACGCAGGCGGCGACCCGGAACTGGCCCTCGACACCGATGTTGAACAGCCGCATCTGGAAGCCGATCGCGACGGCCAGCGCGGCGAGGTAGTAGACGGCGGCGGAGTTCACGGTGTCCACGACGACCGTGCCCGACCCGACCTGCGCGAGGATCGTGGTGACCGCCGTCCACGGCGACGCCCCGCTGATCACCAGCGCGACCCCGCAGAGCAGGGCGGCGACCGCGATCGCCAGGACGGGCGCGACGACGGCGCCCCGCAGCCGGCTCACGTGGCGGCTCCGGTCATCTTGGTACCCAGCTCCTCGGGGGTCACGGTCGCGGGATCGGCGGTGCCGACCAGCCGCCCGCCGGAGATGACGGCGAGGGTGTCGGACAGGCCGATCAGCTCGTCGAGGTCGGCCGAGACCAGCAGCACCGCGAGCCCGGCGGCGCGGGCGCGGCGCAGCTCGGCCCAGATGCCGGCCTGCGCGCCGACGTCGACGCCGCGGGTCGGATGGGCCGCGATGAGCAGCACCGGGTCGCCGGACAGCTCCCGCCCGACGACGAGCTTCTGCTGGTTGCCGCCGGACAGCGCGGCGGCCATGACGTCGATGCCGGGGGTGCGGACGTCGAAGTCGCGCACGATCCGCTCGGTGTCGGTGCGCGCGGCGGCGGTGTCCAGCAGCCCGTGCCGGGCGATCGGCGGCCGGGACTGGAACCCGAGGATCCGGTTCGCCCACAGCGGCTGCTCGCCGAGCAGGGCGTGGCGGGACCGGTCCTCGGGGACGTAGCCGATGCCGGCCTCGCGGCGGGCCATCGTCGACGTCGCCGAGATGTCGGTGCCGTTCAACAGCACCCGGCCACGGGCGTGCCTGCGCATCCCCATGACCGTCTCGACGAGCTCGGTCTGGCCGTTGCCCTCGACGCCGGCGATGCCCAGCACCTCACCGGCGTGCACGACGAGGTCGACGCCGTCGAGCAGGTCGCGGCCGCCGTCCGGGCTCGCCAGCCCGAGACCCTCGACGCGCAGCACCTCGCGGTCGGTCACGGTCGACTCGCGGGTCTCCGGCGAGGGCAGCTCCGAGCCGACCATCATCTCCGCCAGCTCGCGGTTGGTGACGGTCCGCGGGTCCGCGGTGCCGACCGTGCGGCCGCGGCGGATCACGGTGATCCGGTCGGCGACGGCGCGGACCTCATCGAGCTTGTGCGAGATGAACAGGAACGTGTAGCCGTCGCCCTGCATCGTGCGCACGGTCGCGAACAGCTCGTCGACCTCCTGCGGGACCAGCACCGCGGTCGGCTCGTCGAGGATCACCGTGCGGGCGCCGCGGTAGAGCACCTTGAGGATCTCGATGCGCTGCCGGTCGGCGACGCCGAGGTGCTCGACGAGCGCGTCCTGCCGGGCGGCGAGCCCGACGGTCGCGGACAGCTCGGTGATCCGCGCCCGGGCCGCCTTCCCGATGCCGTGCAGGCGCTCGGCGCCGAGCAGCACGTTCTCCGCGACCGTCAGGTTGTCGGCCAGCATGAAGTGCTGGTGGACCATCCCGATCCCCGCGGCGATGGCGTCGGCGGGGCTGCGGAAGTGCGTGTCCGCCCCGTCGACGACGATCGTGCCCTCGTCGGGCGTCTGCATCCCGTAGAGGATCTTCATCAGGGTCGACTTGCCGGCCCCGTTCTCGCCGCAGAGGGCGTGGACCTCACCGTGGGTGACGGTGAGGTCCACGCCGTCGTTCGCGACGACGCCAGGGAACCGCTTGGTGATCCCGCGCAGTTCGACCGCGTGGCGCTCGTCGGTCACTTCGTGGACTTGACGTCGATCTGTCCGGCGATGATCGCGGCCTTGTACGCCTCGAGCTGCGGGACGATGTCGTCGACCTGGCCACCGGAGGTGGAGTAGCCGACACCGTTGTTGGCGAGGTCGAACCGCGCCGGGAGCTTCGCGACGGTGTTGCCCGCGACCGCGTTGATGTACTCGTAGACCGCCACGTCGACCCGCTTGATCATCGACGTCATGATCGTGTCGCGGACCTGGGTCAGCTGCGGCGAGTTGTACTGGTCGGAGTCGACGCCGATGGCCTTCTTCTGCGCGGTCTGCGCGGCCGCGAAGACACCCTGGTTCGACTGGCCCGCCGCGGCGAAGGCGATGTCGGCGCCGCCGTCGTACTGGCCGGACGCGATCTCGGTGGCGCGGGTGGCGTCGTTGAAGCCGGTGAAGTCGCCGGCCGGGGAGATGTAGGCCGACTCGACGTCGATCTGCGGCGCGACGGCCTTGGCGCCCTGCTCGTAGCCGGCGTCGAACTTCTGGATCAGCGGGTTGTCGACGCCGCCGATGAACCCGACCTTGCAGGTCGAGGTCTTCAGCGCGGCCGCGGCGCCGACCAGGAACGAGCCCTGCTCCTCGGCGAAGACCAGCGGCTTGACGTTGGGCAGGTCGACCGTGTCGTCGTCGACGATGGCGAACTGGATGTTCGGGAACTCGGTCGCGACGGTCTTCACGCCGGTGGCGTAGTTGAAGCCGACCGCGACGATCGGGTTGAACCCGCCCTGGGCGAGCTGGCGCAGGCGGTTGGTGCCCGCGTCCTCGCTCTCCCCCGCCTGGGCGGTCGCCTCGCGTGTGTTGGCCTTCTGCAGCCCCAGCTCGGCGACGGCGCGGTCGAGGCCGGCGGCCGCCGCGTCGTTGAACGAGGCGTCGCCACGGCCGCCGATGTCGTAGGCCAGCCCGACCTTGAGCCGGCTCGCGTCCGCCTTCGGGGCCTCCGGCGCCGGCTGGGCCGACGCGGCCGGGACCGACGGCGGCGCGACGCGCTCGCACTCCCCGGCCTGGGCGCCGCCGCCCCCGCCGGTGTCGCGGGCACAGCCCGCGAGCGTGAGTGCCGCCGCGGCCACGAGCGCGATCGCGGTCGCGTACCGGCCCCTGCCTCCGATGCGCTGGTTGATCCGCACGAGGTGACCTCCCCCTCCGGCGCCACCGCTCGGCGGCGCGTGTCCGGACGGGACGGTAACCGCTGGACAACGGTTTTGGCAGAAGTCGAAACAGGGCCGTGACGCGGAATCGTCGAGCGGTTGACGGACGGTACCGTCCGCGCACCCGGACGATCTTGTACCGGGAGGTGACGGCAGTCGTCGGAGGAGGATCGATGGATCGCGCGGAACGTACGGTGCAGGCCCCACCGGAGCGGGTGTGGGAGCTGGTCTCGGACATCACCCGGGCCGGTGAGTGGAGCCCGGAGGCCACCGGGGGACGGTGGCGCGGCGACGCGACCGGGCCCGCCGTCGGCGCGAGGTTCACCGGCGGCAACCGGCACGGCCGGATCCGCTGGTCGACGCACTGCCGGGTCACCGAGTGCGAGCCGGCCCACCGGTTCACCTTCGTCGTGACCGAGTCGCGCACCGCCTGGGGCTGGATCCTGGAGCCGGCCGGCGACGGGGCGACGACCGTCGTCGCCTGGCGGGAGAAGACCGGCGAGGCGGCGCTGCCGGTACGGCTGCTGCAGCGCAGCGGGATCCTGGGCCGGGACCGCGAGACCCTGATGCGCGACGGGCTGGAGCGCAGCCTGGACCGGGTCAAGGAGATCGTCGAGCGCTGACCGTGCCGCGGTCCGTGGTGCCGGGCCCGGAGCGGGCGGCCCGTTCCGCCGGGCGGTGGGTCATGCTGCAACGGTGACGACCCCCGCCGGCCAGGGCTCCCCGCGCCGACCCGCCGCCCGGCTGCTCGTTCCCGTCGTCGTGGCGCTCGCGCTGGCCGGGGCGGCGGGTACCGCTCCGGTCGCCTCCGCCGCTCCGGCCTCCTCCGCGGCTCCGGTCGCGGTCGCCGCGGGGTGCCCGGGGCAGGAGGTCCCGCCCGGCCCGCCCGCGCGGGAGGAGACGGTGCCGGTCGCCCCGCTGCCGGTGCCGTCGCCACCGGTCGGCGGGCTCGGCGGCTGCGGTGACACCCACGCCGGGCCGGTGCCGCCCCCGCCGGTCGGGGTCGCGTCGTACGTCGTCGCCGACCTCGACTCGGGTGCGGTCCTCGCCGCCCGGGCCCCGCACGCGCGGCAGCGTCCGGCGTCGACGATCAAGCTGTTGCTCGCGCTGGTCGTCGACGAGCGGCTGCCGATGGACCGGGTGGTCGTGGGCACCGCCGAGGACGCGAACGTCGACGGCAGCCGCGCCGGGATCGGTCCCGGCGGGCGCTACACGGTCGACCAGCTGCTGCACGGGCTGCTGCTGTCCTCGGGCAACGACGCCGCGAACGCCCTGGCCCGCGAGCTCGGCGGGGTCCCCGCGACGCTGGCCGCCATGCGCGACGAGGCCCACCGCCTCGGTGCCCTGGACACCCGCCCCGCGACGCCCGCCGGCCTCGACGGCCCGGGGATGTCCGCCTCGGCCTACGACCTGGGCCTGCTGCTGCGCGCCGCACTGGAGCGCCCGCGGATCGCGGCCGCGCTGACCACCCGGAGCATCCCGTTCCCCGGGTTCGCCGACAAGCCCGGCTTCCTGCTCGGCAACGACGACCGGCTCCTCGGCGCCCCCGGCTTCCTCGGCGGCAAGAACGGGTTCACCGACGCCGCCCGGCACACCTTCGTCGGCGCGATGGAGCGCGACGGGCGACGGCTGGTCGTCGCCATCGTGCGCGGCGAGCCCCGGCCGGTGCTGATGGTCGACCAGGCCCGCGCCCTGCTGGACTGGGGCTTCGGCGCCCCGGCCACCGGGATCGGGACGCTGGTCGAGCCGGGCACCACCGGGTTCGCCGACGGCTCGGACACGCCCCCCGGCGCCGCGGCCCCCGCCGGCGGGGCAGGCGGCGCGGACAACGCAGGCGGCGCGGCGTCCGGAGGCGCGGACGGGGCGACGGGGAGCACCGACGGGGCGACGGCGACCGGCACCCCGGATCCCGCGGGTGCTCCGCCGGTCCCCGCCGCGGTGCTGGTCGGCGGGGTCGCCGCGCTCGCCGGCGTCGGGGCGCTGGTGGCCGCGCGGCTGCGCCGGCGTCGTTGACCTGCGGCAGACGCCCGGGACCGTCCCGGCGCCCCGCACCCCGGAACTCTCCTCCCGCGGAATCGTCCACCGGGCGAACGAGTCGTCGGGAACCTCTCCCGGGACCCTGCCGAGTCGGCGCCGGCTCGCCCCGGTGCTCGAGGGCGGGGGTGCACCCTTCTGCGAATCCGCTTACCGGGTAAGCGAACTCGCCGGGATCACGTCCCTGGAGCTCGGGTCCGCGGGTCCGTTCACCGGGCGAAGGAGTTCGTCGGGGCCTGTACCGGGAGAACCGGCCGGGACGGCACCGGCTCACCCCCGCGCCCGCAGGCCGGGCCACACCCTCCTGCGAATTCGCTTACCGGGTAAGCGAACTCGCCGGGATCAGGTCCTTCGAGATCGGGGCGGGGCGGCGTCGCGGGCACCCCGGTGACCACGAGCCGCCGGCACCTCGCCGCAGCGCAGCCGCCCCGGACCGCGCGAACACCTGTCCGAACGCGTACGCCGGGGACCGGACGGCGATCCGGGTCAGCGCCGCCGGCGTCCCAGGGCCCGCAGGCCGAGTGCTCCGCCGATCAGACCCGCGGTGACCAGGCCCGCCGACGCGAGCGCGCCCGGGCCGTCCCGGACGACGTACTGCGGCCGGATGATCGCCGGGGCGGGCAGGTCGCGGTAGCCCAGGTCGTTCTCCTCGGCGCTGGCGGCCCAGGCCGTCACGAACAGCAGGAACCGCGAGGTGAAGAAGATGAAGACCAGCAGACCGAGGATCGAGCCGAACGCCGCACCGGCCGCGGAGTTCGTGACCGAGCCGAGGTAGATCACCATCACCCGCTGCAGGATCGCGAACCCGACCGCGCCGATCAGCGCGGCCTTGGCCGCGCTGCGCAGGGACACGGGCTCGCGCGGCAGCCGGGCGATCACCCAGAGGAACACCAGCCAGTTCCCGGCGAGCACGAGCAGGAACGAGGCGATGCTCAGCAGGACGCGTGCCCACGTGGCGTCGCCGAGGCCGACCAGGTCGAGCAGGAACCTCCCGGCCGCGCCGCCGATCGAGGAGATCGCGAACGACAGCACCAGGGCCAGCCCGAGCCCGACCAGGGCGAGCAGGTCGAACGCCAGTCGCTTGATCATCGGTGGGGCCTCGTCCCGCTGGCCCCACTGCTCGGTCAGTGCCTCGCGCAGGTTGCTCATCCAGCCGATGCCCGAGTACAGCGCGCCGACCAGACCGATCAGACCGATCGCCCCGGCCCGGTCGATCGCGGTCTGCACGATCCCGCCGAGCAGTTCGCCGATCTGGCCCGGCGCGGCCGACTGGATCGCCTGGCGCAGGGAGTCGAGAAGCTCCGGGTTGCCGCGCAGCACGAACCCGGCCGCCGCGAACCCGACCATCAGCAGCGGCACCAGCGCCAGGATGGAGAAGTAGGTGATCGCCGCGGCGTAGTGGTCGCCGTGGTTCTCGGTGTAGCGCTCCCCCGCCCGGACCAGGTGGTCCAGCCACGGATGCTTCTCCCGCTGGCGGTCGAGGAAGGTCTCCGTCTCCTCCTCGTCGGTCTCCAGCCGGTGCGCGATCGTGGCGGCGCGGTTCTCGGCCATCATTCCCCCGGTTCGGTGGTACTCCCCGCCCCGGGCGCGCGGCTCAGGCGGGCGGGAGGAACCCGATCCTCTCGTGAACCGCCGCCAGTGTCGCGCCGGAGACCTCACGCGCACGGGTGGCACCGCGCGCGAGCACCCGGTCGAGCTCGGCCGGGTCGGCCAGGTAGCCGTTCACCTTCTCCGCGAACGGCTCCGCGAACGCGGCGACGATCTCGCCCAGGTCCTTCTTCAGGTCGCCGTAGCCGCGGCCGACGTACTCGGCCTCGACCTCGACGACCTTCCGGTCGGTCATCGCCGCGTTGATGGTGAGCAGGTTCGCGATGCCCGGCTTGTCCTCCGGGTCGAAGCGGATCTCGCGCTCGTTGTCGGTCACCGCGGAGCGGATCTTCTTGGCCGAGGTCCGCGGCGGGTCGAGGAGCTCCACGATCCCGCTGGGCGACGACGCCGACTTGCTCATCTTCGCCGTCGGGTCCTGCAGGTCGTAGATCTTCGCCGTGGCCTGCGGGATGTGCGGCTCGGGCACCCGGAACGTCTCGCCGAAGCGGTGGTTGAACCGCTGCGCGAGGTTGCGGGTCAGCTCCAGGTGCTGGCGCTGGTCCTCGCCGACCGGGACGCGGTCGGCCTGGTAGAGCAGGATGTCCGCGGCCTGCAGGATCGGGTACGTGAACAGCCCGACCGTCGCCCGGTCGGTGCCCTGCTTGGCGGACTTGTCCTTGAACTGGGTCATCCGGCCGGCCTCGCCGAAGCCGGTGATGCACTCCAGGATCCAGGACAGCCGCGCGTGCTCCGGGACGTGCGACTGCACGAACAGCGTGCAGCGGTCCGGGTCGAGCCCCAGCCCGAGCAGCTGCGCGGCCGCGACCCGGGTACGCCGGGCCAGCTCGGCCGGGTCGTGCTCCACCGTGATCGCGTGCAGGTCCACGACGCAGTAGAACGCCTCGTGGTCGTCCTGCAGGGCCACCCACTGCCGCAGCGCACCCAGGTAGTTGCCGAGGTGGAACGAGTCGGCCGTGGGCTGGATCCCGGACAGCACGCGGGGACGGTGGGCGTCGTTCATGCCCGCCATCGTTCCCTACCGTCCGTCATCTCGGGCGCACCGGGGACACCGAGTCCCGGGCGAACGCCCGCCCGCACTGCTCGCAGTCCAGCCGCACGCAGAGCGGCTGCCCGCAGGCCCGGTGGCGGATCGTGAGGTCGATCGGGGCGCCGTCCCCGCCGCACCAGCGGTGCGACCACTCGACCAGGCAGGCGTGGATCGGGAAGCTGGCCCGCCCCTTGTCGGTGAGGCGGTACTCGCCGTCGCCGCTGCGGCTGAGCACCCCGAGCGCGACGAAGCGGCGCAGCCGGTCCGACAGCACCTCCGGGGAGATCCCCAGCTCGTGGGCGAAGCAGTTGAACGCCCGGATCCCGGCGAGCGCGGCGCCGAGGACGGTGGCACCCCACCGGTCGCCGATGATCTCCATCGCACCGGGCAGGAACGAGAGCGGGTCGACGGGCAGCGTGCCGCGGGTACGCCGCGGGTGCCTGCGGGCCAGCAGGTCCAGCCCCGGCGCCCCGGGCTCGCGCTCGACCTCGGTGTCCCGCGGACCGACCGCGCCGCCGCAGGCCGCGCAGCACACCCGCACCCGGGTGGGGCGGCCGCAGTCGCGGTGCACGATCTCGGGGAGCGGGACCTCCCGCGGGACCCAGGTCTTCTCCCAGTCCCAGGTGCAGATCAGCAGCTTCCAGATGTCGCCACCGCGCTCGGTGAGGGCGTAGCCGCGGCGCTCGCGGCCACCGTCGGCGTAGCTGCGGGGCTCGAGCAGACCCGCGTCGACGAGCCCGCGCAGCCGCGCCGACAACGTCGCGTCGGAGATGTTGAGGGTCTCCCGCCACCCCGCGTACCGGCTGACGCCGAGGAACGCGCGCTGCAGGATCAGCAGCGTCCAGGTGTCGGCGAGCAGGCCGAGACCGCGCCCGACGGCGCCCAGCTCCTGCGGCCGCACCCGCTCGCCTCCCTTGACCCCGGACTGCTCAAGATCGTACCGTTGGCCTCACTCTGCCGATCGAAGCCGCGCCTGCGCGTGGCCGGCGGCGGGGTGGGCCGGATCGGGGGGTCGGTCCACCGGCCGGGGCGGACGTCCTGCGACAGCGCGGTGAGGGGGCTGCGGCAGCCGCGGGGCGTCGTCCCGGTCAGCACCTCACCCGTTCTCCCGGTCCTTCTCCTTCTCCTGCTCCGGGTCCTCGGGCTGCGGGGCGGCCTCGACCGTCACCACGCCCTTGTCGAGGTCGATCGGGCCCAGCCGCCACTGCTGCCCGCCCTGCGCGGCGTCCGAGTCCTCGTGCATCCGCTTCCGCGGGAACATCTCTCCGAGCACACCCATACCGCCACCGTAGGCCGATCGGCGGCCGGGCCGGTCCCGCGCGGCCCGGGGGCGGCGCGGGACCGGCCGGGATCAGGCCGGGGTCAGCGGCAGCATCCGCGGCCCGGTGCCCGATGCCGGGGTGAGCACGCGGGGCTCGCCGCGGTAGGTCGTCGTCCGCTGCCGGACCGGGCGACCGGCGGCCGCGGCGATCGCGGTGAGCTCGGCGACCGAGCGCTCGGAGCCGTTCTCCGAGCCGGCCATCCGGGAGATCGTCTCCTCCATCAGCGTGCCGCCCATGTCGTCGGCGCCCCCGGCCAGGATGTCCGCGGCGAGGTCGTCGCCGAGCTTCACCCAGGAGCACTGGACGTGGTCGATCCGCCCGTGCAGCGCGAGCCGGGCGAACGCGTGCACCGCCCGGTTGTCGCGCTCGGTCGGCCCCGGCCGGGCGATCCCGGCCAGGTAGATCGGGGCGTTGTGGTGCACGAACGGCAGCGGCACGAACTCCGTGAACCCACCGGTGCGGTCCTGGATCGACGCCAGCGTGCGCAGGTGGCCGAGCCAGTGCCGGGGCTCGTCGACGTGGCCGTACATCATCGTCGAGCTGCTGGGGATCCCCAGCTCGTGCGCGGTCGAGACGACCTCGATCCACTGCGACGCCGGCAGCTTGCCCTTGGTCAGCACCCAGCGGACCTCGTCGTCGAGGATCTCGGCGGCGGTGCCCGGGATCGAGCCGAGCCCGGCAGCCTTCAGCTCGGTCAGCCACTCCCGGATCGACACCCCGGCCTTGGCCGCCGCGGAGACGATCTCCATCGGGGAGAACGCGTGCACGTGCATCCCCGGCACGGCGGCGGTGACCGCGCGGACCAGGTCGGCGTAGAACGACACCGGCAGCTGCGGGTCGATGCCGCCCTGCACGCAGACCTCGGTGGCGCCGTCGCGGGCGGCCTCCGCGGCGCGCTGGGCGACCTCGTCGAGCGAGAGCCGGAAGGCGTCGGCGTCGCGCTCGCGCTGGGCGAAGGCGCAGAACCGGCAGCCGACGTAGCAGACGTTCGAGAAGTTGATGTTCCGGTTGACCACGTAGGTGACGTCGTCCCCGTTGACCTGCCTGCGCACGTCGTCGGCGAGGTCGAGCAGGGTGCGCAGCGCGGGCCCGTCGGCGGTCAGCACGGCCATCGCGGCGTCGGCGTGCGCCGGGTCGAGCAGCGCCGCCGGGTCGGACGCGGCCAGGTCCAGCCCGGCCCGGACGTCGGAGTCGAGCCGCTCGGGGGCCGCCCCGTGCCCGGCGCGCTGGTGCTCCAGCTCGGCGGCCACCTCGTCCCAGTCGCCGTAGACGTCGCCGAAGTCGCTGCGCCGGTCCTCGGTGCGCCCGGTCGTGTCGATCGTGGAGTTCAGGTCGGTGCGCCCGGTCGAGGCGAACCCGCCGTCGGGCTCCTGCCACGCCCGCCCCTCCACGACGGCGTCGGGCCGGGCGAGCCCGTCGGGCCCGGACAGCGCGGCGACGTGGCCGTGCAGCCGCGCGTCGATCCACGGCGACCCGGCCCGCACGTACTTCGGGTAGGCGGTGAGCCGCTCCTGCAACGTGAAGCCCTCGGCCTCGGTGATCGCGGCCAGCTCGTCGACGGCGGGCCACGGCATCTCCGGGGACACGTGGTCCACCGTCACCGGGGAGACACCGCCCCAGTCGTCGATCCCGGCGCGCAGCATGAGCGCCTGCTCGTCGCCGACGAGGTTCGGCGGCGCCTGCAGCCGGACCTTCGGACCCAGCACCAGCCGGGCGACGGCGATCGTCGCGGCCAGGTCGTGCAGGTCGGCGTCGGGGTCGCCTGCCATCGCGGTGTCCGGCTTCGCCCGGAAGTTCTGGACGATCACCTCCTGCACGTGCCCGTGCGCGCGGGCGGCGGAGCGGATCGCGAACAGCGACTCGGCCCGCTCGGTGCGGTTCTCGCCGATGCCGATCAGGATGCCGGTGGTGAACGGGACGCCGACGCGGCCGGCGTCGGTGAGGGCGCGCAGCCGGACCGCGGGCTCCTTGTCGGGGCTGCCGAAGTGCGGGCCGCCCTTCTCGAACAGCCGCTGCGACGTCGTCTCCAGCATCATCCCCATGCTGGCCGCGACCGGCTTGAGCCGGGTCAGCTCCTCCCAGCTCATGACGCCCGGGTTGAGGTGCGGCAGCAGCCCGGTCTCCTCCAGGACGGCGATCGCGCAGGCCCGGACATAGTCGAGGGTGGAGTCGTAGCCGCGCGCCTCGAGCCACTCGCGGGCCTGCGGCCAGCGGTCCTCGGGGCGGTCGCCGAGGGTGAACAGGGCCTCCTTGCAGCCCTGCGCGGCGCCCTGGCGGGCGATCTCGACGACCTCGTCGCGCTCCAGGAACATGTCGTCGAGCTTGTGCGGGACGGTCGCGAACGTGCAGTAGTGGCAGCGGTCGCGGCAGAGCCGGGTCAGCGGGATGAAGACGTTGCGGGAGTAGGTGACGACGCCCGGGCGGCCCTCCTCGACGAGTCCGGCGTCGCGGACCCGGCCGGCGTGGCCGAGCAGCTCGTCGAGGTGCTCACCGCGGGCGGCGAGCAGGACGGCGGCCTCGGTCACGTCGAGGGTGGACCCGTCCCGGACCCGGCGCAGGGCCCGGCGGAACGCCGAGTCCGAGGGCACCGGTTCGGCGGGTGCGGGGGTCGGGAGAGGGACCGGCGGTACGGCCTCGGCCGGGACGGGTGCGGCAGGAGTATCGGCCATGCCACCCACACTAGGTTTCGCGGATCATCGCAGCGACCGTCCGTTTCCCGGCGATGGATCACGGCCGGTGCGGGAATACGGCTCAGGCGACCTCGGCGGGCGTCCCGCCGGTGACGGCGACGAGCTCGTCGAAGGTCGTCGGGAACACCGAGCGGGCCACCCCGCCGGCCGCCCAGACCCGGGCGAACTCCCCCAGGGCGACGTCGACCAGGGTGCGCACCGGCGCCGGGTGCCCGACCGGGGCGACCCCGCCGATGACCTGCCCGGTCGCCTCCAGCACGAGCTCCTTGGACGCCCGCCCGACCCGCTGCGCGCCGACCAGGGCGGCGACCCTGTCGGTGTCGACCCGGTGCGCGCCGGAGGTGAGCACGAGCAGCGGGGCGCCGTCGGCGTCGAAGACCAGCGAGTTCGCGATCTGGCCGACCTCCACCTCCAGCGCGGCGGCCGCCGCGGCCGCGGTGGTCACCGCGTCGGGCAGCAGCACCAGGCCCGCGATCGACGCGGGATCGGCACCGGCCCGGCGCAGCGCCTCCTTCACGGCGGCGACGCGGGGGTGGTCGGCGGGGTGTTCGACGCTCCGGCTCACCCGGCCCATCCTGCCCCCGCCGCGTCGCGGGCGCCGCCGGGTTTCGCCGCCGGGTGTGCTCAGAGGACGGCGAGGACCAGCAGCACGACGACGACCACGGCCAGCACCCCGGCCACGCCCAGCAGGATCCAGCGGTTGCGGCCGAGGTCCCCGCCCGGGGACCGGGGCCGGGCACCGCGTTCGAACAGCTCGGCGGCCCGGTCGTGGGTCGGGCGCTCGGCCGGGTCGTCGGCGGTGAGGCCGTCCAGGACCGTCGCGAGCGCGCTGCCCGCCGACAGGCGCGGGTCCGCCGCCTCGCGCAGGACGGCACCCAGGCACCACAGGTCCGCGGCCGGGGTGTCGGCGCCCTCGGGAGCGGCGGGCGCACCGTTCCCGCCGGGGCGCGGACCGACGGCGCGGGCGAGGCCGACGTCGGTGAGCAGGGCGCGGCCGTCGGCGGTGACCAGCACCGCGTCGGCGTCGAGGCCGCCGTGGGTGCCGCCGTCGGCGTGCACCGCGCGCAGCGCGGCCAGCACGTCCCGGCCGACGAGCGCGACCTGCCGGGGAGAGGGCGGCGTCGTCTCGACGACCGCACCCAGCGGTCGCGCCTCCGGGTGCTCGGTGACCAGGTACTCGCGCATGTCCCCGGCCGAGGACCGGTCGGTGACCAGGTCCAGCACCCCGACGACCGACGGGTGGCGTAGCCGTCCGGCCGCCCGGACCTCGGTGAGCAGCCGCTCCCGGACCCCCGCGACCGCGGGCAGCGCGATCTCGGTGACGGCCACGGTGCGGCCGGTGATGCGGTCCTCGGCACGGTGGGTGGGCCCGAAGCCGCGCCGGCCCAGCTCGTCGAGCAGCAGGTAGCGGCCGCCGACCATCCGGCCGGCGATCACACGGCCCCCAGCCGGACGACGACGGGGGCGTGGTCGGAGAAGCGCCGGTCGTGCGCGGGCGCCCGGTCCACCACGGCCTCGTGCGCGGCGTCGGCGAGCCCGGGCGTGGTGAGCAGGTGGTCGATCCGCCACCCGGTGTCGTTGTCGAAGGCCCGCCCGCGGTAGCTCCACCACGAGTACGGCCCGTCGACGCCCGGGTGCCGCTCGCGCACCACGTCGCGCCAGCCGTGCTCGAGCAGCTTCGCGAACCACTCCCGCTCGTGCGGCAGGAACCCGGAGTTGCGCCGGTTCCCGCGCCAGTTGCGCAGGTCCAGCTCGGTGGGGGCGATGTTCCAGTCCCCGCCGACGACCATCTGCCGCCCGGTCGCGGCGCACCGGTCGAATGCGGTGCGCAGGTGGTCACCGAAGGCCGCGCAGAACGCGTCCTTCTGGTCCTGCTTCTCGGTGCCCGCCATGCCCTTGGGCAGGTACAGCGAGGCGACGGTGAGCCCGCCGGGCAGGTCCACCTCGAGGTAGCGGCCGTCGAGGTCGGTGGTGGGGTCGCCGAAGCCGATCCGGACCGCCTCGGGCTCGTCGCGGCTCAGCACGGCGACGCCGTTGCGGCCCTTCGCCGTCAGCGACGGGGCCAGGCGCAGGTGCCAGCCGCCCTCGTCGAGCGCGGCCAGGAAGGCGGCCGGCAGCTCGTCGGGCCGGGCCCGGACCTCCTGCAGGCAGACCGCCCGCGCGTCGGTCGCGGCCAGCCACTCCAGCAGCCCCTTGGTGGCGGCGGCACGGACCCCGTTGACGTTGACCGTGGCGAGCGCGTTCACACCGCCTACTGTGCCGCACCCCTGATCACGCTGCGCGACGGGTTCAGCACCGGCTGCCCGAGGTCGCGGCGACGGAGTCCACCGGCACCCACTGGTTCTGCTCGGTGAGCTTGCGGAAGCCGCCGTCGACGATCGTCTCGGCCGCGACCTCGGTCCCGACCGGGAGCGTGCGGACCGGCGCCGCCGAGTTGCCGGGCGCCGAGCGCACCGTCACCTGCTCGCCCTGCACGACGACACGGCACCCGGTGGTCTCCAGGTTCCCGGTGACACCGCCGTAGGCGAGTGCGACGACCGTCAGGCCGACACCGATGAGCCCGACCAGCGGCCAGCCCCTCAGGAGCGACTTCCGGGTGAGCCCGAAGACCTTCGCCACCGTCGTTCCCCTCCCGCCGAGCGCTGCCGTGACCACGGTAGCCGGTCCGCGGCCGTGGGCTCGACCATCACGGGGGTGTCGGGCCGGTTACTCCTGCGGGCGTGCGGGGGCGGTGAACAGATAGCGTGTGGCCCAGTCAGCGGGTCGCCGCGCCGGGGACCCGCCCGGTCGTCCCGGGCCCGTCCGCCGGCGCCGTCGCGGCCCGCTCGCTGGACACGGCAGCACACACGACGAGCCGAGGCAGGCCTGAGGACGCGATGAAGCTCATCTACACGTACACTGACGAGGCGCCGGCACTGGCGACCCACTCCTTCCTGCCGGTCATCGAGGCCTTCGCCGGCCAGGCCGGGGTCGACGTGGAGACCCGCGACATCTCCCTGGCCGCCCGCATCCTGGCGAAGTTCCCGGACCGGCTGACCGACGCCCAGCGCGTCCCGGACTCGCTGTCCGAGCTGGGCGAGCTGGCGAAGACCCCGGACGCCAACATCATCAAGCTGCCGAACATCTCGGCGTCGATCCCGCAGCTCAAGGCGGCGATCACCGAGCTCCAGGGCGCCGGCTACGACGTACCGGACTACCCGGAGAACCCGCAGAGCGAGCAGGAGAAGGCCGCCCGCGCCGCCTACGACTCGGTCAAGGGCTCCGCGGTCAACCCGGTGCTGCGCGAGGGCAACTCCGACCGCCGCGCCCCGCTGTCGGTGAAGAACTTCGCCCGCAAGCACCCGCACTCGATGGGCGCGTGGAGCTCCGACTCCACCAGCCACGTCGCCACCATGGACGACGGCGACTTCCGGCACTCCGAGACCTCGTTCACCGCCGCCGGTGACGGCGCGGTCCGCATCGAGCACGTCGCCGCCGACGGCACCGTCACGGTGCTGAAGGAGAAGGTCGCGCTGCTGGACGGCGAGGTGTTCGACGGCGCCGTCATGCGTCGCGAGCCGCTGCAGGCCTTCCTCGCCGAGCAGGTCGCCGACGCCAAGGCCAAGGGCGTCCTGTTCTCGGTGCACCTCAAGGCCACGATGATGAAGGTCTCCGACCCGATCATCTTCGGCCACGCCGTCCGCGCCTACTTCGCCGACGTGTTCGCCTCCTTCGCCGACGACCTCGCCTCCGTGGGCGCCGACCCCGACGACGGTCTCGCCTCGATCCTGACCGCGCTGGAGAAGCTGCCCGCCGACAAGCGCGACGCCGTCGAGAAGGCCATCACCGCCGCCTACGAGACCGGCCCGGCGCTGGCCCAGGTCGACTCCGCGCGCGGGATCACCAACCTGCACGTCCCGAGCGACGTCATCATCGACGCCTCGATGCCGGCCGCGATCCGCACCTCCGGCCAGATGTGGAACGCCGACGACGCGCTGCAGGACACCAAGTTCGTCATCCCGGACTCGTCCTACGCCCCGCTCTACGACGAGACCGTCAAGCACTGCCAGGCCAACGGCGCCTTCGACCCGACGACGATGGGCACCGTCCCGAACGTCGGCCTGATGGCGCAGAAGGCCGAGGAGTACGGCAGCCACGACAAGACCTTCGAGATCGCCTCGGCGGGCACCGTGCGCGTCGTCGACGCGGCGTCGGGCGAGGAGAAGCTCTCGCACGAGGTCGGCGAGGGCGACATCTGGCGCGGCTGCCAGACCAAGGACGCCCCGATCCGCAACTGGGTCGGGCTGGCCGTCGAGCGGGCCCGGGCCACCGGCTCCCCCGCCGTCTTCTGGCTGGACTCGGCGCGCGCCCACGACGCGCAGCTGATCGCGAAGGTCGAGAAGTACCTGGGCGAGCACGACACCGACGGCCTGACCATCGAGATCCTCGCGGTCGCCGAGGCCACCCGCTACACCCTGGAGCGGGCCCGCAAGGGCGAGGACACCATCTCGGTCACCGGCAACGTGCTGCGCGACTACCTCACCGACCTGTTCCCGATCATGGAGCTGGGCACGTCGGCGAAGATGCTGTCGATCGTCCCGCTGATGAACGGCGGCGGCCTGTTCGAGACCGGCGCCGGCGGGTCCGCGCCGAAGCACGTACAGCAGCTGCAGAAGGAGAACCACCTGCGGTGGGACTCCCTCGGTGAGTTCCTCGCGCTGGCCGTCTCGCTGGAGATGCTGGCGTCGAAGACCGAGGAGCCGCTGCGGGCCAAGCTGCTCGGCCAGACCCTCGACGAGGCCACCGGCAAGCTGCTGGAGAACGGGAAGTCGCCGTCGCGCAAGGTCGGGGAGCTCGACAACCGCGGCAGCCACTTCTACATCGCGCTGTACTGGGCGCAGGCCCTCGCCGCGCAGACCGAGGACACCGAGCTGGCCGCGATCTTCGCCCCGCTCGCCGAGAAGCTCGCCGCCGCCGAGGACACGGTCGTCGGTGAGCTGAACGCAGTCCAGGGCGACCCGGTCGACCTGGGCGGCTACTACTACGTCGACCGCGCGAAGACCGACGCGGTCATGCGGCCGAGCGCCACGTTCAACGCGGCGATCGACGCCTTCGCCGGCAAGTAGCCCCACCGCCGACGGCCCGTCCTCCCGCTGCCGGGAGGGCGGGCCGTCGTCGTGTCAGGCCGAGCTGACGACGGGGATGCGCCCGGAGCGGAACGCCTCCACGAACAGTGCGTGGTCCGCGCGCACGGTCCGGGCGTAGTCGTGGGCGAACTCCACGACCCACTCGACGAACGCGTCCTCCGCGCCCGCGGTGCGCGCCGCGACCGCCTCCTCGACCCGGAAGTCGACGAGTGCGTGGTCGGCGTCGGCGTCGGCCACGCAGTGGATCTTCGCCGTGGCCCGGCCCAGGTCCGCGACGACCGGCGCGATCTCGTCGGGCTCGGTCAGCTCCGACCAGTCCAGGTCCGCCTCGTAGGGCGAGACCTCGGCGACGACGAACCCGACGCCACCGAGCTCGGTCCAGCCCAGCATCGGGTCGGCGTGCGCCTGCAGCGCGCGCTGCGACACCGCCGTCCGGTGCCCGTGGTGGCGGAACGCCGCGGCCACCCGCTCGTCGGTGACCACCCGCGACGGCGCGGCCACGTTGCCCTGCTTCATCGACACGACGATGTCGTTGTCCAGCGCCTGGTTCAGCCCCTCGACCAGCACCGTGTACGTCGGCAGCCCGGCGCTGCCGATGCCCACACCGGAACGCCCGGCGACGTCCTTGACGGTGTAGGCGACGCCGCGGTGACGCCGGGACTCCGGGATCGTGGCCACGTAGGCCTCGAACGCGGCGGTGACCGCGGCCTTCTCGTCGTCGTCGAGGGTGCGGACACCGGGGCCGGCACGCAGGATCCGGTCGAAGCCCTCGGTCTCGGTGATCGCGTCGAGCAGCCCGACCCGGGTCCGGGTGCGCGCGGTCTGCAGGACCTGGTGCACCGGGCCGTCGGTGGTGTCCAGGCGCAGGGAGAACGCGTCGTCGTCGCGGTCGGCGAAGTGCCGCACCTGGGCCAGGTAGCTGCGGCAGTAGCGCTCGACGAGCTCGGACAGCGACCGGTCCGACAGCGCCTTGCGCCAGCCGAGCAGGCACAGGCTGGCCGCGAACCGGGTGACGTCCCAGGTCCAGTGGCCGAGGTAGGCCTCGTCGAAGTCGTTGACGTCGAAGACGAGCACGCCGTCGCCGTCCATGTAGGTGCCGAAGTTCTCGGCGTGCAGGTCGCCCTGGATCCAGACCCGGCCGGTGCGGTCGTCGACCCAGGGGTCCTCGCGGCGGGCGACGTCGTCGTAGAACAGGCAGGCGCTGCCCCGGTAGAACGCGAACGGGTCGGCGGCCATCTTCCGGAACTTGGTCCGGAACGCCGACGGGTCGGCCGCCATCAGGTCGTCGAAGGCGGTCACGAGGGTGTCGACGATGTGGCCGCTGCGGTCGGTCATGGCGGCGATCATGCTCGCGGACGGTGGCGGGGACCACCTCCGTCCGTGGGGTGCCGCCGGACCGGGCGCCGCCGACCGGGTGGCGGATCGATCTTCGTTGCGATCAACGGGTGATCAGCGGGGCCACCGTGGGCGACATCACGCAACTCGTCCGGAGCAACCCCCGTCCCGGAGCGGGTGTACCCACCGGTAGAATCTCGTTAGCGATGATCATTATCAGGCCGTCCCGCAGCGCACCGACCGGGGATCTCCCCGCCCGGCCGGGCCGGGTCGTGCGCGCGACCAGCACCGGCCCCGGGCGTCCGGGGAGCAAGCGTCCCGCCGGCCCGCGCAGGCCCCCGACCCGGCGCCCGGCGGGCCCGGAGACGACCGGCGGCTCCCGCAGCTGACCACTCAGCTGATGGTCAGCGACCCCTGGGTGATCGTCAGCGCCAGCAGCAGGACGACGACGCCGAACCCGCCGTACACCAGCGCGTCGGCGTAGCGGCCGCGGATCGCGAGCAGCCCGACCCGGTCCGGCGGCAGCGCCACCCGCAGGCCCGCGGCGACCAGCATCGCCACCGCCAGCGCCGCGGACCCCTCGCGCCAGTGCTCGGTGACCACCCGCTGCAGCCCGACCAGCGACACACCGAGGACGACGAGCAGCGGCCAGTGCGCCCGCAGCCGGGCCCGCAGGCCGTGCCCGGAGCGGGTCGTCACCATCACCGCCCCCCTGCCGCCGCCCGTCACGCCGACAGGCTGCGCTCGGCTGCCTCGACGACGTTCGTCAGCAGCATCCCGCGGGTCATCGGTCCCACGCCACCCGGCATCGGCGCCAGCAGCCCGGCGACCTCGGCGACCTCGGGCGCCACGTCGCCGACCAGGCCCAGGTCGGTACGGGTGACGCCGACGTCCAGCACCGCGGCGCCCGGCCTGATCTGGTCGGCCGTGATGAGCCCGGCCCGCCCCGCCGCCGCGACGACGACGTCGGCCTCCCGCAGGTGCGCCGTCAGGTCCCGGGTGCCGGTGTGGCACAGGGTGACGGTCGCGTTCTCCGAGCGGCGGGTCAGCAGCAGCCCCAGCGGGCGGCCGACGGTCACGCCACGACCCACGACGACGACCCGCGCCCCGTTCAGCTCGACACCGAACCGGCGGCACAGCTCGACGATGCCGCGCGGGGTGCACGGCAGCGGTCCCGGCTCGCCGAGGACCAGGCGGCCCAGGTTGGTCGGGTGCAGGCCGTCGGCGTCCTTGCCCGGGTCGACCCGCTCCAGCGCGGCGCCGGCGTCGAGGCCGTCCGGCAGCGGGAGCTGCACGATGAAGCCCGTGCAGGTCGGGTCGGCGTTCAGCTCGTCGATCGTGTCCTCGACCTGGGCCTGGCTCGCGTCGGCGGGGAGCTCGCGCTGCAGCGAGGTCATGCCGACCTTGGCGCAGTCGCGGTGCTTGCCGCGCACGTAGGCGTGCGATCCGGGGTCGTCACCGACCAGCACCGTGCCCAGCCCGGGGGTCACCCCGGCGGCGGTCAGCTTCTCGACTCGGCCCCGCAGGTCCTCGAGCAGCTCCGCCAACGTCGCCTTGCCGTCCATCACGCGTGCGGTCACCCGGGCATCCTCTCAGGTGACGCCCGGGCCGGTCGAACCTGACCGAAGGACGCGTACGTCCCGCGCAAGTAGGGGACGCCGCCCCCGCGACCTGCGACGACGGTCCGGTTGCGTGCGACCGGGGTACAGGTCGGGGTCTGGTCGTACGGAGGGGCGAAAAACGATCTCCACGAGAGCAGAATCACACCGCCGGTGCACGACCGGTCACGAACTCGACGAGGAGTTTTCCATGAGCGTGGAGAGCGACACCGCGGGGGCGCAGGCCGCTGCTGCCCCGCCCGCCCCGGCAGCAGCCGCCCCGGCTGCCAACCCGGCCCTGATGGGCCTCATCTGCTTCCTGCCGTCCGGCATCACGCTGGGCCTGTGGTTCGTGGGCTACCTGGACACCACCGCACTGCCCGGCGGCATGATCCCGGTCGTGACCTTCTCGGCGGGCCTGTTCCTGCTGCTGTCGGCCATGGTCGCGCTGCGCGTCGGGGACAGCGTCACCGCCGCGATCTTCGGTGTCTTCTCCGCGTTCTGGACCAGCTTCGGCGTGCTGCTCATGGCGCTGAACAACGGCTGGATCATCGACGCCGGCACCGGACAGGCCCTGTCCACCGAGCAGGTCGGGTCGATCCAGTCGACCTACCTGCTCTCCTTCACCCTGGTGTTCGTCCTGCTGACGCTGGCGACGCTGCGGCTGCCGCTGATGTTCACGATCGGCTTCGTGCTCGTCGACATCACCTTCGTGCTGGCCTACATCGGTGTGACCGCGGGCAACGCGGGCCTGTTCCCGATCGCCGGGATCACGACGTTCGCGTTCTGCATCGTGTTCGCCTACATCCTGTTCGACGCGTTCGGCCAGACCCTGGGCGGACGCGCGATGTCGATGGGCGGGCCGCTCGTCAAGTCCTGACCCCGTCGCGACCGCCCGCGGGCCCCGCCGGTTCCTCCGGCGGGGCCCGCGGCGTGCCCGGTTCCGGTGGTCCGCGTGTCCCGGTGGTCCCGGTGGTCGGGAACCGCGGGGCCCGGCGGTCGCGGGGGCCCGGCGCCGGGCGCGGGCGGGACGGTCAGCGGAAGTCCCGGGACACCACCTTCACCGCCAGCGGCATCCGCTGCAGCCGGTCGGCCAGCAGGTTCAGCACGCCCTCCGGGCTGCGTTCGAGCCGGCCCCGGACCAGCAGCCCCGCGCTCCCCAGCGCCACCGACCGGTAGCGCGCCCACAGGCCCTCCGAGCAGGTCACGTTCAGCATCCCGGACTCGTCCTCGAGGTTCACGAACGTCACCCCGCGCGCGGTCGCCGGGCGCTGGCGATGGGTGACCAGTCCCCCGACCAGCACCCGGGCCGGGGTGTCCGGGCCGGCGCGGCGGCCCACCTCGTCGAGCCGGTCGATCCGGACCGCGCCGAGCGCGTCGAGGTCCGCGCGCAGGTGCTGCACCGGGTGGCTGTCCGGGGAGACGCCGGTGGCCCAGACGTCGGAGACGGTCAGCTCCGCCTCGGTCATCCCCGGCAGGGCCGGCGCGTCGAACCCGACGGCGGTGCCCGGCAGGTGCTCGGGCCGCACCCCCGCGACGACGCCCGCCGCCCACAGCGCCTCCCGCCGCTCCACCCCGAAGCAGCCGAACGCCCCGGCCGTCGCCAGCGCCTCGGCCTGCGGGCCGGTCAGCCGGACCCGGCGTGCCAGATCGGGCAGGTCCGCGAACGGCCCGCCCGCGTCGCGCTCGGCGTCGATGACCCCGGCGAGGTCCGCGCCGACGGTGCGGACACCCGCCAGGCCGAGCCGGACCGCCCGGCCGCCGGTGCTGTCGTCGTCGGGTTCGAGGACGGCGTCGGCCCGCCCGGCGTTGACGTCCGGCCGGTGCACCCGCACGCCGTGCCTGCGGGCGTCGGCCACCAGCGACTGCGGCGAGTAGAAGCCCATCGGCTGGGCGTTGAGCAGGCCCGCGCAGAACGCCGCCGGGTGGTAGAGCTTGAACCACGCCGAGTAGTAGACGAGCGCGGCGAAGCTGATCGAGTGGCTCTCCGGGAACCCGAAGTTCGCGAAGGCCAGCATCTTGGCGAAGATCCGTTCGGCGAGCTCGCCGGTGATCCCGTTCGCGGCCATCCCGTCGTAGAACCGCCCGCGCAGCCGTTCCATCCGCTCGGTGGACCGCTTGGAGCCCATCGCCCGGCGCAGCTCGTCGGCCTCGGCCGCGGTGAACCCCGCGACGTCGACGGCGATCTGCATCATCTGTTCCTGGAACAGCGGGATGCCCAGCGTCTTGTGCAACGCGGGCTTGAGCAGCGGATGGTCGTGGTCCCAGGTCTCGAGCTCGTTGCGCCGCCGGATGTAGGGGTGCACCGAGCCGCCCTGGATCGGGCCGGGCCGGATCAGCGCGACCTCGACGACGAGGTCGTAGAACTCGCGCGGGCGCAGCCGCGGCAGGGTGGCCATCTGGGCGCGGGACTCCACCTGGAACACCCCGACCGAGTCCGCGCGCGACAGCATCGCGTAGACCTCCGGGTCGGACTCGCCGATCGCGTGCAGCTCGATCCGCTCACCGGTGACGGTCGTGACCAGGTCCACCATCAGATGCAGCGCGGTGAGCATGCCCAGCCCGAGCAGGTCGAACTTCACCAGCCCGGCCGCGGCGCAGTCCTCCTTGTCCCACTGCACGACGGTCCGGTCGGCCATCCGCGCCCACTCCACCGGCACGACCTCGGACACCGGCCGGTCGCAGATGACCATGCCGCCGGAGTGGATGCCCAGGTGCCGGGGCGCACCCATCAGCTGCCCCGCGAGGTCCAGCAGCAGCGGCGGCATCTCCTGCGGGAGCTCGCTCGCCTCCAGGGCGTGCCAGCGTTCGACGCGCCTGCTCCAGGCGTCCTGCTGGCCGGGTGAGAACCCGAGCGCGCGGGCGGTGTCGCGGATCGCCGACCGCGGCCGGTAGGTGATGACGTTCGCGACCTGCGCGGCGAACAGCCTGCCGTAGCGGCGGTAGACGTACTGGATCGCCTCCTCGCGGCGGCCGGACTCGATGTCGAGGTCGATGTCGGGGTAGCCGTCGCGGTCCGGGGACAGGAACCGTTCGAACAGCAGCCCGTGCCGGACGGCGTCGACGTTGGTGATGCCCAGCGCGTAGCAGACCGCCGAGTTCGCGGCCGATCCCCGGCCCTGGCAGAAGATGTTCGACCGGCGGCAGAAGTCGACGATGTCGTGGACGATCAGGAAGTAGCCGGGGAAGTTCTTCGCCTCGATGATCTCCAGCTCGCGCTGCACGGTGTGCGCCGCGAACGGGTTCTCGTCACAGCTGCCATAACGCTCCATCCGGCCGCGTTCGGTCAGCACCCGCAGCCAGGTCGTCTCGGTGTGCCCGGGCGGGACGTCGAACGGCGGCAGGTCCGGCGCCACCAGGTGCAGCTCGAACGCCAGCTCCCGGCCCAGCTCCGCCGCGCGCTCCACCGCGCCGGGGTGGCGCTCGTCGAACCGCAGGGCCATCTCCCGCCCGGACCGCAGGTGCGCGGTGCCCGCCGCGGGCAGCCAGGGGTCGATCTCGTCGAGGCTGCGGCGGGCCCGGACCGCGGCGACGGTCGCGGCCAGCGGGGCCCGGTCGGGGGTGGCGTAGTGCGCGCCGGTCGTCGCCACCGTCGCGACGCCGGCCCGCTCGGCCAGCGCGGCCAGTGCGTCGTTGCGCTCGGTGTCGCCGGGCTCGCCGTACACGGTCAGCTCGACCCGCACGTTCTCCGCGCCGAAGCGCGCGACCAGCCGGTCCAGCTCCGCCGCGGCGGCCACCGGGCCCGAGCGGTCCAGGGCGCGGCGCACCGCGCCCTTGCGGCAGCCGGTGAGCACGACGACCTTCCCCGCGGTGTCGGCGACGACCTCGTCCGGGTCGTAGACCGGCCGCCCCTTCTCCCCGCCCCGCATCTGCGCGGTGGAGATGGTGCGACACAGCGCGCGGTACCCGTCGGGGCCGCGGGCCAGCAGCAGCAGGTGCTCGCCCTCGGGGTCGGCGACGCCGTTCTGCGGGGCGGTCAGCCCGGTGCTCAGCTCGGCGCCGAACACCGTGCGCACCCCGAGCGCGCGGGCCGCCTCGGCGAACCGAACGACCCCGTACATGCCGTCGTGGTCGGTGAGCGCGACCGCCTCCAGCCCCAGCTCGGCAGCACGCTCGACCAGCTCCTCCGGGGCGCTCGCGCCGTCGAGGAAGCTGAAGTGCGAGTGGCAGTGCAGCTCCGCGTACGGCACGACGCCCGGCCCCGCCGGGTGCAGGTCCTCGGGCGGCTCGCAGGGGCCGCGGTGGACGGACCAGGCCGGTGCGTCCCCGCCGTCGGCCTCCGGGCCGCCGCGCAGGCTCGCGCCGTCGCGCACGGAACGACCCGACAGCGCACTCTCCAGCTCCGCCCAGGGGACGTCCGGGTTCTGCCAGCCCACCCGTGCAGCGTACTCGAACACAAGTTCGAACGTCGAGCGCCGGGTTCCGCGGACGGGCGTCGCCGTGCGGGCCGGCCGGCTGCTCCCCAGCGCCGGTCGGCCCCGCACGGCGGGTCCGGGCTCCGGCGCGGCACACCGGCCGCTCCCCAGCGCCGGCCCGCGGGCCACCCGGACGTACCCATCCGGTGCCGGCAGGTGGTTCGTGGACCGCCCCGCCGACATCTCCGAGTTCACCAGCCGAACCTGTGGAACGACTGAGACCCCGGTGTGGATCGACCGAGGATCACCGCGGCCCCGGGTCGCGCCGGGTCGTACCGTCGTGTTCGTGACGCCGTGTCGTGATCGTCGGTTCACCGCACGGCCACGCCCGATGGCGGATGCTGGTCCGACGCCGCGGCGCCCGACCGGTACCGCGCACGCACGAGGAGCGCCGGACACCCGGCGCGGACGAGGCCCGGCACCGGGCCGGACGGCAGGGGTGGCTCCATGGGACGGGCGAGCACGACGGGTGGCCGGCACCGGCCACGCCTCGGGAACCGGCTGGTCAGGGTCGCGGCGGCCGGGGTGGCCGTCGTCGCGCTCGCGGCCTGCGCGGACGTCCCCGCGGCGCCGGGCACCGCGACGATCGGCACCACCGGCGGCGGGAGCCAGGGGGCCGCGCAGGGCGACCCCGGCCTGCCGCAGCGGCTCGCGGCCGCGGTCGGCGGCGACGGCGCCTACGCCCACCTGCAGCAGTTCGAGAAGCTCGCCGACGCGAACGACGGCAACCGCGCGGTGGGCACCCCCGGGTACGACGCGGCCGTCGACCACGTCGTCGGGACCCTGCGCGCGAGCGGGTTCGAGGTGTCGACCCCGTCGTTCGAGGTGCGCACCTTCTCCGCGGGCGACGCACGGCTGACCGTGGCCGGCGCACCCGTGACGACCGAGGTGCTCGGCTTCTCCCCCGCCACCCCGCCCGGCGGGCTGACCGCGCCGCTGTCGCTGCGCCCGCGCACCCCGCAGGACCCGACACCGGGCTGCGACGCCGCCGACTACACCGGGATGCCCGCCGGGGCCATCGCCGTCGTCGAGCGCGGGACCTGCGAGTTCGGCCAGAAGTCCCGGCTCGCGGGGGCGGCGGGCGCGGCGGCGGTGATCGTGGTCAACACCGAGGACGCGGCCCTGCCCGCCACCCTCGGCGACACCCCGGGGGTCGTCCCGACGGCGGCCGTGACGAAGACCGCCGGAGCCGCCCTGCGCGACGGCCAGCAGGCGTCGCTGGTGCTCGACACCACGATCCGGCAGCAGACCTCGCGGAACGTGATCGCCGAGACCACCACCGGCGACCCGGGCCGGGTCGTGGTCGCCGGGGCCCACCTCGACAGCGTGCCCGAGGGCGCCGGCATCAACGACAACGGCAGCGGCAGCGCCGCCCTGCTCGAGATCGCGCAGAAGCTCGGCGGCTCCCCGCCGGTCGGCCAGAAGGTGCGCTTCGCGTGGTGGGGCGCCGAGGAGATCGGCCTGGTCGGCTCGACGAAGTACGTCGAGGGCCTGTCCGAGGCCGACCGCGCGCGGATCGCGCTCTACCTCAACTTCGACATGGTCGGCTCGCCGAACCCCGGCTACCTCGTCTACGACGGCGACAACTCCGACGGCCTCGGCGGCGAGGCGGGCCCGCCCGGCTCCGACACCGCGGAGCGCGTCCTGACCGAGGCGCTGGTCGGGGCGGGCGTGAACGGCCCCGAGGGCACCGCGTTCGACGGGCGCTCGGACTACGGCCCGTTCATCGAGGCCGGCATCCCGGCCGGTGGCCTGTTCACCGGCGCCGAGGAGCAGAAGACCCCGGAGCAGGCGCAGAAGTGGGGCGGCACGGCGGGACAGTCCTACGACCCCTGCTACCACACGGCCTGCGACCGGCTGACCAACATCGACCGGACGGCACTGGACCGGAACGTGACGGCGATGGCCTCGGCGATCGGCCGGTTCGCCGTCGACCTCACCGGGATCCCGCAGCGCTGACCCGCCCGCGGCGGCCGGTGGCTCAGTCGTAGACACCGGTCACCTCCCAGCGGCCGCCGCGGTGCACGAGCAGCAGAGCCGTGCCGTCGGCGAGCACGACCTGCAGCCGGACCGCGGGCCCAGGGCCGTCGGGGGCCCACCAGCGGGTGTGCACCGGCCAGGGTCCGGCCCAGCCGGTGACCTCCCGGTCCGGGCCGCCGCCCGCGACCCGGCGCGGGACGCCGTCGAGCAGGTCCGGCGCGGCCGGGCACACCTCGGCGCCGTCCGCGGCGAGCAACCGGACCGGGAGCGGGTCCGGGGGCACCGTCGCCGGGGACGGTGCCGGGAGCCGGCCGGGCCAGGTCGCCGGGGGGTCGGCGGGTGGCCGACGCCCGGGAGCGCGGCGGGGGTGTGCGGTCCCGTTCCGCTCCCCGTCCCGGGGCCGTCCCGCGGGCCCGGCCTCTCCCGGCTCCTTCTCCGCGGCCTCGTCGGGCACGGCGTCGCCGGGACGTGCCACCGCCGGCCGCCCGGGGGCCGGTCCGGGCGGCTCGGGGTCCGCCTGCTCCGCATGCCCGGGGGCACCGGCGGCGCCGTCCCGCGCGGGAGCCACGGGTCCCGGCCGGGCGGGGACCGCCGTGTCCTCGACCACCCGCTCGTCGCCCCACGGCACCAGCCGCACCCGCTCGCCCGGGTCCCGGCCGCCCGCCGGGACCGCGGTGAGCACCGCCTCCGGCCCGAGCAGCGCCTGCACCCGGACCAGGGCCCGCCCGGCCCGCTCGTCGCCCTCGCCGACGTCGCCCCACAGCCCGCGCTGCAGCGCCCCGGCGACCACGGTGTCCTCCGGGGTGAGCCGCAGCGCGACCAGCGTCCCGGAGCCGCCGCGCCCGAGCCACGAGTCGAGCTGCCAGCGCACCCGGTCCACCGTCCCGGACGGTGTCAGCGGCTCGGCGCACCGCCAGACCCTCAGCAGCTCCTCCCCGCTCTCCGTGCGTGCGTGCACCCCCAGCCGGGTGCAGGCCAGGCCGTGCCCGGCGAGCGCGGTGTGCAGCCGGGTCGCGAGTGCCCGCGCGGCGAAGGCGGCCGCGTCGACCCGGTCCACCGGCGGGTCCAGCTCGACCGCCGCGGACAGCTCCTCCGGCGGGACCCGGCGCGCGGGCGGGCGGGGGTCGAGCCCACGGGCGAGCCGGTGCGCGACCACCGCGTCGGCGCCGAAGCGCGAGGCCACGTCGGCCTCCGACAGCGACGCGAACGCCCCCAGCGACCGCAGCCCCAGCCGGCGCAGCAGGTCCACCAGCGCGGCCCGGTCGACGTCGGGGTCCCGGTCCAGCTCGGCGACCTCCAGCGGTGCGAGGAACTCCGCCGACCGTCCCGGCGGCACCCCGCGCCCCCGGCGGGCGGCGAGCGCGGCGGCGAACATCCCGTCCGCGACGCCGATCTGGCACTCGGTCCCGGCGTGCAGCGCGACCTGGTCGATCAGCCGCTCCACCGCGGCGCGCTCCCCGCCGAACCAGCCGACCGGACCGCGCGCGGGCAGCACCAGCAGCCCCGGCCGCACCACCTCGACGCCGGGGGCGAGCGCCTCCACCGCGGCGGCGACCGGCTCGAACAGCCGGGCGTCGCGCCCCGGGTCGGGGGCGAGCACCACGAGCTCCGGGCACCGGGCCTGCGCCTCCCGGCGCCGCAGCCCCCGGCGGACCCCGTGCCGGCGGGCCGTCGCCGAGCAGGCCAGGACCCGGTTGGCGTGCAGGACCGCGGCCGGCCGGTCCGCCGGGACGTGCGCGGCGCGGGCGGCGGCGGTGACCGGCCAGTCCGGGGACCAGACCGCCAGCACCCGCGGGTCGGGCTCCGCCCGCCCACCGCCGCCCGTGCCCGTCGCGCCGCCCGCCTCCGTCGTGCCGGGCGTGCTCATCCGGCCGCCCGGACCACGGGTCGCGCGACCGGGACCTCGCCCACCGCTGCCGCGGAGACCGCGGGCACCGACGGCACCGAGGCGATCGCGGGCACCGACGGCACCGCGGGGACCGAGGGCGTCGCCGGGGCGGGGACGACCGTCCCGCCGGGGCCCGGGAGGAGCACCTCCACCCCCCACCCGGCCGGGCCGATCCCGCGCCCCTCCGCCCGGACCTCGACCCGCCGGGACCGCAGCCGCCCCGTCCCGCGGCCGACGCCCTCCCAGCGCGGACGGGTGCAGTGCAGCCGCAGGTCGGCACCCGGCCATCCACCGAGCGCCAGCAGCACCGCACCCCGCTGCCGGGCCCGCGCGGCGAGCCGCTGCCGGTCCCCGGCCCGCAGCCCGGCCCGCTCCGGCCCGGCCACCACCACGAGGTCCAGCCCGTCCAGCAGCGCCGCGGTCACCCCGACCAGGTCCGCGCCGGGGTCGGGGACCAGCGCCAGCCGGTCCAGCCGCACGCCCGCCTCGGCCGCGGCCGTCGCGCCGAGGCCGGGACGGCCGACCACGCCCGCCCACGCGCCCTCCGCGGACGCGGCGGCCAGCAGCGCGAACAGCAGCGACCCCGCGCCGGACCCCACGCCCACCGCCACGGTGGACCCCCGCCGCAGGCCCCCGCCGGGCAGCAGACCGGCCAGCGGCCCCGGCACCGGCAGCAGGTCGGCCTCGGTCACCGGACGCGCCTCGACCGTCCCGGCGCTGCGGGCCGGGGGCTCCGGCTCCGGGCAGGGCCCCACGGGCCCCGGCCGGGTCCGCTCCAGACCCGCCCGGGTCTCCGTGCGGCGCAGGACGTGCCGGGCCCGGGCGAGCCGCTCGGCGGCCGAGCCCGCCGGGGACCCCGGCCCCCCGGCCGGGCCCCGCGCCCCGGGCAGCGGCTCCCGCCCGCCCCCGGGGGCACGTGACCCGGCCCCGACCACCGGCCCGGACCCCTCCGGACCGGTGTCGTCCCCGACGTCGACGCCGGCTCCCCCACCGACACCGCCGACCACCCGGCCGACCGCCGCCGCTCCCCCGACGACGACCGGCCCCTCGCCCGCACCGACGCGCACCGCAGTACCTCCCCGCCACACACCGCGCCACGACCGAACGGCCGCGACCTCGCCCGGCGCGCCGCGGGGAAGGCGACGCGTGCTCGAACTGACGTTCGAAGCATAGGGCCTGTGCCGCCGCTCCGCATCCCCCGGGTGGGGGTGGTGACGACGACGGGAGGACCGTCGCACGCACCCCCGACATTCTCGGCCGGAACACCCCCCGACCTGCGGGAACGCCGACGGCCCGGGCCGCGCGAGGCGGTCCCGGGCCGTCGGGGTGAGCGGTGGGTCAGTGGGCGAAGTGCCGCGTCCCGGTCAGGTACATCGGCACGCCCGCCTTCGCGCAAGCCGCGACGACCTCGTCGTCGCGGACCGAGCCGCCGGGCTGCACGACGGCGGCGACACCGGCGTCGAGCAGCACCTCCAGCCCGTCGGGGAAGGGGAAGAACGCGTCGGAGGCGGCGACCGAGCCGCGGGCCCGGTCCCCGGCCCGGGTCACGGCGAGCTTCGCCGCGTCGACCCGGTTGACCTGGCCCATGCCGACACCGACCGCGGCGCCGTCGTGGGCGAGCAGGATCGCGTTGGACTTCACCGCGCGGCAGGCGCGCCAGGCGAACGCGAGGTCGTCGAGCACCTCGGGGGCGACGACGTCGCCGGTGACGAGCTTCCAGGCGGCCGGGTCGTCGCCGTCGGCGTCGACGAGGTCGCGCTGCTGCACCAGCAGCCCGCCGGAGATCGGGCGGAGCTCGGTGCCGGTGCGGGCGGCGCCGTCGGGGATGCGCAGGACGCGGACGTTCTTCTTGCGCTGGAGCACCTCGAGGGCGCCGTCGGCGTAGCCGGGGGCCACGACGACCTCGGTGAAGATCTCGGCGACCTGCTCGGCCATCGCGACCGAGACCTCGCCGTTGACCGCGATGACCCCGCCGAACGCCGACACCGGGTCGGTGGCGTGCGCCTTGCGGTGGGCCTCGGCGACGTCGGCGCCGACCGCGATCCCGCACGGGTTGGCGTGCTTGATCACCGCGACCGTGGGGCGGTCGCCGTGGTCGTGCGCGGCGCGCCAGGCTGCGTCGGCGTCGACGTAGTTGTTGTAGGACATCTCCTTGCCGTGCAGCTGCTCGGCGCCGGCGAGGCCGGAACCGGTGCCGTCGGTGTAGAGCGCGGCGGACTGGTGCGGGTTCTCGCCGTAGCGCAGCGGGCGCTCGCGGGTCCAGGTGGCGCCGACCCACTCGGCGGAGGCGTCGTCGTCGCCCGTGGGGAACTGCTCGCCCATCCAGGTCGCGACCGAGACGTCGTAGGCGGCGGTGTGCCGGTAGGCGTCGGCGGCCAGCCTGCGGCGGTCCTCCACGACGAACCCGCCGGCGCCGACCTGCTCGAGCACCCAGGCGTAGCGCGACGGGTCGACGACGACCGCGACGCTCTCGTGGTTCTTCGCCGAGGCCCGCACCATCGCCGGGCCGCCGATGTCGATCTGCTCGACGGCCTCGTCGCGGCTCGCGCCGGACGCGACGGTCTCGCGGAACGGGTAGAGGTTGGACACCAGCAGGTCGAACGGCGCGATGTTCAGCTGCTCGAGCTGCGCGAGGTGCTCGGGCTTGCGGGTGTCGGCGAGCAGCCCGGCGTGCACCCGCGGGTGCAGGGTCTTGACCCGGCCGTCGAAGCACTCGGGGAACCCGGTGACCTCCTCGACGGGGGTGACCGGGACGCCGGCGTCGGCGATCCGCTGTGCGGTGGAGCCGGTCGAGACGATCTCCACCCCGGCGGCGTGCAGCCCGGTGGCCAGGTCGAGGAGACCGGCCTTGTCGTAGACGCTGATCAGGGCCCGGCGTACCGGCCTGCGCTCACTCACTGTTCACCTCGTGGGGTTGGGCGGCGGTGGCGAACCGTCGCACGGTCGCGACCAGCAGCCGTCGTTCCTCGGTCTTGATGCGCTCGTGCAGGGAGGTCTCGTCGTCGCCCGGGAGCACGGGGACCTCCGCCTGCGCGAGCACCGGTCCGGTGTCGAGCCCGGCGTCGACCTCGTGCACGGTCGCGCCGGTGACGGGCACCCGGGCGGCCAGCGCGTCCCGGACGGCGTGCGCGCCGGGGAACGCCGGCAGCAGCGCCGGGTGCGTGTTCAGCATCGGGCATCCGAGCGCGTCCAGGAAGGCCGGGGAGACGAGCTTCATGAACCCCGCCCCGACGACGAGGCCCGGCCGGTGCGCGAGGACGGCCGCGGCGAGCGCGGTGTTCCAGGCGTCGCGGTCGGGGTGGTCGGCGACCCGCTCGACGAAGGTGGGGACACCCGCGGCGCGGGCCCGGTCGAGCCCGGTGGCACCCGCGCGGTCGGCCCCGACCCCGACGACGGCGAACCCGGCGCCCGCGGTGTCGAGCAGTGCCTGCAGCAGGGTGCCGCTCCCGGAGACGAGGACGACGACCCGCAGCGCCCCGTGCCGCTCCTGCGCGCCCACCGTGTCCCTTCCTCGCCGGTCCGGGCCGCTCCACGGCCCCTGGCCAGGGTAGACGCGCCCCCCGACGACGACGGCGCCCGGTGCGGTGGCCCGGGTCACCCGGCCCCGCCGGGGCCCGGGGCGTCGGGTCAGTCGTCCCGGGAGCGGTCGCGGGGGCGCGTGATGCGGTCGGTCCGGTCCTCGGCACGCCGGCCGGTCGGGTCGGCCGCGCGGCGGTCGCCGGGCCCGTGGTCGTCCGCGTCGTCGATGTCGTCCACGTCGTCCACGTCGTCCACGTCGTCGCCGTGGTCGAGGTCGGTGGTGTCCTCGTCGGCGGCGGCGCGGCGGGCGGCCGTGCGACCGGCTCCGTCGGGCTCCTCGTCGGGGACGGCGTCGGGGTAGGGGTAGAAGTCGCCGTGGCCCCCGTCGTCGTCCCACGCGGCGTCGGCACGGCGGGCGGGCGCCCCGGCGGTGCGACGGCGTTCGACCAGTTCCCCCACCGTCGACGCGCGACGGCGGTCCCGGGCGGCCCGGGCCCGATCGACCGCGGTCCGCGACCGGTCGGTGCCGCCCATCGGGACGTGCCGGGCGAGCTCGGTCCCGGCGCAGGTCAGCACGGCCGGGATCCCGACCAGCAGCAGCGCGCAGCCGAGGACCGCCCACGGGTGGAACGACACCGGGTCGTAGGGCCCGCCCGCGAGCGCACCCCCGGCGAGCGCCGCCGGGACGGCCGCCCCGACCGCGACGACCACGGCCGCCAGCGCCGGTGCCGCGACCCGGTCCACGACCGGCGCGTCCTCCCCCAGCGCCCGCCGGCAGGCGATCCCACCGAGCACCCCCGCGACGACGGGCAGCAGCACGACCAGCACCGCGGCCGTCGGGACGGTGGTGACGGGCAGGACCACCGCGGGCGGGAACGGCGGCAGCGGACCCGGCTCGACGCCGAACGGACCGGACCGGGCGATGCCGACCGACACCCCCGCGCCCAGCGCCCAGGACAGCGCCCCGACCAGGGCGTTCGGCAGGTACCCGATGCTCAGCACCAGCACCCCGACGCCCGCCCAGGCGCCGGGGGCGATGCGCTCGGCGGTGTCGGCGACGTCCGAGGCGCTCGCGAGCAGCGCCACGGTCAGGACGAGGGCGGCCACCAGCAGCATCGCGGCGGCCGCGACCCGGGCCCCGGCCAGCGCCGCGCCGGGCCACCCCGCCAGCACCCGCTTCCAGGCCGCCGGCGCCCCGCAGGCGTGGACGACGCCGATCCCGGCGGCCGCCCCGGCCACCAGCCCGGCCCCGATCATCGACGCCCAGGGGGCGGTGACGGCCATGTCCCGCGGCAGCAGCGCCCCGGCGAGCACGGCGACCGCGGCGGCGGCCCCGGCCTGGGACGCGACGACGGCGCCCGCGTCGTGCCGGACCCGCCCGCCCAGGCGGAGCACCGCCCAGCGCGAGCAGAAGGCGACCAGCGCGACGACCACCAGCGTCGGCAGCAGCGGCAGCACCCCGAACGGGTGCCCGTCCACGGCGACCGGGATGAGGTGCGCGGCCAGCCACAGCGGGACGGCGGTGGCCAGCGCCCCGTCCGCGGTGACCGCGACGCCACCGGTGCCGGTCAGCAGCGCCGCCACCGGAACGAGCATCGTGTACCCGGCGAGGACGGCGCCCATCGTGGCCACGAGCAGGATCCGCAGCCGGTCCAGCCCGGTGCCGGTCCCGGTACCGCGCGTCGGGGTCCGGGCGGGGCGGCGGCGCCCCCGCTCCCGGTCCGCGACGGCGGTCGCGCGCCCACCGCGGGACCGCTCCGGTGCGGACCCGGTGGACCGGGCCCGGGAGGCCGGGCGACCGCGGGCGGGACGGGGCGGGGTGGTGCTCACCCGGTCAGCGTCGCAGCGAACGCGGCCCGGGAGGGGCAGGCACGCCGCGACGTGCCGGGGCCCACGGTTCCGGCCGGTCAGGCGGAGCCGTCACCGCCGGGCCGGAAGGTGCGGGTGGCCTCGTCCTCACCGGATGCCGGGGACGCGGGGCGCTCGGTCTGGTCGCCGGCCGCCGGGGCGGAGCCGGAGCCGGGGATCGCGGAGGGGCGGGTGACGCCCGCGTCGTCCCCGGTACCGCCCGCGCCCGCCGTGTAGGGGGTGGTCGCGGGCGGGACCTGCTCGGCCCCCGGCGCGCCGGTCACCGCGGCGGCGCGGTCGCCGTAGGACACCCCGGAGAAGGCGCCGCCCGCGCCGGACGGCGTGTGCGGTGCCGCGTCGGCCTGCGGGGTGCGGCCGCCGACCGCGTGGCGGCCCGCGTCGTCGCCGGTCCGGTCCTGCGCCCCGGGCACCTCGGGCGCACCGTGGGCCCCGGACTGCCCCGGGTACTGCCCAGCGGCGGGCTGCGACGCCGCGGGCACCGCACCGGGGGCGCCGTACGCGGCGGCACCGGCGTGGTCCGCTCCGGGCTGCGCCACACCGGACTGCACCGCACCGTGGGCGGCGCCGTACTGGCCCGCTCCGTACTGACCGGCGCCGTACTGGCCGGCGCCCGGCTGGGCGACACCGTGCTGGCCCGCACCGTGCTGCCCCGCGACGTGCTGCCCCGCGCCGTACTGGCCCGCAGCGGGCTGGCCGGGGGCGTACGGGGCCGCGCCGGGCTGGGCGGCGTAGGGGCTCGCGCCGTACTGGCCCGAGGCGTAGGGGGCCGCGCCGTAGGGCGTCGCACCGGAGGCCGCGCCGTACGGGGCCGCGGCACCCGGCTGGCCCGCGCCGTAGGGCTGCTGCGGCATCCAGGGCGGCTGCTGGCCCGGCGGGACCTGGCCGGGGCCCCAGCCGGGCTGCCCGACGTGCGACGGGCGCTGCGCCCGCGGCGCGGGGGCGGAGACGACGCCGGACAGGAGGAGCTGGGCGTAGAGCAGTGCGGCGGCGGCGAGCAGCGCGACCACGAACACGACCCAGCCGAGCGTGCCCCCGATCGAGCCGGTGCCGGTGCCGGCCAGGAGCAGCAGCATCGTCAGCGCCCCCGTCGTCGACAGGACCACGCCCGCGACCAGGGTGCGCCCGGTGCCGGGCAGCAGGGTGAGGGCTCCCGCGACGCCACCGGCGACGACCATCGCGACCGGGAACAGCCCGGTCGTGACGTCGAAGAAGGTCAGGACCAGCGCCAGCAGGGCCAGCACGGCCCCCGCCAGGACGGCGATCCGCACCGTCGGAGCGGGCGCGGCCTGCTCCGGAGCCGGGACGGCCCCGGGCTCGTTGCTCGACATGACGACCACTCCCGTGCGACGGATGGACTCGCTGCACCGCACGCTAGCCGATGCCCCCGACACGGCCGGGTGAGGCGCACCTGGTGCACACAGCACGACGCGCGGGCACCCGGGGAAGTTCCCGGGGCCCGCGCGTCGGACGTGCGATCCGCGCTCCGATCAGGCGGAGAGGATCTCCTTCATCAGCGCGGCGGTCTCGGACGGCGTCTTGCCGACCTTGACACCGGCGGCCTCGAGGGCCTCCTTCTTGGCCTGCGCGGTACCGGCCGAGCCGGACACGATCGCGCCGGCGTGGCCCATCGTCTTGCCCTCGGGGGCGGTGAAGCCCGCGACGTAGCCGACGACCGGCTTGGTGACGTTGGCCTTGATGAAGTCCGCGGCGCGCTCCTCGGCGTCGCCACCGATCTCACCGATCATCACGATGGCCTCGGTCTCGGGGTCCGCCTCGAACGCCTCGAGGGCGTCGATGTGGGTGGTGCCGATGACCGGGTCGCCGCCGATGCCGATGGCGGTGGAGAAGCCGAACTCACGCAGCTCGTACATCATCTGGTAGGTCAGCGTGCCGGACTTCGACACCAGGCCGATCCGGCCCGCGCCGGCGATGTTCGCCGGGATGATGCCCGCGTTGGACTTGCCGGGCGAGATGATGCCGGGGCAGTTCGGGCCGATGATCCGGGTCTTGTTGCCGGTGGCGACCGCGTGCGCCCAGAAGTACGCCGAGTCGTGCACCGGGATGCCCTCGGTGATGACGACGGCCAGCGGGATCTCGGCGTCGATGGCCTCGATGACCGCGTCCTTGGCGAACTTCGGCGGGACGAAGATGACCGACACGTCGGCGCCGGTCTCCTTGATCGCCTCCTCCACCGTGCCGTACACGGTGACGTCCTTGTCGCCGATGCTGTGCGTGGTCCCGGCCTTGCGGGCGTTCACACCACCCACGATGTTCGTCCCGGCGGCGAGCATCTTGGTGGCGTGCTTGGTGCCCTCGCCGCCCGTGATGCCCTGGACGATGACCTTGCTGTTCTCGTTGAGGAAGATCGACATGTCTCAGGCTCCAGCGTTCGCGAGCTCGGCGGCCTTGGCGGCCGCGTCGTCCATCGTGCCCACCACGGTGACGAGCGGGTGGTTCGCGTCGGCGAGGATCTGACGACCCTCCTCGACGTTGTTGCCGTCCAGGCGGACGACCAGCGGCTTGGTCGCGTCGTCGCCCAGGATCTTGAGGGCCTCGACGATGCCGTTGGCGACCGCGTCGCACGCGGTGATGCCGCCGAAGACGTTGACGAAGACGCTCTTGACCTCGTCGTCGCCCAGGATGACGTCCAGGCCGTCGGCCATGACCTGCGCCGAGGCGCCGCCGCCGATGTCGAGGAAGTTGGCGGGCTTGACCCCGCCGTGCGCCTCGCCGGCGTAGGCGACGACGTCGAGGGTGCTCATGACGAGCCCCGCGCCGTTGCCGATGATGCCGACCTGGCCGCCGTCGAGCTTGACGTAGTTGAGGCCCTTGGCCTTGGCCTTCGCCTCGAGCGGGTTCTCGGTGCGCTCGTCGACCAGGTCCGCGTGCTGCGGGTGCCGGAAGTCGGCGTTGGTGTCCAGGGTGACCTTGCCGTCGAGGGCGATCACCTTGTCCTGCGGGTCACGGACCAGCGGGTTGACCTCGACCAGCGTCGCGTCCTCGGAGACGAAGGTCTCCCAGAGCTTCACGATCACGTTCGCGGCCTCGTCGGCGACGGCGGCCGGGATCTTGCCCGCGGCGACGATCTCGTCGGCCTTGGCCTTGTCGACACCGGCGATCGGGTCGATGGCGATCCGGGCCAGCGCGTCCGGGCGCTCGACGGCCAGCTGCTCGATCTCCATGCCGCCCTCGGCCGAGCACATGGCCAGGAAGGTGCGGTTGGACCGGTCCAGCAGGAAGGAGAAGTAGTACTCCTCGGCGATGTCGCTGGCCTCGGTGACCAGGACCTGGTGCACGGTGTGGCCCTTGATGTCGAGGCCCAGGATGGCCTCGGCCTTCTCCTTGGCCTCGTCGGCGTTCTCGGCCAGCTTCACGCCGCCGGCCTTGCCCCGACCACCGGTCTTGACCTGTGCCTTGACCACGACGGCGGTGCCCAGCTCGGCCGCCGCGGCCGCCGCGTCGGCGGCGTTGTCCACGGTCCGGCCCGGCAGCACCGGGACTCCGTGCGCGGCGAAGAGGTCCTTCGCCTGGTACTCGTAGAGGTCCACTCGGCTCTCCCGCTCCACTTCGCTCTCGCCGCGACCGGCGCGACCCCGGCTCGTTCTCCGGGCGCGCCCCGCACAGGTGGCGGGCGGCAGCGGTCGCGGACGTCGGTGATGCTGCGTCGGGGAGCCTAGCCACGCCGCGCGCACCGGTCCTGACCTGGGCCGGTGACCGCTGTCACCCCGTCGGCGCAGTGCTCGATTCAGATCGACCGACCGAGTGATCGGGGCCACCGATCGTCCCGCGACACAGCGGAATCCTGTGACCTGCCTTACCTTTCGGACATGGCGACGTCGCTACCCGGAGGCGCTCGCCTGCGCGCGATCGCCGACGGGGCGCTGTCGACAGTGACGGCCGCGACGTCCGATCTCGGGCAGGCGGCGGGCTACGCCGCGCGGACCTTCACCTCGCGTGCGGGGCTGCGCGGGCTGGCGCTGGAGGGCGCCTGGCTGGCCGCGCACCTCGCGCTGTACCCGATCGGACTGGCCGAGGAGACCGTCCGGCCGCAGGGCCACTGGCGCACCGACAGCCTGCCACCGGTCAAGCGCAGCCTGGTCGTCGCCGACCCCACCGCCGCCGGGACGCCGATCCTGCTGGTCCACGGGATCATGGACAACCGCTCGGTGTTCACCGTGTTCGCCCACGAGCTGCGCCGGCGCGGCTTCGGGGTGGTGCACGCCATCAACTACAGCCTGTTCACCGACGACGTCCGCACCGCGGCGCACGAGCTGCGCGGCCACGTCGAACGGCTGCGCGAGGCCACCGGGTCGGACCGGGTGCACATCGTCGGACACTCCCTCGGCGGGGTGATCGCCCGCTACTACGTGCAGCGGATGGGGGGCGACGCCGTCGTCGACACCCTGGCGACGCTCGGCAGCCCGCACTCGGGCAGCAACCTGGCCCGGATCGCGCCGCTGCCGCTGTGCCGCCAGCTCTGCCCCGGCTCGGCGATCCTGCGTGAGCTGGACGAACCGGCCCCCGGCTGCCGGACCCGGTTCCTGGTGGTCTGGTCGCGGATGGACGAGATCATCGTCCCGCAGCGGAACTCCCGGCTGCGCCACCCGGACCTCGACGTCACCGAGCTGGAGCTCGACGACGTGGGCCATCTCGCACTGCCGGTGGACCGGCGCACGGTGCACTTCGTGGCGAGCACGCTGGCCCGCGGGGAGGCGGAGCGCCGCGAGCACGACCGGGTGCGCGACCGGCGGCTGCGCGGGTCGCTGCGGCTGGTCGGCCGGCACACCGCCGAAGGCGCATGAACACAGCCGAAGGCGCCTGAGCGTCCGGTCCGGGAGGGGGAACGGGATCCTCCGTTCGCCGTCGCGTCGCCGACCGCCCGACCGGTCGTCGATGATCCACGACCGTCCGCAACCGCACGGCGGGCCGCCGTTGCCGCTCGGCGGGGCCCGGGTTACCGTCGCGTTGTCCACGTCACGGACCGGTCACGGTGATCGGTGTCGCCCCGAACGACGCCATCCCCCGACGGAGCCCCCACTCCGACGATCACCGCCGAACGGTCCGCGGCGCCCTGAACACCAGAAGGGCAGTCTTGTCGCGCCACCGCTTCCCCAGCGGCGCCACGCGACCGGAGGCCCGGCCCGGCACGCTCCCCCCTGTGCCGCCGGCCGGTCACCGGCTCCCGGCGCTCCCGGCTCCCCCGCCGATGGTCTCGCGTACCCGTGTGACCGTGGCCGCGGCGGCCGGTGGCGCCCTGGTCGCGGCCGGTCAGACGGTCGCCGGAGCCCTCGGGGTGCCCGGCTGGGGCGGTGAGGCCTCGGTCGAGGAGGCTTACGCCCGGCTCGCCGCCTCGGCGATGCTGCCGGTGTCCAGCGACACCCGCCCGGCCGACACGACCGCCCCGATGGACACCTCCGCGATCGGCGGCGAGCAGCTCAGCGCGCAGGCCGCGTCGCTGCCCGACCTGGACTCCACCTCGAAGGTCGACGTCGCCAACCTGACGAAGGCCGCCCGGATGGGCCGCGAGGCCGCCAAGCTGGAGCGGGCCGTGACGACCGCGATGTCGCACGGCGCCCCGAAGGCGGTCATGTACAACGGCGAGGCCCTGGTCATGCCGACGGCCGGCCGGTTCACCTCCGGCTTCGGCGCCCGCTGGGGCGTGCAGCACAAGGGCATCGACCTCGCCGCCCCGATCGGCACCCCGATCTTCGCCCTGACCGACGGTGTCGTGGAGAAGTCCGGCCCCGCCAGCGGCTTCGGGATGTGGGTGGTGCTCAAGCACCCCGACGGCACCAGCACCGTCTACGGCCACATCAACCGGTCGTTCGTGCAGGAGGGCCAGCAGGTCAAGGCCGGCGACGAGATCGCCGAGGTCGGCAACCGCGGCCAGTCCACCGGCCCGCACCTGCACCTCGAGGTGTGGGAGCCGGACGGCACCAAGATCGACCCGCTGCCGTGGCTGGCCGCGCGTGGCCTCGACGTCACCGCCGCGACGGGCTCGCGCGACGCCTGATCGGCGAGCGCCGCTCCCCCGGCCCGCCCGGACGGTCCAGAATGGCCGGGTGGCGGACGAGTCGGCGTACCGGGTGGGGGACGGCGAGCGACGGGCGGTCGACGCCCGGCTGCAGCGCGCGCACGGCGAGGGACGGCTGTCCCTGCCCGAGTACGAGGAACGCTCGGCGAAGGCCTGGGCGGCCCGCACCCGCGCCGACCTGGAGCCGTTGACCCGTGACCTCCCGGCCGACACCGCCGGGGCACCCACGGCCGCCGTCGAGCAGGCGCCGACCACGGCCCTCCCGGCTCAGGCACCGGCCGGCGAGTTCGCCGCGGCCGCCGGGCGGCGCGCCGGCGGGCTCCTGGCCACGGCCGCGCTGGTCGTCGCCGCCGTCTGGGGCGGGTCGCAGGTGCTGCCGGTGACCGACGGCGTGACGGTGTTCGGGTCCCGCACCATCGGGGTCACCGCCGACACCCCGCGGGTGGGCGGGGTGCTGCTGTTCGGCTCGGTCGAGGTCGTGGTGCCCGAGGGCACCCGGGCGGACGTCTCCGGGTTCACCGTGTTCGGCTCGACCGACTGCCCGACGGCGTGCGCCGCGCCGGGTGACCGGACGGTGGACGTGCACGTCGTCGGGGCGTTCGGGTCGGTGAAGGTATTGGCCCCGGCCGAGGCCGCGGCGCAGGACCGCGACGACGACTGAGGTCTACAGCTTCTGCATCGGGACGCCGCCGATCAGCATCAGCCGGACCGTCCCGCCCGAGCCGAAGTCGATCGTCACCGTCGCGCGCGGGCCGATGCCGTCGGCCGCGACGACGGTGCCCAGGCCGTACTTGTCGTGGTTGACCCGGTCCCCGACGTCGAGGTGCAGCGACTGGTTGTTCAGCGACCGCTCCGGGACCTTCCAGCTCCCGCGGTCGGTCGCCTGCGGCCGCTTCCCGAACCCGAACCGCCCCACCGGCGCCGACGGGCGCTGCGCGGCGAGCTGCTCCTCGGTGCGCCGCCAGTCGAGCAGCGACGGGGGCACCTCGTCGAGGAAGCGCGACGCCGGGTTGGTGCTGGGCTGCCCGAACGCGGACCGCACGATCGCCCGGGACAGGTAGAGCCGCTTCTCCGCGCGGGTGATCCCGACGTAGGCCAGCCGGCGCTCCTCGGCGAGCTCCTTCGGGTCCCCGAGGGTGCGCAGGTGCGGGAAGATCCCGTCCTCCCAGCCCGTCAGGAAGACCACCGGGAACTCCAGGCCCTTCGCCGTGTGCAGGGTCATCATCGTGACCACGCCGGAGTCGTCGTCGGGGATGGAGTCCGCATCCGCGACGAGCGCGACCCGCTCCAGGAAGGCGGCCAGCGAGCCGGGCTCCGGGACACCGGCGGGGGTGTCGTCGTAGGTGTCGGCCTCGCCCTCGGGGGCAGCGCCGTCGGGCGCCTCGCCGGACCCGATCGCGGCCCCGCCGTCCGACGCCAGGTCCGCGACGGCGGCGTCCCCCGCGAACTCCCGCGCCACCGTGACGAGCTCGGCGAGGTTGTCCATCCGGGTGCCGTCCTGCGGGTCCTCCGACGCCTGCAGCTCCTCCAGGTAGCCGGTGCGCGCGTAGACGGCCTCGAGGACCTCGGCGGTGTCGTCGCCGCGCTCGACGAGCTCGCGCAGCTCGTCGAGCATCCGCACGAACCCGGCGATGTTCTTCTGCGAGCGGGTCGCCAGGGCGGGGAGCCGCTGCGGCTCCTCGGCGGCGGCGCGCAGCGCGCGGGCGAACGAGGTGCGCTCGCGCTCGGCGTACTCGGCGACGACGGCCTCGGCCCGGTCCCCGATGCCGCGCTTGGGCACGTTGAGGATCCGGCGCAGGCTGACCGTGTCCTCCGGGTTGGACAGCACCCGCAGGTAGGCCAGCGCGTCGCGGATCTCGCGGCGCTCGTAGAAGCGCACCCCGCCGACGACCTTGTAGGGCAGCCCGACCCGCAGGAACACGTCCTCGAAGACGCGGGACTGGTTGTTGGTCCGGTAGAACACCGCGATGTCGGAGTTGCGGTACTCGCCGGTGTCGACGAGCCGGTCGATCTCGCGGGCGACGAACGACGCCTCGTCGTGCTCGTTGTCCGCGACGTAGCCGACGACGCGCTCGCCGTCGCCCGAGTCGGACCACAGCCGCTTGTCCCGCCGCTCCGGGTTGCGGGCGATCACCGCGTTCGCGGCGGACAGGATCGTCTGGGTCGAGCGGTAGTTCTGCTCCAGCAGGATGGTCCGCGCGTCCGGGAAGTCCTGCTCGAACTCGATGATGTTGCGGATGTTCGCGCCGCGGAAGGCGTAGATCGACTGGTCCGAGTCGCCGACGACGCACAGCTCGCCGGGGCGCCCGTTCGCCGTGGCCGGGGCGACGAGCTGGCGGACCAGCTCGTACTGGGCGTGGTTGGTGTCCTGGTACTCGTCGACCATGACGTGCCGGAAGCGGCGCCGGTAGTACTCGGCGACGGCCGGCAGCCGGTCCAGCAGCGAGACCGTCTCCATGATCAGGTCGTCGAAGTCGAACGCGTTCGCCTGGCGCAGCCGCGACTGGTAGACGCCGTAGACCTCGGCGATGCGCCGCTCGTGGTCGGTGGCGGCGCGCTCGGCGGCCTCGTCCGGCGAGACCAGCTCGTTCTTCAGGTTGGAGATCTGGGCGGCCAGGGCGCGCGGGGCGAACTTCTTCGGGTCCAGCTCCAGGTCGCGGCCGACGATGCCGACGAGGCGGCGGGTGTCGTCGGCGTCGTAGACGGAGAAGGCGCTGCGCACGCCGAGGTGCTTGGCCTCGCGCCGGAGGATCCGTACGCACATGGAGTGGAAGGTGGACACCCACATCGGCCCGGAGCGGCGCCCGACGAGGGCGTCGACGCGCTCCTTCATCTCGGCCGCGGCCTTGTTGGTGAAGGTGATCGCCATGACCTCGCCGGGGTGCACCCCGCGCTCGGCGAGCAGCCAGCCGATCCGGTGGGTGAGCACCCGGGTCTTCCCCGACCCCGCGCCGGCGACGATCAGCAGCGGCGAACCCGCATGCGTCACGGCCTCGCGCTGGCGGTCGTTGAGGCCTTCGAGCAGGCGGCGGCCCTGGGCCGTCGTCGGCTCGGCGGCGGCGGCGGGGCCCGTTCCGGGGAGTTCGAACAGCGCACTCATCGTGTCGAACACGGTACGCCGGGGGTCCGACAACCCCGCTCCGGCGTCGCCGGTCCCCGGAAACCACGGCGGCCCGGTGCGCCGGGTGGTCTACACTCGCGGCGTGGCACACGACAGGCGATTTCGCTACGGGTACCGGACCCCGGTTCCCGCTGCGCCGCCCGTCTGAGCCCAGACGCCACCCGCACGCCCCGGAGTCCGACGGACCCGGGGCGTTCGCATGTCCTCGGTCCCGACGGCCCGTGACCGAGACGAGGAGACCATGACCGTGACCGACCCCGCAGCCCCGCAGCCGAGCTCCGGCACGAGCACCGAGGTGCGCACCGGAGCCGATCCCGAGATCGACCAGCTGCGCCGGGAGATCGACCGGCTCGACGCCGAGATCCTCGACGCGATCCTCCGCCGCACCGAGGTCTCGAAGCGCATCGGCGCCGCCCGCATGGCCGCGGGCGGGCCGCGCATCGTCTACAGCCGCGAGATGGCGGTGCTGGACCGGTTCGCCGACCTCGGCCCCGAGGGCCGCGAGCTGGCGATGATGCTGCTGCGGCTGGGCCGCGGGCGTCTCGGCGGCCGCTGATCCTCGTGCGACACCCGGTCGCATCCCGCGACCGGCGTCGAGGTGACGACCGTTCGGCGATTCACGCGCAGTACACAGGGCGACACACCCGCACGGGCCCCACCTGGGGTTCAGGTCGGGGCACCCTTGCGCAGTGGTTGCCTTGCGAGGCAACGAGCAGGTCGAGCGGTCGGATACGGCCGATGAACGGGAACCACCCGATCGGGTGACCTGCGACGAGCGGAGTGTGATCACTTGGGGTTCAAGGGCTCTTTCCGGTACATCTTCCCGGGTCGAAATGACCCGAAGGAGGACGTGCGGCCGTGACCGACACACCTGCCGGAGCCCCGCTCCCCGGCGCCCCCGGCGCCACCGGGCCCCGCGACGTGGTGAGCGTCGCCGAACTGCTGGCGCGTCACTCGCGTGCGTCCCACGCCTCCTCCGACGGTGCGGGTCCGCTCACCGGGCCCGTCCTGTCCGTCGGTGACCTGCTGCGCCGCGAGGGGCGTCCCCCGGTGGCCGAGGGTGCGTCCGCCGACGCCGCCTCGGCCGGAGACATCGCCGCCGCGGGTGCCCCGGGCGGCTGGCCGGACATCGACCTCCCGCAGCCCCGCGCCGCGGCCGGCGCCGACGGCTGGACCGGCCGCCAGGTGTCCGGGCGTCGTCGCGCCGGTGTGGTCGCCGGCGCGCTGCTCGCCGCGGGCTCCGTGCTCGGCGCGGCCCTCTACAACGGCGTCGGCACCGAGAACTCCGACGCGCGCGCCGCCGCCGACGGGCTGTTCCCCGGCTTCGGCCTGCCCACCGCGGGCGACACCCCGGACACGCTGCCCGCCCAGTACCTCCCGGCGAACGTGGCACTGAGCACGCCGCTGCCGGACGCGCCCGCCACCGCCCCCGGCGCCACCGACTGGATGGCCGTCGCCTTCGGTCCGCAGCAGCCGGCGCAGGCCGTCGCGGCGGGCCGCACCCCGGGCACCGCCGCCGGGCCCGCCGTCGCGGTCCCCGCGCCCCGCACGCCCACCTCGCCCTCGACCGGGAACCCGGGCACCGGGTCCCCGTCGTCGCCGACGGTCCCGGCGCCGCGCGGCTCCGGCGGGACGGGCTCGCCGCTCGCCCCGATCGTCGCCCCCATCAACAACCCGGACCGGCCGTCCGCGGGCAACATCCTCGAGCCCGTGACCGGCACGCCGCCGTCGCGCGGCGGGACCAGCACCGGCCCGATCCAGGACGTCACCGAGAACGTCCGCCCGGTCGGGGACGCCGTCGGCGGCGTCGTCGCCCCGGTCGCGCAGGCCGCGGCACCGGTCGGGAAGACCCTCGGCGGTGCCGTGTCCCCCGTGACCGAGGCCGTCCGCCCGGTGACGAACGCGCTCAAGCCCGTCACCCGGCCCCTCACCGACACCCTCGAGCCGGTGACGACGCCGGTGCTCGGCGCGCTGTCGCCGGTCACCGAGCCCGTCCTCAAGAGCACCGAGCCGCTCACCGGCCCGGTCCTGAAGGCCGCCGAGCCCGTCACCGGGCTCCTCGACACCTCCGCGAAGAAGGCCACCGAGGACACCGGCTCCTCGTCCTCGGAGGCCACCCAGCCGCTGCAGGCCGTCACGAAGCCCGTGGGGCAGGTGGTCGGCACGGTGACCGAGCCGGTCGGGGGCGCCCTGTCCGGCGTGACCGAGCCGGTCGGCGGGGTGCTCGGCGGCGTCACGAAGGGCGCGGGCGGGCTGCTGGGCGGCTGACGCCCCACCCACGACGACGACGGCCCCGGTCCCTGCACACGCGGGGACCGGGGCCGTGTCGGCGTCCTTCCGGCACGCCCCGGTTGCTGCGCGACCTACACGAGCCTCCTGTCGGAGGCCCAGCGGGACAGCTCGTGCCGGTTCGACGTCTGCGTCTTGCGCAGCACGCTCGACACGTGGGTCTCCACCGTCTTCACCGAGATGAACAGCTCCTTCGCGATCTCCTTGTAGGCGTAGCCGCGGGCCAGCAGCCGCAGCACGTCCCGCTCCCGCTTGGTCAGCTGGTCGATCTCCGGGTCCACCGGCGGTGCCGCACCCGGCCGGTCGGAGAACGCGTCCAGCACGAACCCGGCCAGGCGTGGTGAGAAGACCGCGTCGCCGGCCCGCACGCGTCGCACGGCGTCGGCGAGGTCCCGGCCCGAGATCGTCTTCGTGACGTAGCCGCGGGCGCCGGACCGGATCACCGAGATGACGTCCTCGGCGGCGTCGGACACCGACAGCGCCAGGAACACCGCCTCCGTGCCCGCCGCGCGCGCCCGGCGCAGGATCTCCGCGCCCCCGCCGCCGGGCATGTGCACGTCGAGCAGCACCACGTCCGGCGCGAGGTGCCCGACGCCGGCCACCGCCTCGTCGACGGAGCCCGCCTCACCGACGACCTCCAGCACGGGGCTGCGCCCGTCGCCGCGGTCCAGCTCGGCGCGCACGCCGGACCGGAACAACGCGTGGTCGTCGACCAGGTAGACCCGGATACCGGTGTCGTCCGGACCGGCCGGGGTCCCCGGCACGTCGGCGGTGGTCATGCCGTCTCCTTCTCCGTCAGCGGCATCGACAGCCGCACCTCCGTACCCTCGCCGGCCCCGGTGCGGATCCGGACCGTGCCGCCGTGGCGGCGCATCCGGGCGTGCACCGAGTCCGCGAGGCCGTGCCGGTCGTCGGACACCGCGTCCGGGTCGAAACCGGTGCCGCGGTCACGCACGAACACCTCCGCCGCGCCCGGACCCTCGTCCGAGGCCGGCTCGACCTCCACGTAGACGTCGACCTCGGACGTCCCCGAGTGCTTCGCCGCGTTCACCATCGCCTCGCGCGCCGCCAGCACCAGGGCGCGCAGGTCGTCGTCGAGCTCGGCGTCACCGACCAGCACCGGGCCGACGGCCACCGCGTAGGTGTCCTCCACCTCGCCCGCGACGCGCGTGATCGCCGCCGACAGCAGCGTCTCCACCGCGTCCGGGGTGCCGCTGCCGCCCCGGGCGCGCCCGCCCGGCCCGTAGAGCCAGGCACGCAGCTCCCGCTCCTGGCCGCGGGCCAGCCGCTGCACCTCGCGCGGGTCGCCGGACTGGCGCTGGATCAGCGCGAGGGTCTGCAGCACCGAGTCGTGCAGGTGCGCGGCGATCTCGGCGCGCTCGGCGGCGACCGCGCGGGCCCGGCGCTCCTCGCCGAGGTCGCGCACCAGCCGTACCCACCAGGGGACGGTGAGGACCGCGACGCCCAGCAGCGTCGCCAACGCCGCGAGGATCCCGAACCGCACCTGGCTCAGGTCCAGGTTGCCGAGCAGGAACACCGCCAGCCCGGTCAGGACGAGCGCGGCGCCGAGCACGGTGCGGGCCAGCGCCGCACGACCGCCCGTGACGCGGCTGCGGGCGTCGCGCGCCCACCGCCGTCGCTGCGCCTCGTCGGCCTCCCGCCACACGACGGCCGCACCGACCGTCGCCAGCCCCAGCGGGCCGGCGATCCAGCCGAGCACGGCCGAGCCCGAGGTCGCCGCGACCAGCGACAACCCCAGCCCCAGCGTCACCAGCCCGGCGGCCTGCAGCCGTTCGGACCGGGTGACGGTCCGCTCGACGACGGCGGCCTCCTGCCGCAGGAACACCCACAGCAGGCCGTAGGCCAGCACCCCCGCCCAGCCGAGCAGGGTCAGCGCGACGAAGGCCGCCCGGATCCACCGGACGTCGACGCCGAGGTGGTCGGCCACCCCGCCCGCGACGCCGCCGACCATCCGGCCGGAGCGGCGCCGGGTCAGCGGGACGCGCGCACCGGGGCGCGGCGGTACCGGGCCGGCCGGCCGCGGGGGGACGGTGCCGCCTGACGGCGGGGGCACCGGGCCGGCGGGCACGGGCACCGTCGGCCCCGGTCCCCCGTCGGCCCCGGGCTCGGCAGCTCCGGACACGGCCGCCCCGGGCCCGGTCGCCCCGGGTGCGGCGGCGCCGGGCAGCGCGGTGCCGGGCAGCGCGACACCGTGCGACGGGGCCGCCCACGGAGCGGCGGTGGGCCGCGTCGGCGCGTCCGCCGACCCCGGTGCGGTACCGGTCGAGGGGTCCGAGCTGTTCACGACCCCATCGTCACACGACCCGCGCCGGATCCCCTCCGGATCGGGACCGGGGTCGTCTCGGGGTTGTCCCCGAGACGCCGGGGCCCGCCCGGACGGCAGGCTCGACGCCATGAACCAGACGCAGCTGCCCGGGAGCGGCCGACCACCGTCGGCGACGGCGACGGCCCGGAACACCATGCGCGACATGTGGGACTCCCGGCCCCTGCGTCCGCGCGACGACCGCAAGCTCGCCGGGGTCTCCGCCGCGATCGCGCGCCGCTACGAGATCGACCCGACGCTGGTCCGGGTGGGGTTCGTCGTCGCCGCGATCGTCGGCCCCGGCATCCCGCTCTACCTGGCGGGCTGCGCGGTCCTGCCGGACGCCGGCCCGCCCGGCAGCCCGGTCCCGCCGCGCAGCGGACCGTCCTCCGTGCTGTCGGTGACGCTGCTGGTCCTGGCCGCTCTGCTGGCGGTCCCGCTGGTGCTGTCCGCCGACCGCGTCATCCCCGCCGTCGTCACCGTCGCGCTGCTCGTCGCGCTGCACGTGACCCGGGGGAACCGGCCCGGGGCCCGGGAGGCCGCCGCGTCGCCGACACCCGTGGTGCCGTGGGTCGCGGACCCGCACGCCCCCACCGTGGCGCAGGTGACGCCACCGGCCTGGGACCCGCTCGGCGCCGCGCCGTTCGCCTGGGACCTGCCCGAACCGGGCCCGGAGCCGGGTCCGCCCCCGGCGCCCCGCTCGAAGCTCACACCGATCACGCTGGCCGTGTCGCTCGTCGTCGCCGGGATGGTGGGGGTGCTCGCCCTGGCCGCGCCGGGTGCGGTGCCGGCCTCGGCCGTCCCGGGGGCCGCGCTCGCCGTCGTCGGGATCGGGCTGGTCGTCGGTGCGCTGCGGCGCGCCGGACGCTGGCTGGTGCCGTTCGCGGTGCTGCTCGCGCTCGTCACGGCGGCCACCATCCCGCTCAACGACGCCGTCGGCCCCGACGGATGGGCCGTGCGCGATGGCATCGGGGAGACCGTCGCGGCCCCCGCGACCGTCGCCGAGCTCGCCCCGGAGTACCGGCGCGGCACCGGCACGGTCCAGCTCGACCTGACCCGCCTCGACCTCGCCGCGACGCCCGGCGCGACCGGGCCCGTCCGCACCCGGGCCGAGGTCGGCGCGGGGGCGGTGGAGATCCGGGTCCCGCGGGACGCCGACCTGCTCGTCCGCGGCTCGGTGGGCACCGGCGACCTGACCGTCGACGGGCAGACCCGCACCGGGCAGGACGTGGACCTGACCGTGAACGACCCCGGCCCGGACGGACCCGGTGGCCGGGTGCTGGAGCTCGACCTGCGGGCCGAGCTGGGAACCGTGGAGGTCACCCGTGGATAGCTCGCTCGCCCGTCGCGCTGACCCGTTCGCCCTCGTCGCCGGGGTCCTGTCGCTGCTGGTGGCGGTCTGCGGGGTCCTCGGGATCGCCCCGTGGGAGGTCGTCGACCTGCGCTGGGTGCTCGCCGGGACCGCCGTTGTGGCGGGGATCGCATTCCTGATGGCGAGTGTGCGTAACTCCCGGGCCACATCGGACGACTAAAGGGTCATCACGGGAGCCGGCGGGCTGGGGAGCACCGCCGGACCCGCCGCCGCCCGCGTGGCAGCGGTGTCCGACGGGGGTCGGACACCGCGAGGCCCGGGCTGGCCGGGGCGGGGCCGAGACATCGGCCCCGCCCCTGTTACGTCAGGCCCCGGTCACTCCCACTCGATGGTGCCCGGGGGCTTGCTCGTGACGTCGATGACGACCCGGTTGACCTCGGACACCTCGTTGGTGATCCGGGTGGAGATCCGCTCGACGACGTCGTAGGGCAGCCGGGTCCAGTCCGCGGTCATCGCGTCCTCGCTGGACACCGGGCGCAGGACGATCGGGTGGCCGTAGGTGCGGCCGTCGCCCTGCACGCCGACGCTGCGGACGTCGGCCAGCAGCACCACCGGGCACTGCCAGATCTCGCGGTCCAGCCCGGCGGCGGTCAGCTCCTCGCGGGCGATCGCGTCCGCGGCCCGCAGCGTCTCCAGCCGGTCGCGGGTGACCTCGCCGATGATGCGGATGCCCAGGCCGGGGCCGGGGAACGGCTGGCGGGCGACGATGACCTCGGGCAGCCCCAGCTCGGCGCCGACCATCCGGACCTCGTCCTTGAACAGCGCGCGCAGCGGCTCGACCAGGTCGAACTCGATGTCGTCGGGCAGACCGCCGACGTTGTGGTGGCTCTTGATCACCGCGGTGCCGTCGCCACCGCCGGACTCGACGACGTCCGGGTAGAGCGTCCCCTGGACCAGGAACCCGACGTGGTGGTCGGCGACGACCTCCGCCGTGGCCGTCTCGAAGACCCGGATGAACTCCCGGCCGATGATCTTGCGCTTCTGCTCGGGCTCGGTGACCCCGGCGAGCGCGTCGAGGAACCGGTCGGCGGCCTCGGCGACGTGCAGCGTCGCACCGGTGGCGGCGACGAAGTCCTTCTCGACCTGCTCGCGCTCCCCCGACCGCATCAGCCCATGGTCGACGAACACGCAGGTCAGCCGGTCACCGATGGCGCGCTGGACGAGCGCGGCGGCGACGGCGGAGTCGACCCCGCCGGACAGCCCGCAGATCGCGCGGCCGTCGCCGACCTGGGCGCGGATCGCCTCGACGGTGTCGTCGATGATCGACGCCGTCGTCCAGGACGGGCGGATGCCCGCGATGTCGTGCAGGAACCGGCGCAGCACCTCCTGGCCGTGCGGCGAGTGCCCGACCTCGGGGTGGTACTGCACGCCGGCGAGCCGCCGGTCGGTGTCCTCGAACGCGGCGACGGCGACCCGGTCGGTCGACGCGGTGACGGTGAAGCCCGCCGGCGCCGCGGTCACCGAGTCGCCGTGGCTCATCCACACCGGGTGCGTACGGGGCAGGCCCTCGTGCAGCGTGCCGGGGGTGCCGGTCAGCGCGACCTCGGTGCGGCCGTACTCGCGGGTGCCGTCGTGGGCGACCTCGCCGCCCAGCGCGCGGGCCATCGCCTGGAAGCCGTAGCACATGCCGAACACCGGGATGCCGGCCTCGAACAGCGCCGGGTCGACCGCGGGGGCGCCGTCGGCGTACACGCTCGCGGGGCCGCCGGAGAGGATCACCGCGGCGGGCTCGCGGGCCACGATCTCGGCGACGGGCAGGGAGGCGGGCACGATCTCGGAGTAGACGTCCGCCTCGCGTACGCGACGGGCGATGAGCTGCGCGTACTGGGCGCCGTAGTCCACGACGAGGACGGTCGGGGTCTGCACACGACCAGGGTAAACGGGCGATCCAGGTCACCCGCCGTCCGTACCGTCTCGTCGATCCTGATGATCCCCACCGGCCGCAGGTGGTGCGGCGTAACGGCGAGGCCCGGTTGCTCCGATGGGGGGATGACGGCACCGTACGACCTGGAGGCACCCCGATGGCCACCACCCCGACCGGCCACACCACCGGCACCGGCGACACCCCCGCCGACCCGGCCGTCGACGGCGCCACCACCACGACCGCCGCGCCGCTCGTCCCCGCCCAGCGGTCCGCGCCGGAGCAGGAGACCCGCCCGGCCGCCGGCACGCTCGGCACCGGCGCGCTCGGGGTGGACGCGCTGGGCCTCGGGGCGCTCGGCACCACCGGGCTGCTCGGCGGGACCCCGGCCCCGGTCGCCCCGGCGCAGGCACCCGCCGCGCCCCCCGTCGACGGTCCCGCGGTCGCGGAGCCGGTCCGGGAGTCCGCGGAGCCGGTTCCCGGGGCCGCGGTCGTCCCCCGGGCCCGCGCGTTCCGGGCCCGGATCCTGCCGGTGTTCCTGTGCGCCGCCGCCACCGGCACCGCGGCGATCGCCGCCGCGGGCCTGATCATGACCCCGTCGGCGACCTCCCCGCTGCCCACTCCGCAGAGCGTGACCGCCTCCGGCGCGACGGTGCCGCAGGGCCCGCCGCTGCCGCAGGCCGTCGCGGCGTCGCTGGTCGGGTCCGCCGCCGGGACCGGGCTGTGGGCCGGGGACCCGGTCGTCGCGATGACCGCCTGGCGCGACAACGGCGGGCTCACCCACCTCACCGCGATCGGCGACGGCTTCACCCGCGTCGCCGACGCCGCGGGCCGTCAGGACGCGGTGTCGCTCGCCGTCGCCTGCGGGCGGCTGCAGGCCGCCATCGACGCCGCGCGGGCCTACGACGCCGTGCCCGACGCCGTCGCGCAGACCTCCTGGACCGCGCTGCTCGACCACGGCACCGCCGCCGCCACCGCGGGGACCTCCGGGGCGCTCGCGCTGGACCCGTCGCAGCTGTCGGTCTTCACCGCGCAGTCGAACCTGGTGCGCGACGACCTGACGGCCGTCACCGACCGGGTCCGCGCCGTCCTGGCGGGCTGAGCCTCAGTCCTCGTGTCGCCCGCGCGAGCGCAGCGGCGGCGGCTGCACCGACCCGAGCAGCGCCCGCAGGTCCGCGGCGCTCGCGGCGCGGCGACCCAGGTCGACGGCGACCGTCGGCGCGATGTCGCGCAGCCGTCCGAGCAGGGCCGGGTCGGCCAGGTCGTACCGGCCGTCGGCGGTCCCGGTGACGATCGCGTCCGGGCGCAGCGCCCGCACCGCCTGCGGGTCCGGGCTGCGGTCGTCACCGACCGGGTCGACGCCGTCGAGCGTCCCCGCGCAGCCGACCAGCTGCGCGCCCAGCTCCAGCAGCAGCTCCCCCACCCGGGGGTCGGTCGCCACCACCCGCACGACCGGTCCGCGCAGCGGCACCGGGGTCCCGGTCGCGTCGACGAAGGCTCGTCCACCGCCCATGGCGGCTCCGGCGGTGGGGCGGCTCATCGGCGGGCTCCTCCTGGCTGACGACGGCGTCGCCGTCGAACCTACCGCGCCGAAACCCGCTCGACCCCCGCCGCGACGGGCGCCTAGCGTGGCCCGCCGTGACCAGCCCGACCGAGACCCGGATCCGCCGCGCCCTCACCAACTGCTCCAAGGGGGAGGCGACGCGGATGGTCCTGCCCGCGTGGGTCCGCGACCTGGACCTCGACCTGCTCGACGACGTCCGCGGCTGGCGTGACCCGAAGGCCCCCGACCGCGGGGTGCTGCTGGTCCCCACCGACGACGGCCCGGCCGGTGTCGTGCTGCGCGCCGCCACCGGTGCCGCCCGCGCGGCGGCGATGTGCGCGCTGTGCCGGACCACCCACACCGTCGGCGGGGTCGCGCTGTTCGCCGCCCCGCGCCGCGGCGCGAAGGGCCGCCAGGGCGACACCGTCGGCACCTACATCTGCGCCGACCTGGCCTGCGCCGAGCACGTGCGCGTCGAGACGGCGACGGCCGCGCTCAAGCCCGCCCCCGGCACGACCGTCGACGAGCGACGGGCCGGGCTGCGGGAGCGGGCCGCGGAGTTCCTGGCGGCCGTGACCGCCGAGGGGTGACTCAGGTACGCAGGTTCAGCCCGACCCGCTGGAACTCCTTGAGGTCGGAATAGCCGGTCTTCGCCATCGCCCGGCGCAGCGCACCGAACAGGTTCGTCGTGCCGTACGGGCTGTCGGTCGGCCCGAACAGCACCTGCTCCAGGGTCCGCCCCGACCGCGCGAGGCCGGTGACCTCCGAGCGCGGCAGCGACGGGTGCGCCGCCGACGACGTCCAGTACAGCCCGCCCGCGGGGGCCTCCGCGGCCTCGGCGAGCTGCTCGCCGAGCATGACCGCGTCGGCGCCGCACGCCACGGCGCGGGCGATGTCACCGGAGGTGCCGATGCCGCCGTCGGCGATCACGTGCACGTACCGGCCGCCGGTCTCGTCGAGGTAGTCGCGGCGGGCCGCCGCGGCGTCGACGATCGCGGTCGCCATCGGGACCCCGACCCCCAGCACCTCGTCGGTGGTGGTGGAGGTGGACTGCCCGTACCCGACGATGACGCCGGCGGCGCCGGTGCGCATCAGGTGCAGCGCGGTGCGGTAGTCCCCCACCCCGCCGGCGACGACCGGGACGTCCAGCTCGGCGATGAAGTCCTTGAGGTTGAGCGGCTCGTCGTCCGAGACGTGCTCGGCGGAGATGATCGTGCCCTGCACGATGAGGATCTCGACGCCCGCGGCGAGCAGCGCCGGGGTGAGCTCACGGGCGCGCTGCGGGCTGACCCGCGCCGCGACCGTGTGCGAGCCGTCGCGCAGCGGGCGCAGCGCCTCGGTGATCAGGTCCTGCTGGATGGGGGCCTGGTGCAGCTCCTGCAGCAGCGCCACCGCGGAGTCCGGCTCGTCGCCGGTCGCCGCTGCGACGACACGCTCCAGCGCGCCCTTCGGGTCGGCGTGCCGGGCCCACAGGCCCTCCGCGTTCAGCACCCCCAGCCCGCCCAGCTCGCTGATCCGCACCGCCGAGTCCGGCGACACCACCGCGTCGGTGGGGTGGGTCATCAGCGGGATGTCGAAGCGGTAGGCGTCGAGCTGCCAGGCCGTCGAGACGGCCTTCGAGCTGCGGGTCCGCCGCGACGGGACGATCTCGATCTGGTCGAGGTCGTAGGCACGACGGGCCTCCCGGCCCATCCCGATCTCCACGAGGTCACGCACGGGCACCACCCTAAGCGGCGCTGCTCAGGGTGGTGCTGGGGCCCCCGTGACTACCGGGCGGCGTAGTTCGGGGCCTCGACGGTCATCGTGATGTCGTGCGGGTGGCTCTCCTTGAGACCGGCCGCGGTGATCCGCACCAGGCGCGCCTGCTGCAGGTCCGGGATGGTCTGCGCGCCGACGTAGCCCATGCCCGAGCGCAGCCCACCGCCGAGCTGGTGCACGACCGAGGACAGCGGCCCGCGGAACGGGATCCGGCCCTCGATGCCCTCGGGGACGAGCTTGTCCTCGCTGAGCACGTCGTCCTGGGCGTAGCGGTCCTTGGAGTAGGACCGGCCCGCGGCGCCGGCACGGCCCTGCATGGCGCCGAGCGAGCCCATCCCGCGGTAGGTCTTGAACTGCTTGCCCCCGACGAGCACGACCTCGCCGGGCGACTCCGCGGTGCCGGCCAGCAGCGAGCCCAGCATGACCGTCGACGCGCCGGCCGCGATGGCCTTGGCGACGTCGCCGGAGTACTGGATGCCGCCGTCGCCGATGACCGGGACGCCGGCCGGGGCGCACGCCCGGGTGGCCTCGTAGATCGCGGTGATCTGCGGGGCGCCGACCCCGGCGACGACGCGGGTGGTGCAGATCGAGCCCGGCCCGACGCCGACCTTCACCGCGTCCGCACCCGCCTCGACGAGCGCCTTGGCGCCCTCGTAGGTGGCGACGTTGCCGCCGACGACGTCGACGTGGTCGCCGACCTCGGCGCGCAGCTTCGCGACGGTCTCCAGCACACGGCGGGAGTGGCCGTGCGCGGTGTCGACCATCAGGACGTCCACACCGGCCTCGACGAGCTGCATCGAGCGGGCGTAGGCGTCGTCGCCGACCCCGACCGCGGCGGCGACGACGAGCCGCCCGTCCGGGTCCTTGGTCGCCAGCGGGTACTGCTCGGTCTTGTTGAAGTCCTTGATCGTGATGAGGCCGCGCAGCATGTCGTCGCCGTCGACGATCGGCAGCTTCTCCAGCTTGTGCCGGCGCAGCAGGCCCAGCGCGGCCTCCGCGGTGACGCCGACCTTGGCCGTCACCAGGGGCGCGCGGGTCATGACCTCCGACACGGGCCGGTCGGTGTCGACCTCGTAGCGCATGTCGCGGTTGGTGATGATCCCCACCAGGTGGCCGGTCTCGTCGGTCACCGGCACGCCGGAGATCCGGAACTTGGCGCACAGGGCGTCGACGTCGGCCAGCGTCGCGTCGGGGCTGCAGGTCACCGGGTCGGTCACCATGCCGGCCTCGGACCGCTTCACGACCTCGGCCTGGGCCGCCTGGGCGTCCGGGGAGAGGTTGCGGTGCAGCACGCCGAGACCGCCGGCGCGGGCCATCGCGATGGCCATCCGGGACTCGGTGACGGTGTCCATCGGGGACGACACCAGCGGCACCTGGACCCGCACCCGGCGGGTCACCTGGCTCGACGTGTCGGCCGAGCTGGGGATCACGTCCGACTCGGCGGGCAGCAGCAGCACGTCGTCGAAGGTCAGTCCGAGCATCGCGAACTTGTCCGGCAGGCCGCCCATCTCGCTCGTCATCTCTCCGGGGCTCCTCTTGCGGTCGAAGCAGTGTTGTCGAGGCGGTGCGGTCGACGCTGACGGCGGGCTCCCGCCGCAGGCCGCCATCGTACGTCCACCACCCCGGGGTGGGCCGGGGCCCGACCCCCCTGCACCGGTACCGTGTACGCCGTGTCACCAGAGGCGCTGCCACCGGACCCGTTCGCCGGAGACCCGGATGACCCTGCGCTCTCGATGCAGGCCTATGACGACCGTGGTGACGGCCCGTGGCCGGGTTCCGGTGACTCCGAGGTACCCCCGTTGAACGAGACCGACCGCGGCGAGATCCTGGCCGACCTGGCGGACCTGGCCGTGTACCAGGCGCTGCTGGCGGGCCGCGGCGTCCGCGGGATCGTCGTCGACTGCGCGGACTGCGGCGAGCAGCACTTCCACGAGTGGAACCTGCTGCGCGCGAGCCTGCAGCAGCTGCTCGACGAGGGCCGGATGCGGCCGCACGAGCCGGCCTACGACCCGGACCCGGCGCACTACGTCACGTGGGAGTACTGCCGCGGGTACGCCGACGCGACCCTCGCCGACTGAGCGCGACACCCCCGACACACGCGAAGGGCCCCGGAGGAGATCCTCCGGGGCCCTTCGTCGTACTGCGTGCCGGACGGCGTCAGTTCGGCGTGCTGCTCACCGCGCCGGTCGTCGTCGACGACGGCGGGGTGGTGTCGTCCGTCGGGTCGCTCTGCCCCTCCCCGGCCGCGGTGGGCCGGGTCGTGGGCGCCGTCGTCGGGGTCGTCGGGTCCGCCTGGCCCTCCGTCGTCGGCGAGGTCTCCGACGGCGACGGCGACGTCGTGGGCGAGGTCTCACCCGGCCCGTTCAGCACGGACGGGTCGGTGGTGCCCTCCGGCGAGGTCGTGCCACCCGGGGTGGTCGTCCCCTGCGCCGGACGCGGGTCCGGCGTCGGGGTGTCCTCGTCGCCCTCGGAGACCGGGGGCGGCGGGGCCGGGGTCCCGTCGCGCAGCGGCGACCGCGGGTCGGTCGGCGTGCCCGGCGGGGTCTCGGCGACCTTCTGGTTCAGGAAGCGGTTCTGCTGCTCGAAGTCGTTGCGCAGGTCCGGTGCCGTGCGGTCCACCAGCGGGCCGAGCGCGGCGAGCTCCTGCTGCGCACCGACGGTGTCCCCGGCGGCGAGCTTGGCGTTGACCCGCTCGATGCCCTCGCGCAGCGTGGTCGCGGCCTGCACCTGGTCGGCGCGCTCGCTGTAGAGCACCCGGGAGACACCCCACAGGGCGTCGCCCGGCTGGGCCTCGTGCGCGCTGATCGAGACGACGGCCAGCGCACACGCCGCGACCGCTGCGGCGGCGACGAGCGGGCGCAGGAAGGAGACCTTCCGCGACGGCTTCGCCGGCTGCAGGATCTGCACGGCCTCGTCGGCGTCGAGCAGCTGCGGGATCGGGTCGCGGTCGACCTCGTCCTTCCAGGACGAGAGCATCGCGGCCAGGTGGTCGTCGACGTCGTAGCCGCGCCGGCCGGGGCCGGACACGCCGAGCCCGGAGGACAGGGCGTTGATCAGCTCGTCGTCGGCCTGGAGCTCGACGAGGTCGATCGGGCCGTCGTCCTCGAAGCCGTCGAGGTCGTCCCACTCGTCGGCGCGGGCGGCGTGCCGCTGCACGACCGGCTGCGGGACGGTGCGCCCGTCGAACGGCACCGGGTGGCCCTGGTGACCGAGCGGGTGCGAGTGGCCGTTGGTGTGGCCGTTGGCACGGGGAGGGCGGGGCTCGCCGAAGCGGCCACGCGTCACCGGTGCGGGCGGGCGCTCCCAGCCCTCACCGGGCGGTGGGGGGAAGCCCGGACCGTGCGGACCCTGGTCACGCATCCCGGACCACCTCCTCAGTCATCATCTTCCTCAGCCGGGCCAGCGCCCGGTGCTGGGCGACGCGGACGGCGCCCGGGGTGGAGCCGACGGCTGCCGCGGTCTCCTCCGCGGACAGACCCACGACCACGCGCAACACGATGATCTCCCGATGCTTGTCCGGAAGGATCTCCAGGAGCTTGGACATCTCCTCCGACAGTTCCACCTGCAGGGCCCGGGACTCCGGGCCGTCGGACGACTCCATGCGGTCCGGCACGTCGGCCATCGGTTCGGAGCGGTTCCGGGACGCAGCCCGGTGCGCGTCGATGACCTTGTGGGACGCGATGCCGTAGACGAAGGCGAGGAACGGGCGACCCTGCACCCGGTACCCCGGCAACGCCGTGAGCACGGCCACGCAGACCTCCTGGGCGACATCGTCCGCCGAGACGGACCCTCGGTCGGTCCCCAGACGGGCGCGGCAGTAGCGCACGACGAGGGGCCGAATCATGGCGAGAACGCGCTCGACCGCGGACCGATCGCCGGCCATGGCCGCTTCGATCCACTCGTCGGGAACGTCTCTTGATTCACTCATCGTGGGGAACCGCCCAGGCGTTACGAGCTTCCAGCAGTGTCATCCGATCGTGGAGGCAACCCGCGTTCGCGCAGGTGAGATCGGCTCGGATCCACCGTATCCGAGCGGGGCTCGCCGACGGGAGTCGCTCCATGTCAGATCAGACGATCGTGCACAGTTCCGGGTTGCGCGGGGCCGCGCCGGAACACGTCCACGGGGCGGCCACGGTCGGCGAGCGGTTCGTCACCCACCGCAGGATGCGGTCACCGGACGCAGTGAAGATCGTCCGCGCCCGATCACCGGCCGTGGACCGCCCGGCGCGGGTCGCGCCCGGTTCGGCGCGGAATCCGGACGGGTCGCCGTCGGGGCCGCGGGGCTGCGGTGACGCATGTGACCCCGGGGACGCGAGGGACGCCGGGTGACGATTCCCGGCGTCCCGCCGACCGCTCGTCGGACGAGGGCCGATCGGAGGCGGACGGTTACGACGTCCGGCGGATCCGTCGTCGGCCTCGGCCGGGGCGGCCGCGGGGCCCGGCGGGGTCCGGTCGCGGGGAGCACGACCGGCGTCCCGTCACCGGGGCGCCGGACCGGCCGGAGCCGGTCGGGGCGGATCTCCCGGGCGTGGTGTCCCGGGTGCGGGCCGCGGGGTCTGCAGCGGCCCGGGTGCGTGGGCCGGACACGGGGATGTCCGGGGCGTGGAGCCGGACCGCGGGGGTCGGTCCGGCTCACGATGCCCACCCGCGGACGGGTGGGGTGGAGCGGCCGGTTCGGGGTCGGTCGCTCGGTGGTGCGTTCTCGTGCCGTTCCGGGTGGGGACCCGGTCAGGACACCAGGCCGCGCCGGAAGCCGTGGGCCACGGCCTGTGCGCGATCACGGACGCCGAGCTTGCGGAACAGCCGGCGGGCGTGGGTCTTCACGGTGTCCTCGGACAGGTAGAGCTCGCGGCCGATCTGGCCGTTGCTCTTGCCCTGGCTCATCCCGCGCAGCACCTGGAGCTCGCGCTCGGTGAGCTGGACCCCCGGGTCGGTGGGGACGCGAGGGGTCGGCACCGAGGTGCTGGCCAGGGTGTGTGCCAGCGCGGCGACCAGCTCGGGACGCGAGGCGTCCCAGCGCAGGTAGCCGCGTGCCCCCCCGGCGATGGCGGCGGCGATGCTGCCGGCGTCGTCCGGGGCTCCGAAGACGATGACGTTGGCCTGCGGGTGGGCGGCCACCAGTCGTCGGGTGGCCTCCACCCCGGTGGGCACAGCACGCTGCGTCCCGACCAGGACGACGTCGACGGACTGGCGGGCGTAGCGGGCGAGGAGCTCGTCCCCGTGGGCGACGCAGTCGATGCGCTGGACCCCCGGGACCGCGGACATGACGCGAGTCAGTCCCTCGCGGACGCTGCGACGATCGTCGCAGATGAGTACCGTCGTCACGACGATTCCTTCCTGCAGCTTCCTGCAGCCGGGTGATTCTTCACCCTCCGAATCGGCGGGTGACACTCTCACCTTGACACGGTCGGGGCGATTTTGTGCCCTCCGTTCGGCGCTCTGACCCACGTGCATCAGCGTCATGTGGGTGAAGCGTCGCCGAATGGAGTAGTCCGTACGGTACATCGTCCGGGCCGGACTCCGGGCACTACTCCCGCAGCAGGTCTCGCCCGCTACGGTCACTTCGCGTATAGAGGACGCTCACCGTGTGCAACACCGCATGTCGGCGACCCTCCGCATCCGCTCGGCGACTGCGCGTATCGAATGGTGACGCTCCGGCGTGTCGCGCTCCGACGACCGGTCCGGAACCGGCCTCCGGCGTCGCCCGATCGGCCCCGCGGCGCCCGCGGTACGGCCGAGCGGGTACGGCATCCGGACCACCTCCGGCCGGGTCCGGTGCCCCGTCCGGCCCCGGTCCCGGCCCGGTGAGGTCGGCCCGGGCGAGCAGCGCGGGGCGGTGCAGCGGTAGCAGTCCGTGTACGAGCGCGTCCGCGGCCACCGCGTCCAGCTCGGCGACGACGCCCGCCCGGTCCCGCCCCGCCACCCCGGCGGCGACCGCCCGGACCAGACGGCTCTTGAGCACGTGCCGCGCGGACCCGAGCGCCCGTGCCCCGGCCAGCGCCTCGTCGGCGGCGGCGAGCGCCGCGGCCGGGTCGCCCGCGACCAGTGCCGTCTCCGCGGTCACCCAGCCATGGCGGACCCGGGTGCGGTGACCGTGCGGGCCGCACCACGGCCCGGCCCGGCGCAGCAGCACGGCGGCGGTCGCGGCGTCGAGGCGGCCGAGGGCGTCGGCGGCGAGCCCGGTCAGCGCGTCGGCGACGGCCGCGGCGCGGTCGAGGCCCCACGGCCCGGGGTCGCCCGGGGTCCCCGCGCCCGGCAGCACCAGCCGGAGCGCGGCGCCGTCGAGGGCGGCCGCGGCGCGGTGCCCGCCGAGCTGGCGCAGGTGCGAGGCCCGGGTGACGGTGGCGTGCGCCCGCGGCACGACCCCGGCCGCCGGGTCGCGGCGCACCCCGTCGAGCAGCGCGGCCGCGGCCGCGTAGTGCCCGGAGCCGCCCCGGGCGACGGCGGCCGCCCACCGCAGCTCCGCCGGCCCGTCCGGGCGCGCCGCCGCGGCCACCTCCCGGTCCGTCGCCACCCCGGCGAGCAGGGCCCGGACCTCCGCCGACGGCGCTCGCCATGCACCACCCTGTCGGACGTGCACCATCGTTCACCTCGAATCAGGTTTGCGGCCGCCATGGCCAGGGAATCTGAGCGTCGTCAGGTTCGATAGCGAAGGCAGGTGACGAACATGGCGGACATCCGGAGGCTTCCCGGCCCGGTCGCCGACATCTACGACTGGCAGATGGAGGGAGCCTGCCGGGGGATGGACAGCGCGTTCTTCTTCCATCCCGAGGGTGAGCGCGGTCCCGCCCGGGCCCGTCGTGAGACCCGAGCGAAGCAGGTCTGTTCCGAGTGCCCCGTGGTGCAGCAGTGCCGCGAGCACGCACTGAAGGTGCACGAGCCCTACGGCATCTGGGGCGGCCTGTCCGAGTCCGAGCGGGACGCGATCATCCGCGGTCCGCGCCGCACGCTCAAGGTCGCCGCCGAGGCGACCGTCCAGCCGGTGGAGATCCACACCGCCTGAGAGAGCCCCGACCGGCGGGGGCTCCCATCTCCCGTCGGACGGCACACACTTCCTGCCCCGCAACGCACAACGGCGGGCGACCCGAGGGTCGCCCGCCGTCGTCGTGCTCGGACCGGATCAGTGACCGTGACCGTGCCCGTGGCCACCGGCCGGGGCCGGGTCGGCCTTCTCCGGCTTGTCCACCACGGCGCTCTCGGTGGTCAGCACCATGCGCGCGATGGAGGCGGCGTTCTCCACCGCCGACCGGGTCACCTTGACCGGGTCGATGACGCCGTCGGCGATCAGGTCGCCGTAGGAGCGGGTGGCCGAGTTGTACCCGGTCCCCCAGCCGCCCTCGGCGACGCGGGACACGACGATCGCGCCCTCGTCGCCGCCGTTCTCGGCGATCCAGTACAGCGGCGCCGAGAGCGCCTTGCGGACGATCGCGACACCGGTCGCGGCGTCACCGGTCAGGCCCAGCCCGCCCTCGAGCTCGGCCGCGGCGTGCACCAGCGCGGAACCGCCGCCGGGGACGATGCCCTCCTCGACCGCCGCACGGGTCGCCGCGACGGCGTCCTCGATGCGGTGCTTGCGCTCCTTGAGCGCGGTCTCGGTGGCGGCACCGGCCTTGATGACCGCGACACCGCCGGAGAGCTTGGCCAGGCGCTCCTGGAGCTTCTCCTTGTCCCAGTCGGAGTCGGACTCCTCGATCTCGCGCTTGAGCTGCGCGACACGACCCTCGACGTCGGCCTTGGAGCCGGCGCCCTCGACGATCGTGGTGGCGTCCTTGGTGACGACGACGCGACGCGCGCGGCCCAGCAGCTCGAGCCCGGCCTCGTTCAGCTTCAGGCCGACCTCGGGGTTGATGACCTGACCGCCGGTGGCGACCGCGAGGTCGTCCATGAACGCCTTGCGGCGGTCACCGAAGAACGGCGACTTGACCGCGGCGACCTTGACGGTCTTGCGGATCGAGTTGACGACCAGCGTGGACAGCGCCTCGCCCTCGACGTCCTCGGCGATGATCAGGAGCGGCTTGCCCTCGCCGAGCACCTTCTCCAGCAGCGGCAGCAGGTCCTGGATGGACCCGATCTTGTCGCGGTGCAGCAGGATGTACGGGTCGTCGAGCGCCGCCTCCATGGACTCGGAGTCGGTGACGAAGTACGGCGACAGGTAGCCCTTGTCGAACTGCAGACCCTCGGTGATCTCCAGCTCGGTCGAGAGGGTGGAGCCCTCCTCGACGGTGATCACGCCGTCCTTGCCGACGGTGTTGATCGCCTGGGCGATCAGGTCGCCGATCTCCTGCTCGCGCGAGGCGATGGCGCCGACCTGCGCGATGTGGCTCTTGGCGTCGACCGGGGTGGCCTTCGCCAGCAGCACCTCGGAGACCTTGGCCGAGGCCGCGGCGATGCCCTGGCCCAGCGCGAACGGCGCGGCGCCCGCGGCGACGTTGCGCAGGCCCTCCTTCACCAGCGCCTGGGCGAGCACGGTGGCGGTGGTGGTGCCGTCGCCCGCGACGTCGTTGGTCTTGGTGGCGACGGTCTTCGCCAGCTGCGCGCCGAGGTTCTCGAACGGGTCCTCGAGGTCGACCTCACGGGCGATGGTGACGCCGTCGTTGGTGACGGTCGGACCGCCGAACTTCTTGTCGATGACGACGTGCCGGCCGCGCGGGCCGAGCGTCACCTTCACCGCGTCGGCGAGCTGGTTCACGCCACGCTCGAGCGCGCGACGGGTCTCCTCGTCGAAGCTGATCTGCTTCGCCATGTCTTGTTCTCGCTGCCTCTCGGGATACTCGGGTTCTCGGGGGAGAGACGCGACCGCCCCGGTGCGGGCCACCGTTGGGGGTGGACCACCCGGGGCGGTACGTCAGGCGATGCCTCGCGTCAGTTGACGACGGCCAGCACGTCGCGCGCGGAGAGGATCAGGTACTCCTCGCCGTTGTACTTGACCTCGGTGCCGCCGTACTTCGAGTAGATGACGACGTCGCCCACGGCCACGTCGAGCGGGACGCGGTTGCCGTTGTCGTCCACCCGGCCCGGGCCGACGGCCAGGACCTTGCCCTCCTGGGGCTTCTCCTTGGCGGTGTCCGGGATGACGATGCCAGAGGCGGTGGTGGTCTCCGCCTCGCTGGCCTGGACGACGAGCTTGTCCTCGAGCGGCTTGATGTTCGCCACGACGATGACCTCCCCTTCCTGGGGTGAATCCGGTGTCACGGGTTCTCTAGCGGTGTCAGCAGCGCGCACGTGGCGACTCCCGCCCCGCCGTCGCGGGTGCCGGGGCGGAGGTCGTCCGCCGCGCGCGTTGGCACTCTATCCATGAGAGTGCCAGAAGCCGAGCGGGGGCTCAACCGCGCCGTTCGGGCGTGTCGGGAGTTCCCGGTCGTCGCCCGTTGTTCACGTACTCGTCGGCCGACGGCCCGGTGTCACTCGATCGGGACCGTTGCACTGCACATCGTGGTCACCTCCCGCCGTTCGCTGCTGCGCGCCGGACTCACCGCCGCCGCCGTCACCGCCGCCGCACCCCTGCTGCCCGGCGCCGCCGCCGCGGCGCCCGGACCCGCCCCGGCCCGGCCGCCGGGCGACCCGTTCGGGCTCGGCGTCGCCTCCGGGGAACCCGATCCGACCTCGGTCGTGCTGTGGACCCGGCTCGCCACCGACCCCGTCGCCGAGGACGGCCTGGGCGGGCTCGGGAACCGCGCCACCGACGTCGAGTGGGAGGTCGCCGACGACGAGCGCTTCACCCGCGTCGTGCGTCGTGGCCGGGTCCGCACCGGGCCGGACGCGGGCCACAGCGTGCACGTCGAGGTGCCGGGCCTGCGCCCCGGCCGCGACTACCACTACCGCTTCCGCGTGGGCCGCACCGTCTCCGACGCCGGCCGCACCCGCACCGCGCCCCCGCCGGCGTCGATGACGCCGGTGCACATGGCCTTCACCTCCTGCTCCCAGTTCGAGCACGGGTGGTTCACCGCCTACCGGCGGATGGCCGAGGAGCGCCCGGACGTGCTGCTGCACCTGGGCGACTACATCTACGAGTACCCGGCGAAGGACTACGTCGCGCCCGGCGGGAACGTGCGCGACCACGCCGGCCCGGAGACGACGACGCTGGCCGGCTACCGGCAGCGCCTGGCCCAGTACCACGCCGACGCCGACCTGCAGGCCGCGCACGCGGCCGCGCCGTGGCTCGTCGTGTTCGACGACCACGAGGTCGAGAACAACTGGGCCGGCGACGTCCGGGAGCTCCCGCTCGACCCGCCCGGCGACTTCACCGCCCGCAAGGCGGCCGCGTTCCGCGCCTACTGGGAGAACATGCCGCTGCGCGCCGCCCAGCGCCCCCGTGGCGCCGCCATGCGGCTGTACCGCCGCGTCGGCTGGGGCGGGCTGGTCACCTTCCACATGCTCGACACCCGCCAGTACCGCGGCGACCAGCCCTGCGGCGACGAGTTCCGCAGCGACTGCGCGGAGCGCACCGACCCGGCGCGGTCGCTGCCCGGCTCCGCGCAGGAACGCTGGATCGCCGACGGCTTCGCCCGCTCCCGCGCCCGCTGGGACGTGCTGGGCCAGCAGGTGTTCTTCTCCCAGGTCGACTTCACCCCGGGCGCCGGGCGCGGCTTCAACCCCGACGCGTGGGACGGCTACCCCGGCTCGCGCGACCGCGTCGTCGACTCCTGGACCGCGGCCACGCAGCGCGGGCGCGCCCGCAACCTCGTCGTGCTCACCGGCGACGTGCACGCGCACTGGGGCGCCGACGTGAAGCGCCGCTTCGACGACCCCGCCTCGCCGGTCGTCGGCACCGAGCTGGTGTCCAGCTCGATCACCTCGGGCGGCGACGGCTCGGAGAAGCAGAACGGCTCCGACGCCGTCCTCGCCGAGAACCCGCACATCCGGTTCCACAACAACCGCCGCGGCTACGTCAGCACCCGGTTCACCGCGGACCGGATGGAGGCCGAGTTCAAGGTGGTGCCGTTCGTGCGGCAGCCGGGCGCCCCGGTGCAGACCCGCGGACGGTTCGTGACCGAGGACCGTCGGCCGGGCCTGCGACCGCTGTAGCGGAGTAGGTTCGGACGCGTGGCTGACCTGGTTCTCGGCGCGAACGTCTTCGGCTGGACGGCGGACAGGGAGACCTCGTTCGCCGTCCTCGACGCGTTCGTCGCCGCCGGCGGACGGATGATCGACACCGCGGACTCCTACATGTGGCGCGCACCGGGGAACTCCGGCGGCGAGTCCGAGACGATCCTCGGCGAGTGGATGGCCGCCCGCGGCAACCGCGACGCGCTGCACCTCGCGACGAAGGTCGGCGCCCTGCCCGGCCGCGAGGGCCTGTCGGCGGAGAACGTCGCGGCCGCGGCGCGGGACTCGCTGCGCCGCCTGGGCACCGACCGGATCGACCTCTACTACGCCCACCGCGACGACGAGGCGACCGCGCAGGAGGAGACCCTCGACGCGTTCGACGCCCTGGTGCGCGAGGGCCTCGTCCGCGAGGTCGGCGCGTCGAACTTCTCCCCGGAGCGGCTGCGGTCGGCGCTGGAGATCTCCGCGCGCGACGGGCTGACCGCGTTCAGCACGATCCAGCCGCACTACAACCTCATGGAGCGCGACGACTTCGAGGCGGGTCTGGCCCCGCTCGCCGAGTCGGAGAAGCTGGCCGTCCACCCGTACTACGGGCTGGCCAAGGGCTTCCTGACCGGCAAGTACCGGCCCGACTCCCCCGCCCCGGAGAGCCCGCGGGCGCAGGGCGCGGCGGCGTACCTGGACTCCCGCGGCCGCGCCGTGCTCGCCGGGCTCGACGAGATCTCCGCCGGCTACGGCGTCCCGGTCCCGGCGATCGCCCTGACCTGGCTGGCCGCGCAGCCCGCGGTGACCGCGCCGATCGCGAGCGCACGCACCGTCGAGCAGCTGGAGCAGCTGCTGCCGATGCTCACCCTGGAGCTGACCGACGACGAGCTGCGCCTGCTGTCCTACCTGTCCGCGACGTCCTGAGCGGCCTTCCGCACGCGGTCACGGCGCATCGTGTGGGCGTCGGCCATCGACGGCCGGTAGTAACGCTTGCGCAGCCCGACCACGGTGAACCCGTGGCTCTCGTACAGCGTGCGGGCCGGGACGTTGTCGGTGCGGACCTCCAGGAACACCGTGGCGGGCAGCTCGTCGGCGACGGCGAGCAGCCCCCGCAGCAGTGCGCGGCCGATGCCGTGGCCCTGCCAGGCCGGGTCGACGCCGATCGTGTGCACCTCCGCCTCGGCCATCGGCGGCCCGGCGACGACGGCGAGCCCGGCGTAGCCGACCAGCTCGTCACCGGCGCGGGCGGCGAGGTAGAGCTGGCCGGAGGAGACGGCGTCGCGGAAGGCCTGCGCGCTCCACGGGTCGTCCCCGGGGAAGAGGATCTCCTCCAGCTCCGCGCAGCGCGCCGCGTCGGCCCGGTACAGCGGGCCCAGCGAGACGGTGGCGTTCACGCGGTGACGCGCTTGCGGCCGGTCGGCTCGACGGCGTCGGGGCGGCGCAGGTAGAGCGGCTCGACCGGGGCGGGGGCCCGGCCGGCGAGCAGGTCCGCCGCGGCGACGCCGACCAGCCCGTCGACGGTCGGGGCGCCGGGGCCGCCGATCTCGCGGCCGAGCCGCTGCGCGAACGCCGGATCGCCGACCACGGTGCCGATCGCCAGCTCGTCCAGGCGCGCGGCCAGCGCCTCCGGGGCCTCGACGGCCGGGCCGGTCAGCCTGCGGACCGAGTGGGCGTCGGCGGGGTCGGAGGCGTCGTAGGCGGCCCAGTAGACCTCCTTGCGCCGGGCGTCGGTGACGACCAGCAGGTTCCCGCCGGTGTGCAGCCCCCAGGCGAGGGCGTCGTGGGTGACGACGCCGTGCACCGGCACGTCGAGGGCGTGGCCGAGCGCGGCCGCCGAGGCGATCCCGACCCGCAGCCCGGTGAACGGGCCCGGACCGGCGCCGACGACCACCGCCCCGACCTCGGCGAGCGCGTGGCCCGCCTCGGCGCACAGCGCCCGGACCGCGGGCATCAGCAGCTCGCCGTGGCGGCGGCCGTCGTGCGCGCGGGCGGCGAGGGTCCGCAGCCCGCCGTCGGGGCCGAGGTCGACGAGACCGGCGGTGACGACGGTCGTCGCGGTGTCGAGGGCCAGTACCAGCACGCCCGCGAGCCTACGGACGCGCGGTGCGGCGCAGCGTCGCGACCCGGGTGTCGTCGTCGCGGCGCTCCAGCGCGATCGTCACCGCGGACCCGGCGAGCCGCTCCGCGACCCCGACCCCCCACTCGACGGCGACGACCGCCCGGTCCAGCTCGGTGTCGAGGTCGAGGTCGTCCAGCTCGGCCGCGACGTCCACGTTCCCGTCGGGCCCGCCCAGCCGGTAGGCGTCGACGTGCACCAGAGCCGGGCCGTCGCCCGCGGAGGGGTGCTCGCGGGCGATCACGAACGTCGGCGAGGCCACCGTGCCGGTCACCCCGAGCCCGCGGGCCAGGCCGCGGACCAGGGCGGTCTTGCCCGCGCCGAGCGGCCCGGCCAGGAGCACGACGTCACCGGCGACCAGCTCGCGGCCGACCGTCTCGCCGAAGGACTCGGTGTCGGCGACGGTCGGCAGCTCCGTGACGACGGCGTCCGCGCCGGGGGCGGGGATCACGGCCGGTCCTTCTTCCGGGACCGGCCGGCCCGGGCCGGGGTGCGGCTGCCCCGGCGGACGCGGCCCGCGCTGCGCAGCAGCCCCTGCAGCGCGCCGCCGCCCGCCTCGGCCTGCTCGTCGTCGGTCGTGTCGGTGAGCTGCGGCGGGCGCTTGGCCCGCAGCCCGCCGCCCGCGGTGCGCTCGGTGGTGCGGGCGATCAGCGCGTCGAGCTCGGCGTCGACGACCTCGGGCTGCTCCAGCATCGGCATGTGCCCGACCCCGGGCAGGCGCACCAGCCGGGCGGTCGGGATCGCCTCGGCGATGACCTCGCTGTGCCGCCACGGGATGATCCGGTCGCCGTCGCCGGCCAGGACGAGCACCTCGCAGCCGGACAGGCCGGGCAGCGCCGCGAGCCGGTCGTGGGTGCCGAGGGTGTCGACGAAGTCGGTGAGCGCGCCGACGGCGTTCGAGTCGATCATCGTGTCGACGAGGTCGACCATCCGCGGGTCGACCTGGCGGTCGCCGTAGGCGAAGCGCTTGGTGAACACCCAGATGATGTCGCCCAGCGCGCGGCGGCCCGTCTCGACCAGGCCGGGCTGCCACGCGGCGAGCCCACCGAGGGTGCGGATGATCGGGTTGCGCCGGGACAGGAACGTGCCCGGCAGCCCCGAGGACGCCATCTCCCCCGCCGAGGTCGACACCAACGCCACCCCGGCGACGCGCTCGTGGAACAGCTCCGGGTGCTGCTCGGCCAGCGCCATCACGGTCATGCCGCCCATCGAGTGCGACACCAGCACCAGCGGACCCTCGGGGGCCAGCGCGCGGATGACGGCGTCGAGGTCGCGGCCGAGCTGGTCGATCGTGCAGGAGTCCGCGGGCGCCCGCTCGGAGCGGCCGTGGCTGCGCTGGTCGTAGAGCACCATCCGCACCGACGGGCCGGTCAGCCCGGCCAGGTGCGGTCGCTGCTCCTGCCAGGTGCGCCGGTCCAGGGCGAAGCCGTGCACCAGCACCACCGTCAGCGCGGGCTCCGAGCCGTCGGCCGGCGCGACCACCTCGCAGGCGATGCGGACGCCGTCGTCGGCCATCACCGACATCTCCTCGCCGACGGTGCCCGGCGGCGTCCCGGCGTGCGCGGACATCTCGGTGGCCAGGCTGCGACGGGTGGCGGCGATCTTGCGTCGCTGCGCGGCGACGCCGACCCCGGCCGCGGCGCCCGCCGCGCCGACCACACCGCCCGCGATCCCGGCGACGGTCCATCCCCTGCGGCTCATGCGACTCCCCCGCGCCCGTCGGTCAGCGTGCGGCGCACCCGCCCCCGGACGCCCGTGACGATCTCGTAGTGGATGGTGCCCAGCTCGTCGGCCCACTCGCGGGCCGTCGGTCCGCCGTCGGCGCCGGTGCCGAACAGCTCGACCGGGTCGCCGATCGCGACCGGCAGCACCCCCGGCCGCCCGCAGTCGACGACGAACTGGTCCATGCAGACCCGCCCGGCGACCGGCCGGACGGTGCCGCCGATCCGCACGCGCATCCGGCCGCCGTCGTTGAGCCGGCGCGGAACGCCGTCGGCGTAGCCCAGCGGCACCAGCGCCAGCGTGCGCGGCTCGCGGGCGACCCACTCGTGGCCGTAGGACACGCCCTCGCCCGCCTCGACGGTCTTGGTGAGCGCGACCCGGCCGCGCAGCGTCATCGCCGGGCGCAGCGGGCTGTCGGCGGGGCGGGCGATCGGGTCGAGCCCGTAGACGGCGATCCCCGGCCGGACGACGTCGAGGTGCAGGTCGGGGCGGGTCATCAGACCCGCCGAGTTGCACAGGTGCAGCTGCGGGGCGAACCCGCGGTCCCGGGCGAGCGCGGCGGCGGCGTGCAGCCGCGCGGCCTGGCTGTCGACGGCGGGCTGGCCCGGCTCGTCGGCGGCGGCCAGGTGCGACCACACGGCCACGACCTCGCAGGTGCCGTCGGCGACGCCGTCGGAGACGTCGTCGAGCAGGGCGGGCCACTCGCCGGGCGGGCAGCCGTTGCGCGACAGCCCGGTGTCGGCCTTGAGGTGCAGCCGGACCGGGCGGCCCGCGGCGCGGGCACCGGCCAGCACCGCGGCGAGGTGCTCGCGGCCGGACACCGACAGCTCCACCCCCGCGGCGACGGCGGCGGCGAAGTCGGAGTCGGGCAGGTGCAGCCAGGACAGCAGCGGCGCGTCGACGCCGTCGGCCCGCAGCGCGAGTGCCTCGTCCAGGGTGGCGACGCCGAGCCGGGTCGCCCCGGCCGACAGCGCCGCCCGCGCGACGGCGGCGGCGCCGTGGCCGTAGCCGTCGGCCTTGACCACGACCATCGTCTCGGCCCCGGACGCGAGACCCGACAGGTACCGGGTGTTGTGCCGGACGGCGTCGAGGTCGACCACCGCCTCGGCCGCCGGTGCGCCCGGTCCGGGCCGGGGCCGCGGACCGGGTGCGGGGTCGGTCGTGGGTAGCACGGCCCCGATCATCGCATCCCGGCCCGGCGCGGCCCGGTCCCGAGCCCGGCTCAGTCGGTCCCGGCCTCCATCGCGGCGCGGTCGAGGGACTCCTCGGCCTGCTCGGCGTCGGGGTCCGACGGCGTCGCGGTGATCTCCGCCGCACGCCCGGCCTCGATCTCGCCGACGAAGGTGCCGAACTCGCCGCCGAGCATCCCGGTGGCCGAGTACTGCTCCAGCTTGGCGCGGGAGTCGGCCAGGTCCAGGTTGCGCAGGGTGAGCTGGCCGATGCGGTCGCCCGGGGTGAACGGGGCGTCCTCGACGCGCTCCATCGACAGCCGGTCCTCGGCGTAGGCCAGGGCGGGGCCGCGGGTGTCGAGCACCGACCAGTCGTTGCCGCGGCGCAGCCGCAGCGTGACCGACCCGGTGACCGCGTTGCCGACCCAGCGGGTCAGGGACTCGCGCAGCATCAGCGACTGCGGCTCCAGCCAGCGGCCCTCGTAGAGGAGCCTGCCGAGCCGGCGTCCCTGCTCCTCGTAGGCCGACAGCGAGTCGTGGTTGTGGATCGCCGACACGAGCCGCTCGTAGGTGACGAACAGCAGCGCCATCGCCGGGGCCTCGTAGATGCCGCGGCTCTTGGCCTCGATGATCCGGTTCTCGATCTGGTCGGTCATGCCCAGGCCGTGCCGGCCACCGATCCGGTTGGCCTCCTCGACCAGCGCGACCGGGTCGTCGTAGCGGGTGCCGTTGATCGCGACGGGGCGACCGGACTCCCACTCGACGGTGACGTCCTCGGTCTCGACCGCGACGGCCGGGTCCCAGAACCGCACGCCCATGATCGGCTCGACGATCTCGATCGAGGTGTCGAGGTGCTCGAGCCTCTTGGCCTCGTGGGTGGCGCCCCAGATGTTGGCGTCGGTCGAGTACGCCTTCTCCGCGGAGTCGCGGTAGGGCAGCTCCCGCTCGCCCAGCCAGGCGCTCATCTCCGCGCGGCCGCCGAGCTGGTCGACGAACGCCTCGTCCAGCCACGGCTTGTAGATCCGCAGGGCCGGGTTGGCGAGCAGGCCGTAGCGGTAGAACCGCTCGATGTCGTTGCCCTTGAAGGTCGAGCCGTCGCCCCAGATGGAGACGCCGTCGTCGGCCATGGCGCGGACCAGCAGCGTGCCGGTGACGGCGCGGCCGATCGGGGTGGTGTTGAAGTAGGGCATCCCGCCGGCGCGGATGTGGAAGGCACCGCAGGCGATCGCGGCGATGCCCTCGTCGACCAGTGCGCGACGGCAGTCGACGACGCGGGCGGCCTCGGCGCCGTACTCCAGCGCGCGCTCGCGGACGGCGACGAGGTCGGGCTCGTCGGGCTGTCCGAGGTCGGCGGTGTAGGCGTAGGGGACCGCGCCGTTCTCGCGCATCCAGGCGACGGCGACGGAGGTGTCGAGGCCACCGGAGAAGGCGATGCCGACGCGCTCGCCGACGGGGAGGCTGGTCAGGATCTTCGGCACGCGCGGAACGCTAACAACCCGCTCCCGGCGCAGGTCCGCCGGTGTGCCGCTTCCGCGGTCAGTACGGGGAGGCGGCGGCCCGCACCGCCCGCAGCGCGACCGGGATCGCCGCCTGCATCGCCGACGCCGGCGCCGGGACCGGCGGTAGCCCGTGCTCGCGGGCGGCCGCCGTCGCGGCGCGGGCGTGCACCAGCGTCGCGCAGCCCGCCGCCCACCACGGGTCCAGCCCGGCGGCCAGCAGCGCGCCGATCATGCCGGTGAGCACGTCGCCGGAGCCCGCGGTCGCGGCCCAGGAGTCCGCGGCCGGGTCGACCAGCACCCGTCCGTCCGGTGCGGCGACGACGGTCGCGTTCCCCTTCAGCAGCACCGTCACCCCGAGGTCGGCAGCGGCGCGGCGGGCGGCGCCGATCCGGTCGGGCCCGACCTCGCCCGCGATCCGGGCGAACTCCCCCGCGTGCGGGGTGAGCACGACGGGCTCGCCGTGGATGCGGTCGCGGAGGTGGGCGTGCTGTGCGAGCAGGGTGATCGCGTCGGCGTCGAGGCAGAGCGGCACCTCGCGGTCCAGCGCCTCCTCCAGCACCGCCTGGCCCTGCCCGCCGGTGCCCAGCCCCGGCCCGACCGCCCAGGCCTGGGTGCGGCCCGCGTCGGTGATGTCGCCGGTGGCGACGATCTCCGGCCAGTGCCTGCGGACCTCGTCGGCGGCGGACCCGGCGAAGCGGACCATCCCGGAGGTGGCGAGGGCCGCGGCCCCCGCGGCGAGGACGGCGGCGCCGGGGTAGGTGGCCGACCCGGCGGCGATCCCGACGACGCCCTGGCTGTACTTGTCGTCGTCGGGGCCGGGGACCGGCCAGCGGGCGCCGACGTCGCCGTCGGACAGCACCCGGGCGTGCGGCTCGGTCCCCTCCAGGAACGGCCCGAGCCCGAAGTCCACCAGCCGTACCGGGCCGCAGAGGGGGGCGGCGAGGGCGTGCACCGGCTTGCGGCAGCCGAAGGTGACCGTCAGCGCGGCGCGGACGTGCGGCCCGTCGGTCGCCCCGGTGTCGCAGTCGACGCCCGAGGGCAGGTCGCAGGCCACGATCGGCACACCCGCCCCGTCGGCGGCGGCGACCAGCTCCGGGGCCGGGTCGCGCAGCGCACCGCGCCCGGAGATGCCGACGATCCCGTCGACGACGACGTCCGCCCCCGCCACCAGCGCCCGCGCCGCGTCGAGCCCGCCGGCGGCCGGGCCGGGCGGGTGCAGGACCAGCACCCGCCCGCGGGCGGCGCGCAGCGCGGCGAGGCCCGCCGGGTGCGCGCGGTCCGGCGCCAGCAGCACCGCGGTGACGTGCGCCCCCCGGCGGCGCAGCTCGGCGCCGGCCCACAGGGCGTCGCCGCCGTTGTCGCCCGCCCCGACGAGGAGCACCACCCGGCGGCCGTAGGTCGCGCCGAGGAACTCCCGCACGTGGTGCGCGAGCCCCGCCGCGGCCCGGCGCATCAGCACCCCGTCGCCGACGGTGCGCATCATGGCCGCCTCGGCCGCCCGTACCTGGTCCGCGGTGTGGAGCCCGTGCATGGCCGCGAGGCTAGCGCCGGGCGACCATGATCGACGGTTGTGGAGCGGGACGCCCGCGTCGCGAACGCTCCGCTCCACAACCGGTGATCACTCGACGGTGACCGACTTCGCCAGGTTGCGGGGCTTGTCGACGTCGTAGCCGCGGGCCCGGGCGATCTCGGCCGCGATCACCTGCAGCGGGATCGTCGCGACCAGCGGCTGCAGCAGCGTCGGCACCGCGGGCAGCTCGAAGAGGTGGTCGGCGAACGGGCGCACCGTCTCGTCGCCGGTCTCGGCGAGGACCACGGTCCGCGCCCCGCGCGCCTTGATCTCCTGGATGTTGGACAGCAGCTTGGAGTGCAGGACCGCGCGCCCCTTCGGCGACGGCATCACCACCACGACCGGCAGCCCGTCCTCGATCAACGCGATCGGGCCGTGCTTGAGCTCGCCGGCCGCGAAGGCCTCGGCGTGCATGTAGGCGAGCTCCTTGAGCTTGAGCGCGCCCTCCAGGGCCACCGGGTAGCCGACGTGGCGGCCGAGGAACAGCACCGCCTTCGACGGCGCCAGCTCCTGCCCGAGCGCACGGGCCTCGCCGAGCGACTCCAGCACGTGGGCGACGGCGGCCGGGATGGCCTCCAGCTCCTCGAACTCGCGGACCACCTCGTCCGGGTACTTGGTGCCGCGCGCCTGGGCCAGGGCCAGGCCGACCAGGTAGTTCGCCGCGACCTGGGCGGTGAACGTCTTCGTCGCGGCGACGCCGATCTCCGGGCCCGCGTGGGTGTAGATCACCGCGTCGGACTCGCGCGGGATCTGCGCCCCGTTGGTGTTGCAGATGGCCAGCACCCGGGCCTTCTGCTCCTTCGCGTGGCGCAGCGCCTCCAGGGTGTCGGCGGTCTCGCCGGACTGGGAGATCGCGACGACCAGCGTCGAGCGGTCCAGCACCGGGTCGCGGTAGCGGAACTCGCTGGCCAGCTCGATCTCGACCGGGATCCGGGTCCAGTGCTCGATCGCGTACTTCGCGAGCAGCCCGGAGTGGTACGCGGTGCCGCAGGCGACGACGAAGACCTTGTCGACGTCGCGCAGGTCCTGGTCGGTCAGGCGCTGCTCGTCGAGGACGATCCGGCCGTCGACGAGGTGCCCGCGCAGGGTGTCGGCGATCGCGGTCGGCTGCTCCTCGATCTCCTTGAGCATGAAGTAGTCGTGGCCGCCCTTCTCGGCGGCGGCGAGGTCCCAGGTCACCTCGAACGGGTTGACCCCGACCGGCTCCCCGTGGAAGTCGGTGACGTCGTAGCCGTCGCGGGTGATCGTCACGACCTGGTCCTGGCCGAGCTCGACGGCGTCGCGGGTGAACTCGATGAACGCCGCGACGTCGGAGGCCAGGAACGTCTCGCCCTCGCCGATGCCGAGCACCAGCGGGGAGTTGCGACGGGCGGCGACGATCCGCTCCGGCTCGTCGGCGTGCGTCACCACCAGGGTGAACGCACCCTCCAGCCGGCGGGCGACGGCGCGGACCGACGCCGGCAGGTCGCCCTTCGTCGGGCCGTCGGCGTGGGCGAGCGCCACCAGGTGCGCGGCGGTCTCGGTGTCGGTGTCGGACTCCGCCCAGATGCCCTGCGCCTCCAGCTCGGCGCGCAGCTCCAGGAAGTTCTCGATGATGCCGTTGTGGACGACCGCGACCTTGCCGTCGCTGCTGCGGTGCGGGTGGGCGTTGCGGTCGGTGGGCGGGCCGTGCGTGGCCCACCGCGTGTGCCCGATGCCCGAGGTCCCGGTGAACCGGTCGCGACCGATCTCCTCGAGACGTGCCTCCAGGTTGGCCAGGGCTCCGGCCTTGCGCTCGACCAGCAGCTCACCGCCGTCCGGCAGCGCGACGCCGGCGGAGTCGTAACCGCGGTACTCCAGTCGTCGCAGGCCGCCGAGGACGACGTCGAGTGCGGACCGATGACCGACGTAACCGACGATGCCACACATACGGATGAGCGTATCGACGCCCGGTTGCCGATCTTCCGGCGACGGGGTCGGTCCGGCGCCACGCCGGACGTCCGTGCGAGGCGGGCACGCGGTGACCTGCACCGGTACGGTGCCGACCGTGGCCCGGACCAGCGTGACCCGCCCCCCGTCGATGAAGGGGGCCAAGGACGCCCTCGGTGTGCTGTCGCGTCCGGGGCCGAACCCGGTGAAGTACGGCGACCTGGGCCTGATCGGTCTGCCGGGCATCGTCTACACCCCCGCGGAGGGCTACCAGCTGCCCGCCGTGGTGATCGGGCACGCATGGCTGCAGCCCGCGCACCGCTACCACGAGCTGCTGCGCCACCTCGCGACCTGGGGTTTCGTCGCCGCCGCGCCGAACACCCAGCGCGGCCCGGTCCCGAGCGTCGCCCGGTTCGCCTCGGACCTGAACACCGTCCTCGACGTGTGTGTCGGCGTCCGGCTCGGCGACGGCCACGTCAGCGTCGACGCCCGCAAGACCGCGCTGGTCGGGCACGGCACCGGGGGCGGCGCCGCCGTCCTCGCCGCCGCCCGGCGTGAGCGCCTCGGCGCGCTGGTGACCCTCGCCGCGTCGGAGGTGAAGCCGTCCGCGATCGAGGCGGCCGCCGCGGTGACCGTCCCGACGCTGCACCTCGCCGCCGCCGTCGACTCGCTGGCCCCCATGGAGGGACACGCGCAGCGGATCGCCGCCGCCCAGCACGAGGCCGGCACCGACGTGACGCTCCGCGAGATCGAGAAGGCCGGGCACCTCGGGTTCTGCGAGGGCAGGCACTGGACGAGCTTCCTGCTGCAGAACCGCCCGCAGCACCGGACCCGGAAGATCACCCGGGCGCTGGTGACGGCGTTCCTCATGCAGGAGCTGCAGAACGAGAAGCGGGTGTCCTCGCTGACCTCGGGCAACGTGCCCGGGGCACCGGTGGTGGACCTCACGCCGGATCCCGACGACGAGCAGGACCAGCAGTCGTCGTCGGGGCTGCTGGGCATCGGCGGCTGACCCCGCGGGGCGACCCCCGAGCCCCGGTGATCCGTGGCTCGCACCGTGATCCGCCGCCCACGCGGCGATCCGCCGCCCGCAGGGTCGGCGACCGCTCGCGCAGCGACTCGCCCCGCACGGTGACCCGCTACCCGCGCAGCGATCCGCTGCTCGCACTGAGACCGCCGCCCGCCACGGTGATCCACTCCTCGCGCGGTGATCTAGTCCTCGCGCGGTGATCCGCTCCTCGCGTGCGTCCGGACGCGCGCGGGCCGCGGATCAGCGCGCGGACCCGAGGGCTGGTGGCGGCAGCAACCGGGAGCGGGGCGGGCCTGGGCAGGACAGCGCTGCCGGCGGTGCCCCGGGAGGGGGAGCCGGGACGCGGTGGCCCGGCTCAGCGCTCGGACGGGTCCGCGAGCGACGGCGCCACGGGGCCCCGACGGTCGGTGACCCGCGTCCCGGTGAGGCCGGGCAGGCGCATGCCGGGGACGTCCGCGGGTACGCGCCCCGCGCCGTCGGACTCCGTCGCACCCGAGCGCCCGGGCGTCGCCGTGTCGTGGTGGGCCGGAGGACCGTGCCGCGCCGGATCGGCGGGGGCGGTGTCCTCCGCCCGGGCCGCGTCCCGCGCGGCCTCGTCGGCCAGCCGGTGCACCTCGCGCCCGACGAGGTCGAGCCGGGCCGTCACCGCGTGCCCGGCCGGGTCGTCCCACGCGTCGGCGACGGCGTCGCGGATCCCGGCGAGCAGCCCGGCGGCGTCGTCGAGCCGGCCCACCAGCGCCCGCAGGGCCCTGACCTGGTCCGCGACGCCGGCGTCCGTTCCGTCGATCAGCACGTTTCCGCCCCGTGAAGGGCGGAACGGTGCTGATCGACACCCGGGACCGCCCGGAACGCCGTGGCCGCGTCGGCGTCCACCGCCCGGGCCGAGGCCGCGGCGCGCCGGGTCGCGTCGGCCAGCGCCGTCAGCTCGTCCGCGACCCGCCGCAGCCGGACCGCGCGGTCCCCGTCGCCGGGCCCGGTCGCGGGGGCCGCGGTCAGTCCGGCGGCCAGCTCGTCCAGCCCGCGCGCGGCACGGTCCAGCGCCTCGGGGTCCCGCCGCACGTCCGGTCGCATCGGCCCAGCCTGCGCCCGCCCGCACCCGCACCGTACCCGAACTGCCGATCCCGTTCGCGACCGCGAACGCGTGTCCCCACCGCGACCGACGGGGCCGCGCCCGGAACGCCGTCCCGGCAGGGCTCCGCGGCCCCGGACAACGACGTCGGGGCCGCCACCCGGTGTGGGTGACGGCCCCGATCGGCGTGTGCGGGTCAGCGCGCGGCGGCGACGACCTCGGCCAGCCGGCCCGCGACGGCGTCGGCCTCGCCCTCGCTGGGCGCCTCGACCATCACGCGGACGAGCTGCTCGGTGCCCGACGGGCGCAGCAGCACCCGGCCGGTGTCCCCCAGCTCGGCCTCGGCCTTGGCGACGGCCTCGGCCACGTCCGCCGACGCGGCGACCGCGTCCTTGTCCGCGACGGGCACGTTGCGCAGCACCTGCGGCAGCACGGTGACGACCGAGGCGAGCTCGGCCAGCGACGTGCCGGTCTGCGCGACCCGCGACATGAGCCGCAGGGCGGTGAGCAGACCGTCGCCGGTGGTGGCGTGGCCCGGCAGCACCACGTGCCCGGACTGCTCGCCGCCGAGGGTGAACCCACCCTCGCGCAGCCGCTCCAGCACGTAGCGGTCGCCGACCTTGGTGGTGTCCAGGGTGATCCCGGCCTCGCGCATGGCGATGTGCAGGCCCAGGTTGCTCATCACCGTGGCGACGAGCGTGTCGTGGGCGAGCTCGCCGGCGTCGCGCATGGCGAGCGCCAGCACGGCCATGATCCGGTCACCGTCGACGACGGCGCCCGTCCCGTCCACGGCCAGGCAGCGGTCGGCGTCGCCGTCGTGGGCGATGCCGAGGTCGGCGCCGTGCTCGCGCACCGCGGACCGCAGCGGGCCCAGGTGGGTGGACCCGACGCCGTCGTTGATGTTGAGACCGTCCGGCTCGGCGTGCAGCGCGATCACGTCCGCGCCCGCCTGCCGGTAGGCCTCCGGCGCGGCCAGCGCCGCGGCGCCGTGCGCGCAGTCCACGACCACGCGCAGCCCGGACAGCGAGCCGGGCGCGGCGGAGAGCAGGTGCGCGACGTAGACGTCGGTGGCGTCCGGGGCGTCCCAGACGCGGCCGATGCCCTCCCCGGTGGGGCGGGCGCCGAGCCCGGCGGCCAGCTGCTGCTCGATCGCGTCCTCGACCTCATCGGGCAGCTTGTGGCCGCCCGCGGCGAAGAGCTTGATGCCGTTGTCGGGCATCGGGTTGTGCGACGCGGAGATCATCACGCCGAGGTCGGCGCCGGTCTCGGCGACCAGGTGCGCGACGCCCGGGGTCGGCAGCACACCGACCCGGATCGCGTCCGCACCGGCCGAGGTGAGCCCGGCGACGACCGCGGCCTCGAGCATCTCGCCGCTCGCGCGGGGGTCGCGTCCGACGACCGCGAGGGGCCGGCGGCCGGAGCCGTTCGAGAGCGTGCGGGCGGCCGAGGCACAGACGCCAACGGCGAACTCCGGAGTGAGGAGTTCGCCGTTGGCCAGGCCCCGGACGCCGTCGGTTCCGAAGAGACGAGGCATCCGGTGTGCGATCAGCGCTTGGAGTACTGGGGCGCCTTGCGGGCCTTCTTGAGGCCGTACTTCTTGCGCTCGACGGCGCGGGCGTCACGGGTCAGCCAGCCGGCCTTCTTCAGCGGCGGGCGGTCCTCGGAGTCCAGCTCGACCAGCGCACGGGCGATGGCCAGGCGCAGCGCGCCGGCCTGACCCGCGGTGCCGCCACCCTTGAGGTTGGCGAAGATGTCGAAGCGCTCGGTCTTCTCGACGAGGACCAGCGGCTCCTTCACGATCTGCTGGTGCAGCTTGTTCGGGAAGTACACCTCGAGCGGCTTGCCGTTGAGGGTGAACCCACCGGTGCCCGGCAGCAGCCGGACGCGGACGACGGCCTCCTTGCGGCGGCCGACGGTCTGGACCGGGCGGTCGCCCAGCACGGGGGCCTCGGCGGCGAACTCGTCGGCGTCGAAGTCGGCGGCGTCACCGATGGTGTAGTCGACGTCGGCGACCTCGGTCTCGGTGGCCTCGGTCTCGGTCGCCTCGGCGGCCGCACCCTCGGTCTCGACCGCGTCGACGACCTCGTCGGGTCCGTTCTCGGGGCTGGTCACGGGCTGTCCCTCTTCGTTGCTCGGGGTGGTCACTGGCTGACCTGCTTGATCTCGAACGGCTGCGGCTTCTGGGCCTCGTGCGGGTGCGCCGGGCCGGCGTAGACCTTCAGCTTCTTGGCCATGGCGCGGCCGAGACGGTTCTTCGGCAGCATGCCCTTGATCGCCTTCTCGACGAGGCGGTCGGGCTGGCTGTCGATCATCTCGCCGACGGAGCGCTGGCGGAGGCCACCCGGGAAGCCGGAGTGGCGGTAGATGAACTTGTCGGCACGCTTGTTGCCGGACACCGAGATCTTCTCCGCGTTCACGATGACCACGAAGTCGCCGTTGTCGACGTGCGGGGCGTAGGTCGGCTTGTGCTTCCCGCGCAGCAGCGTGGCAGCGTGGGTGGCGAGCCGACCGAGGCGCACGTCCTCGGCGTCGATCACGTGCCAGGCGTGCTGGATGTCGCCGGGCTTGGGGCTGTACGTGGGCACGGATCTACCTCGTCGTCGTTCTCGGCTGGTGGGCCGTCCGCACGGGTTCCGGCCCACTCTCTAGTCTCTGGTTCCTCAGCGTGCTGCTGGTGGACGCCGGAGGGACGCTCGATCCCGCCGCTGTCGCCGGAGGACGGCGCCCGCGGGTCTCCACCGCTGCACAACGAGAGCCAAGCGTACCCGCCGGTTCCGGGGGCGGACGCAAGGGGGTCGTCCGGGCCCCCGGACCGGGTGTCAGGCGAACCGGGCCCGGTTCGCCTGCTCGGTGGCCCGGTAGTTCTGACCGGCCTGACCGACGAGCTTCCCGATGGTGCCCAGGGTGGTGGTCAGCTCGGCCGCCGAGGTGTCCCACTTCTGCTGCGACGCCCGGTAGGTGGCCGCCGCGTCGCCGGTCCAGGTCGCGACCATCGGCGCGAGTTGCCGCCGGAGGTCCTCGAGCTGGGAGTTGATGCGTGCGGTCGTCGCGACGGTGTCGGCCGACGCCGTCTCGAGCGCGCTGAAGGTGACCTTGATCTCGGATCCCATGGTGTGGCTCCCCCTCACCCGAGCACCGACGTGATGGCGGTGCGGTTCTGGTCCTCCTGCTGCTGGTACGTCGTCGCCGTGCCGCCGAGCTGCTCACCGATCGCGCCCAGCGCCTCGTTCAGCCGCCGCGCCTCGGTGTCCCACTTGGCCATCAGCTGGGCGAACGCCGTCGCCGCGGTGCCGGACCACTGGCCCTGCAGCGGTCCCAGCTGGCTGCGCAGGCGGCCGAGCTCGCCGTTGACGGCGTCGCTCACCGCCCGCACCTGGCCCGCCGCGCGGACCATCTCCTCGGTCGTCGTGCCGAACCCGTCGGCCATACGTCCCACCTCGTCCCCTGATCGGACCCCGGCGCGGCCGTGTCGACGGCTCCCGGGCCCGGGGGCGCGGTGCCCCCGGCCCGCGCACAGTGGCAGGGCGCGCCGGTGGCCGTGGCCGTTCCGGGCGGACCGTTCGCGACCGGGAACGCCGGACGGCTCAGGGCACCCGGTGCAGCGTCGCGACGACCTCGGCGCAGGCCGCGGCGACCGGGGCGCCCACCGGTCGCCGGCACCCGGCGACGAGCTCGTCGGTGCCGGAGAACACGACGTGCCAGTCGACGATGGTCCCGTCGCCCGGTGTCTCGGTCCAGCGCAGGACCGCGCGGCCGCCGACCGTCGCCGGCACCGGCCCGGGGTCACCGACGAGCGCGGCGAGCTCGCGGCGGGCCCGGTCGGGCTCGCGGTCGGCGTCGTAGCCGAGCGGGCTGCGCTCCAGCACGAGGAGGTCCGCCCCGTCCGGACCGCCGGCGGGGGTGAGCAGCACGCGTCGGCGCTGCGGGTCGCCGCCGGTGTGCTCCCAGCCGGTCGGCAGCGCGGCGGCGTAGCCGTACTGGACGACCGTGGGCCCGGCCGGCGTCACCGGGCGCGGGCCGCCGAGCAGCAACCCGGTACCGAGGAGGACCGCCCCCAGCACCCCGGCGACGACGATCGCCGCCCGGGCGCGGTCCGGGCCCTCGGGGGGTGGGGTGACGGGGTCGGGCGCACCGGGCCAGTCCGGTTCCTCCGCCGCCTCACCCGCGCCGTGGCTGCCGGGCGGCGGGGCGGCCGGATCGGGGCCGGGGTCGGCGAGCACGGAGGCGCCGAGCACGGCCGCTCCGACCACGGCCGCAGCCTCCGGACCCCAGGGCTCGCCGCCGTCGGGCCGCAGCCCGGCGACGCGCACCGGGCACGGGAGCCGGGACCCCACCGGGCCGCCGGGCGGGGCCGCGGCCCGGGTATCCGCGGCCCGGGTATCCGCAGCCCGGGTATCCGCAGCTCGGGTGCCCGCGGTCCGGGAGCCCGCGGTCCAGGAGCCGGCGGCCCGGGTGTCCGCGGCAGTGTGCTCCCCGCGGAGGAGCGGGCCGGACGTCCCGGCGACCACGACCAGCTCCGCACCGGTCGCCCGCACGAGCGACGCGAGGTCGGAGCCCCGCTCCCCCACCCGCTCCGGCACCCCGTCGCGGACCAGCACCACGTCGTCGTCGACGACCAGGACCGGCCCGTCCGGCAGCTCCGGTTCCGCCGCGAGCACCGCGACCGCGGCCGGGACCACCAGCACCCGCGGGCCTCCGGGGAAGGCACCGCCCGCCGTCGTCCCGACCCGGACGACGACGCCGGGCGGCTCGTCGCCGAAGTAGTCCGCGACGGCCGTCGCCGGGGGTGTGCCGGGCGGGGCCGCGGCGACCAGGCGCAGCCCGGCGGCGTCCGCGGCGGCGAGCAGCACCGCGTCGCGGCGGTCGTGCACGGCGACCGCGAAGCCGCTCACCCCGGCTCGGTCCAGGCCAGCTGCACCCGTCGCGCCCCGGCCCGCCGGTCGACGAGCACGCCGCGGCCGGGTGGCATCGGCCCGGGGCGGACCTTCTCCAGCAGCGCGCCCTCGTCGGGGCTGCCGGAGCCGACCAGGCCGGGGGCGCCGAGCTCGCGCAGCCGCCCGAGGACCGGGTCGAACAGCGCCCGCCCGGCCCCGCCGGTGCGGCGTGCGAGGACGACGTGCAGCCCGACGTCGCGGGCCTGCGGCAGGTACTCGGCGAGTGCGAGCAGCGGGTGCGTGCCGGTCGAGCCCGCCGCGGGGACGACGAGGTCGTAGTCGTCGACGAGCAGCCACACGTCCGGCCCGCTCCACCAGGACCGTTCCCGCAGCTGGGCCGGGGTGACGTCCGGGCCGGGCAGCCGCCGTCCGAGCGAGCCCGCGATCTCGGCGCAGGCGTCGGTGGTGGCCTGCGCGGTCGAGGTGTGGGCGAGCAGGTGGCTCTGCGGGACCCCGCCGAGCAGCGTCCGCCGGTGGTCGACGACGACGATCCGCGCCTGCTCGGGCGTCCACCGCGCGGCGATGCCGTGGGCGAGGGTCCGCAGCAGGGTCGTCTTGCCGCCGCCGGAGTCGGCGAAGCAGAGCAGGTGCGGCTCGTCCGGGTCGAGCTCGACGGTGGCGAGCCGGTCCTCGTCGACGCCGAGCGCGGGGCCGCGGCCCGGACCGGGCGGGAGCTCGGCGACCTCGATCCGGGTGGGCAGCAGCCGCACCGGGCCGACCGACGGGCCGTCCCAGGCGTCGTCGATCTCCCGGGCCGGGTCGGTGCCGGGGACCAGGCAGGGCGCGGCGACGACGGTGGCCTCGCCGTCGGCGGACAGGCCGTGCCCGGGCAGCGCGGGCACCGCGGCGGCGCGACGCCGGTCCACCTCGGAGTCCGACGGGTCGCCCAGCCGCAGCTCGACCCGGCTGCCGAGCTGGTCCTTGAGCGCGGGGCGGATCTCGGCCCAGCGGGCGGCGGACAGCGCGAGGTGCACGCCGTAGGCGAGCCCGCGGGCGGCGAGCGCGGTCAGCTTCTCGTCGAGGTCGGAGAAACCCGCGCGCAGCGCCGCGTAGCCATCGACGACGAGCAGCAGGTCGGTGGCGGTCACCTCGGCGAACCCGCCCGCGGCGCGCCGGGCCCGGAACTCCTCGATCCCGGCGACGCCGTGCGCGGCGAACAGCTGCTCGCGCTCGTCGACGGCGGCGACGGTCTCGGCCACCACCCGTCGCACCAGGTCGCCGGCCCGGCGGTCGGCGACGGTCCCGACGTGCGGCAGCCCGGCCAGCGGGGCGAGCGTGCCGCCGCCGAGGTCGAGCACGTGCACGCCCAGCTCGGCCGGGGTGTGGGTGAGCGCGAGCGCGGTGACGACGGTGCGCAGCGCGGTCGACTTCCCCGACCGCGGCCCCCCGACGACGGCGAGGTGCCCGGCCGCGCCGGACAGGTCCAGCACCAGCGGGTCGCGCCGCTGGGCGTAGGGCCGGTCGACGAGCCCGACCGGCGCGGCGAGCCGTCCGGCCGGTCCCGGTGCGCACAGCCCGCGCCCGGCCCGGATCAACGGCTCGCCGAGCACCACCGGCAGCGGCGGCGGCTCCGCCAGCGGCGGCAGCCACACCCGGTGCGCGCGCAGACCCGGCCCGGACACCGCGTCGGCGATGCGGTCGAGAACGGTGCCGGTGGGCGCGGGCCCGGGGTCCGGCGCCGGGAGCTGCGCCGAGGCGGGCAGCGCGACCGGGCCCGCGCGGAACGGCAGCGCGACCCGCGGCGCCCCGGGTGCGCGGCGACGGGCGGCCCGCGGGGTGTCCGGGCCGGAGACGTAGGCGGCCCGGAAGCGCACCAGCTCGTCGGTGCCCGCGGACAGGTACGCGGCGCCGGGCGTCGGCGGGAGCAGGTGCGCGTCGGGCACGCCCAGCACCGCGCGGGACTCCGCGGCGGAGAAGGTGCGCAGCGCGATCCGGTAGGACAGGTGCGACTCCAGACCGCGCAGCCGCCCCTCCTCCAGTCGCTGCGAGGCCAGCAGCAGGTGGATGCCGAGCGAGCGGCCGAGCCGCCCGATGGTCACCATCAGGTCGATCATCTCCGGGCGCTGGGCGAGCAGCTCGGAGAACTCGTCGACGACGACCAGCAGCGACGGCAGCGCCGCCAGCGGTGCCCCGTCCCGGCGCAGCGCGTCGTGCTCGGCCAGCGACGACAGGTTGCCCGCCGCGCGCAGCACCTCCTGGCGGCGGGTGATCTCCCCGGCGAGCGCGTCGGCCATCCGGTCGACCAGGGTCAGCTCCTCGGCCAGGTTGGTGATCACCGCGGAGGTGTGTGGCAGCCCGGCGAGGCCGAGGAACGTCGCGCCGCCCTTGAAGTCGACGAGCACCAGGTTGAGCTCCTCGGCGGTGTGCGTCGCGACCAGCCCGAGGACGAGTGTGCGCAGCAGCTCGCTCTTGCCGGAGCCGGTCGCGCCGATGCACAGCCCGTGCGGCCCCGCACCGCCCTGCGCGGACTCCTTGAGGTCGAGCAGCACCGGCCGTCCGCCGCCGTCGGTGCCCAGCGGGACCCGCAGCCGCTCCCCCGGCCCGCGTCGGCCGCGCAGCGCGGCGACCCCGCCCGGGTCCGTCGTGGACAGTCCGAGCAACGACGGAAGCCCGGTCGCAGCACTGTCCACACCGGACGCGACGACGTCGGCGGTGCCGTCCGGGCGGTAGCGCGCGAGCCGGCGCGCGAGTGCCAGCGCCTCGGCGACGACGAGCCCGTCGGGGACGCCGACCTCCCGGCCGCCGGGCCCGCCCCGGCGCAGCGTGCGCACGCCGTCGGGCCCGGTCCCGGCGGCCAGGCGCAGCACCGACGCCGCGGGTCTGCGCCCGCCCGCCGGCCCCAGGCGCAGCACGGTGACGCCGGGCAGCCCGGCCCACGCGCCCGGGGTGTCGGCGGCCCCGTCGAGCACGACGAGCAGGTGCTGCTGGGCCGCGGACGGCTCGTCGACCCACCAGCGCCGCACCCGGTCCGGGTCGTCGGTGATCATCCGGACCGGCCCGACGGCGTCGGAGAGCCGCGGGTGGGCGACGTGCGGCAGCCACTTCGCCCACTCCCAGCGCGCGGCCGCACCTCCCGGCGCGACGACGGCGAGCCGCGCGTCGTCGGGACCGTGCCAGGTGACGTACTGGGCGACCAGTGCCCGGGCGAGGTCGAGCACCGGGGCGGCGTCGGGGTCCGGTTCGAGCCAGATCGTCGCCGACGCGCGGGTGTCGACGGCGACCGGCAGATCGTCCACGGTGGACCAGCGGTGCAGGAACCGGCGCAGCGCGAGCGCGGACAGCGGTTCGAGTGTCTCCATCGGACCGGTGTGCGGGGCGGTGAGCCGGGTGGCGAGGCGCTGGGTGCCGCGCCCGGCGCGCAGTCGGCCGAAGTCGTCGTCGCCGGGGCGGCGCTCCCACAGCCGGTCCGCGGCGAGCACGTCCGGCCAGGCGGCCGGGTCGGGGTGCACGGTCTCCAGCGCGTGCCGCTGCTCGGCGGCGATCGCGCGGGCCCGCCCGCCCAGGACGTCGAGGTAGCGCAGGTAGTCGCGGCGGTCCTCGTCCATCGTCGCGGCGCGCGCGCCGGCGCCGCGGCCGCCGCCGGCGAGCATGCCCAGCGCGGACAGCGCGAACATCCCGCCGAACAGCCAGGTGCTCGTGTCCCCGCGGCCCAGCACGACGAACAGCAGCGCCCCGCCGACCATCGCCAGCGGGAGCAGCCGCTGCACGAGTCCGCCGGGGACCGGGCGCTCCGGCTCGGGCGGCGGTTCGAGCACCAGCTCGCCGCCGGGCAGCTCGGGCACCGAGCGCCGCGGACGTCGCATCCCGACGGTCCCCGCCATCGCCACGCGCCTCCCGTTCACGGTTCTCCCGAACGCCCCCGGCGGCGCCGGGGCCGTCGGATACTCGCAGCCGCCCCGGGCCCGCCGGGGCCGTTCGGGGAGATCTGCCAGGGAGCCGCCCGTGACCTCCGTCCTGCCCGCACCGGCCGCGACCGGCCCCGGCGACGCGGTGTCCGCCGCCACGTCCGGGCCGGTGCCCGGCCGCTGGACCCGGGTCGGGGTGCACACCCCGCGCGGGCGCGTCGACGTGGCGCTGCCGGCCGACGTCGCCGTCGCCGAGCTGGTCCCGATGGTGCGCGAGCTGCTGGGCCGCGCGACCGCCGACACCCCGCAGGCCTGGCGGTTCACCGGCCCCGCGGGCGGCCCGCTGCCCGCCGACGCCACCCTCGACGAGCTCGGCGTCCGGGAGGGCGAGCTGCTGCACCTGGGCCCGCCGCGCCCGGCGCCCGCGCCGCCCGTCCTCGACGACGCCGCCGAGACCGTCGCCGGTGCGGTGCGCGGTGCGGCCGACGCCGCCGGGACGGCGCGCTGGTCCGGGACGGCCGCAGCCGTGCTGGCGACGGCCGCCGCGGGCGCCGTGCTGTCCACCGTGGATGGTCCGTGGCGGCCGTGGGGGTGCGCGCTCGCCGCCGCGGGCGCCGTCGGGGCGCTGCTGGTCGCCCACCGCGGTCGCGACGACGACCGGCTCTCGACCGCCGCCGCACTCTGCGCGGTCCCCGCCGCGGCGACGGCCGGGCTCACCGCGCTGCCCGCACCGGCCGGGGCGGGGGCGCTGCTGCTCGCCGCCGCCGGGGCCGGGCTGGCCGCCGCCGCGGGTCAGGCGATCGCGCGCGCGGTGTCCCCGGTCCTGCTCGCGGTGGCCCTCGCCGCGTCCGGGGCCGCCGCCGCGGCGCTGGCCCGGCTGCTGCTGGAGGCCCCGGTGACGGCCGTCGCCGCCGGGCTCGCGGCGCCCGCCCTGGCCGCCGGGCCCCTGCTGCCCCGGCTGGCGCTGCGCCTGGCCGGGATCCCGGCCCCGGCCGTCCCGACCGACGCCGGGTCCGTCGCGGACGCCGAGCAGGTGCTGCCCGGTGCGGAGCAGACCGCCCGGGCCGGGCTGGCCCGCGGCCTGCACACCGGGACGCTGGCCGGCACCGCGGTCGCGGCCGCCGGGGCCGCTGCCGTCGCCGCGACCGGGGGCTGGACCGGTGGCCTGCTGCTGGTGGTGACGGCGGCGGTGCTGCTCCTGCGGGCCCGTGCGCTCGTCGAGCCCGCGGCGGCCCGCATCCTGACCGGGTCCGCGGTGGTCGCGGTCGCCACCGCCGCGGTCCCGGCCGCGCTCGCACTGGACCCCGCGCCGCGGCTCGCCGTGGCGGGCGGGCTGCTGCTCGCCGTCGGCGCGGGTGCCGCGGCCGCGCGGGCGATGCCGTCGCCGCCGGCCCGCCGGGCGCTCGACGTGTGCGAGCTCGTCCTCACCGCCGCCGCCGTGCCCGCCGCGCTGGCCGCGATGGGCCTGTTCGCCCTGGTCCGCACCCTGTGACCGGCCCGGCCCGGCGGGCGGTGCCGCTGCTGGCCGCGACCCTGCTCGCGCTGCCCCTCCTCCCCACCTCACCACCCCCGTCCCCCTCCGTCACCCCCGCCGCGTCGTGCGCCGTCCACACCCCCTGTGGGGTCGCCACACCCCCCGCACCGGGTGTGGGGGCAGGCGACGGGGTGTGGACGTGGCCGGTCGTCGCGGCGGCCGAGCCCGGACCGCCGGGACCGGCCGACGGGTTGCGGCAGACCCGCGCCTGCACCCCGCCCGGCGACGACGGCCCGGGGGCCGCCCGCGGTGCGGTCCCGCAGCCGCCCCCGGATCTCGCGACCGGTGCGGGGCAGCTCGTCGCCGTCGTCGACACCGGGGTGGCGCCGCTGCCCCGGCTGGCCGGACGGCTCAGCGGCGGCGGGGACTACCTCACCGGCGGCGACGGTCTCACCGACTGCGACGGTCACGGCTCCGACGTCGCGCTGCTCCTCGCCGGGGCCGCCGACCCCGTCACCGGGCTCGGCGCGGGCATGGCGCCGGGTGCGCGGATCGTGTCGCTGCGCCAGTCCTCGGGGCGCTTCGCCGTCCGCGGCACCGACGGCGCCGAGCGACCCGCCGGGGAGATCCGCACCCTGGCCGCGGCGATCGACCGGGCCGTCGCGCTCGGCGCGAGCGTCGTCAACGTGTCCGAGGTGGTGTGCGTGCCGTCCGCGCAGGTCGACTCCGCGGGGGCCGCGCTGCGCGAGGCCGTCGACGGCGCCGAGCGGGCCGGGGTGCTGGTCGTCGCCGCGGCCGGGAACATCGACGGGAGCGGCACCTGCACCGGCGACCCGGACCTGCGGCCGCTGCCCGCGTCCTACGACACGGTCCTCGCCGTCGGTGCGGTCGACGGCGACGACGTCCCCGGCGACTTCTCCGTGCCGGGCCCCTGGGTGGACCTCGCCGCTCCGGGGGCGGACCTGCCCCGTCCGTCCGGACCGGACGGTGCGGTGGTCCGCGGCACGTCGTACTCGGCGCCGCTGGTCGCGGGGACCGCGGCGCTGCTGCGCGAACGGTTCCCGATGCTCACCCCGCGCCAGGTCGCCGACCGGCTGCGCGCCACGGCCCGCCCCACCGCGGGCGACGGCCGCACCGGCCACGGCGTGCTCGACCCGGGGGCCGCGCTGACCGCGGAGCCGCTGCTCCTGACCCCGGACGACCCCGCCGGTCCCGGCGGCCGCGCCGACGCACCCGGGGCGGGCCGGGCGCCGCTGCCGCTCGCGTCGGCCCCGTCGCCGGACCTGCCCGTGGTGGCCGGGGTCGGGTCGGTCGCGGCGGTCGGCGGGGCGCTCGTCGCGGCGCTGGCGGGCCTGCGGCGCCGGCCCCGCCGGCCCTGACCCGCGGCTCAGCCCGGCAGGTCCGCCACCTCCCGCGCCGCCGCGACGCTCAGCACCCCCGCCCGCGGCAGCAGCCGCACCATCTCCGCCGGTGCGTCCCCCGCCTCCCCGATCCCCAGCGCCCGCCCGGTCTCGGCGTCCGCGACGCCGTGCACCGCACCGGAGGCGGCGAGCAGCCGGCGCGTCCCGCCGTCGCCGCCGCCGGTGTCGGCCGGCCCGGTCCGCAGCGGCCCCGGGCCGGTCCCCGGCAGCACCACGGTGTCGAGACCCGGCCCGGCGTCGTCGGCACCGGCGAGGCGCACCCGCACCGCGCCGGGCGCGACCGGCTCCTCGGTGCCCGCGACGAGTGCGCGCCGCCCCGCGCGCCAGGTCCCGCACAGCACCGGGGGCACCTCGGTGACCTCGGCCCGGGCGGCGGGCCAGGCCTCGGCGCCGGGCACCCGGGTCTGCGGGACGTCGTCGACCAGGCCGGGCGGCAGCGTCGCCGGTTCGGCCTGCCCGGTCCGGGAGCGGACGGCGTCGGCGAGGGTGACCGGGATCCGGGCGAGCCCGTCGTCGACGACCAGGAAGTACGTCGACCCGGTCCCGAGCGACTGGCTGCGCACGACGTCCCCGTTCCGCCCCAGCCCCGCGACGGGTGTCGGCCCGGGGGCGGGGACCCGCAGCGGCGCGCCCTCCGGGATCGCGGAGAGCAGGCCGTCGCCGACCCGGCGGACGGGCGCGCCGAGCAGGCCGAGCCCGTCGAGGGCGTTCCGGTCGGACGGGTCGAGCCGGTGCCGGGCGCCGTCGTGGACCAGGTAGGTGGCGCCGCCCTCGGCGGTCAGCAGGACCACCGGTTCCGGTCCGGCCGGGACGGGCCCGAGCGACCCCGCGAGCACCGTCGTGGTCCCGGCGCCGGTGCCCTCGCCGCGGGTGTCGCAGACCGCCCACGCGGGAGGGACCGGGACCCCGTCGAGCGGGACGCCGACGGTGCCGGGGACGGCCGCCGGCGCGGTGCGCGGCGCGGCGGCCAGCGCGTCGTCGGGCACCGGGACGGGCACGGCGGTGGCACCGTCGTCGCGGCCGTGCGCGGCGAGGACCAGCCGTCCCGCGACCGGGTCGGGCACGGGTACGAGCAGCGCGGACCGGTCGGGGTCGCGGACCACGGCGTAGAGCACGCCGCTGCGCTGTCCCTGCACCAGCGCCCGGGAGCGCCAGTCGGTGGCCGGGTCGACCCGGGTCAGCAGCGCCGCCACGCCGAGCGCGAGCAGCCCGACCAGCACCCCGGCGAACACGGCGCGGCGCTGCGAGCGGATCTGCTCGTGCAGCGGCACCGGGTCCGCCCGCACCAGCGCGGCCTCCATCCGGCGCACACCGAACCGGTGGGCGTCGACCTGGTCGCGGGTCGCCGGGGCGCGCTGCACGCGCGCGGGGGCGGGATCGGTGCGCACCGCCCGGACGGTAGGACGGCCGCGACCCCGGCGGAGCCGGTCCGCAGGCACTGCGTAGAAGTACGCCACCTGACCCATCGGTCCAGTTCGTTGCCACCGTCACGCTGTTGCCCATAATGTGCCGTTGCGTGATCACCCTCCGGAACATCGTCGTCCCGTTGGTGGCCGCCGCCGTCGTGGCCGGGTGCTCGGCACCCACCGCCGCCCCGGGCGAGGCGGCCCCGGCCGGGGACGGCACCACCATGACCCTCGCCGACGGCTACGAGCCCGACGACCTCAACCCGCTGCTCGGCTACGGGGCGGAGGGCGCGAGCAAGTTCTACGACGGTCTCTACGCCCGCGACGCGCAGCGCACCCTGCAGCCCGCGCTCGCCTCCGGTCCGGCGACGCCGTCACCGGACCGCCTGTCCTGGACGGTGCCGCTGCGCCCCGGCGTCACCTTCCACGACGGGTCGGCCCTCGGGCCCGAGGACGTCGTCGCCACCTACGCCGCGGTCCTCGACCCGGCCCGCGCCGCCACGATCCGGTCCAGCGTGCCGATGCTCGCCGGGGTCGAGGCCGTCGGCGACGACGCCGTGCGGTTCCGGCTGTCCTACCCCTACGGCGCGTTCCCGGCCCGTCTCACCTCCGGGATCCTGCCGTCGGAGGTCCTCGACGGCGGCGGCCCCGTCTCCGACCTGCCGGTGAACACCCGGGCCGTCGGCACCGGCCCGTACCGGCTCGCCGAGTGGCGGCGCGGCGACACGATGGTCATGGAGTCGAACCCCGGCTACTGGGGCGGTGCACCCTCGGTGACCCGGGTGACCGTCGTGTTCGCCACCGACGACAACACCCGTGCCCAGCGCACCGCCGCCGGCGAGTTCGACGGGACCGTGCTGCCGCCGGCGCTGGCCCGCGCCGTCGCGCAGCAGAGCGGGCTGGCGCTGCGCGAGCACGCCAGCGCCGACTACCGCACCGTCGCGCTGCCGTTCGCGAACCCGGTCACCGCGGACCCGGCGATCCGCGCCGCGCTCAACCGCTCGGTGAACCGCCAGGGCATGATCGACGCGTTCCTCGCGGGGCAGGGCGAACCGGCCCACCACCCGATCCCGGGCGTGCTGCCCGAGCAGGTCGAGCCCTCGGCGACGTTCGCCTTCGACCCTGCGGAGGCGGGCCGGATCCTGGAGCGGGCCGGCTGGGTCCCCGGACCCGACGGCGTGCGCGTCCGCGGCGGGCAGGCCGCGCGCTTCACGCTGATGTACCCGGCCACCGACACCGTGCGCCGCGACCTGGCCCAGGCGTTCGCCTCCGACGTGCGCGCGGCCGGGATCGACGTCCGGCTGGAGGGCCTCGGCTGGGAGGCGATCGAGCCGCGGATGGGCGCCGACGCGCTCGTGCTCGGCGGCGGCGACCCGTTCGACCCGGGGTTCAAGGCGTGGCAGCTGCTGCACTCGTCGAACGCCGCCGACGGGTTCAACAACCCCGGCTCCTACCGCAACGCGGCCGTCGACGCGGCGCTGGACACCGCACTGCGGGCGCCCGACGAGGCCGCCCGCACCGCGGCGGTGAAGGAGTTCCAGCGGGCCTACGTCGCCGACCCCGGCATGGTCTTCCTGGCCTTCCTCGGCCACAGCTACGTCACCCGCGACGCCTGGGACGGCTACACCCCCGTCGTCGAGCCGCACACCCACGGCACCACCTGGGGCCCGTGGTGGAACCTGCAGGACTGGACGCCCCGCTCGTGACGGCCGTGCTCCCGGGCCGGCACCGCGGCCGCGCGGTGGCCCGGCTGGCCGGGCTGCGGCTGCTGCTCGGCGTCCCGACGGTGCTGCTGGTCGCGGTCGGGGTGTTCCTGCTGGCTGCGGCGTCGCCGTTCCGGCCGGTGTACCAGTACTTCGGGGTCGGGATCTTCTCCGCGAGCGACGCCGACATCGCCGCCGCCGAACGGTCGCTCGGGCTGGACGCGAGCGTGGGCGAACAGCTCCTCCGGTGGCTGGGCGGGCTGCTGACCGGCGACCTCGGGCAGAGCCTGTCGATGCGGCAGCCGGTGGCCCAGGTGGTCGCCGAGCGGCTCCCGTGGACGTTGCTGCTGGTCACCCTGGCCCTGCTCGTGTCGCTGGTGCTGGCCCTGGCCGCCGGGACCGTCGCGGCGTGGCGGCAGGGCGGCTGGTTCGACCGGGCCGTCACCGCGGTCGGGCACACCCTGGAGGGGCTGCCGCCGTTCGTGCTGGCCCTGGGTGCGATCGCGGTGTTCGCCGTGGCCTGGCCGGTGCTGCCGGTCGCCGGGCTCACCGACGCCGGGGCCGCGCCCACGTTCGGCCAGGTGAGCAGGCACCTGGTGCTGCCGGCGCTGGTGCTGGGGGTCTCCCAGACGCCGTGGCTGGTGCTGCACGTGCGGGCCTCGCTGCTGGCCTCCCTCGACGACGACCACGTCGCCGGTGCCCGTGCCCGCGGGCTGCCCGAGCGCCTCGTCGTGCTGCGCCACGCCCTGCCGACCGCGCTGCTGCCGTTCGTCACGGTGCTGGGCAACCGGCTGCCGGAGCTCGTCACCGGCGCCGTGCTGGTGGAGACGGTGTTCTCCTGGCCGGGGATCGCGGCGGCGGTGGTCACCGCGGCGCTGGCCGTGGACTTCCCGCTGCTCGCCGCGCTGACCCTGCTCTCGGCGGTGGCGGTGCTGGCCGGGTCGCTCGTCGCCGACCTGACCGTGCTGCTGCTGGACCCGCGGGTGGACGCCGATGTCTGAGACCGCGCTCGCCCCCCGCCCGTGGCTCCCGGCCGGCCGGCCGCGCCCCGGCTCGCCCCGCGGTCGTCGCCGGTCCGGGCGGGCCCGGCTGGTCACCGGCGCCGGCGGGCTGGTCCTGCTCGTCGCGGCCGCGGTGCTCGTGCCGTGGCTCGGCGGGCTCGACGAGGGCGCCGTGGACTACGCCGCGATCCGGCTGCCGCCCTCGCCCACGCACCCGTTCGGCACCGACTCCGTGGGCCGTGACGTGCTGCTGCGCAGCTTCGCCGGGCTGGGGGTGTCGCTGCAGGTCGCCGCGGCCTGCGCCGTGCTCTCGACGGTGATCGGCACCCTGTTCGGGGCGCTGTCGGGGCTGCTCGGCGGCTGGTGGGACCGGATCGCGATGCGCCTGGTCGACGCCGTCAACGCCGTCCCGCACCTGCTGCTCGGCATCGTGATCGTCGCGCTCTACCGGGGCAGCGTGCTCGCGGTGATCGCCTCGATCGGGCTGACCCACTGGACGACGGTGGCCCGCGTCGTGCGCGCGGAGATCCTGACCCTGCGCACCCGCCCGTTCGTCGACGCCGCGATCTCCGGCGGCGCGTCCCGGCGCCGGGTCCTGCGCCGGCACCTGCTGCCCGCGGTCGCCCCGCAGGCGGTGCTCTCGGCGGTGCTGATCCTGCCGCACGCGGTGTGGCACGAGACCGCACTGAGCTTCCTCGGCCTCGGCCTGCCACCACACCTGGCGAGCCTGGGCACCATCCTCGGCGAGGGGAGACAGGCCGTGCTGCTCGGCTCCTGGTGGATCGTGGTGTTCCCGAGCGTGCTGCTGGCCGCGACGACGCTGTGCGTCGCCGGCATCGCGGCCTGGTGGCGGGACCGCACACTCCCGCGCCGACGGTCGGAGCAGGCGCTGTGACCGGCACACCCGCACCCGGCACGGTGCTCGCGGTGCGCGACCTCGACGTCGCCTTCCGGGTCGGACGCGGGCGTCGCGCCCGCACGGTCCGCGCGGTCACCGGTGCCGACCTGGACCTGCGCGCCGGGCGGCTGACCACGCTCGTCGGGGAGTCCGGCTGCGGCAAGTCGGTGCTCACCGAGGCCCTGACCGGGCTGCTGCCGGGCACCGCCTCGGTCCGCGGGTCGGCCGTCCTGACCCCGCCGGAGCGGTCCGACCCGGTGGAGCTCCTCACCGCGCCCGAGTCCGTGCTGCGCGACCGGGTCCGCGGTCGGCTGGTCGGGCTGGTCCCCCAGTCCGCCGCCACCCACTTCACCCCCACCCGCACCGTCGGCGCCCAGCTGCGCGAGACCCTGACCCGGCTCGGCGCGACGACCACCGTCGCCGACCTCCTCGACCGCGCCGCGCTGCCCCGCCACGTCGCCGCGCTGCACCCGCACGAGCTGTCCGGCGGGCAGGCCCAGCGCGCCGGGCTCGCCGCCGCGCTCGCCGGGGATCCACCGGTGCTGCTCGCCGACGAGCCGACCGCCGGGCTCGACCGGCCGCTGGTCGACCACGTCACGGCGCTGCTGGCCGGGCTGGCCGCGGAGGGCCGCGCCGTCCTGCTGATCACCCACGACCTGCGCGCCGCCCGCGCCGTCGCCGACGACGTCGCCGTCATGTACGCCTCGCGGCTGGTCGAGACCGGCCCCGCCGACGAGGTGTTCGCGGGCCCCTGGCACCCCTACACCGCGGGCCTGCTCGGTGCGCTGCCCGACGCCGGGTTCACCCCGGTGCCCGGGCACCCGCCGGAGCTGTCCGCGCTGCCCGACGGCTGCGCGTTCGCCCCGCGCTGCCCGGTCACCGGCGACTGCTCCGGCGACCCCGTCCCGGTGCACCGCGACGGGCGGAGCGTGTCCTGCCATCCGCCGACCGCCCCCGCGCTCCCCGCGGCGGCCCGGTCCGGGGCGGGGTCGCGGTGAGCCTGCGCGCGGAGGGGGTGACCGCCGGGTGGCGGGCCGGGCACGCCGTCGTCGACGGCGTGGACCTGGCCGTGGAACGGGGGACGGTGCTCGGGCTGGCCGGGCCGTCGGGGTGCGGGAAGTCGACGCTGACCCGGGTGCTGGCCCTGCTGCACACACCGTGGTCGGGCCGGGTGACCGTCGACGACGAGCCGGTCCGCCGGTTCCGCTTCGGCGCGCCCGCGCCGCTGCGCCGCCGGATCGGGGTGGTGTTCCAGTCCCCGCGGGCCTCGACCGACCCGCGGCTGACCTGCGAGGAGATCGTGGCCGAGCCGCTGCGCGCCGCCCGGGTGCCCGGGGTCGCCGCACGCGTCGACGAGGTGTGCGCGCAGGTCGGGCTGACCGCCGAGCTGCGCGGACGCCGGCCGCACGAGGTGTCCGACGGCCAGCTCCAGCGCGCCTGCCTGGCCCGTGCGCTCGCGCCCCGGCCGGACTACCTGCTGTGCGACGAGGTGACCGCGATGCTCGACGCGTCGAGCACCGCGGCCCTGGTCTCGGTCGTCGCCGCCGAGGTCGACGGCCGCGGGCTCGGCGTCCTCGCCGTCAGCCACGACGAGGCGCTGCTCGTGGCGTGGGCCGGGCGGGTGCTGCGGCCGTGGAGCTGAGTCAGGCCTCGCGGACGGGACGGCGCAGCTGCTCGGCCAGGGCGCCGTCGTCGCCGAAGAGGGTGTCGCGCCAGCGCTGCTCCAGCGCGCGGGTGTCGTGCCGGTCGGGGTGGAAGCGCGGGTGCCCGAAGACGGGCATCCGGCCCAGCACGCGGCGCAGGAACTGGCCGCGCCCGAACAGCAGCCGGTAGCCCTCGCGCAGGTCCCGCGGCCGCCGCCAGACGCCCTGCTGCACGAGCAGGTACGCCCACCCGAACACGACCGCGGGCAGCACGGTGGCGACCACCAGCGGGGCGGCCCGGCCGCGCTCGGGGCCGTCGGTGCCGATGAGCTCGTAGACGTCCCAGGTCACGGACTTGTGCTCGAGCTCCTCGAGCGCGTGCCAGTGCCACAGCTCGCGGATGTCGGCGTGCACGCGCCCGGCGAACTCGTCGCTGCCGAGGATGTCCTCGGCCATCACCGCGGTGAAGTGCTCCATCAGCGCGGTGCAGGCGAGCTGCTGCCGCGGCGAGGTGCGGTCGAGGACCTTCAACGCGAGCGCGACCGCGGACTCCGGTACGTGCACCGGGAAGCCGCGGGAGCGGAACGCCTCGTTGAGCCGGTCGTGCTCGCGGCTGTGGATGACCTCCTGCGCGGTGAACCCGGCGACCCGGGCGCGCAGCTCCGGGTCGGTCACCCGGTCCCGGAAGTGGATCACCGAGCGGACGAAGAAGTCCTCCCCCGGCGGGAAGATCGCCGAGAGCATCGCGAGGAACAGCGTCGCGGTCGCGTTGTCGGCGTAGGCCCAGCGGACCATCTGCTCGGGCAGCCGGAAGTCCAGGTGGCGCGGCGGGATGCCGACGTCGCCGCCGGTCAGCCTGCGGGGGCGTGGGCCGGACCCGTTGTCGGTCGCCGTCTCGGTCACGGTCGGTCCTCCGGTCGTCGTCGACGGTCGGGCCGCATCCGTGACAGAAAGTATCCCGTACAGCGCGTACCCCTTATCGCCGAATCATGGGTGGCACCGGGCGCGGTGTCAACCGCGCGCGGGATGATGGCCGGGTGAGCGGATCCGTGACCCCCGGCGACGGCCGCGCCCGTCGCTGGGCCGGACAGCGGGCGGCCCGGCGGGCCGAGGTCGTCGAGGCCGCGATGGCCGCGATCGCCGAGCACGGACCGGAGGCCACGACCGAGCAGATCGCCGGTCGCGCCGGGGTGCCCCGGCCCGCGCTGTACCGGCACTTCGACGGCCTGGAGGACCTGCAGGGCGCGATCGCCGAGGCCGCGCTGGGGCTCTACTCCGAGGCGCTCGCGCCGGTGTGGAGCCCGCGCGGGACGCCGCGGGAGATGCTCGTCGCCGCCATCGCCGCGCACGTGCGGTGGCTCGCCGCGCACACCGAGCTCTACCGGTACGTGCTGCGCGCCGCCGGGGTCACGACGGCGGTCACCGACATCCGGCACCGCATCGCCGACCGGATGACCGGCCTGCTGACCGGCGGCTATCCCGGGCTGCCCGCGACCGTCGCGGCGCCGCTGGCCGCCGGCGCGGTCGGGCTGGTCGACGGCGCGACCGAGCGCTGGCTCTCCTCGGCGGACCCGCTCCCGCTCGACGAGCTCGCCGAGCACCTGGCCCGGTGGGTCTGGTCGGTGCTCGACGCGGCGCTGCGCGAGGTCGCGATCGAGCTCGACCCGGACGTCCCGCTCACGGCGGGCTGAGCACTACTCCGCGACGCCGATGTCCTCGTTCCACAGGTCGGGGCGCTCGGCGACGAACGCGGTCATCATGTCCACGCAGCGCGCGTCGTCGAGCACCTGCACGCGCACCCCGTGCTCGGCCAGCCAGTCGTGCCCGCCGTGGAAGGTCCGGGCCTCCCCCACGAGCACCGCGCCGATCCCGAACTGACGGATCAGCCCCGAGCAGTACCAGCAGGGCGAGAGCGTGGTGACCATCGTCGTGGACCGGTAGTCGCGGCGGCGGCCCGCGTCGCGGAACGCCGCGGTCTCGCCGTGCACCGTCGGGTCGCCGTCCTGCACACGACGGTTGTGGCCGCGCCCGAGGACCTCCCCGTCCGGTCCGACGAGTGCGGCGCCGATCGGGATGCCGCCCGAGGCCAGCCCGGCCCGGGCCTGCTCCACCGCGACGTCCAGCCAGCTCGGATCCATGCGCGCGAACCTATACCGCGATCGCGTCGAGGCGTTCGCGCAGGAACGGCGCGGACACCACCGGCTCCAGCGCCGTCCGGCCGAGCGGCGGCGCCAGCGGCGTGACGACGGCATCGTGTTCCAGCTCGAAGAAGAACACCAGCGACACCAGGTCCTCGGCCGGGGCGTGGGCCTGCGGCGGCAGCACCCGGTGCCGTCCGGCCCGCCAGCGGTGCCCGGTCCAGTGCGCGAGCAGGTCGCCGACGTTCACCGTCAGCGCACCCGGGGTGTACGGCGCGTCGGTCCAGCCGTGCCCCTCGACGTCGACCTGCAGCCCGCCCGCCCCGGGCTCCCGGTCGAGCAGGGTGACGGTGCCGAAGTCGGTGTGCGGGCCGATCCGGAACTGCCCGGGCAGCGGTGTCCCGGTCTCGGTCATCGGCGGGTAGCGGTTGATGTTGAACGTCCACGTCGGGTGCGTCGCGAGGTCGCGGAGCGTCGACGGGGTCTGCCCGAGCGCACCCGCGCACAGCTCCAGCAGCGCCCCCGCGACGCGGGTCATCGCCGTGCAGTAGGCGGTCACCGCCTCCCGCAGCGCCGGGACCTGCGCCGGCCAGACGTTCGGCGGGAACCACACCGCGTCGACGTCCGCGTCACCGGTCGGCGCGAACGGCCCCACCGCGAAGGACTCCTTGAGGTCCGGCGGCGAGTCACCGCCCTCGACGCGGTCGTTGGCCTCGACGCCGGGGGGCAGCCACCCCCGCCCGCCGACGCCGACCGCGTAGCCGCGCTTGACCGGCTCGGGCAGCGCGAAGAAGTCCCGGGCGGCGGCCCGCACCGCCCACGCCGCGTCGTCCGGCACCCCGTGCCCGACGACCTGCAGGAAACCGGCCCGCTGCAACGCGGTGTCCACCGCGGCCGGGTCCGGCGCGGCCAGGTCCACGGTCGGGATGAGCGCGTTCACCGGGTCCCCCCACGCGTCGCGACGGCGGTGCGGCGCAGCAGCAGGGCGTAGAGCCCGGCCGAGAGCAGCAGCCCCACCAGGAAGGTCACGTCCCCGATCCCGGGCAGCAGCCGCGGCACCAGGCCGGTGAACAGCTCCTGGTTCGCGAACAGCAGCACCGACACCACGATGCCGACGGCCAGCGCGACCGGGCCCGCGTGGTTGCGGTGGGTGCGGTCGTAGAGCAGACCGGGGTCGGTCGGGCGCAGCCACTGGTCGGTGAGCACCACCCCGAGCCACGGCCCGACCCAGTACACGACGACCAGCAGGAACGCCTCGTACCCGGCCGCGGCGTCGCCGAGGGCGACCAGCGCGATCAGGAACCCGACCACGCCGAACGCCAGCGCGACGACGGCCCGCGCCCGCGCCAGCGGCACGTCGATGCCGAGCGCGAGGAACGCCATCGCCCCGGAGTAGACGTTGAGGACGTTCGCCGCGACCGCCCCCACCGCGATGGCGACCAGGGTCAGCACGGCCAGCCACCCGGGCAGCAGGCCGGTGTAGTTCGCGACCGGGTTGCCCGAGTCGAGCCCGGCCGCGGTCGCCGCCCCGACCGACGCCGCACCGACCGTCATGAGCACCGTGGTGGACAGGAACAGGCCGCCGCCCGCGGCGAGCCCGGTGGCCCGCGCCGACACCGAACGGGGCAGGTAGCGGGAGTAGTCCGCGGCGTAGGGGCTCCAGCCCGCCGAGTACCCGACGACGGCGCCGACGGTCAGCAGGAACCCACCGACCCCGCCCACCCCGTCCGGCGACGCGGCCGCCCCCGAGTCCGACGCGGCGAGCACCAGCACCGCCCCGATCCCGAGCACGACCGCGAGCAGCGGGAAGGCGAGCCGCTCGAACGCCTGCACCAGGTTGTGCCCGAAGAACGCGACGGCGACCTGGACGACGACCACCGCCACCAGCCAGGCGACCGTCCCGCCGCCGGTGATCGCCGACAGCGCGAAGGCGGCGCTGACGCTGTTCACCGCGAACCAGCCGAAGCCCGAGGTGATCGTCATCAGCGCGGCGGGCAGTGCGTTGCCGCGGTGGCCGAACGCGAGCCGCCCCAGCACCATCTGCGGCACCCCGGCGGCCGGTCCGCGGGCGGACAGGATCCCGTGGGCGAGCGCGGCGAGCAGGTTCCCGACGACGATCGCCGCGACCGCCGCGGGCACCGTCTGCCCGAACGCCGTCACCGACAGCACGCCGACGAAGATCGTCGCGAACTCCAGGTTCGGCGAGGTCCACGTCCAGAACAGCTGGCGGGGTCTGCCGTGCCGCTCGGAGTCCGGCACGGGCTCGGTGGAGCCGGGCTCGACGGCGACGATGCGGTCGCCGTACCCGCGGTCCGCGGCCGCGCCGACGGTGTTCTCGGTGGTCACCGCGCCACTGTGACCCGCGGACCGGGCGGGACGGAACCTCGGTAACCGACTGTTGACACGGGTTGCTCCGTCCGGCCCGTAGTCCTGCGGATTCCGCGGACGGGCCCGGTCCGCCACGATCGTCGGCATGCGGACGAACCTGAACGTGGCCCTGCAGGCCGGTGCCCTCCTGGCCTTCGCCGCCCTGCGGTTCACCGCGCCGGGGTGGTTCCTGATCATCCTGATCGTGACCCTGGTCGGCCCGGCCCTCCTGGCGGTCCCGACGGTGCTGTCGCTGACCGTGCTGCGACGCCGTGTGCTCGGCCCGGCGGTGGCCGCCCCGTTCGTCGCCTGCGCCGGGTTCCTGCTCGCCGGCGGGCTGCTGATGCCCGACTTCGGCGACACCGAGGACTCGGTGCGCGCCCCGCTGTCGGTGCTGCTGGAGGTCGCCGGGCTGTCCGCCGGGCCGACCGAGCCGCTGTACCTCCTCGGCTCGCTGGCCCTGACGGGCTGGTCGGTCTCGCTGGTCTGGCTGGTCGTGGCCCTGGCGCTCGACACCCGCCGGACGCACCGGGTCCCCGGGCCGCCGCACCCGGCCTGGGTGCGGCCGGTCTCCTGAGGCCGCTCGCCCCGTCCGCACCAGGACCGGTCGCACCGGGCGACCCAGTCGCGTTCGGACCGGTCGCGGCGCAGCGACACGGCCGCAGTGCGCGGGCCGCGTTCCGGACCGGATCGCGCCGGGGGCCGTTCAGCCCTCGCCCGGTACCCGGATCCGCCGGGTCCGCTCGGCGCGGGCGGCGAGCTCGTCGTCGGCGGGGTAGTCGACGCCGGTCAGCGACAGGCCGTGCGGCGGCGCGACGGTCACCTCGGAGGCGCGCAGCTCGCGGCGCAGCAGTCCCGCGGGCCAGTCGGCGGGCCTGCGCCCCCGGCCGACCTCGAACACCGCGCCGACCAGGCTGCGGACCATCGAGTGGCAGAACGCGTCCGCCGAGACCGCCGCGACCAGCACGCCCGGCTCGCCCGGCGCGGGCGACCAGTCGAAGCGCTGCAGCGCGCGCACGGTCGTCGCGCCCTCGCGGCGCTTGCAGAACGCGGCGAAGTCGTGCTCGCCCAGCAGCAGTGCCGAGGCGGCGTTCATCGGCTCCGGGTCCAGCGGGTACGGCCAGGCGACGGTCTCCCGCGCCCGCAGCGGCTCGGCGCCGAACGGGGCCGTGGTGACCCGGTAGCGGTAGTGCCTGCGCAGCGCGGAGAAGCGGGCGTCGAAGGCGTCGGGCACCCGCCCGAGGTCGTGCACCCGCACGTCGGGCGGGAGCAGCCGGTTCAGCCGCCGCAGCAGGCCGTCGACCTGCGGTGCGAGCGTCTCGGGGAGGTCGACGTGGCAGACCTGGCCGGACGCGTGCACCCCGGCGTCGGTGCGCCCGGCGACGGTGAGCCGCAGCGGGGTGCGCAGCACGGTCGACAGGGCCTCGGTGAGCACGCCCTGCACGGTGCGCCGGGTCGGCTGCTGGGCCCATCCGGAGAAGTCGGTGCCGTCGTAGGCGACGTCGAGCCGCAGCCGCACGGTGCCGGCCCCCGGGCCGGGGGCACCGGAAACGCCGACGAGCCCGCCGTCGATGACGGCGGGCTCGTCGGTGTGGTGCAGTCGGCTCAGGAGCCGGACTCCTTCTTGCCCTTGGAGTCCTCGGCGGCCTCGGACGCCTCGTCGGCGGCCTCCTCCGCGGCGGCAGCGGCGTCGACGGCCTTGTCGGCGGCCTCGGAACCCGGGGCCACCTCCTCGGCCTCGACCGCGGCGTCGACCGCCTTCTCGGCGGCCTCCTGTGCCTGGTCGGCGGCGGTGACCTCGGCCTCGGTGGCCTCGGTCGACTCGACCGTGGTGTCCTCGTCCGCGGCGGCCGGAGCGGCGGCCGCGGCCTGGGACGCGGCCGAACGACGGGCACGGTTCGCCTCGTCGGTGACCGTCTTCTGCTGGACCAGCTCGATGACCGCCATCGGGGCGTTGTCGCCCTTGCGCGGCATCGTCTTGGTGATCCGGGTGTAGCCACCGTTGCGGTCCGCGAAGAACGGGCCGATCTCGGTGACGAGGCGGTGCACGACCGACTTGTCGCGGATCACCTTCATGATCTCGCGCCGGTTGTGCAGGTCGCCGGCCTTGGCCTTGGTGATCAGCCGCTCCGCGTACGGACGCAGCCGCCGGGCCTTGGCCTCGGTGGTGGTGATCCGGCCGTGTTCGAACAGCGAGGTCGCCAGGTTGGCCAGGATCAGCCGCTGGTGCGCGGGCGACCCGCCGAGGCGGGCACCCTTGGTGGGCTGGGGCATGGCTACAACTGCTCCGTTTCTGCGTAGTCCTGACCGTCGTCACCGAAGGTGTCCGGGTCGAACCCGCTCCCACCGTCGACGCCGTAGTCGCTCGCCGCCGCCGACGGGTCGAACCCGGGCGGGCTGTCCTTGAGGGCCAGGCCGAGACCGACGAGCTTCATCTTGACCTCGTCGATCGACTTGGCGCCGAAGTTGCGGATGTCGAGCAGGTCCGCCTCGCTGCGGCCGACGAGCTCGCCGACCGTGTGGATGCCCTCGCGCTTGAGGCAGTTGTAGGACCGGACCGTGAGGTCCAGCTCCTCGATCGGCATCGCGAACGCCGCGATGGTGTCCGCCTCCTGCGGGGAGGGGCCGATCTCGATGCCCTCGGCGTCCACGTTCAGCTCGCGGGCCAGGCCGAACAGCTCGACCAGGGTCTTGCCGGCCGAGGCCAGCGCGTCCCGCGGGGTGATGGACGGCTTCGACTCGACGTCGAGGATGAGCTTGTCGAAGTCGGTGCGCTGCTCGACTCGCGTGGCCTCGACCTTGTAGGTCACCTTCAGCACCGGCGAGTAGATCGAGTCGACCGGGATACGGCCGATCTCGGCACCGGTGGCCTTGTTCTGCATCGCCGGGACGTACCCGCGACCGCGCTCGACGACGAGCTCGACCTCGAGCCGGCCCTTGTCGTTGAGCGAGGCGATGTGCAGGTCCGGGTTGTGCACGGTGACACCGGCGGGCGGGACGATGTCCCCCGCGGTGACCGCACCCGGGCCCTGCTTGCGCAGGTACATCGTCACCGGCTCGTCCTCCTCGGAGCTCACGACGAGCTCCTTGAGGTTGAGGATGATGTCGGTGACGTCCTCCTTGACCCCCGGCACGGTGGTGAACTCGTGCAGGACGCCGTCGATCCGGATGGACGTGACGGCGGCACCGGGGATCGACGACAGCAGCGTCCGGCGCAGGGAGTTACCGAGGGTGTAACCGAAGCCCGGCTCCAGCGGCTCGATGACGAACCGCGACCGGGTCTCGGTGACGACGTCCTCGGCCAGTGAGGGTCGCTGAGAGATCAGCATGGGTGTGTGCCTCCTTCGCACCTGCGACAACCGCTATTTGATGTCGCAGTGAGAACCGCCGCCCCTCCCTGCGGGGCGACGGCGTGTCGAGCTACTTCGAGTAGAACTCGACGATGAGCTGCTCGGTGACCTGGGTGTCGATCTGAGCGCGCTCGGGCAGCTGGTGGACCAGGATCCGCAGGGTCGACGGGACGACCTGCAGCCACGCCGGGACCGGGCGGTCGCCCTGGGTCTCCTTGGCGATGACGAACGGGTCGGTGTTCCGCGACTTGTCCTTGACGTCGATGATGTCGTAGCGCGACACCCGGTAACTGGGGATGTCGACCTTCTTCCCGTTGACCAGGAAGTGGCCGTGGTTCACCAGCTGACGGGCCATGCGCCGGGTGCGGGCGAGGCCCGCGCGGTACACGACGTTGTCGAGGCGCGACTCGAGGATCTGCAGCAGCTCGTCGCCGGTCTTGCCCTCCCGGCGGTGCGCCTCCTCGTAGTAGGCGCGGAGCTGCTTCTCCTGCAGGCCGTAGCCGAAGCGGGCCTTCTGCTTCTCCTGCAGCTGCAGGAGGTACTCGGTCTCCTTGATCCGGATCCGGCCGTGCTGGCCGGGCGGGTAGGGACGACGCTCGAACGCCTGGTCGCCGCCGACGAGGTCGGTCTTCAGTCGGCGGGACTTGCGGGTCATGGGGCCGGTGTAGCGAGCCATGGTGGTTCTCCCTTCCCCTAGACCCGGCGCCGCTTGGGCGGACGGCAGCCGTTGTGCGGCTGCGGGGTCACGTCGGAAATGGTGCCGACCTCGAGGCCGGCTGCCTGCAGCGAGCGGATCGCCGTCTCGCGGCCCGAGCCCGGGCCCTTGACGAAGACGTCGCACTTCTTCATGCCGTGGTCCATCGCCTTGCGGGCGGCGTTCTCGGCGGCCAGCTGCGCGGCGAACGGCGTCGACTTGCGCGAGCCCTTGAGGCCGACGTGCCCGGACGAGGCCCAGGCGATGACGGCACCGGTCGGGTCGGTGATCGACACGATCGTGTTGTTGAACGTGGACTTGATGTGGGCGTGACCGTGCGCGACGTTCTTCTTCTCGCGACGGCGGACCTTCTTGGGTCCGGCACCCTGACGTGCGCGGGGCGGCATTACTTCTTACCTGCCTTCTTCTTACCGGCGACGGTCTTCTTCGGGCCCTTGCGGCCGCGCGCGTTGGTCTTCGTGCGCTGGCCGCGGACCGGAAGGCCGCGACGGTGACGGATGCCCTGGTACGAACCGATCTCGATCTTCCGGCGGATGTCCGCCTGGATCTCACGGCGCAGGTCACCCTCGACCTGCAGGTTCGCCTCGATGTACTCGCGGAGCTTGCTGACGTCCTCGTCGGTCAGGTCCTTCGACCGGAGGTCGGGGCTCAGCGCCGTGGCCTCGAGGATCTCCTTGGACCGGGTCCGTCCGACCCCGAAGATGTAGGTGAGCGCGATCTCCAACCGCTTTTCGCGGGGGAGGTCGACGCCGGCAACACGTGCCATGCGGCGTTGTCTCCTTGTTGTCGTCCCAGGTCTTCCCGATGCCCGTCCCGTTCCGCCGCTGAGCTGAACGGGCCCCGGCCTGGTTCCGGGGGTACTACCGGGCCCGTGTGGCCCGGCAGGTGCATCGGGGGCTTCTGCTGCGCGATCAGAGGATCGCGACCGGTACCGCTCTGCTCAGCCCTGGCGCTGCTTGTGGCGCAGGTTCGAGCAGATCACGATGATCCGGCCGTGGCGGCGGATCACCTGGCACTTGTCGCAGATCTTCTTGACGCTCGGCTTGACCTTCACGTCGTCTGCCTCTGTGTGTCGTTCTTGTGGGTCTCGCGACCGACCGTGGTGGAGCTGGTCGTCACTTGTAGCGGTAGACGATGCGGCCGCGGCTGAGGTCGTAGGGCGACAGCTCGACGACCACCCGGTCCTCCGGAAGGATCCGGATGTAGTGCTGGCGCATCTTCCCGCTGATGTGCGCGAGAACCCGGTGGCCGTTCTCCAGCTCCACCCGGAACATCGCGTTCGGCAGGGGTTCGACGACCCGGCCCTCGACCTCGATCGCCCCGTCCTTCTTGGCCATGTCCTCCGCTATCCGTGACAGGTGTCGGTTGCCCCGGTCGACAGCGGTGCCGACGACCGGTTCGGCGCGCGCGGACGGAGCCGGACCGGGAACACTGTGGGATACACGGAGCACACGGAGCGGACGTCACAGGACGCGCCGATGGTCCAGTGTACGGAGGCCGTGCGAGGCCGGTGCAGGCGGGGGTGACGGGCGTGGTAGACGCCCGGGAGGCCGACGGTAACGGACCGACCCGGTCACGGACCAGTACCTGCGCGGAGCGCGTCGGGTACCGGTGGCGCGGGGCTCAGGCGCCGGGGCGGTCCGGTGCGCCGGCGGGCGCGGTCAGCAGCCACGGCCCGTCCTCGGTGACGGCGACGGTGTGCTCCCAGTGCACGGCCCGGCCGCCCGCCGCGGTGACGACCGTCCAGCCGTCCTCGAGCTCCAGGGTGTCCGGGTCCCCCGCGACGAGCATCGGCTCGACGGCCAGGGCCATGCCCGGGCGCAGCCGCGGCCCCTTGCCCGGCTCGCCGTGGTTGGGCAGGAACGGGTCCATGTGCATCGAGGTGCCGATGCCGTGGCCGCCGTACTCGGCGACGATCCCGTAGTCGGCGCGGTCGGCCAGCGCCGCGGACCGGCACGCCTCCTGGATGGCGTAGGAGACGTCGGTCAGCCGGGCCCCGTCGCGGACGGCGAGGATCCCCGCCTCCATCGCGCCGCGGCAGGCCGCGGACAGGGCGAGGTCCTCCGGCGACACGTCCCCGACGGCGATGGTCACCGCGGAGTCGCCGTGCCAGCCCTCGACGATCGCGCCGCAGTCCACCGAGATCAGGTCTCCCTCGGCGAGCACCTGCTTCGGCGACGGGATGCCGTGCACGATCTGCTCGTTCACCGAGGCGCAGATGCTCGCCGGGAAACCGTGGTAGCCGAGGAACGAGGGGACGCCGTTGCCGTCGCGGATCGTCTGCTCGGCGAGCGCGTCGAGCTCCGCCGTGCTGACACCGGGCTTCGCGTGCTCGGTGACCGCGGCCAGCGTGGCCGCGACCAGCGCGCCCGCCACCCGCATCGCCTCGAGCTGACCGTGGGTCTTGAGCTCGATGTCCCGACCCCGGTAGCGGGCGATGGCCCCGCGGATGCCGCCGCGACCGTTCATGTGTCCGTCCCTCGGTTCCCCGCCGTGGCGCCGGTGGTGCCGGCGCCGACCGGGTCTCAGCCGTTGCGGTTGTGCAGCGCCGAGAAGACCCGGTCGGTGATCTCGTCGATCTCGCCGACGGCGTCGATCGTGACCAGCCGGTCACGGTAGTGGTCCAGCAGCGGAGCGGTCTCCTCGCGGTAGACCCGCTGCCGGTTGCGGATGGTGTCCTCGTTGTCGTCGCTGCGGCCGCGGCCGAGCAGCCGCTGCACGACGACCTCGTCGTCGACGTCGAACTGGACGACGGCGTCGAGCTCCAGGCCCTTGTCGGACAGGATCTCCTCGAGGGAGCCCGCCTGGGCCACGTTGCGCGGGAAGCCGTCGAGGATGAAGCCGCCTGCCGTGTCGGCGTCGCCGAGCCGGTCGCGCACCATCCCGACGGTCACCTCGTCGGGGACGAGGTCCCCGGCGTCCATGTAGCGCTTCGCCTCGCGACCGAGCTCGGTCTCGTCACGCAGGTTCGCCCGGAACAGGTCCCCGGTCGAGATGTGCGGGACGTCGAGCCGCTTGGCCATCTGCTCAGCCTGGGTCCCCTTGCCGGCACCGGGCGGTCCCACCAGAACGAGTCGCACGAGAACCCGACCTCCTGAAGTCTTGTCGTCCATGGCGCCGGCGTCCTCGCCGGCACACGATGCCCGAGGCACCACGATCGGGGCCGGGGCCCCGCACCGGGGTTCCCGCTCGGCCACGTTCCGGCGAGCCTAACGCAGGAAACCCTCGTAGTTCCGCTGCATGAGCTGGCTCTCGATCTGCTTCAGGGTGTCGAGGCCCACGGTGACCATGATCAGCACGGCCGTGCCGCCGAACGGGAAGTTCTGGTTCTGGCCGCTGCCGGTGATCCCGAGGAAGAAGTTCGGGAGCACCGCGATGAGGCCCAGGTAGAGCGATCCCGGCAGCGTGATGCGGCTGAGCACGAAGTTCAGGTACTCCGCGGTGGGCCGCCCCGGGCGGATGCCCGGAATGAAGCCGCCGTACTTCTTCATGTCCTCGGCGCGCTCGTCGGGGTTGAACGTGATGCCGACGTAGAAGTACGTGAAGAAGATGATCAGTGCTACGTACAACACGATGTGCACGGGATTGGACTGATCGACGAGATAGGTCTGCACGAACTGCTGGAACCAGCCGCCGTCGTTCCCGGCGAGCCGGGCGACCAGGTCGGGCAGGTAGAGCAGCGAGCTACCGAAGATCACCGGCACGACACCGGCCTGGTTGACCTTCAGCGGCAGGTAGGTCGAGGTGCCGCCGTACATCCGGCGGCCGACCATGCGCTTGGCGTACTGCACCGGGATCCGGCGCTGGCCGTTCTCCACGAACACGACGCTGGCGATGATCGCGAGACCGAAGACGCAGACGCCGGCGAAGACCAGGCCGCCGGAGTTCTCCAGGATCAGCCGGCCCTCGGCGGGGATGCGGTGCGCGATGGAGGCGAAGATCAGCAGCGACATGCCGTTGCCGATGCCGCGCTCGGTGACCTGCTCGCCCAGCCACATCACCAGCGTGGTCCCGGCGACCATGACGATCACGATGACGATCAGGGTGAAGACCGACGAGTCCGGGATGATCGGCAGCGCACAGCCCTGGAACAGCTGACCGCGCTCGGCCAGCGCCACGAAGCCGGTGGCCTGCAGCACCGCGATACCGATCGTCAGGTACCGCGTGTACTGCGTGAGCTTGGCCTGGCCGGACTGGCCTTCCTTCTTCAGCTGCTCGAACCGCGGGATGACGACCTGCAGCAGCTGCACGATGATGCTCGCGGTGATGTAGGGCATGATGCCCAGCGCGAAGATCGACAGCTGGAGCAGTGCCCCGCCGGAGAACAGGTTGATCAGGGAGTAGACGCTGGCGTTGTCGCCGCCCTCGACCTGACGGACACATTCCTGGATGTTGGGGTACGACACCCCCGGCGAGGGGATGTTCGCCCCGAGCCGGTACACCGCCACGATCGCCAGCGTGAAGAGGATCTTCTTGCGGAGATCCGGCGTGGTCAGGGCCGCCCGGACTGCGCTGAGCACTCGGTGATCCTCCTACGACGTCGGCGGCCCGACACCGCCTGCGCCGGCCCCTGAGGGGTCGGCCGGGTTGGTCGACGCGCGTTCCGCGCCTCGCGGGACACCCGGGCCGGTGTGTACCGGCGGGGGCTGCGCGCCCACGGGGCGCGCCAGGTAATCGGTGGACACTCGGTCCGGAAGTGACTGTAACAGCGGCCCGGAAACGCCTCGGCGCCGCCCACGGGCCCGGTCCACCTGGGGTGGAGCGGGCGCCACGGACGGCGCCGGGGGACGTGCGGTGGGGCCTACAGCTCGGAGACCGAGCCGCCGGCCGCCGAGATCTTCTCGCGCGCGGACGCGGAGAACTTGTGGGCCTTCACGGTCAGGGCGACGCCCGAGAGCTCGCCCTCGCCGAGGACCTTCACGAGCTGGTTCTTGCGAACCGCGCCCGCCTCGACCAGCTCGGCCGGACCGACCTCGCCACCCTTCGGGAACAGGGTGGCCAGCTCGCCGACGTTCACGACCTGGTACTCGACCTTGAAGCGGTTCTTGAAGCCCTTGAGCTTCGGGAGCCGCATGTGCAGCGGCATCTGCCCGCCCTCGAAGCGCGGGGACACCGTCTTGCGGGCCTTGGTGCCCTTGGTACCGCGACCGGCGGTCTTGCCCTTGGAGCCCTCACCGCGACCCACACGGGTCCGCGCCTTCTTCGAGCCCGGGGCCGGCCGCAGGTCGTGGAGCTTGATGACGGAGTTCTCGTTCTCGCTCACGACTGCACCTCCTCCACGGTCACGAGGTGGCGCACGGTGTGGACGTAACCGCGGGTCTGCGGGTCCGCCTCACGCACCACCGACTGCCGGATCTTGCGCAGGCCGAGCGAGCGCAGCGTGTCGCGCTGGTTCTGCTTGCAGCCGATCCGGCTCTTCACCTGGGTGATCTTCCACGTGGCCATGTCGCTCACACCTTCGCCGCGTCGGCCTCGGCGCGCTGGCGCATCATGCTCGCCGGGGCGACGTCCTCCAGCGGCAGGCCGCGGCGGGCCGCGACCTCCTCCGGACGCTGCACCGACTTCAGCGCCGCCACCGTGGCGTGCACGATGTTGATGGCGTTGTCGGAGCCGAGGGACTTGGACAGGATGTCCGAGATCCCCGCGCACTCCAGCACCGCGCGGACCGGGCCGCCGGCGATGACACCGGTACCCGGGGAGGCCGGGCGCAGCATGACGACGCCGGCGGCGGCCTCACCCTGCACGCGGTGCACGATCGTGCCGCCGATGCGGGGGACGCGGAAGAAGTTCTTCTTCGCCTCCTCCACGCCCTTGGCGATCGCGGCCGGCACCTCCTTGGCCTTGCCGTAGCCGACGCCCACCAGGCCGTCACCGTCGCCGACGATCATCAGCGCGGTGAAGCTGAACCGGCGGCCGCCCTTGACGACCTTGGCCACGCGGTTGATCGTGACCAGCCGCTCGATGTACGGGGTCTTGTCCTGGGCCGCCCCGCCACGGCCACCGTCCCGGCGGTCCCGGTTGTTGCGGTTGTCGTTCCCACCGCTGCCGCCCGGGGCTCCGCCGTCACGCCGCGTACGTCCCGGCATCAGACAGTCCCTTCGATCTTCTCGGTCTGGTTCATCAGAACTCCAGGCCTCCCTCGCGGGCGGCGTCGGCCAGGGCCGCGATGCGGCCGTGGTAGGCCAGCCCGCCGCGGTCGAACACGACCGTGGAGATGCCCGCCTCCTTGGCCCGGGCGGCGATGAGCTCGCCGACCTTGGCCGCCTTGGCCTTCTTGTCGCCCTCGACGCCACGCACCTCGGCGTCCAGCGAGGAGGCGAAGGCCAGCGTGTGGCCCGCCAGGTCGTCGATCAGCTGGACGGTGATGTGCCGCGAGGAGCGGTTGACCGCCAGCCGCGGACGCACCGGCGTCCCGGAGATCTTCTTCCGGAGCCGGGCGTGCCGGCGGATGCGCGAGTCGCGGCGCTTGCGCGCCACCTGGGACGCCATCCGGCGGCGGGCGGAACCCGACACCGTCTCGTTCGTCTCGGCCATCACTTACCCGTCTTTCCGACCTTGCGGCGGACCTGCTCGCCGGCGTACCGCACACCCTTGCCCTTGTACGGGTCGGGGCGGCGCAGCTTCCGGATGTTGGCAGCGGTCTCGCCGACCAGCTGCTTGTCGATGCCGGAGACCGAGAACCGGGTCGGCGACTCGACCGCGAAGGTGATGCCCTCCGCCGGCTCGATGACGACCGGGTGCGAGAAGCCCAGGGCGAACTCGAGGTTCTGCCCCTTCAGCTGCACGCGGTAACCCACGCCGTGGATCTCCAGCTTCTTCTCGTAGCCGGCGCTGACGCCGACCACGATGTTGTTGACGAGGGAGCGGGTCAGGCCGTGGTAGGCCCGCACCTCACGCTCCTCGTTCGGGCGCTTCACCAGCACCGTGCCGTCGTCGTCACGCTCGATCGTGATCGGCTCGACAGCGGTGTGCGACAGGGTGCCCTTGGGGCCCTTCGCGGTGACCGTGCGGCCGTCGATGGTGATCTCCACGCCCGACGGGACGGTGATGGGCAGCTTTCCGATGCGCGACATCGTTCGTTACCCCTCTCTCACCAGACGTAGGCGAGGACTTCCCCGCCCACGCCGCTCCGGTAGGCCTGCTGGTCGGTCATCAGACCCTGAGAGGTCGAGATGATCGCGATGCCGAGGCCACCCAGGACCCGCGGCAGGTTCGTCGACTTCGCGTACACACGCAGACCGGGCTTGGACACCCGGCGCAGACCGGCGACGCTGCGCTCGCGGTTGCGGCCGTACTTCAGCTCGACGACCAGGGACTTGCCGACCTCGGCGTCCTCGGTGTGGTGTGCCGCGATGTAGCCCTCCTTCTGAAGGATCTCCGCAATGGCGACCTTCAGCTTCGAGTGGGGCATCACGACGCGGTCGTGGTAGGCCGAGTTCGCGTTCCGCAGACGGGTCAACATGTCTGCGATCGGATCGGTCATCGTCATGGTGTCTGTCTCTTTCCCGCCGTGGTTCCTCGTACCGGCGCGGCGCCCCTGTGCGGGGCACCGCACCGGTGCGGGCCTGCGGCGATCGGATCCGCTGCCCCGCGGACGCGGGGCGGTCGGATCACCAGCTGGACTTGCTCACACCCGGCAGCTCGCCGGCGTGCGCCATGTCTCGCAGGCACACGCGGCAGAGGCCGAACTTGCGGAACACGGCACGCGGCCGGCCGCACTTGTTGCAGCGGGTGTAACCCCGCACGGCGAACTTCGGCTTCGCGTTCGCCTTGTTGATGAGCGCCTTCTTCGCCATTCGCTCAGCTCTCCTTGAACGGGAAGCCCAGGTGGCGCAGCAGCGCCCGGCCCTCGGCGTTCGTGGTCGCGGTGGTCACGACCGTGATGTCCATGCCCCGCGGCCGGTCGATGGAGTCCGGGTCGATCTCGTGGAACATCGACTGCTCGTTCAGGCCGAACGTGTAGTTGCCACGCCCGTCGAACTGGTTGCCCTCGAGGCCGCGGAAGTCGCGGATACGGGGCAGCGCGATGGTCAGGAGACGGTCGAGGAACTCCCACATCCGGTCGTTGCGGAGGGTCACCTTCGCACCGATCGGCATGCCCTCGCGCAGCTTGAACTGCGCGATGGACTTGGTGGCGCGACGCAGCTGCGGCTTCTGGCCGGTGATGGTGGCCAGGTCCCGCAGCGCACCGTCGATCAGCTTCGAGTCGCGGGCGGCGTCACCGACACCCATGTTCACCACGACCTTGGTCAGGCCGGGGATCTGCATGACGTTGGTGTAGCCGAACTCCTCGCGGAGCTTGTCGAGCATCTCGTCGCGGTACCGCTGCTTGAGCCTCGGCAGGGTCTTCTCAGCCGTGGTCATCTCAGATCTCCTTCCCGTTGCGCCTGGAGATCCGGACGCGGCGGGTGGTGCCGTCCTCGCCCTCGACGGCCTTCTTGCCGATACGGGTCGGCTTGCCGTCGGAGTCGCACACCATCACGTTCGAGACGTGGATGGCGGCCTCCTGGGTGACGATCCCGCCGCTCTCGGCCCCGCGCTGGTTCTGGCTGATCCGGGTGTGCTTCTTGATCCGGTTCACGCCCTCGACCAGCACGCGCTGGCGCTCCGGGTAGGCCGCGATGACCTTGCCCCGTGCACCCTTGTCCTTGCCGGCGATCACCAGAACGGTGTCGCCCTTCTTGACCTTCATCTTCGCCTTCATGTCAGAGCACCTCCGGGGCCAGGGAGATGATCCTCATGAACTTGCGGTCGCGCAGCTCGCGCCCGACCGGGCCGAAGATACGGGTCCCCCGAGGTCCGTTGTCCGCCTTGATCAGCACGGCGGCGTTCTCGTCGAAACGGATGTAGCTGCCGTCGGGACGGCGCTTCTCCTTCTTGGTGCGCACGATGACCGCCTTGACGACGTCACCACGCTTCACGCCGGCGCCGGGGATGGCCTCCTTGACCGTGGCGACGATGACGTCGCCGATCCCGGCGTAGCGCCGCGCGGAGCCGCCCAGCACCCGGATGCACAGGATCTCCTTGGCACCGGTGTTGTCGGCGACGCGCAGCCGCGACTCCTGCTGGATCACTTCGACTCCTACTTGGCCTTCTCGAGGATCTCCACCAGCCGCCAGCGCTTGGTCGCCGACAGCGGACGGGTCTCCATGAGGCGGACACGGTCGCCGATACCGGCGGTGTTCCCCTCGTCGTGCGCCTTGACCTTGCTGGTCCGGCGGATGACCTTGCCGTACAGGGGGTGCTTCACCCGGTCCTCGAGGGAGACGACGATCGTCTTCTCCATCTTGTCGGACACGACCAGGCCCTCGCGGACCTTGCGCTCCCCGCGCTCGTCGTTCTTCTGCTCGTCGCTCACGCCGCGCCCTCGCTCTCGGTCGGTGCGGCGGAAAGGCCGAGCTCACGCTCGCGCATCACGGTGTAGCACCGCGCGATGTCGTGACGGACGGCCCGCAGCCGCCGGTTGTTGTCCAGCTGCCCGGTGGCCATCTGGAAGCGGAGGTTGAACAGCTCCTCCTTGGCCTCCCGGACACGCACGACCAGCTCCTCGTCGGAGAGCTCGCGCAGCTCGGCGGCCTTGGTGTTGCCACTGCTCGCCATCAGATGTCACCACCCTCACGGGACACGATCCGGCACTTCATGGGCAGCTTGTGGATCGCACGGGTCAGGGCCTCGTGCGCCACCTCGCGGTTCGGGAAGCTCATCTCGAAGAGCACCCGGCCCGGCTTGACGTTCGTGACCCACTTCTCGGGCGAACCCTTACCGGAACCCATGCGGACCTCGGCCGGCTTCTTGGTCATCGGGATGTCCGGGAAGACGTTGATCCAGATCTTCCCGCCACGACGGATGTGCCGGTTGATCGCGATACGCGCCGACTCGATCTGCCGGTTGGACACGTAGGCCGGCTCCAGCGCCTGGATGCCCCAGTCGCCGAAGGTGACCGCGGTACCACCGCTGGCCATGCCCTTGCGCTTGGGACGGTGCTGCTTGCGGTGCTTGACCTTGCGTGGGATCAGCATCGGTCAGCTCTCCCCACCGTTGCTCTGGTTCTCACCGGAGGCCGGGGCCTCGGCGGTCGCCGTCGCGGCGCCGCCGGCCTGGCCCGCGCTCTGCGCGGCACGCCCGGCCTCGGTGCTGGTCGCAGTGGTGCCCGAGGCACCGGAACGGCGCCGGGCCGGACGCTCGCGGCGCGGGCCGCGGCCCGGGGCCTCGGCGGCGGCCGGGACGCCCTCGCGGCGGCCACCGACGACGTCGCCCTTGTAGATCCAGACCTTCACGCCGATGCGGCCGAAGGAGGTCCGGGCCTCGAACAGGCCGTAGTCGATGTCGGCACGCAGCGTGTGCAGCGGGACCCGACCCTCGCGGTAGAACTCCGACCGCGACATCTCGGCACCGCCGAGGCGGCCCGAGCACTGGACCCGGATGCCCTTGACCTGCGGGCTGCGCATGGCCGACTGGATGGCCTTGCGCATCGCACGCCGGAAGGCGACCCGGTTCGACAGCTGCTCGGCGACGCCCTGGGCGACGAGCTGCGCGTCGGACTCGGAGTTCTTGACCTCGAGGATGTTCAGCTGGACCTGCTTCTTGGTCAGCTTCTCGAGGTTGCCCCGGATCCGGTCGGCCTCCGCGCCACGACGGCCGATCACGATGCCCGGACGCGCGGTGTGGATGTCCACCCGCACGCGGTCCCGGGTGCGCTCGATCTCGACCTTGGAGATGCCGGCCCGCTCCATGCCCTTGGAGAGCATGCGGCGGATCTCGACGTCCTCCTTGACGTACTCGGAGTACTGCTTGTCGGCGTACCAGCGCGACTTCCAGTCCGTGGTGATGCCCAGGCGGAAGCCGTGCGGGTTGATCTTCTGCCCCATCAGCGGGCCCTCCCCTTCGCACCACGACGGCCGGCCTTCTGCGGAACCGACTCGACCTCGATGGTGATGTGGCTCGTCCGCTTGCGGATGCGGTACGCACGCCCCTGGGCGCGCGGCCGGATCCGCTTCAGCGTCGGGCCCTCGTCGACCATCGCCACGGCGACCACGAGGGTCTCCGGGTCCAGGTCCAGGTTGTTCTCGGCGTTGGCCGCGGCGCTCGCCACGACCTTCGCGACGGGCTCCGCCGCGGCCTGCGGCGAGAACCGCAGGATCGCCAGCGCCTCGTCGACCGGCAGGCCGCGGACCAGGTCCACGACACGACGGGTCTTCGTCGGCGAGCTGCGGACGAACCGCGCCACGGCGCGCGCACGAGTCGGCTCGAGCGCAGCGCCGGTGGTCTCGGCAGTGGTCTCTGCCATTTTCTCCACCTCTCCTAGTCGCTACTCGGGCCGGCTACTAGCGCCGACGCGCCTTGCGGTCGTCCTTGATGTGGCCCCGGAAGGTCCGGGTGGGGGCGAACTCGCCCAGCTTGTGACCGACCATCGAGTCGGACACGAACACCGGGACGTGCTTGCGGCCGTCGTGCACGGCGATGGTGTGACCGATCATGTCCGGGATGATCGTGGACCGACGGGACCACGTGCGGATGACGGTCTTCTTGCCGGACTCGTTGAGGACGTCCACCTTCTTGAGCAGGTGGTCGTCCACGAAGGGGCCCTTCTTCAGGCTGCGCGGCATGTCTTACCTCCCTGCTCAGCGCTTCTTGCCGGTACGACGCCGGCGGACGATCAACTTGTCGGACGGCTTGCTCTTGCGGGTACGGCCCTCGGGCTTGCCCGCCGGGTTCACCGGGTGGCGACCACCGGAGGTCTTGCCCTCACCACCACCGTGCGGGTGGTCCACCGGGTTCATGACGACACCACGGACGGTCGGGCGCTTGCCCTTCCACCGCATACGGCCGGCCTTACCCCAGTTGATGTTGGCGTGCTCCGAGTTGCCCACCTCGCCGACGGTGGCGCGGCAGCGCACGTCGACGTAGCGGATCTCGCCGGAGGGCATCCGCAGCTGCGCGTAGGGCCCGTCCTTGGCGACCAGCTGGACGCCGACACCGGCCGAGCGCGCGATCTTGGCGCCGCCACCGGGGCGGAGCTCGATCGCGTGCACCACGGTGCCCGTCGGGATGTTGCGCAGCGGCAGGTTGTTACCCACCTTGATGTCGGCCCGGGGACCGTTCTCGATCTTGTCGCCCTGCTTGAGCTTCGCCGGCGCGATGATGTAGCGCTTCTCGCCGTCGGCGTAGTGCAGCAGTGCGATCCGCGAGGTGCGGTTCGGGTCGTACTCGATGTGCGCGACCTTCGCCGGCACGCCGTCCTTGTCGTTACGACGGAAGTCGATCAGACGGTAGGCGCGCTTGTGTCCGCCACCCTGGTGACGGGTGGTGATCCGCCCGTGCGCGTTGCGGCCGCCCTTGTTGTGCAGCGGGCGCAGCAGCGACTTCTCGGGGGTGTCCCGGGTGATCTCGGCGAAGTCCGACACGCTCGAGCCACGACGGCCCGGGGTGGTCGGCTTGTACTTACGAATGGCCATGGGTCAGCTCGCTCCCTCAGCTCGCCGGGCCACCGAAGACGTCGATCGACTTGCTCTCCTCGGAGAGCGTGACGATCGCGCGCTTGGTGTCCTTGCGCTTGCCGTAGCCGGTGCGGGAGCGCTTGCGCTTGCCCGGGCGGTTCAGCGTGTTCACGCTGGTCACCTTGACCCCGAACACCTTCTCCACGGCGATCTTGATCTGGGTCTTGTTCGCGTCCGGTGCCACGACGAAGGTGTACTGGCGCTCGTCGAGCAGCCCGTAGCTCTTCTCCGAGACGACCGGCGCGAGCAGCACGTCCCGCGGGTCCGTGATCACTTGTCGGCCTCCTCAGCGCGGCGGCCGGCAGCCTTCGGCTTCGCGATCGGGCCGGCCAGGAACTCGTCCAGCGCCGCCTGCGTGAACAGCACGACGTCGTTGACGAGCACGTCGTGGGTGTTCAGCTGGTCGGGCGCGATCAGGTGGACCTGCGGCAGGTTGCGCAGGCTCAGCAGGGCGTTCTCCGCGGAACGCTCGACGACCGCGAGCACCCGGCGGGCGTCGGGCACGACGGCCTCGATCGCCTTGCGGGCGGCCTTGGTCGACGGCGCGTCGCCCTCGGAGAAGGCGGACACGACGTGCACGGCGCCGGCGCGGGCCCGGTCGGAGAGGGCGCCACGCAGGGCGGCGGCCTTCATCTTCTTCGGGGTCCGCTGCGAGTAGTCGCGGGGCGTCGGGCCGTGGACGATGCCACCACCGGCGAACTGCGGCGCGCGGATCGAGCCCTGACGGGCGCGACCGGTGCCCTTCTGCCGGTACGGCTTCTTGCCACCGCCGCGGACCTCGCCGCGACCCTTCACGTCGTGCGTGCCCTGACGCGCGGCGTTGAGCTGCGCGGTCACCACCTGGTGCATGAGGGCGATGTTCGCCGTCACGTCGAAGACGTGGTCCGGCAGCTCGACGCTGCCGCCGGCGGAACCCTCGGGGGTCTTGATCTGCACGGTGCTCACTTGCCATCACCCTTCGCGGGGGTCTTCACCACGACGAGGCCACCGCGCGGACCGGGGACGGCGCCCTTGACGAGCAGCAGCCCGCGCTCGGCGTCCACCCGGTGGACCTTCAGGTTCTGCGTGGTCTGGCGGTCGGAACCCATCCGGCCGGCCATCCGCACACCCTTGAACACGCGGCCCGGGGTGGCGCAGCCGCCGATGGAGCCCGGCGAACGGTGCTTGCGCTGCGTGCCGTGCGAGGCGCCCAGGCCCTTGAACCCGTGGCGCTTCATGACACCGGCGAAGCCCTTGCCCTTGGTCACGCCCACCACGTCGACCTCGGCCACCTCGGCGAACGCCTCGACGGTGACCTCCTGGCCGGTGGTGTACTCGGCGGCGTCGGAGGTGCGGAGCTCCAGGACGTGGCGACGGGGGGTGACGCCGGCCTTGGCGAAGTGGCCGGACTCCGGCTTGTTCACCTTGCGCGGGTCGATGGCCCCGTAGGCCAGCTGGACGGCGGTGTAGCCGTCGGTCTCCTGCGAGCGCACCTGCGTCACGACGTTCGGCCCGAGCTGGACCACGGTGACCGGCACGATGCGGTTGTTCTCGTCGAACAACTGGGTCATCCCGAGCTTGGTGCCCAGGAGGCCGGTGACCTTCTTCGTCTGCTTGGTGGCAGTCGTCTTCTTGAATGCAGCAGTCATCGTCTCCACCCCGCCGTCACTGAATGTTGACGTCGACGCTCGCCGGCAGGTCGATGCGCATGAGCGCGTCGACCGTCTTGGGCGTCGGGTCGAGGATGTCGATGAGTCGCTTGTGCGTGCGCATCTCGAAGTGCTCGCGCGAGTCCTTGTACTTGTGCGGCGAGCGGATGACGCAGTACACGTTCTTCTCGGTAGGCAGCGGCACGGGGCCGACGACCCGGGCACCGGTACGCGTCACGGTCTCCACGATCTTGCGAGCAGACGCGTCGATTGCCTCGTGGTCATAGGCCTTGAGCCTGATGCGGATCTTCTGTCCCGCCATGGTCGTCGGTCGTCCTCTTCTTCCTGCCGCGGGGGTGTCGCGGTTCGGCCCCGTAAGAACTCGCGCCGTGCTGCCACCGGATGTCCGGCGGGCCGGCTGCGGCCCGTGCTCTGTTCAGGTCTCTGTCGGCCCGGAGTCGCGCGTCCAGTTCCCTGGAGCACTCGTCCTGCCGGGGCTCTCCGGTCCACGAGGTCGGGCGTGTCGCGCCCTACCCGCATGGTTATGCCCGGGTCACCGCGTCCCACCCCCATCTGGGGCGGGCATGTCGCTCGGAATCTCCCCGGTGGCGCGGCGGACCGCGGAACCGGGGCTGACAACGAACATGGCGCGTGGTACGCGACCCCTGGACTACCGGAGACCGGGAACAGAGGCGGCGCTTCCACGCGCCATGCTCATCGTGCAACCCGTCAAGGATGACACACCGCTGTGCGGCACCCTCGACCGGGGGGGTGGGTAACGGAGCCGCCCCCAGGGGGACGGCCCCGACACGTCACGCGTTGATCTTGGTGACCTGGCCGGCGCCCACGGTGCGGCCACCCTCACGGATGGCGAACTGCAGGCCCTCCTCCATGGCGATCGGCTGGATCAGCTGAACGCTCATGGTGGTGTTGTCACCCGGCATGACCATCTCGGTGCCCTGCGGGAGGGTCACGACGCCGGTCACGTCGGTCGTCCGGAAGTAGAACTGCGGACGGTAGTTGTTGAAGAACGGGGTGTGACGGCCGCCCTCGTCCTTGCCCAGGATGTACACCTGGCCCTCGAACTCGGTGTGCGGGGTGATCGAACCCGGCTTCACGACGACCTGGCCGCGCTCCACGTCCTCACGCTTGATACCGCGCAGGAGCAGACCGACGTTCTCGCCGGCGCGACCCTCGTCGAGGATCTTGCGGAACATCTCGACACCGGTGACGGTGGTCGAGGTCTTGTTCGGCCGGATACCGACGATGTCGACGGTCTCGTTGACCTTGACGATGCCGCGCTCGATACGGCCGGTGACGACCGTGCCGCGACCGGTGATCGTGAAGACGTCCTCGACGGGCATGAGGAACGGCTTCTCGATGTCGCGCTCGGGCTCCGGGATGGCCTCGTCGACCGCGTCCATGAGCTCGACGATGGCCTCGGCCCACTTGTCGTCGCCCTCGAGCGCCTTCAGCGCCGAGACGCGCACGATCGGGAGGTCGTCGCCCGGGTAGTCCTGAGCCGACAGCAGCTCGCGGACCTCCATCTCGACGAGCTCCATGATCTCCTCGTCGTCGACCATGTCCGCCTTGTTCAGGGCGACGACGATGTACGGCACGCCGACCTGACGCGCGAGCAGCACGTGCTCACGGGTCTGGGGCATCGGGCCGTCGGTCGCGGCGACCACCAGGATCGCGCCGTCCATCTGGGCGGCACCGGTGATCATGTTCTTCACGTAGTCGGCGTGCCCGGGGCAGTCGACGTGCGCGTAGTGCCGCTTCTCGGTCTGGTACTCGACGTGCGCGATCGAGATGGTGATACCGCGCTGGCGCTCTTCCGGCGCCTTGTCGATCATGTCGAACGCCGAAGCCTCGTTGAGGTTCGGGAACTTGTCGTGCAGAACCTTGGTGATGGCCGCCGTCAGCGTGGTCTTGCCGTGGTCGATGTGACCGATGGTGCCGATGTTGACGTGCGGCTTGGTCCGCTCGAACTTCGCCTTCGCCACTGCTGGGTCCTCCTGGACTCGTGTCTGTACTCCGCCGTGCTGACGGCAGGTCTGTGGGTGTCGGGTGGTGCGGGCCGCGGACCTTACCGATCCGCGGACCGCACCCTCCGAGCAGGTCGGGCACTGGGGCCCGCCCCGGGGAGCTCTTACTCGCCCGTGGCCTTCGCGATGATCTCCTTCGCCACGTTCGCCGGAACCTCGGCGTAGGAGTCGAAGACCATCGTGTAGTTCGCCCGGCCCTGGGTCCGCGACCGCAGGTCGCCGACGTAGCCGAACATCTCGGACAGCGGCACGGTCGCCTTCACGACACGGGCACCGGCCCGCTCCTCCATGGCCTGGATCTGGCCGCGGCGGGAGTTCAGGTCGCCGATGACGTCACCCATGTAGTCCTCGGGCGTCATCACCTCGACGGCCATCATCGGCTCGAGGATGGCGGGGCTCGCCTTGCGGGCCGCCTCCTTGAACGCCATCGAACCGGCGACCTTGAAGGCCATCTCCGAGGAGTCGACCTCGTGGTACTGACCGTCCAGCAGCGTGAGCTTCACACCGACGACGGGGTAGCCGGCCTGGATGCCGTACTGCATGGCGTCCTGGGCACCGGCGTCGACCGACGGGATGTACTCCCGCGGGACACGGCCACCGGTGACCTTGTTCTCGAACTCGTACAGCGCACCGTCACCGCTGGTGAGCGGCTCGAGCTTGATGATGACGCGGGCGAACTGGCCCGAACCACCGGTCTGCTTCTTGTGCGTGTACTCGAACTTCTCGACGGCCTTCTTGATGGTCTCCCGGTAGGCCACCTGCGGCTTACCGATGTTGGCCTCGACCTTGTAGTCGGACTTCATCCGGTTGACCAGCACCTCGAGGTGCAGCTCGCCCATGCCGGCGATGATGGTCTGGCCGGTCTCGTCGTCCAGGGAGACCTGGAACGTCGGGTCCTCCTCCGCCAGCTTCTGGATCGCCAGCGAGAGCTTCTCCTGGTCCGCCTTCGACTTGGGCTCGACGGCGACCTGGATGACCGGGTCCGGGAAGGTCATCGACTCGAGGACGATCGGGTTCTGCGGGTCGCAGAGCGTGTCGCCGGTGGTCGTGTCCTTCAGACCGATGACCGCGTAGATGTGGCCGGCCACGGCCTCGTCGACCGGGTTCTCCTTGTTGGAGTGCATCTGGAAGAGCTTCCCGATGCGCTCCTTCCGGTCCTTGGTCGAGTTGATGACCTGGGCGCCGGCGGCGACCTGACCCGAGTACACCCGGATGTAGGTCAGCTTGCCGAAGAACGGGTGCGCGGCGATCTTGAAGGCGAGGGCCGAGAACGGCTCGTCCTTCGACGGCTTGCGGCTCGCCGGCGTCTCGCCGTCGGTGAGGAAACCCTCGACCGGCGGCACGTCGTACGGCGACGGCAGGTAGTCGATCACCGCGTCCAGCATCGGCTGGACGCCCTTGTTCTTGAAGGCCGAGCCGCAGAGGACCGGGTAGGCGGCGCGGTTGGTCACCAGCGCGCGGACACCGGTCTTGATCTGCTCGGTCGTCAGGTCCTCGCCACCGAGGTAGAGCTCCATGAGCTCGTCGTCGGTCTCGGCGACGGCCTCGACGAGCGCCGTGCGGTACTCCTCGGCCTTGGCCTGGAGGTCCGCCGGAATGGCCTCGACGGTGTAGTCCTCGCCCTTGGCGACCTCGCCGCGCCAGGTGAGCGCGCGCATCTCGACCAGGTCGACGACACCGATGAAGTCGTTCTCGGAGCCGATCGGGATCTGGAGCGGGAGCGGGGTCGCGTTCAGGCGATCCTTGATCGTCTGAACGGTGAAGTAGAAGTCCGCGCCCAGCTTGTCCATCTTGTTGACGAAGCAGATGCGGGGGACGTCGTACTTGGTGGCCTGCCGCCAGACCTGCTCGGACTGCGGCTCGACCCCCTCCTTGCCGTCGAAGACCGCGACCGCGCCGTCGAGCACCCGCAGGGACCGCTCCACCTCGACGGTGAAGTCGACGTGCCCGGGGGTGTCGATGATGTTGATCTGGTGGTTCTTCCAGAAGCAGGTCGTCGCGGCCGACGTGATCGTGATGCCGCGCTTCTGCTCCTCCTCCATCCAGTCCATGGTGGCGGCGCCGTCGTGCACCTCGCCGAGCTTGTAGTTGATCCCCGTGTAGTACAGGATCCGCTCGGTCGTGGTCGTCTTACCGGCGTCGATGTGGGCCATGATGCCGATGTTGCGGACCTTGGTGAGGTCCGTCAGCACGTCCTGTGCTGCCACTGCTCAGCTCTCCCTGGATCGCGAGTTGGCGCCCGACGGTCGGCCGGTCACCAGCGGTAGTGGGCGAAGGCGCGGTTCGACTCCGCCATCTTGTGCATGTCCTCGCGCCGCTTGACGCTGGCGCCGAGGCCGTTGCTGGCGTCGAGCAGCTCGTTCATGAGGCGCTCGACCATGGTCTTCTCACGGCGCTGGCCGGAGTAGGTGACCAGCCAACGCAGCCCCAGGGTGGTCTGCCGGACGGCACGGACCTCGACGGGGACCTGGTAGGTCGCGCCACCGACACGGCGGCTGCGGACCTCGAGGGCCGGCTTCACGTTGTCGAGAGCGCGCTTCAGCGTGACGACCGGGTCGGTGCCGGTCTTGTCACGGGTGCCCTCGAGGGCGGCGTAGACGATGCGCTCGGCGAGCGACCGCTTTCCGTCCTTGAGGACCTTGTTCACCAGCTGGGTGACCAGCGGCGAGCCGTAGACCGGGTCCGAGACCAGCGGACGCTTCGGGGCGGGGCCCTTGCGGGGCATCAGCTCTTCTCCTTCTTCGCGCCGTAGCGGCTGCGGGACTGCTTGCGGTTCTTCACGCCCTGGGTGTCCAGCGACCCACGGATGACCTTGTAGCGCACGCCGGGGAGGTCCTTCACACGACCACCGCGCACGAGCACGATGCTGTGCTCCTGCAGGTTGTGGCCCTCACCGGGGATGTACGCGGTGACCTCGATGCCACTGGACAGGCGCACACGGGCGACCTTGCGCAGCGCCGAGTTCGGCTTCTTGGGCGTGGTGGTGTACACGCGGGTGCAGACCCCGCGGCGCTGGGGGCTTCCCTTCAGCGCGGCGGTCTTGGTCTTGGAGACCTTGTCCTCGCGGCCCTTGCGGACCAGCTGCTGGATCGTGGGCATGAACCGTCTACTTCTTCCCGTCGACGTGGCTCGACTGTCTCGCTCGCCGTGACACTGGTGATCTTGGTTCGGTGTCCCGGGCTCCGGGCGCCGGCGTGGCTGCCGGCTCTCGCCGAACTCCGCCACCGTCGCGCCGGACCCCGAGGTCGGGCGTGTCGTCCCGGGCACGCTCGGGGCCGGAAGGGCCCCGCGGAGGCTGTCGGGACGTCCGGCGTGCCCTGCTCCGGGGCGCAACCACAGATCTGAGGGTCGGAACCAACGGATCGGTGCACACCACGGGACACGCGGACCTGCCCGACCGGAGCCGAGCACAAGACATGAGAATACCCGGCCCTCTTCGACACGGTCAAAGCGGGTCCGTTCCGGGCGTTCGCCTCGGACCTGCCTTCGGGGCCATCGGGGGCTTCGATGGTCCTCGGATCCCCCGGGACGACGCCCCGGAGGAGACCTGTGGTGACCCGACGATGCCGCACGACGCCGTCACTGGCAAGCGGACTCACCCGCTCGTCGCAGATCGACGGCCGCTCGTCGCGGTCGGATCGGTGGTGGGCGATGACTGCGCCCCAGCGGGATCCCGCCGTGTCGATCACGGTGTGGATCACCCTGTGGACGGTGGCGACGGAGGGACGGTTACGGTCCGGTATGCACCTGCCGACGGCCGTCAACCGCCTCGCCACGCGCGCACTCATCGCGCCCTTGCTCGCCCCGACACTACCCGTCGCCCTGCGGCGGCGTGGACTCGACCTCGTCGGTGCGTCGCTCCCGCTCCCCCGCGGCACCCGTCGGGCCCGCGGGACGCTCGGCGGGGTGCCCACCGCGGTCGTCGCACCGCCCGGGCCGACGGCCCCGCACCGGGTGCTCTACCTGCACGGCGGCGGGTACCTCGTGGGGTCCTCGGCGTCGCACCGGCCGCTGCTCGCCGGGCTCGCGCACGCCACCGGCAGCGCGGTCCTCGCCCCGCACTACCGGCTCGCCCCGGAGCACCCGTTCCCGGCCGCCCTCGACGACGCGTACGCCGCCTGGACCGCCCTGCGGGCCGCGGGGATCCCGGCCCGGCACATCGCGGTCGCCGGCGACTCCGCGGGTGGCGGGCTGACCATGTCGCTGCTGCTGCGGCTGCGCGCGGCCGGCGAGGACCTGCCGGGCTCGATCGGGCTGATCTCGCCCTGGCTGGACCTGTCCTGCACCGCGGACGCGCTCACCCGCAACGTCGCCTTCGACGCGATGCTCGACCCGTCCTGGCTGCCCGACGCCGTCGCCGACTACGCGGGGCCGCACACCGGCGCCCCCGAGCTCCTGCCGCTCGACGCGGACCTGGCCGGGCTGCCGCCGCTGCACGTCGTCGCCGGTGCCGACGAGATCCTCGTCGACGACGCCGACACCCTCGTCGAGCGCGCCCGCGCGGCCGGGACACCGGTCACCTACGAGCGCGCGCCCGGCATGTGGCACGCCTTCCCGACGCTGGCCGGGCTGCTGGCGGAGGCCGACGCCTCGCTGCGCACCCTGGGCCTGGCCCTGCGGGCGGACTGCCTGCGCTGAGGCCCGCTCCCCCCGGGCGGCCCCGGAACGCACGAACGGGGCCGGGCACCGCCACGGGAGAGCGGTGTCCGGCCCCGTCCGGGACCTGTCCGGTCACGGTCCGGACCCACCGTCGTGGGTCCGGACCGGACGGCTACCTCAGCGGTAGTCGCGACCGAAGTCGTAGTCGTCCAGCGGCACCGCGGCACCGGTGCCCGTGCCGAAGACGTCCGGGCTGTAGTAGCCGTCGTCGTAGCTCGGCAGCGCGTAGGCGGCCGCGCGGGCCTCCTCGGTCGGCTGGACCTGGATGTTGCGGTACCGGTTGATGCCGGTACCGGCCGGGATCAGCTTACCGATGATCACGTTCTCCTTGAGCCCGACGAGCTTGTCGCGCTTTCCGTTGATCGCGGCATCGGTGAGGATGCGGGTGGTCTCCTGGAACGAGGCCGCGGACAGCCACGACTCCGTCGCCAGCGAGGCCTTGGTGATCCCCATCAGGACCGGACGGCCGGAGGCCGGCTCCAGACCCTCGGCGACGACCCGGCGGTTCTCGGACTCGAACTCGCCCCGCTCGGCCAGTGCGCCGGGCAGGAACTCGGTCGCACCCGAGTCGATGATCGTGACCCGGCGCAGCATCTGCCGGACGATGACCTCGATGTGCTTGTCGTGGATGTCCACGCTCTGCGTGCGGTACACCTTCTGCACCTCACGCACGAGGTGCAGCTGCACCTCACGCGGGCCCATGACACGCAGCACCTCGTGCGGGTCCGCCATGCCCTCGAGGAGCAGCTGGCCGACCGTCACGTGGTCGCCGTCCGCGAGCGGACGCTCGGTGCCGTCGACGGTGGTCATCCCGAGCCACTGCCGCTTGGACAGCTTCTCGTAGACGATCTCCTCGCCGCCGTCGTCCGGGATCAGCGTGATCTTCCAGAACCGGTCGCCGTCCTCGATGCGGATGCGGCCGTCGACGTCGGCGATCGGCGCCTTGCCGCGCGGGACCCGGGCCTCGAACAGCTCGGTGACACGCGGCAGACCGGTCGTGATGTCGTCACCCGCGACGCCACCCTGCTTGAACGTACGCATCGTCAGCTGGGTGCCGGGCTCACCGATCGACTGCGCGGCGACGATGCCGACGGCCTCGCCGACGTCCACCAGCTTGCCGGTGGCCATCGAGCGGCCGTAGCACATGCCGCAGATACCGGTGGCCGAGGCGCAGGTCAGCGCGGAGCGGACCCGGACCGTCTTGACGCCGGCCGCGACGAGCGCGTCGAGCACGGCGTCGCCGAGGTCGTCGCCCTTGCGGACCAGCACGGTGCCGTCCGCCGCGGTGATCTCCTCGCCGGAGGTCCGGGCGTACACCGAGGTGCGCAGGTAACGGTGCGGGATGAACCGACCGTCGCTCGTCTCCTCGGTGACCGCCATCGGGATGGCGCGCTCGGTGCCGCAGTCGACCTCGCGGACGATGACGTCCTGCGACACGTCGACCAGACGACGGGTCAGGTACCCGGAGTCCGCGGTCCGCAGCGCGGTGTCCGCCAGACCCTTACGGGTGCCGTGCGTGGAGATGAAGTACTCCAGCACCGACAGGCCCTCGCGGTACGAGGCCTTGATCGGACGCGGGATGAACTCGCCCTTGGGGTTCGCGACCAGACCCTTCATGCCCGCCAGCTGGCGGATCTGGGTCATGTTGCCCGCGGCCCCGGACTGCACGATCGTCGGGATCGGGTTGTCCTCGGGGAAGTTCTGCTCCATCGCCTTGGCGACCTCCTCGGTCGCCCGGCTCCAGATCTTGACCATCTCGTCGTTGCGCTCCTGGTGCGACAGGGCACCACGCTGGTAGCGCTTGTTGATCTGGTCGGCCTTCGCCTCGTACTCCTCGAGAATGCCCGCCTTGGCCGGCGGGACCAGCACGTCCGCGATCGAGATCGTGACGCCGGAGCGCGTGGCCCAGTAGAAGCCCGCGTCCTTCAGCCGGTCCAGGACCTGCGCGACCTCGGTCATCGAGTAGCGCTCGGCCAGCTCGTTGACGATCGTGGCCTGGCGCTTCTTCGGCAGCGGCTCGTTGACGAACGGGTAGTCCGCCGGCAGGAGCTCGTTGAACAGCACCCGCCCGAGCGTGGTCTCCGCGGTCCAGACGCCCTCCTCGGTCACGGTCTCGGCGTCCGTGCCCGGGGTCGGGGTGACCTGCGGGAGCCGGATCTTGATCGGCGCCTGCAGGTGGAGGACCTTGCGGTCGTAGGCCATGATCGCCTCGGCCGCGGAGCCGTAGTGGTTCCCGGCGCCGTGGGCCTCCTCGCGGAGACGGGTCAGGTGGTACAGACCCGTGACCATGTCCAGACGCGGCATCGCCAGCGGGCGACCCGACGCCGGGGACAGGATGTTGTTCGACGACAGCATCAGCACGCGGGCCTCGGACTGCGCCTCGGCCGACAGCGGCAGGTGCACCGCCATCTGGTCACCGTCGAAGTCCGCGTTGAACGCCTCGCAGACCAGCGGGTGCAGCTGGATGGCCTTGCCCTCCACCAGCTGCGGCTCGAAGGCCTGGATGCCGAGACGGTGCAGCGTGGGCGCACGGTTCAGCAGCACGGGGTGCTCGGAGATGACCTCCTCGAGCACGTCCCACACCTGCGAGCGGCCGCGCTCGACCATCCGCTTGGCGGACTTGATGTTCTGCGCGTGGTTGAGGTCCACCAGGCGCTTCATCACGAACGGCTTGAACAGCTCCAGCGCCATCTGCTTGGGCAGACCGCACTGGTGCAGCTTCAGCTGCGGGCCGACGACGATGACCGAACGGCCCGAGTAGTCGACGCGCTTGCCGAGCAGGTTCTGGCGGAACCGGCCCTGCTTGCCCTTCAGCAGGTCGGACAGCGACTTGAGCGGGCGGTTGCCCGGACCGGTCACCGGCCGGCCGCGACGCCCGTTGTCGAACAGCGCGTCGACGGACTCCTGGAGCATCCGCTTCTCGTTGTTGACGATGATCTCGGGCGCGCCGAGGTCGATCAGTCGCTTGAGGCGGTTGTTCCGGTTGATGACCCGGCGGTACAGGTCGTTCAGGTCCGAGGTCGCGAAGCGGCCACCGTCGAGCTGCACCATCGGGCGCAGGTCAGGCGGGATGACCGGGACGCAGTCGAGCACCATGCCCATCGGCGAGTTGCCGGTGGTCTGGAACGCCGCGACGACCTTCAGTCGCTTGAGCGCACGCAGCTTCTTCTGGCCCTTGCCGGACCGGATGATCTCGCGCAGCTTCTCGGCCTCGGCCGGGATGTCGAAGTTCTCCAGCAGCTTCTGGATCGCCTCGGCACCCATGGCACCGGTGAAGTAGTCGCCGTAGCGGTCGTAGAGCTCGCGGTAGATGGACTCGTCCGCGATGAGCTGCTGGACGTCGAGCTTGGTGAACGTCGTCCAGATCTCGTCGAGCCGGTCCAGCTCGCGCTGGGCACGGTCGCGCAGCTGGCGCATCTCGCGCTCGCCGCCGTCCTTGACCTTGCGGCGGACGTCGCCCTTGGCACCCTCGGCCTCGAGCTCGGCGATGTCGGCCTCGAGCTTCTGGGCGCGGGCCTCCAGGTCGGCGTCGCGGGTCTGCTCGACCCGGCGGCGCTCCACGCTCATCTCGTTCTCGAGCGTGGACATGTCGTTGTGCCGCAGCTCGGTGTTCACCGAGGTGATCACGTACGCCGCGAAGTAGATGATCTTCTCGAGGTCCTTGGGGGCCAGGTCGAGCAGGTAGCCCAGCCGGCTCGGGACGCCCTTGAAGTACCAGATGTGCGTGACCGGGGCGGCCAGCTCGATGTGGCCCATCCGCTCACGACGCACCTTGGCGCGCGTGACCTCCACGCCGCAGCGCTCGCAGATGATGCCCTTGAACCGGACGCGCTTGTACTTGCCGCAGTAGCACTCCCAGTCCCGGGTCGGACCGAAGATCTTCTCGCAGAAGAGCCCGTCCTTCTCCGGCTTCAGGGTGCGGTAGTTGATGGTCTCGGGCTTCTTGACCTCACCGTGCGACCACTGGCGGATGCCCTCGGCGGTGGCCAGGCCGATGCGCAGTTCGTCGAAGAAGTTGACGTCGAGCACGTATGTCCTCTGTTTCTTCGTTTAAAGGGCGGCTGGTCGGACGGGGGTCAGTTGACGACGTCGTCGACGGTCATCGACTCCGAGCCCGGGCGGCTGGACAGGTTGATGCCCAGGTTCGCCGCGGCACGCTCGAGGTCCTCGTCGTCGGCGTCCCGCATCTCGATCGCCGCACCGTCGCTGGAGAGCACCTCGACGTTCAGGCAGAGCGACTGCAGCTCCTTGAGGAGCACCTTGAACGACTCGGGGATCCCCGGCTCCGGGATGTTCTCGCCCTTGACGATCGCCTCGTAGACCTTCACGCGGCCCACGACGTCGTCGGACTTGATCGTCAGCAGCTCCTGCAGGGTGTAGGCGGCGCCGTACGCCTGCATCGCCCAGCACTCCATCTCACCGAAGCGCTGGCCACCGAACTGCGCCTTACCGCCCAGCGGCTGCTGGGTGATCATCGAGTAGGGGCCGGTCGACCGGGCGTGGATCTTGTCGTCCACCAGGTGGGCCAGCTTCAGGATGTACATGTAGCCGACCGCGACCGGGAACGGGTACGGCTCACCGGAGCGGCCGTCGAGCAGCTGCGCCTTGCCGTCCGGACCGACCATCCGCTCGCCGTCCCGGTTGGGACGGGTCGAGCCCAGCAGACCCGTGATCTCGTGCTCGCGCGCACCGTCGAACACCGGCGTCGCGGTGTTCGTGTCGGCGGGCACCGAGTAGAGCTCCTCGGGCATCTGCGCCGCCCACTCGGGCGTGCCCTCGATCTCCCAGCCGGACTTGGCGATCCACCCGAGGTGGGTCTCCAGGATCTGGCCGATGTTCATACGACGCGGCACACCGTGGGTGTTCAGGATGATGTCGACCGGCGTGCCGTCCGGGAGGAACGGCATGTCCTCCTGCGGGAGGATCTTGCCGATGACGCCCTTGTTGCCGTGCCGGCCGGCGAGCTTGTCGCCGTCGGAGATCTTGCGCTTCTGGGCCACGTAGACGCGGACCAGCTCGTTGACGCCCGGGGCCAGCTCGTCGTCGTCGTCGCGGGAGAAGACCCGGATGCCGATGACCTTGCCGTTCTCGCCGTGCGGGACCTTCAGCGAGGTGTCGCGGACCTCGCGCGCCTTCTCACCGAAGATCGCGCGGAGCAGGCGCTCCTCCGGGGTCAGCTCGGTCTCGCCCTTGGGCGTGACCTTGCCGACCAGGATGTCGCCGGGCTGGACCTCGGCGCCGATCCGGATGATGCCGCGCTCGTCGAGGTCGGCCAGCACGTCCTCGGAGACGTTCGGGATGTCCCGGGTGATCTCCTCGGCGCCCAGCTTCGTGTCGCGCGCGTCGATCTCGTGCTCCTCGATGTGGATCGAGGTGAGCACGTCGTCCTGCACGAGGCGCTGCGACAGGATGATCGCGTCCTCGTAGTTGTGGCCCTCCCACGGCATGATCGCCACGAGCAGGTTCTTGCCCAGCGCCATCTCACCGTTCTCGGTGCAGGGACCGTCGGCGAGCACCTGGCCCACCTCGACCCGCTGCCCCTCGTCCACGATGGGCTTCTGGTTGTTGCAGGTGCCCTGGTTCGAGCGGCGGAACTTGTTCAGACGGTAGGTCTGACGCTGCCCCTCGTCGTCCATGACGGTGATGTAGTCGGCGCACAGCTCCTCGACGACACCGGCGGACTCGGCGGTGACGACGTCACCGGCGTCGACGGCGGCACGCAGCTCCATGCCGGTACCGACCAGCGGCGACTCCGAGCGCAGCAGCGGCACCGACTGGCGCTGCATGTTCGCGCCCATCAGCGCGCGGTTCGCGTCGTCGTGCTCGAGGAACGGGATCATCGCCGTCGCGACCGACACCATCTGGCGCGGCGAGACGTCGATGTACTCGACGCCCGAGGGCGAGATCAGGTCGACCTCGCCGCCCTTGCGGCGGACCAGGATCCGGTCCTCGGCGAACGAGCCGTCCTCGTTGAGGCGGGCGTTCGCCTGGGCGACGACGAAGCGGTCCTCCTCGTCGGCGGTCAGGTAGTCGATCTGGGAGGTGACGACACCCTCGACGACCTTGCGGTACGGCGTCTCGATGAAGCCGAACGGGTTGACCCGCGCGAAGGACGCCAGCGAGCCGATCAGACCGATGTTCGGACCCTCGGGGGTCTCGATCGGGCACATGCGGCCGTAGTGCGACGGGTGGACGTCGCGGACCTCCATGCCGGCACGCTCACGGGACAGACCGCCCGGGCCCAGCGCCGACAGGCGGCGCTTGTGGGTCAGTCCGGCCAGCGGGTTGTGCTGGTCCATGAACTGCGACAGCTGCGAGGTGCCGAAGAACTCCCGGATCGCGGCCGTGATCGGCCGGGTGTTGATCAGGGTCTGCGGCGTGATGGCCTCGACGTCCTGGGTGGTCATCCGCTCGCGGACGACCCGCTCGGTGCGGGACAGACCGACCCGGACCTGGTTCTGGATCAGCTCGCCGACGGTGCGCAGGCGCCGGTTGCCGAAGTGGTCGATGTCGTCGGTCTCGACCGGGATCTCCCGCGCGGAGTCACCGGAGCCCACGGCCATCGTGGTCTCGCCGGCGTGCAGCCGGACGAGGTACTCGATGGTGGTGGCGACATCCTCCTCGGTCAGCGTGCCGACCGAGTTCTCGATGTCGAGGCCGAGCTTCTTGTTGGCCTTGTAGCGACCGACCTTGGCCATGTCGTAGCGCTTGTCCTTGAAGAACAGGTTCTCCAGGAGCGCCTGGGCCGACTCGCGCGTCGGCGGCTCGCCGGGACGCAGCTTGCGGTAGATGTCGAGCAGCGCCTCGTCCTGGCCCGCGGTGTTGTCCTTCTCGAGCGTCGTCATGATCGTCTCGGAGAACCCGAAACGCTCACCGATCTGCTCGGCGGTCCACCCCAGGGCCTTCAGCAGCACGGTGACCGGCTGACGGCGCTTGCGGTCGATGCGGACACCGACGGTGTCGCGCTTGTCGACGTCGAACTCCAGCCACGCACCCCGACTCGGGATGATCTTGACCGAGTAGACGTCCTTCTCGGTCGTCTTGTCGATCGCGTGGTCGAAGTAGACACCCGGCGAACGGACGAGCTGCGACACGACGACGCGCTCGGTGCCGTTGATGATGAAGGTGCCCTTGTCGGTCATCACGGGGAACTCGCCCATGAAGACCGTCTGGGACTTGATCTCACCGGTGGTGTTGTTCGTGAACTCCGCCGTCACGAACAGCGGGGCACCGTAGGTCATGTCCTTGTCCCGGCACTCCTCGACGGAGGCCTTGACCTCGTCGAAGCGGGGGTCGGAGAAGGACAGCGACATCGAGCCCGAGAAGTCCTCGATCGGCGAGATCTCGGTGAGGATCTCCTCCAGACCGCTCACCGGGAGATCGTCACCGGCCTCGATCCGGCGCTGGAACCAGGCCTCGCTGCCGACCAGCCACTCGTACGACTGGATCTGCAGGTCGAGAAGGTCGGGGACCTCCAACGGCTGGGCGATCTTCGCGAAGGTGACCCGGGTGGGTGCGCCGGGGTAGTTCGGGTTCGCCGAAGCGGAGAGGGTCGAGGTGGTCGCGGCGGCGCGGGAGACAGCCAAGATGCGTCCTTCCGAGAACTGCGCTTCTCGTCTGGCGTGCGCCGGTGGCGGGCGCTACCGTCTCCCTCGATCCGATCGGGGTCCCCCCGGATCGAGAAGCCGGTAGCCGGCCACGTCGCACGCCGTCTGTTGTCGGGCGCTGACGGACGAACGAACCCCCGCACCCATGTCCGCCGAACCCTCTCCGGCGGCCGACGGATCGGTCCGGAAGTCTTCCCCGGTCATGAGCGCGTGAGCCTGGACGCAGACAGCGCAAAGAATGACTATAGACGCTGCGAGCGCAGCTGTCGAGACAGGTCGCCGATTCCAGCATCCAGGCAACCACCGTTGCCCAAGAGTGACCTGCACGCCGCACCGAGTCAAGTCCCACTTCGTCGACGAGCGGTCATCCTGCCGGGACGACCGGTCCACCGACGCCCGTTCAGGTCGCTCCGCGTGACGGTTGACACGGTGTCGTCGGGGCGCCAACGATCGGTCACAGGTCGGTGACGGCCGGCGGCGACGAAAGGACGACGATGTCCGACAGCACTCCTCCCATGCGCGAGCTCCTCGGTGACGACGCCCCCAGCAACTGGGGCAAGTGGGGTCCCGACGACGAGCTCGGCTGCCTGAACTACCTGGACGCGGGCGAGGTCCTGCGCGGCGTGCAGCACGTCCGGTCCGGCGAGGTGTTCACCCTGCAGATCCACATGGGACGCACCGAGGCGCCGGGCGACCCGCTGTGGCCGGGCCGCGAGGGCATCAAGCGCCAGAACGTCATGGACGAGGGCACCTGGGACTCGGCCGACGCGCCGCAGTTCCCCGGCGGTCTGCACTACGCCGACGACACCGCCCTCATCTTCCTGCAGGGCTCCACGCAGTACGACGCGCTCGGCCACGTCTGGTACGACGGCAAGCTCTGGAACGGCTACGACGCGCGCTCCACCGTCGACGCGATGGACCGGGCCTCGGTGCTGCCGATCGCGGAGAAGGGCGTCGTCGGGCGGGGCGTGCTCATCGACATGGCCCGGCACCGCGGCAAGGAATGGCTCGACAAGGGCGAGACCTTCGACCACACCGACCTCGAGGCCGCCGCGCAGGCACAGGGCGTCACGATCGAGCCGCACGACGTGCTCGTCATCCGCACCGGATGGATGAAGTACTGGTACGAGCTCAACGACCCGGCCACCTTCTACACCGACTTCACCGAGCCCGGGCTCACCTACTCGCGCGAGCTCGTGGAGTGGTTCCAGCGCAAGGAGATCCCGAACCTCGTCACCGACACGATCGCCAACGAGGTGACCAGCGAGCCGCACACCGGCGTCGCGCTCCCGCTGCACTGCGCGCTGATGCGCAACCTCGGCGTCGCCCTCACCGAGATCGCCTGGCTCGACGACCTCGCCGACGCCTGCGCCGCCGACGGACGGTGGAGCTTCCTCTACGCCGCGGCCCCGCTGAAGGTCGTCAACGGCACGGGGGCACCGGTGAACCCGATCGTGATCCGCTGATGTCCTACGCCGACCGCCCCTGGCTGGCCCGCTACGCCGAGGGCCAGCCGCACGACATCACCCCGGACTTCCCGGACGCGCTGTCGATGTTCCGCGCCGCGGTGGCGCGCAACCCCGACGGCGACGCGATCCGCTACTTCGACGGCGCGCTCACCTACCGCGAGCTCGACGAGCTCACCGACGCCTTCGCCGCCGGGCTGCTCGCCGGCGGGTTCACCGCGGGCGAGCGGGTCGCGATGTACCTGCAGAACGTGCCGCAGTTCGTCCTCGGCCTGGTCGGCACCTGGAAGGCCGGCGGCGTCGCGGTGTCGATCAACCCGATGAACCGGGAGCGGGAGCTGGAGCTGCTGCTGCGCGACTCCGGGTCGTCGGTGCTGGTGTGCCTGGAGTCGCTCTACGACGGCGTCGCGCGGACCGTGCTGGCCGGGCAGCCGGGTGTGCGCACCGTGCTCACCACCTCCGAGCGCGAGTTCCAGACCCGCGACGACCCGCGCGCGCTGCCCGACTCCGTGCGGCCGGACCTGTCCGGCGACGACGTCACCGACCTCGGCGCGTTCCTGGAGACGCACCGGGGCAGCACTCCCCCGCCGGTGTCGTTCACCGCAGGCGACACCGCGTTCCTCACCTACACCTCGGGGACCACCGGGCCGCCCAAGGGCGCGATGAACACCCACGGCAACGTCGTCTTCACCAGCCAGGCCTACGCCACCTGGTGCGGCCTCGGCGACGACGAGATCGTCCTCGGCATCGCCCCGCTGTTCCACATCACCGGGCTGATCGCGCACGTGACCCTCGCCCAGTACCTGGCCGCGCCGCTGGTGCTGTTCCACCGGTTCGAGCCGTCGCTGGGCGTCGACGTCATCCGGGAGCACCGGCCGACCCTGACCGTCGGGGCGATCACCGTGTTCATCGCGCTGATGAACGCCCCGAACGCCGACCGGGAGGCGTTCGCGTCGCTGCGCACGATCTGTTCGGGCGGGGCGCCGATCCCGCCGTCGACGGTCACCGCGTTCCACGACGCGTTCGGGCAGTGGATCCACAACATCTACGGGCTGACCGAGACCACCTCGCCGTCGCACGCGACGCCGATCGGCACGCAGGGGCCGGTGGACTCCGCGTCCGGGGCGCTGTCGGTCGGTGTCCCGATCTACGGCACCGTCGTGCGCATCCTCGACGACGACGGCGCGGAGCTCCCGCCCGGCGAGATCGGGGAGATCTGCACGTCCGGGCCGCAGGTCGTCGCGGGCTACTGGGGCAAGCCCGAGGAGACGGCCCACGCGTTCCCCACCGGGGAGCTCGCGCAGCCCGAACTCAGAACGGGGGACGTCGGCTACGTGGACGCCGACGGCTGGTTCTACATCGTCGACCGCAAGAAGGACCAGATCAACGCGGGCGGCTACAAGGTGTGGCCGCGCGAGGTGGAGGACGTGCTCTACGAGCACCCGGCGGTGCGGGAGGCCGCGGTGGTCGGCGTCGCCGACGAGTACCGGGGCGAGACGGTGAAGGCGTTCGTGTCGCTGCGGGCGGGCGCCTCGGCCACCCCGGAGGAGCTGATCGCGTTCACCAAGGAGCGGATGGCGGCCTACAAGTACCCGCGGCAGGTGGAGCTGCTCGACGAGGTCCCCAAGACCGTCACGGGCAAGGTGCTGCGCCGCGAGCTGCGGGCCCGCGAGCAGACCTGATCCCGGAGACGACGACGGGGCGCCGACCCGGTGGGTCGGCGCCCCGTCGTGCGAGCGGTGCTCAGGTCACTTGAGCGAGACCTTGGCGCCGGCCTCCTCGAGCTTCGTCTTGGCGGCCTCGGCGGCCTCCTTGGCGACACCCTCGAGCAGCGGCTTCGGCGCGGACTCGACGAGGTCCTTCGCCTCCTTCAGGCCCAGGCCCGAGACGACCTCACGGACGACCTTGATGACCTGGATCTTCTTGTCACCGGCGGCCTCGAGGACGACGTCGAACTCGTCCTTCTCCTCCTCGGCGGGGGCGGCACCGGCGGCGGGGGCACCCGCGGCGGCGACGGCGACCGGGGCGGCCGCGGTGACCTCGAAGGTCTCCTCGAACTTCTTCACGAAGTCCGAGAGCTCGAGCAGGGTGAGCTCCTTGAAGGCGTCGAGCAGCTCGTCGGTGGACAGCTTCGCCATGGTGGCGGTCCTTTCTCTACGAAAGACAGATGGGGGTGGTGATCAGCTCTCGGCGGAGTCGCCGTCGGCCTCGGCCGGAGCGGCGGACTCGCCGGACTCGGCCTTCTTGTCGGCCAGCGCCTGCGCGAGGCGGGCGACCTGCGAGGCCGGGGCGTTGAACAGCCCGGCGGCCTTGGACAGGTTCGCCTTCATCGCGCCGGCCAGCTTGGCCAGCAGGACCTCGCGGGTCTCGAGGTCCGCCAGCTGCTCGACCTCGGCGGTGGACAGGGCGCGCCCGTCCATGTACCCGCCCTTGATCGTCAGACCGGGGTTGTCCTTCGCGAACTGCTTGATCGCCTTCGCGGCCTCGACGGGCTCACCCTTGATGAAGGTGATGGCCGTCGGGCCGGCGAGCAGGTCGTCCAGGCCCTGGACCCCGGCCTCCGCCGCCGCGCGCTTGACCAGGGTGTTCTTCGCGACGCGGAAGTTCGCGCCCGCACCCAGGTCCCGGCGCAGCTGGGTCAGCTTGGCGACGCTGAGCCCGCGGTACTCGGTCACGACCGAGGCGTCCGACTCGCGGAAGCGGTTGGTGATCTCCTCGACCGCTGCGACCTTCTCAGGTGCTGCCATCGCTGCCCTCCTCTCGGGGGTCGGTCTCGTGCACGTGGGACGTGCTTGGGGGTGCCACCGACGCAGTTCCCACTCCGACCCCGGAGACGACGAACGCCCCGTGCGCAGCAGCACGGGGCGTCGGAAGTTCGTGGGGCGCTCGCGCGCCCGGTGTCGCCTCGTCCTCCTGCGCGGGCCGTCCGGACGTTCCCGGAACCTTCGTACGCCCTTCGGGAAGGACGCGGACCTGCGGTCTTCGGTGGATCGGGAGTAACCATACTCCTCGCCGTACCCCCGGTTCACCCGGGGGTACGGCGAGGCGGGACCTGCTCAGGCCGGCGTCATCGCCGAGATCTTCCAGCGGCCGTCGACGAACTGGGCGTCGACCCGCAGCCGGGCCGCCGCGGCGCCCTCCTGCGGGGCGCCGCCGTCGGCCTGGCGGCGGATGACCTGGTTGACGAAGGCGTAGACGGTCGCGCGGTCGCCGTCGATGCTCGCCACGGCGAGCTTCGGGATCGTCGCGGTGACCACGGCCTTCTGCTGCGGGGCCAGGTCCTTCACGCTGCCGAAGATCTTGTCGAACTCCGGCTGGAAGCCCGGGGTGATGACGCCGCGGGCGTCGTCCTCGGCCTGCTGGAGGCGGGCGTAGTCGAAGGAGTAGACCTTCGTGATCGCCTCACCGACCTGCTCGCTGACCTGCGCGGTGGTGCCGACGTCGGTGAGCGCGGTGTTGGACGCCGACCCGGTGAAGGTGGTGCGGTACCACTCGGCGCCGAAGAACGCGGCGGCCGCGACGAGCAGCACCGTGACGGCGAGCAGCAGGCCGGTCGCGCGCCGGCTGGTCGGGGCGGACAGCACCGACCGGCGGCGCGGGGTGCCGTCGGCGTCGGCCGGGGCGCCGTCGGCGTCGTCGGCGGCCGTGCCGGGGGTGTCGGTGCGCCCGGCGTCGCCGGAGCGCACCGGTGCGGCGGACGGGACCGCGTCACCGGAGCGCTCGTCGAGGGCGACACCGCCGGTGCCGGTCTCCTCCTCGTCGGGCTCGTCGGCGCGGGTGCGCGGGCGGCCCGCGACCTGGGGCCTGCGGATGCCGCCCGCGGGGCGGCGGCGGGGGGTGGACATGCGGTGACCTCCTGGGGTGGTCGACCTGGGAGCGGGGCGGTGCGGGGCACCGCCGGGGGGCCGGGGGTCGGGCCGGAGGGTCAGCCCGTACCCGGGGTGACCAGCGGCTCCAGTGCGTCGACCTTCCAGCCGTCGTCGGTGCGGACCATGCCGAGCTCGATGCGCTGGCGGGTCACGGCGGGCTGACCGCCCTCGGGCGTGACGGTCACGTCGACGCCGGCGAGCACCCGGGCGGTCCCGGCGCGCGGGTCGACCTCGGTCACCGCGGCGTCGGTCACGGTCGCGGCGGTGGTGCGCTTCTGGTCGGTGACCAGCTTGGCGTAGGCGTCGCGGTTGGACACGAACTCGTCGCGGACCGACCCGGCCGAGGACTGGATCCACAGGTCCAGGCCCTTCTGGGCGTCCTTGTGGTCCAGGGTGTTCAGGTTGATCACGGCCTGGCGGGCGTCACGGAGCGCCTCGTCGCGGGCCTGGGCGACCTGGGTGGCGTCGCTGTTCAGCGCGAACAGCCACAGGCCGCCCAGCACGAGCGCGAGCACCGCCGCGACGACGGCGGCCACGGGCAGGGCCCTGGCGAGCGGTCCGGGCGGGGCCTGGCCGCCGTCCGAACCGGTGGCAGGCTCCACGGGCGCGGCACCGTCGGGGGTGTCGGCCGTCGGGTCGGCCTTCGTGTCGGCGTCGGAGCCGGCAACGTCGGTGTTCATCGGGGAGCGTTCCTCCTCCCGGCTGCGGGGGCACAGCCGCTCGGCGACCGCACCGGGCGGCCGTGGGCCGGCCGTGGGGGTCCGCGCCGTCCGGCGGACGGCGGTCCCCCGCGGCCGTCGTGCCGGTCGCGCCCCGGACGGGGCGCGACCGTCGTGCTCAACCGCCCAGGATCTGGGCGAAGCTCGTCACCAGGCCCGGCGTCGCGACCCGCTCGGCACGGTCGTCGCCGAGCGACCCGGCGTTCGGCCGCGGGGCCGGTCCGTCGGCGGTGTCGCCGCCGTGGTGACCGTCACCGTGGCCGCCGAACCCCGAGTTGCCGGAGTAGTCCGGCACCTCGAGCGGCTGGGGCCTCGGCACATTCTGCATTCCGCGCACGTTGGTGGGGCTTCCGGGGGGCTCGGCGCAGCGGGCGTCCTCGTTCACCGGTCGCTCGGAGACGTCGAGGCCACCGCGGTTGGGCGTGCCCTCGTAGCCTCGGGTGCAGACCGGCGGGTCGGCGATGTTGACGACCAGGCCGAGGTGCGCGGTCCCGTCGCCGGGCACGACCTTCGGCGCGACGGCCACCAGGCCGGGGTAGGTCACGAGCAGCTGGCGCAGGCCCGCCTGGCGCGGGGCCAGCAGTTCGGTCACCGTTCGCAGGTTCGCGATCGACTCGCCGAGCCCGGGGCCGCTCTCCCGGAGCAGGCCGCTGACCTGGTCGCCCAGGCGCGGGCCGTCGTCGATGATCCGGCGCAGGTCCGGGTCGGACTGCTTGAGCTGCTCGGTGACCTCGCGCAGGCCGCGGCTGAACTCCTGGAACTGCGGGGCCACCTCGTTCTGCGTGGTGAGCACCGGCCGGGCGTCGCGGATCAGCGCGGTCGTCTGCGGCAGCGCGTCGGTGGCGGCCCGGGTGAACTCCCCGGTGGTGTCGAGCAGCTGCTGCAGCGGCTGCGCGGTGCCCTCGAAGCCCTGGCCGAGCTCGCGGACGACGGTCTGCAGCGAGTCCTTCGGCACCGTCGACACGAGCTGGTCCAGCTCGGTCAGGAAGGTGTTGATCTGGACCGGGGTCCGGGTGCGGTCCTGCGGGATGACCGAGCCGGAGGCGAGCGCCTCGCCGCCGTCGGCCACCGGCTGGAGGTCGACGTACTGCTCGCCGATCGGCGAGAGGTTCCCGACGACGGCCCGGGCGTCGGCCGGGATGGACGGCGCGGAGTTCTCGATGTCGAGCTGGACGTCGACGCCGCGGGCGGTCAGCGACAGCTGCCCGACCCGGCCGACGCTCACGCCGCGGTAGGTGACGTCGGCGCCGCTGAAGATCCCGCCGGAGTCGGCGAGCTCCACCGTGACCGGGTAGGTCGTCGCGCCGAAGATGCGGTCGAGGCCCGCGTAGCGGAAGCCCGCGTAGCCGACCGCCACGATGGTGACGAGCACCAGCGCGGTCAGCTGCCAGCGGACGGTCTTGGTGATCACGATCCGCCTCCGAAGAGTCCGCCGAGCAGGCCGCCGCCACCGGAGCCCTGCTCCGGCGTCGGGCTCGGTGCCGGGGTCGCCGACGGTGCCGGGGTGGCCGGCGCGGTGCCCGAGGCGGGCGGCGCCGGCGCGGTGGTGGGCTGCTCGGTCCCGAGCAGCGGCAGCGCGGGCGCACCCGGGACCGCCGGGGCCGGCTGCCGCGGGGTCGCGCCGAGCAGCGGCGTCAGCAGCTGCGCGGTGGGCGGCAGCTGGGCCAGCTGCGTCGGGTCGAGCGGCAGCCCGAGCTGGTTGGAGTTCAGGATGTTGCGCAGGATCGAACCGAGGTCCAGGTCCAGCTTCACGTAGAGGTTGGCGTAGTCACCGGCGACGGCGTCGGTGGCCGCGTCGGTGAACGGGATCGACAGCAGCAGCTGCAGCGAGTCCGGCAGGTTCTGGCCGGAGTCGGCCAGGTTCCGCAGCACCGGGCGCAGCGCCTCCAGATCGGCGAGCAGGTCGTCGCGGGACCGGTTGACGACGTTCGTCGCGACACCGGACAGCCGGTCGAGCGCCTGCAGCATGCCGACCAGCTGCCTGCGCTGGGACTCGAGCTCGCGCAGGCCGGGGCTGATGTTCTGCAGGGCGTTCTCGATCTGCGGGCGACGCTCGGCGAGCGTCGCCGACAGGCGGTTGAGCCCGTCGAGCGCCCGGTTGATGTCGTCCTTGGAGCTGTCGAGCGAGCCGACGAGCCGGTCGAGGTTGTCCAGCAGCGCCCGCACCTGCGGCTCGCGCCCGGACAGCGCGTTGTTCAGCTCGGTGGAGATGGTCCGGATCTGGGCCACGCCGCCGCCGTTGAGCAGCAGCGACAGGGCCCCGAGGACCTCCTCGACCTCGGCCGCGCGCCCGCTGGCCTGCAGCCCGATCTTCCCGCTCCGCGCGAGGTCGCCCTCGGCGGGAACGGTCGGCTGGGACAGCTCGACGAACTTCTCACCGAGCAGCGAGGTCGTGCGGACCCGCGCGGTGGCGTTGGCCGGGAGCGTGACGTCGCGGTTCACCGCGACGGTGACCAGCGCGTTCCACGACCCCGGCTCGACGGCGACGGTCTCGACCGCGCCGACCGGAACGTCACCGACGCGCACGATCGACTGCGGGACGAGGTCGACGACGTCGGCGAACTCGATCTGCACCGAGTACGGGTCGTCGCCCAGGTTCGCGCCACCGGGCAGCGGGATGCCCCGGAGGCCGCCGTCCACCGCGCCGCAGCCACCCGCGAACAGGGCCACGGCGGTCAGCAGCGCCGACACCCGGCCGACACGGCCGCTGGAGCCGATCACGATCCACCTCCGAACAGGCCGAACAGTCCGCCGCCCCCGCGCTCCTCGGTCTCGGGGACCGGGGTGGGAGTGGCCTGCGGGGCCGTCGTCGTCGACGGCGCCGGGGTGGCCGGGGTGGCCGGGGCGCCGGTGGCACCCGGTGCGGGCTGCCCACCGGGGGCGGGAGCCTGCGGGTCGGCCGGGGCTCGCAGCTGCGAGCCCGGGTCGGTCAGCGACAGCGGCGAGCCCGGCATCAGCTGGGGCACCGCCGGGTTGACCCCGGAGCCGCCGGCCTGGAGCTGCTCGAGCACCTGCTGCGGGGTCGGCAGCGGCACGGCGCCGTCGAGGATCGGGGCCAGGCCGTCGCACAGCGCGGCGGTGGGCTGGTCCAGGCCACCCGGGATCTGGCCCGCGCCGCGGCGGAGGATCTCGCAGATCGCGACCGGCAGCGGGTAGGCCAGCTCGTTGATGTTGGCCCGGGTGTCGAGGGTCTCGGAGGAACCGTTGTAGATGTTGGTGAGGTTGTTCAGCGCGGCCGGGGCGACGTCGGCGATCTCGGACAGCGCCCGCTGGTGGTCGACGACCTCCTGCGAGACGCTCGCGAGCTTGTCCACGTTCGACCGCAGCGTCGACCGGTTGTCCCGCACGAAGTCCGCGACCTCGCCGAGCGCGTAGGACAGCTGGTTCAGCGCCCCGCCGAGCTCGCCGCGCTGGCTCGCGAGGAAGCCGGTCACGTCGGCCAGCTTCCCGTTGAGCTCGCGGATGCCGGGGTCGTTCTCCCGCAGCGTCCCGACGAACTTCTGCAGCTCGGTGATGGTGCCGAACAGGTCACCGCTGGACCCGTTCAGCGTCGCCGAGAGCCCACCCAGGTTGCGGATGGTGTCGTTGAGCGCGCGGCCGTTGCCGTCGAGGTTCTTCGCGGTGACGTCCAGGACGTCGTTGAGCGCGCCGTCCTTGTTCGCCCCCTGCGGGCCGAGGGCCCGGGAGAGCTCGGTCGCGGTCCGGGTGAGGTCGTCGACGCCGAGCGGGAACGCGGTGCGCTCCAGCGGGATCGGCTCGCCGTTCCACTCCGGTCCGCCGGTCCACACCGGGGTCAGCTGCACGTAGCGGCCGGTGACCAGGCTCGGCGAGACGACGGCGGCCTTGACGTCGGCGGGCAGGCGCACCTCGTCGTCGGTGATGGTCATGTCGACCCGCACCCGGTCGCCGTCCGGCGTGATCCGGTCGATCTTGCCGACCGGGACGCCGAGCACCCGCACGTCGTTGTCCTGGAACAGCGCGGCGGAGCTGGTGAAGTAGGCGGTGACCTGACGGCCGCCGCCGGAGGTGATCAGCCAGATCGCGCTCGCCACCAGGACGGCGACGACGGCGATCAGGGCACCGAACTGGATCTGGCGCCGGTCGTTGGCCCAGGACCCCATCAGCAGTCACCCCCGAGCGGCACGACCGGCGGCAGCAGGCCGCACAGGTAGTTGTCGAACCAACGGCCGTTGCCGAGGGCGTTGCCGAACACGCGGACGAACACCGCTTCCTTGTCGAGGATCTCGCCGAGGTTGTCGCGGTTCTCCTCGAGCACCGCCAGCACGCGGTCGAGGGTCTCCAGAGCCGGGCGCAGCTGCGCCTGGTTGTCGGCGACGAGGCCGCGCAGCTGGATCGACAGGCGCTGCACGCCGTCGAGCAGGTTCGCGATCGCGTCCTTGCGGCGCTGCAGCTCACCGAGCAGCAGGTTGCCGTCGTTCACCAGTTTCACGACGTCGCCGCGGCGGTCGGCCAGCGTGGTCGACAGCTGCCGGGTGTTGGCGAGCAGCTTCTTCAGCTCGCCGTCGCGGCTGGAGATCGTGTTCGACAGGCGGGACAGCCCGTCCAGGGCCCCGCGGATCTCCGGCGGGGTGTCGCGGAAGGTGTCCGAGAGCGTGGTCAGGCTCGACGCGAGCTGCGTGGTGTCGAGCTGGTCGATCGTGCCGGAGAGGCCGTTGAAGGCGTCGACGACGTCGAACGGGGACTTGGTCCGGTCCCGGCCGATCGGCTCGTCGGGGTTCTGCTCGCCGTCGCCGCGCGGGTCGAGGGCGAGGAACTTGGAGCCGAGCAGCGTCGCGATCTCGATCGACGCCGTGGTCCGGTTGCCGACCCAGGCGTCCTCGACGGTGAACTCGACCTTCACGTGGTCGCCGTCGAGGGAGACCTTCTGCACCCGGCCCGCCTCGACGCCGGCCACGGTGACGCGGTCGTTGGCCTGCAGGCCCGCCGCCTCGGGGAACTCCGCGGTGTAGCGGGTGGCCCCGGAGAAGATCGCCTCGTAGTTGAACGCGGCCAGTGTCAGCGCCGCGATCAGCACGAGTCCGATCACCGCCGTCAGGACGGGGCGCTTCTGCCCTGCCTGTGCCATCAGTTGCCTCCCGGCTGCAGCGCTGCGGTCGGGTCGCTGCTGGAGTCGACCGGGCCACGGCCGGCCGCCTGGTCCAGCAGGCCGCCGACCGACTCGGTGGTCGGCTCACGCATCAACGGGTTGTCCTGGGCGCGGTTGTCCGCGGGGTCGCCGGGCTGCGAGCCGTCGGTCGGGACGGTGTTGCCGGCCCCGATCCCGGACGGGTCCGCGCCGCAGCGCCGCTCGGGGTTGCGGATCGGGCCGATGCCCAGCTGCTCCAGCGAGGTCGGCGGCAGGATCGGCGAGATGCCGATCTGGCCGTCGAGGCCGCAGAGGTAGAAGTTGAACCAGCTGCCGTAGGAGCCGACGCGGGCGATCCGGTTCAGCTTGAACGGCGTGTACTGCAGGAACCGCTCGATCGCGGGGCGGCCCTGGTCGAGCTGGGTCGCGAGGTCCCCGAGGTTGCGGATGTCGTCGCGCAGCGGCGGGCGGGCGTCCTCCAGGAACGACCCGGTGACCTGGGTCAGCTCGCCGATGGACTGGATCGCGTTGCCGATGGGCTCGCGATCCTGGGCCAGCCCGGACACCAGCGCCTGCAGCGAGCTGATCAGCTCGTTGAGGCCCTCGTCGTTGCGGTTGACGGTGTCGAGGGTCAGGTTCAGGTTGTCGATGACCTGGCCGATGACCTGGTCGCGGTCGGCGATCGAGTTGGTCAGCGACGACGTCGAGGCCAGCAGGCTCTGCACCGTGCCGCCCTCGCCCTGCAGGACCTGGACGATCTCCATCGACAGCTTGTTGATCTGGTCCGGGTCCAGGCCCTGGAACAGCGGCTGGAAACCGTTGAACAGCACGGTCAGGTTGACCGCGGGGCGGGTCCGGTCGACCGGGATCTGGCCGCCGGCGGGGAGGTCCTCCCCGGTCGGGCCCGCGCCCTGGTCCAGCGCCATGTACCGCTGGCCGATGAGGTTCTTGTACTTCAGGGTCGCACTGACCGTCGCCGGCAGCGGGGTGGACGAGTCGACGTCGAACGCCACCTCGGCGACCCGCTGGTCGACGATGCGGACGTCCTTGATCGACCCGACGACGACGCCGGCGATGCGGACGTCGTCGCCGGCCAGCAGGCCGGTCGCGTCGGTGAACCGGGCGGTGTACTCGGTGACCTGGCCGCCGCGGGCGTTCGCGATGGTCAGGCCGAGCAGCGTGGTGCCCATCGCCGTGATCAGCGCGAAGACCAGGAACTTGACCAGCGCCGAGATCGGGAGCCTGCTCACGTCAGCGTCACCTCCGTGCCGCGCAGGAGCGGGCCGACCATCGTGCTGCTCCAGGCCGGCACGGCCTGCGGGGAGCCGCCCTGGTGGGCGGCCAGCAGCTGCGCGACGACCTCCTGCTCACCGGCGGAGTTCGCGACGCCCATGTCGACCGAGCCGCTCTGGTGCGCCCCCTCGTAGGACGACGGCTGGATGCCCACCTGGCCGAGCGTGGTGGTCAGCGGGGGCAGCACGCCCGCGCCGTTCTGCGCGCTCTGGTCCTGGATCAGGCCGAAGCTGTTCGTGCCGTCGTAGGTGCCGAAGGTGTCGACCCCGAAGTCCTCGGGGTTGCCCATCGGCTGCCCGGCCGGGGCCGGGCCGGGGACGGAGCCGTCGCGGAACGGGCCGTCCGGCGGGTACTGGGTGCCGGTCGGCACCGGGATCGGGTAGCAGCGCGGGCCGCGGTCGTCGCCGTAGCGCGGCTCGTCCTGGTTGGGCAGGTACTTGCCCTTGCTCGCCACGATCTCGAGGGTGATGTTGACGCCCACCCGGTCGGTGCCCGGCCGGATCGCGTCGTTGATCTTCGGGATCAGCTCGACGAGCTGGCGGGTCAGGCAGGGGAACTCGGGCGAGTAGCGCGCGAGCGTCTCCAGCGTCGGCCGGCTGGCCGCCGACAGCCCGATGATGTTCTCGCCGTTCGCGTCGAGGAAGGCCCGCAGGTCGTCCGACGCGCCGGTGATGGAGCGGTAGAGGTTCCGCAGCCCCTCGCGCTTCTCGACGATCGTGCGGCTGGTGACCGTCAGGTTGTCGAGCGCGTCGAGCAGGTCCGGCGCCGCCTGGTTCAGGTTGTCGGAGAACGTCGCCAGCTGGCGGATGTCCTCCTGCAGGTCGGGCACGGCCGGGTTGAGGCCCTCGACCAGCGTGTTGAGCTGGGTGAGGGTCTCGCCGAGCTGGTTGCCGCGGCCCTGCAGGGCCTGGGAGAGCGAGCCGAGGGTGGTCGCGAGGTCCTGCGGGCGGACGGTCTGCAGCAGCGGCAGGAGCTCGTCGAGCACGCGCTCGACCTCCAGCGCGGCCTTGCTGCGGTCCTCGGGGATGACGTCGCCCGCGGCGAGCCGGGCCGTCGACGGCGCGGCCGGCGGGACGAGCGAGACGAACTTCTCGCCGAACAGCGTCTTGGGGAGCAGCTGCGCGGTGACGTTCTCGGGGATCTGGTCGAGGTACTGCGGGTCCATCGACATCTCGATGCTGGTGTCGGTGCCGTTCGAGACGACCTTGTCGACCTGCCCGACGATCAGGCCGTTGACCTTGACGTCGGAGCGCTCCTGCATCTGGGTGCCGACCCGGGCCACGTTCAGCGTGACCGGGACGCCGGAGGAGAACACCCCCGAGTACTGGGCGACGGCCAGGCCGAGCAGGACGACGATGACCGTGACGAAGGCCAGGCCCTGCAGCACACGCTTGGTGGACCTCATCCGGCCACCCGCACCGAGGTCGAGGTGCCGAACATGACGAGGGTGAGGAAGAAGTCGAGGACCGCGGTGCTGACGATCGACAGCCGCACCGCCCGCCCGACCGCGACGCCGACGCCGGCCGGTCCGCCCTTGGCGGAGTAGCCGTAGTGGCAGTGGATCAGGATGATCACCGTCGCGAACACGATCACTTTGAGATAGGACAGCAGTACGTCACTGACCGGCAGGAACAGGTCGAAGTAGTGGTCGTACGTGCCACCCGGCAGGCCGTTGATCAGCGTGACGTTGATCCGCGAGGCGGCGTAGCTGGCGAGCAGGCCGAGCGTGTAGATCGGGATGATCGCGACGATGCCGGCGACCACCCGGGTGGTGACCAGGTAGGGCACCGAGGGCACGGCCATGACCTCGAGGGCGTCGATCTCCTCGGAGATCCGCATCGCGCCGAGCTGGGCGGTGAACCCCGCGCCGAGGGTCGCGGTCAGCGCCGAGGCGGCGACCAGCGGGGCGATCGAGCGGGTGTTGAAGTAGGCGGTGATGAAGCCGGTCAGCGCCTCGACTCCCAGGGCGTCGAGGGCCCGGAAGCCCTGCAGGCCGACCAGCGAGCCGACGAACAGCGACAGCGACGCCATGACGCCGACGGTCCCGAGGATGACGATCAGCGCGCCGGACCCGAAGGACACCTCGGCGAGCAGCCGGGCGACCTCCTTCTTGTAGCGGGTCAGCGTCTTCGGGATCCAGAGGATCGACCGGATGTAGAGCGAGAGCTGGTCGCCCAGCTCCTCGAGCTGGTTCAGCGGCGCCTGCGCGGCCCGCCGGGCACGTGTTCCGAGTGGGGTTGCCATGGATCAGAAGCCCTTCGGCGGGACGAGCTCGAGGTACAGGGCGGTGAGCACGAGGTTGATCAGGAAGACCAGGACGAAGGAGATGACGACGGCCTGGTTCACCGCGTCGCCGACGCCCTTGGCGCCGGGGGGCGGGTTCAGCCCGCGGAAGGCGGCGACGACGCCCGCGACGATGCCGAACAGGAAGGCCTTCATCTCCGACACGACGATGTCGCTGACCTGCGCGATCGCCGAGAAGCTGGAGATGTAGGCGCCGGGCGAGCCGCCCTGGATGATCACGTTGAAGAAGTAGCCGCCGGCGACGCCGACGCAGGTGGCGAGGCCGTTCAGGACGACGGCGGTGATGCCCATCGCGAGCACCCGTGGGACGACGAGGCGCTGGATCGGCGAGATGCCGAGCACCTCCATCGCCGCGATCTCCTCGCGGATGGTCCGCGCGCCCAGGTCCGCACAGACGGCGCTCCCGCCCGCCCCGGAGATCAGCAGCGCGGTGACGATCGGCGCGGCCTGCTGGACGATCGCGAGGACCGCGCCGGCGCCGGTCTGGGACTGGGCGCCGAACTGGCGGGTCAGCTCACCGAGCAGCAGCGCGATCGTCGCACCGAAGGGGATGGTGAACAGTGCGGTCGGCAGCGCCGAGACCTTGGTGACGAACCAGGTCTGCTCGACGAGCTCGCGCCACTGGAACGGCCGGCGCAGTCCCTGGCGGCCGATCTCGGCGAACAGGCCGAAGAACTTGCCGACCGGGGTGAGCGCCCGCGTGACGGGGCTGGGGGTGCTCACCGCTCACCGCCGGAGAGCTGGTGACGGCCGCCCGGGTCGGGGGTGTCGTCGGTGATGCGCGGGTGGATGTCGGTGGGACGGTCATCGCTCACCGTCGCGCCGCTGCGGGCCATCTGACGGGTGGTGCCGTCCTGCGACGGGCCGCCCGCCTGCGCGTCGCTGTCGGCGTACTGCTCCCGGATCGCCTCCTGCGCCGACTCGGGCAGCTCGTGCAGCATCGCCTGGACCCGCTCACGGCGGCGATGCACCGCCTGCCGGTCCGGCATCCCGGTCGAGGCCACGAGCTGCGGCTTCATCTCGGGACGCCCCTCCAGCTCACCGCCGGCCTCCTCCATCTCCCGGGCGGCCTGGGCGGCGTCCTTCTCCTCCGACATCCCGATCGGCCCCTCGCGACGCCCGTTGAGGAACTGCGCCACGACCGGCTCGTCGGAGGTCAGCAGCACCTCCCGCGGACCGAACATCGACAGGTGCTTGCGGTAGAGCAGCCCGATGTTGTCCGGGACCGTCTGCGCCGAGTTGATGTCGTGGGTGACGATCAGGAACGTCGAGTCCGTCATCGCGTTCAGATCGATGATCAGCTGGTTCAGGTACGCCGTCCGCACCGGGTCCAGACCCGAGTCCGGCTCGTCGAACAGAATGATCTTCGGATCCAGCACCAACGCCCGCGCCAACCCCGCACGCTTACGCATACCGCCCGAGATCTCACCCGGCAGCTTGCCCTCGGCACCGACCAGACCGACCATGTCGATCTTCTCCATGACGATGTCGCGGATCGCCGACTCCGACTTGCGCGTGTGCTCCCGCAACGGGAACGCGATGTTGTCGAACAGGTTCATCGACCCGAACAACGCACCGTCCTGGAACAGCACCCCGAACAGCTTCCGGATCTCGTACAGCTCGGACTCCGAGCACTTGCACAGGTCGACGCCCTCGATCACGATCGACCCCCGCTCCGGCTTGAGCAGCCCGATCAGGGACTTCAGGAACACCGACTTACCGGTACCCGACGGCCCGAGCAGCACCGACACCTCGCCCGCGGGCAGCGTCAGGGTCACGTCCGACCAGATGTTGGCCCGACCGAAGGACTTCGTCAGTCCCTCGACCTTCACCTCGACACCGGTCACGTGTCGCCTCCTCGCGCAATAGACCGACGAACCGCACCGGGGCCCGGGAACGCTGGGGAGCGGGGGCCAGTCGTCGGTGCTGAACGGAACAACGAGTCTGCGCGTCAGGGGTTACTGGCGGGTCGGCGGGGTCGGCGATCGGCGACCATGCCGTAATCTACGTTATGGTTACCGTGGGTTACAGATCACCGCGCAATGTTGCGGACCGTGGGTAACAGTGCTCCCGGCCGGGTATCAGGGCTGGTCCGAACGGCCCGATTGCCGTTGTACGACCGAGTCGGCGACCACGCCCCCCACCCGCCCGGAGGATCACCCGATCGGCGGCGTCACGTGCGGGGCGTGCGACAGGATGAGGCGCTGGTAGTCGTCGAACAGGGCACGCAGGAGATCGCGGTCGCGGGGGTCGCAGGTCTGCTGGTAGCCGGCCATCAGCGAGATGCCGAAGACGGCGAGCCTGCGGGCGTCGTCCGGGTCGGGCACGACGTCGGCCACCACCTGCTCCAGCGCGATCCGGCGCTGCACGTCCACCCGCGCCTGGGCGCGGCCGACCTCGGGGTCGATCTGGGCCCAGGCCCGGATAGCGGCCTCGGCGTCGTGCCGCAGGGCCACCGTGAGCTGCTTGACCACGTCGATGCGCTCGACCGGGTCCGCGGTCGCCCGGGCCAGCTCGACGATCCGGTCGGTCTGCTCGGCCTCCCAGTAGCGCAGCAGTCCGCGGACGAAGCCCGCCCAGCCGCCGAAGTGGTGGTAGAACGACCCGCTGGTCACGCCGAGCGACCGGCACAACGGACCGATCTTGAGCCCGGCCGCGCCCTCGCGCGCGAGGATCGACATCGCAGCGTCGTAGTACTGCTCGGCAGCGATCTGCCGGCCCGCTCTCCTGGCCACCCCGCCCGCCCCCTCTCCACGACCCGTGCCGACCCACCAGGGTGCCACGCCGGACGCGTGTCCGATCAGAAGATCCTGCGCAGCAGGCGTTCGGTCCGCCCGTCGTAGGGCGGGTAGACGATGCCGGGGTCGGGCCGGGCAGGCTTGCGCAACACCGCCCGCCGGTGCGAGAAGGTCTCGAACCCGAACCGCCCGTGGTAGGCCCCGGAGCCGCTGCGCCCCACTCCCCCGAAGGGCAGCTGGGGCACCAGCACGTGGAACATCAGGTGGTTGACGACGGTCGCCCCGGCGGGGACCTCGCGGGTGACCCGCTCCGCGGTGCGCGACGAGCCGGTGAACACGTAGGCGGCCAGGGGCTTCGGACCGGCGTTGACGTGCGCGATCGCGGCGTCGACACCGTCGACGGTCAGCACCGGCAGGATCGGGCCGAAGATCTCCTCGGTCATCAGCCGGGACCCCGGCCGCGGGTCGAGCACGACCGTCGGCTCCCCGGTGCGGGTCTCCGGGTCGATCGTCCCGCCGGCCACCACGGTGCCCCCGTGGTCGTCGGCGAGCAGACCCGCGAGCCGCGCCGCCTGCCGGGCGTCGACGATCCGCACGCCCCCGCCCGCGCCGCCGCGCATCCGCGCGGTCTCGGCGACCAGCCGCTCGACCAGCTCGTCGCGGACGGCGGAGTCGACGAGCAGGTAGTCCGGGGCGACGCAGGTCTGGCCGGAGTTCATGAGCTTGGTCCAGGCGATCCGGCGCGCGGCGACCTCGACGTCGGCATCCGCGGCGACGATCACCGGGCTCTTCCCGCCCAGCTCGAGCGTGACCGGGGTCAGGTGCGGCGCCGCGGCGGCCATCACCTTCGCCCCGACCTCCGGGCTGCCGGTGAAGAACGCGTGGTCCAGGCCCTGGGCGAGCAGCTCCTGGGTCTCCCCCGGCCCTCCGGTGACGACGGCGACGGCGTCCGGGTCGGTGTAGCGCGGCAGCAGCCGGGCGAGCACCTCCGCGGTCGCGGGCGCGTACTCCGAGGGCTTCACCACGGCGCAGTTCCCGGCCGCGAACGCGGCCACCAGCGGCGCGAGCGTGAGGTACGCCGGGTAGTTCCACGGCCCGATGACCAGCACGACCCCGAGCGGCTCGTGCACCCAGCGCGCCGACCCCGGCTGCACCGACAGCGGCAGGCCGACCCGGTGCGGGCGCATCCAGCGGCGCAGGTGCCTCCGGGCGTGGCGGGACTCCGCGACGGTCGGGGCCAGGTCGGCCATCCAGGCGTCGACGCGGGGACGGCCGAGGTCGGCGGCGAGGGCCGCGACGAACTCGTCCTCGGCCTCGGCCTCGGTGAGCATCCGCTCGAGACCGCTCAGCTGGCGCAGCCGCCAGCTCCGGTCGCGGGTACGGCCACCACGGAACGTGGTCCGCAGGCGGGCGACCTGCTCGCGGACGCTCGTGCCGTCGGAGGCGTCGTCGGAGGCGTCGTCGGTGGCCCCGGTGGGCTCCCCGGTCCTGGTCACGGTCATCGCCGGCACTCCACGTCGTCGGGGTCGGGTACTTCCGCAGTAACGTAATCTACGTTACGTTCGGGTGGCAAGGACGCGCACACACGACGACGTGGAGGAACCGTGCCCGGATTCGCCGACGAGGACGAGCTGTACCGCTACATCGGTGGCATCTTCGAGACCGCACTGGCCGACCCCGAGCTGGAGCCCAAGCTCCGCGGCACCGGCCTGGTCCTGCGCCAGCAGTGCACCGACCCCGACTCCGCGCTGATCATCGACCTGCCCGGGGCCAAGGTCTGGAAGGGCTCCGACGACGGCGCCCCCGAGCCGCAGGCCACGATGACCATGTCCACCGAGACCGCGAACGCCTACTGGCAGGGCACGGTCAACCTGACCTTCGCCATGGCCAAGGGCAAGGTGAAGGTCGACGGCACGGTCACCAAGCTCCTGCAGCTCGCGCCGCTGTCCAAGCGCCTGTTCCCGGCCTACGTCGAGCGTCTCAAGGCCGACGGCCGCGAGGACCTCCTGGTCACCAAGTGAGCCGCCGGGTACTGGTGACCGGTGCCGCGTCCGGGATCGGCGCCGAGGTCGCGCGCCGGTTCGTCGACGCCGGCGACGAGGTCGTCTCGCTGGACCTGAAGGACACCCCCGTCGGCGTCGCGCGGCACGTGCACTGCGACCTGTCCGACGTCGCGTCGATCGACGCCGCCGTCGCCGCCCTCGACGGGGAGTTCGACGCCCTCTGCAACGTGGCCGGGGTGCCCGGCACCGCGCCCGCGGAGCTCGTGCTGCGGGTGAACCTGCTCGGGCTCCGTCACCTGACCGAGTCGGTCGTCGAGCGGATCCGCCCCGGTGGCGCGATCGTGAACGTCGCCTCCATCGCCGGCTACGCCTGGGCGGGTCGGCTGGCGGCGCTGCGCGAGCTGCTCGCCACCGACACCGTCGACGAGGGGCTCGCCTGGTTCGCCGAGCACCCGCAGGCGGGCAACACCTACAACTTCTCGAAGGAGGCCCTGATCGTCTACACGATGCTCATGGCCCCCGTGTTCGGCGAGAACGGGGTGCGGATGAACGCCGTCTGCCCCGGGCCGGTCGAGACGCCCATCCTCGGCGACTTCGAGGAGTCGATGGGCAAGGAGAACCTCGACGCGCTCGCCGCGTTCCTCGGCAGGCACGCGGCCCCCGCCGACATCGCCGGACCGGTGCTGTTCCTGGCCGGCCCGGAGTCCGCCTGGATCAACGGGCACGCGCTCGTCGCCGACGGCGGCATCAGCGGTGCCGTGCTGACGGGCATGATCCCCCCACCCGAGATCTGATCCGGTTCCGACGACGCAACCGCGAGGAGGCAACCCCGTGACCACGACGGAGAAGCGCCCGTACGACCCGCTCGACATCTCCACCCAGGCGTTCTGGGCGCAGACCCCGGACGCCCGCGAGGAGCGGTTCGCCGAGCTGCGCCGCGAGCGACCGCTGTCCTGGCACCCCCCGGCCGAGACCGACCTGCTCCCCGACCCGGATGCCCCCGGGTTCTGGGCGCTGGTCACCCACGCCGACATCCAGGCCGTCAGCCGCGACGCCGAGACCTTCGCGTCCGGCCAGCAGTACGGCGGCGTGATGCTGGAGGACGTGCCCGAGGACATGCTGGAGGCCGCGCACTCCATCCTCGCGATGGACGCACCGCGACACCACCGCCAGCGCAAGGTCATCAGCTCGGTGTTCACCCCGCGTCGGGTCCGGCAGATCGAGGAGCAGATCGCCGAGCAGGCCCGGATCATCGTCGACGACCTGCTCGCGGGCGACGGCTCGGCGGACTTCGTGACCGCGGTCGCGGCGCGGCTGCCGATGTGGACGATCTCGCAGATGATCGGCATCCCGCCGGACAAGCGGCAGGAGGTCGCCGACGCCGCCAACGCCATGGTCGGCTGGAACGACCCGGACTACATCGGCGAGGGCGACCCGATGGCGGTGCTGCTCAACGGGCTGATGACGCTGCACACCGCGTCGTTCGAGCTGTCCGCGCTGCGCCGCGAGGAGCCCGCCGACGACCTGATGACCGCCCTGGTCCAGGCCGAGGTCGACGGCGACGCGCTCACCGACGAGGAGATCGCGGCGTTCTTCGTGCTGCTCTGCGTCGCGGGCAACGACACCACCCGGCAGACCTCCAGCCACGCGATCCTCGCGCTGGACCGCAACCCCGAGCAGAAGCGGCTGCTCACCGAGGAGTTCGACGACCGGATCAAGCCGGCCGTCGAGGAGTTCGTCCGCTGGGCGAGCCCGGTGCTGACCTTCCGCCGCACCGCGACCCGCGACACCGAGATCCGCGGGCAGCGCATCGCCGAGGGCGAGCGGGTCGTGCTCTTCTACCACTCCGGCAACCGCGACGACGCCGTCTTCGCCGACCCGGACGTCTTCGACATCACCCGCGCCGAGAACCCGCACGTCGGCTTCGGCGGCGGCGGCCCGCACTTCTGCATGGGCCACCACCTGGCCAAGACCCAGCTGCGGGCGCTGTTCCACGAGCTCCTCACCCGCGTCCCGGACCTGTCGGTGGGCGAGCCGGAGTTCCTCACCGGCAACTTCATCAACGGGATCAAGCGGCTCCCGGTGACCTTCGGGACGGCGTCGTGAAGCTCGGACTGGCCCTGGGCTACTGGGGCGCCGGCCCGCCCCCCGGCACCGTCGAGAAGGTCGACGCCGCCGAGGACCTGGGTTTCGACTCGATGTGGACGGCCGAGGCCTACGGCTCGGACGCGTTCACCCCGCTGTCCTGGCTCGGTTCCCGCACCACGCGGATGCGCCTGGGCACCTCGGTCGTGCAGATGTCCGCGCGCACCCCGACCGCGTCGGCGATGGCCGCCATGACCCTGGACCACCTGTCCGGCGGGCGGATGGTGCTGGGCATCGGCGCGTCCGGGCCGCAGGTCGTCGAGGGGTGGTACGGGCAGCCGTATCCGAAGCCGCTGGCCCGCACCCGGGAGTACGTGGCGGTCCTGCGGGACACGATCGCCCGGGAGAAGGTCGGCTCCGACGGGCCGCACTACCCGATCCCGTACCCGGGCGGCACCGGGCTGGGCAAGCCGCTGCGCTCGACGCTGCACCCGTACCGGACCGACCTGCCGATCCTGCTCGCGGCCGAGGGCCCGAAGAACGTCGCACTGGCCGCCGAGATCGCCGACGGCTGGCAGCCGCTGTTCTACGCGCCCCGGCACGACGCGCACTACCGCGCGTCCCTCGACGCCGGGTTCGCCGCCCGCGGCGGGCGCCCGGACGGCTTCGAGGTCGTCTGCATGGTGCAGGTCGTCGTCGACGACGACATCGAGGCCGCCGCGGACCGGATCCGCCCGTTCCTCGCGCTCTACATCGGCGGGATGGGCGCCAAGGGCGCCAACTTCCACTACGAGGTCTTCGCCCGCATGGGCTACGACGACGAGTGCGCCCGCATCCAGGAGCTCTACCTGGGCGGGGACAAGGACGCGGCCGCGAAGGCCATCCCGACCTCGATGGTCGAGCAGGTGGCCCTGATCGGCCCGAAGGCGAAGATCGCCGAGGAGCTGCCGGTGTTCCGCGACTCGCTGGTCACGACGATGGTCGTCGACGGCAGCCCGGAGCACCTGCGCACCGTGCGCGAGCTCGTCGACGGCTGACCCGCTCCCCCACGCCGACGGCCCCGGTCCCGCTCGTGCGGGACCGGGGCCGTCGGTGCGCGCCGGGGGCGGTCAGTAGCGGATCAGGCCGCGGATGTTGCGTCCGGAACGCATGTCCTCGTAGCCCTCGTTGACCTGGTCGAGGGTGTACTCCTTGGTGATCAGCTCACGGAGCTTGAGGTGGCCGAGGTTGTGCATCTCCAGCAGGCGCGGAATGTCGAACTGCGCCGCGGAGCTGCCGAACAGCGCGCCGCGGATCTGCTTCTCGTAGAGCGTGAGGTCGAGCAGCGACAGCGACGCCGTCTCCTCCTCGGCGCGGGCCAGCGCGGTGACGACGACCCGGCCTCGCTTGCCGACCAGCTGCAGCGCGGGCTGCAGGTCGTCGCCCATCGCGACGCCGGTGCACAGGATCGCCGCCTCGGCCATCTGCCCGCGGGTCACCTCGCTGACGATCTCCCAGGCCTCGTCGATGCTCGCGGCGACGTGCGTGGCGCCCAGCTCGCGGGAGCGCTCCCGCTTGTGCCCGACCGGGTCGACGGCCACGACGTAGCGGCAGCCCGCCGCCCGGGCGCCCTGCACCGCGTTCGCACCGATGCCGCCGATCCCGATGACGACGGCGGTGTCCCCGGCCCGCAGGTCGGCGGTGCGCACCGAGGAGCCGAAGCCGGTGGTGACGCCGCAGCCGACCAGCGCGGCCAGGTCGAGCGGGAAGCCCTCGTCGATCTTCACGGCGGACTTCACCGGGACCACGGTGTGCCGGGCGAACGTGCCGAGCAGGCACATCTGGCCCAGGTCCTCGCCGCGGGCGTGGAACCGGTAGGTGCCGTCGAGCTGCGGGCCGAGGGTGGCTCCGGCGCCGTCGTTGCAGAGGTTCGGCTGGCCCTTGGAGCAGTACGGGCAGCGCCCGCAGGAGGGCAGGAAGGTCATCACGACCGGGTCGCCGATCTCGAGCTCGGTGACGCCCGGGCCGACCTCGATGACCCGGCCCGCGCCCTCGTGGCCGCCGACCATCGGCAGGACCGCGGGCAGGTCACCGGTCACGAGGTGCTCGTCGGAGTGGCACAGCCCCGACGCGGTCAGCTCGACCATCACCTCCCCGGCGTTCGGGGAGTCGAGCTCGACCTCCTCGATCTCCCACTTGCCACCGGGTTCCCACAGCACCGCTGCCGTCGTACGCATGGCGGTCGATCCTGGCCGGGCGGAGACCTCCGGCACAGCCGTCGCCCGCGCCAGCGCTGGCCCCCGGGTGCCAGACCGGTCCTCAGGCGCCGGCGAGCGGCAGGGTGAGCCGGGCGACGAGGCCGCCGCCCTCGCGCGGGAGCAGGCTCAGCTCACCGTCCATCGCGGACGCGAGCGCCTCGGCGATCCACAGGCCCAGCCCGGCCGTACCGCGGCGCTCCCCCAGCGCGACGCCCTTGGCCGTCACGACGCCCTCCTGCCCCGCGGGCAGCCCGGGCCCGCGGTCGCGGACCTCGGCGGTGAGCACGGCACCGTCGTGGGCCAGGTGCAGCTCCACGACCTCGTCACCGGAGTGCCGGGCGGCGTTCTCGGCCAGGTTGGTGAGCATCCGGCGCAGCCGCTGCGGGTCGCAGTGGACCGCGGCCCCGGCCGGTTCGACGACCGGGTGCCGCCGGTGCGCGGCGATCCCGGCGGCGTCGAGCACGGCGTCGGCCAGCTCGGCGAGCGCGACGCGGCGGGGCCGGTCGCGCCCGAGCGGGCTGCCGTCGGCGACGGCCAGGTCGGCCAGCCCGTCGAGCATGTCCTGGAGGTGGGCGGCGTGGTCGGCGAGCAGCCGCGACGCCCGCCGGGCGGCGTCCCCGCCCAGCCTGCCCGCGGCGAGGTCGGCCGACAGCGCGGTCAGCGAGGCGACCGGGGTCCGGAACTCGTGCAGCACGACGCGGGCCCCGTCGAGCCGGGCCCGGCTCTGGGACACGATCCGGTCCCGCAGCGCACGCTCGGACAGGTAGCGCTCGTGCTCGCTCTCGGCCCGGGCCCGGGTGGTGGCGATGTCGGCGAGCTGGCGTTCCAGCAGGCGCACGAGGACCCCGGTGAGCACCGCCGTCGCGAACAGGAAACCGGTCCACCACAGTCCCGCGACGACCGCGGCGCCGACCGTGACCCCCGGGGCGGAGCCGAGCAGCGCCGCCGCGGTGTAGCCGACGCCGAGACCGAGCGCGACGAGCTGCCCGAGCCGGTGCCCGCCGCGCAGCGCGATCGCGATGACGACCAGCGGGAGCGCGGCCACCATCGGGCTCGCCACCCCACCGGTGAGCCCGCAGGCGAGCAGGGCTAGCAGACCGTCGACCCCGGTCAGCACGGCCGGCGGGACGGGCAGCCGCCCGCGGAGCACCGAGACGACCCCGAGCGCGGCCGCGTAGACCGCGCTCAGCCCGATCAGGACGGCAGCCACGACCGGTCCGCCCCCGGTGAGGTCCGGCCGGGCCACCAGCAGGCCCACCGCGCCGAGCACGACACAGATCCTGAGGACGACGGCCTGGCGCTCCTCCCGGGTGCGTTCGGGCAGTTCACCGGCGGGCGCGGTCACGGTCGGGGCCTCTCGGGAGCGGACGGGGTCGGCGGCCACACTAGGCTCACCGACCATGCCGCCCGTGCCGACAGCGCCGCACGTGGTCGTCATCGTCGACGACCACGCCCTGTTCGCACAGGGCCTCGCCCTGCTGCTGGAGTCCCGCGCCGGGGACACCTTCCGGGTCGCGGACTCGACCACCGCCGGGGAGGACGCCGTCGCGCTGGTCGGGAAGCACCGGGCCGGGATCGCGATCGTCGACCTCGCACTCCCCCCGCTGGGCGGGGTGGAGACGATCCGCCGGGTCAAGGCCGCCTACCCCGCCACCCGGGTGCTGGCGCTGTCGGGCACCGAGGACCTGGACCTCGCCGCCGCCGCGATGCGCGCCGGCGCCGACGGCTACCTGGGCAAGTCCGCCGACCCGGAGGTGCTGGTCGCGCCACTGCTGTCGATCGCGGCCGGGGTGCGGGTGCTGCGCGCGGAGCTGCTCGACGCCCTGCTCGTCGCGGCCGACCGCACCGCCGACGGCCTGCTCGACCGGCTCGGTGAACGCGACATCGAGCTGTGGACGCTGCTGGCACGGGGTTTGGAGACCGCCGACATCGCCCGCCCGATGCTGGTCAGCGAGCGCACCGCCAAGCGCATGATCGCCTCGCTGCTGCACAAGCTGGGCGCGGCGAACCGGATCGAGGCGGCCGCGCTGGCGGGGCGCTGCGGGCTGCTCGACGAGCACCCGGCCGGTCGCTGAGATCCGCCCCGGCCCGCCGCACGGCCCGGACGGGCCAAGCCTGGCCCGGTGATCGGCTGCGCGCCCCGGACGGCGCGGGACAGACTCGCCGCGACGTGCCGGGCGGCATCCTGCCCGGCCACATCTCGCGAGGAGGCGCTGATGGCCGTGTTCGCCGACGAGGCCGAGGTCTACGAGTACCTGGGCGGGGTGTTCCGGATCGGGATGGCCGACCCGGACCTGGTGGCGAAGCTGCAGCCGTCCGGGGTCGTCCTGCGGATCACCTACACGAACCCGGACGCCGTCCTCACCGTGGACATGCCGAACTCGGAGATCCACACCGGCGCCGGGCAGGGCCCCGACCCGAACATCGAGCTGTTCATGTCCGCCGACACCGGCAACCGGTTCTGGCTGGGCAAGGTCATCCTCCCGGTCGCGCTGGCCAAGGGCGACGTCCGCGCCAAGGGCCCGGTCTCGAAGGTCCTCAAGCTGCTGCCGATCGCCAAGCAGCTCTTCGGCCCGTACAAGGCGAAGCTCGAGGCCGAGGGCCGCGAGGACCTGCTGAAGGCCTGACCACGATCGGGTGAAGACCCCCGGCCGTCCGGCCCGCCACGACGGCGCCCGGCGAGACTGGGGGTCGACCCCACCCGACGGAGGCGCCGGCGATGGACAACATCTGGCTGGACGTGCACGCCTGGCAGCCGCTGCGGGGCGTGCTGCACCGGATGACCGAGATCGAGTGCGACGCACCCGACCCGCTGCCCCGCGACTTCGACGAGTGGCACGGCTGGGCCGAGGCCTGCCTGCTGGAGGTCGCGACGCGCGACGGCTGGCAACACGGCCGCTACGCCTACACGATCCAGGAACGGGACGAGACCGACCATCCCGTCCGTGAGATCGGTAAGGACATCTGGGACTACGAGGAGCCGGCTCGCGAGTCGACCGGCTGAGCACCGGCGCCGGGTCGCTACCGTCGCCGGGAACCATTCGCGCGACGAGGAGGTCCACGGTGACACGGGGCAAGGGTCCGCTGGCCGGACTGAAGGTGATCGAGCTGGCCGGGATCGGGCCGGGGCCGCACGCGGCGATGATCCTGGGCGATCTCGGGGCGGACGTCGTCCGCATCGACCGGCCGTCGGGCGGGCTGAAGCTCGGGTCCGACGCGGTGCCCGACCCGACGGCGCGCGGCCGTCGCTCGGTCACCGCGGACCTGAAGGACCCGGCGGGCCGGGAGACCGTGCTGCGGCTGGTCGAGTCCGCCGACGTCCTCCTGGAGGGCTACCGGCCGGGCGTCACCGAGCGCCTCGGCGTCGGCCCCGAGGACTGCCACGCCCGCAACCCGCGCCTGGTCTACGGGCGGATGACCGGCTGGGGCCAGGACGGCCCGATGGCGCCGCGCGCCGGGCACGACCTGAACTACATCTCAATGACCGGTGCGCTGCACGCGATCGGCCGTGCCGGGGAGCGCCCGGTCCCGCCGCTGAACCTGGTCGGGGACTTCGGCGGCGGGTCGATGCTGCTCGTCGTCGGCGTGCTGGCCGCGATATGGGAGGCGAAGGCCTCCGGGCAGGGCCAGGTCGTCGACGCCGCCATGGTCGACGGCGTCAGCGTGCTGAACCAGATGTTCTGGGGCTTCCTGTCCCAGGACGCCTGGGTAGACGAGCGCGACTCCAACCTGCTCGACGGGCACGCCCCGTTCTACGACACCTACACCTGCGCCGACGGCGGGCACATGGCCGTCGGGGCGCTGGAGCCGCAGTTCTACGCCCAGCTCATCGCCGGCCTGGGGCTCACCGAGGACGAGCTCGGCCCGCAGTACGACCGCGGCGGCTGGCCGGCCATGCGGGCCCGGTTCACCGAGGTGTTCGCCTCCAAGCCCCGCGACGAGTGGGCCGCGGTCTTCGAGGGCACCGACGCCTGCACCACCCCGGTGCTGTCGTTCGCCGAGGCCCGCGAGAACGCGCACCTGACCGCGCGCGGCACCATCGTCACCTCCGACGGCGTGCCCCAGGCCGCGCCGGCTCCGCGCTTCTCCCGCACGGTCACCGAGACCGCCGGTCGCGGCACCGGACCGGAGAGCGTCGAGGACGTCCTGCGCGACTGGGCCTGACCCCGCACACGACGACGCCCCCGGTTCCGCAGGGAACCGGGGGCGTCGTCGTGTCAGGCGCTGATCAGCCGATCAGTCGGTCTCCTCGTCCGCGACCAGCAGGTTGCGGGTGCGGTTCGGGTCCACCGGGATGCCCGGCCCGGTGGTGGTGGAGACGGTGATCTTCTTGACGTAGCGGCCCTTGGCGGCCGACGGCTTGAGCCGCAGGATCTCGTCGTAGGCGGCGCCGTAGTTCTCCACCAGCTTCTCGGTGTCGAACGAGGCCTTGCCGATGACGAGGTGCAGGTTGGCCTGCTTGTCGACCCGGAAGTTGACCTTGCCGCCCTTGATCTCGTTGATGGCCTTCGTGACGTCCGGCGTCACGGTGCCCGTCTTCGGGTTCGGCATCAGGCCACGCGGGCCGAGGATGCGGGCGATGCGGCCGACCTTGGCCATCTGGTCAGGGGTCGCGATGGCGGCGTCGAAGTCGAGCCACCCGCCCTGGATCCGCTCGATGAGGTCCTCGGCGCCCACGGCGTCGGCGCCGGCGGCCTCGGCCTCGGTGGCCTTGTCGCCGGTGGCGAACACGATGACCCGGGCGGTCTTACCGGTACCGTGCGGCAGGTTCACGGTGCCGCGGACCATCTGGTCCGCCTTGCGGGGGTCGACGCCCAGCCGCATCGCGACCTCGACGGTCGCGTCGGTGTTCTTGCTGGCCGTGTCCTGGGCCAGCTTCGCCGCGCTGAGCGGCGAGTAGAGGCGGTCCGCGTCGATCTTCGCGGAGGCCTCACGGTAGGCCTTGCTGCGCTGTGCCATCTGTCCTCGTCTCCTTCAGAGGTCAGGTCGTGGTAGGAGCCGCGCCCGGCTCTCCCACGCGTACGGGTGGTGTGGGGGGCTCGCTCAGCCGTCGACCGTGATGCCCATCGACCGGGCGGTGCCGGCGATGATCTTGGCGGCCTGGTCGAGGTCGTTCGCGTTCAGGTCGTTCATCTTGACCTGGGCGATCTCCCGGACCTGGGCCATGGTCACGCTGGCGACCTTGGTCTTGTGCGGCTCGCCGGAGCCCTTCTCGACACCGGCCGCCTTGAGCAGGAGCCGCGCCGCGGGCGGGGTCTTCAGCTCGAAGGAGAACGACCGGTCCTCGAAGACCGAGATCTCGACCGGCACGATGTTGCCGCGCTGGGCCTCGGTCGCCGCGTTGTAGGCCTTGCAGAACTCCATGATGTTGACGCCGTGCTGGCCCAGTGCGGGGCCGACCGGCGGGGCCGGCGTCGCTGCGCCTGCCTGGATCTGGAGCTTGATGATCGCGGAGAGCTTCCGCTTCTTGGGGGGCATGTCCGTTCCTCAGTGATCGATGTGCACGCCACGCGGCCCTGCCATGCCGCGGACGTTCCTCACGGGTGCGATCAGATCTTGGAGACCTGGTTGAACCCGAGCTCGACCGGGGTCTCCCGGCCGAAGATCGAGACCAGCACCTTGAGCTTCTGGGCGTCGACGTTGACCTCGGAGATGCTCGCGGGGAGCGTGGCGAACGGGCCGTCCATGACGGTGACCGACTCGCCGACCTCGAAGTCGACCTCGATGGTGGGGGCGCCGCCGGACGAGCCGGAGCCGCCGCCGGACGCGCGGCTGCCGGCCTCGGCCTCCTTCTTGGGGGCCTCGACCTTCGGCAGCAGGAACTTCACGACCTCGTTGATCGTCAGCGGCGACGGCTTGGACGTCGCGCCGACGAACCCGGTGACGCCCGGCGTGTTCCGCACCGCGCCCCAGGACTGGTCGTTGAGCTCCATCCGCACCAGGATGTAGCCGGGCAGCACCTTGCGCTGGACCTTCTTGCGCTGCCCGTTCTTGATCTCGGTGACCTCTTCGGTGGGCACCTCGACCTGGAAGATGTAGTCCTCGACGTCCAGGGTCTGCGCCCGGGTCTCGAGGTTCGACTTCACCTTGTTCTCGTAGCCCGCGTAGGAGTGGACGACGTACCAGTCGCCGGGCGCGCGACGCAGTGCGGCGCGCAGCTCCTCCTCCGGGTCCACGTCCTCGGCCGGCTCCTCCGCGACGGCGTCCGCCTCGTCGGCGTCGGTCGCGCCCGCCTCGGTGGTGTCGGTGTCGTCCTCGGCGGTCGGGGCGTCCTCACCCTCGAGCGTCTCGGCCACGGCGCCAGGGGTGGAGTCGTCGTCGGCCTCGGTGTAGTCGCCGGAGACGACGTCCTCACCGTGCGCCGCCTCGACGTCGGCGTCCTGGACGGACTGCTCGGGCAGCGTCTCGTCGGCCGCGTTCTCGGCGACGGCGTCGATCGCGGCCTCGTCGGCCGCCTCGTCGTACGCCTTGCTGTCGGAGGTCACGTCCTACTCGCTTCCATTGTTCGGTGTCGGTCGGAGCCGGTCGGCGTTCGTACTCGCGTCAGTTGCCGAACAGCAGGGCGACGCCCTCGGCGAACGCCGAGTCCAGCACGAACACCAGCGCCACCATGATCGACACGAAGATCAGGACCGCGATGGTGTACTTCACCATCTGGCCGCGGTCGGGCCAGATGACCTTGCGGAGCTCGGCGACGACCTCGCGCAGGAACCGGGCGAGCCGGGCGAAGAGCGACGGCTTCTTCTCCTTCGTCGCCGCGGTGGCGCGGGTCGGGGTGGCACGGCCCTTGCCGGGGGTGCTCGCGGAGCCGGAGGCCCGCCGCCCACGACGGTCGGCGGCGTTGCTCGGGCGCTCCCGCCCGGGCCGCTCCGACTCGTGCTCGTCGCTCACGCGTGTCGCCCTCCGCACGTGGCGGGCGTCCGCCCGCCCTCGGTCACGTCCTCCGCTTCGGGAGAACCCTCGTCGCTTCGCCGTCCGTGCCGTCGGCCGCGCCGCCGTGATCTCCGGCGGCCTGCGGCGTCGTGGCAGGGGTGACAGGACTTGAACCTGCAACCTGCGGTTTTGGAGACCGCTGCTCTGCCAATTGAGCTACACCCCTTTGCCCCGATCCGCCACGTGGCGGCGGGGCGGACGCAACGGATCATCCGGTGCGTCCGGCTGGAACGAGTGTACGCACCCGCTTCCGCGGGCCCGTACCCCGGGTCGCCTCACCCCGGGAGGACGACCTCGGCGCGGGCCCGGCCGAGCACCGTCTTCCCCTCGAAGGCCGCCTTGAGATCGACGACGGCGATCCGCTCCCCGCCCTCCTCGCGCACCTCGGCGACGGTGCCGGAGAGCTCGACGGTGGCGCCGGTGTCGTCGTCCGGGACGACGACGGGCCGGGTGAAGCGGGTGCCGTAGCTGCGGATCGCGGCCGGGTCCCCGGTCCACGCGGTCAGCACGCGGCCGGCGAGGGCCATCGAGAGCATCCCGTGCGCGATCACACCGGGCAGTCCGGCGACCGAGGCGACGCGGTCGCTCCAGTGGATCGGGTTGAGGTCGCCGGAGGCACCGGCGTAGCGCACCAGGTCGGCGCGGGTGACCTGCACGGTCAGCGACGGCAGCGCGTCGCCCTTGGCGCAGGCGGCGGCGGTCTGCGGGGTCAGCGGTGCACTCACGCGTCCCCCTCGCTGCCCGCGTCCTCACCGGCGGGACTGACCAGCATCGAGTGCGTGGTCGCCACCGGCTCGCCCGCCGCGTCGGTGACCTCGCAGCGCAGCGTCAGCATGTGGTTGCCGGCCCGGGTGCGCAGCTCGTCGACGTGCAGCACCGTGGTGAGCTCGTCGCCGGCGACGACCGGCCTGCGGAACGTGATCCGCTGGTCGCCGTGGACCATGCGGGTGTAGTCCCACCCGAACGCGGGTTCCCGGAGGAAGCCCTCGATGACCGGCATCGTGAAGCAGGTCGGGAACGTCGGCGGGGCCACCAGGTCGGCGTGACCCGCGGCACGTGCCGCGTCTACGTCACGGAAGAGCGGATCGCCGTCACCGATGGCGACGGCGAACTCGCGGATCTTCTCGCGACCGACCTGGTACGGCCCGACCGGGTCCGAGCTGTGCCCGACCCAGGACTGGTCGACCACTGTCAGCTCCGGGAGTCGCTACGCACTCAGCGGGTCTCGCGGTGCGCCCGGTGGGTGCCGCAGTTCGGGCAGAACTTCTTGATCTCGAGCCGGTCGGGGTCGTTCCGCCGGTTCTTCTTGGTGATGTAGTTGCGGTGCTTGCACTCCTCGCAGGCCAGAGTGATCTTCGGCCGCACGTCCGTGGCCTTGGCCATCGCGGGTGCCTCCCAGCATGTCTCGTGAATGATGCGCCAACGTGGTGACGATGGCCGGACTTGAACCGGCGACACAGCGATTATGAGCCGCTTGCTCTACCAACTGAGCTACACCGTCATGCAAGAAGCCCCGCCGCATGCGGCGAGGCCCCTTGTAGAGCCCCCTTACGGAATCGAACCGTAGACCTTCTCCTTACCATGGAGACGCTCTGCCGACTGAGCTAAGGGGGCGGCAGCACCGGTGTCCCGCGGGCCCGAGGGCCTCGCTCTCACCGACGGGAAGAACTTTACACCGGGGTTCCGGGCCCCCGAACGGGGGGTCCCGGAACCCGGTTCCTGCAGGTCAACCGCTGTTCGTCACCAGCTCGACTTGCGGACACCCGGCAGTGCGCCGTCGTGTGCGAGCTCGCGCAGCCGGACCCGCGACACCCCGAACTTGCGGAGGTGCCCGCGGGGGCGTCCGTCGACCGAGTCGCGGTTGCGGACCCGGGTCGCGCTGGCGTCGCGCGGCTGGCGGCGCAGCTCGGCGACCGCGGCGGCCCGCTCCGGCTCCGGCGTCGACGGGCGGGCGACGATCGCCTTGAGCTCGGCCCGCCGCTCGGCGTAGCGGGCGACGATCTGCTTCCGCCGCTCGTTCTTCGCGATCTGCCCGATCGTGGCCATCAGACCTTCACCCCGTTCGCCCGGATCTTCGCCACCGCTGCGGAGACACCGATCCGGTCCACCGTCCTGATGCCCTTCACCGAGAGCGTGAGCCGCACCCAGCGGTTCTCCTCGGCCAGCCAGTAGCGGCGGGTCTGCACGTTGGGGTCCCAGCGCCGGCTGGTGCGCCGGTGGGAGTGCGAGACCGACTTGCCGAAGCCCGGCTCGCGGCCGGTCAGGTCACAGCGCTTCGCCATCGCTCACCGTCCCGCGTGCGGGTAGGGCAGCAGGGCCATCTCCCGCGCGTTGCGGATCGCGGTGGCCACCTGCCGCTGCTGCTGGCCGGTGAGTCCGGTCACCCGGCGGGCGCGGATCTTGCCGCGGTCGGAGATGAACGTGCGCAGCAGCGCGGCGTCCTTCCAGTCCACGTGCTCGATCCCCCGCTGCTTCAGCGGGTTGGGCTTGCGGCGCGGCGCGCGCACCGGCTTGGCACGTGCGGGCATCAGCGCTCCTCCTTGAACTCGACGTGCCTGCGCACCTTCGGGTCGTACTTGCGCAGGACCAGGCGGTCCGGGTCGTTGCGGCGGTTCTTGCGGGTCACGTAGGTCGTGCCCGTCCCCGCCGTCGAGCGCAGCTTCACGATCGGCCGGACGTCGGTCGACTTGGCCATCGCGCCCCTCCTCTCAACATGGGAATCGTTTTCGTTTACGCTACACCGGACCGTGACCACGTCCGACTCCGGGAGGAAGACATGACCGAGCTGGTGGTCCTGTGCGGGACCGAGCCCGACGGGGTGGAGCGGACGATCACGCGGATGCGCGAGCTGGACCCGGGTGTCGTCGTGCTCCACCACGACCTGCGTGACCTGGGCCGCGGTGTGGTGCACCGGCGGCTGCGCGACGCGGGCCGCGACGAGCGCACCGTGCTGGAGCTCGCCCACGGCTGTGTGAGCTGCACCATCCGCGAGGACGTGCTGCCGACCCTGGCCGCGCTGGCCGGGACGGTGGACCGGGTGGTACTGCACCTGGACCCGCGCCTGGAGCCGGAGCCGGTGTGCTGGGCGCTGGGGGCGGTGGTGTTCGAGCCGCCGGGTGGCGGCGAGGCCTGCACCGCGACCGACCTCGTCGACCTGCGCGGGGTGGTGGCCGTGCTCGACCCGGACCGCTGGTTGGACGACGCCACCGGGGACGCGACCCTGCCCGAGCGCGGGCTGTCCACGCTGCCCGACGACGAGCGGACCGTCGCCCAGCTCGCCGTCGGGCAGGCCGAGTTCGCCGACGTCCTGGTCCTGACCCGCGCGGTCGGGCCCGGGGGCGCGGACCGGACCGCCGCCGTCCTGGACCGGCTGTGCCCCACCGCACCCCGGCTGCTCGCCGGGCGTGCCGACCACCGGGTCTTCTGCGACGGGCTCGGGCCCGAGGCCCGCCGGGGCGTCCCGGGCGGGGTGCACGACCCGCTGCTGCGCGGGGCACCCCCGCTGGACGCCGACAGCGGCGTCCGCACCCTGCTGTTCTCCGCGCGTCGCCCGTTCCACCCGGACCGGCTGCACGAGGCGATCGACAGCCTGCTCGACGGCGTCGTGCGCGCCCGGGGCCGCGTCTGGCTCGCCACCCGTCCCGACGCGGTGCTGTGGGTGGAGAGCGCGGGCGGCGGCATGCGGATCGGCCACGCCGGTGACTGGCTGGCCGGCGCCGACGAGCAGGCGTGGACCGAGGCCGGTGACCAGCGCCGGGCGATGGCCGCGCTGGCCTGGCACCCGCGCTGGGGCGACCGCGCCCAGGACCTCGTCGCGATCTGCCACGACGCCGACCCCGACGAGATCGACGCCGCCCTGCGCTCCGCGCTGCTCACCGACGCCGAGATCGCCGCGGGCGAGGACGCCTGGGCCGCCCTGCCCGACCCGTTCGGCTGGGCCCACGACGAGCCCTGCGCCGAGTCCGAGCCCGTGGGGCCCGCCGCCCTGGACGACCCCACCGTCCGTTCCGACCGAGAAGGAGACCTCTGATGGCCGTTCCCAAGCGACGGATGTCGCGATCGAACACCCGGCACCGCCGGTCGCAGTGGAAGGCGACCACGCCCGACCTGGTGCCGGTCACCCTGGAGGGACGCCGGCACCTGGTGCCGCGCGCCCTCGTCCCGGCCTACCGCCGGGGCCTGCTGCCCCCGCCCGCCGGGCGGGACTGAGGGGACCCCTTACCCACGGGCCCCGGGCGGCCCGGCGGGACGGCGTGATCGCCCGATGCCCGGGCGACCCCCTCAGCCGCAGTGTCGTCACCATGCTGATGACACACATCCCGATGGACCATCTCGTCGCCCTCGCCGAGCAGCGGCAGGCCCGGCTGCGGGAGGAGGCGGACCGGTACCGCACGGAGCGGCTGCTGCGCGGCGCGGCCGGCCCGTCGGCGGTGGGACGGCTGTGGCTGCGGCTGCGTGCCCGGCTCACCGCCGCCCGGCCGCCGGTCCCCCGCGGGACCGCCGTCGCCGGACCGGCACCGGACCGGACACCCCACCCGCCCCGGGCCGCGCGGCACCCGTCGGCGCCCCGCGGCCCGGTCCCCCCGGTACGGACCGGGCGGGACCCGGTGGCACCGGGCGGGCGGGTCCCGGCCGGGCCGCGTGCCTGAGCCGCGCCGACGGGCGGGTACCGCCGTCGCGGCCCCGGGAGTGTCGGTGTCCCGTGCCACGATGCGCTCCATGACGGCGGGAGGGACCCACGGGGGCGGCGCGACCGGCCCGGACCCGGACGATCTGGTGGGCCGCGCGGACGAGCTCGCCGGCCTGCTCCGCGACCTCGACGCGGCCCGGGCCGGTCGGGCCCGCGCCGTGCTGCTCGCCGGGGAGGCGGGGATCGGCAAGTCCCGGCTCGCCACCGCACTCGGCCGGGCCGCCGCGGGGGCGGGCGCGCAGGTCGTCGTCGGGCGGTGTCTCGACGCGGGCGGCGCCGCACTCCCCTACCTGCCCTTCTCCGAGGTGCTCGACGCGCTGGCCCGGGCGGGCACCGCGCTGCGGCCGGTGCTCCACGGGCTGCTGCCCGGCGCGGCGGAGGCACCCCGTCCCGCGGCGGGCGACGGGGACTCCGGGCGCCTGCAGGTGTTCGACGCGGTGGCCGGTGCCGTGCGCGACGCGGCCGCGGCGGCGCCGCTGCTGGTCGTGCTGGAGGACCTGCACTGGGCGGACCGCTCCACCCGCGAGCTGCTCGCGTTCCTGCTCGCCCGGCTGGGCTCGCAGCGGCTGCTGGTGCTGGGCACCTACCGCTCCGACGACCTGCACCGCAGGCACCCGCTGCGCGCGTCGCTGGCCGAGCTCGTCCGGCTGCCCGCCGTCCGCCGGGTCGAGCTCGGCCCGCTCACGCCCGACGCCGTGCTGGCCCTGGTCCGGGCCCGGGCGGCCACCGGGGGTGTCGACGAGGCCACCCTGCGCCGGATCGCCGCCCGCAGCGAGGGCAACGCCTTCTACGCCGAGGAGCTGGTCGCGGCGGGGTCCGACGGTCTGCCGGGCGGCCTGGCCGACGTGCTGCTCACCCGGCTCGACCGGCTCGGCGGACCGGCGCGCGAGGTGCTGCGGGTGGCCTCGCTGGCCGAGCGGAGCATCCCCCACGACCTGCTGCGCGACGCGTCCGAGCTGTCCGCGGCCGAGCTGGAGGCGGGGCTGCGGGAGGCGGTGTCGCACCACCTGCTCGTCCCGGACCCGGCGCCCGGTGCGGAGTCCTACGCCTTCCGGCACGCCCTGCTCCGCGAGGCCGTGCACGACGACCTGCTCCCGGGCGAGCGGGTACGGCTGCACGCCCGGCTCACCGCGCTGCTCGCCCGCCGGGACGACGCCCCCGGGGTGGCCGCCGCGCTCGCCCGGCACGCGCTGGCCGCCCACGACCTGCCGCGGGCGCTCGCCGCGTCGGTGCGCGCCGCCGAGGAGGCCCACCGGCGGCACGGCCCGGCCGAGATGCTGGCCCACGCCGAGCGGGCACTGGAGCTGTGGTCGGCCGTCGAGGACCCCGAGCGGCTCACCGGTGTCACCGAGAGCGCGCTGACCCGGGAGGCGGCCTGGGCGGCGAGCGCCTCGGGCGACCCGGAACGGGGCATCGCCCTCGGGGCCCGTGCGGTCCGGGTCGCCGACCTCGGCGAGGATCCGCACGCCAGGGCCGTGGCGCGCCGGCACTACGCGATGCGGCTGCTCGACAGCGGGGCCCGGCTGGACGCGGCGGTGGCCGCGGCCACCGAGGCCGTCGAGCTGCAGGCCGGAGGCCCACCCGGCACGGAGCTGGCCTGGGCGCACGCCGTGCTCGCGCGGACACACCTCAGCGCCGACCACGCCGAGCCCGCCTGGTCGCACGCCCGCGCGTCGCTGGCGGTGGCCCGTGCCGTCCACGACACCGCGCCGCCCGCGGAGGGGTCGGCCGCGTACCGCGACCTCAGCGCGGTCTGCGCGGACGCCCTCATCACCCTGGCCTTCTGCGCCCGGATGGAGGGGGACCCGCAGGCGGCCCGGGACCGGCTCGCCGGGGCAGCCTCACTGGCCGCCGCGTCCGGGAACCGGGTCGTCGAGCTGCGGACGGTGTGGAACCGCGGGGTGTCGTTCATCGAGGACGGCCTGCTCGACGCCGCCGCGGACGAGCTCGCCGAGGGGGCCCGCCGGGCCGCCGCGTACGGCCTGGTCTGGGGCGGGTACGGCCTGGAGTTCCGGATCGCGCAGGTCCGCGTCGACGTCCAGCGCGGGGAGTGGGACGCCGCCGTCCGGACCGCCGCGGACGTCGACCCCACGCTGCCGCTGCGCGTCACCGGCCTGCTGGCGGTGGCGGGGGCGCTGGTCGGCGTGGCCCGCGGCGACCTCGACGGCGCCGAGGAGCTGCTCTCCGCGCTGGCCACCGAGCCACCGGTGCACGACCAGGCCGCGCTGCTGCAGGGCGTCGTCGGGGCCGAGTCGGCGCGCTGGCGCGGCGACCCGGCCCTGGCCGTGGACCGGGTCGCCACCGCGCTCGGGGTGCTGCGGGCGGAGTACCCGCACCACCTCGGCGAGCTGGCGCTGTGCGCACTGGGCGCGGCGGCCCGTGCCGATCTCGCGGAGGCCGCCCGCACCGCGGGCGACCCGGCGGGGGCGCAGGCGCACGCCGGGGCGGCGGCCGTCCTCGCCGACGAGGCCGCGCGCACCGCCGAGCGCGGCCTGCCCCGCGGGACCGCGGTCGGGCCGGAGGGCCGGGCGTGGCTGGCCCGGGCCCGCGCCGAGGCCGCCCGGGCCCACGGCGGGGCGGCACCGCAGGTCTGGGACGCCGTCGTGGAGACCTTCGCCGGGTACGGCGACGGCTACCGCGCCGCGGAGGCCCGGTGGCGGCGGGCCGAGGCCCTGCTCGGACGGGCGCATCGCGGTGGGCCCGGCACCGACGGCGAGGCCGACCGCCGCGCCGCCGCCGAGGACCTGGCCGTCGCCGCGACCGGGGCCGACCGGCTCGGGGCGCGCCCGCTCGCCGAGGCCGTCGCCGCGCTGCGGCTGCGGGCAGGCGACGGCGGTCCCCGGCCCGCGCCGCCGTCCGGTGACGGCGGTTCCCCGCTCACCCCGCGCGAGCACGCGGTGCTGGAGCTGGTCGCGCACGGGCTGACCAACCGGGCCGTCGGCGAGCGGCTGTTCATCTCCGAGAAGACCGTGAGCGTGCACCTGTCCCGGGCGATGGCGAAGCTCGGCGCCTCCGGCCGCGCCGAGGCGGTCGCCCTCGCGCACTCCCGGGGGCTGCTCACCCCCCGCGACTGAGATCCGGGGCCCGCCGGTCTGTCCCCTCCGGACCGGACCGGGCCCGTGCGGGCCGTGACGTGTGCCACCCGCCGTGCCTAGGGTCGGTCGTGCCGCACGTCATCGGCAGACCGATGGAGGTCGCATGGTCGTCCACGGGGTCGTCCCGTCGTCCCGGACCGGTAGCGGGGCGGGGGTGACCGCATGATCGCCCGCTCGCCCGCCCCGGCCCTGGACGTGCCCGCCCTGCCCGCCTCCGCGACGCTCCGCGGCGCGGCCGACCGGTTCGGCGACGCGACGGTCCTGCACCAGGCCGGGCACGAGGTCTCCTTCCGCGGGCTGCTGGCCCGCGCCTCGGCGTTCGCGCACGCGCTGCACGCCGACGGGGTCGGCCGCGGCGACGTCGTCGCGCTGCACCTGCCGAACTGCCCGCAGTACGCGATCGGCTACTGGGGCACGCTGCTGGCCGGGGCGACCGTCACCCCGGCGAACCCGCTGCTCGCACCGGACGACCTAGGCGCGCAGCTCGCGGACGCGGGGGCGGCCGTCGTCGTCAGCTGGGAGGCGGCGCTGCCCGCGGTGCTCGCCGCGCGGCCGGCGACGTCGCTGAAGCGCGTGCTCGTCACCGGTGCCCACGGCGACCCGGAGCAGCTGCCCCCGGAGGTGACCGGGCTCTCCGCGCACCTCGACGGCAGGCCGGCCACCCCGCCGGGCACCGACCTGGAGGTGGACCCGGACCGCGACCTCGCCCACCTGGCCTACACCGGTGGCACCACCGGCCGGTCCAAGGGCGTGCGGGTCACCCACCGGCACGTGCTCACCAACGCGCTGCAGGCCGCCTGCTGGGGCACCGGCGCCCGGCCGGACGTGACCGCCACCGCGCACGGGCCCGGCGTCGTCCTGGCCGACCCCGGCCCGGCGTCGGAGTTCCCGACCCCGCTCGGCACGGGGCGGGCGATCGGGATCGCCCCCTGGTTCCACGCGATGGGCACGATCGGCGGGCTCAACGTCCCGCTGCTCACCGGGACGACGACGATCGTGCACGCCCGCTTCGACCCGAGCGCCTACCTGGCCGACGCCACCCGGTTCGCCGTCACCTCACTGTCCGGCGCGCCGCCGGTGTACGCGGCGCTGCTCGCCCACCGCGAGGCCGCCGGGGACCTGTCCTCGGTGCGGTCGCTGACCTCGGGCGCGGCACCGCTGCCGGTCGAGATCATCCGGGCGCTGCGCGACTGGTTCGGCGAGGACCTGGTCATCTCCGAGGGCTACGGCCTGACCGAGGTCACGATGGCCGCCACCCTCGGCCCCGCCGCCCGGTCCGCGGACCGGCGCCCGGGCACCGTCGGGCAGCCGATCGCGGGCACCGAGATCCGCATCTCCGGACCGGACGGCGAGGAGCTCGACGCCGGCGCCGAGGGCGAGGTGTGGATCCGCGGGCCGCAGGTCACCGGTGGCTACCACCGGCGCCCGGCCGAGACCGCGGCCGCCTTCGACGGCGACGGGTGGCTGCACACCGGCGACGTCGGCGTCCTCGACGACGACGGCTACCTGCGCATCGTGGACCGGCTCAAGGACATGCTGCTCCACAAGGGCTACAACGTGTACCCGCGCGACCTGGAGGAGCGGCTGCTGGCGCTGCCGGGCGTGACCGGTGCCGCCGTCGTCGGGCGCCCGGTGGGGGTCGACGGCGAGCACCCGGTCGCGTTCCTGACCACCGCGCCCGGCGCCGACGGGGCCGCGGTCCGCGCCGCCGTCGACGGGCTGAACGAGCGCCTGCTGCCCTACCAGCGGCTGCGGGAGGTGCACCTGGTCGGGGCGATCCCGGTCTCGGCGGCGGGGAAGGTGCTCAAGCGGGACCTCCGCGAGCAGCTGCCGGACCTGTCCCCGGACGTGGCGAAGGAGTGACGGACAGCCACCCTGCGTGAGGGAACGGGCGCTGCGCGGGTGGGCCTGTACGTCCGATGGGTGGAGTAGTCACTCCGACGGTTGGCGTAGGGGATGACCGGATAACAGGCTGGTCGTACGACACGACAGACGGGTGGAAGCAGGAGCCGGCGGCGCGCACCGGATCCCGAAGAACCCCGTATCGACTCCCCCGAGATCGTGGTGATCGTCATGTCCGCGCCCGCCGTCCACATCCCCAGCCCGCGCCGCCCCCTGGGCGCCGCCCCCGCCACCCCGTCGGTCCCCGCACCGCGGGCCGGTGGGACCGGGCGTGCGGACCGGGTCGAGGGGCGGCACCGCCGTCGCGAGGGCCACGTCGACCTGCCGGCGCCGCGCCGGGAGCGTCCGCGGTCGACCTCGCCGCAGGCACCGGGCATCCCCGCACCGCGGCCGGCGTCGCCGGGTTCGTCGGCGGGCCGTCCGGGCCCGGCGGCGCAGCACCCCGCCGTCCCCGCACCGCGTCCGGCCGGTGGCCCCGTCCCGGCGCCCCGCCGAACCGGCACCACCGCCCGCCCGCTCGGAGACACCCCGGCACGCGGTCCCGTCGCCGTCCCGGCCCAGGCGGGCCCGGCCGGTGTCGCGCAGCCCGCGGCCGCCGCCGGAGCGCGACGACGCACCACCGACACCCCGGCGCCGGTCACCGGCACGGTCCCCCACGGGGTCCGGCCCGGGTCCGGGCAGCCGCACGCCGTCGGCGCGGACCGGGACGGCGCCGGGCGCACCGGCGGGCCGTCGGCCGTCGCACGCACCCTGGACGTCCTGGGCCGGGTCGGCAGCATCACCACGATCGCGGCCATGCTGGTCCTGTCCGCCGCGCTGGCCGGGCTCGCCGACGGCACCCCGCCGAGCGGCGCGGCCGCCGAGGTCGCCGTGACGACCCTGCGCTGAGCGGGGTCAGGCCGCGTCGGAGCGCGCCGCCCGGTCCGGCGGCACCGCCTTCATGACGTGGTCGACCAGGTCCAGGACCATCCGGTTCCCGCCGAGGCGGTACCCGAAGTCCTCCCAGCCGAGCAGCTCGCGCGAGATCAGCTCGCCGACCGGGCCGGGGTAGATCCGGGTCGCGCGGAACGCGGCCGCGCGGATCCGCATCTTCTCGTGGTGATCCATGGGTTGGGGGTCGGTCATACCCTCACCTCCACGTCAGGGGGACTGGACGTGGCGCGTCCTCCACACTGAGTGGCTCGCCCGCGTTCCATGGTGACACCCCCACGCCGGAGCACCAGACGACGTGCGCAGGATCTCAGGCGCCGTGTCACCGGGGTGTTCCCCGCCGGTCACGCCGGCGTTGCGCGGGCGATCACACGACCGGCCGGGCCCCGGTGGATACCGTGGCCGCATGGCCGACCGCACCCGGGACCTGCTCTGGTCCGACGTCGACACCCTGTACGGGGCGATCCTCGCCCACCCGTTCGTCACCGGGCTGACCGACGGCTCGCTGCCGCACGAGACGTTCCGGCACTACATCGTCCAGGACGCGCACTACCTGCGCGGCTACGCCACGGCGCTCGCCGTGTGCGCGGCGAAGGCCCCGACCGACGACGACACCCTCATGTTCGCCGAGCACGCCGCCGGCGCGATCGCCGCCGAGCGGGAGCTGCACGCCGACCTGCTCGGCGCGCTCGGCCTCACCTCGGAGCAGGCCCGCGAGCTGCCGGTCGCCCCGGCCACCCGCGCCTACGTCAGCTACCTGCTCGCGGCCGCCTACGGCGGGTCCTACGCCGAGGGCGTCGCCGCGGTGCTGCCCTGCTACTGGATCTACGGCCGGGTCGGCGAGCACCTGGTCGGCGCAGGCTCCCCCGACCCGGTCTACCAGCGCTGGATCGACATGTACGCGGGCGAGGAGTACCACGCCGTCGTCGAGGCCGTGCTGGACGCGACCGACCGGGTCGGCGCCGCCACGTCGCCAGCGGAGCTCGCCCGCATGCGCGAGCACTTCACGACGACCTCGCGCTACGAGTGGATGTTCTGGGACGGCACGTACCGCCGGGAGACCTGGCCGGTCTGAGCCCGGCCGGGTCACCTCAGCGGTTGTCGAGCCGGTCCGGGATCACCAGGTGCAGGAAGAACGACACGATCCCGACGACGATCGCGCCCCAGAACGCCGCCCAGAACCCGTCGACGGTGAACGGCAGGTTCAGCACCGACGAGAGCCAGCCCGTCAGCAGGAACATGAGCGCGTTCACCACGAGTGCGAACAGGCCCAGCGTGAGGATGTAGAGCGGGCAGCCCAGCGTCGCCACGATCGGCTTGACCACGGCGTTGACCAGGCCGAACACCAGGGCCACGCCGATCAGCGTGAGGATCGAGGTGGAGGTGCCTGCGCTCTCCAGCCGGATGCCGCCGACCAGCACCGTCGCCACCCACAGCGAGGCGGCGACGACGAGCGTGCGGATGGTGAAGGTGAGCACGGGGCTCGGTGGATTCATCGGTCGGTCACCGCCTGCTGGACCAGCGTCTGGAGCTGGGATCGGATCGGGTAGGTGCTGGAGGGGACGAGCTGGGTCATGAAGACGACCACCAGGTCGTCGACGGGGTCCACCCAGAACGCGGTGGAGGCCAGCCCACCCCAGGCGAAGGTGCCCTCGTTGGCGAAGCCCTTCGTCGCCGCCCCGTCGACGACGACGGAGAAGCCGAGGCCGAACCCGACACCGGCGAACGCCGACTCGGAGAAGATGGGCCGGCCGACGGTGTCGAGGTCGGCGCCGCCGGGGAGGTGGTTGCGGGTGGCCCGGGCCAGGGTGCGCGGGCCGAGGATGCGGGCGCCGTCGAGCTCGCCGCCGCGGGCGAGCATCCGGGCGAACCGCAGGTAGTCGCCGGTGGTGGACAGCAGTCCGCCGCCACCGGAGAGGAAAGTGGGCTCGCGGGTCGCGGACCGGGCGAGCGCCTTGTTCTCGACCAGACCGCCGCCGGGGCGGGCGTTGTAGAGCGTCGCGAGCCTGCCGGCCTGCGCGGACCCCTCCGGCACCCAGAACGCGGTGTCGGTCATCCCGAGCGGGCCGGTGATCTCCTCGCGGAGGAACTCGTCGAGCCGGCGCCCGGACGCGACCTCGACGACCCGGCCGAGCACGTCGGTGGCCACCGAGTAGTTCCACTCCGTGCCCGGCTGGAACAGCAGCGGGAACGACGCGAAGTGCTCGCTCGCCGCCGCGAGGTCCATCCCGGACGGAGCGCCGAACTCGAAGCCCTTGGAGCGGTACATCTCGTCGACGGGGTGGGCGTGGTGGAAGCCGTAGGTCAGGCCCGCGGTGTGGGTCAGCAGGTGGTGCACCCGCATCGGCTCGACGGCCGCGTCGGTCCCCGGGTTGAGCGCCGAGCCGCCGCGGTAGACGCGCTGCTCGGCGAACGCCGGGCAGTAGCGCGACACCGGGTCGGTGAGCTCCAGGGCGCCCCGCTCGGCGAGCATCAGGACCGCGACCGAGGTGATCGGCTTGGTCATCGAGTAGATGCGCCAGAGCGTGTCGTCGGTCACCGGGGCGGCGGAGTCGAGGTCGCGGACGCCGAGGTGGGTCAGGTGCGCGAGCCGGTCGTGCCGGGCCACGGCGATCGTCGCGCCGGCGAGGCGGCCGTCGTCGACGTAGCGGCGGAAGTGGCTGTCGATCCGGGCCAGCCGGGCGGGGTCGAGGCCGACCTCCGCCGGGTCCGCCTCGAGCGTGCCGAAGGTCGGGGAGGTCACGATCACGACCCTACCCGCGGGCCGCGTCCACAGTTCTGACGATCCTGCGGCCCGGCGCGTCACCCGGCGGGCGCCCGCTCGTACTACCGGGAGTGCCCTGCGGGGCACGCGGACGCCGGCGGGGGCCGGTGCCCGCCCACGCGTCGTGGCCGGTCCGAACGGGGAGCCCGGGCGGGCCACGGCGCGGCCGGACGCGCTCAGACCGGCTCAGACCGGCTCAGACCGGCACGATCTCGTAGCGGGCCAGGCGCTCGCCGCGCAGCGCGGTCGCCCGCAGCGCCGCCGCCAGTGCCCGCGACGCCCGCGGCAGCCGGGCCGCGACCTCGGCGGGTGGGGACGCGGCGTCGCAGGAGGCCGCCAGGCGCAGCCCCCACGGCTCCAGCTCGCGCGGGTCCTCGCAGGTCCAGTCGACCTCCAGCTCGCGCAGCGGGCCCGCGGCGAGCCGCCCGGCCGCGCCCCGGGACAGCAGGTCGGTGACGAGCTCGGCGCCCGGGAGCATCCGCGCGGCGGTGAACACGATCCGCTGTACTCCCTGCTCGGGCAGCAGCGTCAGCACCCGGTCGGAGACGACCAGGTGCGGGCCGGGCAGGTCGCGGGCCAGCTCCAGCCAGTCCTCGTCGAGCGCGGACCCGGCCACCAGGTGCGCCGGGCCCGCCAGCAGCTCGCGGCGCAGCTCGGCCACCCCGGGCAGCTCGACGTCGACCCAGTGCGCCGGGCCGTCGTCGCCGAGCCGTCCCGCGCGGTCGCCCAGCCCCGGCCCCAGCTCGACGACGGTCCCGCCCGGGTGCCGCCGTGCGAACCCGCGCACCCACTCGTCGAGGACGGCGACCCGCAGCAGTGTGGAGAGCGTGTCGGCCCGCCCGGGCGCCGAGCCCAGGTCGAGGTCGTCCGCGACGACGGCGGCGGCGTGGTCCCCGACCACCGGATGGCGGCGACGGGCGTCGCGGGCCCTGGCGTGTGCCGCGGGCAGTGACGTCGCCTCGAGCGCCTGCAACCGCGGACGGCGTCGTTGCGTCACGGTGTCCTTCCCCCCTCCAGCGGGCCTCCGCGAGGGCGTCGGCGCTGGTCGCGCGAACGTACTAGTTGCGCGGCGAGGTACCCGAGCCGGGAGGCGCCGGGCGGTGGACGGCCCGCGGTCGGTGGCTCGTGAGCGGTCCCCGGACACCGGGGCGTCGCCGCCGCGGCGGCGCGGACCTCCATGATGGGGGCGTGCCCCCCGCCCTCCTCACCTCCGCCGCGCACGGCGACGCCGAGGTCCTGCGCCTGCTCGAGCGCCGGCGCGACACCGGGCGCCGCCCCGGCCGGCACGCCGACGGGGCACGGATCGCGCTGGTCGTCGGCGGGGGCGGGATGCGCGGCTCCTACGCGGCCGGGATGGTGCACGCGCTGTCCGACCTCGGGCTCGCCGCCGGCGTCGACGAGGTGTGGGGCAGCTCGGCCGGGGCCTTCGTCGGGACGGCATTGGTCATGGGGCACGGAGCCGAGGTGTCCCGGGTGTTCGTACGGGACATGGCCTGCCGCGAGTTCATCGACCCGCGCCGGTTCGGCACCCGTCGCCCGATGGTGTCGCTGGACCACCTGTTCGACCGGATCCTCGTCGACTCCCTCCCCACCGACTGGTCGCGGCTGGTGGACCCGCCGGTCCCGCTGAACGTCGTGGTCACCGGGGCGGCCGACCTGCGCCCGCGGGTGCTGACCGCGCTGCCCGACGGCGCCACGTGGAGGGCCGCGATGCGGGCGACGGCGGCGATCCCGCTGCTGGCGGGCCCCCCGGTACGGGTCGGCACGGGCGAGGACGCCGAGGACTTCATCGACGGCTCGGTCGGCGACCCGCTCCCGGTGGCACGGGCCCTGCGCGACGGCGCCACGCACGTCCTGGCCCTGCTCACGCGCACCGCCGACGACCTCACCGGCACCCCGCCGGACGCCCGCACCCCGCTGTGGGCCCGCTCGCTGGACCGGCTCGCACCGGGCCTGGGCCGGATGGCGCAGGACGCCGCCCGACACGGCGAGTGCCTGCCGCTGCTCGCCGACGCCGCGCACCCGGACCGGGCCGGGGCGCACCTGCTGACGCTGAGCCCGCACTCCCCCGCCGGCGTCCACGGCCTGTCCACCGACCCCGGGCGGGTCGCCGCCGCGGCCCGGATCGGCTACGAGACGGTGCTGTCCGCGACGGCCCCGGCCGCCGCGGCCTGAGCCCTCTCCCACGCGTGCGCCGATGACTTCGGCGCGCCCGGGCGGTCGGAGCTGGTGTGGGCACCGTGCCCCGCACCGGACCCGGGGGGTGGCCCATGCGCGACGACGCGCCGTCGCGGGCGCGGACCCGCACCGTCGTGCTCGCCCCCGGCGAGGTCCGCCCGCACGTCGAGGACGAGTGGCGGGGCGCCGTCGTCGTGGTCGACGCCGGGCAGATCGAGCTGTGCTGCGCCGCGGGCGGGAGCCGGACCTTCGGTACCGGGTCGGTGCTGTGGTTCGCCGGGCTGAACCTGGTCCGGGTCCGCAACCCCGGCCGGGACGAGGCGGTGTTCCGCGGCATCACCCGCGGGCCGCCCTGATCCCCGGTCCCTCCCCGGCCCGCCGTGTCGAGCCGGTCGGCCGCGTCGAGCCGGTCCGCCGCGTCGAGCGCCCGGTGCGTCGGGTCAGCCCGCCGCGTCGAGCGCCCGCTGCCAGATCCCGTTGCGCGTGGCGACGAGACCGAGCTCGCGCGGGTCGGTCACGCACACCCCACGGGGGCGGTGGGTGTCCCACAGCTGCGCGTCGTCGAAGACGGCCCCGCAGCCCCCGAACCGGCGGCAGCAGTGCGCCCGGTCCGGTCCCACCCACTCGAGACCGCAACAGGACATCCGCATGATCCGCACGGCGGGCAGGCTACGGGGCACCCCCGACAGTTCCGGTGGGAGCCGGGAGCGGGTCGGTGGCGAGCAGGTCGTACCAGACGCCGTCGTCGACGATCTCGTTCTCCGTGCCGTGCACGCCGTCGGCCCGCGCGCGGCCCCAGAGCCGGAACCCGGCGCGCTCGGCGACCCGGCGGCTGGCGGTGTTGTCCACCGACGCCCCGAGCTGCAGCCGGTGCCGGCCCATGCCGCCGTCGGCGACCGGGGTGAACGCGTGCCGCACGACCCGGCGGACCGCGGCGGACACCGCGCCGCGGCCGCGGGCGTCGGGGTGGGCGCGGTAGCCGACCTCGCCACCGGTCGGGGTGTAGGGGCGGTCGGTGCCGAACACCGAGACGGTGCCGAGGTAGCGGTCGTCGTCCGGGTCGGCGATCACCCAGCCGACGCCGGAGCCCAGGGAGCACTCCAGCGGGTGGTCGCGCAGCCAGCGCCGGGCGTCGTCATCGGTGTAGGGCACCGGGAGGGTGGCGCTCCACCAGCGGGCGAGGGGGTCGTTGCACGCCTCGACGTGCCGGGCGAGGTCGGCCCCGGTGGGCGGGCGGAGCCGGACGCCGTCGCCGTCGAGCACCGGGTGCGGCCACCACGTCGTCGCCGGGGGCCGGTCGGCGACGGGTGTGCCGGGCAGCAGCACGGCGGTCCAGGCGTCGACGAGGTCGTCACCGGCCCGCAGCGCGCGGGTGCGGACACCCTCGAACCGGAACCCGCAGGCGTGTGCCACCCGCCAGGACGCGACGTGCCCGGCACGGCAGTCCCAGTGCAGCGCGGCGAACCCGGCGACGTCGAAGCCCCAGTCGGCGGCCAGCCGCAGCGCACGGCTCGCGAACCCCCGTCCGCGCGCCCACGGCGCGAGCAGGTAGCCGGCCGACGGCAGCGGGTCGCGGCGCAGGTCGATCGAGCCCGCGTAGCGCGGGCGGCCGTCGCACGCGGCCTCCACCGCCCACACGTACTGACGGCCGGTGGCCCACCGACGCCGGGCGAGGTCGATCCACTCCCGGGCCCGGCCTTCCCCGGAGGTCGGGTCGAGTGATGTCCAGCGGTGCACGACGGGATCGCGGTACACCTCGAGCATCCCGGGGACGTCGGATCCGGTGTGCGCGCGCAGGGTCACGACCCCGTCGGTGAGTACGGGAGGGACGGTCACGGCGACACCGTCACCGGCCACGCCCGGTCGGGGCAACCGGGTTCTCCTACGATCGGACCTGTCCGCAGGGGGCGGGCGAGGGGGAGGTGTCATGGCCGCGCTCACGGAGCGACTGGTCGACCGCAGGCTGGGCTTCGGTGCCGACGAGCCGTACGTGCGCGAGCGTGACCTGCGGGTCCCGCTCTCCGACGGTGTCGTCCTGCTCGCCGACCTCTACCGGGCCCCCGGCCCGCTCCGGCCGCGTCCGACGGTGATGATGCGCACCCCCTACGGCCGCGACGGCCTCGGGTCGATCATCGGTTCGCTGCTGGCGCGCCGCGGGTTCCAGGTGCTGGTGCAGTCCACCCGGGGCACCTTCGGCTCGGGCGGGCAGTTCCGCCCGTTCCTGCACGAGAGCTCCGACGGTCTGGACACGCTCGCCTGGGTGCGCGGGCAGACCTGGTGCGACGGCCGCGTCTCGATGGTCGGCCCCAGCTACGTCGGGCACACCCAGTGGGCGGTCGCCCCCTACGCCGACCCGGGTCTGTGCTCGATGAACGCCGACATCACCGCGTCGGAGTTCACCAGCACCTTCTACCCGGGCGGCGCTCCCGGCCTGCTCAACCTCGCGACCTGGGTGAACCAGATCGGCCGCCAGGAGCGCATCGGCGCGGTCACCGGCTTCCTCGCGACGCCGGTGTTCAGCCGTCGCAAGCGCCGCGCGGTGACCTCCCAGCCGCTGCAGGCCGCGGACGTCGCGCTGACCGGGGCGCCGGTGGTGTTCTGGCGGGACTTCGTCGAGCACGCCGAGCAGCCGCGCGAGTTCTGGGCGCCCGCCGAGCACGACGGTTTCGACGCCGCCGCGATGCCGCCGGTCTGCATGGTGACCGGCTGGTGGGACCTGTTCCTGGACCGTCAGCTGGTGGACTTCACCGCGCTGCAGCGCGGCGGGGCGACGGCACGGATCACGATCGGCCCGTGGACCCACGGCGACCGCGGCTCGCTGTCGACCATCGCCCACGAGATGGTCCACTGGCTGGGCGTGCACCTGCACGGCGGCGAGCACGACGAGCGTGCGCCGGTCCGGGTGTACGTGCAGCACGCCGACCGCTGGACCGACCTGCCGTGCTGGCCGCCGCCGGAGGCCCGCCCGACCGAGTGGTACCTCGACGCCGACGGCGGGCTGGGCCCGGACCGGCCGGCCGGGACACCCCCGCCGTCACGGTTCGTCTACGACCCCGCCGACCCGACACCGACGGTCGGGGGCCCGATGCTCCAGCCACCGTCCAAGCAGCTGGACAACCGCGCCGTCGAGGCCCGCGACGACGTGCGCGTCTGGACCGGCCCGCCGCTGGAGTCCGACCTGGACCTGCTCGGTCCGGTGTCGGCCGTGGTCTACGTGCGGACCGGGACGGGGATCGGCGACGTGTTCGTACGCCTGTGCGACGTCGGCCCCGACGGGACCTCGATGAACATCACCGACGCGATGCACCGGCTGGTGCCCGACCGCGAGGCCACCGCCCCGGACGGCACGACGGTCGTCCGGATGACGCTGAGCCCGACCGGGTACCGCGTGCGGGCCGGGCACCGGCTCCGGGTGCAGGTCGCCGGCGCGGCGTTCCCGCGCTTCGCCCGCAACCCGGGAACCGGTGAGCGGACGGCGACCGCGGTCGACGGGGAACGGATCTCCTACGAGATCCTGCACGATTCCGAGCACCCCTCGCACGTGGTGTTGCCGCACCACCCCTGAATTCCGGGTCCACCGTTCACCTTTCCGGCCGTCCCCGGAAATGCGGATATCCCCCGCTCCGGTCGGAAGAGCGGGGGATCTCCGGAAGTGCAGGGTCACGGATGACGGGAAGACGGTCCCGTCATCGTGCCCGGTGGTGCAGGTGCACTCAGTCCTGGACGTTGGTCTGGTTGTCACCCTGCGAGCAGTCGCTGAAGCTCGGGGCGTCCTCACCGTTGGTGGCCTGGCCACCCAGGATGCCGAGGACGCTGGCGGCGACGTCGGCGCTGTTCAGCGAGCAGCTGAGCACGTTGGCGTTGTTGAGGGCGTTGATGTCGCCCACGTTGACCAGGCCGGACTGGACGCTGTTGCGGTCCTTCTCCAGGTTGTTGATCTGGTCGGCGTTGATGCGGTCGCCGCCGTGGCCGTGCCCGTGGTGGCCCTTGTCCCAGCCGCCGTCACCCGCGAAGGCGAGCGGGGAGATGGCGAGCAGACCAGCGGTGACGCCGGCGGTCAGGATTCCAGCCTTCTTCAGCACAGTTATTTCTCCGTTGTGTACGGGGTCCGATGTCGGACCGGCGTGTTCGGCGTGGGTTCGGGAGCCCCGCCGATGCACAGAACGCTATCCGGTCCATCCCCGATCCAACGAACTTTCTACCACTATCGGACGATGGGCATTACTGACCGCGAGGTTATTGCTCTCTTCCGGCAGCCGGGAATCCGTGTGGACGTCGCTTCCGGACGCCGTCCGCGACGGATCGTCACCACAGTGGACCCGAACGGACGCGTACCCTTCTTTCGGAACACGCTCCGTGATGCACCCTCCGCACGGCCGTGTCAGCGCGTCACCCTGTCGTATCGACCTCGGGGGTCTCGCGACACCGGATCGCACCCTCCGACGGACGGATCCACCCCGGAAGAGTGGGCCGGAACCGGCTCGAGCGACGGCGTGCCGCCGTCTACTTTCGACGCCGATGACACGCACCGCCCGGACCGCCACGACCTCCGACGTCCCCGCGGCCGCGGAACTGCTCACCGCGGCGTTCCTCGACTACCCGTTCACCCGTCACACGATCGATGCGGACGAGCACCCGCGCCGCCTGGGCGCGAGCCAGGCGCTGCTGCTGCGCGAGGTCGGCATCCCGCACGGCCTGGTGCACGTCGTCGACGCGGCCGGGAGCGGGCTCGACGCCGTCGCCGTGTGGATGCCGCCGGAGGCCACCGGTCTCGACGACGCGTTCGCCCGCGTCGCGCCGCGGCTGGCCGAGCTCGCCGGGGACCGCGCCGGTGCCGCCGCCGACGCCGACACGGCCCTCGCCCCGCACCGGCCCGCCGGTCCGGCGTGGTTCCTGGCCACCGTCGCCGTACGCCCCGGTCTGCAGGGACAGGGTCTCGGCACGACGGTGCTCACGGCCGGGCTGGACCGGGTGGACCGCGACGGACGGCCGGCCCACCTGGAGACCTCGCTCGCGGCGAACGTGCGGCTCTACACCCGCCTCGGCTTCCGGGTCACCGCCGAGGTCGACCTGCCGCACAGCGGGCCCAGCACCTGGTCGATGCTGCGGCCGGCGACGACGAGTGGCCCCTGAGAACGGCCCGGGAACGGCCGTCCGGGAAAGCCGTTGCGCCGGGCACCCTGCAGGGAGCCCGACCGCGCCCGGAGGAGAGGACCCGCCGTGTACGTCCCCGCCCACTTCGCCCCCACCGACGAGGACGTCCGGCAGCTCCTCGCCCGCCCCGGCGCCGCGGACCTGGTGACAGCTGGCCCGGAGGGACTCGACGCGACGCTGCTGCCGTTCGTCCACGACCCCGACCGCGGCGCGCTGCTCGGTCACCTCGCCCGGAACAACGACCACTGGACCCGCGCCGACGGCAGGCAGGGGCTCGTCATCGTCCGCGGGCCGGACTCCTACGTCAGCCCGTCCTGGTACGCGTCGAAGGCCGAGCACGGCCGGGTCGTGCCCACCTGGAACTACGTGACCGCCCACGTCCGCGGCACCGTGGTCGTCCACGACGACGTCGACTGGCTCGACAACGTCGTGCGGCGCCTGACCGACCTGCACGAGGCCGGCCGGCCCGCGCCCTGGAGCGTCGACGACGCCCCGGAGGCGTTCGTGCGGGGGCAGCTGCGCGCGATCGTGGGCGTCGAGCTGCGGATCGAGAGCATCGAGGCGAAGCTCAAGCTGAGCCAGAACCGGCCGGCCGCCGACGTCGACGGCGTGGTGGACGGGCTCGAGGCCGCCGGGGACCACGCGGGAGCCCGGGCCGTGGCGGCACACCGCCGGTGACGGACGACGGACAGGACACCGGGGCCCGCCCGCCGCGACGGGTTCGCGGTGTTCTTTCATCGCACTTTCTGACTAACATCGCTCCATGGCGATGAGTTGTTGCCCTGACGTCGGCCCGGCGGTGGCGCTGTTCCGGTCGCTGGCCGACCCGGCACGGCTGGCCATCGTGCTGCGACTCGGCCGGGGCGAGGCCCGCGTGGTCGACCTGACCCGCCACCTGGGTCTCGCCCAGTCGACGGTGTCGAAACACCTGGCCTGTCTGCGGGACTGCCGTCTGGTCGACTCCCGGGCCGAGGGACGCCAGTCCTACTACCGCCTCGTGCGCCCGGAGCTGCTCGACCTCCTGCGCAGCGCCGAGACGGTGCTGGCCGAGACCGGCGACGCGGTCGCGCTGTGCCCGACCTACGGCGCACCGGGACACACCGGGGAACAGGCGTCGTGACCCTGTCCCTCTCCGAGGACCGTCGCGCCGTCCTCGTCCGCCGCATCCGCCTGCTCGTCGCGATCACCATCGGCTACAACGTCGTCGAGGCCGTGGTCGCCATCGCCGCAGGTCGTGCCGCGTCCTCGATCGCCCTGATCGGGTTCGGACTGGACTCGGTCATCGAGGTCAGCTCGGCCGCCGCCGTGGCGTGGCAGTTCGCCGGCCGCGACCCGGCCCGCCGCGAGCACATCGCCCTGCGGGTCATCGCATGCTCGTTCTTCGCCCTCGCCCTCTACGTGACCGTCGAGGCACTGCGGGGCCTGTCCGGGGCGGCGGAGGCGGACCGTTCGACGGTGGGCATCGTGCTGGTCGCGGCCAGTGTCGCGATCATGCCGTTCCTGTCATGGGCGCAGCGACGCGCGGGGCGTGAGCTCGGCTCGGCGAGCGCCGTGGCCGACTCCCGCCAGACGCTGCTCTGCACCTACCTGTCGGCCGCGGTGCTCGTCGGGCTCGTTCTCCACGCCACCCTCGGCTGGTGGTGGGCCGACCCCGTCGCCGCGCTGGTGCTGGCGGTCCTGGCCGTGCGCGAGGGCAGGAACGCGTGGCGGGGAGAGAGCTGCTGCGCTCCGCGGCCCGGCGCCGCCGCGACGTCCGACGCGTGCGCCGACGGCTGCTGCCGCTGACGGTCCGGAGTACCTCGCGGTCCGACGGGTGCGCCGCGAGGAGATCATCGGCCCGTGCCGACTCCGGCTTGCGCCTCCACCCGCTGGAAGCGTGACGATCGCGGCCATGACCTTCACCGTGCTGGACACCGGGCCCGCGATGCGACACGTCCTGCATGCGGCCGAACAGAACCGGGCCGAGCTGCTGCGGACGATGCTGGAACCGGCGAGCGGCATGTACCGCTTCTTCCCCGGCGAGCCGGACCTGGTCCACATGCACGAGCTGGCCTCGGGTTTCCCCCTCGACCGTGACCTCGAGCTGTCGACGGACGGTCTCCGGCGCCTGGAGGACGCCCACGCGTGGGAGCGGATCGGCAGAGCCCTGCACGGGGCGGCCGAGCACCTGGAGCGGGTCCACCCCGGCCTGCGGGTACCCGACGCCACGGTGCTCCTGGTCCTGGGCGATCCGACCGACGGGTTCTTCCAGGACACCGGCTTCGGGATGAACGCCAACGGCTCGGTGCCCGGGTACATCTCTCTCACCATCTGGCCGTCACCGGAGAACCTGGACCGGCTGGAGGCGACCGCGGTGCACGAACTGCACCACAACGTCCGGTACGCGCCCGGCAATGTCCTGTGGGACCCGGCCACCGTCACCGTCGGCGAGTACGTGGTCTCCGAAGGGTTGGCCGATGCCTTCGCCCGCGAGCTGTACGGCGAGGAACGCGGGCGTGCCCGGATCGGCGCCGGCGCGGTGGGCGACGACGAGGCGTTCGCCCGGGTCCTCACCGGGCTCGACGTGACCGGGATGCAGAACTTCACCGCCTGGGTGCTCGGGGACGCGCACGCCGCGAGGTTCGGCGGTGAGCCGGTCGGTCTCCCGACGGGTGCCGGGTACGCGGCCGGGAACCGACTCGTGGACGCATACCTCGCCGCGACCGGGCGGACCGCTTCGGAATGCCTCCTGGCGCCGGCGGACGATGTGATCGCCACGTCGGTGTAGGCGTTCGACGTCCTCCGGGCGAGCGCTCTCCACGGAGCGGGACCGGCGACAGGTCGATCGACGGTCGTGACCGGCCGGGAAGGGCGTCGTACTGTTCGCTCGACGACTCCCCGAAGGCAGGCCATGGGCATCGCGTTCCTCCTGACCACCCTCGTCGTGGTCGCCACGCCCGGCACCGGGGCCGTGTACTCGATCGCCACCGGCCTCGCCCGTGGTGCGCGCGCCAGCATCGTCGCCGCGTTCGGCTGCACACTCGGCGTGGTCCCGCACATGGTCGCCGCGATCACCGGCCTGGCCGCCGTCCTCAACGCCTCCGCGGTCGCCTTCCAGACCATCAAGTGGGTGGGCGTGGTCTACCTGCTGTTCCTGGCCTGGCAGACGCTGCGCGACACATCCACGGCCCAGGTCGAGGACGATGCAGCCCCGGTCTCGTCGTGGCGGATCATCCGCACCGCTGTGCTGATCAACCTGCTCAACCCGAAGCTGACCATCTTCTTCTTCGCGTTCCTGCCCCAGTTCGTCCCCGCCGGGGAGGTCGACGGCACCTGGCACATGACCTGGCTGAGCCTGGTGTTCATGGCCGTGACCTTCGTGGTGTTCGCCGCCTACGGGATCTTCGCGACCGCGATGCGCAACCAGGTCATCACTCGCCCGAAGGTGATGGCGTGGCTGCGCCGCACGTTCGCCACGACCTACGTCCTGCTCGCCGGGCGGCTCGCTGTCGAGTCGCGCTGATCGGCCTCCGACCGATCGCCTCCGAGGACGGTGCGGTGCCCCGAGACTCCGGGGCCGGGTAGCCGGACCCGGACAACGAACCTGCGAAGGCTACGCCGGCGGACTCACAGAGAGCTGCCATACCGGCTCTGACCTGCGGCGGGAATACGGACCACCCGCCCGCGTCCGCGCATCGTCCGTGGACCGCGCTTCCGGGGTTGTGCCCGCTCCTCCCCCGTCCCCTTCGTACTGGCCGCTCCCCTCGTCATGGTGACGGGGCAAGGGTGACGTAGCCATCGCGTAGCGACGCCGTAGGCGCCCTTGCGGCCGACGCCTCGGCGTGGACGATGGACGGCCGAGGGGGACTCTCCGACTCGGCTGTCCCGAATCCGAGCGACTGGCACGGCCACGCAGACAGGTGGTCGAAACTCCGACTGTTTAGGACGGCTGGTCGTCGACCTTGATGGCGAAGTTGACATCGCTCACCTGCACTGAGGTCGTGGTGACTGCCACGCCGTAGGAGTCGGCTCCGTCAACGAGTGTGCACCGGACCGCTGAACCGACCTTCGCAGGCAGATCGGGGCAGGTCACGGAATCCGGGGATCGACCAACGATTCTCGTCAGCTCCGCCGAAACCGATCGAGCCACGTCCGGGCCGGCGACGGCCCCTTCGCCGGGGTCGACGGTCGCCTGAGCCGGCGGTGCCTCGACGCCCGCCGGATCGGCTGTTGCGTCGGCCGTCGAGGGTGTGCTGGTGGCCGCCGGAGACGCCGAAGGCACAGCTGTGGTCGAGGGAGCGGTCGCCGCGCCAGAGGCGCCGCATCCGACAGTTGCGGTCGCGACAAGAGCAGCGAGTACGACGGCTACCGCGGTTCGAGGAGCGGCTGATCGCGCAGACATGATCGGAAGCTCGTCGGTACGACGGAGATCGTTAGCCCCGCGGCATGCATCGCGTCCATATCCTGATGATCTGGTGGCGCGACGGGCTGTGGGGCCGGGTAGCCGAGCCACGGCGCCGCGAACGGGCCGGAGGTGTAGCGGGCGAGCGACCCACAGGGCACCGGGACGACGTCGAGGCACGCACCCTGTATCTGAGCACGTCGGCTCCGGCCGCCGGTCGGTCGTGGAGCGAGTCCGGCACCCGCCGGGAGCCGCGCCGGCTCAAGCACCGCAGCGTCGACGAGGTGCGAGTGGTACCGAGCCCACCGGAGCTGACCGCGATCCTGCGCGGGCATCTGACCGAGCACGCCACCACATCGGACGGTCGTCCGTTCCGCGGAACGCGTGGCGGTGCCCTGTTCGAGAGGCACTACGGGCGTCTGTGGGCCGCTGCCCGGCTGACCGCGCTCTCGCCGGAGGAGGCCACCTCGCCGCTCGCCCGCCGCCCCTACGACCTCCGGCACGCCGCGGTGTCGACATGGCTCAACGGGGGCGTCCCGGCCACCCAGGTCGCCCAGTGGGCCGGGCACAGCGTCGACGTCCTGCTGCGGGTCTACGCGACGTGCATCGCCGGTCAGAACGACGCCCTGCGCCGCAGGGTCGAGCAGGCTCTCCGCGACGGCCGTTCATGATGCGTCCGTGAACACCCGTGGAAGCCCGGTCACAGCCGGACGGACCCGGGCAACGAAAGAGACCCCCGGTTCCAGCGTTTCCGCTGGTCGGGGGTCTCTTTCACCTGCTGTGGCTGGTCCAGGATTCGAACCTGGGAAGGCTACGCCGACGGATTTACAGAGAGCTGCCATACCGGCTCTGACCTGCGGCGCAAGCGCGGACTACCCGTCTGCGTCCGCGTATCGTCCGTGAGCCGTACCGCGGGGGTTGTGCCCGCTCCTCCCCCGGCCCCTCGTACAGGCCGATCTGCTCGTCGTGGGGTCGGGGGCAAGGGTGGCGCAGCCATCGCGGAGCGACGCCGTAGGCGCCCTTGCGGCCGGCCCCGCGGCGTGGACGATGAAGGCCGAGGGGCAACCACGTCAGCTTGGTCTGGTGGGGCCTGCTGCTCATGTCAAGGCGCGTCCGCTCTATTGTGTGACGGTGTTCGACGATGAGCTTGGGTCCGTGCTACACGTGGCGGTACGGGCTACGGGCGTTGAGTTGCTGGTGTCGGTCACCGGTGAGCTGGATGGTTCGACCGAGCATCAGCTGCGATCGGTACTCGACGAAGCGTGGAGCGGTCCTTCTCGGGGGCCTGTGATCGTCGATCTGACTGGGCTGTCGTTCTTCGGTTCCGGTGGCATCTCGGACATGCTGGTGGCAACGGAGCGAGCGGCGAGCCAGACCCGGTTTCTCGGTTATGTGGTGGGCAACAACCGGTCGGTTGTCCGGCCGCTGAGCGTGATCGGGCTCCTGGATCGCCTACCGGTTTATGCGACCGTCCAGCAGGCGAGAGCGGCTGCGACCCCTGACGACCTCTCAGGCGTCGGAGTCTCGTCCCTGTGACGCAGGCGTCCATTGGGCGTGGCCGAGGTCGTTGACGGTCTGGCATCGGCCGCATCGCAGAAGCACGTCACGATGCTCCTCGCCGGGGCTGAAGCCGTCTACGAGGACGAACCCGCAACCCCCGCAGGCGAACGCCTGGCCGCTCCGGCCGCGCGGCAAAGATGATCTCAATACGCGGTCCGCATCTTCGTCTACGACTGTGCCGGCGTAGTAGCCCCCGGCGTGGCGGTGGTTGCGCACAAGTAAGTAGAGCACCGGCCTGGAGTCGGCGCGCGTCATAGATTCGGCTCGCCGGGTCATCGCGTAGGCATCGGAGACCGCTTGTGCTGGCTCCGGGTCTGGGACAGGCGCTACCCCGGGGGGCGGGGCCGGGTAGACGGTCCACGGCGCCGCGAACGGGCCGGAGGTGTAGCGAGCGAGCGACGGGGGCCGGCGTGGCCGGCCCCGCGCCGCCGGAGGCGGCGCCTTGATCCTCAAGAGCCGGATTCGGCAGCTGATCGACCTGAGCCGATTCGTGGTACACGACGCGGACTACGACTGAGTCGGACCGCAATGACAGCCGTATTACTGCCAGAACCAGCCCAGGTCCAGCTCACACGTCGCGGGAGAGACGGGCGCGGAAGACGACTCCGAGAACAGGAGCTTGTTCAGCCGCACAACCCCAGGTGCAACCGCAGTTCCGGGCGAGCATATCTCACGGGCGAGCACGGAACCTGAAGGAATTCGCACAGTTGATCCGATATCCGGCCTCTGCAGCGTTAGCGAGACATCGTCGACAGCCAGCACATAGCCGATCGATGCAGTCGGCGATTTCACATCTCCGAACTCAACACGTTCAAGTGGATAAACCGGCGAAAGCGCGGTCCATGCAAATACCCACGTGCCGATTACGGAGATAAGCATCGCCCCCATCGCTGCAAAGCAGAGATGTAGCCGACGCCTCACCTTGGCGGGCCACCGACGCTCACCGATCAACTCAGGCGAACGGACTAGGAAGGCAATGAAACCTATAGTTGATATGGCGAGCGCCATAAAAAGTCCATTTGAGTCGCGGGCGCCGAAAAAGTAGAGCGCCAGAGCGACCTGAGATGCCTGCAATGCGATGATCCATCGAACCATCCGCCCACGACCTTTTGGGTCTTGATAGACATCCCGCTCACGCCATTCGTACTGGAAGACGCGAAGCGCGATCAAGGCCGGCAGGAAGAAGAACGTGTTCAGAAACAGCACCAGGGCGGTGCCGATCCAGATGTTCAGCAGGTTCGCAGTTGCTAAGATTGTTGCAACGCTTTGGATATTCCCCGATGCAAGAAACCAGATCTTTACTGCGGCGATTACTGACGGGACGACAGCAATCCAACCCGCGATAGATACCCGGCGAACAGGCGCCATAATGAAGCTGCCGCGCGATGGACACCGCCGCCCAGTCTGCCTCCTACTATTAACTGCCCTCCTGTAGGGAGTGCGACGCCTCGACACGTTCTGGCTACTCATTAACCTGAGTTCCGCCCGAATCTCCAGGAGCAACGCTCGGAAAAACTTGTTCGGTTTGCCTGCGGATCCAAGCCAAATAGTCCGGACTGCCATCGTAGATCGGTCGGGCGCTGATACTTGGAACAACGTAAGGGTGAACCTCCGCCGCTCGCTCGACAATGACCGAGATGAGACTGCGGCGCGTATGTAAGGATGCCCGACCCTCGGTGCGGTCGTGAACTTCGTCGCCCCACCGATAGGTGGAGCGGACGGGAGCGAAGTTATGGACGTTGGAAGCGAGCCGATCGACGACGAGGCTCCGAGTGAACCCGCGTAACCACTCGGAATCGGGCGCGGTAATCACAACCTCGCAGAGCTCGATCTCGTCAGATGGGTTCACGACGTACTGCCACGAGCAGCGATGAGGTCGGTCATTGCACGATCGGAATCCTCACGGGTACGCCCCATCGTGGCCCAACCGGTCATGACCTGGTCGTCATAGCCGAGCCCCACCCAGCGGCCGTTGAACTCGATCCCGTGCGGGTGCATCGCGAGGAACATCGTTCCCTTGGACCGCACAGCGCCGTCGGCTGCGGCGTACCAACCGGTGAGGATCTGGTTGTCCCAGAGGCGCAACTCGCCAGACCACAGGTAGCCACCCTCGGCCTGGCTGAGCCCGCGCTGAGTCGCAGCGATATGAACGAGGTCGCCCTCCTGGCGCATATGGACGGGCTGGGTGGCAATCTTCTCGACGCCGTCGCGGGTTGTCTGCCATGACGCCCACCAGTCCCCGGTCAGTGAGACCCGCCCAGGCGCTCGGCCAGCTAGCTCGCTGACCGACACCCCGAGCGCGTCCGCGATGGTCAGCGCGACTGACAGCAGTGGCTGCTGCTCCCCCGCCTCGTAGCGGCGAATCTGCCGGGTGTCGACGCCGGCCACCCGGGCCAGGTCGGCCTGCGACATGCCGAGATCCGCTCGGCGCCTCCGGATCACTTCGCCCATTTCCACGCACCCCATCGTCGTAGGACTTCCTAGTCCTTGACAACCGGACTAGTTCGCCTCACTGTAGGACTTGTTAGTCCGCAACAGGGGCGGGCAAGTCCGCTCCGTCGGTCTGACCTCGGCACACCCGACCGTGTCGCCGAGCAACCCGAGGAGGGCGCCAGTCATGGCGATCAAGAACAAGTTCCCCGTCGCGATGGGCGACGTGTTCCCCCACGGCGCGTTCGTGGTGTCCGAGGTCGAGCCGGTCCGGGACTTCGACAAGTCCTCCCCCGGCCGCCCCGTGCAGCAGACCGACAAGGACTCCGGGCTGCCGGTGTGGTCGGTCTCGGTCCTCGACGCCGACCCCGAGGCCCGCCGCACCGACAAGACGGTCACGGTGAAGATCGCGGCCCCGCACCAGCCGGTCCCGCCCGAGGCCGCTGCCGGGCTGCCGTTCCGCCCGGTCGAGTTCGACGGCCTCACCGTCACCCCGTACGTGCAGGAGACCGGAGGCCGGCCCCGCGTCGCCTACAGCTTCCGCGCCGCCGGGATGCGGGCCCCCGCCGGTCACGGCCACCGACCGGCGCCGGGCAAGAACCAGGACGCGGCCTGAGCTGCCACTCATCGCCGCCGTCACAGGTGGAGGGAAGCCCGCAGGTATCGGGCTCCCCTCCGATCTTCCTCGCCCCTCGTAGCCCTGCCAGGCACTGAGACTCGGAAGGACACCGAGCGTAGATGCACACCTCCTTACCCCGTCATGCCCCGACCACGACCACCCCCACCGACGCCCGGGTCGTGCCGGTGGCCCGTCTCGTCGAGGCCGGCCTCCGCCGCACCAGCCGCGCGATCCGCGACACCGCACGACCCCCGGCCGGGGACCTGCGCGCCCACGCCGCCCGCGCCCGTCGGCTCTCCGAGCTCCACACCCGCCGCGCACGCTGGTGGACCGTCCTGGAACGCGACACCGCCACCAATGGCGTCCCGCTCGTCTACTTCGAGGCCGTCGTCACCGCCGTCCTCGACAACGAGCACCAGGCCCGCTACTGGACCGACACCGCCGACGACTGGCAGGCCCTCGCCGACGGCCGCCCTCCCTCCGACGTCGCCGGGGCCATGTCGAACTGGGCCGACCTCGGCCTCACCGACCACGCCGCACCGGGACTCCCGGACACCTCGGCGGTGGCCCGATGACCGCCCAGCCGAGCCGCCGCCCGGTGCTGCGGCTCGTCCCGATCACCGACCCCACCGCCACCGCGACTGACTCCCGCTGGCGGGAGGACGCCGCGTGCGCCGGGCTGGACACCGAGCTGTTCTTCCCCGTCGACGACCGCGCCGCCTCGGTCGAGACACCTCGCCGCGTCTGCCGGGGCTGCCCGGTCCGCGCCGCGTGCCTGGCCGACGTCCTGGCCACAGAGGACCCGGCACGCCGCTACGGCATCACCGGCGGCACCACCCCCGGCGAGCGCCGGACCCTGCACCGCGCCGGGCTCACCATCGCCACCACCCCGGCCGCAGGCGGTGACGTCGCGTGAACGCCACCAAGCCGACCCGCCCGGCCCGCTGCGAGGTCTGCCGCACCCTGCTCCACGAACGACCCGACCCGCGACGCCGCCGGTGCGCCGATCACCTGGACCAGCTCGCCCTGGTCCCGCTCACCACCGTCCGCCCGACCCGTCGCAAGGGAGGCCGCACGTGATCACCGCCGCTGCCCCACCGGCCGAGCTGCCGCTCTCGGTCAACCAGATCCTCACCGTCGGCGGTGCCCTGGCCGCAGTCGCCGTCTACCTGCTCTACAAGATCGGCCACTACCTTGCGAAGGTCCTCGAAGCCCTCGCCACCGCCGCAGTCGTGTTCATCGCCCTCTGGTTCGCCGCCAAGGGCCTCGTCCTCGCGATCGTGTGGGCGGTCCGCCATTGGCGCACCACCACGACCGTGACCGTCGTGTCTGCGTGGTGCTGGTGGTGGGGCTGGCCCTCGCTGCTGCTCACCCTCACCGCCGTGACGGTCGTGCTCGGGGTGTGGCGGGTCGCGTCGCTGCTCTCGTTCGACCACTGGGCCGGACGTCACCTGCGGTCGTGGTGGCAGCGCTGGCTCGTCTACGCACCCCGGATGCCCCGGTGGCTGCGCTCGGTCGGCCTCACCGTCCCCGACCGCGGCGGGGCCACGGTCATCCAGGTCAACCCGCTCCGACGCACCGCGACCGCGCCCCGGGAGCGCCCGCGCCGCGACCAGCTCCCGCGCATCCTCTCGGTCCGCTCCGGACCTTCCTGGGACGAGGTCAAGGTCCGTCTCGTGCCCGGGCAGACCCCGGAGGACTTCGACACCGCCGCCCGCGCCCTGGCCGTGGCGCGTGGGGTGAACCGCTGCCAGGTCCGCGAACTCGGCCCGAATGTGGTGTCGATCGACTACCAGCGCCGCAATCTCCTCGACGCCACCGTCACCGCACCCGACCTCGACGCCATGGCCGGCCTTCCCGGGGACGCGATCGACCTGGACCGGGTGCTGTCCGGAGCGACCGAGTACGGGACCCCGTGGCAGCAGTCCATCCGCGGCAGCCACACCCTGATCGGCGGCGCCACCGGCGCGGGCAAGGGCTCGCTGATGTGGACGCCCCTGCTGTCGATCGCCCCGGCCATCCGCGACGGCCTCGTGCGGGTCAACGGGATCGACCCCAAGGGCATGGAACTGGCCTACGGCCGCGATGTGTTCCACCGCTACGCCGTGACGTCCAAGGACGCGCTGGCGCTGCTCGACGACCTGGTCGAGGAGATGGAGACCCGCAAGCGCGAGCACGCCGGAACCACCCGGCTCGTCCCGATCACACGGGACACCCCGTTGGAGATCGTGGAGTTCGACGAGATCGGCGCCCTGCTGCGCTACGTCGGCGACCGCAAGACCCGCGAGGCCATCACCGAACGCATCGCGCTGCTGACCACCCAGGGCCGCGCTCTGGGGTTCACCGTCCGCGGCTACGTGCAGGAGCCGACCAAGGACACCGTCCCGGTCCGGGAGCTGTTCCCGCGACGCATCTGCCTGCGCGTGGCCTCCAAGTCCCACGTCGGGATGGTGCTCGGGGACCAGGCGTACGACCGGGGTGCGTGGGCGAACCGCATCGGCGAGTTCGAGGCCGGCGTCGGGTATCTGTTCGGCGAGGGGGTCCGCGAACCCCTGCGCGTTCGAGCCGCCTGGGTTCCGGATGAGGCGATCAAGGCTTTGGAGCGGTTCGTCACCGCCCCCTCGCCGGACCCGGCCCGTCGACCCGCGCCGGTGCTGCCTTTCCGCCCCGGGACGCCCGCTCTGCCCGCCGGAGGTGCAGCGTGAACACCGCCGAACCCGGCACCGAGCCGATCGACCAGGACAAGCTCACCCGCGCCCAGAAAGCCATGCTCGCGCTGTCCAACGAGGTCGCCACCCAGCTCGCCGAAGACCACGGCGTCTGTACCCGACCGCTCGCCATGCGCCGCATCGACCAGAGCAGCGGCCGGGTCGACGTCGTGCCGGTGCCGTGCGGGTCGACGCGGGAGGACCAGTGCGGCCCGTGCGCGGAGAAGGCCCGACGCCTGCGCATGGTCCAGTGCCGCGAGGGCTGGCACCTCGAGGACGAACCCATCGCCAAGCCCGCCGACCCGTCCGCGGCGCAGAAGGAGCTGATGACGGTGCGGGCGGACCTGCACGCCGCCTACGCCGACGCCCGCGCCAAAGGGGACGAGGAGGAGTGCGAGGAGATCCGCGAGACCGTCGCCGAGGTCGACCAGGAGCTGCGCGCGCTCGGGGTCCGCGGTCGGCTGGCGCCGCTCGACCCGACACCGCAGACCGTGCGGCGCTCGACCCGGCGACGGCAGGACGCACCGAACCTGCCCCGCCGCCCGGTCGAGGACCGCACCCTCGGACGGGTGTTCGGAGGGAAGTACCGACCCTCGACCTTCCTCACGCTCACGCTCGACAGCTATGGGCGGGTGGACAAGCACGGCGCCGCGCTCGACCCGGACTCCTACGACTACCGCCGGGCCGCGCGGGACGCGATCCACTTCCCCAAGCTGCTGGACCGGTTCTGGCAGAACACCCGCCGCTGCGTCGGCTGGGACGTGCAGTACTTCGGCACCGTCGAACCACAGAAACGCGGAGCCCCGCACTTCCACGCCGCCATCCGCGGCACCATCCCCCGCTCCGAGCTGCGCGCGATCACCGCCGCCACCTACCACCAGGTGTGGTGGCCGGCCCACGACGAGATCGTCTACAGCGGGGACCGGCTCCCGCGCTGGGACAACCACCACAAGGCGTTCGTCGACCCCGAGACTCGCGAGCCGCTGCCCACCTGGGACGAGGCCACCGACCCCGCCGCGCTGGCCGCTCCGGCGCACACGGTTGTGTTCGGGCCGCAGGTCCACGTGAAGGGCATCCTCGGCGGAACGGAGGAGGCCGGTCGCCACATCGGCTACCTGACGAAGTACCTCACCAAGTCCGTCGGGCAGGCCGCCGGCCTCGACGAGACCGCCACCATGCGGCAGCGCGAGCACGCCCGACGGCTGGCCGCCGAGCTGGCCATCACGCCGTGCTCGCCGCGCTGCCCGATCTGGCTGCTCTTCGGCATCGAACCCAAGGGCGCCCGCCCCGGAACGACGCCAGGGCATTGCAAGGGCAAAGCGCACAAGCCCGAACACCTCGGCATCGCCGGGCGCCGGGTGCTCGTCTCCCGTAAGTGGTCCAACAAGTCCCTGTCCGACCACCGCGCGGAGCGGACCGCGTTCGTTCGGCAACTCCTCGACCGCGCCGGAGTGCAACCCGCCTACGCCGTCGACGACGGCCCCTTCACCTGAGAGACCACCAAACCCGGCGACAGCGACGTGCCACCCCGCACGGTCCTGCTGCTCCATGCGATCAACCAGCGCTCCCGATGGCGCGCCGACTACGACGCGGCCGTCCTGGCGACCGCCGATGCCCCACTCGACGACCGTTCGGCAACTGAGGGAGCAGCGGCATGACGAAGACGACGGAGCGGCTGACGGTCATGCAGGTGTGCGCCGAACTCGGGATCTCGCGGTCGACGTTCTACGAGTGGCGGGCGAAGAACCGGGCGCCGCGGTGCATCAAGCTCCCCAACGGTGACCTGCGGGTCCGTCGTGCGGAGTTGGAGCGCTGGCTCGATGCGCACGAGGAGGCAGCCTGATGGAGACCTCCTACGACGTGCGGATCTGGAAGGTCGAGGTGTACTCGGGCGCACGGACCACGACGCACACCGTGAAGTGGTCGGTTGCTGGGCGACGATGGCGAGTTCCGTACAAGACTGCGGCTCTGGCTGATGCTTTCCGGTCCGAGCTGCTGGTCGCTGCGCGGCGTGGCGAGGCGTTCTCGCTGGACACCGGTCGTCCGATGTCGATGGATCGCTCCGAACGGCGCGTCGGGTGGCTCGCGTTCGCCCGGGACTACGCAGCGATGAAGTGGCCGCACCTGGCTCCGAACTCGCGGCGCAACACGGCGCGGGCGCTGACCAACGCCACTTTCGCGCTGATCACGAGTGAGCGAGGCCGGCCGGACGACGCCACGTTGCGCAAGGCTCTGACCGCGTGGGCGTTCAACGTCCGGGCCAGCACGAATACCGCTCCGCCGGAGCCGATTGCGCGTGCGTTGGCATGGCTGGAACGGAACACCCGTGAGGTGGGTGACCTGGCCGAACCGGCCGTCGTACGCGCTGTCCTGGACGCACTGACAGTTCGTGGCGACGGTGGCCGTGCAGCCCCGGCCTCGATCGCTCGGCAACGTGGCGTCGTGGTCAACCTCGGCGAGTACGCGGTGGAGCGTCGGCTCCTGACCCGCAACCCGGTGACCGCGATTGCGTGGAAGATCCCGCGCACGGTGAAGACGGTGGACAAGCGAGCGGTCGTCAACACCGTCCAGGCCCGCGCCCTGCTGTCCGCCGTCGGCAGCCAGAAGCCGAGCGGCCCGGGCCTGGTCGCCTTCTTCGGCCTGCTCTACTACGCCGCGCTGCGGCCGGGTGAGGCTGTGACACTCCGCGCCGCTGACCTTCAACTTCCCGACGAGGGCTGGGGCGAGTTGCTGCTGACCGGATCCACCCCGGAGGCCGGCGCTTCCTGGACCGACAACGGCCGACGCCGCGAGGAGCGAGAGTTGAAGCACCGGGCCCGCGGTGAGACCCGCTCGGTCCCGTCTCCCCCACCGCTCACCGTCCTGCTGCGGGCGCACCTCGCCGAGCACGGCACGACGCCGGACGGCCGGCTGTTCCGCGGTGTCCGCGGTGGTGATCTCCCGGAGGGCACCTACTGCCGGGTATGGCGGAAAGCTCGCGCGAGCGCTCTCACCGAGTCGGAGGCCGCTTCGCCGCTCGCCCGACGCCCCTACGACCTCCGCCACGCCGCGGTCTCGACATGGCTCAACGCAGGGGTGCCCTCGACCCAGGTCGCCGAGTGGGCCGGACACAGCGTCGCCGTCCTGCACCAGATCTACGCGAAGTGCATCGTCGGCCAGGAGGACGCCGCCCGGCAGCGGATCGCCGACGCCCTTGGGGCTACCTCGTGAGCGACGGAACTTCGGTACGTATTCGGTACAGCCACCCGCCGAGCACCGGTCAGGGCCGGGCACGACCGGACAACATCATCTCGGCTTCGTCGGGTGTAATCGCTGGTCAGAGGGGTAGTCTCGACGTGAAAGCGGGGTGCCCCCGGTCGGACTCGAACCGACACTGGGACCCTTTTAAGGGGCCTGCCTCTGCCGTTGGGCTACGGGGGCGCCGCGACAGCGTAGCCAGGGCGGGAAGGACTCATGCCGAGCACCGAGAAGGTCGACCTCCGGGGCGCCGCGGCGACCCTGCTGATGACCCTCTACATGCGACGCCTGGACGCCCGGTCCCGCCGTCCGATCCTGGGCGACCCGTGGGCGGAGCCCGTCTGGGACCGCATCGAGCACGACGTCCACGGCCTCTGGCAGTTCACCGGCGACGTCTCGACCATCGTGTGCCGCGCCGCGATCCTCGACGGCTGGACGCGGGAGTTCCTCGCCGCCGAGCCCGCCGGGCAGGTCCTGCACCTGGGCTGCGGACTGGACAGCAGGCCGTTGCGGGTCGGGGTGCCGTCGACGTGCCGCTGGGTCGACGTCGACCAGCCCGAGGTGATGGAGGTCCGACGCCGGCTCTACGACCTCCCCGACAGCATCGAGCAGGTCTCCGGCTCCGTCACCGACGACGGCTGGTGGTCCGCCGTCGACCCGACGCTGCCGACGCTGGTCGTCGCCGAGGGGCTGTTCATGTACGTCCCGGCGGAGGCCGTGCACGCGACCGTCGACCGGGTCGTGTCCGGCACCCCCGCGGTGACGCTGGCGTTCGACGCCGTCGCCCCGTGGACGGTGCGTGCCTCGCGCTGGACGCCGACGTTCCGCGCCGTCGGTACCGAGTTCCGGTGGTCGTGGAACCCCGCGGAGTTCGCGCACCGGCACCCGTCGCTGACCGAGCGCGACGACATCTCGATCTACGACGAGGTGTCCCTGCGCGAGCCGCGGGTGTGGCTGCGCCCGCTGTTGTCGGCGGCCGGGCACGTCCCCGCCATGCAGGACGCGATGCGCCTGCACCGCTTCACCACCGGCTGAGTCCCGGGACCGGGACACCCGGCGAGATGCAGCTCAGCGGGCGACGACCCGTACCGGAACCCCGCTGAGCTGCATCTCGGCGACGGCATCGGCGCGGGAGACGCGACGCGCCCCGGGGGGCCGGGGCGTCGCGGCGGAGGGTGTTGCGTAGAGGTGAGCAGAGCAAAGCCACGCCGGAAGAGGCCCCGACCAGCTGCGATGGTGTTCATCGTCGGGTCGGCGACAATCCCGCGGCCCGCGCGGTGTCCGCCAGGACCTGCTCGACCATGGCCGGGGTCAGCCGTCCGGTGAAGGTGTTCTGCTGGCTCACGTGGTAGCAGCCGAACAGCTCCAGCGGCTCCCGGTCGGGCCGGGCCGGGGCCAGCGTCACCGACGCCCCGTGCCCGAACTTCGGGGCCGGCCGCGGGACCGTCCACCCCGCGCCGGCGAGCACCGGCAGCAGCGCCTGCCACCCGAAGCCGCCGAGCACCATGACCCCGCGGACCGTCGGCGCGAGCAGGTCGAGCTCCTGCTCCAGCCAGCTCCGGCAGGCGTCGCGCTCGGCCGGGGTCGGCTTGTTCGCCGGCGGCGCGCAGTGCACGGGCGCGGTGATCCGGACCCCGTGGAGCTCCAGGCCGTCGCCGATGTGGGAGGCGGTCGGCTGCGACGCCAGCCCGACGGCGTGCAGCGCGGCGTAGAGCACGTCGCCGCTGCGGTCGCCGGTGAACATGCGCCCGGTCCGGTTGGCGCCGTGCGCGGCGGGAGCCAGCCCGACGATCAGCATCCGCGCGTCGGGCGGGCCGAAGCCGGGCACCGGGCGTCCCCAGTAGGTCACGTCGCGGAACGCGGCCCGCTTCTCCCGGGCCACCTGCTCGCGCCACTCGACCAGCCGCGGACAGGCCCGGCACTCGGAGATCCGCTGGTCCAGGACCGCCAGGGTCATGCGATCGATCGCGCGATCCCGTCGAGGATGTCGTGCTCGGAGACGACGACGCGGTCGATCCCGGCGCGCGCGTGCAGCTCGTCGGCCAGGGCCTGCACGACCAGCGCCCCGGCACCGATGACGTCGACGCGGCCCGGGTGCAGCGAACCGTGCTTCTCCCGCTCCGACCGCGACGACCGGATCAGCAGGTCCGCGACCCGGTGCAGGTCCTCGCGGGTCAGCGTCGAGCCGTGCACATGCTCGCGGTCGTAGGCGGGCAGCTCCTGGGCGATCCCGGACAGCGAGGTGATCGTCCCGGCCACCCCGACCCAGGTCGTCGCGGTCTCGACCGGCACCGACGCGAACGCCTCGGCCAGCACCTCGGCGGCGACCACACGCGCGGAGTCGATCTCGGCGTCCGACGGCGGGTCCGAGGGCAGGCAGCGCTCGGTCAGCCGCACCGACCCCATGTCGACCGACTTCGCCGCGGTCACCACGGCGGCCCCGTCGCGCAGCTCCCCCACGACGACCTCGGTGGACCCGCCGCCGACGTCGGTCACCACGAACGGGCCGTCGTCGGGGTCGAGGTCGCCCACGGCGCCGACGAACGACAGCCGCGCCTCCTCGTCGCCGGAGATGATCTCCGCCTCGACGCCCAGGGTGTCGCGGACCATCGCGAAGAAGTCCTCGCGGTTCGACGCGTCCCGGGTCGCCGACGTCGCCACCATCCGGATCCGCTCGGCTCCCTTGCGGCGGGCGGCGACGGCGTAGTCGACCAGCGCCACGCGGGTCCGCTCCAGCGCCTCCGGGTCGAGCCGGCCGGTCGCGTCGACCCCCTTGCCGAGCCGCACGATCCGCATCTCGCGGTGCAGGTCGCGCAGCTCCTTCTGGCCGTCGAAGGCCTCGGTGACATCGGCGACGAGCAGCCGGATCGAGTTCGTTCCGCAGTCGATGGCGGCAACCCGCGACATCGGCACTCCTTCGGGTACGACGACGGTCGGTCCGAACCGTAGTCGGAACGCCTGGGATCGGTCGCACGCCGGGGTTACCCTCCGGTAATGGCGACGACGCACACCCCCGCCCCGGTGTCCGACCTCGGCACGCACCAGGTCGTGAACCAGGTCCCGCCCCGGGCCGACGGCGACCTGCTCTCCGCGGACCCGGCCGTCGTCGAGGCCATCGGACGCGAGGGGGGCGACCCGGCGGCACTGCGGGCGCTCGCCGGCGAGATCGGGACGGCGGAGCACCGCGAGCACGCCCGCGCCGCCAACGCCCACGAGCCCGAGCTGCGCACCCACGACCGCACCGGACACCGCGTCGACGAGGTGACCTTCCACCCGTCGTGGCACGCGCTGATGCGCACGAGCGTCGAGCACGGCCTGGCCGCCGCCCCGTGGGCCGCGGCGCCCGGCACCGGTGCGCACGTCACCCGGGCCGCGGGCTTCTACCTGACCTCGCAGGTGGAGCAGGGTCACCTGTGCCCGATCTCGATGACCTACGCGTCGGTGCCCGCGCTGCGGCACGCGCCCGAGCTGGCCGCCGCCTACGAGCCCGGCCTGACCGCCCGCCGCTACGCGCCCGGCCTCGCCGTCCCGGCCGGCAAGGACGGCCTCCTCGCGGGCATGTCGATGACCGAGAAGCAGGGCGGCTCCGACGTCCGCGCCGGCACCACCGTCGCCACCCCGCAGCCCGACGGCGGCTACCGCCTCACCGGGCACAAGTGGTTCACCAGTGCCCCGATGAACGACCTGTTCCTCACCCTCGCCCAGGCCCCCGGCGGGCTGACCTGCCTCGTCCTGCCCCGGGTGCTGCCCGACGGCACCCGCAACGCGATCCGGCTGCAGCGGCTCAAGGACAAGCTCGGCAACCGGTCCAACGCGTCGTCGGAGATCGAGTACGCGGGCGCGGTCGGCTGGCGGGTCGGCGACGAGGGCCGCGGCGTCCGGACGATCATCGAGATGGTCTCGATGACCCGGCTGGACTGCGTGCTGGGCTCCGCGGCGACCGCGCGGGCCGCGGTCACCGAGGCCGCGCACCACGTCGCGCACCGGTCCGCGTTCGGGGCGCGGCTCGCCGACCAGCCCCTGATGCGGGAGGTCCTCGCCGAGCTCGCCGCCGAGACCGAGGCCGCGACCGTCCTGGCGCTGCGGCTGGCCGGCGCCGTCGACCGGGGTGAGACGGCGCTGCTGCGCCTGGCCCTGCCGGTGTCGAAGTACCTGGTGTGCAAGCGGACCTCGACCGTCGTCGCCGAGGCACTGGAGTGCCTGGGCGGCAACGGCTACGTCGAGGAGTCCGACCTGCCCCGGCTCTACCGGGAGGCGCCGCTGAACTCGATCTGGGAGGGCTCGGGCAACGTCACCGCGCTCGACGCGCTGCGCGCCATCGCCCGCGAGCCGCACGCCGTCGAGGCACTGCTCGCCGAGATCGACCTCGCCGCGGGAGCCGACCCGCGGCTGGACGCGACGGTCACCGCGCTGCGCGCCGAGCTGGCCGCGCCGGAGGAACGCCGGGCCCGCCGTCTCGCGGAGCTGGCCGCGCTGGCCCTGCAGGGGTCGCTGCTGGTCCGCCACGCCCCGACGGCCGTCGCGGACGTCTTCCTCGCGACCCGGCTCGACGCCGACGGGCCGCTGCGCACCGCCGGGACCCGGCCGGGGAAGGACAGCGTCGGGGTGCTGCTGGAGCGGGCGACGCCCTGACCGACCGGGCGGTCAGGCCATCGCGGGGCTGTCGCCGGGTACGAGCACGAGCCGCCCGAAGACGGTCCCCGCGTCCATGCGGCGGTGCGCCTCCACCGCGGCCCGCAGCGGCAGTACGTCGTCGACGACGGTGCTGAGCGCGCCCCGGACCGCCGCGTCGAACTGGTCGGCGCGGACCGCGTCGCGTCGAGGGTGGGGGACGGTGTCCAGGCTGAAGGTGGCGAACGAGCGCGACTGCTGGAACGCCCGGATCAACGCCGACCCCACGTCGGCGGGCGGGAACCCGGCGACCGCACCGACGAGGACGAGCCGCCCGTTCGGAGCCAGCCGATCCAGGAACGCCGGGACGTCCGGTCCCCCGACCACGTCGATGATCACGTCGTAGCGGTCCGTCCCGCCCCCGCCGGACCGGTCGAGGACCCGGGTCGCCCCGAGCTCGCGCAGTCGGCGCCCCCGTTCCGCGGACGAGGTCGTGACCGCCACCTCGCCCGCACCGCCCTGCACGGCGAGCTCCACCGTCGCGATGCCGATGCTCCCCGCCGCACCGCGGACCAGGACGCTCTCGCCGGGCGCGTGGTGGGCGTGCGCCAGGGCGAAGTGCGCCACGGGTCCCGCGCTCCCGAGGGTCACCGCGCGGGCCGCCGTCAGGCCGTCCGGCAGGGCGACCACGTCGCCGACCGCCACGAGGACCTGCTCGGCGTAGGCACCGCCGATACCGGTGAAGGCCCAGACCCGGCGGCCCGTCCACGCCGGGTCGACCCCCTCCCCGGTCGCGGTCACCACTCCCGCCGCCTCGCTGCCCGGCACCATCCCCACCGGGAACCCGGTACCGAGCAGACCCCGCCGGATCACCGCGTCCACACCTCCGACACCGATCGCCTCGGCCCGGACGAGGACCTGACCCGCGTCGGGTCGCGGCACCGGGACCTCGACCACCTCCAGCCCGTCCGGGGCACCGAACTCGCCGATCCTGACCGCCTGCATCTCCGGGTCCTCCCTGGTCGCGTACCCTTCCGACGGTAGTGGACGCACCCGTCCACTTAGCGGAAGTGAGAGAGATGGATCGCGAGCCGACTCGGCTACGGGCCGACGCGCAGGAGAACCGTGACCGGATCCTCGCCGCGGCCCGCGTCCTGTTCGCCGAGGACGGCCTCGACGTCGGTATGCGCGCGGTCGCCCGGCGGGCCGGTGTCGGCCCGGCCACGCTGTACCGCCGCTTCCCCACCCGGGACGACCTGGTCCGGGAGGCGTTCGCCGAGGAGATGCAGGAGTGCCGGCGGATCGTCGTCGACGGGGTCGCCGACGAGGATCCGTGGCGCGGCTTCCGCACGGTCGTGCACCGGCTCGTCGCCCTGAACGTGCGGAACCGGGGCTTCGTCGACGCGTTCACCGCCGCGGAGCCCGCCCGCGACCTCCTCGCCGGCCACCAGCGGGAGCTGCTGCGCATGATCGACGGGCTCGCGTCACGTGCGCGGGCCTGCGGCGCGCTGCGCCCCGACTTCACCGTCGACGACCTGATCCTGGTCCTGCGGGCCGGGCGCGGTCTCGCCACGGCCCCGGAGGCGAGCCGCGGACGCGATGCGGAACGCTTCGCCCGGCTCGCGGTCGACGCGTTCCGTGCCGGGCGGGACCGTGGGCAGCCGGTCTAGGAGCAGGGCGGCCCGGACCGCCACCACTCCCCGATCTCGTCGAGGGCCTCGTCGCCGAACGGGTTCACCCCGGACCCGGCGGCGAGGGCGTGTGCGACGTGCACGTGCAGGCACTTGACCCGGTCCGGCATGCCCCCGGCCGTGACGTCGGGGTGCGTGGCGAGCGGCTCGATGGCGTCGCGCTCGGCGAGGTAGGTCTCGTGGGCGCGGCGGTAGGCGGCGGCCAGCTCGTCGTCGACGGCCAGCCGCTCCTCCATCTCCCGCATCCGGCCCTCGGCCTCGAGGGTTCCGATCCGCGACGCCAGCCGGGCGCAGGTCAGGTAGTACAACGTCGGGAACGGGGTGCCGTCGGGCAGCCGCGGCGCGGTCTGCACGACCGCCGGGTGCCCGGACGGGCAGCGGTAGGCGACCGCGAGGACCCCGCGCGGGGCGCGGCCGAGCTGGTCGGCGACGGCGTCGAGGTCGGCCTGGGCGACCGGGCCCGGCTCCAGACCGGGCGGACGGGAACGAGTGCTGCTCACGCCCTCATCGTCGCGGGTCGCCCGTGACGTCGTTCCAGAGGGTGTGGAACCAGGGCACGCCGGGCTCGGCCTGGCCGTCCTCGACGACCGGCGCCGGCGGGGCCGGGAACTGCACGACGTAGGGGGTCTCCCCCGGCTGGACCATCCCGAGCCGGGACCGGGCCTGGGCCTCGACCTCGGCCGGGTCCGAGAGCCGGGCGCGGTCGGAGGACAGCCGCGCCACGTCGGCCTCCAGCGCCTGCTGCCGGTCGGAGACGTCGGCCAGCTCCTGGCGCTGGGCGACGAAGTTGTGCAGCGGCACCGCGACGGTCAGCGCGAGCGCGCAGACCACGATGGCCAGGATGGCGGCCCGCTTGGTCGACGACAGGCCCAGCAGCCCGGTCGTGCGGGCGACGACCTCGCCGGCGCGGGACCGGGCGCGGGTCAGACGGGGCCGGGCGCCCTGCGGTCCGGCCGGCCGCGACCGCGCGCCGGAGCCGCCCGTCGACGCGGGGGCCCGCGCCGAGCGTGCGGTCGTGGTCCGCGGCTTGGCCGCGGCACGGCCACGCCCCGTGCCGGTCGTGCGCGCACGAGCGTCCCGTCCACGTCCCCGACGGTCCGCCATGCACCCTCCCGTCCGTCCCGGGTTCCCTCACCCGTCAGTGCCGCCCGTGCCGCTCCGTGGCGACCCGTCCAGCATGCCGCCCGATCGGGCACCGGTGGGGGTGCCGCGCCGGACCGTCCGCAGACGATCCGGGCGGCACCGAGTCACCGACGGGGGAACGACCGGAGCGTCAGCTCTGGCCGGGCACCTGGTAGCGCGGGAACGCCAGCTCGCCGTTGTAGCGGGCGGCGTCACCGAGCAGCTCCTCGATGCGCAGCAGCTGGTTGTACTTCGCCACCCGCTCGGACCGCGCCGGGGCGCCGGTCTTGATCTGACCGCAGCCGGTCGCGACGGCGAGGTCCGCGATGGTGACGTCCTCGGTCTCCCCGGAACGGTGGCTCATCATGCAGCGGTACCCCGCGTTGTGCGCCATCGTCACCGCATCGAGGGTCTCGGACAGGGTGCCGATCTGGTTGACCTTCACCAGCAGCGCGTTCGCGGCGCCACGGGCGATGCCGTCCTCGAGCCGCTCCGGGTTGGTGACGAACAGGTCGTCGCCGACGAGCTGCACCTTGTCGCCGATGGCCTCGGTGAGGCCGACCCAGCCGTCCCAGTCGTTCTCGTCCAGCGGGTCCTCGATGGACACCAGCGGGTAGGAGTCGACCAGCTCGGCCCACACCTCGGACAGCTTGTCCGCGGTGATCTTCTTGCCCTCGAAGGAGTACTTGCCGGCCTCGTGGAACTCGGTCGCCGCGACGTCGAGCGCCAGCACGACGTCGGTGCCCAGGGTGTAGCCGGCGCGCTGCACGGCGGCGGCGATCAGGTCGAGCGCCCCGCGGGTGCCGCCCTTGACGTCGGGGGCGAAACCGCCCTCGTCGCCGAGGCCGGTCGACAGGCCCTTGTCCTTCAGCTCCGACTTGAGCGCGTGGTAGACCTCCGCGCCCCAGCGCAGCGCCTCGCGGAAGGTCTCCGCGCCGATCGGCGCGACCATGAACTCCTGCACGTCGACGGAAGTGTCGGCGTGCGCACCACCGTTGAGGATGTTCATCATCGGGACCGGCAGGACGTGCGCGTTGGAGCCGCCGACGTAGCGGAACAGCTCCAGGCCCGAGGACTCCGCCCCGGCCTTCGCGACGGCCAGCGACACGCCCAGCAGGGCGTTCGCGCCGAACTTCGACTTGTCCGGGGTGCCGTCGAGGTCGACGAGGCGCTGGTCGACCAGTCGCTGGTCCACCGCCTCGACGCCGACGAGCTCCGGCCCGATCTCGTCGAGGACGGCCGCGACGGCCTTCTCGACGCCCTTGCCGCCGTAGCGGTTCTTGTCGCCGTCCCGCAGCTCGACGGCCTCGTGTTCGCCGGTCGAGGCGCCCGACGGGACCGCGGCACGCGCCAGCGTGCCGTCGTCCAGCGCGACCTCGACCTCCACCGTGGGATTGCCCCGGGAATCGAGGATCTCGCGTGCCCCGACCTGCTCGATGACCGCCACCGTGACTCCTGTTCTGATCGCGGGTGTCGTCCGGTGCGTCAGCGTAGTCACCGGTGGGCCCCCGGCGGGGGACGCTTGCGTCACCCTGCTCCGCACCGGCGGTCTGTCAAGACCTCGCATCCCGCCCGGATCGCACCTAACGTAAGAGTGACCATGAGCAGTCCCCGTGCGAACCACCAGGACCCGGTCGCGGCGTTCCGCCGTGCTGACCGGCTGCTCTCCCGGCACCGCCCGCTCGAGGCGCTCGACGCGCTCCGCCCCGTCCTCGATGCACACGGTCCGGACGAGCCCGGCGACGCCTCGGTGCACCTGCTCGCCGGCCGCGCCTACCTCGACTCGGCGCAGCTGCGGAAGGCCGAGGCGGCGTTCGTCCGGGTCGTCGAGATGGATCCGGCCGACCACTACGCGCGCTTCGCACTCGGCAAGACACTGCAGCGTCAGGGCAGGCTCGGCGAGGCCGAGACGCAGCTGAAGATCGCCTCGGCGATGGATCCGCGCCCGGAGTACCAGGAGGCGCTGGGCGAGGTGCGGGCCCGCATCGCGCTCGCGCCCGACCGTCCCTGATCTGCGAAAACGGATCTTCCGGGGCGAATGCCCCGCGACACTTCCCCGCCCGATCGGGTGAGGTTAGCCTTCCCGCCCGGCAGCTCACCCTCACCTGGCGACTGCCACCGGTGACTGGGCTGCAGGAGGTCGCATGCTGGGGAACGCGCTCATCGGGCTGCGTGAAGGACTCGAGGCCGCGCTGGTCGTGGCGATCCTGGTGGCCTTCCTGGTCCGTACCGGGCGACGCTCGGAGCTGCCGCGGGTGTGGGCGGGCGTCGCGCTCGCCGTCGCGGTCAGCGTCGGCGTCACGCTCGGGCTGACGCTCACGCAGCAGGCGCTGACCTTCGAGGCCCAGGAGGCACTCGGCGGCTCGCTCTCGATCATCGCGGTCGGCTTCGTCACCTGGATGATCTTCTGGATGCGCTCGCACGGCCGGACCCTGTCCCGGGAGCTGGAGGGCGCCCTGGACCGGGCCGTGTCGATGGGGCCGTGGGCCGTCGTCGTGATGGCGGCGCTCGCCGTGGGCCGCGAGGGCCTGGAGACCGCGATCTTCTTCTTCGCCGCCGCACAGGCCGCGGGCGAGACCGCCGGACCGCTGGTCGGGTTCCTGATCGGCATCGCGATCGCCGTCGCTCTCGCGTACGCGATCTACCGCGGCGCGCTGAAGATCAACCTGGGGCGGTTCTTCACCGTCACCGGCTTCCTGCTGATCTTCGTGGCCGCCGGGATCCTCGCCTACGGCGTCCACGACCTGCAGGAGGCCGGGATCCTGCCGGGGCTGACCACACTCGCCTTCGACGTCAGCGACGTGATCCCCGCCGACTCCTGGTACGGCACCCTGCTCAAGGGGATCTTCAACTTCTCACCGCAGACGACCGTGCTCGAGGCGGTCGTCTGGTCGGTCTACGTCGTGGTGGTCCTGGCGCTGTTCCTGCGCCCGGCCCGCCGTCGCGCCCCGGCCACCGCCGACGCCTGAACCCCGCACCGCCCACGGTGTCGACCCCTCTAGGAGAACGCACGATGTCCCCCGTCACGCGCACGGCCGCAGGCCTGGCGTCGCTCACCGTCGCCGCCGCACTGCTGGCCGGCTGCACCTCGACCGCTCCCACGGCGCAGGGCCCGGGCGACGGCGGCCCGATCACGGTCAACGCCACCGACACCGCCTGCGAGGTCTCGACCACCGAGGCCGCCGCCGGGAACATGACGTTCCGGATCACCAACGCCGGCAGCAAGGTCACCGAGTTCTACCTCTACGCCACCGGTGACCGGATCATGGGCGAGGTCGAGAACATCGGCCCCGGGCTGTCCCGCGACCTGATCGTCGAGGTCCCCGACGGCGGCACCTACACCACAGCCTGCAAGCCGGGCATGTCCGGCGACGGCATCCGCGCCCCGTTCACCGTGACCGGCTCCGCGCAGCGCGCCACCGACACCAACGCCGAGCTCGCCGCCGCCACCGCCGGCTACCTGCGCTACGTGTCCTCCCAGTCCGACGCGCTGGTCACCAAGAGCTCCGAGTTCGCCGCCGCCGTCTCGGCCCGCGACGTCGCGAAGGCCAAGTCGCTGTTCCCCGTCGCCCGCACCTACTACGAGCGGATCGAGCCCATCGCCGAGTCCTTCGGCGACCTCGACCCGAAGCTCGACGGCCGTGAGGACGACGAGCGCGACCCCGGCGTCGCCTGGACCGGGTTCCACCGGCTCGAGAAGGACCTCTGGGTCGACGGTCTCAAGGCCGACTCCCCGCAGGTCGCCGCCACCCTGGTCACCGACGCCAAGGACCTCCAGGGCCGCATCCCCGGCCTGAAGCTCACCCCGGCCGAGCTCGCCAACGGCGCCAAGAGCCTGCTCGACGAGGTCGCCACCGGCAAGATCACCGGCGAGGAGGACCGCTACTCCCACACCGACCTCTGGGACTTCCAGGCCAACGTGGAGGGCTCGCAGGCCGCCGTCGCCGCACTGCGCCCGGTGATCGACCAGAAGGACCCGACGCTCGGCCCGGTGCTCGACCAGCGCTTCGAGGCCGTCGACACGCTCCTCCAGGGCTACCGCGTCGGCGACGGCTACAAGCTCTACACCCAGCTGACCCCGGACGACACGAAGAAGATGGCGGCGGCCGTCGACGCGCTGGCCGAGCCGGTCAGCAAGGTCGCGGGCACCGTCACCGCATGAGCCCGCTGCACGTCTCCCGGCGACGACTGTTCGGCCTGACCGGTGCCGGTGTGGCACTGGCCGGGGCGGGCGTCGCCGCCGGGTACGGCCTCTCCGGCGACGCGGCCGCCTCCGGCGACGGCACCGTCGCGTTCCGCGGCGACCGCCAGGCCGGGATCGTCACCCCCGCCCAGGACCGGCTGCACTTCGTCGCGCTCGACCTGACCAGCACCGACCGGGCCGCCGTGCGCGACCTGCTCGCGCGCTGGACGGCGTCGGCCGAGCGGATGACGGCCGGCCAGGAGACCGCCGACGGCGGCGCACTGCCCGCCAACCGCTACACCGCCCCGGCCGACACCGGGGAGGCGCTCGGGCTGCCCGCGGCGTCGCTGACGCTGACCTTCGGTGTCGGACCGGCGTTCTTCGACAAGCTCGGCATCACCGACCGGCGCCCGGCCGCGCTCACCACGCTGCCCCGCTTCCAGGGCGACCAGCTCGACCCGGCCCGCTCCGGCGGGGACCTGTGCATCCAGGCCTGCGCCGACGACCCGCAGGTGGCCGTGCACGCCGTGCGCAACCTCGTCCGCGAGGGCTTCGGGGTGACCGAGGTGCGCTGGTCGCAGCTGGGGTTCGGGCGGACGTCGTCGACCTCGACCGGGCAGGCGACCCCGCGCAACCTGTTCGGGTTCAAGGACGGCACCAACAACCTCAAGGCCGAGGAGCCGGACCTGCTGGACCGGCACGTGTGGGTCGGCGACGAGGGACCGGAGTGGCTGCGCGGCGGCTCCTACCTGGTGGCCCGCCGGATCCGGATGCACATCGAGAACTGGGACCGGTCCAACCTCGACGACCAGCAGCGGACCATCGGCCGGGACAAGGGCGAGGGCGCACCGCTGACCGGGAAGGCCGAGTTCGACACCGCCGACCTGGCCGCGACCGACGCGTCCGGCCCGGTGATCGCCGACGACGCCCACATCCGGCTCGCCTCCGAGCAGGAGAACGGCGGGGTGCGGATCCTGCGGCGCGGCTACAACTTCGTCGACGGCTCCGACGGGCACGGGCACCTCGACGCCGGGCTGTTCTTCGTGGCGTTCGTGCGCGACCCGCAGCGCCAGTACGTGCCGATGCAGCGCAGGCTGGCCCGCTCCGACGCGCTCAGCGAGTACCTGGAGCACAACGGCTCGGCGCTGTTCGCGGTCCCGCCCGGTCTCGCCGAGGGCGACGACCACTGGGGTCGCGCACTGCTCGCCTGACCCCGGCTCGGGTCAGGGGGCGGGCGGTGCGGGGGCGGCGGTGCGCTGCGCGTAGTCCGCGGCGGCGGCCCACACGTCGCGGGCGTAGTCGCCCGAGGCGTTGTAGGCGAGCACCCCGCGCCACCAGTCGTCGGCGTCGGCGACGTCGCGCCCGTTCGCGCACAGGTACCCGGCCGCGGCGAGCGCGGCGTCGTCGACCTGCTGGGGGTCGGCGACGCCGTCGCCGTTGCCGTCCGCGCCGTAGCGCGCCCAGGTCCCGGGCAGGAACTGCATCGGCCCGACCGCGCGGTCCAGCACCGGGTCGCCGTCGAGGCGGCCGCCGTCGGTGTCGGCCACCCGGCGGGTGCCGCCGGTGCCGTCCAGCGGGATGCCGATGATCGGCGGGTCGACGCGGCCGTCCGGGCCGGGCTCGGCGCCGCGAAAGGTCGCGTGCCGGGACTCGATCCGCCCGACCCCGGCCAGCGTCGCCCAGCTCAGCCGGCAGTCCGGGGTGCGCTCGCGCTGGCGCAGCTCGGCGTTCGCGTAGGCCTGCAGGGTCCGCTCGGGGATGTCGGCCTCGGCCGCGGTCGCCCGGGCCCACGCGACGACGTCGGTGCCCGCGGGCAGCGGCGCGGACGCGGGCGGGGCGGACTGCCGGTCGACCGGGGTCCGAGGCAGCGACGGCCCGAAGTCCGGGCCGGTCGCCAGCGAGACGAGCACGATCAGGGCCAGGATGCCGCCGATGGCCGCGAGCAGCGACTGGGTGCGCACGCTCACACGTTACCGGCGGGTATCACCCGATCGGGGTGGGGGTCAGGGACCGTCCCAGTAGCGGCGCCAGTCCTCGGCGGTCAGCGCGTGCGGGTCGAGCCCGTCCGCGGCGGCGGCCTTCTCCGCCGACCGCACCCGCGCCTCGAACTCGCGGGCGGCCGTGCGCAGCGCGGCCTCCGGGTCACCGCCGCCGAGCTGTGCGGCCGCGGCCAGCCGGAACAGCGCCGCGCCGGCGCCGTCGTCGGCGGGCAGCAGGTCCGCGGGCAGCCCCGCTTTCGCGGTGCGGGAGGTCAGCTTCGCGGCGAGCGCGACGGCCGGCTGGACCGTCGCGATGCCGTCGACGCTGGACTCGCGCTGCTTCTCGGCGCGCTTGAGCTCGTCCCAGCGGCGGTCCTGGTCGGCGGCGGTGGCGACCTGCTCCCCCGCGGCGAACACGTGCGGGTGGCGGCCGACGAGCTTGTCGACCAGCCCGGTCGCGACCTCGTCGATCCCGAACGGGGCGCCGTCGTGCTCGGTGGCGACGCGGGCGTGGAACAGCACCTGCAGCAGGACGTCGCCGAGCTCCTCGCGCAGCTCGGTGCGGTCACCGTCCTCGATGGACTGGTAGAGCTCGTAGCACTCCTCGACGAGGTAACGCAGCAGCGAGGTGTGGGTCTGCTCGGCGTCCCACGGGCAGCCGCCGGGCGAGCGCAGCCGGTCCATCACCGCGACGGCGTCGAGCACCGCGTGCCCGGTGGGCGGCGGCACCGCGCCGGGGTGCGCGGCGGCGGGGTGGCCCGCCGGGACCAGCAGCACCGTGCCGTCGGCGAGCGCGGCGGGGTCGGTGCCGGTCCAGTCGAGGGCACCGGCGGGGGCGCCGGCGTCGAGACCGGGCACGGCGAGCACGGCGGTCGCGGAGCGCAGCAGCGGCAGCGCCGCGGCCGGGAGTGCGGCCCCGCGCCGGGGGCAGACGACGACCGTCGCGGCCATCAGGGGGCGGGCGGGGTCGGGTTGCCCGCGGCGACCGGGAACACCACGGAGGCGTCCTCGGCGGTCGGCACGGCGAGCATCTGGATCGGGTCCCACTCGCCGTAGCGGGGGTTGAGCTGCACGCCGGTGCGCAGCGCGGTGGGGGTGAGCATGCGGATCCCGGCCTCGGACAGTGAGCGCTGGTCCAGCTGGCCGACCGCGTCGCCCGGGGCGGGGGCGCCGAGGTCGCGCTTGGTCACCCGGACCACGACCCAGCCCTGGCCGCTGCCCAGCGGGAACGCGGCGACCCAGCCGGCCGGGATCCCGATCAGCGGGGTGAGCGCGGCCTGCGGGGTCTCGGCCGGGCGGATCGCGAGCCCGCGCTGGGTGGTGCCGGCACCGGCCAGCGCCGCCTCGGCCCGCTGCCCGCCTGCGGCGACCTCACGGGCCAGCGTGGTGGCCTGTGCCCGGTCCTGGGCGACCGCGACGTCCGCGGTCACCGACAGCCGCGGAAGCTCGCGGCGGGCGAGCTCGGACAGGGTCAGCTCGTCCCGGGTGGCGGCCTGCGCACCGCCGACCGCCAGCGACGACTCCTGCACCGCCTGCTCGCCGCCCTGCTGGGCGATCGCCGCGGCGACCTGCTGGTCGGACACGGTGACGCCCTGCTCCGGGGCGGTCAGGCCGATCAGGTCGCGGATCACCAGCTGGGACACCACGGCCCGCCCGATGTCGGCCTCGGACCCGCCCTGGGCCTTGAGACCGTCGACCAGCCCGGGCCGGGTGAGCACCGAGGTGATCGCGGGCTGCACGGTGGCGAGCGGGATCGACCTCTCGCCGACGATCGCGGCGGAGTCGACCCGGCTCGGTCCGGTGCCGCAGCCGGCCCCGGTGACAGCGACGGCCCCGACGATCAGCAGGGCGGCGGTGATCCTGCGAGTGCGCACGGCGGTCAGCCTCTCACGCGATGTGGTGCCGATCTCCCCCGCCCGGCCGACCCGGTAGTGCGGGCCGGGCCGCCGACGGCCGCCCCGCGAGGTCCGGCGGCCGCGCGGGCGGGTGCTCGTCGAGCCGGGCCAGGGCGATCGCGATCGCCCGGTCCAGCTGCGGGTCCCGTCCGGCCGCCCGGTCCTGCGGGGTCACGACCACCTCCACGTCGGGGTCGACGCCGTGGTTCTCCATCGTCCAGCCGACGTCGTCGAACCAGGTGGCGTAGCGGGGCTGGGTGACCAGGGTGCCGTCGACGAGCCGGTAGCGGCTGTCGATGCCGATCACCCCGCCCCAGGTGCGGGTCCCGACGACCGGGCCGACCCCGAGCCGCTTGACGGCGGCGGTGACGATGTCGCCGTCGGAGCCGGAGCGCTCGTCGGCCAGGGTCACCACCGGCCCGCGCGGCGCCTGCTCGGGGTAGGTGGCGGGTGCGCCGTGCCGGGGCAGGTCCCACCCGATGACGCGGCGGGCGAGCTTCTCCACCACCAGCTGCGAGGTGTGCCCGCCGCGGTTGCCGCGCACGTCGAGCAGCAGGCCGTCCTTCGCGGTCTCGCGGGCGAGGTCGCGGTGCAGCTGGGCCCAGCCGTAGCCCATCATGTCCGGCACGTGCAGGTAGCCGAGCCGCCCGCCGGAACGCTCGGCGACCTCGGCCCGCAGCCGGGCCACCCGGTCCTGGTAGCGCAGCTCGTCCTCGGAGTGCAGCGGGCGCACCGCGACGCGGCGGACGGTGCCCGCGTCGGACCGGTCGGGGCCGGAGCGCACGGTGAGCTCCACGGTGCTCCCGGCCGTCGCGACGAGCAGGGGTGCGACACCCCAGTGCGGGTCGAGCGGGCGTCCGTTCACCTCCAGCAGCACGTCCCCGGCCCGCACGTCGACGCCCGGCCCGGACAGCGGGCTGCGCGCGGCGGGCGCGGAGGTCTCCGGCGGCAGGACGCGGCGGACCCGCCGTCCCGGGCCGCCGCCGGGGTCGGGTTCCAGGTCCGCGCCGAGCAGGCCGGGACGCCCGGTCGGGTCGCCGCCGGCGCGGCCGCCCATGACGTAGGCGTGTGAGGTGCCGAGCTCGCCGTGCAGCTCCCACAGCACGTCGAGCAGGTCGTCGTGGCTCCCGGCCCGGTCGACCAGCGGCCGGTACCGGGCGGTCTCGGCGGCCCAGTCCACGCCGGCCATGTCCTCGACCCAGAAGTGGTCGCGCATGAGGCGGGCGGTCTCGTCGTACATCTGCCGCCACTCCGCGACCGGGTCGACGGTGACCACGAGCCGGCGGGTGTCGATCGTGAACTCGTCGCCGCCCGCGTCGTCCTCCGGGGCGGTGGCGTGGCCGCGGTCGGCGCGCAGCAGCCGCACCGTGCCCCGGTCCCGGACGACGAGCCGGGTGCCGTCGCCGCTCACCGCGAACGACGACGCCGGGTCGGCGACGACGGTGACCGTGCGCCGGGCCAGGTCGAACCGCTCCAGCACGGCGCGGTCGGGCTCGGCGTCGTCGTCGGGGAGGCTGTCGCCGAGCACGCCGGTGCCGCCGGGCAGCCGCAGCCACACCAGGCCGCCCCGGACCGCGGCGAGCCGGGTGTAGCGGGCGGCCTCGACCGGCACGCCGACGACCCGGTCGGCCAGCCCCTCGACGTCGACGACGACCTCCGGCGGTGCCTCGTCGGCGTCACGCCCGGACCGGCGACGGCCGCCGCGCGCCCCGCCCCGGGCCTGCGCCCCGGCCCCGGTCGCCGCGGCCACCACGCGGCCAGCACCGTCCGCGGCCCCGTCACCGGACGGCTCGGGCTCGTCGCCGGGCTCCGGCGGGGCCGGGGGCGTCGGCGGGGTGGCGGGCGGGTCGTCCGGGCCCTCGTCGGCCGGGTCCACCGGGCGGCCGTCCGGCCCCGCCCCGAACGGCGACGGCGTCCGCGCGGCCAGCGGCACCAGGAACGGCTTCCAGCCGGTGCCGAAGGTCAGGTCGAAGGAGTGCTCGTCGTAGCTGGGGTCGAACACCCGCCGGGACAGGAACGCCAGGTGCCTGCCGTCGGCGGTGAAGACCGGGTCGCTGTCGTGGAAGCGGGCCGGGGTGACCTCGGTGTGCTCGCCGTCGGCGACCCGGGTGAGCACGATCCGCGACAGCCCCTCGGGGGCCGGGTCGCACCAGGCCAGCCAGGCCGAGTCCGGTGACCAGGACACGTCGGAGGGCTCGCCCGCGGTGCCGCGGTGCAGCTCGCGCAGCTCCCCCACCGCCCGGGCCGGGACGGCCTCGTCGACCACGCCGTCGTCGGGCCGGTCGTCGGGGCCGGGCGCCGGGTCCGGTGCGGGGTCGGCGCCGGTGTGCAGCACCATCAGCCTGCCGTCGTGCGTGGTGAGCGCGACGGCGGAGCCGTCCGGTGCCGGGGCCAGCTCCAGGACCCGCCCGACGCCGCCCGCGGCGTACCGCGCCCGCTCCGGGGCGGCCGGGGCGTGCGGGTCGAGCGGGGCCACGACCACGGCGTCCTCACCCGTCGCGTCGTCCACCCACACGGCGCGGTGCGTCCCGAGCGGGTGCGCGAGCCGGGCCCGCACGCCGGGCTCGGCGAGCAGCGCGCGGGCGGGGCCGTCGCGGTGGGTGAGGCGGTGCACGGTGCCGCGCACCGACACGACGCTCGCGCGGCCGGTGCGGTCGGGCCGGACCGGGCCGAGGTCGGCGGGCAGCGACGCGCGGAACGGCTCGCGGGCGCGCCGCGGCCCGCCTGGCCGGACGTCGATCCGGCGCGGCTGCGAGGCGGCGGACAGGTCGTCGAGCAGGAAGATCTCCCCGGCCGACTCGTAGACCACCCGGCGCCCGTCGGTGCTCGCGTGCCGGGCGTAGAAGTCGGTGCCGCCGCCGGAGCCGTGGTCGGTGTGCCGGCGCAGGTCGGTGCCGGGGTCGGTGAGCGGGACGGAGTAGACGTTCCCCCAGCCCTCGTGGTCGGAGACGAACGCCAGCCGCGGGCCCGACCCGTCGTCGACGATCATGGGGCACTCCAGCTGCCCGGCCAGATCGGCGAGGACCCGGGTGAACTCCCCCGTCCCGGCGGCGTCGAGCCACAGCCGGCCGGCGCGCCCACCGCGGTAGCGCTTCCAGTGGGCCGCGTCGCGCCCGCCCTCGACCTGGGTGAGCACGGCGGGTCCGCCGGGCTGGTGGGCGAGCGCGGAGAGCGTGCCGTGCGGGAGCAGCCGCGGTGCCCCGCCGGTCGCCGGGACCGCGTACGCCCACAGCCGTGAGGTCGCGTCCCCGTGCGCGGACAGCGCGACCACCGCGCCGTCGGGGGTCCAGCCCGCGGCGCGGGTCGGCGCCTCGCCCCACCAGGTGAGCCGGGCGGGCGTGCCACCCTCGGCGTCGACCCGGTACACCTCGGGCGCGCCGTCGCGCCGGGACGCGAAGGCGATGGACCCGCCGTCGGGCGAGAAGCGCGGTGCGGTGACGGGCACCCCGTCCGCGGTCAGGCGGTGGGCCCGCCCGCCCTCGACCGGAGCCGTCCACAGGTCGTCCTCCGCGACAAGGACGAGCGTGTCACCCGACAGATGGGGATGGCGCAGGAAGCTCACACGGCGACGTTAGCCGCACGCACCGACATTCCGGACCCGCCCGCGGCGGGGTCCCCGGTGCAGACGCAGCGCAGCGGCGCGAAGCCGTTGAAGCCCACCGAGGAGTAGCTGGCGGTGTAGGCACCGGTGTGCAGCAGCCGGACCACGTCACCGGCGCACAGGTCGTCGGGGAGCAGGTAGGGGTGCCTGCGGTAGAGCACGTCGGCGCTGTCGCAGGTCGGCCCGGCCAGCACGACCGGGGAGCGGGGGCCGTCGTCGTGCGCGGTGCGGATCGGGTAACGGACCAGCTCGCCCTCGGTCTCGGCGAGCCCGCCGAAGCGGCCGACGTCGAGGTAGACCCAGCGCGGACCGGCGTCACCGTCCCGGTCGGACACGAGCACGACCTCGCTGTAGAGCGTCCCCGCGTCGGCGACGAGGCCCCGGCCCGGTTCGATCATCAGCTCCGGCCGGTCGTCGCCGAACTCCGCGGCGACCGCGTCCCGGATCGCGTCGCCGTAGTCCGACAGCGGGCGGACCTGCGCGTCGTAGTGCGCGGGGAAGCCGCCGCCGAGGTCGAGCAGGTCGGGTCGCAGCCCGCGGGCGCGGACCCGGCGGAACACCTCCGCGGCGTCGGCGATCCCGGCCCGCCACGCCCCCGGGTCGAGCTGCTGGGAGCCGACGTGGAACGACACGCCCGCGGCGCGCAGCCCGGCCGCGTCGGCGTCGAGGAGCAGCGACGCGGCCGCGGCCGGCGAGCACCCGAACTTGCGGTCCAGCGGGAAGCAGGAGCCCGCGCCGGTGCAGGTGACCCGGACGACCACCTCCGCCCCCGGCGCGCAGCGCGCGATCTTGGCCAGCTCGGCGGCCGAGTCGACGGCGAACCGGCGGACCCCGCTGCGGTGCGCGAACGCGATGTCGCGTTCCTTCTTCACGGTGCTGCCGTAGGAGATGTCCGCGGGCCGCGCGCCGGCCGCCAGGCACAGTTCCAGCTCCGGCCGGCTGGCGACGTCGAATCGCGCGCCGAGGCCGACCAGGAATGCGACGAGTCGCGGGGCCGGATTCGCCTTGACCGCATAGAACAGTTCCGCACCGGGAAGTGCGCGTCCGAATTCGGCGTACCGTTCCCGGACGGCGTCCAGGTCCAGCACCAGGCACGGAGTGCAGAGTTCGGCGGAATCGGTGGAGACGGGCCGGCGATCGGACATCGGACACACCTCTTTCCCGGAAACGGGGAGTTCACGACGGAAACGGCGATCTCGGATGCCGTCGATCCGATCGTAAAACAGTGTGGATCACGTCCGTGTGGTGCCGTGGATCACCGGGAGAAACGGGAACCCACGTCGCGCGATTGATCCCGACAACTCCGGCGACCGGTTCGCCGGCGTCCGTCCCGTTCCGTCCCGGAAACGGCACGGACGCCGACACCCGATGTTCTCCGGCGCAGCACCCGGTGTTCATCAACGCGGCGTCAACGCCGCGTCGGGGCCGCGTCAGGACGAGGCGGAGCTGTGCACCGGGGTGGAGGTCGGCACGATCTGCAGCAGCAGCTCCGCGCACCAGCCGAGCAGCTCGACGTCGCGCATCGCGGCGCCGCCGATCCGCCCGCCCGCCACCGGCTTGGGCACCGTGACGACCTGCGCGGCCGCCTTGTACTGCGCCTTCGGGTAGAGCCGGCGCAGCCGCAGCTGGGCGGAGTCGGGCAGCTGCATCGGCCCGATCCGCAGCTGGGTGCCCGCCGAGGCGACCTCGCGGATGCCGAGGCGGCGGCAGAGCTGGCGGAACCGGGCGACCTCCAGCAGGTTGCGCACCGGGGTCGGGGGCTCGCCGTAGCGGTCGGTCAGCTCCTCGACGATCGCGGTGAGCGCGGCGTCGTCCGGCGCCTCGGCGATCTTGCGGTAGACCTCCAGGCGCAACCGCTCGCCGTCGACGTAGTCGTGCGGGACGTGCGCGTCGACCGGCAGGTCGACCCGGACCTCCTGCAGCTCCTCCGGCTCGGCCCCGATCTCCCCGCCCGCCTGCTTGCGGAACGCCGCGACGGCCTCCCCGACCAGGCGGATGTAGAGGTCGAACCCGACGCCGGCGATGTGGCCGGACTGCTCGGCGCCGAGGATGTTGCCCGCGCCGCGGATCTCCAGGTCCTTCATCGCGACGGCCGCGCCGGAACCGAGCTCGGAGTGCTGGGCGATGGTGGCGAGCCGGTCGTGCGCGGTCTCGGTGAGCGGGTGCTCCGCCGGGAACAGGAAGTAGGCGTAGCCGCGGTCGCGACCACGCCCGACCCGGCCGCGCAGCTGGTGGAGCTGGGACAGGCCCAGGGTGTCGGAGCGCTCGACGATCAGGGTGTTGGCGTTGGAGATGTCCAGGCCGTTCTCGACGATCGTGGTGCAGACCAGCACGTCGAACTCGCGGTGCCAGAACGCGCTGACGGTCCGCTCCAGCAGGTCCTCGTTCATCTGCCCGTGCGCGACGGCGACCCGCGCCTCGGGGACGAGGTCCTGGATCTTCTTGGCCGCCCGGTCGATCGAGCTGACCCGGTTGTGCACGTAGAACACCTGGCCGTCGCGCAGCAGCTCGCGGCGCAGGGCGGCGGCGACCTGCTTGTCGTCGTAGGCGCCGACGTAGGTCAGGGTCGGGTGCCGCTCCTCGGGCGGGGTGGTGATCGCCGACATCTCGCGGATGCCGGCGAGGCTCATCTCCAGGGTCCGCGGGATCGGCGTCGCGGACAGGGTGAGCACGTCGACGTGCGCTCGGAGCGCGGTGATGTGCTCCTTGTGCTCGACGCCGAAGCGCTGCTCCTCGTCGACGATCACCAGGCCGAGGTCCTTGTAGCGGATGCCGGTCTGGAGCAGCCGGTGCGTCCCGACGACGACGTCGACGGTGCCGTCGGCGAGCTTCTCGATCGTCTCGCGCGCCTCGGCCGGGTCGGTGAACCGCGACAGCCCGCGCACGGTCACCGGGAACTGGCGCATCCGCTCGGAGAACGTCGACAGGTGCTGGGTGGCGAGCAGCGTCGTCGGGACGAGGACGGCGACCTGCTTGCCGTCCTGCACCGCCTTGAACGCCGCCCGCACCGCGATCTCGGTCTTGCCGAACCCGACGTCGCCGGAGATGACGCGGTCCATCGGGACCGGACGCTCCATGTCCCGCTTGACCTCGTCGATCGCGGAGAGCTGGTCGGGGGTCTCGGTGTAGGGGAAGGCGTCCTCGAGCTCGCGCTGCCACGGGGTGTCCGCGCCGAACGCGTGCCCCGGAGAGGCCTGGCGCGCCGCGTAGAGCTGCACCAGACCGGCCGCGATGTCCTTGACCGCCTTGCGGGCGCGGCTCTTGGTCTTGGCCCAGTCCCCGCCGCCGAGCTTGTTGACGGCGGGCTGCTCGCCGCCCACGTAGCGGCTGATCTCGTCGAGGGCGTCGGTCGGCACGAACAGCCGGTCGGCGGGCTGGCCGCGCTTGGAGCTGGCGTACTCCAGCACCAGGTACTCGCGGGTGGCGCCCTGGACGGTGCGTTCCTTCATCTCGATGAAGCGCCCGATGCCGTGCTGGTTGTGGACGACGAAGTCGCCGGGCTGCAGCACGGCCAGGTCGACGGCGTTGCGCTTGCGCGGGGTGGTCTTGCGCGGCGCGGTGTCGAGCCCGGCGCGGCTGCCGGTCAGGTCGGCCTCGGAGACGACGACCAGCCCGACCTCCGGCGCGGTGAACCCGTTCAGCACGCGCCCGCAGGTGACGGTGACGATCCCCTTCTCCGGGGCGTCGGTGAGCACCGGGACGGCGGAGGCGGGGACCTCGGCCTCGCGCAGCTGCTCCAGCGAGCGGTCGGCGGTGCCCTGCCCGGCCAGCACGAGCACCGCGGCGCCGCCGGTGGCGACGTGCGCGCGCAGGTCGGTCAGCGCGCGGTCGGTGTCGCCCCGGTAGGGCTCGATCTCGTGCACGCCCGCCACGACGACGTCGTCGGCGCCCGACAGCAGCGGCGACAGCGAGACCACGGGGCGACCGGTCGCCGTCGCGTGGTCCAGCGTGACGCGCAGGTCGCGGTAGGCCGACCCGGAGACGTCGATCGGGGCCTCGCCGCCGGAGCCGGACGCCAGCCAGGACGCCTCCAGGAACTCCTGCCCGGTGCGCACGAGGTCCGCGCAGCGGGTCCGGATGCGCTCGGGGTCGGCGAGCAGCACCCGCGTCCCGTCCGGGAGCAGGTCGGTGAGCGTCTGCATCTCCCCGCCGACCAGCGCCGGGATCAGCGACTCCATGCCCTCACCGGGGATGCCCTCGGACAGCTTCTCCAGCAGCTCGCGCAGCGGGTTGCGGTTGAGGCCCGCGGTCTCGGGCTGCTCCAGGGCCAGCTCGCCGGCCCGCTCGCGCACCGGGGTGGTGAGCAGCAGCTCGCGGCACGGCGGCACGTCGATCCGCGTGACCTCGCCGACCGAGCGCTGGTCGGCGACGGAGAACGACCGCACCTCGGAGACCTCGTCGCCCCAGAACTCGACGCGCACCGGGTGCTCGGCGGTCGGCGGGAAGATGTCGAGGATGCCGCCGCGCACGGCGAACTCGCCGCGGGTGGTGACCATCTCGGCGCGGCTGTAGGCCAGCTCGACCAGCCGCACCAGGAGCTGCTCGAAGTCGTACTCCTCGCCGACGGCCAGCGTCACCGGGGCGAGCGTGCCCAGCCCGGGCGCGACCGGCTGGATCAGGCTGCGCGCCGCGGTCACGACCACCCGCGGGGCGGTCTCCGCTGAGGAGAGCCGGTGGAAGATCGTCAGTCGGCGGGCGACGGTGTCCGGGCGCGGGGACAGCTTCTCGTGCGGCAGCGTCTCCCAGCTCGGCAGTACGACGACCGGCGCGCCCGCGCAGTCGTGCACGGTGTCGGCGGCGGAATCGAGCGCCTCGCCGTGGCCGAGCAGGTCCGACACCGCGGCCGCGAGGTCCTCGGCCTCCCGGTCGGTGGCGGTCACGGCGAGCACCGTGGAGGTCTCGGCGAGTCCGGCGGCGAGCAGCGGGCGCACCGCGGAGGGGCCCTCGACCTGCACGGCAGGGGTCTCACCGGCGCGGGTGTCCGCGGCACGGGCGGCGTCGACGGCGGCACGGAGACCGGCGTCGGACAGGGCGGAGGTGAGCAGACCGGACAGGATGGCCACGACGGCGCTGGCTCCTCGGTGGAGGTGGGCTGGCGGTGCGCGCGGCGACGGGGGCCGGCCGCGGGCAGGACAGACCCCTGCCCGGGTCGCGGTAGGGCTCCCGACCCGGTCGGGGTGCCGGTCTGCGAGTTTACGCCTGGCCCACGCGGGCGCCGACCGAGGCGTCCGTGTGCCGCGGCACGTCCGGGCCCGCCCGCCTCACGGGCCGCCCGCCGGGGACGGGGAGGTCCCGGCCGTGCCGCGGACGACGGCCGCGACCGCGGCCTCCGCACGCTCGGCGGTCCCGCCGCCCCCGACCCGGGCGTCGGCGAGGAAGCCGTCCGCGTCCAGCGCCCCGTAGCCGTGGGCGACCGCGACCACCCGTTCCATCAGGGGCACCGCGGCGACCGGGTCGGTGAGCTCCAGGGCCGGCCCGAGCAGGACGTCGACGATCCGGCGCCCCACGGCCGCGAGCTCCCGGTCGCCCAGCGCCCGGAGCTCGGCCCCGTAGACGAGGTCGAGCCCCACCCGGCGGTCGGCGAGGAACCGGGCGTAGGCACCGCCCGCGACGGCGAGCCGCGCGACCGGGTCGTCACCGGCCCGTCCGGCCGCCGCCTCCATCGCGTCGGCCAGCTCCCCGGCGGCCAGGGTCACGACCGCGGCCAGCAGCCGGTCGCGGTCGGCGAAGTGCCGGTAGGGCGCGGCCGTGCTCACCCCCAGCCTGCGGGCCAGCGTCGCGACCGAGAACCCCCGCAGGCCGACCTCGGCGAGCAGGCCGACGCCCTCCCGCACCAGGGCACCGGCCAGGTCACCGTGATGGAACGTCGCGCGCCGGGCCATGCCCCTCCTTGCCGTGATGGGCCTATCACATTAGCGTGTAAGTGGGTTATCACTTCAAGACGGGGGACACCGTGGACACGCAGGACACCATCACCGGCAGGGTCGTCGCCGTCACCGGCGCGAGCGGGGGCATCGGCGCGGCCACCGCGGTCGAGCTCGGCGCCCGCGGGGCACACCTGGTCCTGGGGGCCCGCCGGGCGGACCGCCTGGAGGCCGTCGCCGAGCGCGTGCGCGCCGCGGGCGGGACCGCGGTCACGGTGCCGATGGACGTGCGCGACCGGGCCGCGCACATGGCACTGGTCGACCGCGCGCGGGCCGAGTTCGGCCGGCTCGACGTGCTCGTGGCGAACGCGGGCGTGGGCCGGGTCCGCCCGCTCGACGAGCTGCGGGTCGACGAGTGGGAGGAGATGATCGACGTCAACCTGCGCGGCGTCCTCTACGGGCTCGCCGCGGCACTGCCGGTCTTCCGCGCCCAGCAGGCGGGCCACCTGGTCGTGGTCGTCTCGACCGCGGGGCTGCGCGTCGTCCCCGGCCAGGTCGTCTACGCCGCCACCAAGAACGCCGTCCGGACGCTCTGCGAGGGACTGCGCCAGGAGGCGGGGCCGGCGCTGCGGGTCACCGAGATCTCGCCCGGGTTCGTGGCGACCGACTTCGTCGAGGGCATCGGCGACGAGCGGCTGCGCGCGGACTACCGGGCGCGACGCGACGAGATGGCCCTGGACCCGGCCGCGCTCGCCCGCGCCGTGACGTTCGCGCTCGAACAGCCCGCCGGGGTCGACGTGAACCAGGTCGTCGTCCGGCCGACGGCGCAGGCGTGAGCCCGGCTCAGAGCAGCCCGTCGCGCTCCAGGGTCGCCTCGTAGAGGTCGAGCATCCGCTCGTCGTCGCCCTCGGCGGCGGCGGCCGCGTCGGCGTAGGCCTTCTCGAAGCGCTCCTGGTTGGCCTGCCAGGTGCGGCGGAAGGTGTCGGCGTCACGACGCCAGTAGCCGAGCACGCCGTAGGCGCCGGGCGGCAGGCCGCGCTCGTGGCGCAGGTGCTTGCGGGCGGCGCGGGTCGCGGACGCCTCCCCGCCGACGTAGACGTAGCCGGGCCCGTCCGGCAGCACCAGCCCGGCGACGATCTCCCCCAGCCGGCTGCCGGTCTCGCTCGCGGGCTCGCGGCGGACCCGCGCCCGCGCGGGGAAGTCGGCCGGGACCTCGTCGATCTCCAGTACGACCTCGGTGTCGATGCCCTCGGGGGTCTCGGTGACGATCCGGGCGAGCGCCGGGAGCGCGGCCGCGTCGCCGACGAGGATCTGCCAGCCGACGCCGGCCGGGCGCTTGAACCAGCTGTTCGAGTGCGAGACCTCGATCTCGTCGCCGACGCAGGCCCGCCGGGCCCAGCCCGCGCCGACCCCGCCGGGGTGGCAGACCAGGTCGATGGACGCCCGGGCGCGGCAGGGGCTGACCTCGCGCAGGGTGTACCAGCGACCGTGGTCGTCGCGGCCGCCGTCGGGCAGCGGGAAGTGGAAGACGCAGGCCTCGTCGGGGACGCCCGGCAGGCCGAGACCGGCGAGCCCCTCCCCCTCGAGCTCGGCCCGGACGAAGACGTCCGAGAGCCGCTGCAGACCCACCACACGGACCGCCGTCCGGTCCTCGGTCACGACCGACATCGCCGCCTCCTCCATAGGTGAGGCTCAGCTAACCACGACGGAGCGGACCACACCAAACGGATCTTCCGGACACGGTGTCACACGGCGCGACTACTACGTCGCATCGTAGATGGTCACCCGATCGTGTGCGCTAGCGTCGACAGGCGTCAGGCGGGTTCCGCCCCCGAGCCAGCACGGAGGAGCAAGCGGTGATCACGGTCTACCTCAACCGCCGGATCGACGACGACGCGCGCCGCGAGTCCCTGTTCCGGGGCGACTTCCACCTCTACAGCGGGATCGGCGGCGCGAACGCCCTCGCCGACCACGCCAAGGACCTGATCGGTCAGGCCTTCGAGGGTCTGGACCCGGAGCGGGCCCAGTACGAGATGGACGTCGACGAGTTCGTCCGCCGCGTCGAGCCGCTCAAGCGCGAGTTCACCAACGGCGACCGGACCAAGGCCCTCTGCCAGCAGTTCGCCGTCGACTTCGGCGTCGACCCCGAGCGCACCTACTTCGACATCCCGCGGCTGCGCGTGATCCCGGCCGACCAGTTCCTCACCGCCGGTGTGTCCTACAACTACAAGGCGCACCGCGACATGTGGTACGGCCACCCGCAGCAGCTCGTGAACTACTGGACCCCGGTGTTCGACGTCGTCGGCGACAACGTCATGAGCATGTACACCGACTACTTCGACCGTCCCGTGAAGAACGGCTCGAACCAGTACGACTACGACGAGTGGGTCGCCAAGCACCGCACCGCGGCCGCCGGCGAGAAGACCACCGACACCCGTCCGCACCCGCTCCCGCTGGAGGACTTCGAGTCCCGCGGCGAGATCCGGATCGCCGGGCAGTCCGGTGACGTGTTCATGTTCTCGTCGAACCACCTGCACGCGTCGGCGCCGAACACCTCCGACGTCACCCGGTTCTCCTACGACCTGCGCACGATCAACCTCGACGACGTCCGGGCCGGCCGCGGCCCGCGCAACGTCGACTCGGGCGCGACCGGCACCACGCTGGGCGACTTCCTGCGGGTCTCCGACCTCGCCCCGCTGAAGGCCGAGGAGTTCGAGGACGCACTCACGAACGCCTGAGCCCACCGCTCTCCCGACGGCCCGGTACCGCGAGGTGCCGGGCCGTCGTGCTCTCGACGCCCCGGCCCCGCCTGGCTAGCGTCGTCCCGATGAGCGGTGAGCTGCGACCGGTGGACGCCCGCGTGCGGGCGCTCGAGTCGATCCTGGTCGAGAAGGGCTACGTCGACCCGGCCGCGCTCGACGAGATCATCGAGACCTACCAGCACCGGGTCGGCCCGCGGAACGGCGCGCACGTCGTCGCCCGGTCCTGGACCGACCCGGACTTCGCGGCCCGGCTCGCCGACGACGCGACCGCGGCGGTGGCCGAGCTCGGCTACGGCGGGCGCGGCGGCGAGCACCTCGCCGCGGTGTTCAACTCACCGGGCGAGCACCACCTCGTCGTCTGCACGCTGTGCTCCTGCTACCCGTGGCCGGTCCTGGGTCTGCCCCCGGTCTGGTACAAGTCGCCGGCCTACCGGTCGCGGGCGGTGCTGGACCCGCGCGGCGTGCTCGCCGACTTCGGGACCGTGCTCGACGACGACGTCGCCATCCGGGTGCACGACTCCACCTCCGAGCTGCGCTACCTGGTCGTCCCGCAGCGCCCGCCCGGCACCGACGGCTGGTCCACCGACGAGCTCGCCGCGATCGTCTCCCGCGACGCCATGATCGGCACCCGGCTGGTGTCGGCGTGAACGGCGCGCACGACCTCGGCGGCGCGATGGGCTTCGGGCCGGTCGAGCCCGAGCCGGAGGACGTCCGGTTCCACGCGGGCTGGGAGCCGCTGGTGCTGGCGCTGACCCTTGCCGCGGCCCGCCCGGGCGGCTGGTCGATCGACGAGTCCCGGCACGCCCGCGAGTCGCTCCCGCCGCCGGTCTACCTGACCCTGACCTACTACGAGATCTGGCTCGCGGCGACCGAGAAGCTGCTGGTCACCCACGGCCTGGTCGGCGCCGACGAGCTCGACGCCGGGCGCTCCCTGCGCCCGCGCTCCGATGCCCCGGCCGCGCTGGACGCCGACGCCGCCGCCCGGGTGCTGGCCACCGGCGCCCCCACCGAGCGCGACGACACCGGCCCGCCCCGGTTCGCCCCCGGCGACCGCGTGCGCGCCCGGGTGATGCACCCCCGCGGGCACACCCGCCTCCCCCGCTACGTCCGCGGCCGCTGCGGGACCGTCGAGACCCACCGCGGGACCCACGTGCTGCCCGACGCCCGCGCGCACGGCCACGGCGAGTGCCCGGAGCCGCTCTACACCGTGGTCTTCACCGGCCCCGAGCTGTGGGGCCCGGACGCCGACCCGACCACGACCGTCTCCGTCGACGCCTGGGAGTCCTACCTTGAGCCCGCCTGACGGCCCGGTCTTCGACGAGCCGTGGCAGGCGAGCGCGTTCGCGCTGGCCGTGGCCCTGCAGGACACCGGGACGCTGGACCGGCAGGAGTTCGCCGAGACCCTGGGCGCCGAGCTGGACACCGGCCTGGACTACTGGGACGCCTGGCTCGCCGCGCTGGAGCACCTGCTCGACGGGCTCGGCGTCGCCGACCGCGGCTCGGTCGAGGAGCGGACCGGCGCCTGGCTGCGCGCCGCCGTCGCGACCCCGCACGGCGCGCCGGTCACGCTCGACGCCGACCCGCTGCGCTCCTAGACGAAGGCCCACACCAGCGCGGCCGCGGCGAACCCGACGACGGACAGGATCGTCTCCAGCACCGTCCAGGTCATCAGGGTCTGCTTCACCGTCATGTTGAAGTACTTGGCGACGATCCAGAACCCGCCGTCGTTGACGTGGCTGGCGATGATCGACCCGGCCGACACGGCGACGACGATCAGCGCGAGCTGGGGCTGGCTGTAGCCGCCCGCGGCGACGGTCGGGCCGATGATGCCCGCCGTCGTCACGATGGCGACGGTCGCCGAGCCCTGGGCGATCCGCAGCGCCGCGCTGATCAGGTACGCCGAGGCGATCACCGGCAGCCCGATCGCGGTCATCGAGCCGGCCAGTGCGTCGCCGACGCCGGTGGTCTGCAGGACCTTGCCGAAGAACGCCCCCGCCCCGACGACGAGCAGGATCATCCCGACCGGGCGCAGCGACTCGCCGGAGATCCGGCCGAGCTCGGCCATCGACGTCCCGCGCCGGATGCCGAGCAGGTACAGCGCGAGCAGCACCGACAGCGTCAGCGCGATGGCCGGGGTGCCGAGGAGCACGAGCACGTCGCGGAGCACCGTGCCCTCGGGCAGGGTCACCCCCGCGACGGTCGCGGCGAGGATGAGCACCAGCGGGACCGCGATGATCGAGGAGATGAGCGCGACCGACGGGGGCGCGGCCACCGCGACCGCGGTCTGCGGGCCGGCCGTCTCCGCGGTGCGGACACCGCCCGTCCCGCCGCCGCTCGTGTCGCCGTCGCCGTCGCCGGTGTCGCGCGCGGGACCGGCCGGGCCGGGGGCCGCGGCCGGGGCGGCCCCGCCGGGCAGGTCCTCGGGGACGCCGACCTGGATCCGCCGCCCGATGAACGAGCCCCACCAGACGCCGCTGACCAGCCAGGCGGGGATGCCGCAGAGCAGGCCCATCGCGATCACCCAGCCCATGCCGACGCCGAGCAGCCCGCCCGCGGTGACCGGTCCGGGGTGCGGCGGCAGGAACGCGTGGGTCATCGACAGCCCGGCGAGCATCGGCATCGCGTAGAGCACCAGCGAGCGGCCGCCGCGGCGCGCGGCCACGTAGACCAGCGGCGCGAGCACGAAGATGCTGATGTCGAAGAACACCGGGATGCCGAGCACCAGCCCGGTGACGCCCATCGCGAGCGGTGCGCCCTTCGGCCCGAACAGCCGGAGCAGCCGTTCGGTCAGGGCGTCCGCGCCGCCGGAGCGCTCCATGATCGCGCCGAGCACGGTGCCCAGCCCGATGATCGGGGCGATGTGGCCGAGGATCCCGGCGAACCCGGTCTCGAACAGCGAGTCCGACGCCTTGATCGGGGTGCCGACGAGGTCGGTGACCGACACGCCCGCGACCAGCGCGACCAGCACGCCGGTGACGATCAGCGCGATGAACGGCTCCAGGCGCAGCCGCATGATCATCAGCAGCAGCAGCGCGACGCTGACGGCGGCGAGGGTGAGCAGGCCGGCCGTGTCGTTCTGCAGCCAGTCGAGGAAGGTCATCGTCGTCCTCCGGTGGGGTGGGTGCCCGGTGCGGTCCGGCCGTCGGCCCGGCGGCGCAGCGCGCGGCCGGCGAGCACGTCGGTGCGCTCCCCGCCGTCGACCGCGAAGGCCCCGTTGACCAGGACGTACGGGATGCCGGCCGCCTGCTGGGCGGGCTCGGCGAAGGTGGCGGTGTCGGTGACGGTGTCCGGGTCGAACACGACCAGGTCGGCGGCCAGGCCCGGCCGGACGCGGCCGCGGTCGGCCAGGCGGAGCCGGTCGGCGGCGCGTCCGGTGAGGTGGTGGACGCACTCCTCCAGGGAGAACAGCCCGAGCTCGCGGCAGTAGTGGCCGAGGTAGCGGGGGAAGGTCCCCCAGGCCCGCGGGTGCGGCTTCGCGCCGACGAGCAGGCCGTCGCTGCCGCCGGTGTGCCGCGGGTGGCGCATGATCGCGCGGACGTTCTCCTCGTGCCCGACGTGCTGCAGGATGCCGGTCCCGAAGTCGTCGCGGAGCAGGATGTCCACGCAGGTGTCGAACGGATCCGCTCCGGTCGCGCCCGCGATGTCGGCGACCGTGCGCCCGACCAGCCCGGCGAGCTCGGGGTTCGTGACCCCGCTGATCTCGATCGTCTCCCACTCGGCGACGACGCCGTGGCAGCCGTCGGAGCCGTGGACCTCCAGGTCCTCGCGGATCCGGGCGAGTGCGGCCGGGTCGCGCAGCCGCCCGCGGGCCGCGTCGAGGCCGCCGGACTGGCACCAGCTGGGCAGGATCGCCGACAGCGTCGTCGCACCCGGCAGGTACGGGTAGGTGTCGAGGGTGATGTCGACGCCGCGGGCGACGGCCGCGTCGAGCAGCGTGATCAGCTCCCCGGCCCGGCCCTTGTTGGGGCCGAAGTTGAGCGTGGCGTGGGCCAGGTGCAGCGCGCACCCGGACCGCTCGGCGACGTCGACCATCTCGGCGTAGGCCTCCAGCGCGCCCGCGCCGTAGCTGCGGTGGTGCGGGGAGAAGAAGCCGCCCCGCTCCCCCACCGCGGCACACAGCGCGGCGAGCTCGGCGCCGTCGGCGTACATGCCGGGGGTGTAGGTGAGCCCGGCCGAGAGACCGACCGCGCCCTGGTCCATGCCGGTGCGGACGACGTCGGCCATCCGGGCGATCTCCGCCTGCGTGGCGGGGCGGTCGTCCCAGCCGCAGATCAGCGCGCGGACGGTGCCGTGCGGGACGAGGTAGGCGGCGTTGCCGGCGATGCCCCCGTCGAGCCGGTCCAGGTACTCGGCGACGGTGCGCCAGGTGAAGAAGTCCGCGCCGGGGTCGCCGTTCCAGCCGGCGATCGCGCGGCGCAGCACGGGCAGGACGGCGTCGTCGACGGGGGCGTAGGACAGCCCGTCCTGGCCGAGGACCTCGGTCGTCACGCCCTGGGAGACCTTCGCGAGGTGCGCGGGCTCGGTGAGCAGGCGCAGGTCGGAGTGGGCGTGCATGTCGACGAACCCGGGGGCGACGACCATCCCGTCCACGTCGACGACCCGCTCGGCCCGCCCGGACGCATCCGGCCCGACCGCGGCGATCCGCTCGTCCTCGACGAGCACGTCCGCGGTGTACCGGGGCCCGCCGGTCCCGTCGACGACGGTGCCGCCGCGCAGCAGCGTGCCCATCAGAAGAACGTCCGGACGAGCTCGACGACCTGCGGGTCGGGGTCCGTGCCGTCCAGCACCGGGATCCAGCGCCACTTGTCGAACGCGGTGCACGGGTGCGAGAGCCCGAGCCGGACGACCTGCCCGATCCGGACCGGTTCCCCGGTGCGCAGGAACGCGTGCTGGTCGTTGACGGCGGTGACGGTGCCGGTCAGCGGCCGCGAGGGCGCCCCGAGGTCGTCGGCGATCCGCTGCGGCTCGGGCAGCCCCTCGTCGAACGGGACGTCGCGCTTGCCCGCGTCGAGCAGCGCCAGGCCGGGCTCGGGGGTCGACACCACCCGGGCGGTCACGTGCATGGCCGAGCGGAACGGGCGCTGCTCGTCGTCGCGGGCCAGCGGGGAGATGCCGCGGTAGAAGCCGTCGTCGTGGACGAGGTAGGCGCCCGAGCGCAGCACGACGCGGGTGCGCGCGTCGGCGAGCCCGGCCAGCGCGGCGACGACCTGGTCGAAGTAGGCGCTGCCGCCCGCGGTGACCACGATCTCGTCGGTACCGTAGGACGGGGTGAGCCGCCGGTGCAGCTCGGCGAGGTCGTCGAGGTAGGCGCGGACGGTCGCCAGCGACTCCGCCGACGGGTCGTGCGCGAGCGCGCCCTCGTAGCCGCCGACCCCGGCCAGCACGAGCGCCGGGCTCGCGACGACGGCCGCGGCCACCCGCCCGGCCTCGTCGAGGGTCCGCGCACCGGTCCGCCCGCCGGGCGCCCCCAGCTCGACGGCGACGGCGAGCGGCCGCGCCGGGGACCCCGCCGCGGCGCTCATCGCGGCGACGGCGTCGACCGAGTCGACCCAGCTGAGGACCTCCAGGTCCGGGTCGGCGTCGCGGGCGGCGGCGACGGCGCGCACCCCGGCCGGGTCGACGAGTGCGTTGGCCAGCAGCACCCGTCGCACGCCGGCGTCGATCGCGATCCGCGCCTGCCACGGCGTCGCGACGGTGATCCCCCAGGCGCCGTGGCGCAGCTGCAGGTCCCACAGCGCGGGGGCCATCGTCGTCTTGCCGTGCGGAGCGAGGTCGACGCCGTGCACGGCACACCAGCCGGCCATCCGCTCGGCGTTGGCGTGCAGGGCCGCCCGGTCGAGGGTGAGGACGGGTGTGGCCAGGTCCGACAGCCGCGGCCCGCCGGCGAGCCACTCGTCGACCGTGCCGGGCAGCGGCGGGACCGACTTGGCGTACGGGCCGGGCCGTTCGGCGCCGAGCGACGCGTACCGGAGCATCCCTTTGTCCCCTCTGAACAGGTGCGTTGCGTATTTTGCAGCGCTGGTTGCGCATTTCGGTGCGGCTGTTCTAGCATCGCCGCGACAGATCGGTCAACGACGGCGGAGGAGAACCCAGCAGTGGAAACCCCGGGCCGCAGCGCCGTGGTGTGCTTCGGTGAGGCCCTCGCCCTGGTCCCCGACGCGGCCGCCGTCGACGACCCGCGGGCACCCGCGCACGCCGCGGGTGCCGAGGTGAACGTCGCGCTCGACCTGGCCGCGGCCGGCGTCGCGGTGGCGTGGGTCGGGCGTCTCGGCGACGACCGGCACGGCGCCCTCGTGCAGCACACGCTCGCCGCCGCCGGGGTCGACACCGGCGGGATCGGCGTCGACCCGGACCTCCCGACCGGCCGCTACGCCAAGTCCCCCGCGCCCGACGGCGGCACCCTCATGACCTACCGGCGGTCCGGGTCGGCGGCCTCGGCGGCCGGGCCCGAGCTGCTGGAGGTGCCCGCGGTACGCGACCGGATCGCCGTCGCGGACTGGGTGCACGTCGGCGGGATCACCGCGGCCGTGTCGGCGTCCTGCGCGGCGGCGCTGGCCGCGCTGCTGGCCCGTCCCCGCCGGTACCGGGTCGTGTTCGACGTGAACTGGCGCGAGCAGATGTGGCCCGACGGCGACCCGGCCCCGGTGGCCGCGCTGGCCGACCGGGCCGACGTCGTGCTCGTCGGCGCGGACGAGGCGCGACGGGTGTTCGGCACCGACGACCCGGCCCGGCTGCGCGCGCTGCTGCCCGGCCCGGAGCTGCTCGTGGTCAAGGACGGCGCCCGGCGCGCACTGGCCGTGCACCGCGACGGCGCGGTCACCGAGCGCGCGGCGCTGGTCGTCGACGTCGTCGAGCCGGTCGGGGCGGGCGACGCGTTCGCCGCCGGGCTGCTCACCGGCCTGGTCCGCGGCGAGGACGTGGGCCGCTGCCTGCGCCGGGGCCACCTGGGTGCCGCCGCGGTGCTCGTCGTCCCCGGCGATTCCGCCGCACCGCTGCCCGAGCACCTGCTCGACCTCGACGACGACGCCTGGGCGACCCTGCGCGTGAGCGCCGACCGGGAGGCCGTGTGAGCACCAGCCTGACGAAGGCGCTGCGGATCCTGGTGGTCCTCGGGGAGGGCCCGGCGTCGCTCGACGAGCTCGCCACGGCGCTCGAGGTGCACAAGACGACCGTCCTGCGGCTGCTGCGCACCCTGGCCGACGAGCACTTCGTGCACCGCGACGACCACCACCGCTACCGGCTCGGCTCGCGGCTGTTCGAGCTGTCCTCGCGCGGGCTGGACCAGCGCGAGGTGCGCACGGTCGCCGCACCGCACCTGCACGCGTTCAACCGGGCCCACGGCCACACCGTGCACCTGTCCGAGCGCGACGACGGCGAGATCGTCTACATCGACAAGCTGGAGTCGCTCGACAACGTGCGCATGGCGTCGCGGGTCGGGCTGCGCGGACCCGTGCACTCCACCGCCGCCGGGAAGGTGCTGCTCGCCGATCTGCCCGCGGCCGAGCGGAACCGGGTGCTCGACGACGTCGACTTCCTCGCCCGCACCCCGCACACGATCACCGACCGCGACGCCTACCTGGCCGAGCTCGCCCGGGTGCGCGAGCAGGGCTGGGCCCAGGACCGCGAGGAGAACGAGGCCTCGATCAACTGCATCGGGGCACCGGTCCGCGGACCGGCCGGAACCGCCGTCGCGGCGGTGTCGGTGTCCGTGCCGACCATCGTCGCCGGCTACGACCAGCTGATGGAGCTGGTCCCGTCACTGCTGGCCGTCGTCGGGACGATCTCCCGCGACCTCGGCTGGCGCCCGACCCGAGAGGATCCCCCCGCATGACCACCGCCGCCAACGGCACCGTGACCACCACCGACGCGCCCGCCCCCGCGCACACCTTCAGCCAGGGCGTGCGCAAGGGCGGCCTGCTGCAGGTCTCCGGGCAGGGCCCGATGGACCCGGCGACGAAGACCTACATCGCCCCGGGCGACGTGCACGCCCAGACGCTGCGGACCCTGGAGAACGTCCGCGCGATCCTGGAGGCGGGCGGCGCCTCGGTCGGCGACGTCCTGATGTTCCGCGTCTACCTCACCGAGCGGGAGCACTTCTCCGCGATGAACGACGCCTACGGCGAGTTCGTGTCCCGCCACGTCCCCGAGGGTGCCGCGCTCCCCGCCCGCACCACCGTGTTCGTGGGGCTCCCCCACGCCGAGATGCTGGTGGAGATCGACGCCCTGGCCGCCCCGGCGTCCTGACCCCGCACGGTCAGCGGGCGTAGCGCAGCTCCGCCCGCGCCCGCGCCTTCGCCGCCTCCACCTCGCGGTCCTTCGGCGGGGCGGTCGTGGTCAGCCCGTCGAGCAGCTCCCGGGTCGCCTCGGCGACGGCGGCGACGGCCTTCTCGAACACCTCGGCGTTGGCCTGCGACGGCTTCGCCGCCCCGGCGATCTTGCGGACGTACTGCAGCGCCGCGGCGTCCACCTCGTCGGTCGTGGCCGGCGGCTCGAAGTTGTGCAGCGTCCGGATGTTGCGGCACATGGGCACCCCCTGGATACGACGACGGCCCGCCCCGCGACCGTAGCGCGGGACGGGCCGTCGACCGAGTGCGAACTACTGGACGACGTGCATGGACCCGTCGAGCTCGCCCGCCGCCTGCCTGCGGTTCAGCACGGCGAGGCGGGTGAAGGAGTTGTCGAACGCGTCCTGGGTGAGGCCGCGGTTCCGGTACTCGGTGGCGAGCTGCTCGGCACCGGCCGGGATCGTCCAGGACGCCTCGAAGCCGAGCTCCTTGCGGGCCCGGGCGAAGTCGACCCGGTAGGAGCGCGGGTCGTTGCCGGCCTCACCGGTGATGTTCAGCGTCGAGCCGGGGACGGCGTCGATCACGGCCTGCGCGATCTCGGCGACGGTCCGGTTGTTCTTCTCGGTGCCCACGTTGTAGGCCCGCGCCCGGACGACGTCCGCCGGGGCGCCCAGCGCCGCGACGACCGCACCGGCGATGTCCTCGGCGTGCGCGAGCGGACGCCACGGGGTGCCGTCGGACAGCACGGTGACCTCGTTGGTGAGGATCGCCCGGCCGACCAGGTTGTTCAGCACGATGTCGGCGCGCAGCCGCGGCGAGAACCCGAACGCGGTCGCGTTGCGCATCGAGACCGGCACGAAGTCGGCGTCGGCGAGCTCGGCGAGGTCGTCCTCGACGCGGACCTTCGAGATCGCGTACGGGGTGACCGGCTTGAGCGGGGCGTCCTCGTCGACGAGGTCGTCGCCGGACTGGGCGCCGTAGACCGAGCAGGTGGAGGCGTAGACGAAGCGGCCGACACCGGCCTCCTTCGACAGCCGGGCCAGCCGGGTCGACGCGTGGTGGTTGATGTCGTAGGTGATCTCCGGGGCCAGCGAGCCCAGCGGGTCGTTCGACAGCGCCGCCATGTGCACGACAGCGTCGAACCCGCCCAGCTGCTCCACGGTCACGTCACGAAGGTCGGTGCTGACACCCTCGACGTCGGGGGTGTCCAACGAACCCAGCACGCAGTCCGCGAACAGCCCGGAGTCCAGGCCGGAGACCTCGTGACCCGCGGCTGCCAGCAACGGCGCCATCACGGTCCCGAGGTAGCCCTGGTGCCCGGTGAGCAGTACGCGCATGAATAACCCTTTCTCGGCGGTGTGTGCGGGGTCAGAAGCCGTTCGGCTCGGAACCGACCATCGGCGCTGCGGACAGTGTCAGCTTCTGGACGTGGAAGCCCTCGGCGTAGCGGGCGTGGCACTGCACGCCGCGCACGCGGGCCAGGCCGCGGAAGGTCTCGTCGTCGAACCAGGTCCGGTCGCGCTGGCTGCCGTAGTGCTCGTTGAGCTTGGCGATCTTCTCGGTGAGCACCGGCTCGGACAGCGGCAGGAAGACCGTCGGCTGGGCGAGGTCGCCCTCCCACTTGAGGATCTCGTAGCCGAGCGTCAGGTGGTCGCGGAACGCGGTCGGGATCATCTGCGACAGCGTCCGGTGGTCCTGGTGGGCGTCGTGCGGCGACGGGCCGATCACCAGGTCCGGCTCGCTGCGGCTGCGCAGGTCCTCCAGCGCCATCTTCGCCCGCTCCCAGTGCTGCGGGACGCGGCCGTCGGGCAGGTCCATGACGACGACGTCGAGGTGCGCGCCGGGGGTGAACGCGGCCAGCGCGGCCCGCTCCTCCTCCTCGCGCAGCGACCCCGCCCCGGTGAGGACCAGCGCGGTGACCTGCACCCCCGGATAGGCGCGGCACAGCTCCAGGAGCATCCCGCCGGCCCCGATCGGGATGTCGTCACAGTGGGCGCCGAGCAGCAGGATGCGGTCCAGCCGCTCGGGCAACAGGTTCAGCACGGTCTCTCGTTCCCCCCGGAATCGCGGCCTAGTCGCGCTGGTGGCTGCTGCGGTGCATCTCGGCGATCGCGGCCTGCAGCGGGTCCTGGTCGGTCTCGTGGGACTCCCAGAGCATCCACGGGCGCGCGCCGCTCTGGTAGGCCGCCTCCAGTGCGTTGCGCTCCTTGACGGTGTCCGCAGGCTGCCAGAAACCGCGGTGCCGGTAGGCCGACATGCGGCCCTTGCGCGCCAGCGGGGCGGCGGCGTCGGCGATCAGGTCGCAGTCCTTCTCGAGGAAGTCGAAGATCTCCGGCCGGAACATGAGGTAGCCGCCGTTCTCCCAGATCGGCATCTCCTGCAGCGTGGTGATCGACTCGAGCCTGCCGTTGTCGTCGACGTCGACGCAGTGGAACGCCGACTGCGGCGGCACCGCCATCAGCTGCCCGACGGCGTCGGTGCCGGCGAACTGCTCGACCATCTTGTCCAGCGGGGCGTCGGTGAGGACGTCGGCGTAGTTCGCGTGGAACATCTCCTCGTCCTTGACCAGCGCCTTCACCCGGCGCAGACGCTCACCGATCGGCGAGTCCAGACCGGTGTGGACGAACGTGATGTTCCAGTCCTTGATGTCGCTGCCCATGAGCTCGACCTCGCCCTGGTGCAGCACGAAGTCGTTGGACTCGGTCTCGTCGTAGTTGAGGAAGTAGTTCTTGATGTGGTGCGCGCCGTAGCCCAGGCACAGGACGAAGTCCTTGTGGCCGAAGTGGGCGTAGTAGCGCATCACGTGCCAGATCAGCGGGCGCGGCCCCACCGGGTGCATCGGCTTCGGGAGGTCGGACGCGCCATCGCGCATCCGCATGCCGTAACCACCGCAGAACAGGACGACCTTCACGTCAGACCACCTCGAGCGACGGGATCGGGAAGACCAGCGTGCCGCCCCACTCACGGACGTAGGACAGCTGCTCGGTCAGCTCGGTGCGCAGGTTCCAGGGCAGGATCAACACGTGGTCGGGGCGGTCCTGCGCGATCCGCTCCGGAGCGAAGATCGGGATTCGGGTGCCCGGCGTTAGCCGCCCGTGCTTGTACGGGTTCCGGTCCACCGTGTACTCGAGCAGGTCGGGCCGGATGCCGCAGTAGTTGAGCAGGGTGTTCCCCTTGCCCGGGGCGCCGTAGCCGACCACGCGCTTGCCCTGCCGGCGGGCGTCGATGAGGAACGCCACCAGGTCGTCGCGGATGGTGGAGACGGCCTCGGCGAACCCGTCGTGGCCCTCCGGCGTGTGCAGCCCGGCGGCCGCCTCGGCGGCCAGGACCTCACGGACCTTCGCGCTCGGCTCACCGGCGACCTCGGCCGGGCGCGCCCACATGCGGATCGAGCCGCCGTGGGTGTCGAGCAGCTCGACGTCGACCAGGGTCAGCCCGCCCGCGGCGAGCGCCCGCTGCCCGGTGAGCAGCGTGTAGTACTGGAAGTGCTCGTGGTAGATCGTGTCGAACTGCTTGCGCTCGACGAGCGTCAGCAGGTGCTGGACCTCGATGGAGACCCAGCCGTCGTCGGCGACCATGGCGCGCAGTCCCTGCGCGAAGCCGACGACGTCGGGGATGTGGGCGAACACGTTGTTGCCGCAGACCAGGTCCGCCGGGCCGTGCTCGGCGCGGACCCGGGCGCCGGTCTCCGGGGTGAGGAACGCGGTGAGCGTCGGGACGCCCTTCTCCCGAGCGGCCTCACCGACGTTCACGCTCGGCTCGACGCCCAGGCAGCGGATGTCCTTCGCGACGACGTGCTGGAGCAGGTAGCCGTCGTTCGAGGCGACCTCGACGACGAACGAGCCCGTGTCCAGCCCGGCGCGCTCCTGCGCCGAGTCGACGAAGCGGCGCGCGTGGTCGACCCAGGACGAGCTGAACGAGGAGAAGTAGGCGTACTCCTCGAACGTCTCCTCCGGGCTGATCTCCGGCGGCAGCTGGGCGAGCAGACACGAGTTGCACACCCGCACGTGCAGCGGGAAGGTCTGCTCGGGTTGCTGTGCCGTCTGCTCGGTGAGGAACAGCTCGCAGGGCGGTGTGGCACCCAGGTCGCAGAAGCTGCGCAGGTCGGTCAAGCCACAGAGACGGCACGTCAACGCGGTTCCGGATCCGATCGACGACGTCGTCCCGGAAGCATCCGTGTTCAGCACGAACGGGAGTGTGTCAACCCGACGGGGGTCCGCCGCGCCCGGGGTGCGGGTCACCCTTTCGTGGGTGTTTGTCCGTGATCCCTGTCATCTTCGGCTAACGCGCAGGGCGGGTGCGCTGCAAGGACGGTGCTAACGACGTGTCACGATGACGAGGCCCCACGATCCGCCGTGGTGTAACGGCAGCACCTCGGATTTTGGTTCCGATGGTCCAGGTTCGAATCCTGGCGGCGGAGCACTCCTGCTCGCCCCGTCTCCCGGCCCGGGAACCGGCCGCCGTCGACGGTGTCGCCTACCCGAGATCGGCGACGACCGCCGCCGCCAGCCCCTCCAGGAACGCCCGGTGGTCGAGCCCGGCCGCCGGGCGCTCCCCCGGCGGCAGCTCGGTCATGGCGATGTCGAAGTGCCCGACGCGCTCGTGCACGGTGACCGTCACCGGCCCGGGTGCGGCGCGCAGCAGCTCGGTCGACGACGGCGGCGTCACCGTGTCCGCGGCGCCGACGTGCACCGCGACCGGCACCGTCACGTCCGCGAGCGCGCCGGGCGCGGCGAACCAGCCCACCGGCGGGGCGATCACGACCAGCCTCGACACCCGTGGCTCGGGGATCACCGGGATCTCCTCGCCGTCGCGGGTACAGGGCCGGGCCCCGGCGAGGCAGAGCGCGGCCCACCCGCCGATGGAGTGCCCGACCGCGACGACCGGCAGCGCGTCGCGGCCCGGGTGTGCGGCGAGGGCGGCGTGCAGGGCCTCGACCCGGGCCCGCAGCTGCGCGGTGGTCACCGTGGCGGGGGTGAAGCGCTCCGCGGGCGGGGCGAGGACGTCCCACCCGGCGGCGCGCAGGGCACCGGTCAGGGTGGTGTAGCGGCCGGGGTCACCGCCCGCGCCGGGGCCGAACAGGGCGATGCCACGGGGCCGGGAGGGCGCGTCCACCACGGACCGACCGTAACGCGACGACGCCCCCGACCGGGATCCGGTCGGGGGCGTCGCGACGTGCGGGGCTCAGCTCTCCAGCGCGGCGTCCAGCGTGATCTCGACGCCGGTCAGCGCCTTCGACACGGGACAGCCGGCCTTGGCCGCCTCCGCGGCCTTGGCGAAGCCGTCGGCGTCGAGGCCGGTGACCTCACCGCGCACCTTCAGCGTGATGCCGGTCAGCTTGAAGCCGCCGTTGTCCTTGTCCGGGCCGAGCGAGACGTCGGCCGAGACGTCGAGGGACTCGGGGGTCCCGCCCGCCTCGGCGATGTTCGCCGAGAGCTGCATCGCGTAGCAGGCGGAGTGCGCCGCGGCGATGAGCTCCTCGGGGCTGGTGGTGCCACCGGCATCGTCCGCGGCGCGCTTGGGGAAGCTGACCTCGTAGGTACCGACCTTGGAGCTGGACAGCTCCACCTGGCCGGAGCCCTGCTCCAGGGAGCCGTTCCATGCGGTGCGGGCGCTGCGCGTGGGCATCGTTACCTCCGTGTCGTGGGGACCGATTTTGCACAACCGATCACTCGGCAGTGTTCTCCGCCCCGACTGTTCCCGCCACCCCGGACCGCGAAACGCCTCCGGTCACTGCGGGATGTTGGTGACCTCGACCCGGTCGCCGACCTGCAGCGAGTTGAACCAGCGCTCGGCGTTCGCGCGGGACAGGCGGACGCAGCCCGCGGACTCGGTCTCGGTGTTGCCCTCGTGGAAGGCGATGCCGCCGGGGGCGAAGAAGACCGCGAACGGCATCGGCGCGTTGTTGAACTCCGCGCTGCGGTGGTCCTTGTTCTTCCACTGGACCTGGAAGACCCCGGCCGGGGTGCGCTGGCCCTTCTTCCCGAACGACGCCGGGACCGGCCCGGCCTCGATCTTCCCGTCGCGGATCAGCCACGCCGTGCTGTTCGCGAGGTCGACGCAGGCGCGCGCGGCCGCCGAGCAGGGCGTGCCCTCGGCGCGCCCCGGACCGCCCCGCTCGGACTCCGTCGGCGCCGCGGACGCAGTCCCGATCATCCCGGCGGTCAGCCCGGCCAGCACCAGGGCCGCCACCGTGGCCAGGACCGTCATCACCCGGGGCCGCCGACGGCGTCCCTCGACCTCGCGCGTCATCGCACTCCGCTCATCGGCATCACGGACGGTGGCCGGCCGGTCACCGTCGTCTGAACGGTGGAACGAGTCCGGTACCCGACCGGTTACCACCCGAAGGGTTGATCTTGGGTTTACGGCGACGTCACCGCGGGCGTGACGGGCCCGCCGGGTCACCCGGGGCCGTCCCCGTACGATGCCGTACCGGCACGGCGCGTCCCGCGTCCTCCGCCCGGCACGGGCGGCGAGTCCGGCAGGAGGAACCGAACATGCCCGAACCCGACCGGGCCGGCACCGGTGACCGACCGGCACCCGGAACGGCGGCGGTCGCGGCCGGCATCGTCCTCGCGGCGGGCGCGGGTTCGCGGATGCGGTCGTCGACGCCGAAGGTGCTCCACGAGCTGGGCGGGCGCAGCATGCTCGGCCACGCGGTGCACGCACTGGCCGGTACCGCCCCCGAGCACCTCGTGGTCGTCGTCGGACACGAGCGCGAGCGGGTGGAGCAGGCCGTCGACGGCATCTCCGCCGCCCTCGGCCGCACCGCCACCACCGCCGTCCAGGAGCAGCGCCTCGGCACCGGCGACGCGGTCCGCAGCGGCCTCACCCCGCTCCCCGCGGACCTGACCGGCACCGTCCTGGTCACCTACGGCGACGTCCCGCTGCTCGACACCGCGACCCTGTCCGCGCTGGTCACCGAGCATGCCGACCACGGCGCCGCGGTCACCCTGCTGACCTGCGAGGTCGCCGACCCCACCGGCTACGGCCGGATCGTGCGCACCGCCGACGGTGCCGTCACCGGGATCGTCGAGCAGACCGACGCGACACCGGAGCAGCGGGCCATCGCGGAGGTCAACTCCGGCGTCTACGCCTTCGACGCCGCGTTCCTGCGCGCGGGCATCGCGGGCCTGGCCGCGCACAACGCCCAGCAGGAGCTCTACCTCACCGACCTGGTCGCCGCCGCTGTCGCCGCGGACCGGACGGTGCACGCCGTCCGCTGCGACGACGAGTGGCGCGTGCGCGGCGTGAACGACCGCGTCCAGCTCGCCGAGCTCGGCGCGGAGCTGAACCGCCGCGTGCTGCGGGAGTGGATGCTGGCCGGGGTCACCGTGGTCGACCCCGCCACCACCCGGGTCGACGTCGACGTGCGGCTCGCGCGCGACGTCGTCCTGCACCCCGGCACCCAGCTGCACGGAGTGTGCGAGGTCGACGAGGCCGCGGTGATCGGGCCCGACACCACGCTGACCGACACCGTCGTCGGGGCCGGCGCGAGCGTCGTCCGCACCCACGGGTCGGAGTCCCGGATCGGGCCCGGCGCGTCGGTCGGGCCGTTCGCCCACCTGCGCCCGGGCGCCGTCCTCGGCGAGCGCGGCAAGATCGGCACGTTCGTCGAGGTCAAGAACTCCGACATCGGCGCGGGCACCAAGGTCCCGCACCTGACCTACGTCGGGGACGCGACGATCGGCGAGATGAGCAACATCGGCGCCTCGTCGGTGTTCGTCAACTACGACGGTGTCCGCAAGCAGCGGACCGTCATCGGATCCCACGTGAAGACGGGGTCGGACACCATGTTCATCGCCCCGGTCACGGTCGGGGACGGCGCCTACACCGGCGCCGGGACCGTGCTCCGCGAGGACGTCCCGCCGGGGGCGCTCGCGGTGTCGGGTGGAGCACAGCGCACCATCGAGGGGTGGGTGCCGCGCAAGCGGCCCGGCACCCCCGCCGCCGAGGCGGCACAGCGGGCGGGCAACGACCCGTCCACGAACGGCACGACCAGCAGCGACGGCGCAGGTCACACCACCTCCGCCGGTACGACAGACCCGAGAGACCTCAGCCGAGGAGGCACCGCACGGTGAGCGCGATCGCAGGCACTCCCAAGAAGAACATGATGCTGTTCTCGGGGAGGGCGCACCCGGAGCTCGCCGATCACGTGGCGAAGGAGCTCGACGTCACGGTCACCCCGCAGTCCGCCTACTCCTTCGCGAACGGTGAGATCTTCTGCCGCTTCGAGGAGTCGGTCCGCGGGAGCGACGCGTTCGTGATCCAGGCGCACTCCGCCCCGATCAACGACGCGATCATGGAGCAGCTGATCATGGTCGACGCGCTCAAGCGCGGGTCGGCCAAGCGGATCACCGCGGTCATGCCGTTCTGGGGCTACGCCCGTCAGGACAAGAAGCACCGCGGCCGCGAGCCCATCTCGGCCCGTCTCGTCGCGGACATGTTCAAGACCGCCGGTGCCGACCGGATCCTGACCCTGGACCTGCACACGTCCCAGATCCAGGGCTTCTTCGACGGCCCCGTCGACCACCTGTTCGCGCTGCCGGTGCTCGCCCAGCACATCAAGAGCACCCGGCCGGACGGGAACTTCGCCGTCGTCTCCCCCGACTCCGGACGGGTGCGCCTGGCCGAGCGCTGGGCCGAGACCCTCGGCGGGACCCCGCTGGCGTTCATCCACAAGACCCGGGACCCGCTCAAGCCGAACGAGGCCGTCGCGAACCGGGTGGTCGGTGAGATCGAGGGCCGCTGCTGCGTGGTCATCGACGACATGATCGACACCGGTGGCACCGTCGCGAAGGCGGTCGAGGTGCTGCTCAAGGAGGGCGCCTCGGACGTGATCGTGGCCGCCACCCACGGCGTGCTGTCCGGCCCGGCCACCGAGCGCCTCGCGAACTGCGGCGCGTCGGAGGTCATCTTCACCGACTCGCTGCCGATCCCGGCCGAGAAGCGGTTCGACAGCATGACCGTGCTGCCGATCGCCCCGCTGCTGGCCGAGGCGATCCACCAGGTGTTCGAGGACGGCTCGGTCACGAGCCTGTTCGACGGCAACGCCTGAGCACCCCGCACGTCCGCCGACGGCGCTCCACCGCGGGTGGGGCGCCGTCGGTCGTTCCGCCTCAGCCCTCGGTCGTGGCGAGCCCGGCCAGACCCGGCGCCCCGGCCCGCCCGGTCGCGTCCTGCAGCCGGCGCAGCATGTCGTCGAACAGGGCGGCGTCGGTGCCCAGCAGGTCCCGGTAGCGGTCCAGCACCCCGGCCGCCGCGGCGTCCCACTCCGCGAGTGCCGCGCGGCCCCGCTCGGTGGCGACGACGAGCACCCGGCGCCGGTCGACGACGTCGGGCCTGCGGTGCACGAGGTTCGCCGCGGTCATCCGGTCCACGAGCTTGGTCGCCCGCGGCGCCAGCAGGAGCGCGTGCTCGGCGACCACGCTCATCGTGCAGCCGCCGCGCGAGGCGAGCAGGCCGAGCACCCGCCACTGGTCGACGTCGGACCCGCAGCCGCGCAGGGCCTCGTCGAGCTCCTGGTCCAGGGTCCGGCCCACCGCGCAGAGCAGGCGCAGCGACTCGTCCCCGGACGGCCGCACGTGCTCCGCGGGCTCCGACATGAGCGCATCGTAACCGGACGTTTTCCGACGAGGCGCTAGGTGGGCGACGCCACGATGGATAGCGTCACCTGCATGACTCCGTTCCCGGACCCCGGGCGCGCGACGGCGGTGCCGGCGCGCGGGAGCGAGGTGCTCAACGTGGCGCTGGTCGTCCCGCTGCAGGGTCCGGCGGGCATCTTCGGCCCGTCCTGCGAAACCTGCGCGACGCTGGCCGCCGAGGAGGTCAACGCCGCGGGCGGGGTGCTCGGCCGGGAGCTGAACCTGGTGCCGGTCGACGGCGGCGCGCCACCCGCCGTCGTCGCCGCGGAGCTCGACGCGCTGGTCAGCGCCGGGGCCGTGGACGCGGTCACCGGCTGGCACATCTCAGCGGTCCGCGAGGCCGTCGCGCCCCGGATCCGCGGGCGGGTGCCCTACGCCTACACCGCCCTGTACGAGGGCGGTGAGCAGCGACCGGGGCTGTTCCTGACCGGGGAGACCCCGGACCTGCAGCTGGGCCCGTCGCTGAGCTGGTTCGCCGAGGCCGCCGGGGTGCGCCGCTGGACGATCGTCGGCGACGACTACGTGTGGCCGCGCAGGTCCGCGCAGGTCGCGACCGAGCACCTGCGCCGGATCGGCGGGACGGTCTGCGACGAGATGTACGTGCCGCTGGGCACCGAGGACTTCTCGCGCGTGCTGCACCGGGTCGAGGCGAGCGGCTGCGACGCCGTCCTGATGCTGCTGATCGGCAACGACGCCGTCGAGTTCAACCGGGCGTTCTGCGCCCTCGGGCTGGACCGGGAGATCCTGCGGTTCAGCTCGCTGATCGAGGAGAACGTGCTGCTCGCCTCGGGCCCGGAGAACACCCGCGGCCTGCTCACCTCGGCCGGCTACTTCGAGGACCTGGGCACGGCGTCGGGGCTGGACTTCGCGGCCGCGCACGCCCACCGCTTCGGCCCGGACGCGCCGGTGCTCAACAGCCTCGGCGAGTCCTGCTACGAGGGCGTCCGGCTGCTGACCGAGCTCATGCGCCGGGCCGGGTCGCCCGAGGTCCCGGCGATGACCGCGGTGGCCGAGGGGCTGGCCTACGAGAGCCCGCGCGGGACCGTCGAGGTGCACGGGCGGCACCTGCGCCAGCAGGTGTTCCTCGCCGTCGCCGACGGGGTGGCCTGGGACGTCGTCCAGCAACTCTGACGGGTCCGTTGACACCCCGGCCCGTCGGTCGTACTTTCCCAGGAAAATATTTCCTCGGATGCATGTCGGGTCGCCCGGCGTGCCGGGAGGTACGACCGTGGCGCTCTACGTCTACCGGTGCGGGGCCGACGGCCCCGTCGAGGAACGGCACCCGATCGGCAGCGCCCCCGCGACGGCGCGCTGCCCCACCTGCGGGGAGCAGTCCCCGCGCGTCATCACCGCACCGATGGTCGGCCTCGCCGACCGCGGCCGGATGGCCCTGATCGACCGCACCACGGCCACCGCCCACGAGCCGCAGGTCGTCTCCGCGCCGCCGCCGCGCCCGCTGCGCCCCGGCGGGCCGCCGCTGCACCCCGCCACCCGCGGTCTGCCGCGTCCCTGACCGCGGCGCCCCGCGCCGCACCGACCGCCGCACCGACCGCTGCACCCCGTCCGCCCCGCCCGCGTCCGCACCGACCCCGGGAGTGTCCGATGCCCAGGAACGTCTTCCCCCTCGACAGCACCAAGACCTTCACCGACCAGCAGCTGACCGGCCACAACCGGTGGCACCCCGACATCCCGGCGCAGGTCCACGTCAAGCCCGGGGACACGTTCCGGGTCGACTGCCGCGAGTGGTTCGACGGCGCCATCCACAACGACGACTCCGCCGACGACATCCTGAACGCCCCGCTCGCCGGGGTGCACGTGCTGTCCGGGCCGATCGCCGTCGAGGGGGCGCAGCCGGGTGACCTGCTGATCGTCGACATCCTCGACGTCGGGCCGATCCCGCAGGAGGACTCCGGCCCGCTGGCCGGGCAGGGCTGGGGCTACACCGGCGTGTTCGCCACCCGCAACGGCGGCGGCTTCCTCACCGAGCAGTTCCCCGACGCCTACAAGGTCATCTGGGACTTCCAGGGCGGGACGGCCACCTCCCGGCACGTCCCGGGGGTGTCGTTCACCGGGATCGTCCACCCCGGGCTGATGGGGACGGCGCCGTCGCCCGAGCTGCTCGGCCGCTGGAACGCCCGCGAGCAGGCGCTGATCGACACCGACCCGGAGCGGGTGCCGCCGCTGGCCCTGCCGCCGAACCCGGACTCGGCGATCCTCGGCTCGCTGACCGGCGCCGACTTCGACCGGGCCGCCGCGGAGGCCGCGCGCACCGCACCGCCCCGGGAGAACGGCGGCAACCAGGACATCAAGAACCTCACGAAGGGCAGCCGGGTCTTCTACCCGGTGTTCGTCGACGGCGCGAACCTGTCGATGGGCGACCTGCACTTCTCCCAGGGCGACGGCGAGATCACCTTCTGCGGCGCGATCGAGATGGGCGGGTTCATCGACCTGCACGTCGACGTCATCAAGGGCGGCATGGCGACCTACGGCGTCTCCGAGAACGCGATCTTCGTGCCGGGCAACACCGACCCGCAGTACAGCGAGTGGATCGCGTTCTCCGGCACCTCGGTCACCCTCGACGGCGAGCAGCGCTACCTCGACTCGCACCTGTCGTACCAGCGGGCCTGCCTGCACGCGATCGACTACCTGACGAACTTCGGCTACTCCCCGATCCAGGCCTACATGATCCTCGGGGCGGCGCCGATCGAGGGCAGGCTGTCCGGCGTGGTCGACATCCCGAACTCGTGCTCGACGGTCTACCTGCCGACCGGGATCTTCGACTTCGACGTCAAGCCGGGCAAGAACGGCCCGCACCGCATCGACCCGGGCCAGGGCGTCCCCCACTCGGCGGCCTGACCAGCGGGTTCCGCGGTCGTCCCGGGGGCTGGCCCCGGGACGGCCACGGGCCTGGCGTACTCTTCTCGGCATCTCCGCGGCGAGGGCGGGTGCACCTTGACCCGCCGTGATCGACGTGGGCCGATCCCGGTCGGCTCCTCGCCGCGCGCGCCTTCCACCGCAGACAGTTCGAGGAGCAGTTCCCGTGGCCCAGACCCGCATTCCCGCCGAGACCCGGACCGAGTTCGGCAAGGGCGCCGCCCGTCGCACCCGTCGCGCCGGCAAGATCCCCGCCGTCCTCTACGGCCACGGGACCGACCCCGTCCACCTGTCGCTGCCGTCGCTGCAGTTCGCCGCGGTCGTCCGCGAGCAGGGCCGCAACGCCGTGCTGGAGCTCGACGTCGACGGCAGCACCCCGCAGCTCGCGCTGACCAAGACCGTGGTCGTGCACCCACTGCGCCCCTACATCGAGCACGTCGACCTGCTCGTCATCAAGCGTGGCGAGAAGGTCGAGGTCGAGCTCGACGTCGTCGTCACCGGCGAGGCCGTCCCCGGCTCGCTGGTCACCCAGGACCTCAACACCGTCCTGGTCGAGGCCGACGTGCTGAACATCCCGGAGAACATCGAGGTCTCCATCGAGGACGCGGAGATCGGCACCCAGTACTTCGCCAAGGACCTCAAGCTCCCCGGTGGCGTCGAGCTGCGCACCGACGAGGAGTACCTCGTCGTGCAGGTCGTCCCGGCCCCGACCGAGGAGGACCTCGAGGCCGAGGTCGACGCCGAGGGCGCCGGTGTGGTCGAGGAGCCGTCCGACGAGGAGCAGGCCGCCGAGGCCGAGGCCGAGGGCGACTCCGCCGAGGGTTCCGCGGACTCCGAGGGCGACTCCGAGTCCTCCGACAAGTGAGCCCCGTGCCGGGGCCGGCCCTCGTCGTCGGACTCGGGAACCCGGGTCCGGACTACGAGGGCACCCGGCACAACGTCGGTACCCGCGTCGCCGCACTGCTGGCGACGCGGGCCGGCGCCGGCCGGTTCTCCGCGCACAAGCGGTCGAACTCCGACATCGCGCAGGGCCGGCTCGCCGGTCGCCCGGTGACCGTGGCCGTCCCCCGGACGTACATGAACCTCTCGGGCGGCCCGGTGGCCGGGCTCGTGCAGTACTTCTCGATCCCGCCGACCGAGGTGATCGTCGTCCACGACGAGCTGGACCTCGACTTCGGCGTGGTCCGCCTCAAGCGCGGCGGTGGCGAGGGCGGGCACAACGGCCTGCGCTCGATCAGCAAGGCGCTGGGCACGAAGGACTACCTGCGCGTGCGGTTCGGCATCGGCCGGCCGCCGGGTCGTCAGGACCCGGCGGACTACGTGCTCAAGCGGTTCTCCGGCGTGGAGAACAAGGAGCTCGACTTCGGTCTGGACCTCGCCGCGGACGCCGCCGAGGCCCTGCTGTCCGAGGGCCTGGAGCCGGCGCAGAACCGGTTCCACCCGCTGTCGGGCTGAGCCCCGTCGTCCACGGGAGCCCCGGTCCTCCACAGGGACCGGGGCTCCCGTGCGTCCGGGTCAGCGGCGGGCGGTGAGCAGGTCCGCCGTCGCGGCGCGGCGCAGCTTCCCCGACGGCGTCTTCGGCAGGCTCCCCGGCGCCAGCACCGCGACCTCGGCCGGCCGCACCCCCACCGCGGAGACGACGCGGCGGATCACGTCGTCGCGGATGGCACGCACCGCCTCGGGGCCGTCGGCCCCCTTCGCCTCGACGGCGACGGCGAACGACTCCCGGTGCCGCCCGTCACCTGCCGGGATCCGGACCGCGACGACGTTGCCCGCGCGCACGCCCTCGACCGCGCCGGCGGCCCGCTCGATGTCGGTCGGGTAGATGTTGCGCCCACCCATGATGATCACGTCCTTGGTGCGCCCGCACACGACGACGGCGCCGTCGGGGGTCAGGTAGCCCTCGTCGCCGGTGTCGAACCAGCCGTCGCGGTCCTGGGTGGACACCGGGCCGTCGACGGTGAGGTAGCCGGGCGTCACGGCGTCGCCGCGCAGGTGCAGCACCCCGACCTCCCGGGGGCCCAGCACGCGACCACCGCTGCCGACGACCTTCACCTCGATCCCGGGCAGCGGCGGTCCGAGCTCGGGGAACTCCCGCACCGGACCGGCGCCCGCGGGCTCGGCGCGCCGGTGCGCCTCCAGTGACTCGGCGTCGACCCGGTCCACCTTCAGCCCGGTGTGGACGGGTGCGAAGGACACCCCGAGCGCGGTCTCGGCCATCCCGTAGGCACACAGGACCGACTCCGGTCGCAGCCCGAAGCGGGCGCCGGCGTCGGTGAACGCCGCGACGGCCGCCGGGTCCACCGGCTCGGCGCCGTTGAGCGCCAGCCGCAGCGAGGAGAGGTCGAGAGCACCGTCGTCGACCCGGGCGAGCTGGCGGGCCAGCACGGCGTAGGCGAAGTTCGGGGCCGCGGTGACGGTGCCCCCGTACTTCGAGATCAGCTCGGCCCACAGCCGTGGGCGGCCCAGGAAGTCCGCGGGGGTGACGGTGACCAGGTCCAGCCCGACCGTCATCGGGACGGTCAGGAACCCGACCATCCCCATGTCGTGGAACAGCGGCAGCCACGACACCATCCGGTCGGTCGCGACGTCCAGGGCGGACGCGGTCACCATCGCCCCGATGTTGGCGTGCAGGTTCGCGTGGGTGATCCGCACCGCCTTCGGGGCCGCGGTGGAACCGCTCGTGAGCTGCAGCAACGCGGTGTCGCCCTCGTCGGCGACGGCGGCGTCCGCGACGAACGCGGCCGGGTCACCGGTCAGCGAGTCGAGCATCCGGAACGGGACACCGCGCTCGGTCAGGACCGGGGCGAGGGCGTCGAAGGGCGGGCCGAGCAGCACCATCGCGGCGTCGACCATCGTCAGCGTCGTGACCGTGTCGGCGGCCCACTCGGCCAGGTCGGTGCGCGGGGTCGGCTGGTGCAGCATCGTCACGCTGCCGCCGCACAGCCACACCGCCTGCGCGGCCGGGGCGATCGCCGCGGGCTCCCCGGCCAGCACCCCGACGGCGCCGCCGAACGGCAGGGCCGGGCCGCCGTCGTCGCCGGGGCGTCGCAGGGCGTCCGCGATCCCGCGGGCCGTCTCGTGCACCTCCGCCCAGGAACGCCGCACGGGATCGCGCGGCTCCCCCGTCGTCATCCCACGGGCGAGCCCGTGGGGAACGGTCGCGGACTCCAGCAACGTCGCCAGGAATCGGGACATGGGCCCGAATGTAGCGACGAACCGCCCGTGCGGGGCGGCACGATCGGCGACCGGTGCGACCGCGCCGGGCGCGCGTAGCATCCGAACGCATGGCCGAGCCGCACACCGACCCCGCTCCCGCAGCGCTCTCCGCCGCCGTCGACGCCGTCCTCCCGGGCGCGCGCACGGACCTCGAGGCGCTGGTCCGCATCCCGAGCATCTGGGCCGACCCGGCACACGCCGAGGACACCCGCCGCTCCGCGGACGCCGTCGCGACGCTGGCCCGTGACGCGGGTGCCGCCTCGGTCGAGATCATCTCCGCCGACGGCGGGGCCCCGGCCGTCGTCGCGCACTGGCCCGCACCCGAGGGCATGCCGACGGTCATGCTCTACGCCCACCACGACGTCCAGCCCACCGGCGGCGACGACGCGTGGACCAGCCCGCCGTTCGAGCCGACCGAGCGCGACGGGCGGCTCTACGGCCGTGGCGCCGCCGACGACAAGGCCGGCGTCATGACCCACCTCGCCGTGCTCCGCGCCTACGAGGGACGGCCGCCGGTCGGGGTCGTGCTGTTCATCGAGGGCGAGGAGGAGTCGGGTTCCCCCACGCTGACCGCGCTCCTGGCCGAGCATCGCGAGAAGCTCTCCGCCGATGTCATCGTGATCGCCGACGCCGCCAACCCGGCCGTCGACGTCCCGGCGCTGACCACCAGCCTGCGCGGCCTGGTCGACGTCGTCGTCGAGGTGTCGATGCTGGAGCGTCCGGTGCACTCCGGGGTCTACGGCGGCCCGATCGGGGACGCGCTGACCGCGCTGTGCCGCACCCTGGCCACCCTGCACGACGACAAGGGCGAGGTCGCCGTCCCCGGCCTGGTGCGCGGCAGCTCCGACGCGCCCGACCCGGACGAGGCCACCTACCGCTCCGACGCGGGCCTGCTCGACGGCGTCGAGCTGCTCGGCACCGGCTCGATCCCGGACCGGACCAACCACGCGCCCGCCGTCGCGGTGCTGGGGATCGACGCGCCGAAGGTCGCCGAGGCCTCGAACGTGCTGCTCCCCCGCGCCCGCGCGATGGTCAGCATGCGGCTGGCTCCCGGCCAGGACGCCCGCGAGGCCCAGCGCGCTCTCGCGGAGCACCTGGAGGGCAACGTCCCGTGGGGCGCGCACGTGTCGGTGACGCCCGGCCACGGCGTCGCCGAGCCGTTCAGCCTGTCCTCGGCCGGCGAGGTCTACGACCACGCCCGCGCCGCGTTCTCCGCCGCCTACGGCAACGACGCCGTCGAGACCGGCATCGGCGGTTCGATCCCGTTCATCGCAGAGTTCGCGCGGACCTTCCCGGGCGCGGCGGTGCTGGTCACCGGGGTCGGGGACCCGGCCAGCCGCTGGCACGGCATCGACGAGAGCCTGCACCTGGGCATGTTCGGGCGCGGGGTGCTCGCGGAGGCACTGCTGCTGGACCGGCTCGCCGGCCGGGCGTGACGGTCCGGCCCGACGGGTACCCGCCGGTCATGAAGTTCGGCATCGCAACGTTCGTGACCGACGAGGGCATCCGTCCCGGGCCGCTGGGCCGGGCGCTGGAGGAACGCGGTTTCGACTCGGTGTTCCTCGCCGAGCACTCGCACATCCCGACCAGCCGGGAGTCGCCCTACCCCGGCGGGGGCGACCTCCCGCGGGTCTACTACCGCACCCTCGACCCGTTCGTCGCGCTCACCGCGATGGCGGGGACGACCACGGACCTGCTGCTGGGCACCGGGATCGTGCTCCTGCCGCAGCGCGACGTCATCCACACCGCCAAGCAGACCGCGAGCCTCGACCTGGTGTCCGGCGGGCGGCTGCTGTTCGGCGTCGGCGCGGGGTGGAACCGCGAGGAGATGCGCAACCACGGCGTCGACCCGAGGACCCGCGGGCCGCTCATGACCGAGCAACTGCACGCGCTGCGGGCACTGTGGAGCGAGGACGAGGCCGAGTTCCACGGCAAGCACCTCGACGTCGAGCGGTCCTTCTCCTGGCCCAAGCCGGTCCGCACCCCGCCGATCTACCTGGGCGGGGAGAGCGAGGCCGCACTGAACCGGCTCGCCGAGGTCGGCGACGGCTGGCTCCCGCGCTCGCACACCTCCTACGACGAGATCCGCCGCGTCCGCGACGACCTCGCCGAGCGGGGCAAGCCGGACGTGCCGACCACGGTGTTCGGCGGGAAGCCGGACCCCGACGTCGTCGCCGGCTACGCCGAGGTCGGCGTCGAGCGGGTCACGTTCCTGCTGCCGACCCTGCCGGAGTCCGAGACCCTGACGAAGCTGGACGAGCTGGCGCAGGTGGTCCGGCGGTCGAGCTGACCTCGGTCGGCCGGAAACCGGTGGCCGTTGCGGGGCAGAATGGCCGGTGATGTCGATCCGGCTGCTCGGCCCCGTCTCCCTCACCGACGCCGGCGGGCGCGAGCTGCTGCCCGCCGGCGCCCGGGTGCGGGGTCTGCTCGCCCGGCTCGCGCTCGACGCCGGGCACCCGGTCGACACCGCGACGCTGGTCGACGCGCTGTGGGGTGACGACCCGCCGTCGACGGCGAACGCGCTCCAGTCCCTCGCCACCCGGCTGCGCCGCGCGATCGGCGCCGACCGGGTGCGGTCGGCCACCGGCGGCTACCTGCTGGCCGTCGACCCGGACGAGGTCGACGCGCTGCGGTTCGCCGCACTGCGCCGGACCGCGGCGGCCGACCCGGACGACGACCGCGCCCGCGCCCTGCTCACCGAGGCCCTCGACCTGTGGCACGGCCCGCCGCTGGGCGGGCTCAACGGACTGGCGTTCGTCGCGCCCGCCGCGACCCGGCTGTCCGACGCCCGCGCCGACGCCGCCGAGGAACTGGCCGCGCGCGGTCTCGCGGCGGGGCTGCCCGCTGCGGGCCTGGACGTCCTCACCGCGATCCTGGCCGAGCAGCCGCTGCGGGAGACCACGGCCGTCGCGCTGGCCCGCGGGCTGCACGCGACCGGTCGGCGGGCCGACGCGCTGGCCGTGCTCGACCGGACCCGGACCGCACTGGCCGAGGAGCTCGGCGTCGATCCGGGCCCGGAGCTGCTGCGGACCCGCACCGAGCTGCTGCGCGACGACCCGCCCGCGACCGTGGTCGCCGCACGGCGGCCGGGGCCGCCGCCGGAGCGGACCCGGCCGGTGGCGCTGACCTCGTTCGTCGGCCGCGAGAAGGACCTGGACCGGGTACGGGCGCTGCTCGGCTCGACGCGGCTGGTCACCGTGGTCGGGCCGGGCGGGGCCGGGAAGACCCGGCTGTCGCAGGAGGCGGTGCGCGACGTCGGTACGGCCGTCGCCGTGGTCGAGCTGGCCGCGCTGACCGGCGGCGACCAGGTGGTCCCGGCCGCGCTGCACGCCGTCGGCGGGCCGGAGCTGTCGGTCGCGGACCGCGGTGGTCCGGACGCCAGGGCACGGCTGGTGTCGGCGCTGACCGGCCGCGAGCTGGTGCTGCTGCTGGACAACTGCGAGCACCTGGTCGACGACGTCGCGGACCTCGTCCACGACCTGCTCGCCCGGCTGCCCGGGCTGCGGGTGCTGGCGACCAGCCGGGAGCCCCTCGGTGTGCCGGGCGAGGTCCTGCACCCGCTGGGGTCGCTGGACCCGGCGCAGGCGACGCGGCTGTTCGCCGAACGCGCCGTCGCCGTCCGGCCGGATCTCGACCCGGCCGCCCACGCCCGGGCCGTCGCCGAGATCTGCCGTCGGCTCGACGGTCAGCCGCTGCCGATCGAGCTCGCGGCGGCCCGGGTGCGGAGCATGACCCCGGCCGAGATCGCCGACCGGCTCGCCGACCGCTTCCGGCTGCTGGTGACCGGTGCCCGGACCGCGCTGCCCCGCCACCAGACGCTGCGGGCCGTCGTCGACTGGAGCTGGGACCTGCTCTCCCCCGCCGAACGGGCGCTCGCGACCCGGTTCGGGGTGTTCGCCGGTCCCGTCGACGCCCGCACCGTCGAGGCCGTCTGCGGCGACGACGCGTTCGACCTGCTCCCGGCGCTGGTGGAGAAGTCGCTGGTCGTCCCGGTCGACGGCGCCGAGGACGGCGCGACCCGCTACCGGATGCTGGAGACGATCCGCGAGTACGCGGCCGCACGGCTGGCCGACGCGCCGGACCACGACGCCGTGACCGCGGCGCACGCCGACCACCTGCTCGCGGTGCTGGAGCCCGGGGAGCCGCGGCTGCGCACCGGGGACCAGCTCGACCAGCTCGCCGTCGTCCGGCGGGTGGAGGGCGAGGCCGTCCGCGCGCTGGACCGCGCCGTCGACGCCGGCGACGGTCCCCGGGCGCACCGGCTGTTCGCGGCACTGGGCTGGAGCTGGATGGTCCGCGGCGACCTCGGGTCGCTGAAGCGCTGGTCCGACCGGGTCGCGACGGTCCCGGCGGACGCGCCGGCCGCCGCGGTCGCGTTCGCCCGCACGATCCGGGCGACGGTCCACATCGGGTTCGGCGACGAGCCGGGTGCGGCGCAGGCGGAGCTCGCCGCCGTCGTCGCGCTGTGGCCGGAGCTGCCCGAGCCGCGGCACCCGGTGGTCGAGCTCGCCCGGCCCACGGGCCTGCTGTTCGGTGACGGTGACCGCTCCGCGCTCGTGGCCATCGCCGACGGCGACGGCGAGCCGTGGCTGCGGGCGACGGCGTCGCAGATCATCGCCGCATACGCCGAGAACACCGGCGACCTCGACGTGCAGCGGGTCCGGCTGCGGGCCGCGCACGAGCTGTTCGCCCGGACCGGGGACCGCTTCGGGCTCGGGATGACGACGTTCGCACTCGGTGAGCTGGAGGACTACGCCGGGGACACCGACGCCGCCCGCCGGGCCTGGACCGAGGCGGTCGCGCTGTCCGCCGAGCTGGGCAACGCCGACGACGTCCCCCAGTTCCACCTGCAGCTCGCCCGGCTCGCCGCCCGCGACGGCGACGAGACCGAGGCCCGCGAGCACCTCCGCCTGGCCTTCGACCAGGACATCGTCGACGACCCCCGTGCGGACTTCGGCCTGCGGTGGGGCCGGGCCGACGTCGAGCTGCGGCTCGGGAAGCCGCAGGAGGCCCTGGACCTGCTCCAGGAGTCCGACGTGCCGGCCCGGCCCGGCCCCGGACGGCTGCAGCGGGAGGCGTCGACGCACGCGCTCATCGCGGCCGCGCTGCTCGCCCTCGGACGTCCCGACGACGCCCGCGAACGGCTGGAGCAGGCCGGGCGGTCCGCCGTCGCCAGCGAGGACGGGCCGATCCTCGGCCTGGTCGCCGAGACCTCCGCACGGTGGGCGCTGGACGCGGGGGACGCGGAGCGGGCCGGTGAGCTGCTCGGCGTCGCCCTGGCCCGCCGGGGGGCGCTGCACCTGGGTCTGCCCGAGGTCGTCGCGACGCTGGAGGGGGTCCGCGCACGGCTGGGCCCGGCCGCGGCCGACGCTGCGGTCGACCGTGGCCGGGCCCTCCCCCGGGACGCGCCCCCTACACCGTGAGCGCCGGACCTCCGCGCGCCCTCAGGTGCGGCGGCGGTAGAGCGCGACGGCCAGCGGCGCGAAGACCACGACAAGGCCCGCGGACGTCAGCAGCGACACCGTCGCCGCACCACCCGCCGGCGCGCCGTCGAGCAGGGCACGCACGGCGTCCGCGGTCCGCGAGACCGGGTTGACCGCGACGAAGCCCTGCAGCCAGCCGGGCATCGTCTGCGTCGGGACGAACACCGAGCTGGCGAACGTCAGCGGCAGCATGATCAGCGCGGACAGTCCCTGCACCGAGCGGGGCTGCTTCACGACCATCGCGAGCGCGGTGAACACCCAGCACAGGCCGAACGCGAACGCGACGACCAGCCCGAACGCGGCGAGGATCCCGAACGGACCCGCCGGGGTCCGGTAGCCGAGCGCGAACCCGAACATCAGCATGATCACGCCGGAGGTCACGTAGCGGACGAGGTCCGCGCCGATCGCGCCGACCAGCGGGGCCGCGCGGGAGATCGGCAGGCTGCGGAAGCGGTCGAAGATCCCGGTCTTGAGGTCCTCGGCCAGGCCCACGCCGGTGCCCGCGGAGGCGAACACGACCGTCTGGAGCAGGACGCCGGGCAGGGCGTAGTGCAGGTACTCCGTGCTGTTGCCGGCGATCGCGCCGCCGAAGACGTAGACGAACAGCAGCAGGAAGATGACCGGCTGCAGCGTGACGTCGATCAGCGCCTCCGGCGAGTGGATCGTCTTCACGATCCCGCGGCGGGCCAGCGACAGCCCGTGCCGCACCGTCGAGGGCAGCAGCGGGGCGGAGCCGGCCGCCCGGCCGGAGCGCGGGGTGGTGGGCGGGGTCTCGAGGGTGGCGGTCATCGGGGGCCTCCGGAGGTGGTCTCGGCCGCGTGGCCGGTGAGGGAGAGGAAGACGTCGTCGAGGCTGGGGAGCCGCAGACCGATCTCGGCGACGGCGACGCCCTCGGCCACCAGCCGGTCCTCGGTGCGACGCAGCGCGCCGTGGTCGGCGACGGCCGCGGTGACCTCCCCGGACGGCTCGACCGTCGGCTCGGCGCCGGCCTCCTGCGCGACGACGGCGGCGACCAGCGGCGCCTCGCGCGGCAGCTCGGGGCGCACGTGCAGGCGTCGCCCGCCGGCCCGGGACTTCAGCTGCGCGGCCGTGCCCGAGGCGATGACCCGCCCCCGGTCCAGGACGACGAGGTCGTGCGCGAGCTGGTCGGCCTCCTCCAGGTACTGGGTGGTGAGCAGGACGGTGACGCCGTCCTCGGCGAGCCGCCGCACGGCCTCCCACACCTCGTTGCGGTGCAGCGGGTCCAGCCCGGTGGTGGGCTCGTCGAGGAACAGCACCTCGGGGCGCCCGACGAGGCTCGCGGCCAGGTCGAGCCGCCGGCGCATGCCGCCGGAGTAGGTGCCGGCGCGGCGCCCGGCGGCGTCGGTGAGCCCGAAGCGGTCGATCAGCTCGACGGCGCGGGCCCGCGCGGCCGGGCGCGGCAGGTCGAGCAGCCTGCCGATCAGGTACAGGTTGTCGCGGCCGGTCAGGGCCTCGTCGACGGCGGCGTACTGGCCGGTGAGGCCGATCAGGGAGCGGACCCCGGCGGCGTCGCCGACGACGTCGCGGCCGAGCACCGCGGCCCGGCCCGCCGAGGGCGGGAGCAGCGTGGCCAGCATGCGGACGGTCGTCGTCTTGCCGGAGCCGTTGGGGCCGAGCAGCCCGAGGACCTGTCCGCGCCCGGCGGAGAAGGAGATCCCGTCGACGGCGCGGACGTCACCGAAGGCCCGGACCAGGCCGTCGACCTCGATAGCGGGAGTGTTCATGCCGATGAGCGTGCGCCTGGGCGCTGACACGGCCCTGGTACGGCGCTGGCACCGCGGTGACAGCCGCGGGCGGCGGACTCACCGCCCACGAGCCCGGTCCCGTCGCCACCCCCCGACTGTGGCGACGGAACCGGCCCGTCTCTCCCCCCGCGCCCCGGCGAGGCTCCCCAGCCCGCCGTGACGCGAGTACGACGGTATCCGCGCACCCGGGGGCCGCGGATCGGTCGAACTACTGATCTCTTACCCGGGGTCTCTCCTACCTGGGTAGGAGAGACCCCTCATCCCTCGGCGCGCTCGGCGGCCTCGAGCCACTCCAGCTCGACGCTCTCGCGCTCGGCGACGACGGCCTTCAGCTCCCGGTCCAGCTCCATCAGCCGGCCGGGCTCGGTGGCGGCCTCGGCGAGCCGGGCGTGCAGCTTCTCCTCCTGCGCGGTGAGCTGCCCCATCCGTCGTTCCAGGCGCTGGGCGTCCTTGCGGGCGGCCCGCTGCTCCGCGGCGCTCGCCTTCGGCCCGGCCGCCTGTGCGACGGGCGCCCCGGCCGGTACCGGAGCGGTCGGGGCGGCCCCGGCGGGGCCGTGGCCGGTGGCGGCACGGCGGGTCAGGTACTCGCCGATCCCGCCGGGCAGGTGGGTGAGGTGCCCGTCGCCGAACAGGGCGACGACCTGGTCGCAGACCCGCTCGGTGAGGTACCGGTCGTGGCTGACGACCACCAGGGTGCCCGGCCAGCCGTCGAGGAGGTCCTCGAGCCCGGCGAGGGTGTCGACGTCCAGGTCGTTGGTGGGCTCGTCGAGCAGCAGGACGTTCGGCTCGTCCATCAGCAGCCGGGTCAGCTGCAGTCGCCTGCGCTCGCCACCGGACAGGCGTCCGACCGGGGTCCACTGGCGGGCCGCGGGGAACCCGAGCCGCTCCAGCACCTGCGACGCGGTCATCTCCTGCTTGCCGAACCGCACGTACTTGGCGACGGCCTCGGTGGCCTCCAGCACGCGCATCTCGGCGGGCAGGTCGACGAGCTCCTGCGACAGCTGCGCCATCTTCACCGTGCTGCCCTGGACGCGCTTGCCCGAGTCGAGCGCGCGTTCCCCGGACAGGGCACGCAGCAGCGTCGTCTTGCCGGAGCCGTTGATCCCGACGATGCCGACCCGGTCGCCCGGGCCGAGCCGCCAGGTCACGCCGTCGAGCAGGGTGCGCCCGGCGACGGAGACGGTCGCGTCCTCCAGCTCCAGCACGGTGCGCCCGAGCCGGTTGGTCGCGAACGCCATCAGCTCGACGGTGTCGCGCGGCGCGGGCACGTCGGCGATCAGGGCCTCCGCGGCCTCGATCCGGTAGCGGGGCTTCGAGGTCCGGGCGGGCGGGCCGCGGCGCAGCCAGGCCAGCTCCTTGCGGGCCAGGTTGCGGCGGCGCTGCTCGGCGGCGTCGGCCTGCCTGCCGCGCTCGGCGCGGGCGTAAACCCAGTCGGCGTAGCCGCCGGTGTAGGACTCGACGCGCCCGTTCGCGACCTCCCAGGTCCGGGTGCAGACGGTGTCGAGGAACCAGCGGTCGTGGGTGACGACGACGAGTGCGATCCGCCGCGCCGTCAGGTGCGTCGCGAGCCAGCCGATGCCCTCGACGTCGAGGTGGTTGGTGGGCTCGTCGAGGACGACGAGGTCGAGCTCCCCGATCAGCGCCGCGGCCAGCGCGACCCGGCGCTTCTCGCCGCCGGACAGGCCGTCGGTGGGCCGCTCGATGTCGGAGATGGCGAGCCCGTCGAGGACGTCGCGGACCCGGGCGTCGGCGGCCCACTCGTGGTCGGCGCCGTACTCGGCGAGGACGATGTCGCGCACCGTCGACCCGGCCGGGAAGCGGTCGTGCTGCACGAGGTGCGCCATCCGCAGGCCACCGAGGCGGCTGACCCGGCCGCCCTCGACAGGGCGGTCGCCGGTGATCACGTCGAGCAGGGTCGACTTCCCGCCGCCGTTGAGGCCGACGACGCCGATCCGGTCGCCGCGCTCGACGCCGAGCGAGACGCCGTCGAGCAGGACGCGGGAGGCGTCACCGGGCACATGCGCGGTGACGTTCTCCAGGTTGAGCAGGTTCTCGGGCAACTACGTCTCCACCGTCGGGAAGGTCAGGCACGGACCGGGGGCCACGAGCCGGAGCTCGAGGGACCGCCGCGGTCGGGGGGGTGGTCGCCGCCGGTCTCGGAGGTGTCGACGATGCGGGCGCCGCCGGCCGGGCCGTGGGCGACCCGCACCGTCCGGCACACCCCCATGCCGGCGAGCTCGGTCGCGACCTCGACGGCGGAGTCGGCGTCCGCGCAGAGGAACGCGCACGTCGGCCCGGACCCGGACACCAGCCCGGCGAGCGCGCCGGAGTTGACCCCGGCACGCAGGGTGCGGCGCAGGTCCGGGGCCATCGAGACGGCGGCGACCTGCAGGTCGTTGCCCAGGTTGAGCGCGAGCCGGCGCGGGTCCCCGGAGGACAGCGCCTCCAGGACGGGTTCGACCGGTCGCTCGGCGATCGGGCCGTCGCCGCGCAGCCGGTCCAGCTCGGAGAACACCGCGGGTGTGGACAGTCCACCGCGGGCCAGCGCGATCACCCAGTGCAGCCGGTGCCGGGCGAGCACGGGGATGATCTTCTCGCCACGGCCGGTGCCGAGCGCGGTCCCGCCGTGCAGACCGAAGGTGACGTCCGATCCGAGCTCGGCGGCCAGTTCGGACAGCTCGTCGCGGCCCAGCTCCAGCCGCCACAGCGACGACAGCGCGACGAGCGTGCCCGCCGCGTCCGCGGAGCCGCCCGCCATGCCGCCCGCGACCGGGATGCCCTTGCGCAGGGTCACCCGCACGTCCGGGGCGCGCCCGGCCTTCTCCGCGAGCAGCTCGACCGCCCGCCAGGCCAGGTTGGTGGCGTCCAGCGGCACCTCGGCGACGCCGTCGCCGTGCACCTCCAGCGCGGGCTCCTGCGCCTGCTCGACGGAGATCTCGTCGAACAGGCTGACGGCGTGGAACACCGTGACGAGGTCGTGGAAGCCGTCCGGCCGCACCCCGCCCACGGCGAGGTGCAGGTTGATCTTCGCGGGAACCCGGACGGTGACCGGTCGCGGCACGGCGGACAGCACCGCTCAACCCTACGGGCAGCGCGGGACGGGCCGCCGCCGCCCGGCATCCGGGGTGGCCGGGCTCACCGGGCCGGCCGGGCTGCCCGGTCCACCCGCACTGCCCGGTCCGGCCGCACTGCCCGGCGGCCCGACCTCGGCCGATCCGACCCAGCCGATCCGACCCCGGCCGATCCGACCCCGACGGCGCGGCACCGGGTGACGCGGCAGGGCGATCAGCCCGGTCGCGGGCACCCGTCCCCCGACGAACTCGCTTACCCGGTAAGCGAATTCGGAGAACCGGCACCCACGCGGGCCGATGGGCAGGACGGCGCTGCCTGTGGGACGGCTACCGGCAGCCCCGCCCCACACCGCCCGACACCGCCCCCCACCCGACACCGCCCGATCTACCACCGTCGGCACCGGGATCGTCCCCACCGACACCGTCTCTCCGGCGAATTCGCTTACCGGGTAAGCGAATTGGCACAACAGGCATCCGCGGCCGCCGGCGCGGACCGCCCGAGGCGGATCGCCCGGCGCGGATCCCACACGGTGCAGACCTCACGGGTGCAGACCTCACGGCGCAGACCTCACGACCAGACGGTCTGGGCGGCACGGCGGAGCGCCGAGGACCGCCGCCTGACCGATCCCCCGGCCCATCGCCGACGCCCGCTCCCGGAGGAGACGCCCCCTCCCGGAGGAGTCGCTACCGGGTGAGTGACTCCGCGGAGCCGGTGCGCTCCGCGGCCGCGCGGCGCTCCACCAGGTGGCGCGGCGTCGCGAAGCAGGCGACGGCCACGAACCCGATCACCAGCACGGCCGCGGGCAGCAGCATCGACTGGGCCATCGCCGTCGCGAAGGGGTCGCGCAGCGCCTCGGGCAGCGGGCCGCCGGTCGCGGCGACCTCCGGGGAGCCGCCGGTCGCCGACGCGCCCGGGACGAGTGCGGCGATCCGCGACTCCATGAGCACCGCGATGCCCGCGCTGCCGAGCACCGCGCCGACCTGACGGGTCGTGTTGTAGACGCCCGACCCGGATCCGGCCTGGTCCATCGGCAGGTTGCGGGTGGCGCTGGTGGAGATCGGCGCCCAGACGCAGGAGTTGGAGATGCCGAGCAGGGTGAGCGGCAGCAGCAGCTGCCAGACCGGGGTGTCCGGGCCCATCACCCACGCCAGCCAGGCCAGCGCGATGACGAACGTCGACATCCCGAAGCCGCCGATCAGCCGCGGGTGCACGCGGTCGGTCAGCCGCCCGGTGTACGGGGCGAGCGCGCCGGAGAAGATCGCCAGTGGTGCGAGCAGCAGTGCGGCCTGGGTCGGGGTGAAGCCGCGCACGCTCTGCGCGTAGATCATCAGCGGGAAGCCCTGCGCGGTGATCGCGAAGCCGACGGTGCAGATCGCGATGTTGGCCAGCGAGAAGTTGCGGTCCCGGAACAGGCGCAGCGTGACCAGCGGCTCGCTGGTGGTGACCCGCTGCCACCACACGAACGCGACCAGCACGACGACGCCGCTGCCGATCAGCGCCCAGATCCCGGCGCTCCAGCCGAACTTCTGGCCCTCCTGGATGCCGAAGACCAGCAGGAACATGCCCGCAGCGGACAGCACCACGCCGACGATGTCGAACCGGCGACGCGAGGTCTCGAGCGAGGGCACCAGCCGCCAGGCGGCGACGAAGGCGATCACCCCGACCGGGACGTTCACGAAGAAGATCCACTCCCAGCCGAGGCCGCCGACGAGGAGCCCGCCGACGATCGGCCCGGTGAGCGTCGCGACGCCGGCGACGGCGCCCCACAGGCTCATCGCGCGCCCGCGCTGGGCCGCCGGGAAGGTCCGGGTGATGACGGCCATGGTCTGCGGCGTCATCATCGCGGCGCCGAAGCCCTGGGCGACCCGCGCGACGATCAGGGCGCCGACGGTCGTCGTGAGCCCGCACCACAGCGAGGCCAGGGTGAACACTGCGAGCCCGCACAGGTAGACGCGCTTGGGCCCGAACCGGTCCCCCAGCCGCCCGGTGACCAACAGCGGGACGACGTAGGCGAGCAGGTAGGCGCTGGTCACCCAGACCACGGAGTTGACGTCGGCGTCCAGCGAGGTCAGCAGCGCGGGCGTCGCGACGGTGACGATCGTGGCGTCGACCAGGATCATGAAGAACCCGATCACCAGCGCCCACAGCGCGGGCCACGGGTTCGTCCCGTCGGCGCTGACCACCTGTTCCCTCGACCGCGTCACCACGCCATCATGCGCCGCCCCCGGCACGGTCCGGTCAGGCGGGAGGGGGCCCCGCCGGGCGGTTCCGGGCGATCCGGGCGAAGTCGGACACCGCCAGGGTCTCGGCGCGGGCGGTGGGGTCGACCCCCGCGGCGCGCAGGGCCTGTTCGGCCGCCGCGGCCGAGCCGGCCCAGCCCGACAGGGCTCCCCGCAGCACCTTGCGGCGCTGGGCGAAGGCCGCGTCGACGACCGCGAAGGTCGCCGCCCGGTCGGCGTCGGCGGGCGGGTCGTGCCGGGTGAACGCCAGCAGCCCGGAGTCGACGCCGGGGACCGGCCAGAACACCGCGCGCGGCACCGGCCCGGCGCGGCGGGCGGCGGCGTACCAGGCGAGCTTGGCGCTGGGGGCGCCGTACTCGCGCGAGCCGGGTCCGGCGGCGAGCCGGTCGGCGACCTCGGCCTGCACCATGACCAGCCCGGTCCGCAGCGACGGCAGCTCGGCGAGCAGGTGCAGGATCACCGGCACCGCGACGTTGTAGGGCAGGTTCGCGACGATCGCGGTGGGCGGCGCCGCACCGGGCCCGGCGTCGGTCGCGAGCCGGTCCGCGCCGACCCGCATGGCGTCGGCACCGGTCACGGTGAGGCGCCCGGCCAGCTCGGGGGCGCGCTCGGCGACGGTGTCGGGAAGCAGCCCGGCCAGCACCGGGTCGATCTCGACGACGTGCACCCGGGCCGCGACCGGCAGCAGCGCCAGGGTGAGCGAGCCGAGACCGGGGCCGACCTCGAGGACGACGTCGTCGCCGTCGACGCCGGCGGACTTCACGATCCGGCGGACGGTGTTGGCGTCGTGGACGAAGTTCTGGCCGAGCTTCTTGGTGGGGCGCAGACCGAGCCGCTCGGCCAGGACCCGGACGTCGGCCGGGCCCAGCAGGCGGGCGGTGGCGGTGGTCCGGCTCCCGTCGCCGTCGGCGTCGATGCTCCGGCTCCGGCCGCCGTCGGTCCCGTGGTCGCTCACGGCACCATTCTCGCCGGGCACCCCGGGCGGGGTGCGTGCGGGATCAGCTCAGGCCGAGCTTGGAGGAGCAGGACGGCCAGGCGCTGTAGCCGCCGCGGTCGTCCTTGACCTTCTCGGCGACCGCGATCTGCTCCTCGCGGGAGGCCTGGTCCGCGGTCGGGGCGTACTGCCCGCCGCCGTAGGCCTGCCAGGTCTGCTTGTTGAACTGCAGCCCGCCCTGGTAGCCGTTGCCGGTGTTGATGTTCCAGTCGCCGCCGGACTCGCACTTGGCCAGCTTGTCCCAGGTCGCGCCGTTGGAGACGGCGGGCGCCGAGGACTTCGCCTTCGCGATGATCTCCTCGACCTTCTTCTTGGTGCCGACCTTCACCACGCGCGGGGTGGCCGGGGTGTCCTGACCGGCGCCGACGCGCTCGCGGGCGACCTCGCGGCCCTGGTCGTAGGTGACCCGCCAGATGATGCTGCGGGCGCCCTCGCGGCCCGGGTCGACGACGGTGCGGGTGCCCTCGTCGAGCGACGGGTCCTGCACCTCCTGCTCCGGCACCGGGAGCTTCTGCGACTCGACGATCTGGGCGTTTACGATGTCCGAGCCGGTGGTCGGGGCGGCGACCGGGGCGAACGAGGCGGGCGAGGAGGCCCGGTCGAGGCTCATCGACGCCGTGCCGAGGTCGGTGGCGTTCGCGGCGAGCCCGGCCTGGAGCTCCTGGGCGGGCTGCTCGGCCGGGGCGGTGAGCACCGCGGCGGCGAGGCCACCGGTCGGGACCGAGAACAGCGCGGCCGCGGCGGCGGTCCGGACCCCGGCCCGGGAGCGGGCACCGGCGGTGCGGTGACGGCCCTCGTAGGTGACGTACCCGGCCTCGTCGCCGGCGAGACCGGCGGGCGCGATGACGGGGAGCGGTCGCGTGAGCTCGTCGTCGGCGAGCGGTGCGGCGTGACGCGAAGACATGACTTCCCGGGGGCTCGGCTGTCCGGGAAGGAGCCATGACCTGCGGGAACGACGACCGGCGCGGTGCCGGGGAGCGGAACCGTCGCTGGGGAGCGGACCGGTCGTCGTCCCGCGGGTCGGGGGAGCGACCCCGTCCCGGCGGGTACGACGAGGGACGTTAGCGGACCGTGACCCGGCGCAGCGTTTCCGACGCGCGCGTGGCGACGAGCGGACGGTGATCGACGGTGAGTGACGACAACCCCGCCACTCGTCACGGCGGACGGCGTCAATCGGTTGTGCGCAGCCGGAAGATCCGTTCGGCGTTGCGGCGGGCCGTCTCGGCGACCAGGGCTTCGGACTCCCCGCGGGTCGCGGCGATCCCCCGCACGGTCCACGGCAGCACGTAAGGCTCGTTGGCCCGGCCGCGGTGCGGGTGCGGGGTGAGGAACGGCGCGTCGGTCTCCACGAGGTACTGCCCGGCGGGCACCAGCGCCGCGGCGGCGCGCAGCTCGTCGTTCTTCGTGAAGGTGACCGGGCCGGCGAAGGACAGGACGTACCCGGCGTCGGCGCACTCCCGGGCCATCGCGGCGTCGCCGGAGAAGCAGTGGAAGACCACGGTGTCCGGGGCGCCCTCCTCGCGGAGGATGCGCAGGACGTCGTCGTGGGCGTCCCGGTCGTGGATCATCAGCGGCTTGCCGGTGCGCTTGGCCAGCCCGATGTGCCAGCGGAACGCGTCCTGCTGCGCGGCGGGCGGGCTGTGGTCCCAGTAGTAGTCCAGGCCGGTCTCGCCGATCGACACGACGCGGTCGTCGGCGGCCAGCCGCTCGATCTCGGCGAGGTCGGCGGCCGGCACCCGTGCCGTCCGGGTGGGGTGCAGCGCGACGGCCGCCCACACCCGGTCGTCGGCGTGCGCGGCGCGCACGGCGAACCGGGCGCCGTCGAGGTCGTCGGCGATGGTGACCGCACCGACGACGCCGACCGCCGCCGCCCGGTCCATCGCGGCGACGACGTCGGCGTCGGTCTCGCAGCCGCACGCGTCGAGGTGGGTGTGGCTGTCGATCGTCGGCGCGGCGAGCGGCTCCGGCGGCTCGGGGCGCGGCCGGCGGCCGTGTCCGCTCACTTCTGGACCGGGGCCCACTCCGGCCCGGTCTCCCCCAGCTCGGGCGCGAGCTTGGCGATGATCGGCGACGGCTTGGCCAGCGGTCGCCCCACCTCGATCGGCGTCGACCCCCAGTGGGCCTGCTCGGCGGCGTAGTCGCCGGTGAGGACCGGGTAGGCGGGGCCGTCGCCGAGGTCGTCGACGGTCGTCTTCTCCGGCTGCGCGGCCCACACCCCGGTGCCGCCGAGCGCCTCGTGCACCTTCTGCGCGGCGTGCGGCAGGAACGGGGTGAGCAGGGTGTTGGCGTCCTGCACGACCTGCAGCGCGGTGTGCAGGATCGTGTCCCGGCGCTCCGGGTCGTCCTTGCGCTTCCACGGCTCCTGGTCGGACAGGTACCGGTTCGCGGCGGTGACCACTCGCATCGCCTCACCCGCGGCCTGCTTGAACCGGTTCCGCGCGAGCAGCCCGCCGACGGTGTCGAACCCGGCCCGCGAGTACGCGAGCAGCTCGGCGTCGGCCTGCTGCGGCGCCGTCGGCGTCGGGATCGCGCCCACGTTCTTGTGGGCCATCGAGATGGACCGGTTGACCAGGTTGCCCCACTCGTTGGCCAGCTCGAAGTTGACCCGGCGGACGAACTCGTCCCAGGTGAAGTCGACGTCCTGGTTCTCCGGCCCGGCGACGGCGATGTGGTAGCGCAGCGCGTCCGGCCCGAACTCGCGCAGGAAGTCCCCGACGTAGATGACGGTGCCGCGGCTGGTCGAGAACTTCGACCCGCTCATCGTCAGGTACTCCGAGGACACGACCTCGCTGGGCAGGTCGAGCGTCCCGTACGGGCCGGGCTCGCCGCCGCGGTCGCCCGCGCCGTTCTGCCCGAGCAGGATCGCCGGCCACATCACCGAGTGGAAGGTGATGTTGTCCTTGCCCATGAAGTAGAAGGCCTCGGCGGCCGGGTCGGTCCACCACTGCTTCCACGCGTCCGGGTCCGGGCCGCGACGGGCCCATTCCACCGAGGCGGACAGGTAGCCGATGACGGCGTCGAACCAGACGTAGATCTTCTTGAGCGGGTTGTCCGACCAGACGTCGAGCGGGACGGGCACGCCCCACTCCAGGTCCCGGGTGATGGCGCGCGGCTTGAGGTTCTCCACCAGGTTGGCGGAGAACTTGAGCACGTTGGGGCGCCAGTCGGTGCGGGTCGACAGCCAGCTCCCGAGCGCCTCGGAGAAGGCGGGCAGGTCGAGGAAGAAGTGCTCGGTCTCGACGAACTTCGGCGTCTCCCCGTTGATCCGCGAGCGCGGGTTCTTGAGGTCGGCCGGGTCGAGCTGGTTGCCGCAGTTGTCGCACTGGTCGCCGCGGGCGCCGTCGTAGCCGCAGATCGGGCAGGTGCCCTCGATGTAGCGGTCGGGCAGGGTGCGGCCGGTGGACGGGCTGATCGCGCCCAGCTGCGTCTTCGGGACGACGTAGCCGTTCTTGTACAGCGCGGTGAACATGTCCTGCACGACGCGGTAGTGGTTCGACGTCGTGGTCCGGGTGAACAGGTCGTAACTCAGCCCGAGACCCTGCAGGTCGTCGGTGATCACGCCGTTGTACTTGTCGGCGAGCTGGCGCGGGGTCAGTCCCTCGGCGTCGGCCTGGACCTGGATCGGGGTGCCGTGCTCGTCGGTGCCGGACACCATCAGCACCCGGTCCCCCGCCATCCGCCGGTACCGGGCGAACACGTCGGAGGGCACACCGAAGCCGGACACGTGGCCGATGTGCCGGGGGCCGTTGGCGTAGGGCCACGCCACGGCGGTCAGCACGGCTTTGCTCATGCCCTCCAGCGTATTCACCGTCGCCATCACGTTCTGCGGCGGCACATCACCAAAGATGGGGATAGCTCCCGGAGATGGGTGTCGTTCCCCCTACTGGTGTCATAGTGGCGCCCATGGACCGGGGTGAACGGGACCGCGAGGCCCTCCTCGACGCGGCCCTGCAGCAGTGGGCGGACGGCGGCTGGCCCGCCATCGACCCCTTCTCGGCCGCGGAACGGGCCGGGCTGCCCGCGACCGGGGCCGACGAGTTCGGCTCCGGTGTCGAGCTGGGCTGCGCGGTGTTCGACCACATCGTCGACGAGCGCGCCGCCACGACGATGGCCGCGGTCCAGGCCGCCGCCGCGAACCCGGCGGCCCGGATCCGGGCCGCGCTGACCGCCTGGTTCGACGACGTCGCCGCCGACCCGCGACGCGTCGTCGTGCTGGTCGACGCGATCGGCTGCCCCGAGCTCGTCGCACGCCGCCGCAGCGCCAACCGCGGCTTCGCCGAGCTGATGGTCAGCGGCGCCGTCGACAACCGGATCGAGCCCGACGACCTGCGCGTCGCCGGGCACTTCTGCCTCGGCGGGATGGGCGAGATCGTGCTGGCCTGGCTGGACCCGGAGAGCCCCGTGACCCGGGAGCAGGCCCTGGGCCACGGGGTCCGGCTCTACGAGTCCTGCCTGTTCACCCGCTGAGCGGCCTCATCCCAGCGCCCGGTCCAGGTTGATCGCGGAGCTGATCAGCGACAGGTGGGTGAAGGCCTGCGGGAAGTTGCCCAGCTGCTCCCCGGTCAGGCCGATCTCCTCGGCGTAGAGACCCAGGTGGTTGCCGTAGGAGAACATCTTCTCCAGCGCGATCCGTGCCTGTTCCAGGCGTCCGGCCCTGGTCATCGCCTCGACGTTCCAGAACGAGCACATCGAGAAAGTGCCCTCCTCGCCGTCGAGACCGTCCGGCGAGTCCTCGACGTCGTAGCGGAACACCAGGGTGTCGACGACGAGGTCGTCGTTGATCGCGTCCAGGGTCGCCAGGAACCGCGGTTCGGTCGGCGCGCAGAACTTCACCATCGGCATGAGCAGCACCGAGGCGTCCAGCGTGGTCGCGCCGTAGCGCTGCACGAACGACCCGCGCGGCGGCACGTCGGGGTCCCAGCCGCGGTCCATGATCTGGTGGTAGATCTCGTCGCGGGTGGTGGTCCAGGCCCCGACGTCGCCGGGCAGCCCGCGCCGGCGCGCCATCCGGATCATCCGCTCGACCGCGACCCAGCACATGAGCCGGGAGAACACGTGGTCCTGGCGGCCCGCCCGGGTCTCCCAGATGCCCTCGTCCGGGGAGTCCCAGTGCTCGCGCAGCCAGTCGAGGATGGTGCAGAGGTTCGTCCAGTCCTCGTGGCCGACGCCGTCGCCGTACTTGTCGTACAGGTAGACCGAGTCGATGATCTCGCCGTAGATGTCGAGCTGGAGCTGCGACGACGCGCCGTTGCCGGCCAGCACCGGGCGCGAGCCGCGGTAGCCGTCGAGGTGGTCGAGCTCGACCTCGTCGGGGGTCTCGTCGCCGTCGATCGTGTACATGACGCGCAGCGGGCCCTGCGCCCCCTCCTGCCGTGTCCCGAACCGGCCCGACAGCCAGCCGATGAACGCGCCCGCCTCCTCGGTGAACCCGAGCCGCAGCAGCGCGTAGAGGGTGAACGCGGCGTCGCGCATCCAGACGTAGCGGTAGTCCCAGTTCCGCTCGCCGCCCAGCTGCTCGGGCAGCCCCATCGTCGGCGACGCGATCACCGCACCGGTCGGCTCGTGGGTGAGCAGCTTGAGGGTGAGCGCGGAACGGTGGACGCGCTCGCGCCACCGCCCGGTGTACGACGAGTGCGCCAGCCAGTCCTTCCAGAACGCGACGGTCCCGGTGAACAGGGCCTCCGCGGCGTCGTCGCAGGTGGTGGGCTCCCCGGTGGCGTCCACCTCCAGCACGAACACCTCGGTGCGCCCCTCGGCGGTACGGAACTCCGCGCCCGCGGCGTGGTCGGTGATCTCCAGCTCCACCGACGACGTCAGGTCCAGGGTGACACCGCTGCCGGTGAACCGGATGCCGGCGCCCGCGCTCTCGACCTTCGGGGTCTCCCGGGCGTAGTCGGGTCGCGGGACCACCTCGACGGTCATCGGCACCGCCCCGCGGACCCCGGTGACCCGGCGGACGAGCCGCTGGCGGTGGTCGGGGTCGTGCGGGCGCAGCACCACCATGAGGTCCTGCACCTCGACGATGCCGTCGGCGGTGAGGAAGCGGGTGATGAGGATGTTGGAGTCGGGGTAGTAGAACTGCTGCTGGCTGGCGAGCTCGGTCTCGTCGACGCACGGCGCGAGCCGCCAGTGCCCGCCGCGGTCGGCGTCGAGCAGCGAGGCGAACACGCTGGGCGCGTCGAACCGGCCCGGGCAGAACCAGTCGACGGTGCCGTCGGTCCCGACGAGTGCCGCGGAGCGCAGGTCGCCGATGATCCCGTGTTCGGCGATCGGGAGGTAGCGCTCGCTGCGCGAGGGGCTCACTCCGGCACCCGCCAGCCGCGCGGGCCGGGCAGGTCGAGCGCGTCCTGCGGGCCCCAGGACCCGTCGGAGTAGGTCTGCGTCCGCGGCGGGTCGGCGAGCACCGGGTCGCACAGCTCCCAGAGCCGCTCGACCTCCTCGGTGGTGGTGAACAGCGTGCGGTCGCCCTTCATGACGTCCAGGAGCAGCCGCTCGTAGGCCTCCAGGGCGTCGTCGGGGTCGCCGACGCTGTCGAGGTCCAGCCGCATCCGGCCGCGGCCGACCTTGAGCTCCGGGCCGGGGACCTTCGCGCGGACGTCGAGCTCGGCCGACACCTGGTCGGCCAGCTCGATGACGAGCTCGGTGGGCGGCCCGTCGTGGGCGTCGCCCGTGAACGACCCGCCCGGGAACATGGTCAGCGCCGGCTCGTCGAAGCCGATCGTCACGGTGCGCCGGGTCGCGCCCATCGCCTTGCCGGTGCGCAGGAAGAACGGGACGCCGAACCAGCGCCAGTTGTCGACGTAGGTCTCCAGCGCGACGAACGTCTCGGACTCCGAGTCGTCGGCGACGCCCTCCTCGTCGCGGTAGGAGGCGTACTGGCCGAACACCACCCGCGACGGGTCGAGCGGCCGGATCGAGTGGAACACCTTCGCCTTCTCCGCGTGCAGCGCGTCCGGCGCGATCGCGTACGGCGGCTCCAGGGCGACGAACCCGAGGATCTGGAACAGGTGCGTGGAGATCATGTCGCGGAACGTGCCGGTGGACTCCATGAACGACGCCCGGCCCTCGATCCCGATCTCCTCGGGGACGTCGATCTGCACGTAGCGGATGTTCTGGCGGTTCCACACCGGCTCGAACAGCCCGTTGGCGAAGCGCAGCGCGAGGATGTTCTGCACCGACTCCTTGCCGAGAAAGTGGTCGATGCGGAAGATGTCGGCCTCGTCGTAGACGTCCTTCAGGCCCGCGTTGAGCTCCTTCGCGGACTCCAGGTCGGTGCCGAACGGCTTCTCCAGCACCAGCCGGGAGCGCTCGGCGATGCCGGTCTCCCCCAGCATCGCGACCATCGGGGTCATCGCGGTCGGCGGCACGGAGAGGTAGACGAGCCGGCGCACGTCGTCGGAGCCGAGGTCCTTCTCCGCGCGCCGCACCGCGTCGGCGAGGTCGGCGCCGTCGTCGGCGTCGGAGACGACGAAGCTCAGCCGCGGCGCGAAGTCGTCCCAGCCGGTGTCGTCGGACAGGGCGCCGCGGATGCGGTCGCGGAACTCGTCGTCGGAGCCGGGCGAGTGCCGGCCGGACCCGATGACCCGGAAGTCCTCGGGGAGCAGACCCTCGTTCTGCAGGTGGAGCAGACCCGGGAAGAGCTTGCGCTTCGCCAGGTCGCCGGTGGCGCCGAACAGCACGATCACGTGCGGGGGCAGGTCCGAAGGCATGATCCCCGGCTACCCCCGGGCGGCCCCCGCCATTCGGCGGCGCCGGTCACGAGCGTGTTTCCGACGGCCGGTGTGCGCGGCGTACCGTTGCAGGGGTGAACGTCGACGTGACGCCGCTGCCCGGGATCGGGGTGCGGAAGGAGATCGAGCTGCGCAGCGGCCGCCGGGTCGGGGTCATCGCGCACCGCGACGGGAAGATCGACCTGATCCTCTCCCGTGCCGACGACCCGGACGCCTGCGTCGCGGAGCTGCCGCTGACCACCGAGGAGGCGGGCGCCCTGGCGAACCTGCTCGGCGCCCCGCAGCTGGTCAACCAGCTCAAGGACGAGCACGCGGACCTCCCGGGCATCACCACCCGCAAGATGCCGATCAAGCTCAACAGCCCGTTCGACGGCCGCCCGCTCGGCGACACCGCGCTGCGCACCCGCACCCAGGTGTCGGTGGTCGCGATCATGCGCGCGGGCCAGGTGATCCCGTCGCCGACGCCGGACCACGTGCTGGCCGCCGGGGACATCGTGATCGCCGTCGGGACGGCCGAGAAGCTGGAGCAGGCCGCCGACATCCTCGCGCGCGGCTGAGGCCGCCCCGGTAGTCGTGGACCACACCGCACTCGAACTGCTCGAACTCGGCGCCGTCTTCTTCGGGCTCGGCCTGCTCGGCAGGCTCGCCCAGCGGATCGGCCTGTCCCCCATCCCGCTCTACCTGCTCGGCGGCCTCGCGTTCGGCGCGGGCGGCGTCATCCCGCTGGGCGACATCGGCGACTTCACCTCGCTGGCCGGCGAGGTCGGCGTCGTCCTGCTGCTCCTGCTGCTCGGGCTCGAGTACTCCGCGGTCGAGCTGGTCACGGGGCTGCGCCGGTCCTGGACGGCCGGGATCGTGGACATCGTGCTCAACGCCGCGCCCGGCGTCGCCGTCGCGCTGATCCTGGGCTGGGGCGCGGTCGGGGCGATGGTGCTGGGCGGGGTCACCTACATCTCCTCCTCCGGGATCGTCGCGAAGGTGCTGTCGGACCTGGGCCGGCTCGGCAACCGGGAGACCCCGGTGGTGCTGTCGGTGCTGGTCTTCGAGGACCTGGTGATGGCGCTCTACCTGCCGATCCTCACGGCACTGCTGCTCGGCGTGACGCTGTGGGGCGGGATCAGTGCGGTCGCGGTGTCGCTCGCGGTGATCTCGGTGGTGCTGGTCGTGGCGCTGCGCTACGGCCGCTACGTCTCGGCCGTCGTCGACTCCGACGACCGCGAGGTGTTCCTGCTCAAGGTGCTCGGCGCCGCGCTGCTGGTCGCCGGGTTCGCCCAGGCCATGCAGGTGTCCGCCGCGGTGGGCGCGTTCCTGCTGGGCATCGCGATCTCCGGGTCGACCGCGGAGAACGCGACGAAGCTGCTGGAGCCGCTGCGGGACCTGTTCGCCGCGGTGTTCTTCGTGGTGTTCGGGCTGTCGACCGACCCGCGGGCCATCCCGCCGGTGCTCGGCTGGGCGCTGGTGCTCGCCGTGTCGACGGCCGCGACCAAGTACGCGACGGGCTGGTGGGCGGCGAAGCGCGCACGGATCGGGCGGATGGGCCGGGCCCGCGCCGGGGCCGCACTCGTCGCCCGCGGCGAGTTCTCGATCGTGATCGCCGGGCTGGCCGTCGGCTACGCGGCCGTCCCCGCCGAGCTGTCCGCGCTGGCCACGGCGTACGTGCTGATCATGGCGGTGCTGGGCCCGATCGCCGCCCGCTACGTCGAGCCGGTCATGCGGGCCCTGCCGACGCGCGCCCCCGCGACCGCCTGACCGCCCGGCCCGGCCCGCCCGGGCCCGGCCCGGCCCGCTGTCGCACCCCACCGGAGGCCGTCGCACCCGCCGCGACAGGTGCGGCGACCGCGCGCGGGGTGCGGCGTCAGTCCCGGGCGGCGAGGGTCGCGTTGTAGAGGTCGCGCTTGGGCACCCCGGCGGCCTCGGCCACGGCGGCGACGGCGTCCTTGAGACGCTCGCCGTCGTCGGTGCGCTCCCGGACGGCGTCGACCAGCGACTCCACCGGCGGCGCCTCCCGGGCCTCGGCGCCGGCCAGCACCACGGTCACCTCGCCGAGCACGTCGCCGGAGGTGGCCCAGGCGTGCAGCTCGCCCAGGGTGCCGCGCACGACCTGCTCGTGGGTCTTGGTCAGCTCCCGGCACACCGCGGCACGGCGGGACTCCCCCAGCACCGCGACGGCGTCGGCGAGGGTGTCCGCGGTCCGCCGCGGTGACTCGAAGAACACCACGGCGCGGCGCTCGTCGCGCAGGGTCTCCAGCCACCGGCGGCGCTCGCCGGAGCGGCGCGGCGGGAAGCCGTCGAAGCAGAACCGCTCGCACGGCAGGCCGGACAGGACCAGCGCCGTGGTCACCGCGGACGGGCCGGGCGCGCAGGTGACCGGGAGGTCCTCCGCGGCGGCCGCGGCGACGAGCCGGTAGCCCGGGTCGGACACGGCGGGCATGCCGGCGTCGGACACGACCAGCACGGTCGCGCCGTCGCGGACCGCGGACAGCAGGCCGGGCAGCCGCTCGGCCTCGACGGCGTCGTAGTGGCTGACGATGCGGCCGGTGTAGGTGACCGGAAGCGCCGCGGCGAGGGTCCGGAACCGGCGGGTGTCCTCGGCGGCGATGACGTCGGCGGTGGCGATGAGCTCCCGCAGCCGCGGCGAGGCGTCCCGCGGGTCGCCCAGCGGGGTCGCGGCCAGGACCAGGCGACCGGTCGTCGTGGCCGTGTCGGGCGTGGAGTCGGGGGCGGGAGTCACGTCGGCCAGCCTACGATCGGACGCGATGGCCACCACGAGCGCCGATGCCGGGAGCCGGGTCGCCGGAGCGGCACCCGAACCCGGTCTGACCCCGCGGGGCACCCCGCCACCGCTGCGCCGCGCCGATCCCGGCCCGGCCGCGCGGCTCGGCGCGCCGCCGCCGTCGGACCGGCTGCTGGGCTGGCTGGTCACCGCGGGCGTGGTGCTCGTCGCGGCGCTGCTGCGGTTCTACGACCTGGGCGAGCCCACCGACCGCGGCACGCCCGTGTTCGACGAGAAGCACTACGTCCCGCAGGCCTGGGACATGGTCCGCAACGGCGGGGTGGAGAGCAACCCCGGCTACGAGAAGATCGTCCACCCGCCGCTGGCGAAACAGCTGATCGCGCTGGGCCAGATGGTCTTCGGCTACGACGGCGTCGGCTGGCGGGTCTCGGCCGCGCTGGCCGGGGTGCTCACCGTGCTGCTCGTCGTGCGGGCCGGACGGCGCCTGACCCGCTCGACGGCGCTGGGCGGGCTCGCCGGGCTGCTGCTGTGCGCCGACGGGCTGTCGCACGTGCAGTCGCGGATGGGGATGCTCGACGTCTTCTCCGCGCTGTTCGTGGTGGGCGCGTTCGCCGCGCTGCTCGCCGACCGCGACGACGTCCGCGACCGGATGGCACGCGTCGTCGCGCAGGGGCGGGTCGGCGACACCGTGTGGGGCCCGCGCTGGGGGGTGCGCTGGTGGCGGCTGACCGCGGGCGTCTCGCTCGGCCTGGCGTGTGCGGTGAAGTGGAACGGCGTCTACTACATCGCCGCGTTCGGGCTGCTGTGCGTGCTGTGGGACGTCTCGGTGCGCCGCCGCGCCGGGGTCGCCCGGCCGTGGGTGGGGACGATGGTGCGCGACGTCGCCCCCGCGCTGTGGGCGCTCGTCCTGATCCCGGTGCTGACCTACGTCGGGTCCTGGTGGGCGTGGTTCGGCAGCGAGACCGGCATCGACCGCCACGAGGTGGGCCGGGAGATCGGCACCGGCGGGGCGTTCGCCTGGGTGCCCGACGCGCTGCGGTCGCTCTGGTACTACCACGGTCAGGTCCTGGCCTTCCACGAGAACCTGACGACCCAGTCCGCCGGGGCGCACCCGTGGGAGTCCAAGCCCTGGACCTGGCCGATGGGGCTGCGGCCGATGCTCTACCGCTACGCCGACGACGCGACCGGCTGCGGGGAGACCGACTGCGTCTCCGCGGTGATGCTGATCGGCACCCCGGCGCTGTGGTGGCCGGCGATCCCGGTGCTGCTCTGGGGGCTGTGGCGGGCGGTGACCCGGGTCGACTGGCGGTGGACGGCGGTGCTCGTCGGCTACGCCGCCGGGTTCGTCCCGTGGTTCTTCAACATCGACCGGCAGATGTACTTCTTCTACATGATGCCGGTGGTGCCGTTCCTGGTCCTGGCCGTCGTGCTGGCGATGGGGCAGATGCTGGGCCACTCGCGGATGAGCGCGCGCCGGCGCCGCAACGGGCTGCTCGTCGTCGCGACGTGGGTGGCGCTGATCGGGGTCAACTTCGTGTGGCTGTGGCCGATCCTGGTCGGCGACCCGATCACCGCGGCGCACTGGCAGGCCGAGCTGTGGCTGCCGTCCTGGCGCTGAGGAGCTGCTCCGTCCGGGTGACGTCCGGAACTCCGGCGGGCGGCGCGACGACCAATCCGGCGTGAGCCCCGTTCTCCGCCGCCTCGCGGTCGCCCTCCCCGCCGTGCTCCTCGCCCTCGTCGCCGGGGCCGCACCGGCCTGGGCGCACACCGAGCTCGAGTCCAGCAGTCCCGCCGCGAACTCGCAGGTCGGCACCGCGCCGACGTCGGTGTCGCTGACGTTCTCCGAGGACATCGCGGCCGCCGACGCCACCGTCGCGGTGACCGGCCCCGGCGGCACCGACTACGCGGCGGGTCCCGCCACCGGCGACGGCGACACCCTCACCGTGCCGCTGCGCCCGCTCGGTGCGGCCGGCGCGTACACGGTCACCTACCGGGTGGTCTCCGACGACGGCCACCCCGTCTCGGGCACGGTGCCGTTCACCCTGACCTCCCCCGGGCCGGGTGCGGCCGCGGCGACCTCCGCGGCGGCCGCGCCGTCCGCCGCACCCACCACAGCCCCGCAGACCACCCCCACCGCGTCCTCCGACGACGGAGGGGCGCCGGTGTGGCCGTGGATCGTGGTCGCCGTCGTCGTCATCGGGGCCGGGGTGGCGTTCGCGCTGCGCCGGTCGAAGGCCTGACGATCGACGACGCCCCGCCCGGGCACCGGGTCCGCGAGCCCGCGCCCGCGGTCGCCGGGTGGGTTGCGGTGCTGGTGGGGGCCGCGGTCGTCGTCGCCGGGGTCACCGGTGGCATCGGGCCGGACGGCGTCGCGCTCGACCTGGCCCAGACCGTCGTGCGGGCCGCGGCGGACCTGGCCGCGGTCGTCGCGGCGGGGGCGGCGCTGGTCGCGCTGCTCGCGCCCGGCCGGGTGCCCGGCGCCGACCGGGTCCTGACGACCGTCGCGCCGCTCTGGCTCGGGGTGCTGCTGGTCGAGACGTTCGTCCGGGGCGCGGTCGTGTCCGGGCGTGGGCTCGCCGACGTGCGTGGCCCGGACCTGCTGGAGTTCCTGACCGGTCCGCGTGCCGGGACCGGCCAGCTGGTGGCGCTGGCCGCGGTGCTCGTGCTGGTCGGTGTCGCCGGGTCGCGGCCGGCCCGGCCGGGTGCCGGTCCGGGGCCCGCGGTGCTGGCGCTGGTGGTGGTCGTCGTCGCTGCGGCGGCGCCCGCGGCGAGCGGGCACACCGCAGCGTCGACGGTCGCGGTGTACGCGGTGCCGGCGGTCGTCGCCCACGTCGCGGCGGCGCTGCTGTGGGTGGGCGGGCTCGGCGCGCTGCTGGTCACCGCCCGCGACGCCGACGTGCGCGCCGTCGCGGTGCCCCGGTTCTCCCGGCTCGCGCTCGCCGCCGTCGTCGTGCTGGGGGTGACCGGGCTGCTCGCCGCCACCGCGCGGCTGTCCTCGCCCACCGACCTGGTCACGACGGCCTACGGCGCGGTCGTCCTCACCAAGGTCGTGCTGCTGGCCTGCGCCGCCGCGCTGGGCGGCGCGACGCGGGCCCGGCTGCGCACCGGCCGGCTGCCGGTGCTGGTGTGGGCGGCGGTGGAGGTCCTCGTGCTGGTCGCGGCGACCGGGGTCGCCGCGACCCTGACCCACACCGCCTGAGCGGTCAGCGGGTCGTCGCGGCGGCGAGCTGCGGTTCCAGCTGGTCGATCGCGTAGAGCAGCGCGTCCGGGCCGCCGTAGGACAGCGCGCCGCCCAGGGGGTCCTTGAACGTCGTGTAGAGCGTGCGGCCCTCGCGGACGACGCCGAGGCGGGCGAACGGCACCGACGCCGTCATCTGCTGCTCGGTCGCGCCGTTGACGAACAGCACGTCGCGGTCGAGCAGGTCCAGCCGCTCCTCGCTCACGTCGCCGGAGTGCTCCTGCGTCCCGAAGCCGAGCGCGTCGAACAGCGCGCGCCGCGGGTCGCCGGCGGGGATCAGGTAGTGCCCGCCGTTCTCCGGACCGAAGTCCTCGACGAGCACCTTCCCGGCGAACGACGGGTGGGCGGCGCGGACCGCGGCGATCCGGTCGCGGACCTGGGCGGCGCGCTGCTCGGCGAGGTCCTCCCGGCCGATGGCCTTCCCCGTGGTGAGCAGTTGCACGTCCCACGGGGTCTTCTCCGGCGGGTACGCCGCGGACTGCACGACGGTCGGGGCGATCGCGGACAGCTTGCGGTACATGTCCTCGTCGATGTCCTCGTAGATCGCGATGATCACGTCCGGCCTGCTCGCGGCGACGGCCTCCAGGTCGATGCCGTCCTCACCGGACTGCGGGACCTCGGCGCCCTTCGTCACGGCCTGCACCCACGGGAAGCCCCAGTAGGCGTCGAACCAGGAGCGGGTCATGACGGGGACGACCCCGAGCCCCAGCACGAAGTCCTGGTCGTTCCAGCCGACCGTCGCGACCCGCTCGACCTGCGCCGGGACCGTCGTGGTGCCGTAGCGGTGCTCGATCGTCGCCCCGGTGGGTGCCGCGGCGGGCGCGGGAGCCCCACCGCACCCCGCCAGGACGACGACGGCCAGCGCCGTCGCGATCAGTCCGACCAGTCGTGCCCGCACCATCGTCGCCACCTCCACGGCGGCGTCCTTCGCCGGCGCGGTCGTAGACCAGCAGGTTAGGTTAGGCTCATCAATAGGCCGTGAGGGTGACATCAACTGCAGGCCGGGAGTCCGAGCCCGCCGCGGGACCCCGGCTCCAGGTACACCTCCGACAGGTAGCCGGAGCGCCCGTCGGGCCAGGTCACGCGGTACCAGAGCTCGGACTCGACGCGGTGCGGGTTGTGCGCGACGGGCGAGTCGAGGTTGTAGTTCCACATCCGCTCGCCGACGACCGTGCAGGTGGCGGGCAGCATCGCCCCGCTGACGACGTCGGTGCCGTCCTCCTTGCAGCCCCGGGGACCGCAGAACGCGATCGCCCGTGACGACAGGTAGGCGGGCCCGGAGTCCTCGACGAGGTCCTCCGCGCCGAGCGCGACCTTGTTCTGCACCGTGACGACGGCCGGCCCCGCCGACGCCGCGGCCGGCGCTCCGAGCGTCCGGGCGGCGAGCCAGCCGGCACCGCCCGCGACCAGGGCCGTGGCCAGGACGGCGACGACCACCGCCCGCGCCGTCCGCCCCTTCGGCTCCTCGGCGCCCGTCGGTTCCGACCCCCCGGCGGGAGCGCTCGCCGGTTCCGTCCCGCCCGTTCGCGGGATCTCCGTCGCGTCCCGGGCCGTGGGCGCTCCCGTCGCCGGTGCCGCGACGTCCGCGGAGACGGTCGCCGAGAGCCTCGCCGGAGCCGTGGTGGGCGACGCGGGGGCCGCGGGGGCCGCGGCCAGCGCCGCGTGCCGGCGTGCCCACTCCCGCACCTCCGGCGCGGGTACGCCCACGGCGGCGAGCACCGTCGTCACCAGGTCGGCGCGGGGCAGGCGGGGTCCGGTGCGGGCGTTGCCGATCGCGCTCTTGCTCCAGTTCGAGCGTTCGGCGGCCTCGCGGACGGACACGCCGCGGGCGTCGAGCACCGCGGCGAAGTCACGGCAGAACAGTTCCGGGGAGTCGAGGGGACGACCGTCGGGGGATTCGGTCACCCGGACGAGTATCCGTTGCACGATCACGGGGAGCCAGGCGGGGCGGGCGCCGTTCCACGGAGATCGTCACGATTGACGAGAGGATCTCGCGATACCCCGGTGCATCCGCGGCGACGACGGCGTGGCGGCGCGGACGGCGGCCGCGGTCGGCTCACCCATGCGGCTCCGGCTCCGCGCCCGCCGTCCGGTCCCCCACCGCCGCGTCCCGGCGCAGCCCGTCCACGACGAGGGTGACGACGCCGTCGGCCTCGGCCCGCCACCCGGGACGCGCGTGCGCGGCGCCGATGCCGTGCAGGGCCATCAGCACCGCACCGGCGTCGACGTCGTCGCGCAGGGACCCGTCCGCCACACCCGCGGCGACCAGTTCGGCGACCGCGTCCTCGAGCTCGTGCCCGCTCCCGCCGCCGGAGCCGGCGGACATCAGGGTGGCCAAGGTGCGGGCCAGGCCCTGGTGCGCGTCGATGTGGTCGATCATGTCCCGCAGGAAGAGCGCCAGCGCCTCGTCCGCGGACCGCGTCGCGCCGAGGCGGCGGGCGCGGTCGCTCAGGGTGGCGATCTCCGAGCGGTAGACCGCCTCGGCCAGCGCCTCGCGGGTGGGGAAGTTCCGGTAGAGCGTGCCGGTCCCCACGCCGGCCAGACTGGCGAGGTCGTCGTACCGCATGTCGAAGAACCGGCCGGCGTCGAAGACCTCGCGCGCGGCGGTGACGATCGCCTCGCGGTTCCGCCGGGCGTCGGCACGCAGCGGCTTGTCGGTGGTCACGGGGCACCTCACGTCGCGGGTGGAGATCGTCCGCCCATCGTGCCCCAGCCCCGGCCACGGGACAGGACGTCCTCACCAGGTCACCGGGAGCCGGTGCAGACCGAAGATGGTCGCGTCGTCCTTGAAGGGCAGCTCGTCGACGTCGACGGCGAGCGCGAGCGTGGGGATGCGGCGGAACAGGGTGTCGAACACGATCTGCAGCTCCATCCGGGCCAGGTTCTGCCCCAGGCACTGGTGCGGCCCGAACCCGAAGGCGACGTGGTGCCGGCCGCCGCGCTCGATGTCCAGCTCGTCGGGATCGTCGAACACCCGCGGGTCGCGGTTCGCGGCGTACGTCAGGGCCAGCACCCCCTCGCCGGCGCGGATCAGCCGGCCGCCGATCTCGACGTCCTCGACGCACAGCCGGGCCGTCGCCGCGTCGAGGATCGTGAAGTACCGCAGCATCTCCTCGACCGCGGCGGGGGTCCTGGTGGGATCGGCCCGGATCGACGCGAGCTGCTCCGGGGCGCGCAGGAACGCCACCGTCGACAACGAGATCATGTTGGCCGTCGTCTCGTGTCCCGCCACGAGCAGCAGGATCCCCAGGCCCGCCAGGGCCGACCGCCGGTAGGAACCCTGCTCGCGCAGCAGGCGGATCTGGCGCCCGAGCAGGTCGTCCGGCGGGTCGGTCTCCTTCTCCGCGATCAGGTCGCCCAGGTAGCCGCTCAGAGCGGCGCCGGCGGCGGCACGCTCCTCGGGCGGCGTCGCCCGGGCGATCAGCGCGGTCGACTGCTCCTGGAAGAACGTGTGCGCGGAGTAGGGCACACCGAGCAGCTCGCAGATCACGAGCGACGGGACCGGCAGCGACAGCTCCTCGACGAGGTCGGCGGGCCGGGGCCCGGCCAGGACGGCGTCGATCCGCTCGTCGACGATCTCCTGGACCCGTGACCGCAACCCCTCGGTCCGGCGCAGGGTGAACTCGCCGAGCACCGCCCTGCGGGCCACCGGGTGTTCCGGCGCGTCCATGCTGAGCAGCACGGGCTCCTCGTCGGGGGCGCCGGTCACGGCCGCGCCCGGCACCAGCTGCGGGAAGCTCGGATGCCCCCGGTCGGCGCTGAACCGCCGGTCGTTGAGCACGGTGCGGACGTCCTCGTGGCGGCTGACCACCCACGCCGGCCGGCCGTCGGGCAGCCGGACCCGCGCGACCGGGTCCTCCTCGCGGATCCTCGCGTAGGCCGGCGGCGGGGCGAACGGGCAGGTACGGGCCTGCGGGAACTCGTCGATGGTCGTCATGTCGTCCTCCGGTGCGTGGGCGGTGGGCGCGGGCGGGTGGGTGGTGCTCAGCCGGCCCCGGCCCGGGCGAAGAGATGCTCGGCCGCGTCGAGGCGGGGCGTGGCCACGCCGAGCCGGCGTGCCTCGGCGAGGGCGTCCCGGCAGACCGCACGCGGCTCCTCGGCCCCGGGATCGGCGTGCGCAGTGAAGCTGAGACGCGCGGTCGGGAGGACGACGGTCGCCAGGGCGAGCGCGCCGCCGACCGCCCATGCGGGAGCACGCAACGGGACGAGACCGACCCGGTGCCGGCTCAGGTCGACACCCCGTGCCTCGAGGACCGGCAGCAGCTCACGACCGACCAGCATCGCCGCACGCAGGTCCCCCGGCGCCCCGGCGAGGTTCGCCAGCACGCCCCGCCGCAGCCCCTGCGCGTGCATCCCGGCGTCCGCCGCGAAGTGGATCCACAGCCAACCGCGGAAGTCGGGCTGCTCGCGGATCCGCAGCCCCGCCCCACGGAAGATCGTGCGGACGGCCGACTCGCGTTCGGTGGGTGCCGCGCCGAGGGTGCCGAACAGGACCGACGGCAGCAGCATCGCGCGCAGCACGCCGTCCGCGCCGAAACCGCCTCCCGCCTGCGGGAAACCCCAGGCGACCCGATCGACCGGGAGATCGCCGATCGCGGTGAGCGGCTCGTCCCAGATGTTGCCGAAGACCAGCACGGCGGCCCGGCCGATCCGCGGCGCCAGGAACGCGGCGGCCTCGGCGAGGCGGTGGTGCCCCACGCTCAGCACGATCAGATCGACGTCGTGGTCGGCCTCGAGCTCCTCCCGGAGGCGCACCGGCCACCGCTCGACGACGCGCCGCCCCCACGGCCGGTGCCGCAGGTCGGCCAGCTCGACGTCGACCGCGTCGCCGTAGGCCGCGGCGCGCCCCGGGCGGACGAGGAACTCGACCTCGTGGCCGGCCTGTTCCAGCACCCGGCCGTACACCGTCGCGATCACGCCACGGCCGATCATCAGGATCTTCACGCCGCACCCCACCTTCAATTGGAGACTATCTCCACTTCGACGATATGGAGACAGTCTCCAGATGTCAACGCAGACGGGCGCGACGAGGACCGCCGGGCGGCGGCGGGCGCGGGATCCGGCCCCGGAACGCACGAAGGGCCGCCCTCCCCTGGGGGAGAACGGCCCTTCGCGAACGGAACGTCCGTGGACAGAAATCAGATGGTGGTGGAGCTGAGGGGAATCGAACCCCTGACCTTCTCGATGCGAACGAGACGCGCTACCAACTGCGCTACAGCCCCAGGTGTATCAGGCCCGCCCTCGCGGGCTGACCTGAAGAACCCTAACAGACCCCTATTCACCCACCGCACGCCGGTGGGGGGTACCCGTGTCGAACTCGTCGGGCTCCTCCTCGGCGTCCACGTCGACCAGCGACGTCCCGGCCGGGACGGGCGGCGGCGGGGCCGCGGCGAGGCGCGGGAGCGACGACTCGTGCTCGGTCCCGACGGGTCCCTCGACGGTGCGGCCGCGGGCAGGGAGCACACCCAGCGGCTCGCCGGTGCCGCGCACCCGGGTGGGCTCGCCGTCGTCGGCGGTCCAGTCGTCGTCCTCGTCGGCGCCCGCGGTGACGGGGGCCGCGGTCGCGCGGATCTCGTCGTCGGCCCGCTCCTCGGCGGAGGCGTCGCGGCCGCGGTGGGCCCACTCGTCGAGCTCGGGGTCGTCGGCGGCCGGGGACTGCCGGGTGCCGGCCAGGCGCGCGGCGCGGCGGGCCCGGATGCCCTCCTCGATGCGGACCTGGCGGCGCAGGTAGGTCAGGTAGCCGACCAGGCCCGCGCCGACGACACCGGTGACCCACCAGAACACCGTCGAGACCAGCAGCGCGGCCGCACCGGCGGCGAGCAGCAGGACCAGCAGACCGAGGACGACGCGCTGGCGGAACGCGTACTTGGCGTGCGCGGCCGCGGCGGCGGCCTCGGGGTCGAAGCCCCCGCGGCCGGGGCGGTAGCGGGCCGGCGGGCGGGACCAGCCCTCCTCGTCGACCTCGTCGAGGCCGTCGGCGTCGGCCCCGTGCTCGTCGTCGGCGTCGACGGGCCCGGCGGGCTCGTGGTCGTCGTCGGACCGGGGGTCGCGCTCCCGGTCCGACCGGACCCGCTCGTCGGGATCGACGTCGTCGTCGTGGTCGACGAGGTCGTGGTCGGCGCCCCCGGGGCCGCGGACCCGGCCCTCGTCGTCGATCTCGGTGTCCTCGACGTCGTCGTAGGCGTAGTGGTCGGCCTCGTCGGAGCGCTCGCGGGGAGCGGGGACGTCGTCCCGCGCCTCCGCCAGCTCGCCGACCGTGGTCGGACCGGATCGCTGTGTCACAAGAACCTCCGGGTGTCGATGCCGCGCGGGACGTTCCAGCACCCGCCCGGACAGCAGCGCCGGGCTGAGCCGGGCCACTTCCTGCTGACGCCGGGCGACGGTCGGAACGAGGATCAGCAGCCAGAGCACGACCAGACCCACGAAGATCAGAGAGCTGGGCACGGCTGCCTCCTCCCCCGACCGGCGCAGTCCACCCGGTGGAACGGCCCCGATCCGCGCCACCACCGATCACCGTAATCGGGCGGACGTCCGCACCCGGGTCGCGACGCGCCGTGGTCCCTCGGACGGACGGTGCGAAACCAGGGACGTGCGGTACACGTGTGACTCCGGTGAGTGATCGAACGAGGTGCGGGCGCTGCGCAGGGTCAGGCCCGCGAGGCGCGTCCGTCCCGCACCAGCCGGGCCGCGAAACCACCCGGCGGGACCTCCTCGGCGGTCACCGCGTAGGCGTAGTGGTCGCGCCAGGCGCCGTCGACGTCGAGGTAGCGCTGCAGCAGTCCCTCGCGGCGCAGCCCGAGCCGGGCGAGCACGGCGATGCTGGCCACGTTCTCCGGGCGGACCGTGGCCTCGATCCGGTGCAGCCGGACCGGGCCGAAGCAGTGGTCCAGGACGAGCGCGACGGCCGCGGTGGTGATCCCGCGCCCGCCCAGGGTCGAGTCGAGCCAGTAGCCGACGTAGCCCGACAGCAGCGGCTCCCGCACGACGTTGCCGACCATGACGTGGCCGGCCATCGCGCCGTCGACGGTGATCGCGAACGGCAGCGACAGCCCGCGCCGGGCGGCCCCGCGCAGCAGCCACCAGCGGCCGGGCCACTCCACCCCGGAGTTGCGGCGGGACCACCCGCCGTAGGTCGTCGGCTCCCAGGGGCGCAGGAAGTGCTCGTCGCGCACCCGGATCCGGGCCCAGTCACCGCCGTCGCGCAGCCGTACCGGGCGCAGCCCCACCTCGTGCCCGCGCACCCGCAGCGGTCCGAGGACGGCGGGCCAGCCGGGGTGACCGCCGGGCGGTTCGGGGACGGCGGACGGCGGCACGCGGCTCAGTTCCGCCCGCGGGGAACCAGCTCGACGTGCTCACTGACGGTCATCTCGGTCACGTCCTCGTCGATGACCGCCAGCGCGTTGACCTCGGACAACACGGCCAGCAGGTGGGTGCCCGACACCCCGAGCGGCTGGGCGAGCAGCTCGCCGCCGTCGTCGGAGCGCAGCAGCCGCGCCGGGATGTAGGACCGGCGCCCGGCCGGGGAGACGATCGGGGAGGTCAGCCGGGCGGTCCAGGTGCGCCGCATCGGCTCCTGGCCCAGCGCCAGCCGGATCAGCGGCCGGACGAACACCTCGAACAGCACCAGCGCGGTCGCCGGGTGCGACGGGAACAGGAACACCGGCACGGCGTCCGGGCCGAGCCGGCCGTAGCCCTGCGCGGAACCGGGGTGCATCGCGACGCGGGTGTCGTCGATGCCACCGAGGTCGGCGAGCCCGCTCTTGGCCTCGGCCGCGGTCGTCCCGCCGCCCGCACCGCAGACCACGACGATCTCCGACGCCGGCAGCAGGTCCTCGACGGCGCCACGGATCTCCGCGGCGCTGCCGCCGACGGTGCGGGGCCGGTTGGTCTCCGCGCCCGCCTCGCGGGCGGCGGCGACCACGGCGTGCGAGCAGACGTCGGCGACCTGCCCGGACGACGCCGAGCGGCTCACCTCCACCAGCTCGTCGCCGACCGAGACGACCGACACCCGCGGCCGCGGGTGCACCAGCAGCTTGTCCCGGCCCGCAGCGGCGAGCATCGCGACCTGGGCCGAGCCGACGACGTCGCCCTCGCGGACGGCGACGTCACCGGACTGGACGTCCTCCCCCACCCGGCGCACGAAGCCGGCCGACGGCACGCCGCGCCGGATCGTGAGGCGCGCGGTGCCGCCGTCGGTCCACCCCAGCGGCGCGACGGCGTCGGCGAGGGTCGGCAGCGGCGCCCCCGCCGCGACGCGGACGGCCTGGCCGGGCTGCAGCCGCAGCGGCTGACGGGACCCGGCGGCGATCTCCCCCACCACCGGGACGGTGACCGGGGAGGCGTCGGTGGCCCCGGCCACGTCGACGCTGCGCACCGCGTAGCCGTCGATCGCGGCCTGGTCGAAGACCGGCAGCGGACGCGCCGCGACGACCTCCTCGGCGCTGCGCAGCCCCTGCGCGTCGGTGATCGCGACGCGCACCGGGGCCGGGCGCACCGCCACGTCCAGGATCCGGGACAGGTGATCGGTGACCGTGCGCACTCTCAGTCCTTCAGTCGCTCGTTCAGCCAGGTCCGCAGGTCCTCGCCGTACTCCGGGTGCTGCAGCATGAAGTCGACGTAGGCCCGCGCGTACCCGGCGGGGTTGCCCAGGTCGTGGCGCCCGCCGCGGTGCACGACGACGTGCACCGGGTGCCCCTCGGAGATCAGCAGCGCGACGGCGTCGGTCAGCTGCAGCTCACCGCCCGCGCCGGGGGTGATCCGGTCCAGCGCGTCGAAGATCGCGCGGTCGAGCAGGTAGCGACCGGCCGCGGCGAAGGTCGACGGGGCCTCGTCCGGGGCAGGCTTCTCGACCATCCCGTGGACCTGCTTGACGTCGTCGTCGCCGGTGTCGGAGACCTCGAAGACGCCGTAGGCCGAGATCTGCTCGCGCGGCACGTCGAAGGCGCAGAGGACGCTGCCGCCGTGCTCCTCGCGGACCTGCGCCATGCGGGCGAGGACCCCGGTCGGGAGGACCAGGTCGTCGGGCAGCAGGACGGCGACGGCCTGCTCGTCGTCCTCCAGTGCCGGGCCGGCCTGGGCGACGGCGTGGCCGAGGCCCTTGGGCTCGTACTGGTACACCGAGTCGACCTCGAGCAGGCCGGGGGCGCGGCGGACCTTGTCCGCCAGCTCGCCCTTGCCGCGGCCCTCCAGGGTCTTCACCAGGTCGTCGTCGGTGCGGAAGTAGGCCGCGACCGAGTCCTTGCCCGGGGAGGTCACGATCAGCAGCCGCTGTGCGCCGGCCTCGGCGGCCTCCGCGGCGACCAGCTCGATCCCGGGCGTGTCGACGACGGGGAGCAGCTCCTTCGGCACGGCCTTGGTCGTCGGCAGGAACCGGGTGCCCAGACCCGCCGCCGGGACGACGGCGGTGCGGAAGGCCCCGGTGCCGCTGGACGTCTGCACGCTCATGGTCGGCGAGCCTAGCCACAGCTCTAGCCTGGAGCCGTGACGGCTCGCGCGGAGGACAGGGGTGGATCGTCGCCTGATCAGGGTGGACGAGCCGCTGACGCCAAGCGGTCGCTGCGGCGCACGCTGCTGGCGGAGCGTCGCGGGCGCCCGGTCGCCGACCGGGCCGCGACGACCGCCGCGCTGTCCGCGCACCTGTGCGCGCTCGCCGCCGCGACGCCCGGCCCGGTGGCCTGCTACCTGCCGATCGGCACCGAACCCGGCGGGGCGGGACCGGGCGTGCCGTCGCTGCCCGACGCGCTGGTCGCCGCCGGTCACGAGGTCCTCGCCCCGGTGGTCCCGGACGCGCCGGGACCGCTGGACTGGACCGCCTACCGCGGCCCGGACGACCTGGCCCCCGGGCCGCTCGGGGTCGTCGAGCCGACCGGTCCCCGGCTCGGGCCCGCCGCGCTCGCGTCGGCCGGCCTGGTCGTGGTGCCCGCGCTGGCCGTCGACCGGCACGGGCGGCGCCTGGGCCGCGGCGGCGGCTTCTACGACCGGACGCTCGCGCTCGCCGCGCCCGGCGCCCTGCTGGTCGTCCCGCTGCACGACGGCGAGCTGCTCGACGACGTCCCGGCCGAGGACCACGACGTCGCGGTGGGGGCGGTCGTCCTGCCCCGGGACGGGGTGGTGCATCTCTCGCCCTGACCGTGTGGACGGGTCGGAGCGACCGTTGCCTCGGAGTATGCTGGCACTCGCTCTCGCCGAGTGCCAGCCCGCGGGCGGGCACCGCCCCAGTTCGTCCGGAGGATGTTGTGCCGACCTACCAGTACGCATGCACCGCGTGTGACCACCGCTTCGAGGCGGTGCAGTCGTTCTCCGACGACGCCCTCAGCACCTGCCCGAACTGCGGCGGGAAGCTGCGCAAGGTCTTCTCCTCGGTGGGCATCGTGTTCAAGGGCAGCGGCTTCTACCGCACCGACTCCCGCTCGGGCTCGGTGAGCAGCGGGTCCGGCTCCTCGTCGGAGTCGGCGAAGTCCGACAGCTCCTCGTCGAGCTCGTCGTCCTCGGACTCCACGTCCTCGTCGAGCTCCTCGTCCTCCTCGGACTCCTCGTCGTCGAGCTCCTCGTCGAGCTCGGCCGGCACGTCGTCCTCGAAGGCCGCCGCTTCCTGATCCGTCCACAACCGGCCGGGTTGTCCACAGGCCGGTGGATCGGCCCGTCATCGGCCGTGTCCCGCCCTAGCGTCGGAACGACGACGGCGGAGGGGCGGCCATGGCGGAGCAGACACAGCGGGCGGACCGCCCGTGGGACCGGCTGCTACGGCGGCCCTCCTGGTCACGGGCGTTGCTGGCCCGCCGGGTGCTGGCCGCCGCCCTCGCGGTCGCGGCCGTGGTGGTGGCACTGCTCCCCGCCGCGGGTGACGAGCGGGTCCCGGTGCTGGTCGCGGCCCGTGACCTCGCCCCCGGCACGGCGCTGGGCCCGGCCGACGTCGTCGTGGCCTCCTGGCCGCCCGCCCTTGCCCCCGCCGGTGCGCTGACCGGGCCCGACGCGGTGGCCGGGCGGCTGCTCGCCGGACCGGTGACCGCGGGCGAGCCGATCGGCGAGCTGCGGCTGGTCGGGTCCGCGCTCGCCGTCGTCACCGGTGGGCCGGGCGCCTCGGCGGTGCCGCTGCGCCCGGCCGACCCGGCGGTGGCCGCACTGCTGTCCCCCGGCTCCCGGGTGGACGTCGTGGCGGGCGGCCCGGACGGCGCGCGTGTGCTGGCCGCCCGGGCCGGGGTGGTGGCGGTGCTGCCACCCGCCCCCGGGGCCGCCGGGGCGCGGGCGGACCCGGGACCGCTGGTGCTGGTCGCACTGCCCGAGGCGGAGGCGACCGCGGTGGCCGCGGCGACGCTGGCCGGCGACGTCACGGTCACCCTGCGCTGAGCAGCCCTCCCCCGGACGCCCGGCCGGTCAGCCGCCGTGGTGCGGGGGGCGGTTCTCGGTGAACCAGCGGTCGGGGTCCGCGGTGTCGCGCTCGTCGGCGGCGCCGTAGTCGGCCCGCTCGTCGGCGGTGGTCGAGGGGTCGTCGCCGAAGATCTCCTCGATCCGTCGGCGCATCCGGTCCGCGGGCTCGCTCATGACCCCATGGTGCCGTGCGCGGGCGGCGCGGGTGGACACCGATCCCGCGTCACCGTGCCGTGCCGTGCTCGCGACGCCCCACGGCGACGCGTCCGGGTGACACCATGGGGTCAGCCGTACGCATCCGCCCGGGCACCCGGGCGACGACAGGAGAGGTGGACCGCTCATGGGGTTCCTGGACAAGGCACGCGAGGCGGCCGAGAACGCGATCGAGAAGGCGAAGCCGCACCTGGACAAGGCGATGGAGCAGGCCGGCCCGCACCTGGAGAAGGCCAAGGAGAAGGCGGGCCCGCTCGTCGAGAAGGCCGCCGAGAAGGTCGACCAGGCCACCGGCGGCAAGTACTCCGAGCAGATCGACGGTGTGAAGGGGAAGGTCGAGGGCGCACTCGGGCACACCGACCCGGCCGCTCCGGGCGCCGGCACGCACGGCGGCGCCGTCCCACCGGTGCCGCCCGCCCAGCCCGGGGGTGACGCATTGGCGCCGGAGGGCAACCCGGCCGCGTCGCAGCAGCCGCCGGCCGTGCCGCCGGTGCCGCCGGAGCGCAAGGACGACGGCGGCGTCCCGCCGGTGCCCCCGGCGAACTGACCCGCACACGACGAACGGGCCCCGGCTTCCGCCGGGGCCCGTTCGCGTCGTGTGACCGGTCGTGCGACCGGCCCGTGGGGCCGGTCAGTCGTCGAGGCCGGACAGCTCCGAGATGACGTGCGGGACGAGCGGGGTCAGCGTCGCCATGCCGTCGCGGACGGCGGCGCGGGACGCGGCCAGGTTGACCACCAGCGTGCTGCCCGAGACGCCGACGACCCCACGGGACACCCCGGCGTCGACCGCGCCGGCGGCGAGGCCGGAGGCGCGGATGGCCTCGGCGATCCCCGGCACCGGCCGGTCGAGGACACCGGTGGTGGCGTCCGGCGTGACGTCGCGGGGCGACACGCCCGTGCCGCCGACGGTCACCACCAGGTCGACGCCGCCGATCACGGCGGTGTTCAGCGCGCTGCGGATGGCCACCACGTCGCCGGGGGCCGAGACCACGCCGTCGACGAGGAAGTGGGCCTCCTCCAGCAGCTCGGTGACCAGCGGCCCGGTGCCGTCGGACCGCTCACCCGCACTGACCCGGTCGTCGACGATCACCACGAGGGCACGGCCGATCTGCGGACCCGACATCTCCATGGCGGTCACCCTAGCGTCGGCCGGGGCGCGGCCCCGGGGAGGCCGTGCCGGTGCGGGGAGGGGGGACCGGCACCGACACGACGCTCCGGGCGCATTCGGTGGGGCACCACCGGATACGGGGACACCCCATCACGCCGGTTCTTCACCCGTCAACGACGTGCGGTGCGTGCCACCCACCCGGCCCCGTCCGGTCGGACGGACGGCACCCGGGGAGGCCCTCACTGCTCGCCCAGCGTCACCTCGACGGTCCGGGTCGCCCCGCCGGCGTCGACGACCTCCAGCTGGACGACGCTGCCCGGCGGCTGCGACCGCACCGCGGCCTGCAGGTCGGTGCCGGTGGTGATCCGCTGGTCGCCGAGCCGGGCGACGATCTCCTGCAGGCGCAGCCCGGCCTTCGCGGCCGCGCCGTCCGGGGTGACCTCCTGGATCACCGCGCCGCGCAGCTGCGGGTCGTTGCCGACGGTCACGCCGAGCACGGCGTGCGTGGCCTTGCCGCCGCCGCGCAGCTGGTCGGCGATCCGGCGGGCCTGGTTGATCGGGATGGAGAAGCCGACGCCGATCGAGCCGCCGCCCGGCCCGGCCGTCGCGATGGCGGAGTTGATGCCGACGACCCGGCCGTCGGAGTCCACCAGCGGGCCCCCGGAGTTGCCGGGGTTGATCGCGGCGTCGGTCTGGATCGCGTTCAGCACGGTGTCGCTCGCCCCGGGCGCGCCCGACTCGGCGGGGATGCCGACGGCCCGGTCGACGGCCGAGACGATGCCGGTGGTGACCGACCCGCCGAGCCCGAGCGGCGACCCGAACGCGGTGACCTGCTGACCGACCCGGACGCGGTCGGAGTCGCCGAGCTCGACCGTGCTCAGGCCCGGCAGGTCGGTGCGGACGAGCGCGATGTCGGACTGCGGGTCCTGCCCCACGATCGTCCCGATGGCGGTGCGGCCGTCCTGCAGGACCACGCGCAGCGTGCCGCCCTGGGCCGCCGGGGCGACGACGTGGTTGTTGGTGAGGATCAGGCCGTCCTTGCCGACGATCATGCCGGAGCCCTCGCCGCGGTCACCGACGTTGCCCGCGCCGCCGTCGACGCGGATCTGCACGACGGCGGGCAGCACCTTCTCGGCGACGGCCTCGACCGAGCCGGACGGCGCCGTGCCCCCCGACCCGCCCGCGAGGCGCGCGCCGATCAGGCCGCCGAGGGCGCCCGCGACCAGCGCGACGAGCAGCCCGGCCGCGACCAGGACGACACCCCGGCGGCCGCGGCCGGGCGGACGCCGCGGTGCGGGCGGCGCGCCGACCGCCCACGGGGGCGGGGCGGGCTCGCCGGGGGCGGCCGCGCCGGTCGCGTCCGGGTGCGCCGGGAGCTCCCGGGTGCCGTCCGCCGGCACCGGCGTCGTGTCGGTCGGGGTGTCCGGGGCGGCCGCGTCGGGCGTGGCGCCGTCGGAGCCCGCGACGGGCGCGTCGGCGGCGGTGGAGCCGGGGCGGGCCCACGGGTTGGCGGGCACGGCCCAGCGGTCGGTGGGCGGGTCCTGGGTGGAGACGGCCTCGGTGTCGGGGCCGTGGTCGTGGTGCGGGGCGGCGTCCTCGTCCGCCGGGGTGGCGGGGGACGCGCCGGCCGCGGTCGTCGCGGTGGTCGTGCCGGACCGGGTGGACGCACCGCTGCCCGAGGTCACGGGGGTCGGCACGGGCTCGTCGCCGGAACCGGCCGCCGCGGTGTCGCGGTCCGGTGTGGCGATGCCCGCCGTGTCCGGGGAGGACTCCCCCGGGCCGGCCGACCCACCCGTACCGCCCCCGGAGGCCGGGGCACCGTCCGGACCGGCGGAGGCCCCGTCGGAGGAACGCGCGCCGTCCCCCTGCCGCGGCTCCCCGGCGTCGCCGGAGGACCCGGCCGGTCCCGCGGTGGCGGGGGTCCCGCCGTCGCGGCCGGCCCCGTCCCCGGAGGCCCCGCCGGACGTCCCCGCTCCGGTGCGGGTCGGCTCGTCGGGCGGGTTGTCCTGGGTCATGCGTCCACCGTCCGTCGTCTCACAGATGCACCACCCCGTCACCGGGATGTCGCACCAGGCTATGGGCTGTCCGGGTCCGCCACGTACCGGCCCGGCAGGGCCATCGAGAGCAGCGCGCCGCCCTCCGGGGCGCGTCCGGCCCGCACCTCTCCCCCGTGCCGTGCCGCCGCCTGCGCGACGATCGACAGCCCCAGCCCGGAGCCGGGCATGGTGCGCGAGGTGTCGGCCCGGTAGAAGCGGTCGAACACGTGCGGCAGGTCCTCCGCGGCGATCCCGTCACCCGCGTCCGCCACCTCGATGACCAGCCACTCCGGCGAGATCGGCACCATCGACAGTCGCACCGTGCCGCCGGGCGGGCTCCACTTCACGGCGTTGTCGAGCAGGTTGAGCACGGCCCGTTCGAGGGCGCTGGCGTCGCCGTCGAGGATCCACGGGGTGCGGTGGACGTCGAACTCGACCTCCCCCGCGCGTCGCTTCACCCGGTCCAGGGCGCGGTCGACGATCTCGGTGAGCTCCAGCGCCTCGCTGGTCATGGTCGGGGCGTCGTCGCGGGCGAGCTCGACGAGGTCCCCGACGAGGTGGGACAGCTCCTCGACCTGGGCGCGGACGTCGTCGAGCAGCTCGGTGCGGTCCTGGGCGGGCAGGTCGGGGGTGTCCGGCCGGTCGGCGGAGGCGAGCAGCTCCAGGTTGGTGCGCAGCGAGGTCAGCGGGGTGCGCAGCTCGTGCCCGGCGTCGGCGACGAGCCGGCGCTGCTGTTCCCGCGACGCGGCCAGCGCGCCGAGCATCGTGTTGAACGACTGGGTGAGCCGGGCGAGCTCGTCGGACCCGGAGATGGGGATCGGGCGCAGGTCACCGGTCTTGGCGACGCGTTCGGTCGCCGCGGTCAGCCGCAGCACCGGCCGCAGCCCGGTCCGGGCGACCGCGACCCCGGCGAGCGCGGCGAGCACGACGCCGCCCAGCCCGACGATCGGCAGCGCGGTGCCCATCCGGGTCACCACCCGGGTCATCGTGTCGAGCCGCTGGGCCAGCACCAGCGCGCGGCCGTCCCCGGCCCGGACCGCGACGATCCGGTACGGCACGCCGTCGAGCTCGGCGGTGCGGCCCGGCTGGGTCGGCCCGCCCTGGGCGACCTCGATCTCCGGCTCCCCCAGCGGCGGCCGCGACGACTCGTCCGCCGAGGTCGCGACGCCCGAGGAGTAGACGAGCGCGATGTGCAGGTCGGCCGCGCCGAGCACGTCGGGCGGGAGCGCGGCGAGCAGCCGCGGGTCGATCAGGTCGCTCTGCGCCGCGGCGTAGGCGCGCTGGCGCAGCGTCTCGTCCAGCGAGCTGGTGAGGTTCTGGCGCACGACGAGGAACGCGGCGGCGGACACGAGCAGCACCATCGCGGCGGCGACGAGTGCGGCGAGCACCCCGATCCGGGCGCGCAGCGTGAACCGCTCGCGGTCCGGCTCGGCCGCGGGCCCGCGGCGCCACCAGCGCTCGGCCCGCTCCTCGTCGGGCGGGAGCAGCTGGGTCACGGCGGGGTGTCCCGCAGGACGTAGCCGACGCCGCGCACGGTGTGGATCAGCCGGGGCTCGCCCTCGGCCTCGGTCTTGCGACGCAGGTAGCCGACGTAGACCTCCAGGGCGTTGCCGCTGGTCGGGAAGTCGTAGCCCCACACCTGCTCGAGGATCTGGGCGCGGGTCAGGACCCGGCGCGGGTGCGCGAGCAGCAGCTCCAGCAGGGAGAACTCGGTGCGGGTGAGGCTGATCGGCCGTCCGCCCCGGGACACCTCGCGGGTGTCGGGGTCCAGCGACAGGTCGCCGAAGGTGAGCGCGGGGCTGGTGCCCGCGTCGTCGTCGGCGTCGGGGGTGCGGCGGCGCAGCAGCGCCCGCAGCCGGGCAAGCAGCTCCTCCAGCGCGAACGGCTTGGGCAGGTAGTCGTCGGCGCCGGCGTCGAGCCCGGCGACCCGGTCGGACACCGCGTCGCGTGCGGTGAGCACGAGGATCGGGAGCGCGTCACCGGCGCTGCGCAGCCGCCGGCACACCTCCAGCCCGTCGACGCGCGGCATCATCACGTCCAGGACGAGCGCGTCGGGCCGGTCGGTGAGCATCTTGTCCAGCGCGACCTGGCCGTCCTCGGCGAGGTCGACCTGGTAGCCGTTGAAGGCCAGCGAACGACGCAGCGAGTCCCGGACCGCCTTGTCGTCGTCGACCACCAGAATGCGCATGGGCGCCAGTCTCGCCGACGGCTCTGAGAGGAACCTGAGCAGGCCCTGATCAGCGGATGGTGATCAGGGCCCGGTGATCAGGACGCCTTGTAGGCGGCGGCCATGTCGTCGCCGCCGTGCCCGCGCTCCGACGCCCGCCGCAGCCGGTCCCGCACCGCGGGCGCGACGTCGAGCCGGGTGCCCGAGGCCTCCGCCGCGGCGACGATCAGGCCCGCGTCCTTGGCCGCGTTGTCGACGGTGAAGCTGGGCGTGAAGTCGTCGTCGAGGATCGCCTTCGCCTTGTTCTGCAGGTAGGGCAGGTCCAGCGGACCGCCGGCGACGGCGTCGAGGAAGGCCTGCGGGTCCACCCCGAGTCCCTGGGCCAGCGCGACGGACTCCCCCGTCGCGGCGGTGATCGCCAGCACCCAGCTGTTGGCGACGAGCTTGAGCCGGCTCGCCTGGGCGGTGGTGTTGTCCTCGGCGACCCAGACGGTCTGCCTGCCGACGGCGTCGAGCACCGGGTCGACGACCGGGCGCGCCGCGGGGTCGCCGGCGACGAACACGACGAGCTGCCCCGACTCGGCGGGCGCGCGGGTGCCGAGCACCGGCGCGTCGAGCAGGGTCAGGCCGTGGCGCCCGGCGATCGCGCGGAGCCCGTCGAACGGCTCGACGCCGACGGTGGTGGTCTGCAGCCACACCTGGCCCGGCGCGAGACCGTCGGCGGCCTGTTCCAGGACGGCGGTGACGTCGTCGGCGTCCCCCAGCATCGTCACGACCACATCGGCGCCGCGCACGGCGTCGGCCGGGTCGGTGTGCAGGGCCGCACCCGCGTCCGCGAGCGGCTGCGCCTTCGCCGCGGTCCGGTTCCAGACCCGCAGGTCCAGCCCGGCGGCGAGGATGTTGTGCCCCATCCCGGCACCCATGATCCCGGTCCCCAGCAGTGCCACGGTCGTCATGGGACCCACCGTAGGACGATCTCCGCAGGTCCGCTGCCCGCGGAACGGCGGCGCACCACCGACCTCTGCTTCACTGGCGGCGTGACGGATGCGGGCGATCTCGGCTTCTCCAACCGGACCGGGCGCCCGCCGGGCCGGGTGATCACCGCGGTGTCCCGGTTCGTGCCCGCGATCCGCCGGGTGCAGCAGCAGATCGAGCCCTACGCCGCGTACTGGGAGCAGCGCAACCGCGCCGAGCTCGCCCGGACCGGGCCGCTGTGCGTCGCGCTGGGCGACTCGATGGCCCAGGGCGTCGGTGCGTCGGCCCCGGAGTGCGGCTGGTTCGGGCAGCTGGTCCCGCTGCTGCCGGGCTGGCGCACGGTCAACCTGTCCCAGTACGGCGCCCGCGTCGACGACGTCCTCGACGCGCAGCTGCCGGCGGCGCTGCGGCTGCACCCCGACCTGCTGCTGTGCCTGATCGGGTCGAACGACCTGATGCAGCCCAAGCACCAGGAGGGCGTCGGGAGCCGGTACGCGGCCCTGCTCGACCGGCTCCCGCGTGGCACGGTCGTCGGCAACCAGCCGGGCACCTTCGCCGCGGCGGTGCAGGTCAACGGCCTGATCGACGACGCCGTGCGGCGCCGCGGGCTGGTGCTGGCCGAGCTGCGGGACCCGCGGACGCGGCACTGGCGCGGCAAGCTCGCCTCCGACCGGTTCCACCCCAACGACCGCGGCTACGCCGCCATCACCGAGGTGTTCGGGGAGGCGCTGCGTCGCGCCGGTCACTAGGCCCCGGGCAGCGCCACCGGCAGGCCTGCACGTCCCAGTAGCAACGACGGTCGTGCCGGTGCTCCCCGGCGTTCACGACCGCTCCGGACCGTGCACGGCGCGGCGACGGCGCGCGTAGGCCCGTGGCGCGATCCGCGGCAGCAGCAGCCGCGCCGGCCCCGGCGCGTGCGCCAGCATCCCCCGCACCACCTCGGGGTCGGCGTCGTGCATCAGCATCCCGAACACCGTGACCAGCTGCGACGACGGCACGGCGGCGACGCCCGCGTCCCCGATCGCCCGCCACTCGGACCCGCTCAGGTACTGCCCGGCCAGCGGGAGGACCTCGCGTTCCTCGGCCCGCAGGTGGGGGGCGAGCTCGTCGTGCAGGGCCTCCAGCCCGGCGGCGAGGGCCGGCGCCGCGTCGTCGTCGCCGGCACGCCAGCGGCCCCGTGCCTGCTCGACGCGGGCGAGACGGTCCTCGATGCCGGCGTGCTCGTGCTCGCGGGCCTCGACGGTGCGCAGCGCGTCGCGCGGTGCCCGCTCGCGCAGCAGCGGCAGGAGCAGCCAGTCCTCGCCGTCGTGGTGGTGGCCCAGCATGTCCAGGACGAGCCGCAGGTGCCGGGCGGTGCGGGCGCGCCGCCGGGCCGGGCCGGGCGTGGCCCGGGCGACCGCGGCGGGCGCCCACCGGATCTCCCGCAGCAGCGCGGCGTGCACGACGACCATGTCGCGGGTGTCGACGGCCCCGTCCGGGGTCGTGGTGGTCGGGCCCATGGGGTCCCTCCTCGGGGTGGTCGGTCCGGTTCCGGTCAGACGAACAGCGGGTCGTCGATGACGACGGCCCAGCTGCCGTCGGGGCGGCGGCGGGAGACCTCGGCGGTCGTGCCCTGCTGGGTGACCACCGAGCCGTCCGGCAGGACGATCTCGGCGGTCCAGCTCGCGGAGGTCAGCGCCACGTCGTCGGCGACGACGAGCTTGCGGTCGGTCCCCTCCAGCCGGCGGATGGTCGCGGTCATGGCCTCGAAGGACGTGCGCAGCGCGTCCGGGCCGGTGGTCTCGCTGCCGTCGAACTCGACGACGACGCCGCGCTCGGTGTCGTAGAGGGCGAGCAGGGCGTCGACGTCGCCGGCGTTGACGGCCGTCTCGAACGCGTCGTGGATCTGGGCGGGGTGGGTGATGGTCATGTCCGTGTCCTCCCGGTGCGTCCCGCCGGGCTCTCCGGCGGCGACGGGGGAAGACTCGGCCGCCGGTGTTGCACCGGGCTTGCACGGACCTGTCACCGCGGTCCGGGGCGGTGCATGCTGGTCGGGTGGTCGGTCACCTGCGGCTGCGGGTCCTGGGCCCGGTGGAGATCGGCGACGGCGACACCGCCGTCGTGGTCCGGCGCCCGCTGGAGCGGGGTCTGCTCGTGCGGCTCGCGCTCGCCCGCGGCGTCGTCGTCCCGGACGGGATGCTGGCCGCCGACCTGTGGGACGACGACGAGGGCACCGTCGAGCGGCTGCGCGTGGTGGTGTCCCGGCTGCGGCGCACGCTCGGTCCGGCGGGTGCGGCCGTCGTCCGGGCCGGTGGCGGGTACCGGGTCGACGCCGACGTGCCCGACCTGCGCGCCATGACCGCGGCCGCGGAGCGGGCCGACGCCGCCGCCCGTGCCGGGGACCACGCGACGGCCCGGGCCGCGGCGGGCGAGGCGCTCGGCTGCTGGCGCGGACCGGCACTGTCGGACCTGCGGTCGCTGCCGTTCGCGCGCGCCGAGGCCGACCGGCTCGACGGCCGCCGGGTGGAGCTGACGGTGGCGCGCCTCGCCGCGGAACAGGCGTCGGGGGACGGGGCGCCGGTCCCGGCGGAGCTGGTCGAGCTGGCGTCCCGGCACCCGCTCCACGAGCCGCTGCGCGGGATGCTCGCCGTCGGGCTCTACCGGGCGGGACGCCAGGCCGACGCACTGGCCGAGCTGGCCGGGCTGCGCCGCACCCTGGCCGACGAGCTGGGTGTGGACCCCACCGCCGCGACGACCCGGCTGGAGCTGCGGCTGCTGCGCCAGGACCCGGACCTGCTCCCGGCCCCCGCGCCCCCTCCGGCGCCGGCCGGGCGGGCCGGCGCGGCCGTCGCGCCCGCCCCCGACACCGGCCTGGTGGGCCGCGACGCCGAGCTGGCCGTCCTCGCCGGGGCGCTCGACCGCGCCCTGGCCGGGGAGCCCGCGGTGGTGCTGGTCGAGGGCGGACCGGGGATCGGGCGCACCCGGCTGCTGGAGGCCGCGGGCGTGCTCGCCGCCGCCCGGGGGGTGCCGGTCGCGACCGGCCGCGCGGTCGCGGGTGCCGGGGCGCCCGCGTTCGGGCCGTGGCGCCGGGCGCTGGAGCGGTGGGCCCGGGAGGTCGGCCCGGCGGTCGCGGGCCCGGTGCTGGCCGGTGCCCCGGAGCCGGTCGCCCGCGTCCTGCCGGAGCTGGGCGGGACACCCCCGCCGCCGGGCCCGGACCCGTCCGGGCCGGACGAGCGGCTCGGGCTGTTCGAGCACGTCGCGGCCCTCGTCGCCGACGCGGCGGACGCCGGCCCCGGGCTGGTGCTGCTGCTCGACGACCTGCACCTCGCCGACCCGGCGTCGCTGATGCTGCTCGGGCACGTGGCCCGGACCGACCGGCGGTGTCCGCTGCTGGTCGTCGTGAGCCTGACCGACGGTGCGCTCGACGACGACCGGGCCGCGGCCAGGGCCGCGCTGCTGCGGGCGCCCGCGACCGTGCGGCTCGCACCGGCCGGGCTGCCCGCCGACGCCGTGGCCGTGCTGCTCCGGCGCGAGTCGGGGCGCACACCCGACGAGGCGACGGTGGCCGCCGTGGTCCGGCGCACCGGCGGCAACCCGTTGTTCGTCCGCGAGCTGGCCCGCGTCCCGGACAGCGCCGCGCAGGAGCTCCCGGCCGCCGTCCGGGACGTCGTCGCCGGGCGGCTCGCGGTCCACCCCGCACCGGTCCGGGAGGTCCTCGTCGCGGCGGCCGTGCTGGGCGGCGGTGTCGACGCCGACCTCGTCGCGACCGTGACCGGCACGGCCGTGGCGGACGTGCTCGACCGGCTCGACGACGCCGTCGCCGCCGGGCTCCTGGCGCCCGACCACCACTTCGCCCACGAGATCGTCCGCGACGCCGTGGCGCTGCAGGCCGCCCGCGGCACCCGGGCCCGCATCCACCTGCGGGCCGCGGAGCACCTGGACGCGACCGGCGGCGACGGGGCGGCGCTCGCCCACCACCGGCTGGCGGCACTCCCGCTCGGCGACCGGGCGGCCGCGGTCCGGGCCGCCACCGCGGCCGCCGACCTGGCGCTGCACCGGTTCGCCTTCGAGGAGGCCGCCGACCTGCTGGAGCGGGCGCTCGCCGCCGGGCCCGGTGGGCCGCCGGAGCGGGCGGCGCTGCTGCTCGACCGGGCCCGTGCCCAGTACCTGGGGCACGACGTCGCCGGGGCCGTGCGGAGCTGCGAGGACGCGGCGGCCCTGGCCGCGCACCTCGACGACCCGGAGCTGCTGGGCCGGGCCGCGACCCTGCTCCCCGAGGTCGGCGACGCCGGGTGGCTCGCCACCAGCCGCCGCTGGTGCCGGACCGCACTGGCCGGGCTCCCGGACGCCGACTCCCCGCTGCGGGCCCGGCTCACCGCGCAGCTCGCGGCCGCCTCGGCCTGGGACGACGACCGCGCGGGCCCCGACCGCGTCGTCGCGACCGGGACGGCGGCGCTGGCCATGGGCGAGCGGGTCGGCGACCCGGCGGCCTGCGCCATCGCGCTGCGGGCGCTGCAGCTGGCCCGCTCCGGACCGGCCGGGACCCTGCCGCGGCTCGACCTGGGCGACCGGATGACCGCCCTGGCCGACGGGCTCGGCGACTCCGCGGAGCTGTGGGGGCGGCTGTGGCGGTTCGACGCGCTCGTCCAGCTCGGCCGGACCGCCGACGCCGAGGCCGAGCTGGACCTGCTCGAACCCGTCGTCGCCCGGATGCGCCGCCCGCTGCCGCGCTGGCACCTGGTCCGCAACCGCGCCTGCCTGCTCAGCGCCCGCGGCCGGTTCACCGAGGCCCGGGCCGCCGCCGACGAGGCGATCCGGCTCGCCGAGCGCGGACACCATCCGGCGGCGGAGTACCCGGCGCACGCGCTGCGCACCAGCATCGCGATGCTGACCGGGGACCCGCTGGACCCGCGGCTGCCCGCGATCGAGCGGCAGCAACCCCCGCCGCGGCTGCTGACGATGCTGACCGCGCTGTGGCAGGCCCGGCACGGCGACGCCGAGGAGGCCGCCGCCCTGTACGAGCAGCTCCCCCGCCCCGAGACCGTCGCGCTGCGACCGTTCATGGAGGTGCTGTTCCACGCCACGAGCGGCGGGCTGGCCGCGGCGCTGGGCGACGACCGGGCCCGCCGACCACGCCTACGCCGCGCTGTCCCCGTGGGCGGAGCTGCACGTGGCCGCCGGGGCCGGGGTCGCGTGGACCGAGGGCTCGGTGCACGGCGTGCTCGGCGTGATCGCCGGCGCGCGGGGTCGCACCGGCGACGCCGTGGACCACCTGCGCGCCGCGGTGGCGGCGGACGCGGCCGCCGGCCTGCTGCCGCACGCCTGCCTCGCCCGTGCCCGGCTGGCGGCGGCGCTGCGCCGCCGCGGCGACGCCGGGGACCGGGCCGAGGCCGACGCGCTCGCCGCCGAGGCCGCAGGCACCGCCGCGCGGCTCGGCCTGGCGCTGCCGTGAGCACCGCGGCAGCACGCGGAGCGGCCCGGACCGCGGCGGTACCGCGAGCCGCCCGGACCGCGGCGGTACCGACGGCCGCTCAGACCGCGGCGACCTCGCGCGCCCGGGACGCCGCCGTCCGGTCCCCACGCCCGGCCAGCACCGCGACGACCAGCCCGACCACGGCCAGCCCGGCCGCGACGACGTTCGGCGAGGCGTAGCCGTAGCCGGCCGCGATCACCGTGCCGCCCAGGGCGGCCCCGATCGCGTTGGCGACGTTGAACGCGGCCTGGTTGGCCGCCGAGGCCAGGTTCGGCGCGTCGCCGGCGCCGCTGATGATCCGCAGCTGCACGGCCGGGACCAGCGCGAACGTCGTCACGGCGAAGGCGAACAGGGCGACGACCGCGGTCGCCTGGTTCTGCAGGGCCGGCACGAACAGCAGCGCGACGACGGCGTCGGCGACGAGTGCGCCGTAGATCGTCGGCATGGTCGCGATGTCGGCCAGGCGGGCGCCGACCAGGTTCCCGACGGTCATGCCGACGCCGAACAGCGCGAGCAGCAGCGTGACCTCGGTCGGGGTGAACCCGGCGACCTCGACCAGCATCGGGGTGATGTAGCTGTAGGTGCTGAACAGCGCGGCCCCGCCGACGGTCGCCACCAGCAGCGCCGTCCACACCGGACGGTGGGTGAGGGCGCGCAGCTCGGCGCGCAGGCGCACCGGGGTGGCGTCGCGGACGTCGGGGACGCAGGCGGCGACGGCCACCGCGGCGACCGCGGCGATCACCCCGACGACGCCGAACACCGGCCGCCACCCGAGCTGCTGCCCGAGCAGGGTCCCGACCGGGACGCCCGCGACGTTGGCCAGGGTCAGTCCGGCGAACATCGTCGCCATCGCCCGGGCCCTGCGGTCGGCGCTGACGAGCCCGCCCGCGACGACGGCGCCGATACCGAAGAAGGCGCCGTGCGGCAGCCCGGCGAGGAACCGGGCGGCGAGCACCGGCAGGTAGCCGGGCACGACGGCGGACAGCACGTTGAACGCGGCGTAGCCGGCCATGAGTCCGATGAGGACGTGCTTGCGCGGGAACCGGTTCGCCGCCGCGACCAGCAGCGGGGCCCCCACGACGACGCCGATCGCGTACGCCGAGATCAGCCGGCCGGCGTCGGGGATGTCGACGGCGAGCCCGCCGGCGACGTCGGGCAGCAGGCCCATGATCACAAACTCGCCGGTGCCGATGGCGAAGGCGCCGACGGCCAGTGCGGCGAGCGCGAAGGCGGGACGAGTGGTGACGGCACGCATCGGGTGCCTCCTCCGGGGAGTGGTGGGACAGGGAGGCGGCGTCGTCGTCGCAAATTAACACGTTAGACGAGTAAATAGGCGACGCGCCAGCCCACCGCGTTGTCCGCCACGTCACCCCGCCTTCTGGTTGGCTGTGCCGGTGAGCACCCCGAAGCTGCCGCGCAAGGTCTACGACGCCGAGCTGCTCCGCCTGCAGGGCGAGCTGCTGCAGATGCAGGAGTGGGTCCGGGCGTCGGGCGCCCGGGTGGTCGTGGTCTTCGAGGGACGCGACGCCGCGGGCAAGGGCGGGGCGATCCAGCGGGTCACCCAGTACCTCAACCCGCGGTTCACCCGGATCGTCGCGCTGCCCGCGCCGACCGAGCGCCAGAAGGGCCAGTGGTACTTCCAGCGCTACGTCGAGCAGCTGCCCGCGGCCGGCGAGATCGTGCTGATGGACCGGTCCTGGTACAACCGCGCCGGCGTCGAGCGGGTGATGGGGTTCTGCACCGAGACCGAGTACCGCCGCTTCCTGCGTCAGGCGCCGGTGTTCGAGAACATGCTCGTCGAGGACGGCATCCACCTGCGCAAGTACTGGTTCTCGGTGAGCGCCGAGGAGCAGGCACGGCGGTTCGCCGAGCGGCTGGAGAACCCGCTCAAGCAGTGGAAGCTCTCGCCGATGGACCTCGAGTCGATGACCCGCTGGGACGACTACTCCCGCGCCCGCGACGACATGCTGATCCACACCGACACCGAGCACGCGCCGTGGTGGATCGTCGAGGCCGAACAGAAGCGCAACGCGCGGATCAACATGATCCACCACCTGCTCGGGTCGATCCCCTGGGAGCCGGTGGCGCGACAGGTGCTGACGCTGCCGGACCGGAAGCCGTCGACGGGCTACGAGCGCCCGCCGCGCGAGGTGCAGCGCGACGTGCCCGACCACGCGTCGACGCTGATCTAGGTCACACCCACCCGGCCGGTACGACCGGTACCGGATACCGTCCCGACGAGCGACGATGCGGCACGGACGCCGCGCGAGAGGCGGTGCACCCGTGGGTGTCGTGCTGTTCACCGGGTTCCCGGGGTTCCTCGGGTCGGCCCTGCTGCCGCGGACGCTGCGCCGCGCACCCGACGCGCGCGCGGTCGCACTGGTGCAGGCCAAGTTCCTCGACCAGGCCCGCACGACGCTGGCCCGGATCGAGCGCGAGGCGCCGGAGATCGCCGGGCGCACCGACCTCGTCGTCGGGGACATCACCGTCGACGGGCTGGGGCTGGAGCAGGCCGAGCGCGAGCGCCTGCTCGGCGGGCCGCTGGAGATCTTCCACCTGGCCGCGGTCTACGACCTCTCGGTGCCGGCGGACGTCGCCTGGCGGGTGAACGTCGAGGGCACCCGGCACGTCGTGCGGTTCGCCGAGGCCGCGTCGCAGCTGGTCCGGCTGCAGTACGTGTCGACCTGCTACGTCTCGGGCCGCTACGACGGCATCTTCTCCGAGACCGACCTGGAGCTCGGCCAGCCCTTCGCCAACCACTACGACCACACCAAGCACGAGGCCGAGCGCGTCGTGGCGAAGGCCCGCGACGCCGGCCTGCCGGTGTCGGTCTACCGGCCGTCGGTCGTCGTCGGGGACTCGGTGACCGGCGCGACGCAGAAGTTCGACGGCCCGTACTACCTGCTCCAGCTGCTGGCCCGGCAGGGCCGGACGGCGTTCGCGCCGCTCCCCCGCGCCGCGTCGCGGACCCGGTTCAACCTGGTGCCCTCGGACTACGTCGTCGACGGGATCGCCGCGCTGGCCGGGCACGGCCCGGCGGTGAACCGGACGTTCGCGCTGGCCCAGCCGGCCCCGCCGACGGTGACCGAGATGTGCGAGGTATTCGCCGACCGGCTCGGCAAGCAGCTGCGCGTGGTGCCGATGCCGGTCGGGCTCGCCGCGTTCTCCATCGACCACGTACCCGGCGTCGGACGGCTGTTCCAGGTCCCGTCGAGCACGCTGGAGTACCTGACCCACCCGTCGCACTACGACACCGACGCGACGACGGCGATGCTCGGCGGGCTCGGCGTCCACTGCCCGCCGTTCGCCGGGCACGTCGACGCGATGGTCCGCTTCTTCGGGGCGAATCCGCAGGTCGGAACGGCTGCGATGGTCTGACGCCGGGAGGTCTACCGTCTCCGGCGTGGCCATCGAGCGGAACGACGTGCTCCTCGCGGCCGCGACCGTGCTCGTGCAGAACCCGGCCGCGTCGATGTCGGAGATCGCGACCGGCGCCGGCATCAGCCGGGCGACCCTGCACCGGCTCGTCGACGGCCGAGAGGCCCTGCTCTCCGAGCTCAGCGAGATGGGCGTGGAGCGCGGGATCGCCGCGATCCGGGAGGCCCGGACCGACGAGGGCGACCCGATCGAGGCGGTGCACCGGGTCATCGTCGGGCTGCTGCCCTCGGTGGACCTGTGGGTGCTCGCCGAGCGCATCCAGTCCAGCGACGAGGTCCTGGCCCGCTACGCCGAGATGGACACCCTGCTCGTCGAGCTGTTCCAGCGCGGGCAGCGGAGCGGGGCCTTCTGCGTGACCCAGTCCGCGACGTGGATGACCGAGGCGCTCTACGCCCTGCTGACCCGGGCGGTGCTCGCCGCGCACGACGGCAGGCTCGCCCGGCAGGAGATCATCGGGGTCACCGAGCGGACGCTGCTGGCCGGGGTCGTGGAGACCGCCGACCGCAGCCCCGCCACCCCCTGACTCACACGCCCGGTTCCTCCCTTTCGCCCACTACGCTCGGGGTGTGCTGACCCGCGCCTCCGGCATCGCCCGCTCCCTCGCGACCTACCACGGGATCCCGGGCCGGCAGCGCCGGATGCGCCGCTTCTACTCCGCGTTCCTGCGCCCCGGCGACCTCGCCTTCGACGTCGGCGCGCACGCCGGCAACCGGGTGCGTGCCTGGCGGGCCCTGGGCGCGCGGGTGGTCGCCGTCGAGCCGCAGCCGGACTTCACCCGGCTGCTGCGCCTGTTCTTCGGTCGCGACGACGCCGTGACCGTCCTCCCCCTCGCCCTCGGCGCCGCGGCGGGCACCGCCCGCCTCGGGGTCTCCCGCGCCACCCCCACCGTCTCGACGCTGTCGCAGCGCTGGCGCGACACCGTCGCCGACGACGCCGGGTTCGCCCGGGTGACCTGGGACTCCTCGATCGAGGTGCCGGTCGGCACCCTCGACGCGCTCATCGCCGAGCACGGCGTCCCGGCCTTTTGCAAGATCGACGTGGAGGGCTTCGAGGCCGACGTCCTCGACGGGCTGTCCCGTCCGCTGCCCGCACTCTCGGTGGAGTACCTGCCCGCCGCGCACGACGCCACCCTGGACTCGCTGGACCGCATCGAGGCCCTCGGCCGGTACGTCTACCGCTACTCCCCCGTCGAGACGATGACCTGGGACGTCTCGGCCGGGGACCGCTGGGTGGACGCCGCCGCACTGCGCGCCCTGCTCGACCGGCGCCGCCCGCTGGGCCGCTCGGGCGACGTCTACGCCCGCCACCTGCCGGACTGACCCACCACCGGGGAAGATCACCGGACAAGTCGGGCATGCTGGAGCGCCTGATGTTCCGCCCGTCCCGCGGCACCGCCGCCACCGCCCCCGTCGCCCCGCAGGTCGCGGCGGTCGCGGCGCTGCTCGCCGCCGTCCTCGCCGCGCTCGTGCCGACGACCGGGGCGGGCGCCCTGCGGGTCACCACCGCGGCCGTCACCGGCGTCGTCGCCGCGGCGCTGCTGCTGCGGGCCGCGCGCCGCGCCGGGGAGCGGACGCTCGGCCCGGCCGGGGTGGTCACGCTGGCCCGCGGCGCGCTCGCCGTGGCCGTCGTCGCCCTGGTCGGCCTGGACGGCGCCGGGACCGTCGCGCTGGTGACGCTCACCGCCGTCGCGCTCGCCCTCGACGGCGTCGACGGCCCGGTCGCGCGCCGCACCGGCACGGCGACCGCGCTGGGCGCCCGGTTCGACATGGAGACCGACGCGTTCCTGCTGATGGTGCTGTCGGTCCACGTCGCCGCGACGACCGGCCACTGGTGGGTCACCGCGCTGGGCCTGCTGCGCTACGCCTTCGTCGCCGCCGGGCGGGTCGCGCCGTGGCTGCGCGGTGCCCTGCCGCCGCGCTACTCGGCGAAGGTCGTCGCCGCGCTGCAGGGGATCGTGCTGGTCGTGACCGCGGCCGGGGTGCTGCCCACCGTCGTCGCGCTCACCGCGGTCGGGGTCGCGCTGGCCGCGCTGGTGTGGTCGTTCGGGGTGTCGGTGGTGCAGCTGTGGCGGGCCGCCGACCGGCACCCGTTCCACGCCCGCCGGGCCGGGGCCGCGCTGCTCACCGCGCTGTGCGCCGCGCTCGTCGGCGGGGTCCTGGTGCTGCCCGCCGACCCGGCCGCCCTCGACCCGGCCGGGCTGCTGCGGCTGCCGATCGAGGCGGTCCTCGGCGCGGCGGTGCTCGCACTGCTGCCCGGGCGGGTCCGGCGGGTCGCCGCCGCCCTCGCCGGGGCGCTGCTCGGCGTCGTCGGGCTGCTCAAGCTCGCCGACATCGGCTTCCTCACCTTCCAGGGCCGCCGGTTCGACGCCGTGTCCGACTGGTCGCTGCTGGGCAACGCGCACGAGTTCCTGCGCGGCGCTGCCGGTGCGGCCGGGACCGCGGTCGCCGTGCTCGCCGCCGTCGTCGCGGTGGGGCTGGTCGTGGCGACGGCCGCCGCGGCGGCCCGGCTCGGGCGGCTCGCGGCCCGGCACCGGCGGGCCACCGTCGGGACCGCCGCGCTGCTGGCCGCGGCCTGGCTGCTGGTGGGCACCCTCGCCGACGCCCGGCTCGTCCCCGGGGTGCCGGTGGCCGCCGCCGACGGCGTCGCCGAGGTCGCCCACCGCGCCGGGCAGATCCCGCGGACGCTGGCCGAGCGCCGGGAGCTCACCGAGTCCCTCGCCCGCGACGCGTGGGCCGGCCGTCCCCCGGAGTCGCTGCTCACGGCGCTGCGCGGCACGGACGTCGTCATCGTCTTTGTCGAGAGCTACGGCCGCAACGCCCAGCACGCCCCGGAGATGGCGCCGCGGACCCGCCCGGTGCTCGCCGGGGCCGACGCCCGCCTCGCCGCGGCCGGGTACGGCGCACGCAGCGGCGTGCTCACCGCGCCGGTCAACGGCGGCGGCAGCTGGCTCGCCCACGCGACACTGTTCTCCGGGGTCCCGATCGCGGGCCAGGGCGCGCACGACCGGCTCACCGCGTCGGACCGGCTGACCCTGCCGCGCGCGTTCCGCGACGCCGGGTGGGAGACCGCCGTCGTCACCCCGGCGACGACGCGGGAGTGGCCCGAGGCCGCCTTCTTCGGCCACCAGCGGGTGCACGCCGGTGCCGACCTCGGCTACGCGGGCCCGCCGTTCAGCTGGTCGCCGATGCCCGACCAGTACACCCTCGACGCGTTCTCCCGGCTCGAGCTCGACCGCCCCGGCCGGGGACCGCTGCTCGGCACCGTGGTGCTGACCTCCAGCCACGCGCCGTGGTCGCCGGTGCCGCCGCTGCTGGACCCGGCCCAGATCGGCGACGGCGCGGTCTACGGCCCGTACGCCGGCGGTCAGCAGGCCTACGACACGATCTTCTCCCTGGACCGGGCGACGCTGCGCGCGGACTACCTCACCTCGCTGGAGTACGCGCTGCGCAGCGCCACCGGCTGGGTCGCCGACCGCCGCGGCGACGACCGGGACCTCGTCGTCCTGCTGCTGGGCGACCACGAGCCCGGCGCGACGGTGTCCGGGCCCGGCGCGGGCTCCGACGTCCCGATCTCGGTCATCACCCGCGACGCCGGGGTGCTGGACCGGATCGACGGCTGGGGCTGGACGCCCGGACTGCTCCCGCCGCCGGACGCGCCGTCGTGGCCGATGGCCGGGTTCCGGGACCGGTTCCTGGCCGCGTTCTCCTGACCGGCGACTCAGGACGTGCGGTAGCGCAGCAGCACCAGGTCGCCCATCGGGCGAGCCTCGACCAGCGCCATGCCGCGCTGCGGGCACTGCGGGAACCGGCCGTCGCGCACGAAGCGCGGGGCCCGGGCGTCGCCGACGAAGAACGGCGCGACGACCACGTGCAGCTCGTCGACCAGCCCGGCGGTGAGGAACGCGGTGTGCACGGCGCCGCCCCCTTCGACCAGCAGCCGCCGCACGCCGCGGGCGGCCAGGTCGTCGAGCACCGCGCGCGGGTCCGGCGGGTCCCCCGCGGCGACGACCTCGGCGGCGTCGCCGAGCCGCTCGCGCAGCGCGGCCGCGGCCGGTGCGGCCGTGAACACCAGCGGGGCGTCCCCGCCCGCGAACACCCGCGCCGACGGGTCCAGCGACGCCCCGGTGGTCAGCACCACCCGCCGCGGCGACGGCGGGCGGCCGTCGGCGACCCGCGCGGCGCGACGCTCCGCGCAGCGCACCAGCAGCCGTGGGTCGTCGGCGCGGACGGTGCCCGCGCCGACCAGGATCGCGTCGACCCCCGCGCGCACGGCGTCCACGCGGTCGAGGTCGTCGGCGTCGGAGAGCACCAGGGTGTCCGGGCCGGCGTCGTCGATGTAGCCGTCCAGCGACATCGCGACCGACGCCAGCACGTACGGCCGGTCCACTCAGACCACCTCCGCGCACCGGGCCGTCGCCCGATACGTCCGGATACTGTCGGGGCCGTCGGCGCGCCGGGCGCCGGGATCGGGGACGGCGCGGTGGGGCACGAGGCACGGGCGTTCTGGCTGGCCGCGCCGGGGCACGGCGAGATCCGGACGGTGCCGGTGCCCGACCCCGGCCCGGGCGAGGTGCTCGTCCGCACCCGGTACACCGCGGTCAGCCGCGGCACCGAGACCCTGGTGTTCCGCGGCGAGGTCCCGGAGTCCGAGCACGAGCGGATGCGCGCCCCGTTCCAGGACGGCGACTTCCCCGCCCCGGTGAAGTACGGCTACCTGGCCGTCGGTGAGGTCGAGCAGGGCCCGCCGGAGCTCGCCGGGCGGACCGTGTTCTGCCTGTACCCGCACCAGAGCCGGTTCGTGGTGCCCGCCGACGCGGTCACCGTCGTCCCCGACGACGTGCCCGCCGAACGCGCCGTGCTCGCCGGCACCGTCGAGACCGCCGTGAACGCGGTGTGGGACGCCGCCCCGCTGGTCGGCGACCGGATCGCCGTCGTCGGGGCGGGGATGGTCGGGGCGTCGGTGGCCGCGGTCCTGGCCGGGCTGCCCGGCGCGCGGGTGCAGCTCGCCGACACCGACCCGGACCGGGCGGCCGTCGCCGCGGCGCTCGGCGTCGGGTTCGCCTCTCCCGACGACGCCGAGGGCGACCGGGACCTCGTCGTGCACGCCAGCGCCACCCCGGCCGGCCTGGCGCGCTCGCTGGAGCTGCTCGCGCCGGAGGGCGAGGTGGTCGAGCTCAGCTGGTACGGCACCCGCTCGGTGCCGCTGCCGCTGGGCGGGGCGTTCCACAGCCGCCGGCTCACCATCCGTGCCAGCCAGGTCGGCACGGTGTCCCCGCGCCGGGCGCGCCGCGGCTACGGCGACCGGATGGCGCTGGCGCTGCGGCTGCTCGCCGACCCACGGTTCGACGCGCTGATCGGCGGCGACTGCACGCTCGACGAGCTGCCCGCCGTGCTCGCCACGATGGCGGCGGGCGGGCCGCCGTCGCTGTGCCTGCGGGTGTCGCACGACAGGGTTCAGTAGCCGGTCGCGGTGTGACCGCGCGGCGCGTCCGGCGCGGCGTCGACCTGCGGCAGGACGTGCCCGAGCCGGTCGCGCTTGGCGGTCAGGTAGCGCACGTTGTGCTCGTCGGCGGGCTCCAGCACCGGCACCAGCTCGGTGACGACGATGCCGTGCCCGGTCAGCGCCTCGACCTTCGCCGGGCTGTTGGACAGCAGCCGCACCCGGCCGATCCCGAGGTGGCGCAGCACGACGGCGGCGGCACCGAAGTCGCGCACGTCGACCGGCAGGCCCAGCGCGACGGCCGAGTCGACGGTGTCCAGGCCGTCCTCGTCCTGCAGCACGTGGGTGCGGATCTTCGCGAGCAGGCCGATGCCGCGGCCCTCGTGCCCGCGCAGGTAGACGATCACGCCGCGGCCCGCGCGGACGACGGCGTCGATGGCGATCGACAGCTGCGCCCCGCACTCGCAGCGGCGCGCGCCGAAGACGTCGCCGGTGAGGCACTCGGAGTGCATCCGCACCAGCGGGGCGTCCACCGCCGTGGGGTCGCCGTGCACCAGCGCGAGGTGCTCGGGGCCGCCGTCGTACTCGCGGAAGGCGATGGCGCGGAACTCCCCGTGCCGTGTGGTCAACCGGGACTCGGCGAACTCGTGTCGGTCGTCGTGCACCCTCGCTCCTCCATGATCGGGCGGGGCCGTGAGAGCCTCGCCTGCGTGAATCCCCTCCCGGTCGACACCACCGAGGACGTCCGGGAGCGGGGTGCCGCCGTGGCCCTGCTCCCGGTCGGGAGCCTCGAGCAGCACGGACCGCACCTGCCCCTGACCACCGACACCCTCGTGGCGTCCGCGGTCGCCGCCCGGGTCGCCCGGGCCCACCGCGTGCGGGTCCTGCCGCCCCTGACGATCTCCTGCTCCCACGAGCACGCCGCGTGGGCGGGCACCGTGAGCATCTCCGCGACGACGCTGGTCGCGGTCGTCGCCGACGTCGCCGCCTCGTTGCGCGCCGCGGGCACCACCGCGCTGGTCCTGGTCAACGCGCACGGCGGGAACCACGTGCTGCGCAACGTCGTCCAGGAGTCCTCCGTCGGCCCGCTGCCGATGGCCCTGTTCCCCGTCTCCGAGGACTGGACCGCCGCCCGCCGGGCCGCCGGGTGCGAGACCTCGAACACCGCCGACATGCACGCCGGGGAGCTGGAGACCTCGATCCTGCTGCACACCGCCCCCGACCAGGTCCGGCCGTCGTACCGCACCGCCGACCACGTCGCCGACGAGCGGCCGCACCTGCTCACGACCGGGCTCGCGGCCTACTCCGCCACCGGGGTGGTGGGACGGCCGTCGCTCGCCACCGCCGAGAAGGGCCGGGGCCTGCTCGACGCGCTCGCGGTCGCCTTCGCGGGCCACCTGCGGGTGCTCGCCGGGCGCTGACGGCGCGGTCCCCCGGGCCGCGCGGCGGCGCCGCAGCACCACGAGCGCGCCCGGCGCGACCCCGACGAGCGCCAGCACCCCGTAGGCGACGGCGGCGGCGAGGCCCTCGGCGGCCGGCAGCCCGACCGCAGCGAACCCGGCCGCGGCGGCCGCCTCGCGCGGCCCCCACCCGCCGACGGTGAGCGGGATCGTCATCGCCAGCAGCGCGACCAGCAGCAACGGCAGCAGGACGGTGAGCGGTGCGGTCGCGCCGGCCGCCCGCGCGGCCAGCACGAACACCGTGAGGTGGCAGGCCAGCGCTCCGGCCGAGGTCAGCACCAGCCCGGCCGCGGTGCGCGGGCGCAGCACGGTGCGCGCGTCGGCCCACACCCGTCCGAGGCGGGCGCGCAGTAGCCACCCGGCCCCGCCGAGCGCGGCCACGACGGCGAGCACGGGCAGCACCGCGCCGCCCGGGACCGCGCCGGACGCCACCCGCAGCAGGTCCGGCTGCAGCGCCAGGACGACGGCGACGGCCGCCACCGCGACCAGCTGCCCGGCGACCCGCTCGAACACCACGGCCCGGACCCCGGCGCCGAGGTCCCCCTCGCTGCGCCCGTGGCCGACCGCGCGGTGGACGTCGCCGAGCACCCCGGCGGGCAGCAGCGAGTTGAGGAAGGTGGCGCCGTAGCAGTCGGCGACGGCGCGTCCCGGGGTCAGGCCGAGCCCGATCGAGCGGGCGACCATCCGCCACCGCCAGGCGCTGAGCACGGTCGCCACCGCGCCGAGCAGCAGCGCGGCGACGACCGCCGCCGGCCCGACGCCGCGCAGGCGCTCCAGCACCGGCCCGACCCCGATCTGCACGAACAGCACGGCGAGCAGCCCCACCCCGGCGAGCAGCCGCAGGGCCGGACCCACCCGGCCGCTCACGACCGCTCCCCTGGCACCGCCAGCAGGTCGGTGTGGCCGACCGAGACGGTGAGCTCTCCCGCGTCGAGGGCGCGCTCGCGCCGGTCGCGGTAGGCGCCGGCGTGTGCGGCGAGGCCGGGACGCTGCGCGCACGCCGCGTCGAGCCGTCCGGCCAGCCACTCGCGGAGCAGCGCGGGCCGGTCGGGGCCGAGCCGCCACGGCGAGTCGGCGGTGCGCACCCGCGCGCCGTGCCGGGTGAACGCGGCCGCCGCGGCGGCGGGGGCGTCCGGCCCGAGCATCCGTCGGCCGTTCTCGTCGCGGCGCTGGTGGTCGTCGAAGGCGGCGCCGATCTCGGCGTCGAGCGGGTCCTCGGGGTGCAGCCGGACCCGGCCGGACACGGTCAGGGTGACCAGCACGGGGCAGCCGGCGGCGGTGCAGGCGGCGGCCAGGGCGTCCATCTCGTCGGCGGTGAGCAGGTCGAGCAGTGCGGACGCGGTGATCAGCGACGTCCCGGCCAGCGCGTCGGCGCCGAGCCCGGTGAGGTCACCGGGTCCGGCCTCGCCGGTCACGCCGTCGGGCAGCGACGCGACGGCGTGGGAGAGCACGACGGGGTCGCGGTCGTGCAGGACCCAGTGCTGGCCACCGGGCCGGGCGAGGCGCGGGGCGAGCCAGCGGCCCATCGACCCGGTGCCGCAGCCGAGGTCGCGCACCAGCAGCGGGCCCGGCGGCAGGAGGTCGCGGACGGCGTCGGCGAGCGCGGTCGAGCGGGCGTCGGCGTCGGCGGGCTCGCGCAGGGCGAGCCACTCCGGCGGGCAGACCGGGTCGCCCGCCGCACCCTGGATCGGGACGGGGGCGCGGCGGTCGGCGGCGGCGCTCACGGCAGCACCGCGCAGAGGGCCCGGGCGGTGTCGTCCCAGCCGTCGAGCCGGTCCCGGCGGTCCCGGGCGGCGGCGCGCAGGTCCGCACGCGTCCCCGGGTCGGTCAGCCAGGACCGCAGCGCGCCGGCCAGCGCGTCCGGATCGCCGGGGGCGACGAGCAGCCCACCGCCGCCGAGCGCCTCGGGCACCCCGCCGACCGCGGCGGCGATCACCGGGACGGCCCGGGCCAGCGCCTCGGTGACGACCATCCCGTAGCTCTCGGTGCGCGAGGGCAGCACGAGCAGGTCCGCGGAGGCGTAGGCGGCGTCGAGGGCGGGGCCGGTCAGCGGGCCGGTGAGGGTGATCCGCCCGGCCAGGCCGTGCCGGTCCACCGCCGCGCGCACGGCCGCGGTGTGCGCGGGGTCGCGGTCGAGCGGCCCGGCCAGGCGCAACGTCCACTCCCGGTCGGCGACGCGGGCGAGGGCCTCGACCAGCAGGTCGTGGCCCTTGGTCGGGGTGAGCGCCCCGACCGCGAGCAGCCGGGTACCGGCCGGGTGCGCGGACGTCATCGGGGCAGCGTCCACCCCCGGCGACGCGACGTGCACGCGGGCGACGGGCAGCTGGTGCAGACGGACCACCCGCCGTGCCGTCCATTCGCTGGTGGTGACGACGGCGGCCGCCGCGTGCAGCGCCGCGTGCTCCCGGGCCCGGCGGTCCGCGACGACCGCCGCGGCGAGCCCGTGCTCGTCGCCCAGTGGCAGGTGCACCAGGACGACCGCGCGTACCCGGCCGGTGTGCCGGGCGAGGACCCCCGGCGCGGCGCAGGCGACGAGCCCGTCGAGCAGCACCGACGCGCCGTCCGGGACGCCCGTGAGCGCCGCGTCGAGCCGCTCGAGGGCGGCCCGGTCCGGGTCCGGCCAGCCACCCGCGACGGCGATCTCCCGCACGGGGCGGTCGAACGCGGCGCAGACATCGCGGTCGTAGCGGTTCCCGCCGCTCGGGGAGCGCGGGTCGTCGATCCCGGCGGGGACGACGACGTGCACCGCACGCCCCGTGGTCCGGGGCGGTGCGGGAGCCGTCACAGGTCCCGCTCGTAGCTCGCCCACGCGACGTGAGACTCGTGCAGCGTCACCGTCAGGCCGGTCAGCCCGCCGGCGTTGCCGCCGAGCCTCCCCGCGCCGATGCGGTCGGCGAGCCGGTCCGCGATCGCCCGGGCCAGGAACTCGGTGGTCGTGTTGACGCCCGCGAACTCGGGGTGGTCGTCGAGGTCGCGGTGGTTGAGGTCGGCGAGCGTCTCCGCGAGCTGCGCGGTGGCCAGCCCGATGTCGACGACGATCCCGTCCGGGTCCAGCTCGGGGCGCCGGAAGGTGGCGTCGACGAGGAAGGTCGCGCCGTGGCGCTGCTGCGCCGGTCCGAAGACCTCGCCGCGCAGGCTGTGCGCCACCATGACGTGGTCCCGGACGGTGATGCTGAACAAGCGGTCCTCCTGCACGCGGCGCTCGCTGAACCGGTTGTCCAGACGAAAAGCGGGCAATGTTCATGAAAGCACCACGCCGGTGACGCGGCGACCGAGCCGCGTCGCGGCGGTGGCCCGCGCTGGTCACGCGCGTGCGCCCGGCTGCTGCGGCCCGTCACCGGTGCTGCTCCGAGCGGATGAGGCGTGACACACGATGGTCACCATTGAGACAGCAGTGTCTCACTGGCTACTCTCGTGGTGCGAGTCGGACAGAGCAGCTTCCGAGTCGACCACTACGAGGAGGTAGCCGATGACCACCCACGAGACCCCGATGCCGTCCTGGCCCGAGACCCTGCGGGACGCCGGCCGGCGCACCGGGACCATGCTCCGCGCGATCTGGGTGGGCATCGACACCTGGAGTGCCGTCACGCACGGCCGCACCCCGGCCCGTCGCTGACCCCCGTCCCCCGGCGCGGTACGTCCGCACCGGGGGACGCCGTCGTTCAGGCCCGGTCCGCGTCCGGCGGCGCCAGCCGGGGGTGCAGCTGCGCCCAGGCCAGCAGCCCCAGCGCGGCGGCGACGGCGAACGTCCCCGCCGTCCCGATCCGGCCGGCCAGCGCCCCGGCCAGCGGGGAGCCCACCGTCTGACCGACGCCCAGGGCGAGGCACGCCCAGGTCACCGCGCGTGCGGGAGCGCCCGGGAGGATGTGGGCGGCCCACAGGATGCACAGCCCGGTCAGCCCGATGTAGCCCGCGCCGAACAGGCCCGCCGAGACGACCGCGCCGGCCAGGCCCGGCTCCGGCAGCGCGAGCAGGGCGATCCCGGCCGAGAACAGGGTCCAGACGACGAGCCCGACCGTCCGCAGCCCGTACCGCTGCGCCGCCCGTCCCACCGCGCCGCCGAGCACGCCGACCACACCGATCGCACACCAGGCGACGGTACCGACGACCGGCCCGGCGCCGAGCTCGTCGAGCCGCGCGGTCGAGAAGGTCCAGTACGGCGCGCTGACCAGCCCGAGCAGCCCGGCGACGGCCAGCAGCGGCAGCACCCGGCCCCGCCCGCGCTCCGTGGGCGCCGCCTCGGGGACCCCCCGCGGCAGCAGCCACGCGGCGGCGGCGGTGACGACGACCGCGACCAGGCCGAACCCGAGCCAGACGGCCCGCCAGTCCCCCGGCAGCAGCGGCGTGAACGCGGTCAGCGCGAGCCCCGCCCCGGTGCCGGTGTTCGCCCAGGCCTGCGCCCGGGTGCGCGCGGCCGCACCGACCGTCTCGACGACGAGCTGCGCCACCCCGGGCGTCGCGATGCCGGCCCCGGCCCCCGCCACCACGATCGCGGCACCGAACACCACGACGCCCGGCGCGAGGGCCATGAGCAGCAGCCCCACCGTCGCGGAGACGGCGGCCGCGATCGTGGCGCCGCGCGCCGACCGCGCCGACAGCGCCGGAGCGGCGAGCAGCCCGAGGACGTAGCCCGCCGTGGAGAGCCCACCGAGCACGCCGACCGCGGCCGGGGTCAGGCCGAACGTCTCGGTGAAGCGGGGCACGAACAGCCCGTAGGCGTAGCGGGCGACGCCGTAGCAGAGCGCGATCACCCCCGCGCCGAGCAGCGCGGTGGTCCACCAGGGCCGGTCGGTGGCGGGTGCAGGTCCGGGCCGTTCGCAGGTCGCCGTCATGCCGATAGTGAACAGACCTGTCTGTTTGATTGCAACTTGGCTCGACAGACAGCGCCGTTTCTGCTGCTAGAGTCGGCCATCAGAACAGACCGTTCGGTTCACTCCAGGAGGACCTATGGCACGCACGCGGCGCGGCGACGCCGGGGCGAAGGTGCTCGACGCCGCGTCCCGGCTCTTCTACCGGGACGGCATCAACGCGGTCGGGGTGGACACCGTCGCCGCCGAGGCGGGGGTCACCAAGACGGCGCTGTACACGAACTTCGGCTCGAAGGACCGGCTCGTCGTCGCCTACCTGCGGGACCGCGACCGCCGGTGGCAGTCCGACATCGACCGGATCACCGCCGACCACGCGTCGCCGCGGGACCGGATCCTCGCCGTCTTCGACGCCTACGAGACCTGGCAGTCCCGGGAGGACTTCCGCGGCTGCGCGTTCCTCAACGCGGCCTCCGAGCTGCCGCGCCTCGACCACCCGGCCCGCGAGGTCGTCCGGCACCACAAGACCGCGCTGCGCAGCTACCTGCAGGCCCAGGTCGAGCGGCTGGGGACGACCGAGCCGGCCGCGGCCCTCGCCGGGACCCTGATGATCCTGCTGGAGGGGGCGGCCGCGATGGCGGTGGTCGAGCGCGGGACGGGGCCGATCCGCGCGGCCCGGGAGGTCGCCGACGGACTGCTCCCGGCGGCCTGAACGGTCACACCGGGACGGGTCCGTGCGGGTGCTGGTCGTCGACGACGAGCCGGTGCGCGTGGGTCCAGCCGTGCACCGAGGGGCTGGCGGTGACGACGTGGGCGTGGTCGGCGTCGTGGTCGTGGCGGTGCCGGACGAGGTCGGCGCCGGCCGTCGGCCAGACCGTGACCGCCACCCCGAGCGCGACGACGGCGAGCGCGGCGAGGACCGACCAGGTGAGGGTCCAGCCGGCCGAGACCGCCAGCCAGCCGGTGAGCGGGTAGGTGACCAGCCAGCAGGCGTGCGACAGGGAGAACTGCGCGCTGAACAGGGCGGGCCGCTGGCCGGGCCCGGCCGAGGTGCGCAGCAGGCGACCGGTGTTGACCATGATCCATCCCGGGCCGAAGCCGACCAGCGCCCACGCGAGTGCCGCGGTCGTCCACGACGGCGCGGCCGCCAGTAGCAGGGTCGCGCCGGCCGCCAGGCAGGAGACCGCCGCGCCGGCCAGCATCACCGTCCGGACCGGCAGCCGTCGGGCGGCCCACGGGGAGGCCAGCGCCGCCGCGGCCGTCCCCGCGCCGGACACCGCGAGCAGCAGCCCGACGTCGGCCTCGGTGCCCCCGAGCAGGTCGCGGACGACGTTCACCGTCGTCACCAGCGACACCACCCCCACCGCGGCGACGACGACGTTCAGCGCCAGCAGCCCCCGCAGCTGCGGGACCGCCCGGAACAGCCGGACGCCGAGCAGCAGCCGGGTCGCGAAGCCGCCCTGGGCGCGGCCCGCGACCGACGGGACGGCCGTCGACGCCACGAGGACCGCGGAGAACACGAACCCGGCACAGGTGCCGACGAACAGCGTCGAGTAGCTCATCACCGCGACGGCCGCCGCGGCCAGCAGCGGGCTCAGCACCGTCTCCGCGCTGCTCGCGAGCTGCGAGGCCGACAGCGCCCCGGCGTAGTCCCGCTCGTCGGGGACGACGTCGGGGATGACCGACTGGAACACCGGGGTGAACGTCGCCGAGGCCACCTGGAGCACCGCGACCAGGACGAACACCTGCCAGATCCCGGTCACCCAGGGCAGGACGAGCACGACCGCCGCGCGGACGACGTCCGCACCGACCATCAGCATCCGTCGCGGGACCCGGTCGGCGACCGCGCCGACGACCGGCCCGACGACGACGTAGGCCACCATCTTGATCGTCAGCGCCGAGCCGAGGACGAGCGCGGCCCGCTCGCCGGCCAGGTCGTAGGCGAGGAGCCCGAGCGCGACCGTCGTGAGCCCGGTCCCGACCAGAGCGACGACCTGGGCCGTGAACAACCGGCGGAACCGCGTGTTCCGGAACAGCGATCGCACTGGCCCTCCCCCGTCGACTGCGGGGACCGTAGAACGATTTCCCGATCGCCCCAACGGATCAGTTGCCAGAAGGGAGCAGCAGCCTCCCGGCGTGAACTGCGAGGTGGCGGCGGTATCGTCACCGCTCCACGAATCCGCAGGTCAGCGCGGTCCGTGCCGCAGTTCCGACTGCGAGGAGGTCGCTGTCGCCGTGAACTCGCAGAAGCCTTCCGGTGTCGTAGTGGGCGAGGTCACGGCGACGATTCCCGGATTCCGCGCGGACGGCGGATCCACCGTTCCGCGGCGGGGCGGGCAGCACCGGCGGTCGGGCGGGGAGGCGTCCGGGTAGGCTCCCCTCAGGCCCTCGTAGCTCAGGGGATAGAGCACCGCTCTCCTAAAGCGGGTGCCGCAGGTTCGAATCCTGCCGGGGGCACGCAGGTCAGAGGCACAACGACGATCCTCCGACCGGAACCCGGAGCTCGACGACACCGTCCCGGTTCAGGCGACGCCGTTCCCGTCCCGGCTCCCGCGCGGGCCGATCGTCCACGCGGGAACGGAACCACGGACGACACCGACCATGACCACGATCATCACCACGCGGAGCGCGATCCCCACCACTCCGCCCTCCGGCCCGTACTCCCCGCCGGTCAGCCACGACGGGCCGGTCGTCGACTGGTCGAGGACCGGTGTGGCCAGCGCGTAGCCGCTCACGGTGAACCCGAGCGCGACCTGCAGCGTGTTCCAGGCCCAGCGCATGCCCACCCCGAACCAGATCCGCCCGGTCCGCCACCGCGCGAGCCCGTTGACCAGGTTCGTCGCGACCGCGCCGACGACCGGCAGCACCCCGCTGCCCGTGGAGAACACGTACGGCACCGCCACCAGCACACTCGTCACGACCAGTGCAGCGGTACGACCGACGACCACCCCCAGCCCGGTCATCAGCAACGCCCGGAACACCACCTCCTCGACGAGGAACAGCACCAGGAAGTAGACCGCGACACCGACCAGCACCGCCGTGACGCCGGCGAACGGACCCGGCCGCAGCGTCCCGGTCGCCGCGAGCGCCCCGTAGAGCACACCGACCGACACCGCACCGAACAGCACACCCCGGGCGAGGTCGGGAAGCGGTCCCGGCCGGACCGACAGCCCCAGCCGGGTGCGCCCCCGGCGACGCGCGCGCACGGCCAGTACCCCGAGGACGGCGGCCGGGACGAGGAGCAGGGCGTTGGCCACCATCTGCGTGTCCATGGCGACACCCTGGCGCCATTCCTGATCACCGGCAAGACGGACCCGGCGGGTGCCGACAGGCCCGACGCGAGGCCCCGCCCCGCGAGCAGGTCACCGACGGGCTGCCCGGGATGCGCCGCCGACGCGGCCACCGTCCGTGTCAGCCGCGGTGCGGTTCCCCCTCTCCGCCGGCCCAGGCCGGACGGAGCTCGTCGCCGCCGGCCAGCGGTGGCCACGACCCTTCCCCGCGCCGGTCCCGGGTGGTCGTCGCGGCGGCGTACAGCTGGATGTCGCGCAGACCGACGCCGACACCGGCCCGTCGCAGGTGCCGCACGAGGGGGACGACCTCCTGCTCCCACCACCGTTCGGCGAGGGCGCGCCGGTCCGTCAGGGGAGCGTCGCGCAGGGACTCGCGGAAGCCCCACGCCTCGGCGGCGTCCGCGAGCCGCATCCAGTCGGCCGAACGGTCGAGCCACAGCTCGGTGCGCACCGGGTCGGGCAGCGGGATGCGGGTCAGGAACTCCCGCTCGGCGGCCTTGCTGGGCAGGTGCATCACCCTCAGACAGGCCAGCGCGTAGGCGACGGTGCACACCCACCGCACCCGGGCCGGGATGACCGCGTGGCAGCGTGCGCGGCCGACCGAGACACGGTGGTGCCCGTCGACGACGAAGTACATCTCCCCCAGACGCAGCAGGTCGATCCGGGCGACCGGCCCGCCGGGGCGGGCCATCAGATCGGCGACCGCGTCCCACCGGTCCCGCAGGTCCGAGTTCCTCAGCCGGAACTCGGCGTCGAAGTCCTCGGCGCGCCCGACGGTTCCGACGATCCGCTCGACGCGGACGTCGTCGTGGTACTCGAGCATGTCCCCGCGACGGCCGAGAGCGAGCACGGCGTCCTCGTACGGGACGAGCCGGTCCACTCCCGCCGCGCTCCGGAGTAGGTTCCGCACCCGGAAACCATAAGGACATGTGCGACGACGGCGCCACCTCGCCGAGGGGGAACGCGTTCCCGCGACGTCCGCACGACGGACGGCGTCACGGGTCGGGTGGGCTCACCGGACCCGCTCCCCCGCGATCCAGCCCCCGGCGATCGCGCGGGTCGCGCCGATGTCCTCGGTCGGGTCGCCGTCGACCAGCAGCAGGTCGGCGCGCCGGCCCGGTTCGACGACGCCCCGGTCGTCGAGGCCGAAGATCTGCGCGGTGAGGCCGGTGGCGCTGCGCAGCGCCTCGACCGGCGTCAGCCCGGCGTCGACCATGAGGCCGAGCTCGTCGTGCATCGACTCGCCGTGCCGGGGCGCGAACGGGGCGCCGGGCGCGGAGTTGGCGTCGGTGCCGACCAGGAGCCGGACGCCCGCCGCGTGGAGCGCGGTGACCGAGTCGCGGGCGTGCTCGTACCGGAGGCCCGCCGCGGCCCGCAGGTCGGCGACGCCGCGCATCATCGTCAGCGTCGGCGAGCAGACCGTGCCGGCGTCGCGCATGCGCTGCACGGTGGCGTCGTCGAGGACCGCGTCCAGGGGTGCGTGCGTGCTGATGTCCACCCCGGCCGCGACCGCGACGTGGACGGCGCCGGTGGTGACCGCGTGTGCCACGACCAGCAGGCCGTGCCCGTGTGCCGCGGCGACGATCGCGTCCACGGTCTCCTGGTCCATGCCCTCCGGCGGGGCCGCCTCGGTGACGATCTTGATGTAGTCGGCGCCCTCGGCGACGCGGCGGTCGACGAACGCGCGGGCCTCCCTCGGACCCGTGACGACGCCGTCGGCCGGGAACCCGGGCATCCGGGCGTGGTTGCCGCCGGGGCCCACCGCGGGCGTCGTCGCGCTGAGGATCTGCGCGACGCCCGTCTGCCCGCGCATCGCGGTGACGAAGGCGCTCGGCCAGGCCGCCATGTCCAGCCCCGTGGTGACACCCCACGTCGCCAGGTCCTGCAGGTCCTCCCGGCCGCGCACGGTGTGCATGTGCGCGTCGATCAGGCCGGGCAGCAGTACCCGCCCCCGGCCGTCGACCACGACGTCCGGCGTGCGCCCGGTGCCGATCTCCGCCCCGTCGAGGTACACCCGCCGCGGCTCCGTGAGGCCGTCGCCCGTGAACACCCGGACGCCGTCGATCGCGGTCACCGTTCCCATGGCAGCTCCTCCAGATAGCTTTCTGTAAAGCTATCACGAAAGCTTTCGTCGGGTAGGCTGCGACCGTGACCCGCGACCGGAGGAACGTGTCCCCCGACGAGCGCCTGGCGTTGGCGTTCTCCCAGCACGTCGTGCGCCTGCAGGGGACGCTCGCGCAGGCGATCGCCCCCGCCCTGTCCGCGCACGACCTCACGCCCGCGGAGCTGGACGTGGTCGCGACGCTGCTGACGACCGGCGAGCCCTACCGGCAGAAGCCGAAGGAGCTGACGGCGCACCTGCTGCTGACGACGGGCGGCCTGAGCAACGTCCTGCGCCGCCTGGAGAACCGCGGGCTCGTCTCCCGGGTACCCGACCCCGCGGACCGGCGCAGCAACGACGTCCGCCTGACACCGGACGGCGTGGCCGTGGCGCGCGCCGCGACCGGCGCGGCGAACGCGGCGCTCCGGCGCCTGCTCGCCGAGGTGCCCGCCGCGACCCTGGAGACCGCGCTGCACCAGCTGGGATCCGTCCTCGACGCGGTCGGGGACACCCGCGCCGGATGACCCGACCGGCCGCGCGGGTCAGGCCGCGGACCGCCCCGCCACCGGACGACGCCGCAGCTGCGGGTCCAGCAGCGCCGGCGGCCGGAACTCCTGGTCCAGGGCGCTGACGTCGACCCCCGGCGGCACGATCCCGTCGATGCGGTCGAGCAGGTCGTCGCCCAGCGCGAGGTCCACCCCCGCGAGCAGGTCGTCGAGCTGGGCCATGGTGCGCGGCCCGAGCAGCGCGCTGGTCACCCCGGGATGGGCGACGACGAACGCGACGGCCAGGTGCGTGAGCGGCACGCCCGCCTCCTCGGCGAGCGGGACGAGCTGCTCCACGACCTCGATGCGTCGCTCGTCGGACAGGTGCCGCAGGAGCCCCACCCGGCGCAGGTCGCTCACCCCGCCCCGGCGGACGCGGCCGGTGAGCATCCCCTGGCCGAGCGGCCCCCAGATCAGCGTGCCCATGCCGAAGCGCTGCGCGGCCGGCAGCACCTCGCGTTCGGCACCACGGTTCAGGATCGAGTAGGCGCACTGCTCGGTGCGGAACCGGACCAGCCCGCGCCGCTCGGCGACCCACTGGGCCTCGACGATGCCCGAGGCGGGGGCCTGCGAGGTCCCGACCGCCCGCACCTTCCCGCTGCGGACCAGGTCGGTCAGCGCGGAGAGGGTCTCCTCGATGTCAGTGTCGGGATCCGGGCGGTGGAGCTGGTAGAGGTCGATGTGGTCGGTCCCCAACCGGCGCAGGGAGTTCTCGACGGCGGTGACGATCCAGCGGCGCGACGCCCCGCGGCGCGCCGGGTCGTCGTCGACGGCGCGGCCGAACTTGGTCGCGAGCACCACGTCGTCGCGGCGGCCCTTCAGCGCACGGCCGACCACCTCCTCCGAGTCGCCGTAGGCGTCGGCGGTGTCGACGAGGTTGATCCCGGCGTCGAGCGCCCGGTGGATGATGCGCGCGGAGTCGGCGGGGTCGGGGTTGCCGAACGACGTCGCGAACATCATCGCGCCGAGCGCGACGGGGCTGACCATGATCCCGGTCCGGCCGAGCGGGCGGTACTGCATGGCGGGTCTCCCGGTGTGCGGTGGGACTAAGCGGAATGACTTTCCGGATCGACGATACGGAAAGCCATTCCGGTTCACAAGGAGCGCGTGGCACAGTGACGGGATGAGTGGGAGGACCGGGGCCAGACGTCCGCGCTCGGACGCACAGCGCAACGTCGACGCGTTGCTCGACGCCGCACGGCGGGTCTTCGACACCTCGGGCGTGGACGCTCCCGCGAAGGAGATCACCGACCTGGCGGGCGTCGGCGTCGGCACCCTCTACCGGCACTTCCCGCAGCGGGCGGACCTGGTGAAGGCGGTGGTCGAGACCGGCATCGACGCCCTCGCCGACGCCGGCCCGCAGCTGGCCTCCGAGCACCCACCGGTCGCGGCGCTGACGTACTGGCTCGACCGGTTCATCGACCTGCTCGCGACGAAGCGGGGCCTCGCCTCGGCGCTGCATTCCGGCAACCCCGCCTTCGACGGGCTGCCCGGCCACTTCACGCATCGCCTGGGCCCCGCACTGGCCGCACTGCTCGACGCAGCGGTCGGGGACGGCGCGATCCGGCGTGACGCCGTCTCCGCCGAGGACCTGCTGTTCGCCGTGCCGCAGCTGTGCCGGGCGGCGTCGGACGCCGACCTCGCCCGCGGACGCCGGCTGGTCGCACTACTGGTCGAGGGCCTGCGCACCGGACGGCCCTGAGCCCGGCGAGCCGGAGGCGGGAACGGCCGGCGCCGCCCCACGCGCGACAGTGACGTCACGGCGCGACATCAGTGCTACAGTGATGTCACACCGCGACATCACCTCCGGGTGAGGCGGCTCCGGACGACGACGCGGGCCCCGTCGGCTTCCGATCCTCGACCACCGCACGTCGACGAGAACGGATCAGAACAATGCTGAGCACCGACGACCGCCACGAGATCGACGACGTCCTGGCACTGCACGGACACCTCTTCGACCGAGGCCATCTGGACCGGCTCCACGAGATCTTCACCCCGGAGGTCGTCTACGACCTCAGCGACGCGGGCGTCGGGACGTTCGAGGGGATCGACGCCGTCCGGGCCGCGGCGATCCGGCTCGGGGACGACAACCCGCTGGCGCACCACGTCACCAACGTCGTCATCGCCGAGCAGACGGCGGACGAGGTGACGGTCCACTCCAAGGGCCTGGTGATCATGGCCGACGGGACGCTGTCCGGCGTCGACCACCGGGACACCCTGCGCCGCCACTACGGCCACTGGCGGATCAGCCGCCGGGTCGTCACGGCGGCACGGCGCGGCGGGACGACCTCGTGAAGGCCGTCCGGTTCGGGCCGCCGGGCGGATAGGATCCCGGCCGTGCCCCGCTGGGAACAGGGCAGCGAGGAGCGGCTGAGGACGGCCGCCCTGGAGCTGTTCGAGGAACGAGGCTTCGACGACACGAGTGTCGTCGAGATCGCCGACCGCGCCGGCGTCACGACGCGCACCTTCTTCCGGTACTTCCCGGACAAGCGCGAGGTGCTGTTCGCCGAGTCGGACCGGCACCGGGCGGCGCTCGTGCAGCAGATCCTCGACACCCCCGACGTCACCCGGCCGCTCCGGGTGATCACCTCGACCCTGGCCGGGTTCGACTGGACCGGCCCCGGCATGGACCTGCTGCGCCGGCGGCACGCGGTGATCGCGGCGAGCCCGGGCCTGCTGGAACGCGACCTGATCAAGCGCCACGACATCGCCGTCGCGTTCGCCGACGCCCTGCAGCGACGCGGGGTCGAGGCGGACGCGGCCCGGCTCGCCGCCCGTGTGGGGATCCAGGTGTTCCTCACCGTGTACGCCCAGTGGGTCGAGAGCGACGGCCACGCGGACCCCGCGGCGCTCACCGACGCCGCCATGACACTCCTGGCATCCCTGGTGCCCGCCACCCGGGCGATCGGCTGACCACCGCGCACACCTGCGTCCGGCTCGCCGGTCCACCTCTCCATGACCCGACCGGCGGCGACGCCCGTCGGGCCCGATCCGATCCGAGGTTCTGGCCATCGGCTCCGTGTTCCTGGCCGTGCCGGCGGTCGCGCGTCGCCTCGGGCGCCGGGACCGGCTGAGCCGGACACGGGAACGGCCGGCCCGTCACGGCGTCGTGCCGGTGACGGGCCGGCCGTCGGTCCGGGGCGGCTCGGCGGATACCGCCCCGGGTCCCGGGAGGCCGGTCAGGCCTTGAGCTCCGGGAAGTCCTCGTAGCGCCACTCCCCGCCCGCGGCCGCCCCGGCCTCGTCGCGCTCCCGGGCCCGCAGCTCCACCCGCCGGATCTTGCCCGAGATCGTCTTCGGCAGCTCGAAGAACTCGATGCGCCGCACCCGGAGGTAGGGCGCCAGGTGGTCCCGGGCGTGGGCGAAGATCGCGGCCGCGGTCTCGCGGGTCGGCTCGTGGCCGGGGGCGAGCGCGACGTAGGCCTTCGGCACGGCGAGCCGGACCGGGTCGGGCTGGGGCACCACGGCCGCCTCCAGCACCGCCGGGTGCTCGACGAGCACGCTCTCCAGCTCGAACGGCGAGATCTTGTAGTCGCTGGCCTTGAACACGTCGTCGGTGCGGCCGACGTAGAACAGGTAGCCGTCCTCGTCGCGGGTCGCGGTGTCACCGGTGTGGTAGAAGCCGCCCGCCATGGCGTCGGCGGTCTTCTCCGGCATGTCCAGGTACCCGACCATCAGGCTGGTGGGCCGCCGGGACAGGTCGATGCAGATCTCGCCCTCGGTCTCGGAGACCTCGCCGGTGAGCTCGTCGACCAGCACCACCGGGACACCGGGCAGCGGACGCCCCATCGACCCGGGCTTCACGACGGAGCCGGGCGTGTTGCCCACCGACGCCGTCGTCTCGGTCTGGCCGAACCCGTCGCGCAGGGTCAGGCCCCACTGCGCCCGGACCTGCTCGATGATCTCCGGGTTGAGCGGCTCGCCCGCCGCGATGACCTCGCGCAGCGAGCCGGGCCCGCCGGACAGGTCGGCCTTGATCAGCATCCGCCAGACCGTCGGCGGGGCGCAGAACGTGGTGACGCCCTTGTCCCGGATCTGGCCGAGCAGCGACGCCGCGTCGAAGCGGGTGTAGTTGTAGAGGAAGATCGTCGCCCCGGCGATCCACGGCGCGAAGAAGCAGCTCCAGGCGTGCTTGGCCCAGCCCGGCGAGCTGATGTTGAGGTGCACGTCGCCCGGTGTGATGCCCAGCCAGTACATGGTGGACAGGTGCCCGACCGGGTACGACGCCTGGGTGTGCTCGACCAGCTTCGGCCGGCTGGTGGTACCCGAGGTGAAGTACAGCAGCAGCCGGTCGTCGGCGGTGGTGCCCGGGTGCTCGACCGGGGCGTCGTCGACGTCGTGGGAGTCGGTGTGGTCCAGCCAGCCCTCGGCGGACCCGCCGACCGAGACCGCGGTGAGCCCGGCGAGCAGGCCGTCGAACTTGTCCGTGCACGACACGTCGGCGATCACGAACCGCGCTCCCCCGCGCTCCAGGCGGTCCGGCAGGTCCACGGCGCCGAGTGCGGTGGTCGTCGGCATGATCACCGCGCCGAGCTTCATCACCGCGAGCATCGACTCCCACAGCTCGACGCGGTTGCCGAGCATGACCAGCACGCTGTCCCCACTCCCGACGCCGTGCGAGGCGAGCCAGCGGGCCACCTGGTTGGAGCGGCGGCGCAGCTCGTCGAAGGTCCAGGCGCCCTCGGCACCGTCCTCCTCCACGATGCGCAGCGCGGTCCGCGACTCGCCGTCGGCGATCACGTCGAACCAGTCGTGCGCCCACTGGAACGCGCCGTCGAGCTGCGGCCAGGTGAAGTCGGCGACGGCCTTCTCGTGCTCGCCGTGCAGCGCGACGAGCCGGTCACGGGCGTCGCGGTAGATGTCGTGGTTGCCCATGGGTACGGACGTCCTCCGGGTCGGTGGGATGGGGCGGACCGCGGATCGGAGCGGTCCGGGCATCGCGTCGATCAGAGGGGCACCGCGGCGGTGGTGGAATGCATGCGGGGCTCCTCGTCGAGCGCAGCCGGATCTGTCGGGAGGAGACTCTCCGCAGCGGTCCGGGCGCCGCTACCAACCGAAGTCGGTAGTCGCGGGAGTCCGGTGCGGACCGGTGACCTGGTCCGCCGTCCGCGCCGGTGGCAAGCTGGGCCACGTCGGGCGGCCGATGCCGCCCGTGGGGACGGGAAGGAGCACTCGTGCAGGACGACGACGCGGTCGCCCGGGCGCTGGACCGGGTCATGCCCCGCCGGCTCCACGAGCTCAGCTCGACGACCGGCCTGCCGGTCGTCTTCGGCGGGACGACCCGGACGGTGCGCGACGGCCAGCAGCTCACGATCAACCAGCTGATCGGCACCTTCGGCGACTCGCTGCGGCTGCTCAGCGTCCTGTCCGGGCGCGGTCTCGGCGGCGCCGCGATGGCCCGCCGGATCCCGTGCCGGGTGAGCGACTACGCCTCGACCCCGGGGATCACCCACGACTACGACCACGTCGTCGTCGAGCACGAACGGCTCGCGTCGATCCTGGCGTACCCGATCGTCGTCCACGGCTCGGTCCGCGGTGTGATGTACGGGGCGATGCGCGAGCACCGGCCGATCGGCGACGTCGCCGTCCGCAACGCCGGCATCGTCGCCGCCAACATCGCCCGGGACGCCACGGCCCTGCTCGACCAGCACGCTCCCCCGGCCGTCGTGCCCCCGGGCGCCGCGGACGCCGAGAGCCGGGCCGGCGCGCTGCTGGAGCTCGCCGCGCTGATCGAGAGCACCGGTGACCCGGAGCTGCGCGAGCGGCTGAGCCGGATCCACCACGGCCTCGCCGGGGCCCACCCGGCCGTGGCCCGGCCGGGCGGGGAGGCCCCCGCCCTCTCACCGCGGGAGGTCGAGGCGCTGCAGCACGTCGCGGTGGGCGCGACCAACGCCGAGATCGCGGCGCAGCTCGGGATCACCGTGGGGACGGTCAAGGCCTACCTGCACAGCGCGATGCGCAAGCTCGACACCCAGAACCGGGCCCGGGCGGTCATCGCGGCCCGCGCCGCGGGCCTGATCTGACCCGCGGCACACGGCGGCGGCGCAGGTGGCGTCGGGGGGCGTGCGCGATGCGGGGTCAGACCATCGGGCGGCCGGTGGCCGAGGACTCGGCGGGCACCTCCTCCTGGACGACGTCCCAGTGCTCGACGATGCGCCCGTCCCGCAGGCGGAAGATGTCGACGATCACGACGGGCGTCGGGGCCCAGCCCAGGACCCGGCTGTGGGTGAAGACGAGGTCGCCCTGTGCGGCGACGCGGGCCGGCCGCCAGGAGAAGCCCTCCAGGGTCGGCACGACCGCGCGCAGCGTGTCGAGCCCGTCGGGCATGGACGGGTTGTGCTGCGTGTACGGCTCGGCCCAGTAGCGGTCGATGGCCGTGAGGTCCTTCTCCTCGAACAGCTCCCGCATCGCGGTCAGCACGATCCGGACGTTGCGCTCCTCGGGGCCCTCCACGGCGCTCACCGGGCGGTCCGGGTGATCGTGCCGACGAGCGCGTGCAGCGTCCCGTCGATCGTGATGTTCGAGTACAGCGTGCCGTTCTCGAAGTCCTCCACGTGCGTCACCGTCGCGCCGCTCGCCTCGGTCCACGAGTTCAGGTAGACGCCCTCACGGATCTCACGCAGGTCGATGCACACCGTCTCGGTGTGCCCGTCGGGAGCCAGCCCGGCACCGTCCTCCACCACGAAGGTCGCCTCCGTGCCGGAGTCGAAGCGGTACCGCACCCGCAGCCCGCCCAGCTCGAACCGGTACTCGTGGCCCACCGGCCGCGGGGTCGTCATCGCCCGCCTCACCCCTGGTCCCCAGCCGGGTCCAGCAGCACGTACAGGGCGGAGACCCGCCCGTCGCGCAGGAGGAGCACGTCGCGGCCGGACGCGACCGCGGGCCCGCGGCCGACACCCAGGGTCCAGGCGTAGGTGACCAGGTCCTGGGCCGTGCCGATCGGACCCGACCGGCTGATCACGGCCCCCGGCACCTGGGCGTGCAGAGCCGCGATCGCCCGGGACATCCCCTCGTGCCCGCGGTGCGCGGCGTCGGGCTCGCCCACGAACACGTCGTCGGTGTAGACCGTCCCGACGGCCCCGTCGCGCACGGGTCCCTCCGGCGCATTCCAGGCGTCCAGGTGTGCGGCGACAATCCCGGCGGGGTCGGCTCGGTCGGGCATCGGGTCCTCCTCGACGAACGGCCGGATGCCGCCCGGGCCCAGTGTCAGCGCGCCGCGGGCACCGACGGATCGGTCGCCGGATGGGTCGCCCGGCCACCGACGGGCCCACCGGTCGGCCGCCGTGGGAACCCCGGGCGGCATCCCGCCGCAGGACCCCGCCGTCGGGAGGTCACCGACCCGACCGGCGCCCCGGGGGCTCCGCACGACCGATCGCGTGACCGATCCGGGGACGGCCGGGCCGACCTAGCGTCGTGGCGACGGAGCCGCCGGGACCCCGACGGCCGCGGCCCGGGCAGGCCACCCGCCCCCGGGCCACCCCACGACGGAGGTCACAGCCATGTCCGGATCGGCGACGCCCGACGCGGCCGGGACGCCCGAGGTCACGCACCGGCCCACGACGCACCGCTACGAGGTGCGGGTGGACGGCGTGGTCGCCGGGTTCACCGCCTACGTGGACCGCGACGGGCAGCGGGTCTTCTTCCACACCGAGATCGACGACGCCTTCGCCGGGCGCGGGCTGGCCGGGACCCTGGTCGCGCGGGCCCTCACCGACTCGCGCGACGCCGGCCGGCGGATCGTGCCGGTCTGCCCGTACGTCGCGCGATGGATACAGCGCCACCACGACGTCGACGACGTGCTGGACCCGGTGACGCCCGCGGCGTTCGCCGCCGTGCGCGACCTCGTCTGAGCGCGGCCCGCGGGCCGCCACCCCCCGGAAGGACCCCCGTGCAGTTCGGCATCTTGACCGTCGGCGACATCGGCGCCGACCCGCTCACCGGGCGCACTCCGGGCGAGGCCGAGCGCCTCCGCTCGATCGTGCGCCTCGCCCGGCACGCCGACGAGCTCGGCCTCGACGTGTTCGCGCTCGGCGAGCACCACAACCCGCCCTTCGTCCCGTCGTCGCCGCCGGCGATCCTGGGTCACATCGCGGCGGTGACCAGCAGGATCGTCCTGAGCACGGCGGTCACGCTGATCACGACCAACGACCCTGTCCGGATCGCCGAGGACTTCGCGACGGTCCAGCACCTCGCCGACGGGCGGCTGGACCTCATGCTCGGCCGGGGCAACACGGTGCCGGTCTACCCCTGGTTCGGCAAGGAGATCCGCGACGGCGTCGCGCTCGCCCTGGAGAACTACGCGCTGCTGCACCGGCTCTGGCGCTCCGACGTCGTGGACTGGGAGGGCCGGTTCCGCACGGCGCTGCAGGGGTTCACCTCGACCCCGCGGCCGCTCGACGGCGTGCCGCCGTTCGTGTGGCACGGCGCGATCCGCACCCCGGAGATCGCCGAGCAGGCCGCCCACTACGGCAACGGCTACTTCGCCAACCACATCCTGGCGCCGAACCTGCACTTCCGGCCCCTGGTCGACTTCTACCGCAAGCGCTGGGCCCACCACGGCCACGGGCGCCCCGACCAGGCGATCGTGGGCCTCGGGGGGCACGCGTTCGTCGCCCGCCGCTCCCAGGACGCCTACGCCGCGTTCCGTCCCTACTTCGAGAACCACGTCCTGTTCCGCGGGACCCGCCTCGAGGACTACGCGGACCGCACGCCGCTCAGCGTCGGCAGCCCGCAGGAGGTCATCGACAAGACCCTGACCTTCCAGGACGGCTTCGGGGACTACCAGCGTCAGCTGTGGGCGCTGGACAGCCTCGGTGTCCCGGAGGGCACGGTGCTCGAGCAGGTCGAGCTGCTCGCCACCGAGGTCGTGCCGGTGCTGCGCCGCGAGATGGCGGCACGCCGCGCGCCCGGCGTCCCGGAGGCACCCACCCACGCGTCGCTGGTGCGGGCGACCTACGGCGAGGCGTCACCGCGCGACCCGCGGCCCCGCCCCAACCGGGGGGACAACCTGACCGGGGACGCCCCGTACCTCGACAGCGACACCACGACCCCGACCCGCTACCCGGCCGCCTGACCGCGGTCCGGCCGGGTCCACCGGGGTGAACCCCTCGCGGCCCGCGCACGAACCCAGGGTGGAGGTGAGGCGGATGCTCCTGACCGACGACGAGTCACGGGCCCTGGAACTGCTCGACGCGCGCGAGGTGGACGTCGACCTGCTGCGCCCGGCGGTGGCCCGGCACCTGCTCGCCCTCGGCCTCATCGACGCCGACGGGAGCGTCACCGCGGCCGGTGCGGCCGCCGTCGAGGAGGTCTACGAGGAGCGGTTCGCCGACGGCGTCGCCGAGATGAAGGCCCGCATCCGGCACCACCGGCTCGGCCGCCCCGCGGGCTGAGCCCCGCCGCACACGCTCCGCTGCCCGGGGCCCGGAACACGTCACCCGCGGTGATATCCGGGCCCCGGGACATTTTTCCCCGCATTTCTCCGAACCCCCGCGCTCCGGCCGTCGAATACAGGAGCAAAGGTCGCCGGGAATCGCCCGTCGGTCGGTGCGATCCAAGGAGAACCACAATGGCGAATTCCGTACGACGTGTGATCGGCCTGGCCACGATCGGCCTGGTCGCCGCCGCGACGACCGCGCTGGGCGCCGGAGTCGCCTCCGCACAGGAGACCCCTCCGCCGGTCGCGATGATCTCCAACCTGACCGGCAAGAGCACCTCGGTCGCGCTGGACAAGGGCTTCACCGACGCGCTGACCTCGCTCGACGTCACCCCCGGCCCGTTCGGGTCCGCCTCGATCTCCGACGGCACGGCGTCGTTCCCGATCACCGGCGGCAACGTGACCGTCTACAAGCCGAACGAGGTCCTGCCCTACGTGCAGGGCAAGATCGAGCACATGGGCAGCGGGCTCACTCTCACCAAGGGTGACACCGAGGTCACGCTCGACAACTTCGTGATCGACCCGGGCGACCCCGCCGTGCTGACCGGCCGGGTCCGCGCCGGCGGCCAGACCGTCGCCGAGTCGACCACCCTGTTCGACCTCAACGGCTCGACCCTGAAGCCGATCACGATCGACCAGTCGGCGGGCACCGCGACGCTGACCGGCACGACCGTCACCCTGAACGCCGGGGCCGCCGAGGCCCTGAACGGCGCCTTCAAGACCGACGCCCTCAAGGGCGGCACCACCATCGGCATCGCGACGATCGTCGTCAACACGACGAGCGGGACCATGCCGATGCCGCAGGGTGGCGTCGAGACCGGTGGTGGCAGCACCTCCGGCACCGACACCGCGCTGGTCGTGACCGGTGTCGCGCTGCTCGCCGGCTCCGCGCTGGTGCTCGTCGTCCGCCGTCGCGGCGTCCGCGGGCACTGATCCACTCCGGGGGTGCCGTCCGCACAGGCGGGCGGCACCCCCGGCTCCGGTCGTGGTGGACCACCACGACCGGTTCCCCGATCGGCACCAGGACCGGAGCACCCGATGACCGCACCACACCCGTCCCGCGTCCGGCGGCTGCTCGCTCCGCTGGGCGCGCTGCTCCTGGGCGTCGCGGGTGTGGTCGTGCTCGTGCTGGCGCTGACCGCGGGCGGTCCCCCGGAGCCGGTGGCCGCGGCCGCCGGCCCGGTGGGACCGGCCGTGGTGGGCACCGCGCCCGCGGGGGCCCGGCCGGTGGGCGAGGTGCTCCCGCCCTCCCCGCCCCGGTCGATCTCGATCCCGTCGATCGGGGTCGAGTCGGTCGTCGACCAGTCCGGTCTCGCGCCGGACGGCACCCTCGAGGTCCCGGCCCCGGGCCCCGGCTACGACCGGGCGTCCTGGTACCGCGGGTCGTCGGCACCGGGCTTCCGCGGCCCGTCGGTCATCCTCGGCCACGTCGACTCGGCCGCCGAGGGACCGTCGGTGTTCTACGACCTCGGCCGGATGCGTCCGGGCGAGGACATCACCGTGACACGGGCCGACGGGATCGCCGCGACGTTCCGCGTCGACGAGGTCCGATCATTTCCCAAGAACGAATTCCCGACCGAGTCCGTCTACGGCGACGTCGACCGGGCGGAACTGCGTCTGATCACCTGTGGTGGATCTTTCGACTCGAGTGCACGGAGTTATCGGGACAACACCGTGGTGTTCGCCCATCTCGTCGGCAGCAGCCGCGGCTGATCACGACGGTCGGTCCCCGGCATCCGGCCGGTCGGTGGACAGGCAGCGGTCCCGTCGTCGTTGCAGCGCCACCTCGACTCCCGCGGCCACGGTGAAGACCGCGGCCCCGCTGAGGCCGACGAGGAAGAACCAGGGGTTGGCGGCCCGGGCGGCCGCGTTCAGCATCTGCGCCCACATCAGCACGGCCAGCGCCGACGGCGACACGAGTCCGGCCCCGCGCTGCGCCGTCCACGCCCGGGCGTAGGCAAGGTGCCCGGGAGGGATGTCCTCGGGCCTCCCCCGCCGCAGCGCCGTCGCGACGGCCGCGCGCTGGGCCGGCGGGACGGCCCGGCGGAGGACGACCATCGTCCGGTCGTGCGGGTACGGCCGGGTCGACTCCCGCCAGACGACCGCGGCGAGCGGCACCACGACGGCCAGGACGACGACGGTCAGCACGTCGCCCCACCGGCCGAGATCGCGCTCGCTCGCGAGCCCCCAGGGGGAGCTCACCAGCACGAGCCCGACAAGCGTCACGCTCGTCCCACGCCTCCGCCACACCCGGCCGCGACCGGGCTCCTGCAGCCGCTCGTGATCGGGTCCGCCCCGCATCACTGGTCCCCCTCTACAGCCAGGTGGCGACCCCACCGTGCCCTGAGCACGTCCCGGACCGGGACCGGCTGTAGCTGTAGGTGCCGTCCTTGCACTTCGCCGTCGCCCCGGCCGGGGCGACGCCGGCGGACCGGGTCGGGCGGGGCACGCAGGTGCCGGCCGAGTTGACGTAGTGCGTGTCCGTGTCGCACGCCGACGGTCGCGCGGCCGGAGCCGGCTTCGCCGTCGTCGTGCGGGGTGTGGGGGCCGACGCGAGGGCCTGCGGCCGCGGGGACGCGGCCTCCTGCGAGGCCGGCGCCGTCCGCAGCTGCGCCTCCGGTGCGGACACGGGTGCCCGCGTCGTGGTCGGCGACGGCGCCGCCGCCGGAGCCACCGGGGGGTTCTCCCCGGCCGGGGCGGGCACCGGGGTCGGCGTCGTGGTCGGGGCGGCGACGAGGGCGGCGGCCTCGGTGGTGCCGGTGGTCGTCGGGACCGGGGACGGGGTGAGCACCACGGCGGCGACCACCAGCGCGGGCGCGGCGACGAGCGCCGTGACCGCACGGCCACGGTGGGGCGCGCGCCCGCCACGACCTCGCCACGCGGCGATCGCGGCGCACCCGGTCGCGGCCAGGGCCAGCAGAGCACCCATCGGGATCGTCGCCGTGGTCAGCAGGAACGCCGCCGACAGCACCACCAGGACGATGCCGACGGTGGCCAGACGGTTGCGGGCCGGAGGGACGACGCCCAGCCGCTCCGTCGGCGAGTCGTCGTACCACGATCTTCCGGGTCCGTTCACGAGTGCTGCATCGATCGGGATGATCAGGACGTTGCGGACGTACGGGCGTTACCGCCGGTAGTACGCAAAGTTGGTGAGACGGCCGGCGGGCACCGCTCCTTGACGCCCGCTCCGACGGCCGGGTTGGCTGGTGCGCCCGGCGCACCACGTCCGAGGTGCCCGCCCGCCACCCCGTCGGAGGCACCATGCCGCCCCTCGCCACCGACCGGCTCCCGGTCGTCGACCTGTCCCGCTTCCGCGCCGGTCCGGACGAGCGGGCGGCCTTCCTCGCGGAGCTGCGTCGCGCCGCGCGCGAGGTCGGGTTCTTCTACGTCACCGGTCACGGCGTCCCCGACGACGTCCTGACCGGCATGGACGCGCTCGCCCGCCGCTTCTTCGCGCTGCCGCCGGCGGACCGTCTCGCGATCGAGAACGTCCACTCCCCCCAGTTCCGCGGCTACACCCGGACCGGGACCGAGCACACCGGCGGCACCGCCGACTGGCGCGAGCAGATCGACATCGGACCCGAGCGCGCCGTGGTCGAGCCCGGCCCCGGGGAGCCGGACTGGCTGCGGCTGATCGGGCCGAACCAGTGGCCGCCGGCACTGCCCGAGCTGCGCGAGGTCGTGCTGGGCTGGCAGGCCGAGGCGCTGCGGGTCTCCCGTGAGGTGCTGCGTGCCCTGGCCGCCGCGCTCGGCCAGGACGAGACCTACTTCGACGGCTGGTTCGACGAGGAGTCCTCGCTGCACCTCAAGATCGTGCGCTATCCCGGGCGCCCGGACCCGGACTCCGACCAGGGCGTCGGCGCCCACAAGGACTACGGCTACCTCGCCCTGCTGCAGCAGGACGTCGTCGGCGGGCTGCAGGTCGAGGGTCCCGACGGAGGCTGGATCGACGCCGTCCCGGTGCCGGGCTCGTTCGTGGTGAACATCGGCGAGATGCTGGAGATCGCCACCCGCGGCTACCTCACCGCGACCCGGCACCGGGTGGTGTCGCCGCCGCCCGGGGTCGACCGGATCTCGGTGCCGTTCTTCCTCGCGCCGCGCCTGGACGCCGTCGTCGCGCCGCTCGATCTGCCGGCCGAGCTGGCCGCGGACGCCCGCGGGATCAGCGAGGACGCCGACAACCCACTCGACGCGCGCTACGGGGAGAACGCGCTGACCGGCTGGCTGCGCTCGCACCCCCGGGTCGCGCAGCGGCACTGGTCCGACGTGCTGGCGCGACGGGCCGCCCCGCCGACCGTCAGGTGACCCGTAGCGCCACGATCGCGGTGTCGTCCTTGGTCATGCCGCGGGCGTAGGCGGACACGCCCCGGTGGACCGCGGCGACGGTGCCCGCGGCGTCGAGCCCGGCACACGTGCGGAACAGGTCGGTGAGCCGGTCGTCGCCGAACAGGTCGGCGCCCGCGACGGGCCGGGCCTCGGTGACGCCGTCGGTGTAGAGCAGCAGCGCGTCGCCGCTGCCGAGCCGGACCACGTCGGTGGCGACCCGGCACGGGATCGGGAGGCCGAGCATCGTGCCGCCGGTGCCGTAGCGCTCCACGGCGCCGTCGGCGCGGAGCACCAGCGCTGGCTCGTGCCCGGCGCTGGCGATCTCCGCGCGCAGCCCGCCGTCCGGGTCGTGTTCGAGGACGACCACGACGACGGTCAGCATCGCCCGCTCGTCCATGGTCCGGACGGTCCCGTCGACGCTCGCGACGATCGACCCGACCTCGAGGTCCCGCGCCGCGGCGCCGCGGATCGTGTAGCGGGCCACGACCGCGATCTGCGACGCCTGCACGCCCTTCCCGCAGACGTCGCCGATCACCAGGCAGTACCGGTCGCCGACGGCGAACAGGTCGTAGAAGTCCCCGACCACGTGCTCGCCCACCGCACCGGGGACGTAGACGGCGGCGACCTCGGCCCCCGCGATCTCCGGGAGCACCGGTGGCAGCAGCCCCGACTCCAGCAGGTCGGTACGCCGCTGGGAGTCGCCCAGCTCGTCCGACAGCGTCTGCTGCTGGGACTCCGACCGGGCCAGCCGGGCGCCGAGCCGGTCGGCGAGGTCCTGGCTGACCCGCATCGACCCGGCCATCCGCAGGTGCGCGCCGAGGGTCCGGGCGAGGGCGGTCAGCAGCCGTACCGTGCGGGGCGTCCACTCGCCGGCGCCGGTGCGCGCCACCCGCAGCGCGGCGACGACGTGGCCCGCCTCGCCGAAGACCGGGACGCTGCACACCGAGCCGGACCGGCCGGGGGTGGCCGGGGCGGGGTCGCCGCCGTCCGGGGTGCCGGGCAGGGCGTCCAGCACCAGGGGTACGCCGGAGTCGACCACCGCGTGCTCGACGGCGCCGCCCGCGCCCTCCACCGTCCCCGCCGCCGGCCCGTCACCGCTCGCGGCGCAGATCCACGACGTCACGCCGTCGGTCGACGACACCGTCGCGTAGCCGCCTGCGGCCAGCTCCCGGGCCACGTCGCAGAGGTCGGACAGGACCCGGTCGTCGGAGGCGGTCGACAGCCCGGCCCGGTCGACGGCGCGCAGCCGCTCCGCCGAGCGGCGTGCCGTCGACACGGAGTGCAGCGGTGTGGGGCGCTGCACGGGGACCTCGGTCACTGCTGTCACCTCCGGACCGGTGCGGGCGACCGACCCGGACCGTACCGGTCGGCGGGACCCGGCGGCGTCGACGGATCATGCGGGTCGCCGGACACGACGGTAGCGTTCGCACCACGGTCTCCCGACCGTACGAGAGATGCGTCCGCCGCCCCTGACCCCGGCGACGTTCCGACGGTGATGGAGCAATGGTGGGTCACGACGGCGACATGCGGAATCCGGCGGAGCTGCAGCGGGGACCGGAGGGTCTGGTCCCGAGCTCGCGTGAGCTCGCCGCGCTGCTCCGCGCGATCCGCGACGGGGACCTCGACGCGCTCCGCCGGTTGTACGACGGGACCGGGACGCTGGTCTTCGGGCTCCTGCGCACCGCGCTGCGGGACCAGGACCGGGCCGCGGAGGCGACGGAACGCTGCTTCCTGTGGGTGTGGCGGACGGCGCCGACCCTCGACCCCGGTCACCCCTGCGCCCTCACGTTCCTGTTGCGCGCGGTGCGGCAGGAGCTGGAGGACCATCCGCAGGGTCCGTGACCCCGACCTCGGGCAGGACCTCGACGGGGCCCCGGCGTCGGAGATCAGCCACCGGGCGACGTCCGGGAGCTTCATGTTCGTCGCCTGTGACGCGCCGACCAGCATGCGGAAGGCGCGGTCGGCGTCGATCCCGTGCCGGTGCATCAGGATGCCCTTGGCCTGCCCGATCAGGTCGCGGGTCTCCAGGGCCCGTTCCAGGTGGTAGGCCTTCGTGGCCCCGTGCAGCGCGACGGCGGCCTGCAGCGCGAACGCGTCGGCGATGGCCGTCGCGGAGGTGTCGAAGCCGTGCCGGGCCCGTGAGTAGACGGTCACCGCGCCCCGGACGGCCCCCGGCCGCACCAGCGCGACGGACAGGACGCCGTGCACGCCCCGGTGCACCGCGGCCGGCGCGAACCGCGGCCACCGGTCGCGCTCGTCGTCGAGGTCGCCGACCGCGACCACGGTGGGCACCCCGCCCCGGATCGCGTCCAGGCTCGGCCCCTCGCGCAGCCCGATCTGGAGCTGGTCCAGCTCGGCGAGGTCCGCACCGGGTGTGGTGCAGACGCCGTACCGGTCCCGCAGCGTCAGGCCGACCAGGTCGGCTCCGGGGACGGTGCGGGCGGCGACCCGGGTCAGCTGGACGAGCCGCCGATCCCACGAGGTGTCCCCCGACTCGTCGGTCAGGGGCTCGGTCAGGCCGGTGGCCGCCCGGACCAGGGCGGTGCGAACGGCGTGGTCGTCGCTGGCGCTCACGCGCCTCCCTCCGGTGGGGCCGTCGTCTCCGTCAGGCGTCGGTGGGCTCTCCTCCTGCTCCGGCCAGCAGCGTCGCGACGTCGTCGTCGTTCCCGGCCGCCGACGCCCGGTCCAGGCAGCGCCGCGCGTCGGCGTCCGAGCTCTCCGGCGGCACGACGAGCAGGCACAGCCGGCCGTGCGCCCCGAACACGTCGACGACGTCGGGCGGGGTGCTGGCGAAGCCGCCGAGGCGGACCAGGTGCCCGTCGGTCGTGGTCCGGCGCGGCACCGACGGCCAGATGCGCAGGTTGTACCCGACCCGGGTCACCGGGCCGAGCCGGTCGTCGACGCCCGCGCTCAGCTCGCGCAGCTCGTCGACCAGGACGCGCGAGCGCGGCCACCAGGCCCCGTCGACCTCCCCGACCGGCCTCGGGTCGTCCTTGAGCGCGACGCGCGCCGCGGCGGGCTGCGCCGGGGCAGGCTGCGCCGGGGCGGGACGACGGGTGGGTGACGGGGTGCGCGGTGCGCTCACGGTGTGGCTCCGTTCGGCCGCCGCGGACCGCCGCACGGCACCCTGCAGGGCGGCCGTCCGGGGACGCGGGCGTGGTCACGGCGGAGCGGGACGCCTCGCCGTGTGGACCCGGGAACCCCGGCGGATCCTCCGGATCGTGCGTGCCCCGAGGTGGTGGGGCATCCGGCTGTCCAGCAGCACGTGGCCGTGCCACCGACGGTACTCCGACCGGGCGGGACCCGCGGGGTCGGACGCGACGCTCCGTGTTCACAGCCCCTCCTCCCGGTGACCCGAATGTCATCGGCCGGGGGCTGGGGCTGACGTCGGTTCCGAGGCTCCCCGCCGCCCGATCGGGTGTCAACGACCCTCGCGGGGCAGGGCCCCGGGTGGCTACGCTCGTCCGGTGGATGCCGGCGCCGGGGTCGAGGCCGCCGCCCGGCGGGTGCGGCACGCCCGGCACGTCGGTGACGTGGGCGCCCACGTCCGCCCGGTCGTCGCGGAGTCCTGGCAGCGGTCGGTCGACCTGGGCGTCGACCTCGCCCGGTCCGCGACCTACGTCGGGCACGAACCCGGCCCCGCCGCCGTCGCCGAGGCGGACGAGGTGTTCGACCGCTTCCTCGCCGGCGCCGACGACCTGGACTGCTCGGTGCTGCTCGTCGACGGCGACGGGGTGGTCCGCCTCCGCCACGACGCCTGCCCGGACCTCGCCGCGCTGCTCGACGCCGTCCTGGTCGCACCGGGCTTCCGGATCGCCGAGCAGGACGTGGCGACGACGGCGTCCGCGCTCGTGCGGGCCACCGGTCGCCTCGCCCGGGTGGACGGTCCCGAGCACCTCCACCCCGACCTCGCCTGCCTGGCCGAGGCCGCCGCACCGGTGCCGTCGGACACCGACGCGGCCCCGCAGACGGTGGTGGTCGTGACGCACCTGTCGACGCCGGGCGGTGCGTCGGCGCTGCGTGCGGCCGTCGCCGCGGAGCTGGCCCGCCAGGTCGGCGAGCGCGTCCGGGACCGCGGGCTCCGGGCCGGGCGGATGCTGCACGCCCGCTTCGACGAGGTCTGCGCACGGTCCGGGGCGGAGTGGGTCGTCGCGACCGACGGCCGGGCGACCCTGTGCAACCCCGGGTTCCGGGCCCTGCCCCGCGAGGACCGGGACCACCTGCTCGACCGGGCGCTCGCCGACGCCGCGCTCGCCGAGCCGCCGCCCACCGGATCCACGGCCGACCTGCCGTCGGGGCGCCGCGACGACGTCGTCACCTGCGTCGTCCGGGACCACGGTGCCGTCGTGGGCCACGTCAGCTCCGGGCGGCGCTGCGCGCCCGTACCGGCCGGGTCCCGGACGGCGGACGCGATGCGTCGCCAGGGGTCGCACGTCGCGCCGACGGCCCGCCGGGACTTCGCGGCCGACTTCCGGGACGCCCACGCCGACGGCGCCGCCGCCGAGGTGCGGCGCCGCGCGAACCGCGAGCTGCTCAGCCCCTACCTGCGCGCCCGCCGCGACGTCGCGACCGCGGTCGCCGCCCGGACCAGGCACCTGCTCCTCGTCGGCGAGCCGGGGGTCGGGAAGCAGACCCTGGCCGTCGAGCAGTTCCGCCGCAGCCACCCGACCGGGACGGTGCAGGTGCTCGACTGCGCGCGGATCGCGGAGTCCGGCGGCCCCCTCCTGCCGACGGTACGCGGCACCGACGGGGACCGGCCGCGGCTGCTCGTCCTGCGCCGGCTCTCGCTGCTCGGGTCGGTCGCCGCGCGGCGCCTCGACGAGTCGCTGCGGCTGCTGGTGGCCACACCCGCGGCACCGACGGTCGTCGGGTGCATCGACACGCCCTCGGTCGACGCCACCCGGCCCTACGGGCTGCTGCTGCGCCACTTCCACGACACGGTCCGGGTGCCCGCGCTGCGGTACCGGGCCGACGAGCTCGGCGAGCTCGCGCGGTCGGTGCTGCACTCGCTGTCCGGCGGCCGGTCGCTGAGCCTGAGCATGCAGGTGGTGCGGGTCCTGGAGGGCTACGCCTGGCCGGGGAACCTGCGCGAGCTGGAGGACGTGCTGCGCTACGTCATCGCCCGCAAGCCGGTCGGCGTCGTGCAGGCACCGGACCTGCCGTCGTCGTGCTTCACCGGCGGCGCCCCGCGGATGTCGATGCTCGAGGCGGCGCAGTGCGACGTGATCATCCAGGCCCTCTACGAGGCGCGCGGCAACCGCTACCAGGCCGCCGAGCTGCTGGGGATCGCCCGGTCCTCGCTCTACCGCAAGATCGACGCGTTCGGGATCAGCTACATCGGCTGAGGTGTCCCGGGACCGGGACACACGGCCGTCGCCGGGGGTCGTGCCGCCCGCGGAGTCGTCCCAGAACGGGACAGTCACATGCGCACTCCCGCATTAGCGTCGGGCCCGCCGACGCTCTCGGCACCCCCTGCGACCAACGGAGTGAGCAGATGAAGGCACTCGTCTACCACGGACCGGACGCCAAGGCCTGGGAGGAGGTCCCGGACCCGACGATCCAGGACCCCACCGACGTGATCGTCAAGGTCGACACCACCACGATCTGCGGCACCGACCTGCACATCCTGCAGGGCGACGTCCCGGCCGTCACCGACGGCCGCATCCTCGGCCACGAGGCCGTCGGCACGATCACCGCCGTCGGTGACGCCGTGTCCGGCTTCGCCGTCGGCGACCGCGTCCTCGTCCCGGCGATCACCAAGTGCGGCCGCTGCGACTACTGCCAGCGCGGCATGCCGTCGCACTGCCAGACCGTCGGCGGGATCGGCTGGATCTTCGGCCACCTCATCGACGGCACCCAGGCCGAGTACGTCCGGGTCCCCTACGCCGACACCTCGCTCTACGCCGTGCCGGAGTCGGTCACCGACGAGCAGGCGATCTTCCTCGCCGACTCGCTGCCGACCGGCTACGAGGTCGGTGTGCTCGCCGGGAACGTACGGCCGGGTGACACCGTCGCCGTCGTCGGCGCGGGTGCGGTCGGCCTCTCGGCGATCCTCACGACCGGCCTGTGGGGCGCGTCGAAGGTCATCGCGATCGACTCCAACAAGTTCCGGCTGGAGAAGGCCATCGAGTTCGGCGCGACCGACAGCGTCGAGGTCGGGCCGGGCACCGTCGCCGACGTGACCGCGCTGACCGACGGGCTCGGCGTGGACGTCGCGATCGAGGCCGTCGGCTACCCGGAGACGCTGCTGACGGCGGCGTCGCTGGTGCGCCCGGGCGGCACGATCGCCAACGTGGGTGTCCACGGCACCCCGGTGGAGCTGCCCATGCAGGACATGTGGATCTCCAACGTCACGCTGACGATGGGCCTGGTCGACACCGTCTCCATCCCGACGCTGCTCAAGATGGTCGCCGGCGGGCGGATCCCGGCGGAGAAGATGGGCACCCACTCGTTCACCTTCGACCAGATGGACGAGGCCTACGACGTGTTCAAGAACGCCGCGGCCAACCAGGCGCTCAAGGTGGTCATCACCCCGGCCTGACGTCCGCTCCGGGGCCCCGCCCGCGCCGGGGCCTCGTGCGGGGCCGTCAGGAGAACGCGTTCAGCCCGGTCACCGCCCGCCCGACGATCAGCGACTGCACCGTGTCGGTGCCCTCGTAGGTGTAGACGGCCTCCATGTCGGCGTGGTGCCGGGCGACGTGGTGGTCGAGCAGGATCCCGTTGCCACCCAGGATGTCGCGCGCCATCGCGCAGACCCGCCGCGCGCCCGAGGCGGTCTGCAGCTTCGCCAGCGCCGCGTGCTCGATCCCGACCCGGCCCTGGTCCTGCAGCTGGGCCAACCGCAGGCAGGTCAGCTGCATCCCGGTGATGTCGGACAGCATGTGCGAGAGCTTGTCCTGGACGAGCTGGAACCCGGCGATGGGGCGCCCGAACTGCTCGCGCTCGCGGGCGTAGGCCAGTGCGTACTCGTAGGCGCCGATCGCGTGGCCGAGCCCCTCCCAGGCGATGGCCTGGCGGCTCTTGGTGAGCGCCTTGTTGGTGTCGGCGAAGGTCCGGGCGCCGGCCAGCCGGTCGTCGGCCGGGATCCGGACGCCGTCGAGGTGGATGTCGGCCTGCCAGAGCGCCCGGTTGCTGGTCTTCCCGGTGATCACCGACGCGTGGTAGCCGGGCAGCTCGCCCTCGCTGCGGTCGACGACGAACCCGCCGACGTTCCCCTCCTCGTCGCGCGCCCAGACGATGACGACGTCGCCCATCGTGCCGTTGCCGATCCAGCGCTTGCGGCCGTCGAGGACCCACTCGTCGCCGTCGCGGCGGGCGGCGGTGGCGAGCCGGACGACGTCCGAGCCGTGGTCGGGCTCGGTGAGGGCGAACCCGCCGAGCAGCTCGCAGCGGGCCATCCGGGGCAGCCAGCGCTCCTTCTGATCCTCCGAGCCGAGCATGTCGATCGCCGACATGACCAGGCCGCCGTGGATGGAGTTGAACGTGGAGAAGCTGCCGTCGCCGCGGGCCAGCTCGGTGGTCACCAGTCCCTCGGCGACGGCGCTCATCCCTGGACAGCCGTGGCCCCGCACCGAACCGCCCGCGACCTCCAGCGCGGCGTAGGGCTCGATCAGCTCGCGCGGGAACTCCGCGGCCTCCCAGTAGTGGTTGGCCACCGGGACCAGGCGCTCGTCGACGAAGGTGCGCACCCGGTCGCGGATCGCGCGCTCGTCGTCGGTCAGCCAGTCCTCCGTGGAGAAGAAGTCGGTGCCCTGGGCCCGGGCCAGATCAGAGCTCGGCTCGACGGTCGTCATCGGATCACCCTGGCAGCTCAGCCGGTGATCGTCCTCCTGCGAGCGCGGTAGGCGGCCGCCTTCACCCGGTTCCCGCACTCGCCCATGCCGCACCAGGTGCGCCGCGCGCCGCGGGAGCGGTCGAGGTAGAGCCGGGTGCAGGCGGGCCGGCCGCACTCCTTCACCGGTGTGTCCCGGTCGGCGAGGACGGCGACGGCGTCGCGCGCCAGCTCCGCGAGGACGGCGTCGGCGTCGCCGGTGCGGCGGGTGCCGTGGTCGTCGAGCTGCACGGTCAGGCCGGGACCGCGGGCCGTGCCGTTGACGACGGCCAGCGCGGCGGGGTCGAACGCCCGCCCGGCCAGCCGGTCGGTCGCGAGCCGGTGGACCGCCTCCCGCAGGTCCCGCGCGCACCCGAGGACCTCCGGGGTCACGGTCACGCCGTCCGGGAGGTCGGCGCAGGCGTCGAGCCAGCGGGCGAGGTCGGCGGGCCCGGTGAGCAGCTCGGTCGGGTCGGTGCGCCGCCAGGTGACGGTGCCGACCAGGTCGAGCGCGGCACTGCCGCTCACGAACGCGAAACCCACGTCACCATCTTGACCGGTGACGCATCGGTCCCGCAAACTGCGTCACCAGTCGAACCGGTGACGCCGTCGCCGGACGATCCCGGGGAGCCGCTGATGACGATCGACGTCGTCGTGTTCGACGTGCTGGGCACGCTGGTCGACGAGCCGTCCGGCCTGCGCGACGCGGTCGCCGCGGCCGTGCCCGGCATGGACCAGGACACCGCCGCGGACCTGGCCCGGCTGTGGCAGGCGCACGTCGCGGGCGAGCAGGAGCGCATCGTCGGGGGCGGGCGGGCGTTCGTGCCCGGCCACGTGCTGGACGCCGAGGCCGCGGCCGTCGTCGCGCGGGCCGCCGGGGTCGACGACCCGGACGTCGTCGCGACCCTCGGCGACGCCGGGACCCGGCTGCCGGCGTGGCCGGACTCGGCCGACGGCCTGGCCCGGCTCGCCCGAGCGTTCCCGGTGGTCGGCCTGTCGAACGCGAGCCGCACGACGCTGCTGCGCCTCGCCGCCGGCGCCGGGCTGCGCTGGCACCAGGCACTCTCGGCGCAGGACGCGCGCACCTACAAGCCCGCGCCGGCGGTCTACCGGCTCGCGGTCGACCTCGCCGGGGTCCCACCCGGGCGGACCCTGCTCGTCGCGGCGCACGCGTGGGATCTTCGGGGTGCGGCGGCGGCCGGGATGCGCACCGCGTACCTGCCCCGCCCCGGCGGGGACCCGCCCGCCGACGACGACTGCGTCGACCTGCACGTGACCGACATGGCCGAGCTCGCCGCGACGCTCGCCACCAGCCGACCGGGAGCCCACCCGTGCTGATCACCTTCTCCTTCACCCGGCTCGCCGTACAGGTGCGGCGCTGGTTCGAGATCGGGCCGGACGCCACGACCGAACGCGGCGCCCGGGTGGAGCTGCTCCTGCTCGACCCGCAGCCGCACCGCGGCAGCGAGTCCGCGGCGCAGCGGCTGGTCGTGGACACGCCGTTCTGGCGGGCCGACCTGTTCGACCGCACCGATCGGCCCGGCGCGTGGGCCGCAGCCCACGTGCACCCCCACTTCGACGGCGTCGAGCCCAGCGACCGGGTCTTCTCCCCCGGGCTGACCGCGGACCCGTGGGGCTGGCTCACCGAGCAGCTCTCCCACCCCGGGGAGCGACTGCGCGACGCCGGCCTGGACCCCGCCGTCGCCGGCGACGACCTCGACGACCTGCACACGGAGGTGCCGCACATCGTCGGGGCCGCCCGCCGGTTCGGCCCGGAGCAGCCGATGACCCGTGACGACGACTTCCACCTCACCCGCGACGCCGCCGAGCGGGTCCGGCGGATGCTCACGCTGATCCCGCCCGGCGTCGGCTACGACCGCGAGCACCTGCGGCCATGGCTGGAGCAGCACTGACCCTCGACCGACCGACGGTCGGTCGGCTACGCTTTCGGCATGAGCGACTCGACGTCCCCCGCGACCGACGGGTTCACCGCCGGGGTGCTGGTGGGCAGCATCCGGCGCGACTCGGTCAGCCGGAAGGTGGCGACGGCGATGGCCGGGCTGGTCCCCGCCGGTCTCACCCTGCGCCCGCTGCGCATCGACGACCTGCCGCTCTACGACGAGGACCTCGACGACGGCCCGCCGCCCGCGCCGTGGGCCCGCTTCCGGGCCGAGGTCCGCGCGGTGGACGCGATACTGTTCGTCACCCCGGAGTACAACCGGTCGGTGCCCGCGCCGCTGAAGAACGCCGTCGACGTCGGGTCGGCCCCACACGGGCGGAACGTGTTCGCCGGGCGCCCCGCCGGGATCGTCAGCCTGTCCCCGGGGCGCATGGGCGCGTTCGGCGCCAACCACCACCTACGGCAGTCGCTGGTGTTCCTGGACATGCCGACCATGCAGCAGCCGGAGGCCTACCTGGGCGGCAGCGACGAGATGCTCGGCGCGGACGGGACGCTGCGGTCCGACGCGGTGCGGGAGCTGCTGACCGGGTTCCTCACCGCCTTCGACGTCTGGGTCGCCGGCCACGTCGCGGTACCCGCGTGAGCCGGACCCTTCCGGCGTCGCAGCGGCGGGCGGCGCTGCTCGACGCCACGCACGAGCTGGTCGTCGAGCACGGCGTGGGCGGCACGAGCATCGACCGCGTCGCCGCCCGCGCCGGTGTCTCCAAGGGCGCGGTCTACCACCACTTCGCCTCGAAGGACGAGCTGGTCGCAGCCCTGGAGCAGCGGTTCACCGACGGGATCCTGGGCCGGGCCAGGGCCGCCGCCGACGCGGCGCCGGAGGGCGCACCGCCCGGGGAGGTGCTCGCGGCGTGGACCGCGGGCGTCGTGCACGGCTACCTCGACGACCTGGCCCTGCACGACGCGCTGTTCCACGGCAGGCCCGTCACGGGCCGGGAGGCGCTCTCGGACAACGTGCTGGTCACCGACCTGCGGGCGTTCCTGCTCGACCGCGGTGCCCGGGAGGCGGACCTGGTCGCCGGGTTCGTCGTCGGCGGCATCACCACCGCCGTGGACCGCGCCGTCCTCGCCGGGCGCAGCGAGCCCCGCGATCCGGTGGTCGCCGTCGCCGTCGCGTGCGCCCGCGGCGCGGCGGGCTTGACCCTGACACCGTGACAGGCGCTGGGGTGGCGGTCATGACACCACCGGACATCACCGCGTCCCTGTCCGCCACCGACCCGTCGGTCCGGCTGCGGGCCGCGCTCGCCGCCGGGTCGGCCGCCGACCCGGCCCTGCTCGACGCCCTGGTGGTGCGCTGCGGCGAGGAGCCGGACTTCTTCGTCCGCGACATGCTGTCCTGGGCGCTGACCCGGCTCCCCGCCGCGACCGTGCTGCCCCGGCTGTACGTCGAGCTGGACTCGCCGCGGCCGCGGGCCAGGGCCCAGGCGCTGCACACCCTGTCCAAGATCGCCGACCCGGCGACCGCGGCCCGGGTCACCCCCGCCCTGCTGCGCGACCCCGACGACGAGGTCGCCCGCACCGCGTGGCGCACCGCCGTCGTGCTCGTCCCCGCCGACGGCCGGCCCGCGCTCGCCGCGGAGCTGGGCCGGCAGCTGGGCCGGGGCGACCGGGCGGTGCGGCTGAGCCTGTCCCGGGCGCTGACCGACCTGGGCGAGGCGGCCGACGCCGTCCTGGACCGGGCCGCGGCCGCCCCGGACCCGGCGGTCGCGACGCACGCACGGGCCACCCTGCTCCTGCGCGCCGACCCCGACGCGGGGTTCGACGACGCCGTGGAACAGGCCCGCCGGGTGGTCGCGCTCGGCCCGGGACACGAGGTGGCGTCGTGCTGAGCGGCGCCGAACCGGGCGGGGCGCCGTGCTGATCGGGGAGGTCGCCCGCCGCAGCGGGGTGAGCGTGCGGATGCTGCGCCACTACGACGCCGTCGGCCTGCTCCGGCCGACCGGACGCACCGTCGGCGGCTACCGGGAGTACTCCCCCGCCGACGTCCGCAGGCTCTTCCACGTGGAGGGTCTGCGGACGCTCGGGCTCTCGCTGGCCCAGGTCCGCGACGCCCTGAGCGACCCGGGGTTCGACCCGTCCGCGCTGGTCACGGACCTGGTCCGGGCCACCGAGGAGCGCCTGGAACGGGACCGGGAGCTGCTCGCCCGGCTGCGCACCGTCGACGCCGCCGGGCCGGGGACGTGGGCGGAGGTCGCCGACGTCGTCGGGCTGCTGCGGGAGCTCGCCTCGGCCACGGCGGGGCGCCGCCAGCAGGCCGCGCTGGCCGCGGGCGACGGGCCCGCGCTGCCCGCGGAGGTGCTGGCCCGCACGCTGCTCGCCGAGACCGACCCGCACGCCGCGGGCGCGCTGCGCTGGGCCCTGCGCCGGGCCGTGGCCCGCGCGGGCGACCCGGACGGGGCGGCCGTGGCCGCGCTCGCGGCGGGTCTGCGCTCGGGCGATCCCGGGGTCCGGCGGAGGGCGGCCGACGCGCTGGCCGACGCCGCACCGTCCCCGGCGGCGCACGCGGCGCTCGTCGACGCCCTCGCCGACCCGGACCCGGTGGTGCGTCGCCGCGCCGCGACGGCCGTCGGGCGGGCCGGCGGCGTCGGAGCCGTCCCGGAGCTGGTGGCGATGGTGCGCGCGGGCGTCGACGACGTCGAGGCCGCGGAGATCCTCGCGTTGCTGTCGCACGAGGACCCGGCGACCACCGGGCACGTTCTCGCTGCGCTGACCCGCGACCTGGACGGCACCGACCCCGCGACCCGGATCCGGGTCGCACAGGCTCTGGTCGAGCTGCCCGGCCCCGGCCCGCAGGACGTGCTCCGCCGGCTCGCCGACGACACCGACCGGACCGTCGCGCTCGTCGCGGGGGCCTTCGCGGAACGCCGGGTCTGAGCGCACCCCACACGTCACCCGGCGTGGCGGGACCGGCCGCGCACGGACGGCCCGGCACCCGTGGCGGCGTCGTCGTGGCCGCGACCGCCGGCGAGGAACGCGACGAGCGGCAGGAGGACGCGGGCCTGCACGACCCGCATCAGCAGGGCATTGGCCCGGATGCCCCACCGGGTCCTCGGCGCCACCATGCGGACGCGCCCGGGGAGGAGCTTCTGCGCGGCGGTCGCGCGGGGCCGCATCGCGGCCTCGAACGTCGAGAAGGCCGCCCGGATCCGTTCCGCGGTCGGCTCCGCGGACACCGCATGCCCCCGCAGCGCCGCGGCGAGCTCCGCCGCTCCGCGCAGACCGAGCGCGGTGCCGAGTCCGCTCAGCGGGCTCGCGCACCAGGCGGCGTCGCCCACGAGCACGACCCGCCCGTCGGACCAGGATCCGTCGACGTGGATCTGGTCGTAGGTGTCGAGTGCGAGGTCCGGGGCGGTGCGTGCGGCGGCGAGGAACTCCGCGGCCCGCCACCCAGCGCCCCCGAAGGCGTCCTCCAGCGTGGCGAGCCGCGCGTCCCGGTCGCGGGGGACGGCCGAGGCCGCGAACGTCATCCCGACCTCCTGCTGCCCCGCGTGCCCGGGCCGCGCGGTCAGCCCGCGGCACCCGGGCTCGTTGTAGGACAGCGCCCACCCGTCGAGCGGCGGCGTGCCGGGCCCCTCCTCCAGCGTGAACCAGGCGTGGGCCAGGCCCAGCGGCCGCCGGTACGCCTGCTCCGGGCCGAAGCGCAGGGACCGGATCCGGGAGTGCGACCCGTCCGCCCCGGCGACGATGTCGAACACCTCCGCGGAGCCGGAGCGGAACCGCACCTCCACACCGTCCGCCGTGTCGGTGAGCTGCTCGACGGTGTCGGCGAACCGGTGCTCGACGCCCGCGTCACGGGCCGCCGCGTGGAGCACGCGGGCGAGGTCGGACCGGAGGAGCTCCTCGGTCGAGATGAGCCCGTTGCCGCCGAAGGCCTCGACCGGCATCGCGGCCGTCCGGCTGCCGTCGGCCCTGATCCACGCGATTCCCCGCTGCGGCACGAGGTGCCCGAGCACCTCGTCGATCAGCCCGAGGTCGACCAGGACCTGGCGGGAGTCCCCGCGCAGGTCGACCGTCTGACCACCGGTACGGAGCGCCGGCGCGATCTCGACCACGGTGACGCGCCATCCGTCCCGGGCCAGGGTGACGGCCAGGGTCTCGCCGGCGATCCCGGCCCCGACGACGAGTGCGTGTGCCATCCGCGTTCTCCCCACTCATGCAACTCCGACTGCGTTAACGGTAGACCGACAACGCCTGCAAACGCAATCGGCGATGCATTACTGTGGCCGCATGCCCGAGACGACCGGATCGATACGCCCGGGTGGACGCACCGCGCGGACCCGGGAGGCCGTCCTCGCCGCCGTCCGCGAGACGCTCGCCGACCCGGACGCGGAGCTCACCGTCCCCGCGGTCGCCGAGCGCGCCGGGGTGCACCCCACCACCGTCTACCGGCGATGGCGGACCATCGAGTCGCTGCTGCTCGACGCCGTGGTCGGTGACGTGCAGACGTCGTCCCCGGTCCCGGCGAGCGGCGACCTGCACGCCGACCTCACCGACTACGTCGGCCGCCTCCTGACCAGCCTGCGCGGCCCGCGCGCACTCGGGATGCTCCGTGCGCTAATCGCCGCCTCCCGCGCCTCGACGGACCCGCAGGACGTCATGACGATCATGCAGCCGCGCGTCGACGACTTCCGCGCGATGCTGGAGGCCGCCGGCGTGACGGGCGTGGGCGGACTGCAGCTCGTCGAGCTCGTGATCTACCCCGCGTACGTGTGGGCGCAGCTCGGCGCCCCCCTCGACCCCGCGACCGACACCGGGCGCCTGGTCGACGCCGCCCTGGCCGTCGTCCGGGCGTCGTCGACGCCCGACACGGCCGAACGGTCCGCGGGAGCGGTCGACGACCGGCACCCGGGATAGCGGAGTCGGCCACCCCCGGCGGCCGCCGCCACTCGGACGGGCCGGCCGGCATCACCCGTCCGTAGACTCCCGCCGTGGCCAGGAGCCTTCGCGACACCCTGAGCGCTCCGGCGCGACCCGTCCTGCGGTACTGGAACGACCTCCCCATGCGCGTGCAGGGGCGCATCACGATCGGCCTGCCGCTCGTCGCGGTGCTGATCTCGGCCGGGCTGGCCCTGACCGGGAACCTGCAGCGCGTCGACATCGAGACCGACATCCAGCGCAAGTTCGAGATGACCGGCTCGCTCGGCGAGCTCACCACGCTCATGGTCGACGCCGAGACCGGTGTGCGCGGCTACCAGCTCACCGGGCGCACGGAGTACCTGGAGCCCTTCACCGACGCGTCGGCGGAGCTCCCGACGGTGCTGGGACGGCTGGAGACACTGGCCGCGGCGGAGCCCGGGGAGAAGCCGCGCACGGACAAGCTGGCCCGGATCGCCGAGCTGCGGGACCTGACGTCGAAGCAGATGATCGACCTGGCCCGGCAGCGCGACGTCGTCGCCGCGGGCGGGGACACCGACGGCGAGATCCGGCAGGACCTCGCCTACGGCAAGAACCTCATGGACGGCATCCGCAGCCGCGTCGACCAGATGCGGACCGGCGAGCGGGAGCTGCTCGACGACCGCATCGACGAGATCAACCAGATCCGCCTCCGCGACTACCTGTCGGTCGGCATCGCGCTCGCGGTCGCCGTGCTGACCCGGTTCCTCGCCTGGTTCCTGCACCGCAACGGCATCCTGCGCCGGGTGGACCGGCTCGCCGACACCGTGCGCGTCATCCGCGAGGGCGGCCCGGTGCCCGAGCCGCCGCCGGTGAAGCGGGACCGGATGGGCGAGCTCGAACGGGAGGTCCACCTGCTCGAACCGGCGGTCCCGGCGCGGCGCGACGACGCCGTTGACGGACGCGTGTGACGCGGGACACGATCGGGCGCCCACCCGCTGCCCGAGGAGCCCGCATGAGCACCGACGCCTCCGTATCCACCCGCGCACCCGGCAGGCTCGGGGACCCGGCGACGACGATCGGCGACGACCCGCGGGCCGACCCGCGGATGGTCGCGGTGCTGGAGGGCTTCGGCCTGACCGGGCACGCCGACGACGCCCCGCTCGACCGCACCGCGGGCCGCCCGGCGCTGCTCGGCTTCGTCGACGCCGCCGAGGAGGGCTTCGAGGGCCTGTTCGCCGCGCTCGCCACGGGCTGGACCCCGCTGGCCGGGGTCGACCGCACGACCCGGACCGTCCCGGGCGCCGACGGGCACCCGATCACCCTGTACGTGCACCGCCCCACCGGCGTCGACGGGCCGCTGCCGGTGATCTACCAGGTCCACGGCGGCGGGATGGTCATGCTGGCCGCCGAGGGACCGCTCTACGTGCGCTGGCGCGACGAGCTGGCCGCCGAGGGCGCCGTCGTCGTGGGGGTCGAGTACCGCAACGGCGGCGGGCGGCTCGGGCCGCACCCGTTCCCGGCGGGCCTGGACGACTGCGTCACCGGCCTGCACTGGGTGCACGAGCACCTCGCCGAGCTGGGCGGCACGCACGTCGTCGTCACCGGGGACTCCGGCGGGGCGAACCTCGCGCTCGGGCTGGCGATCCGGGCCGGGCGCGACGGCTGGTCCGGGCGGATCGCCGGGGTCTACGCCCAGTGCCCCTACGTGCTGGGGTCCTGGGACCGGCCGCCCGCGGACCTGGCGTCGCTGTGGGAGAACGACCGCTACTGGCTCAACCGGGAGCTGTTCCCGCTGCTCGCCGAGGTCTACGACCCCGGCTCCGCGCACGCCGACGACCCGACCTGCTGGGCCGCGGCCGCAGGCCCCGAGGACCTGCAGGGGCTCCCGCCGCACGTGATCGCGTGCGCGGAGCTGGACCCGCTGCGCGACGAGGGGCTCGCCCACCACCGTCGGCTGCTCGCCGCCGGGGTGCCGTCGGTCGGGCTCGTGTACCCGGGGCTCTGCCACGTCGGCATGATCCTGTTCCGCGACGCGATGCCCGACGTCTACGCGCACGCCGTGCGCGACGTCGTCGGCTTCGCCCGGTCGGTGCGCGGCTGAGCCCGCCGGGTCAGGACACGGCGGGCGGGGCCGGGTCGTCGCCGGTGTCCGGGCGCACCCGGCGGCGGCACCCCAGCACGACCAGGTGCGCGTCGAGCACCCGGGCGAGCAGGACCCGGTCGGCCCGGGCACCCGCCGTCGGGTCGGTCAGCATGTCGGCGACGTCGTGCTCGGTGCCGGTCCCGCCGAGACCCGCGTAGCGGACCCAGACGTCGTAGGCGGACAGCCCGGACAGCGCCGCCCCGGCCGGGAGCGACACCGTCACGGGTTCCTCGGGCACGACCATCCGCGCCGCCTACCCGGCTCCGGGCGGTTCAGACCCCCGGGCACCCTTTCTGCGCGTTTTGTCTGCCTTGTCGGACTATCCTGGGCCTCGTGCGCATCCTGGTGGTCGAGGACGACGACCGCGTGGCCCGCGGCCTCGTGCGCGCCCTGCTGCGCGCGGGCCACCGGGTCGTGCGCGCCGCCGACGTCGCCGAGGCGTACGAGGCCATCGCCGAGCAGGTCCCCGACCTGGCCCTGGTCGACATGGGGCTGCCCGACGGGCACGGCTCCGCCGTCGTGCGACGGCTGCGCGACCACCCGGCGACCGGGGTCCTGATCGTCACCGCGCAGGACGGCGAGACCGACCGGGTCGTCGGGCTGCGCGCCGGCGCCGACGACTACGTCGTGAAGCCGTTCAGCCTCGCCGAGCTGCTCGCCCGGATCGAGGCCGTCAGCCGGCGGACCCGCGCCCTGCGCGAGGCACCGGCGCCGGTGGTGCACCGGCGGGGGTCGCTCGAGCTCGACACGACCGCCCGGACCCTGTCCGACACCGACGACGGCTGGTCGGTCGCCCTCACCGCGACCGAGTCGGCCGTCCTGGCGCTGCTGCTCACCCACGACGGCCCGGTCGAGCGCGGCGTCATCCTCGACCGGGTGTGGTCGGCCCCGTCCGAGGCGCGCTCACGCACCCTGGACACCCACATGGCGACGCTGCGCGGGAAGGTCGAGGGGCGCCTGCGGATCCGTACCCTGCGCGGGGTCGGCTACCAGGCCGGGCCGTGAGGCGACGGCTCGTCGTCGCGGTCACCCCGCTGCTGGTCCTGCTGCTGCTCGGGGTGCTGGTGCCGACGGCGGCGACGGTCGCCGAGCGGCACACCGCCACGCTGGTCTCGGACCGGCTCGCCGACGCGTCGCGGTTCTCGGTGCTGGCGCTGACCGCGTTGACCGGCGGCACCGCACTGGAGGCCGACCTGGCTCGGCTGCGTGCCGAGCTCGACGAGTACGCCGACCTGTACGACACCGGCGTCTGGTTCCTCGACCGCGAGCAGCACGTCCTGCACGCGACCGGGCCCGGGCACGCGGGCAGCCCGCCGGACGCGGCGCTGCCCCGGCTCACCGGTGCGATGGCCGGGCGGCTGCCGCCGCTGGAGCGCACCGTATGGCCGTGGGACACCGCCGACGAGATCGTCGTGACGCCGGTCGGGCGGGACTCACAGGTCGTCGCGGCGCTGGTGTTCGCGGTGCCGACCGACACCGTCCGCGGGGAGATCCTGCGCGACTGGGCCCTGCTCGGCGGGCTGTTCGCCCTGGTCGCGGCCCTGGTGATCGGGGCGGTCGGCCCGATGACGCGGTGGATCCTGCGGCCGGTCACCGACCTGGAGCGCAGCGCCGCCGCCGTCCGCGCCGGTGACCTCGGTGCCCGGGCCGCCCCGGCCGGCGGCCCGCCGGAGCTGCGTCACCTCGCCGCCGGGTTCAACGACATGGTCGAGGCCGTGCACCGCACCATCGAGCGCCAGCAGCGCTTCGTCGCCGACGCCGCGCACCAGCTGCGCAACCCGATCGCCTCGGCCCGGCTGTCGGTGGAGAACCTCGCCCCGCACCTGTCCGAGCGCGACCCGGACGCCCGCGCGACCTACGACGACGCCGTCGACGACCTGGACCGGATGAGCTCGGTCGTCGACGGGATGCTCGCCGCGACCGCACTGCGGGACCGCCCGGCGGGCACCGCGACCGTCGCCGGGGCGCTCGGGCGGCGCGCCGAGGTCTGGCGGGGCGTGGCCGACGACGCCGGGCTGGCCTTCACCGCCGAGCTGGCCGACACCGCCACCACGGTGCGCGAACCCACCGGCGGGCTCGCCGCCGCCGTCGACGAGCTGGTCGCGAACGCCTGCCGGCTCTCGGCCGGGCGCACCCTCACCGTGCGCGGGGCCGCGACCCCGGACGGCGGCTACCGCCTCGCCGTCGCCGACGACGGCCGCGGGCTCGACCCCGCCGGGCGGCGGCGGGCCACCGAGCGGTTCTGGCGCTCGCCGCAGGACCAGAACGCGCCGGGCACCGGTCTGGGGCTGGCGATCGTCGCGCAGGTGCTCGACGACGCCGGCGGCACGCTGTCGCTCGACGCCACCCCGGGCGGCGGCCTCACCGCGGTCGTCACCGTGGCACCGGGGTAGCGCACGGAGGTCAGGGCTTGTGGTCGCGGAACCAGCGGCGCGCGGCCGGGTGCAGCAGGACCGGCGTCGTCGCCGCGCCGGTGCGCGGGTTGATCTGGCCCGCCTCCAGCCGGACCCGGGACAGCTCGTCGGAGTGGGCGAACAGCTGGTCGGTGAGCCAGTGCGCGAGGGCGTCGTCCATCGACGGCGACACCGCCAGCAGCGTCGGGACGGCCGGGGCGGGCGCAGCCTCCAGCGGCGGGTACATCGTCGCGGGCACCACGACCGGCACGTACTCCAGCGGGTGCCGCGCGATCAGCGCCTCCACCTGCGCGGTCAGGTCCAGCAGCCGGACCCCGCCGGAGGAGGCCAGCTCGGTGACCGCGGGCGTCGGCATGCCGGTGAGGCTCAGGACGCCGTCGACCTCCCCCGCCCGGAACGCCCGAACCGAGTCGGCCTGGGTGTGGCTGCGCAGCGTCGCCCGGACCCCGGCGACCTCCAGCAGCCGCTCGGTGACGAACCGGGTCCCGGAGCGCGGCGCACCGCAGGCGAGGGTCAGGCCGTCGAGGTCGCGGGCGTCGCGGGCCGGGCTCGCGGCGGGCACGAGCGCGTGGAGCACCGAGTCGAACACCCGGGCCAGCGCGACGACCGGCTCCGGGTGGGCGAGCGCGACGTCGACGTTGACGAACGCCAGCTCGGCCCGCCCGGAGGTCAGCAGCGCGACGTTCTCCGGGGCCGAGTCGGTGTGCACGACCTCGACGACCTCGCGGCCCCACTCGCGGTCCAGCAGCCCGGCCAGCGCGGCGCCGATCTCGCGGTAGACCGCCCCCTCCGGGCCCGTGGCCAGCCGGAACGGCGACGGCGGCCGGGGCGGCGGCGCCGCGCAGCCGGTCAGCGCACCACCGGCGAGCAGGGTCCCGGCGAGCAGTCCGCCGCCGCGCAGCACGTCGCGGCGCGACCATCCGGCCATGTCCGCATCCTACGTTTTCGTCCGGTATGCCGGTAATCCCAAGAACAGCCCAAGATTCCGGCCGTCCGGCCCCGCGCGACGTCCCGCCCGACCACTCTCCGTCCAGCATCGTCACGCGAGGGAGCGAGCATGAGCAGTCCAACGGCGGACGCCGTCCCGGCCGCACCACGGCCCCGGACGAGGACCCCGATCTACAAGCACCTCTACGTCTGGGTGCTCGCCGGCATCGCCGCGGGGATCCTCGTCGGCCTGCTGCTGCCCGAGGTGGGCGCGCAGATGCAGTGGCTCGCCACGCTGTTCATCAGCCTGGTGAAGGTGGTGATCGCGCCGGTCATCTTCGCGACCGTGGTGGTCGGGATCGCCGGTCTCGGCAACCTCGCCAAGGTCGGCGGGCTCGCCGGGCGCACGGTGGTCTACTTCAACGTCACCACCCTGATCGCGCTGGCCCTGGGCCTGCTGACGATCAACGTCATCGCCCCGGGCGTCGGGCTCGGCTACGACCGGGAGAGCTTCGACGGCTCGGCCGCGGACTCCACCATCGAGTCGGCCGGGGCCGCCGCGGGCGGGGGCATCACCGACTTCCTGCTGGCGCTGGTGCCGGACTCGTTCGCCTCGGCCTTCACCGACGGCCAGCTCCTGCAGGTGCTGCTGCTGGCGATCCTGGTCGGCGTCGCGATCACCATGCTCGGCGAGCGGGGCAAGGGCATCACCCGGGCCCTGGACTCGTTCGCCCAGGTCATGTTCGGCGTGATCAAGCTGGTCATGTGGGTCGCCCCGCTCGGCGCGTTCGGCGGGATCGCGTTCACCATCGGCCAGCACGGCAGCTCGATCCTGGGCAGCCTGGCCGGGTTCATGCTGACCTTCTGGGCGACCTGCCTGATCTTCATCTTCGTGGTGCTCGGCCCGATCTGCCGGCTCGCCGGGTTCTCGCTGCTCAAGTACCTGCGCTACATCAAGGACGAGCTGCTGATCGTGCTCGGCACGTCGTCGTCGGAGACGGTGCTGCCGCGGATGATGCGCAAGCTGGAGGCGGCCGGCACGCCGAAGCACGTCGTCGGGCTGACCATCCCCACCGGCTACTCGTTCAACCTCGACGGCACCGCGATCTACATGACGATGGGCGCGATGTTCATCGCCCAGGCGTTCGGCGTGGACGTCCCGCTCGCCACCCAGATCGGGATCCTGCTGTTCATGCTGATCTCGTCCAACGGCGCGGCCGGGGTGTCCGGCGCCGGGCTGGTGACCCTCGCCGCGTCGCTGGCGGCGTTCGACCACATCATCCCGCTGGTCGGGCTGGCCCTGATCGTGGGCATCGACCGGTTCATGTCCGAGGGCCGCGCGCTGACCAACCTCACCGGCAACGGCATCGGCACCCTCGTCATCGCCCGCTGGACCGGGGAGCTGGACCGCGACCGGCTGCGGGCCGTGCTCGACGACCCCGGGCAGGTCGACGTCGACCAGCTGATGAGGGCCGAGAACGACGCCGCCGCGGAGCCCGGCACCGACGACGACGCCGCCCGCGCCGTCGAGCGCAAGGCCGCCGTGGCGACCGTCGGGACCGGGGGCGGCGAGGTCGCCACCGGCACCGAGCTGCGGGAACGGACCGACCCCGGGCGCTGACCCGGCACCACCGGCCCGGGCCGGCCCCGCACCGCGGGGTCAGCTCGGGTCGATCCGCAGGATCCGGTCGTCGTCGCCGTTCGAGGTCGTGACCAGCAGCGGACCGCCGGGCACGGCGTACACCCCGCGCAGCCGGCCGGAGTCCCCGTCGAGCGCCGCCGGGATCTCGACGTCGGAGACCGCGCCGTCGGTGCCCTCCGGGCCGACCCGCATCAGCAGCAGCTTCTGCCCGCGCAGCGCGGCGACGGCGAGCATCCCGTTCCGCTGCCCCCACGCGTCGCCGTCGAGGAACGCGGCGCCGGCCAGCGCCTCGGGCGGGCTGCCGGAGGCCCACACGGCGGGGACGGCGTCGGGGAAGCGTTCCCGGTCGGTCATCGGGACCGACTCGTCGTAGGTGGTCACCGTGCCGCCCTGCGAGGGGTCCCAGCCGTAGTTGCCGCCCGGGCGCAGCAGGTTCACCTCGTCGTCGCGGGTGGGGCCGTGCTCGGCGGTGAAGACCCGCCCGGTGCCCGGCTCGACCGCGACGCCCTGCACGTTGCGGTGCCCGGAGGTGTACACGAGCCGCTGGGCCGGGTCGGCGGCGTCGGCGAAGGGGTTGCCGGCCGCGGGCCCGCCGGTGGCCGGGTCGACCCGCAGCGTCTTGCCGCCGAGCGAGGTGAGGTCCTGCGGGGTGGCGGGCATGGCCGCGTCGCCGGTCCCGACGACGAGCGCCCCGGCGTCGTCGACGGCGACCCGGCAGCCCGAGTGCCGTCCGCCCGAGGCGATCGGCAGGCCGCCGACCAGCGGGTCCGCGACCCGGGTCGCGGTGGCCCCGTCCGGGGACAGCGTCCAGGTGACCAGCCGGACGTCGACCGGGTTCCCGTTCTCGGCATGGGTCTGGCAGGTGGTGAACCGGTTCGACGTCGCGAAGTCGGCGTGCACGGCCAGGCCCATCAGCCCGCCCTCGCCGCGGGCGAACACGTCGCCGAGGTCGGCGGCGACCGGGGTGACCGCGGTGCCCGGGTCGAGCGAGGCGAGCAGCGACAGGCGCCCGTCCCGCTCGGTGACCAGCGCGCGCCCGTCGGGCAGCACCCCGACGCTCCAGACGTGGGAGAGCCCGCCCGCGACGACGACCGGCGCCAGGTCCCCGGCCGCCGCCGGGGCGTCGGTGGTGGGCGGCGCGGGCGCCGGTCCGGCGGGCGCGGGTGCTGCGGCGCCGCACCCGGCGGCGACCATCAGGGCGACGGCCGCAGCCGCCGTCCCGGCGCGGCGGAGACGGGCGGGGTGGGGGTCACGGGTCACACCGGTCATCCTGGCCGGAACCGGGCACGACGGCAGCACGGGTGTGGTCGCGCAACACCGGCGGTCAGGGCGCGTCGACCCGCACCTCGAGCGACCCGAGGCGCTCGAACCCCAGGTCCGACGGCCCGTCGGCCGGCGTGGCGAGCCGCAGCGCGGGGAACCGCTCGACCAGCGCGTGCAGCGCCACCTCGATCTCCTGGCGGGCCAGCGCGGCCCCCAGGCAGTAGTGGGCGCCCTGGCCGAACCCGAGGTGCCCCTCGCCACGACCCGGGTCCCGGGTCACGTCGAGCTCGTCGGGCCGGTCGTGCCGGCGCGGGTCGAAGTTCGCGGTGACCAGCCCGGCCGTCACCGACTCTCCCGCCGCGATCCGGGTGTCGCCGACGACGACGTCGGTGCTCGCGTACCGGGGCGTGCTCACCGGGACCGCGCCGCAGGTCCGCACGATCTCGTGCACCGCGGTGGGCCACCGCCACGGCTCGGCGCGCAGCGTCGCGAGCTGGTCGGGGCGGGTCAGCAGGGCCAGCGTCGCCCGGGACAGCACGTGCGAGGTCGTCTCGAACCCGGCGACGACCAGGTCGAACAACAGGACGTCCAGCTCGTCGGCGGTGAGCCGGTCGCCGTCGTCGTGCACCGCGACGAGCACGTCGACCAGGTCGTCGCGCGGGTCGGCCCGCCGGGCCGCGACGAGCTCGTGGATCTGCGCGACGACGGCGCGCGCCACGTCGGGCATCCGCTCCGGGTCGGGTGCGACGAGCAGCGCGGCCAGCTCCCGCCAGAGTCCGCGCTGCTCCACCGGGACGCCGACGAGCTCGCAGATCACCGCGATAGGCAGCGCGCGGAACACCGTGGGCAGCAGGTCGACCGGACTGCCGTCGGCACCGGCGGCCGCGACGTCGTCGAGCAGCTCGGCGGTGAGCTGCTCCACGCGCGGGCGCAGCGCGGCGACCCGGCGCACGGTGAACGCCCGCGAGACGAGCCGGCGCAGCCGGGCGTGGTCGGCGCCGTCGCGGACGAGCAGGCCCCGGCCGAGGTGGTCGAGGTCCGGCGGCAGCCCGAGCCCCGTCAGGAGCGCGCCCATGACGTCCCCGGCACCGGGCACCCCGGTGGGGTCGTTGCGGAACCGCGGGTCGAGCAGCAGGGCGTGCACGTCGTCGTGCCGGGTGACGAGCGACGCGGCGCCCATCGGCGACTCCGGCATCGCGACGACGGGCCCCTGTTCGCGCAGGCGCCCGAAGGCGGCGACCGGGCAGGTGGTGCGGTCCACGACGTACTCCTTCGACGGCGTCAGCAGGTCCGGTCCATCGGACACCGTGCCGTCGCGGCAGGGTCAAGCCCGCACCGCCGACCGACCTCCGTGGCGCCACACCCTTGACGATGGTGCCATCGTGCGCCATAGTTGCGCCATGGAGTTGGACGGATATGTCGACCGCCTGCGCACCGAGTTCGCCGCACTGGGCGAGGCCGCGGGCGAGGACACGCGGGCGGCCGCGGAACGGCTGCTCACGCCCCTGACGTCGACGACCCGCCTGGTCCTGCTCGAGGCGCTGGCCGCGGCGGCCGACGAGATCACCCTCGAGCTCGCACCGGGGTCGGTGCACGTGCGGCTGCGCGGCAGCGACCCCGAGTTCGTCGTCACCGCGGGGTCGGCCGCACCGTCGGCACCCCCGGCGACGACGGAGGCGCCACCCGTGGCGCCATCGGCGCCGGCGGGCGCCGACGGCGAGTCCGGGCCGGTCGCCCGGATCAACTTCCGGCCGCCGGAGACGCTCAAGACCCGGATCGAGGAGGCCGCCGGGCGGGACGGTCTCAGCGTGAACACCTGGCTGACCCGTGTGGCCGCGGCCGCGCTGGACCGCCCCGCCACCGCACCCGACCGTCCCGACGCCGCCCGCCGCGGCCGCGTCGGCTGGTTCGGCTGAGCCACCCGACCCCTGCCACCCACCCCTGACTCACGGCGTCACCGCGACGCCGAGGAGGCGATGCCCCGTGCCCACCTACGACACCCCCGAGCCCGTCACCGCGATCGTCGACCTCGCCATCGGCGAGCTGCGGGTGACCGCGTCGGACCGCACCGACACCGTCGTCGAGGTCCGCAGCTCCGACGCCGACCGTGCCCACGCCGACCGGGTCCGGGTCGAACTGACCGGGCGGGAGCTGCGCGTCACCGGCCCGCAGCTCGGGCTGCTGCAGAAGCTCACCCCGCGCACCCCCGGCCGCTCGATCGAGGTCGGGATCGCCCTGCCCGCCGGGTCGGCGCTGACCGCCGCCACCACCTACGGCGGGATCGTCGTCGAGGGCCCGCTCGGGGCCTGCGAGGCCCGCACCCGCTTCGGCGACGTCCGCGTCGACGACGCCGCCTCCGCCGACCTGAGCACCGGCTTCGGCCACGTCCGGATCGGCGGCACCGTCACCGGGGACGCCACGGTCCGCTCCGACCACGGCGGCATGCAGATCCACCGCATCGGCGGCACCGCGACGCTGAGCAGCAAGCACGGCGGCATCCGCGCCGACGAGCTGACCGGCGACGCCGAGCTGACCGGCACGCACGGCCCCATCGACGTCGACGAGCTCGGCGCGGGCGCCCGCGTGCGCACCGCCTACGGCGACGTCCGGCTCGGCCGCGTCCACCGCGGCGAGGTGTCGCTGACCAGCACGCACGGCCGGCTGGAGATCGGCGTCGCGCAGGGCAGCGCCGCCTGGCTCGACCTCGACACCACCGGCCGGGTCGGCAACGACCTCGCACCGCGCGAGGCCCCGGACGGCGACGCCGTCGACACCGTCGCCGTGCACGCCCGGTCCCGCGAGGGCGACATCGTCGTCCGCCGCGCCTGACCCCCGCCGTCCGCGATCCCACCCACGAGCCCGTCCACGAGAGGAACCACCGTGCCCACACCTCCGCCCGCGATCGCCGTCGCCGCCCTGCACAAGTCCTACGGCGACCACGCCGTGCTCCGCGGCATCGACCTCGACGTCCCCGCCGGGACGGTGCTCGCTCTGCTCGGCCCCAACGGGGCCGGCAAGACGACGCTGGTCCGGATCCTGTCCACGCTGCTGCCACCGGACTCCGGACGCATCCGCATCGCCGGGCGCGACCCGGCGACCGACCCCGACGGCGTCCGCGCCGCGATCGGGGTGACCGGCCAGTTCTCGGCCGTCGACGGCCTGCTCACCGGTGTGGAGAACCTGCGGCTGATGGCCGACCTGCACCACCTGCCCCGCGACGCCGGCCGCGCCCGCACCCGGGAGCTGCTCGACCGCTTCGGCCTCGCCGACGCCGCGGACCGGCGCGCGGGGACGTACTCCGGCGGGATGCGGCGCCGCCTCGACCTGGCCATGACCCTCGTCGCCGACCCCGACGTGCTGTTCCTCGACGAGCCGACCACCGGGCTGGACCCGCGCAGCCGCCGCGACCTGTGGGACGCCGTGCGCGACCTCGTCGGCCGCGGCGTGACCGTGCTGCTGACCACCCAGTACCTGGAGGAGGCCGACCAGCTCGCCGACGACGTCGCCGTCCTGGACGGGGGCCGGCTCGTCGCGCGCGGCACCCCGGCGCAGCTCAAGGCCCGGGTCCCCGGCGGGCACGTGCGCCTGCGCTTCGCCGACGACGGCGCCCTCGCCGCCGCCCGCTCCGTGCTGCCCGCGGCGGTGGCCGACACCGCCGCGGTGACGCTGCAGCTGCCCGCCGCCGGGGCCCGCGACCTGCGGGACCTGCTGGACCGCCTCGCCGGGACCGGGGTGGAACCCGAGGAGCTGACCACCCACACGCCCGACCTCGACGACGTCTTCCTGGCCCTCACCGGCCACCCGAGCACCCCGGAGGTGGCCGCGTCATGAGCGCCGCCGTCATGGACACCACCGCCCTCGACCGTCCCCGCCTGCTCACCGACTCGGTGACGATGCTGCGCCGCCGCATCCGGCACCTGCGCCGCTACCCGTCGCTGACGATCATGCTGATCGCCCAGCCGCTGGTGTTCCTGCTGCTGTTCGTGGTCGTCCTGGGCGGCACGATGGGCGCCGGGCTGGGCGGTGACCGCAGCGACTACCTGGCCTTCGTCACCCCCGCGGTGCTGCTGCTGACCGTTGCGAGCGTCGCGATGGGCACCGCCATCGGGGTCGCCACCGACATGACCGAGGGCGTCGTCGCCCGCTTCCGGACGATGGCGATCGCCCGGTCCAGCGTCCTCACCGGGCACGTCGTCGGCGCGTTCGTACAGACCGCGGTCGGTCTGGTCGTCGTGCTCGGGGTGGCGCTGGCGCTCGGGTTCCGCAGCGGTGCCGGGCCGCTCGCCTGGCTGGGCGTCGCCGGGATGTTGGCGCTGCTCACGGTCGCCCTGACCTGGCTGACCGTGGCCCTCGGGCTCGCCGCCGCCAGTGTGGAGACGGCCAGCAACACCCCGATGTTCCTGATGCTGCTGCCGTTCCTGGGCAGCGGGTTCGTGCCGGTGGACTCGATGCCGGTCGGGCTGCGCTGGTTCGCCGCGTACCAGCCGTTCACCCCGGTCATCGACACCCTGCGCGGTCTGCTCGGTGCCGGGCCCGGCAGCGGGGCAGGGCTCGGCACCGACGCCGCGCTCGCCGTCGGCTGGTGCGTGGTGATCACCGTCGGGAGCCTGCTGTGGTCGCGCCGGCTCTACGAGACCCGCGCGGCGCGCTGAGCGTCTACTCCGCCGGCGGACGGTCGACGTGGACGGGCAGGGCGGGCAGCCGCTCGAACCCCAGCCGCGACGGGCCGTCCGCCGGTTCGGCGAGCCGGAGCCCCGGGAAGCGCGTGACCAGCGCCGACAGCACGACCTCGACCTCCTGTCGGGCCAGCGCGGCGCCGAGGCAGTAGTGCGCACCGTGCCCGAACCCGAGGTGCCCCTCGCCGCGGCCGGGGTCACGGCGCACGTCCAGCTCGTCGGGCCGGTCGACGACGCGCGGGTCGAAGTTCGCCGGCAGCAGGCCGGGCAGCACCGCGGTCCCGGCGGGCACCGACGTCCCGGCGATCTCCAGGTCCTCGGCCGCGTAGCGCGGGGCACCGGCCGGGATCGGGCCGCAGGTGCGGACCAGCTCGTGCACCGCCGTCGGCCACAGCTGCGGGTCGGCCCGCAGCGCGGCGAGCTCGTCCGGGCGGCTGAGCAGCGCGAGGGTGCCCTTGGCCAGCACGTGCGCGGTCGTCTCGAACCCGGCGACGGTCAGGTTCACCGTCATGTCGACGAGCTCCTGCTCCGAGAGCCGGTCGCCGTCCTCGTCGTGTGCCGCGACCAGCCCGGACAGCAGGTCGTCGGCCGGCTCCCGGCGACGGGCCCCGATCAGGTCCCGGACGTGGGCGACCATCCCCCGGGCGACGTCGGGCATCCGCCCGGGGTCGGGCTGGATCAGCAGCCGGGCGAACTCCCGCCAGCGGTCCCGGTCGGCCTCCGGCACGCCGACGAGCTCGCAGATGACCGCGATCGGCACCGGGTAGGCCAGCGCCTCCACCAGGTCGACCGGGGTGCCGTCGGCACCGGCCGCGGCGACGTCGTCGAGCAGGCCGTCCACGATCGCCCCGACCCGGGGGCGCAGCCCGTTCACCCGGCGCACCGTGAACGCCCGGGACACCAGCCGGCGCAGCCGCGCGTGGTCCTCGCCGTCGCGGCCCAGCATCGGACGGCGGAGCAGGTCGAGGTCCTCGGGCAGCCCGATCAGGCCGGTCTGGGCGTTGCGCAGGAAGTTCTCCGCCTCCGGCACCGCGGCGGCGTCGTGCCGGAAGCGGTCGTCGGTGAGCATCGCGCGGACCTCGGCGTGCCGGGTCACCATCAGCCCCTGCTGGGTCGGCCGGCCGGGCACCTCCAGCGGGATCTCGACGGCCGCGGCCACCTCGCGCATCCCCGAGAAGGCGGCGACCGGGTCCGACGGGTCCACGGTGTCCGGCCCGGAGGTCGCCGCAGCCGGGGTGGTGGTCGTGTGCTCTGCCATGCGGACAGTCGACACCGTGCCGTCGCGGCACGGTCAAGCCCCGCGATCGTGCAGGTTCGGTCCCGTTCGTCCCGCTCTCCCCGTAGGCTCCGCGCGTGCGCACGGATTCGGCCATGCAACGGACGGTGACCCGGTGAGCGGACTGTTCGCCCTGCTCGACGACGTCGCGGCGCTGGTGCGCCTGACGACGGCCTCCCTCGACGACGTCGCCGGGGCCGCCGGGCGCGCCGGGGCCAAGGCCGCGGGTGTGGTCGTCGACGACGCCGCGGTCACCCCCCGCTACGTCCAGGGCCTCAAGCCCGAGCGCGAGCTGTCGATCATCTGGCGGATCGCCAAGGGCTCGCTGCGCAACAAGATCGTGTTCATCCTGCCGGTCGCGCTGATCCTGTCCCAGTTCGCGCCGTGGCTGCTGACCCCGATCCTGATGGTCGGCGGCTGCTACCTGGCCTACGAGGGCGCGGAGAAGCTCTGGGAGTACTTCTCCGGCCACTCCGAGCACCCCGAGGAGCGCGACGAGAAGGTCGCCGCGGACCCGGCGGAGAACGAGCGCCGGGTCGTCTCCGGTGCCGTGCGCACCGACTTCATCCTGTCCGCCGAGATCATGGTCATCGCGCTGAACGAGGTCGCGAGCGAGGGCATCGTCGCCCGGGCGGTCATCCTGGCCGTCGTCGCCGTCGCGATCACCGCGCTCGTCTACGGCGCGGTCGCGCTCATCGTGAAGATGGACGACGCCGGCCTGGCCCTGGCGAAGCGCGGCTCCGGCCCCGTCGCGTCGTTCGGGCGCGGGCTGGTGAAGGCCATGCCGATCGTGCTGACGACGCTGTCGGTCGTCGGCGTCGCGGCGATGCTGTGGGTCGGCGGGCACATCCTGCTCGTCGGGATGGACGAGCTGGGCTTCTCCCCGATCTACGACCTGGTGCACCATCTGGAGGTGGCCGTCGCCGACGCGACCGGTGCGCTGGGCGGGTTCCTGGGCTGGCTCACCAACACCGTCGGCTCGGCGATCCTCGGGGTCGTCGTCGGCGCGGTGATCGTCGCCGTGGCGCACCTGATCCCGAAGCGGAAGAAGAACGACACCGACGACACCGACGACACCGACGAGACCGCCGGGACCGCCGGCGCCTGACCCGGGAGGCCGCCGTGAGCCGCATCGAGATGCCGTCCGGCGAGACCATCGACGTGCTGCACAGCGGCGCCCCGGCCTTCGAGTTCGAGGCCGTCGTCCCGCCCGGGGTGGCCGGTCCCCCGCCGCACCGGCACCGGGGCGCCACCGAGTCGTTCACCGTGCTCGAGGGCGTCCTGCGGGTACGGGTCGGGGGCTGGACGAGCCTGCTGCACCCCGGCGACGGGATCGTGGTGCCGCCCGGCGTCACGCACTCGTTCGGCAACGGGGGCGACGGCCCGGTGCGCGTGCGCACCGTCGAGACCCCCGCCGGGTCCCTGGAGGAGCAGTTCCGGATCCTGGCGACGGCCGGGCGGCTGCCGCCGCTGCGCCGCCTCGCGCGGCTCAACGTCGCCCACGACCTGGACTTCTCCCTCGCCGGGATCCCCGACGCGGTGCAGCGCCCGCTGTGGCGGTTGCTCGCGGCGCTGCCCGGTCCGTCATGATCGGGCGATGGGAGACACCGGCGTCTTCGTGCCCTACGGCGCGACCCACTGGGCCGCGCTGACCGTCGGGGTCCTCGGCGCCGTCGCGCTGGTGGCCCTGGGACGACGGCTGCGCGGCACCCCCGCCGAGCTGCGCGTCTCGCGGGCGTTCGCCGTCGTGGTCGTCGTGCTGCTGGTGCCGCTGCAGCTGCGGCTGCTGACCCCGCAGACCTTCGACGTGCACATCTCGCTGCCGCTGCAGCTCTCGGACCTGTCCTGGGTCACCGCCGCGGTCGCCCTGTGGACACGGCGCTGGTGGGCGTGCGCGCCGCTGTACTACTGGGGTCTCACGCTGACCCCGCAGGCGCTGCTCACCCCGGCGACCGACTCCCCCGACTTCCCGCACGTCGCGTTCCTGCACTTCTGGGCGCTGCACCTGCTGGTGACCTGGGCCGCGGTGTACCTGACCTGGGGCGCCGGGGTGCGGCCGACCTGGCGCGGGATGGGCGTGACGCTGGCGGCCACGATCGCCTGGGCGGCGGTGGTGCTGCCGTTCAACCTGGCGGCGGGCACCAACTACGGCTTCCTCGCCCACAAGCCGACCAACGCCTCCGCGCTGGACCTGTTGGGCCCGTGGCCGGTCTACCTGGTCGTCGAGTTCGTGCTGGTCGCGGTGGGATGGGCGGTGATCACGTGGCCGTGGACGCGGCGGCGGGAGCGGGAACCGGCCTGACCGGCAGCCGCTCCGCCAGCCCGTCGACGAGGTGGTCGAGCACCGCGCGGACCCGCCGGGGCGGGTCGGCCCCGTGCACCGCCAGCAGGTCCGCCGACGGGGTCGGGATGTCCGCCAGCACCTGCACCAGCTCCCCCGACGCGAGCAGCGGCGCGACCTGCCACAGCGAGCGCATCACCAGCCCGCGCCCGGCCCGGCACCACGCCGTCGCGACCTCGCCGTCGTTGCAGGTCATCGCGCCCGTCACGCGGACCCCGGCGGCGTCGGCGTCGGTCCCGAAGCGCCAGTGGGCGTAGGCGGTGTCGTTCTCCCGGATCACGATGCAGTCGTGTCCGGCCAGGTCGGCGGGGGTGCGCGGGGCCCCGCGGCGCCCCAGGTACGACGGCGCCGCACACACCACGCGCCGGTTGCGGTGCAGCACCCGGGCGTGCAGCCGCGAGTCGGGCAGCGGTCCGACGCGCACCGCGAAGTCGTAGCCGGAGCCGCCGACCGCGACCGGCAGGTGCGACAGCTCCAGGTCGATGCGCAGGTCCGGGTTGGCCGCCTCGAACGTGCCGAGCAGCGGCGCGACGTGCGCCCGGCCGAACCCCATCGACGAGTGCACCGCGATCCGCCCGTGCAGCCCCGAGCGACGACGGCCGATCTCGTCCTCCAGGTCGTCGATCCGGCCCAGCACGTCGCGGGCGCCCTCGGCGTAGCGGCGGCCCTCGTCGGTCAGGGTGAGACGCCGGGTGGACCGGTTGACCAGGCGCACGCCCAGGCGTCGTTCCAGGCGGGCGAGCCGCTTGCTGACCGCCGACACCGACACACCCCACTGGCGCGCCACCTCGGTCAGCGTGCCCGCGGCGGCGACCCCGGCGAAGAAGCGCAGGTCGTCGAACTCGGGCAGCTCCACGCCTGCTCCTTTCCCCTGCGGAAAGACTGTCCGGCCCGGACGACGGTTCACCGCGCCCGGTTCGCCGATCAGGATAGAAGCAACCGAGTCGAGGAGGACACGACATGACCGCGCATCGCATCGCCGTCATCCCGGGCGACGGGATCGGCAAGGAGGTCGTCCCGGAGGGCGTCCGTGTGCTGACCGCGGCCGCGGAGCGGTTCGGGATCGGGCTGGAGTTCACCGAGTTCGGCTTCGCGAGCGCCGACCACTGGCTCGAGCACGGCACGATGCTGCCCGAGGACTGGTTCGAGCAGCTGCGCGGCTTCGACGCGTTGTTCTTCGGCGCCGTCGGGTGGCCCGAGGTGCTGCCCGACCACGTGTCGCTGTGGGGCAGCCTGCTGCAGTTCCGCCGTCGCTTCGACCAGTACGTCAACCTGCGCCCGGCCCGGCTGCTGCCCGGCGTCGCCGCCCCGCTCGCCGGCCGCTCCCCCGGCGACATCGACATGCTGATCGTCCGGGAGAACACCGAGGGCGAGTACTCGTCGGTGGGCGGGCGGATGTTCGAGGGCACCGACCGCGAGGTCGTGATCCAGGAGACCGTCATGACGCGCACCGGCGTCGACCGGATCCTGCGCTACGCCTTCGAGCTCGCGCGGCGGCACCCGAACCGGCACCTGACCTCGGCGACGAAGTCCAACGGCATCGCGATCACCATGCCGTACTGGGACGAGCGGGTCGCGGCGATGGCGGCGCAGTACCCCGACGTCGACGTCGACTCCTCCCACATCGACATCCTCGCGGCGCGGTTCGTGATGAGCCCGGAGCGGTTCGACGTCGTGGTCGCCAGCAACCTGTTCGGCGACATCCTGTCCGACCTCGGACCGGCCTGCACCGGGACGATCGGCATCGCGCCGAGCGCGAACATCAACCCGGAGCGGGAGTTCCCGAGCCTGTTCGAGCCGGTGCACGGGTCCGCACCGGACATCGCCGGGAAGGGCGTCGCGAACCCGGTCGGCCAGATCTGGTGCGGGTCGATGATGCTGGAGCACCTCGGCGAGCACGAGGCGGCGGCGGCCGTGCTGGCCGCGGTCGAGGACGTCGTCGGGCGGGGCGGCGCGACCGTCACCCCGGACCTGGGCGGCACCGCGACGACCGCCGAGCTGGGCGCGGCGATCGCCGAGGTCGTGCGGGGATGAGCCCGTCCGGCCCCGGCCGGTGCGCCCCGGCGGCCGGGCGTCGCGTCTCAGCCCGCGAGGAGCGCGACCAGGCGACGGGCCGCGTCGGGCGGCAGCCTGCGACGGCCGCGCAGGTGCCGGAACACCGGCGCGAGCACCGGGTCGGCCAGCAGCTCGGCCCGCGGCACCGGCCGTCCGACCGGCACGACGACGCCCGCCGCGTGCCGTCCGCCGGGGTGCGGCTCGGCGGGACCGGTGAACGCGAACAGCGCCATCACGCCGCCGCCCGGCCCGGTGCGGTAGACCACGGCCCGATCGCCCGGCGCGGTCCCGGCCAGGCAGCAGGGCTCCGGAGGCGGGTCGGCGACCTCGTCGGCGTCCCAGAGCAGCACGGTGTCCGGCAGCCCCGCGTCGGGTCGCACGGGGTCGGTCGGCACGGGGTCGGTCGGCACGGGGCCCGGCAGCGGCATGCCGCCCGTCCTACCCCAGCCCGCCGGGGTCCGGCGCGATGAGCCCGCGGACCCTGCTGCCCGCCCCGTTCACCGCCCACACGGTCGACGCGGCGGGGACGGCGGTGCACACCGTGATCGGCGGATCCGGCCCGCCGCTGCTGCTCCTGCACGGCTACCCGCAGACCCACGCGATCTGGCACCGGGTCGCGCCGTTGCTCGCCGACCGGTTCACCGTCGTCGCGACCGACCTGCGCGGCTACGGCGACAGCGCCAAGCCGCCCCCGGGCCCGGACGACGCCGCCTACGCCAAGCGCGCCATGGCCGCCGACCAGCTCACCGTCATGCGGGAGCTCGGGTTCGACCGGTTCGCCGTCGCCGGGCACGACCGCGGCGGCCGGGTCGCGCACCGGCTGGCCCTCGACGCACCGGACGCGGTGTCGGCGCTGGCGGTGCTCGACATCGTCCCGACCCGGCACGCGTTCGACACCGCCGACGCCGGCTTCGGGCTGGGCTACTGGCACTGGTTCTTCCTCACCGCCCCGGCCGGGATCCCGGAGCGGCTCATCGGGGGCGACCCGGAGTTCTGGATCACCGCGCGGATGCGGTCGCGCCACCACGGCGGCACCCCGTTCGACGACCGCGCCGTCGCCGAGTACGTCCGCTGCTTCGCCGACCCGGCCGCGATCGCCGCGTCGTGCGCCGACTACCGCGCCGCGGCCGGGATCGACCGCGTCCACGACGGCGCGGACGCCGACCGGCGGGTGACCGCGCCGCTGCTGGCGCTGTGGGGCGCGCACTCCTTCGTCGGTCGGTCCTACGACGTCCCCGCGGTGTGGACCGGCTACGCCACGGACGTGCACGGGACGGCCCTGGACGCCGACCACTACCTGCCCGAGGAGCGCCCCGAGGAGGTGGCGCGGGAGCTCGCCGCGTTCCTGACGAGGTGATGCGGGCCGCTCAGTCCGTGATCCGGTACTGCGCGATCTTCCGGTAGAGCGTCGACCGGGCCACCCCCAGCGCCGCGGCCGCGGCGGCCCGGTTCCCGTCGGTGTCGCGCAGCGCGGCGACGATCGCGTCCCGCTCGGCCCGGTCCACCGCCCGCAGCGTCCCGGACGGCGCACTCTGGCAGGACTCGGGCAGGTCGGTCGCCTCGACCACACCCACCGGCCGCCGGCCCAGGGCCGCGGTCAGCGCGTCGCGCAGCTCGGTCACGTTCCCCGGCCACGGGTGCCTGCTCACCGTCCGCAGCGCCCCGGCGGACAGCCGCACGTCGCGGCCGGGGGCGAGCTCGGCGAGCAGCGCGGCGACCAGGCCGGGGATGTCACCGGGGCGGCCGCGCAGCGGCGGGACCGGCACCGACACCCGGAACCGGGCCAGCACGTCGTCGCGGACGGGGTCGGGGACGGCGGTGTCCGCGCGGGTGCCGGCCGTCGGCAGGTCCCCGCGCGCGACGGCGGGCGGCACCCCGGCGTCGCGCCGGTCGAGGTCGCGCAGCAACACCAGCGCCCGCTGCCCGGCCCGCCGGACGCGGTCGTCGAGGTCGGCGCCGTCGTCGTCCGGGCCGACCTCGACCACCGGGCCGGGCCAGGAGTCCGTGACCAGCCGCGCCCGGCCGGAGCCGGGCTCGCCGGTGACCAGCAGCGGTTCCCCCGCCCCCAGCGCCCCGGCGACGGCGGCCCGCGCCGCCCGCCAGGCCGGGCTCACCCCGTCGGCGTCGGGCCGCGGGGTCGCTGCGACCGGTCCGGCGGGGCCGCCGCCGTCGGGCTCGCGCAGCAGCGTCACCACCGCCACCAGGCCGGCGACCGACCCGCCGACCGGGACGACCGCGCCGCGCAGCCGGGCCCGCGTCCCCGACGGCAGGTCCACCCGGTCGTCGACACCGGGGCCACGGAGCAGCAGGAACCGGGCGTGGTCGGTCAGCGCGGCGTGGTCGCCCGCGTCGAGCAGGGTCTGCATCGCGGTGTTCGCCAGCACCGTGCGGCGCCCGACGGCGAGCACCGCCCGCCGGGTGCGGGACTCGGTGCGGGCGTAGGCGTCGAACAGGGCCTGCTGGGCGGGGTCGCGGTCGTGCAGCAGGGCGTCGGAGATGCGCGCGGCCGCGGAGCGCACCAGCGACAGCAGCAGCGGCGAGGAGTGCTCGGCGCGGCAGGACAGGTCGAGCACCGCCTCGATCCGCCCGGTCGCCGGGTCGCGCACCGGGGCGCCGGCGCAGGCGTAGTCGTGGAGCTGCTCGACGAAGTGCTCGGCGCCGACGATGTGCACCGGCCGGCCGGACTCCAGCACGGTCCCGACCCCGTTGGTGCCCACCGCGCCCTCCGCGTAGCCGAACCCGGCGGCGAACGCGTTGACGTCCGCGGACCGGGCGATCACCGCGTCGGTGTCCAGCCGCACCAGCAGCCGGGCCCGGTGGTCGGTGAGCGCGACGCACACCCCGATCCCGGCGACCTGCTCGACCAGCTGCTCCATCACCGGGCGCGCACAGCGGACCAGCCGGGAGCCGGTGTCGAGGTCGGGGTGGAACCGGTTCACGATCATCGCCGGGTCCACCCCGCCCGCGATGCTGCGCCGCCACGACGCGACGACGTGGCCGGGCACGCCGGGCAGCGCGACGTCGGGCCGGTCGAGCAGCTCGGCCCGCGCGGACACGAGCTCGCGGCGGCGTGCGAGCAGATCCCCCATCGACGCACCTCTCTGTGCTCGTCATCACATGATGCGTCACCGGTCAACACCTGTCGCTGTCCGAAGTTCGGACACCCGTGGGACGCCCGCTCCGACCTAGCGTCGGGTGACCGTCGTCACCCCTGCACCGGGAGGACCCCCATGGCCGCCACGACCACCGAGCACGTCGACGTCCTGATCGTCGGGGCCGGGGTGTCCGGCATCGGCGCCGCGCACCGGCTGCGGGAGGAGTTCCCGGAGCGGAGCTTCGTGCTGCTGGAGGCCCAGGACGCCCCCGGTGGGACCTGGTGGACGCACCGCTTCCCCGGTGCCCGCTCGGACAGCGACCTGTTCACCTACGGCTACCGGCACAAGCCGTGGAAGGGACCGTCGATCGCCGCGGGCGGGGAGATCCTGTCCTACCTCCACGAGGTCATCGACGAGGACGACCTCGCCGGGCACATCCGCTACCACCACCGCGTCACCGCGCTGAGCTGGTCGTCGGAGGAGAACCGGTGGACCGCGGAGGTGACGCGCACCGACACCGGCGAGACCCTGCGGATGACCGCGTCGTTCCTGTGGATGTGCCAGGGCTACTACAACCACGACGAGCCCTACACCCCGGAGTGGCCGGGCACCGAGCGCTTCGCCGGGACGGTCGTGCACCCGCAGTCCTGGCCGTCGGACCTCGACGTCACGGGGAAGAAGGTGCTGGTCATCGGGTCCGGCGCGACCGCGGCGACGGTCGTCCCGGCGACGGCCGCGACCGCCGGGCACGTGACGATGCTGCAGCGCTCGCCGTCGTACTGGTTCCCGGCGCCGACCGTGCACGAGCTCGCGACGATGCTGGAGCCGCTCGACCTGCCCGGCGAGTGGACCCACGAGATCCTGCGCCGCACCTACGTCCAGCAGCTCGACTGGCTGGCGACCACCGGCCGCGACGACCCGGACGCGCTGCACGAGTTCCTGGTCGAGTCCATCCGGCCGCTGCTGCCCGAGGGCACCGACGTCGAGAAGCACTTCGTCCCCCGCTACCGGCCGTGGCAGCAGCGCATCGCGTTCGTGCCCGACGGCGACTTCTTCGCCGCGATGCGCGAGGGGAAGGCCTCGGTCGTCACCGACACCATCTCCGAGTTCACCGAGAAGGGCGTGCAGGTCTCCTCCGGCGAGGTGATCGAGGCCGACGTCGTCGTCACCGCGACGGGCTTCGACCTGGCGGTGTTCGGCGACATCCCCTTCACCGTCGACGGCGAGCCGGTCGACTTCACCCGGCACGTCACCTGGCGCGGTCTGATGATCAGCGACATCCCGAACATGGCCTACGCCTTCGGCTACTTCCGGCACAGCTGGACGCTGCGGATCGACCTGGTCAACGACCTGATCGGCCGCATCCTGGCGCGCATGGACGAGCGCGGGGACCGGGTCGTCGTGCCCACGCTGCGGGAGCAGGACGCCGACATGCCGCGGCTGCCGTGGGTCTCGGAGGACAACTTCAACCCCGGCTACATCGGACGCTCCCAGCACCGCATGTTCGGGCAGGGCGACCGCGAGCCCTGGACCCACATGCACGAGCACGACGTCGACCGGGTCGAGCTGCCGAAGGCCGACCTCGACGACGGCCTGCAGTACCGCTGACCCCGACCGACCGCACACCCCGAGGAGACCCACCGTGCCCCGCATCCCCGTGTCCACCGGCGTCGAGCTGAACTACGAGACCGCAGGCGACGGCGACCCACTGCTCATGATCATGGGGACGTCCGGCGCGATCCCGCTGTGGGGCGAGCTCGCGTCCCGGCTCGCCGAGACCCACCGTGTGATCACCTTCGACAACCGGGGCCTGGGCGGCAGCGACCGCGGCGCCGGCCCGATCAGTGTCGGGTCGATGGCCGCGGACACCTCCGCCCTGCTCGACGCCCTGGAGATCCCGCGGGCACACGTGCTCGGCTGGTCGCTCGGGTCCGCGGTCGCGCAGGAGATGGCGCTGACCCGCCCCGAGCAGGTCGCGTCCGCGGTGCTGCTGTGCACCTGGGGACGGTGCGACGGCTTCCAGCGCTCGGTGCTCAGCGCGCTGCGGCTGCCCTACGTGCACCGCGACATGGAGTCCGCGCTGGCCACCTCGGGCCTGGCGTTCTCCCCGCAGCTGCTCGACCACCCGGACTTCGCGGCGATGCTGGAGCCGATGCTCCCGGCGTTCCCGCAGAACGAGGCGCAGATGCAGGTGACCGTCGAGCAGTGGGACGCCGACCTGGTCCACGACACGCTCGACCGGCTCGGCGGGGTCACCGCGCCGACGCTCGTCCTCGTCGGGGAGCAGGACCTGCTGACCCCGCCGTGGCAGTCCCGCGCGGTCGCCGACGCGATCCCGGGTGCGACGTTCGAGCTGGTCGGCGGACCGGGGTCGAGCCACGGAATGCACATCGAGCGGCCCGACGACATCTCGAAGCTCGTCACCGGGTTCCTGGGCGGGCAGCGCGTCTGACGGGGTCGGACCCGCCGGGGGGGGTCAGCGGACCCGCAGGCCGTCGAACAGCAGCGCCGTGTGCGCCGCGACGACCTCGTCGGCGTCGGCGTCGGACTCCCCGCGGATCCAGCCGCTCACCCCGTTCAGCATGTCGAGCAGCCCGAGCGCGGCCAGCGTCGGGTCGGTCTCCCGCAGCTCGCCGCCGCGCATGCCGGCGGCGAGCACGTCGCGGACGCGGCGGTGGTAGAGCCGCACGTGGGCGTCGATCTCGGCGCGGTGCTCCGGGGTCAGCGCCGCGCGCTCGTGCAGGCCCACGAGGTACTCGGTGCGCCGGCGCAGCAGGTGCCGGACGTGCGCACGGACCAGCTCGGCCAGCCGCTCGGCGGGGGTCCCGGCCGCGTCGAGCAGGGGCAGGTTCTCCTCCACCGGCTCCCGGGTCACGGTCAGGCAGATCGCGTAGAGGATCTCCTCCTTGGACCGGAAGTGGTGGTAGAGGCTCGCCCCGCGGATGCCGATCGCGTCGGCGATGTCGCGCATCCCGACCTGCGCGTAGCCCTGGTCGGCGAAGATCCGGGCGGCGGCCCGGACGATCTCGGCCCGGCGCTCGGTGGTCCGCTTGCGCCGGGCCGCGGGCTGCGGGATCCGGTCCGGGGCGGTCACCCTGCGGCCCCGGCCCGGAAGTCGGCGAGGTCGGCGGTGCGGGTCATCCGCCAATAGTCGACGATCCGCCACGGCATCGTGCACACCACCCGGCCCGCGGCGTTGCGGTACCAGTTCGTCATCCCCGGGTGGGTCCACAGCATCCGGGCGTGCGCCTCGTCGTGCCGCCGGGTCCACTCGGCCTCGACCTCGGGGCGGACCTCGACGGTGCGCAGCCCCCGCTCCGCCATCGTGACGACCAGGTCGACCAGGTAGCGGACCTGGCACTCGGCGATGGTGATGTAGCTGCCGCCGTGCCCCAGCACGGTGCCCGGGCCGCAGGTCACGAACAGGTTCGGGAAGCCGGGGACGGTGATGCCCAGGTGGGCGCGCGCGTCCTCGGGCCCCCACACGTCGGCGAGCCGGACGCCGTCGCGGCCGCGGATCTCGATCGGCCACAGGTAGCGGTGGGTGTGGAACCCGGTGGCGAGGACGACGACGTCGGCCTCCACCTCGGTGCCGCCGTCACCGCGCAGCCCGGTCGGGGTGACCTCGGCGACCCCCTCGGTCACGAGCGTGACGTCGTCCCGGCGCAGCGCCCGGTACCAGCCGTTGTCCAGCAGCATCCGCTTACCGAACGGCGGATAGGTGGGCAGCGCCTTCTCGACGAGGTCCGGGCGGCCGTCCAGCTCGGACTCCAGGTAGCGGGTGAACACCCGGCGGTGGGCGTCGTTGACGGCGTTCACCGACCGCTGCGGGTGCTCCCACTCCGGGTCCACCTGCAGGCTCGGGTGCACCCGGTCGTTGAAGTTCCAGGCCAGCCGGGCCCGGTACCAGCGGCGGTAGAACGGCACCCGCGCCATGAGCAGCGCGACGGCCGGGTCGACCGGGGTGAAGTAGACGTCGTTGGGCGCGACCCACTGCGGCGAGCGCTGGAACACGGTCAGCTCCCGCACCCGGCCGGCGATCGCGGGCACGACCTGCATCGCGCTCGCCCCCGCCCCGACGACGGCGACCCGCCTGCCGTCGAGGTCGAGGCCGGCCGGCCACTGCGCGGTGTGGAACGCCGGGCCCGCGAACGTGTCGAGCCCGGGGATGTCCGGGACCCGCGGCCGGTTCAGCGCGCCCGTGGCGCTGACCAGGATCCGGGAGGTGAACACGGCACCGTCGGCGGTGCGGGTGGTCCAGGTGCCGCGCTCGTCGTCCCAGTCGGCCCCGACGACCTCGGTGCCGAACCGGATCCGCTCGCGCAGCCCGTGGGTGTCCGCGACGTCGCGCAGGTAGGCCTGGACCTCGTCCCGCTTGCCGAAGTGGGTGCTCCAGTCCCGCGGGTGGAACGAGTAGGAGTACAGGTGGCTCGGGGTGTCGACGCCCGCCCCCGGGTAGGTGTTCTCGTACCAGCCGCCGCCGACGTCGTCGTTCTTCTCCAGGACGACGTGGGCGATCCCGGCCTCGGCCAGCTTGATCGCGGCGAGCATCCCGGAGACGCCCGCCCCGATGACCACGGCGTCGATGTCGGTGTCCGGCGCGACGCGGACCGGGGCGGAGGCGAAACCCATGTCCTCGGCGAGCATCTCGGCGTACTCCGGCGGGACGGGCTCGCCGTTGGCCAGCTCCAGCAGCTCGCGCAGGGCCTCACCGGTCGGGGCGGGCACCGCGGGCGGGCGGCCCGCGTCGTTCGCGGCGACCGCCTCGGCGACCGCCTCGCGGATCTCCGCGGCCACCTCGGGGGCGAACCCCCCGGGGTCGTTGTCGTCCATCCCCCGGCTGCGGGTGGGCCGGTACGGGTCGCGCAGCCAGCGGCGGTCGCCGGTCAGCTGGTGGAGCACCGGGACGAGCGAGGGCAGGTTCGCGTGTTCCAGAGCGCGCAGCAGCTCCGGGTCGGTCGAGGCCACGTCGTCCTCCTCGGTCGCTTGACATGTGCACGGGGTCACACCACTATCCGCTCCAGAACCTAACCATAGATAGGTAGGAGTTGGCGATGGAGCTGACCGAGGCGATGCGCACCGTGGGGACCTGCCGGTACTTCACCGCCGACCCGGTACCGGACGCGGTGCTGCGCCGGGCCTTCGACGTCGCCCGGTTCGGCCCGCAGGGCGGCAACCGCCAGCCGGTCCGCTGGGTCGTCGTGCGCGACGCCGCCCGCAAGCAGGCACTCGCCGACCTCTACCTCCCGATGTGGAAGGCCTACCTGGGTGGGATCGGCGACGGCACCGTGAACGTCGGCGCGCTGCCGAGGACCGTCCGCGACGCCGACCACTTCGCCGAGAACCTCGCGACCGTGCCCGCGATCGTCGTCGTCTGCGCGGAGATCGACGGGCTGCACCCGACCGACCTGGAGCTGGACCGGGTGTCGGTGGTCGGCGGCGCGTCGATCTACCCGACCGTGCAGAACTTCTGCCTCGCGCTGCGCGACCAGGGCGTCGGCTCCGCGGTGACCACGCTGCTCTGCCACCACGAGGCGGCCGTCCGCGAGCTGCTGGAGATCCCGGACGGGGTGCTCACCGCCGCGCACGTCGCGGTGGGGTACCCGGGGAAGGGCTTCCCCTCGTCGCTGAGCCGCAGCCCCGTGGAGGACATCGTCTCGGCCGAGACCTACGGCCGTCCGTTCTTCGCCGCCGCCGGCGTCTGACCGGGCACCGGAGGAGACCGTGGCCGACCTCGCCCCGCACCACCGCACGCTCCTGGGCCGCGCGACCATCGGCGACCAGCTCCGCCGGCACGCGCGCACCCGGCCGGACAAGATCGCGTTCGTCGCCTACGACGCCGCGGGCGTCCGCTCCGAGACCACCTACCGCGAGCTCGACGAGCGCGCGAACCGCTTCGCGCAGCTGTTCACCGCCCGGGGGATCGGGCGCGGCGGCCGGATCGCGTCGATGGCGCGCAACGCGGTCGACGTGGTGGCCGCCTACTACGGCGCGCTGAAGATCGGCGCCGCATTCACCGGCGTCAACCCGCTCTACCGGGAGGCCGAGGTGGCCCACCAGCTCGGGCACAGCGGTGCGGCGCTGGTGCTCGCCGACGACGCGTTCGCCCCCGTCGTCGACGCGGCCCGGCCCGCCGGGGTCGACCGGCTCGGCTACGGCGCGGAGCTGGACGCGCTGCTCGCCGCGCAGCCCGCCACCGAGCCGGAGGTGGACCTCGACGAGAACGACGTCGCCCTGATCGTCTACACCTCCGGCACCGAGGCCGCCCCGAAGGGCGTACTGATCCCGCACCGCAACTACCTCGCGTCCACCGCCCCGGCCTGGGGCTGGGGCCTGGACACCGGGCCGCGCGACACCTGGCTGTTCGTGATGCCGTTCCACACGATCGCCGGGCTCGGGTCGATGACCAGTCTGACCCTGATGGGCGCCACCCTCGTGCTCCCGTCGAGCGCCGACCCCGCGACGGCGCTCGCGGTGATCGGGCGCGAGCGGGTCACGGTGATCGCGCAGACCCCCACCTTCTACATCGCGCTGTCCGCCCAGGACGGCTTCGACCCGGACACCGTCGGCCAGGTGCGGCGCTGCATGACCTACGGCGGGCAGATCCCGCCGCACGTGATCGACGCGTGGTCGGCGGCCGCGCCCGAGGTCCTGTGGGGCACCTACTGGGGGCAGTCCGAGCTGTCCCAGCTCGGCACGGTCGGCTTCTTCCGGACCCTCGACGACGTCCCGGACGGCGACCCGACCTGGATCGGGAAGCCGGTCACCCACCTGGAGATCCGGGTCGTGGACGCCGAGGACCACGACGCCGAGGTGGGTGAGCTGATCTGCCGCTCGCCGTCGGCGATGCTCGGCTACCTGGACGACCCCGAGCGCACCGCCGCCGTCTTCCGCGACGGCTGGGTGCGCACCGGCGACATGGTGCGGATCGACGCCGACGGGAACCTGTTCTTCCACGACCGACTCAAGGACATGATCAAGACCGGCGGCATGAACGTGTCGTCGCAGGAGGTCGAGCGGGTGGTGCACGAGCACGCGGGCGTGGAGCGTGCCGCCGTGGTGGGGCTGCCCGACCCGTACTGGTCCGAGGCCGTCACCGCCTTCGTCGTGGCCCGGCAGGGCTGCGAGCCCACCGCCGAGGAGCTCGTCGCGCACTGCCGGGCCCGGCTCGCCGCCTACAAGGTGCCCAAGGCGGTCCACCTGTTGTCCGAGCTGCCGGTCGACCCGCAGGGCAAGATCCTCAAGCGCCGCCTGCGCACGACGGAGCCCGCACGGTCCTGACCGGCCGGTCAGGACTCCCGGTGCGCCTTCGGGGACCGCCCGAAGCGCGCCCGGAAGGCCCGGCTGAACGCGGCCGGGTCCGGCATCCCCCAGCGGGCGCCGACCGCGCCGACCCCGACGTGGGCGATCTCGGGGCGGCGCAGGTCGGTCCACGCGCCCTGCAGGCGTTCCTCGCGGATGGCCCCGGCCACCGTGGTGCCCTCCTCGGCGAACAGCTTGTGCAGGTAGCTCACCGAGATCGCGCAGGCGGCGGCGACGCCCGCGGGGTCGAGGTCGCGGTCGGTGATGTGCTCGCGGATGTGCCCGCGGGCCCGCGCGACGTGCAGGTTCTCCGGCGCGGACGCGGGCACGGTGCTGCGGACCAGCGCGACGAACACGTCCCCGATGGTCCGTGCGACGGCCTCCTGCGCGGCCAGGGGGACGTCGTCGCCGATCGCCCGGTCCAGCGAGGACAGCAGCGGCGGCAGCATCGCGCCGACGCCGCGACGGCCGTCGAGGGCGACCGCGGTGGCCTCGGCCATCTCCGCCCGGGACAGCGGCAGCGCGCTCTTGGGATGCAGGCAGACCTGGTACTCGAAGCTGTCGGTGGTGACGAAGGTGAACGGCCTGCTGCTGTCGTAGATCACGAACTCGCCGGGGCCGATCACCGCCTCCCGCCCGTCCTGCGCGACGAGTGTGCGGCCACGGCGGGCCAGCGCGATCTGCAGATAGTCCTCGTCTGCGGCACGAACCTGGCGTATCGTCCTGTCGAAGCGGTGTGGAACCGAGGAGATCCGCCGCAGATGCGTACCGGCCACCGACGAGGCGGTGACCCGTCCGGAGACCAACCCGGTGGTGGACGGTGTCACGTCCAGCGCGACGAACTGGTCGCACACCGTCGCGCGCCAGAAGTCCAGCCGGTCGGTCTCGGCCACGGTGGTGGTGTCGATCGTGACCAATGCCATACCCGAGCATGGCACGTCCACGTCACGAACGTGTTGCTCCGATGTGAGGACGTCGTCGCGCGGCACGTTCGGCCGCCCGGGCCCGCACCCCCTCGTCCGTGCAGAAGCCGGCCCCGGACCGCTTGAGGCAGAGCAGGCCGAGCAGCCTGCCGTGCCCGTCGACGACGGCGAGCCGCCTGCGCCCGTCGGCCCGCATCCGGTCGCGCGTCGCGGTCGCCGGCGCGGTGGGGGCGACGGTGCGCCCGGCCAGGGTGCCGAGCCAGCGGATCGGCGCCGCGGCGGGACGGCCGGCGAGGTCGCCGCGCTCCACCACGGCCAGCAGCACACCCCGGTCGACGACGAGCAGCGCGTGCACGTGGTCGTCGCGGAACACCTCCCGGGCCTGGTGCACCGTGGTGGTGCGCCCGCACGTCCGGGGGTGCCCGATCATCGCCGCGCCGGTGCTGCCGGGGACCCACCCCACCCCGGACCGGTCGGGCACCGCGCCGGTCATGCCGCGTCGCTCGAGTGTCCGGGCACCACCGGGAGGTCGGGGCGCACCAGCGGGACGAGGTTGTTGACCGCCAGCGCGGCCTCGCCGAAACCGACCGAGATCAGCCGGACCTTGCCCTCGAAGTCGGTGATGTCCCCGGCCGCGAACACCCGGGGCAGCGTCGTGCGCATCGACCGGTCGACGGCGATGTGCCGGCGGCTCATCCCGATCCCCCAGCTCGACAGCGCCGCGAGGTCGGCCTTGAACCCCAGCGCGGCGACGATCTCGTCGACCCGCAGGGTCTCGACGCCGTCCGGGCCGGACACGTCGACCTCGGAGACGCGGCCGTCGCCGCGGACGTCGTGCACCTCGTAGGGGGTCAGCAGCCGTACCGACGAGGCGCGCAGCTCGGTGACGCTGCGCTCGTGCGCGCGGAACGCGTCGCGGCGGTGCACCAGGGTCACCGACGCCGCGAGCGGCTCCAGGCACAGCGCCCAGTCCACGGCCGAGTCCCCGCCGCCGACGATCAGCACGTCCTTGCCGGTCAGCTCGGCCGGGCGCGGGACCGCGTAGCGCAGCCCGCGGCCCGCGTAGTCGCCACCGGCCGGGAGCGGGCGCGGGGTGAACCGGCCCATCCCGCCGGTGACCAGCAGCGCCCCGGCCCGGATCCGTACGCCGCGGTCGGTGGTGACGGCGACCCCGTCGTCGAACTGCTCCAGGACGGTGGCGTCGTGACCGAGAAGGTAGGTCGGCTCGGCCAGCGCGGCCTGCTCGACGAGCGAGTCGACGAGGTCCTGCGCGCGGACCCGGGGGAAGCCCGCGACGTCGAAGACCGGCTTCTCCGGGTAGAGCACCGACATCTGCCCGCCCAGCTGGTCCAGGGCGTCGACGACGACCACGGACAGGCCGCGGAAGCCGGCGTAGTAGGTGGCGTAGAGGCCGGTGGGCCCGGCGCCGACGACGACCAGGTCGGCCGTGAGCTCCGCGGTCATCGCGGCTTCCGCTGCGTGACCAGTGGGTGGTCGCTGTCTGCCGGGTCGGCGTCCTCGCCACCACCGGAGAACCCCTGCTCGCGCACGAACGCCGCGTTGGCGTCGACGAACGGGAGCAGGTCCGCGGGCATCTTGTGCTCCCAGTGGATGGCCTCGCTGGGGCAGGCGGGCATGCACTTGCCGCAGTCGACGCACTCGTCGGGGTGGATGTACATCATCCGCTCGCCGGGGTAGATGCAGTCGACCGGACACTCCTCCATGCAGGAGCGGTCCTGGATGTCGATGCAGGCCTCGGTGACGACGTAGGCCACGAGTATTTCCTCCGATGTGGACGGTCAGGGTGGGGCACGGCCCGGCCGGGCCGAGAAGGGCGATCCGGCCGGGCCGTGCGACTCAGGCGGTCTCGACCTCGACGAGCGTGTCGGAGAACGTGGGCGCGTTGCCCAGGTCGCCGAACACGGTCGGGTTGACCGCAGCCAGGGTGGCGCCGGCCTTGGAGTTCTTGCGCCAGCCGCCCATCGGGCTCACCACGACCCCGCGGGACACGGTGTCCTGCAGCGACGCGACGACGGTGAACTCGCCCCGGTCGTTGAACACGCGCACCGGCGACCCCTCGGCGATGCCGCGGGCGGCGGCGTCGTCGGGGTGGATGATCAGGGTGTGCTCGTTCGCGACGCGGCGGTGGAACTCGTGGCTGCCGAAGCTCGAGTTCAGGAACGCGTGCGACTTGGGCGTGAGCAGGTTGAGCGGGTAGCGGGCGGCGAGCTCCGGGTCGGACGCGGCGGACTCGCGCGGCGGGATGTAGTGCGGCAGCGGGTCGACCGGCTGGCCGGGCTGGTGGTCGTTGGAACCCTGCCGGAACAGCGGGACGACGAAGTTGCCACCCGCCGCGGCGGCGGAGACGAACTCAGCCTTGCCCGACGGCGTCGGGAAGTTCCCCTCGGCGTGCGGGGCGTAGGCCTCAGGCGGGGCCACGTTGAGCCGCTGCCAGCCCTGCTCCTTCAGCGACTCGACGGTGATCCCCTCCATGTGCGGGTGGGACCAGTCGAACGCCTCGGCGATCATCTCCTCGTCGGTGCGCCGGAAGACCGGGTCGTCGAAGCCCATCGCGGCGGCGAGCCTGCGGAACATCTCGGTGTTCGGGACGGCCTCGCCCAGCGGCTCGATGGACTGGTGGTTGTAGGTCACGAACAGGTGGCCCCAGGAGAACATGATGTCGTCCTGCTCGAGCTGCGTCGTGGCCGGCAGGACGATGTCGGCGTACTCCGCGGTGTCGGTCATGAACTGCTCCGACACGACGGTGAACAGGTCCTCGCTCTCCAGGCCCTTGATCAGCCGGTCCTGGTCGGGCGTCGTGACGACCGGGTTGGAGTTGTAGACCATCAGGCCCTTGATCGGCGGGCCGGCGGGCAGGTCACCGGCGAGCGCGGCACCGAGCCGGTACTGGTTGATGACCCGGGTGCCGGGGGTGAGCATCTCCGGGTGCATGAAGGCGCCCCAGTTGACGGGGAACGCCCACAGCGGCAGCTGCAGGATGCCGCCGCCGGGCTTGCGCCAGGCGCCGACGAGGCCGGGCAGGCAGGACAGGGCGCGCACGGTCTGGCCACCGCCGGCGTGCCGCTCGACGGCGACGCCGATCCGGATGACCGACGGCTGCGCACCGGCGTACTCGCGGGCGAGCACCCGGATGGTCTCGGCGGGCACGCCGGTCTCGGTCTCGGCCCACTCGGGGGTGTAGCGGGAGACGCGCTCGGCGAACTCGTCGTAGCCGACGGTGTGGTTCGCGATGTAGTCGTCGTCGGTGAGGCCCTCGGCGATGATCACGTGCGCCATGGCCAGCGCGAGCGCGCCGTCGGTGCCGGGGCGGATCGCGATGTGCTGGTCCGCGGCGGCCGCGGTGCGGGTGCGGATCGGGTCGACGACCACGACCTTCGCGCCGTTCTTCTTCGCCTTCGCGATGTAGGGCCAGAGGTGCAGGTTGGTGCTCATGATGTTGCAGGCCCACACCAGGATGAACTTGGAGTGCACGAGGCTCTCCGGGTCCACCCCGGCGGTGTCGCCGATGGTCATGGCGTAGGCGGTGCAGGAGCCGGAGTCGCAGTAGGTGCGCTCGGCGACGGTGGCGCCCAGCTTCGCGAAGAAGGGGTCGCCGACGTTGAGGCCGTTCAGGATGCCCTGGGTGCCCAGGTAGCTGACCGGCATGATCGCCTCGGGGCCGTGCTCGTCGGCGATGGCCTTGAAGCGGGTGGCGATCTCGGTGACGGCGTCGTCCCAGGTGATCCGCTCGAAGCGGCCGCTGCCCTTGGGCCCGGTCCGGCGCATCGGGAACAGCACGCGGCCCGGGTCGTACACGCGGTCGAGATAGTTGTTGACCTTCACGCAGAGGCCGCCGTTGGTGTACGGGTGGTCCGGGTCGCCGACGACCGAGGTCGCCGTTCCCGAGCCGTCGACGGTCACCAGCATCGCGCAGGTGTCCGGACAGTCCTGCGGACAGGCGGCCTTGACCACCTTCTCGGTCAGCGGCGTGGCCGGGGCCTCGTGCGTCGCGGTCATGGGGGTGCTCCTCGCCTCGTGGTGGGATGGCGTCGCCCACGAGACTCGTCGCCTGCCGCGCGCCGGTCTTGGCACCAGGAGCACTGACGTTGTCCCGGGGAGCACAATCGCGCCCCCCGGGACGCCCGGTCAGGCGTAGGTGTGGAAGCCCCGCCCGGTCTTCTTGCCGAGCAGGCCGGCGTCGACCATCCGGGCCAGCAGCGGCGGCGGCGCGTACAGCGGCTCCTTGAACTCCGCGTACATCGACTCCGCGACGGCCTGCACGGTGTCCAGGCCGATCAGGTCGGACAGCGCGAGCGGGCCCTGCGGGTGCGCACAGCCGCGGACCAGGCCCTCGTCGATGTCCTCGGCGGTGGCGAAGCCGGACTCCATCATCCGGATCGCCGACAGCAGGAACGGCACCAGCAGCGCGTTGACGACGAAGCCGGCGCGGTCCTGGCAGTCGATCGCCTTCTTGCCCAGGCCGTCGGAGACGAAGCTCCGCGCCCGGGCCAGGGTGTCCTCGGAGGTCATCAGGCTCGGGACGAGCTCGACCAGCGACAGCACCGGCACCGGGTTGAAGAAGTGGATGCCGACGACCTGCTCGGGCCGCTTCGTCGCCACCGCCAGCTTCATGATCGGGATGGACGACGTGTTCGACGCCAGCACCGCACCGGTGTCGGTGACGAGCCGGTCCAGCTCCCGGAAGACGCCGGTCTTGAGCGCCTCGTCCTCGGCGATCGCCTCGACGACGAGCTCCCGGTCGGCCAGCGCGTCCAGCCCCTCGACGACCTCGAGGCGGGTCAGGACCTCCTCGGCGGAGTCGATCCGGCCGCGCTTCTCCGCCCGGGCCAGCGACGACTCCAGGCGGGCCCGGCCCGCCTCCACCGCGGCGGCGGAGGTCTCGACGACCCGCACCCCGTACCCGGCCCGTGCCGCGACCTCCGCGATCCCGGATCCCATCTGACCGCAGCCGACGACGCCTACGCGCTCCATGAGCACCTCGTTCCCTCTGCGCGTCCCGGGATCTCCGGGACGCGGTCGAACCATCGAGACTTCCGTCGGCGGGGGGCGGGGCACAACCCGGCGCGACGACGGGTGCCCGGCCTCACTCCGCCGGTGCGGCCGGTGCGGCGGCCGCGCACGCGTGCGGCGGTCCCGGACACCGCCCCGCTCCGGCGCAGGCCGTCGGCTCAGCGACGGTCGGCCGGGTGCCCCACGGCGCGGGGCGCGTCCCCGCGACCGACGGCGGGCAGCTGCACGGTGGCGTCGTCGGGGAGGCGACGGTGGCCGGTCGCCGCCGGACCGGCGCCGACGGGGCCACCGGGGCCGCGGGCGGCGCCGTCGTGCCTGCCGGTGCCACCGGTGACCACGGGCGGCCCGGTCGGTGCCTCCGGTGCGGCGGGGCCGGTCGGCGCGGCCGGACCGGCGTCGGCCGCGGAGACGGCCGGGTCGGCGGGGTCCGCCGGGGCCGGGCGGTCCGGCCTCGGCCCGCGCGGCGCGCCGCCCCCGCGCAGGCTCCGCACCACCGACAGCTCGGCGGCGAAGCGGCCGCGCAGCACGACCAGCGTGCCGATCGACGCGGTCCCGCCGGCCAGGGCCGCGGCGGCCAGGGTCACCAGGTCGATCCCGAGCGGGCGCACCAGCACCGCCACGCCCCAGGTCGCGGCCACGGTCAGCACCAGCGCCGGGACGTGCTCGACGTACATCCGCAGCACCGCGCCCATCAGACCGGGCGAGACGCGTGCGGAGAACTGCAGCATCACCAGGAAGTGGACGACGATCGCCAGCGACGCCCCGGCCGCGACGCCGACCAGGCCCCACAGCAGCCCGCCGGTCACGGTGAGCACGACGACGTAGCCGGCGTAGAGCCACTGCCGCCAGGCCGCCCGGTAGACGGCACCGGTGGCCCGGGTCAGCGAGGTGCTGATCTTGTACGAGGTGCGCGGCAGCAGGACCAGCGCGAACAGCTGCACCAGCGGCACGACCTCGTCCCACTGGGCGCCGAGCAGCACCCGGACGACCTCGGGGGCGAGCACGCAGAGCAGCACCGCGGCCGGGGCGGTGACCAGGGCGACCAGGCTCGCGCTGCGCACGTAGGCGGCGCGCAGGCGGGGGCCGTCGTCGCGGACCCGGGCCATCGCCGGGAACAGTGCCTTGTCGGCGGCACCGCCGATGATGTTCGCGGGTTCGGAGAGCAGGTTGTAGGCGCGGCCGTAGACACCGAGCGGGCCGGTGCCCAGCGCGTTGGCGACGACGAGCTTGTCGGCGTTGAGCGCGAACCAGTTGCCGAGCTGGGCGATGGAGAACCCGGCGCCGTAGCCGAGCAGCGGCCGCAGCCGGCCCCAGCTCGCGGTGGGCCCCTCGGGGCGGAACCGCGGCCGGGTCAGCGCGAGGTAGCCCGCGCACTTGGCGACGGCGGCGGCGATCTCGCCGAACGCGAGCGCGGAGGCGCCGAACCCGGCCGCGGCCAGGACGACGCTGACCCCGATCAGCGCCGGACCCGCCGCGAGCAGGTCGACCGTCGCCATCGAGCGGAACCGCAGGTCACGCTGGAGCAGGCCGAGCGGGGTCGCCGAGGCCCCGGCGAACAGCAGCGCGATCGACAGCAGCGGCAGCAGCGCCGAGTCGGCCGGGAGCCCGACGAGCGGGCTGATCACCGGCGAGCCGAGGGCCAGCACCGCGGCGAACACCGCCGCGACCAGCACCGAGAACCAGAACGCCGCCGTCACGTCGCGGTCGTCGAGGTCCTTGCGGTGCACCAGGGAGGCGGCGACGCCGAGCTGGGTCACCAGCTGGGTCAGCCCGACGATCAGCAGCGCGGCCGCGGCCGCACCGAACTCCTCCGGGGTGAGCAGGCGGGCCAGCGCGACGGTCGCGCCGATCTGCAGCACCGCCTGTCCGACGGTGCCGGTGAACGCCCACGCGAACCCGCGCGCGGTCCGCGCGGTCAGCGACGACCCGGACGATGCCGACGGACCCGTCCCGCCCGGCGGGCCGGGGGCCGGTGCGGGCTCCGGGGGCACGGGCCGCAGCGGCCGGGTCGGGTCGTCGGGCAGGTCGCCACCGGGTCCGGTCACGCGGGTCCTCCGGTCGTCGGGGCGGGTCGGCGCGTCGGGGGTCGCGCCGTCAGTGCCGCTTCCCGCGGAGTGCGGGATGCAACCGCCCGACGGTACCGAGGGCGCTGAACCAGGCGAGCTGGGTGGCCCCGCTGTGCGCGGCCTCGCCCCGGCGGGGCTCGGCGAGCAGCCGGGCGCGGCGCATCCCGGAGATCGCCGGGTGGAACACCGAGTTCCCGACACCACGGGTCAGCACCAGGTCGGGCAGCCCCTCGACCGAGGCGCGGTAGGCCGGCGGTACGCCGCGCAGGCTCCAGCAGTTCGACCAGGCCGGCGGCTCGCCCGGGTAGTCGAGGACGAACTCCAGGTCGAGGACCTTGAGCCCGGCCCGCTCGTCCCACACCAGGTTGTGCGGGGACAGGTCGAGCACGAAGCGGCCACGCTCGTGCAGGTCGCGGCAGAACCGCAGCAGCGTCCGCACGACCTCCGGGCGCAGCTGGGCGAGCTCGCCGGGCAGCCGGCGCACGACGTGCCGACCGGTGTCGCCGTAGAACGGGGTGAGCAGCCAGTTCGGGCCATGCTCGAGCAGCTCGGGGACCTCGGGCAGGTCGCCGAGCTCGAGGCGGGCCCGCAGCTCGCGGCCGTAGGCCTCGTGCGCCCCGGGCCGGAACACCTTGCACACCGACGGCCCGTGCAACGGGTGGTGGACCAGTGCGACGCGCGCGCGGAACCCGGGCGAGGTACCGCCGAGCATCCGCACGACCGGGAAGGGCATCGCGCACCGGCGGCCGAGGTCCTCGACCGGTCCGGCGATGCGGTGCAGGATCCCCGGGTCGCCGAGCGCGTCGAGCAGGGCGAGGGCGTGCTCCGGCGACGACGACGCCTGCACCGGCAGGAAGTGGTCCCGCGGTGGGACGCGGCGCAGGACCCGCTTGTCGGTGTAGTCCAGGACGGCGGCGACCCGGTCGGCGACCGCCCGCACGCCCGACGTCCCGACCGGGGCGACGACGTCGCAGGCGACGATCAGGGCGTACGGCGCACCGGACGGGACCGGGCGCGACGCCGGGGCGGGCAGCGTGCCGCGGACCCGGGCGACCTGCGCGTCGTCCAGGACGACGACGTCGAGGATCTCCAACCCGCGGGCGACACCGGCGACGGCCTCGTCGAGCAGGGGCGCCGCCGCCGACCGCACGACGAACACGGCCAGACCGCGCCAGCGGTCGGCCGCGGCCCGTGCGGTGGGCCGGACCTCCTCGAGGGTCACCGACTCGTCCCGAAAGGTTGCGCCATGAGCGAATGATAGGACCCCCTTGAACAAACGGTTAACTCGACCGGTCCTGTGGTTGTCCCCGGGATGGCGGATTCACCGGTCCGTGTGACGGCATTGGAGGGACCTCGTCCGGCCCAGCCGGCCCCGGCACCTGCCGCCTAGGTTCACTCGTGTGAGCAGCGCCGAACTCGCCGACCTGTACCGCGACCTGCACCGTCACCCCGAGCTGTCCTTCGCCGAGATCCGCACCGCGGGCATCGCCGCGACCCGGCTGCGCGACGCCGGCTACGACGTCACCGAGGGGGTCGGACGCACCGGTGTGGTCGGGGTCCTCCGCAACGGCGACGGCCCGACCGCACTGCTGCGGGCCGACATGGACGCGCTGCCGGTCGCCGAGGACACCGGCCTGGACTACGCCAGCACCGTCCGCGCCACCGGCCGCGACGGGGAGGAGACCGCCGTCGCCCACGCCTGCGGGCACGACATGCACGTCACCTGCCTGGTGGGCGCGGCCGCCGAGCTGGCCGCCGCCCGCGACACCTGGCGGGGCACGCTGCTGGTGGTGTTCCAGCCCGCCGAGGAGTTCGGCGCCGGCGCCGACGCGATGCTCGACGACGGCCTGTTCGCCCGCTTCGGCACCCCGGACGTCGTGCTGGGCCAGCACGTCGCGCCGCTGCCCGCGGGGCTGCTGGCCCTCGCCGCCGGACCGGCGTTCGCGGGCAGCGACACCGTGCGGGTGACCCTGCACGGCTCCGGCGGGCACGGCTCGCGCCCGGAGACGACGGTCGACCCGGTGCTGCTCGCCGCCGCGACGGTGCTGCGCCTGCACACCGTCGTGCCGCGGGAGGTGGCCGCGACCGAGACCGCCGTGCTCAGCGTCGGCATGCTGCGGGCGGGCACGAAGGAGAACGTCATCCCCGACTCCGCCGAGCTGGGCCTGACCGTGCGGTCCTACACCCCGGGCGTCCGGGACCGGGTGCTCGCCGGGATCGAGCGCACCGTGCGCGGCGAGGCCGCGGCCTCCGGGGCGCCGACCGACCCCGAGGTCCGGCTGCTGGAGTCCTTCCCGCCGGTCGTCAACGACGCCGACGCCGCCGAGCGCACCCGGGCCGCACTGGCCGCGGTCACCCCGCTCCCGGTCGTCGACCCGGGGCCGGTCACCGGCAGCGAGGACGTGGGCCGGTTCGCCGTCGCCGCCGGGGTGCCGTGCGTGTACTGGCTGCTCGGCGGGGCCGACCCGGCCGCGTTCGAGGGCGCGGGCACCGTCGCGGAGATCCGGGAGCGGACCGCGGCGCTGCCGTCGAACCACTCCCCCCGCTACGCGCCGGTGGTCGAGCCGACGCTGTCGGTCGGCGTCGCGGCGCTGGTCGCGGCGGCGCGGGAGTGGCTGCCGGCCGGCTGAACGGGATCAGAGGGCCGGTGCACGCAGCGCATGCACCGCGACCCGCGCGGCGGCCCCGATCGCCGCGTCCGCGCGCGGGACGGCGGCGTCGCTGCGCGCGGCGTGGGTGTAGACGGCGACGGCGACCGGGTGCTCCCCCGGGTAGGTCACCACGCCGACCTCGTTGCGGACCGCGCCGACCGTGCCGGTCTTGCCCGCCACCCGCGCGGCCGCGGGGAACCCGGCGCGCAGCCGGTGCGGCCAGATCTGGGCGCCGAGCACCCGGCGGGCGAACGCGGTGGACCCGTCCGAGGCGAGCTCGCCGCGCCACAGCAGCCCGAGCAGCGCGGTGGTGTCCGCCGCCGTGGTGGAGGAGCCGTAGACCGGGCTGAGTGCGCGGGTCCGCACCGGCACGTCGTTGTCGGCGAGCACCCCGAAGGCCGCGGCGACGTCGTCGGTACCGGTGTCGGCGAGCAGGTCGGCGAACACGTCGTCGGTGCCGCCCCGGATCCGGGTGCCGGTGAGCCCCAGCTCGGCGGGCAGCGCGGCCACCCGGTCGCGCCCGACCCGGGTGTGGACGACGTCGGCCGCGGCGTTGTCCGAGGCCGTCACCATCGAGGTGACCAGGTCCCGCCAGCTCATCGTCACCGGGTCGGCCAGCGCGGAGATCCCGGTGATCCCGGGCGTGCGCCGCACCGGGACGACGACGGGCTCGCGCGGGTCGATCGTGCCGGCGTCGACCGCCCGGCAGTACGCGACCAGCACGAACACCTTGTAGACCGAGGCCATCACGACCGGCACGTGCGCGCCGACACCGACCTCGCGCGCCGTCGGGCGGGTCCCGTCGCCGGTGACCGGGCGGGCGTGCAGCCAGCCGCGCACCCCGGCGTCGCGGAACACCGCGCGGACCTCGGCGGACGGGGTCACGCGCCCTCCCGCAGCGCGTCGGCGAGCGCCCCGACCAGGCCGTCCGGGACGCCGTCGCGGTGCACCACCCGGACCCGGTAGGGCACCGGCTCCCCCGCCACCGGCCTGCGGACCACGCCCTCGCCGGCGAGGCCGGGATCGGCGGTGAGGAGGAACGCGGCACCGGTCGCGACCAGCGCCAGCGCCTCCGCCGGGGACGCCGCGTCGGCCGGGCCGGCCGGGCACCCGCGGGCGTCGAGGGTGTCGAGCAGCAGGTCGTGGGCGGCCGGGGCGTGCGCCCGCGGCGCCGTGGCCGGTGCCGTCCCGCGCAGGGTGCGCAGCACCACCGGCCCGGGCCCGGCCGCGGCGGGGTGGCCGGCGGGCAGCAGGACCTCGGTCGGCAGTGCGACGACCGGCCCGGCCCGCGCCGACTCCAGCACCGTCGGGTGCGCGACGACGGCGACGTCCACCGTCCCGTCCGACACCGCGTCGACCAGCGCGACGGTGGTCGCCACGGTGGGCGCGACCCGCAGGCCGGTCGCGGCGGCGGCGCGGACCGCCAGCCGGGCGGTGGCGGCCGGGCCGAGGTCGGCGACGACGCCGAGCCGCAGCACCCGGGCCGCCTCCGCGTGCCGGGCGGCGGCGCGGCCGAGCGCCTCGGCGTCCTCGATCAGGGCACGGGCGCGGGGCAGCAGGTCGTGACCGGCCGCCGTCGGGGAGACGCCGCCGGGCCCGCGGTCGAACAGCGGGGTGCCGAGCCGGGCCTCCAGCCGTCGCAGACCCTGGGACAGCGGCGGCTGCGTCATGCCTAGCCGGGCGGCGGCCCGCCCGAAGTGCCGCTCCTCGGCGACGGCGACGAAGAACGTCAGGTGCCGCAGCAGGTCCACCGGCCTCGCCCCATATCGAACGGCTATCACACGCGAAGCACGATCGTATTCGCGCTATCGGCCCGGATGCGACACGGTGCGCCCATGACGATCACCCGTCGCTCCCTGCTCCTGGCCGGTGCCGCACTGGGCGGCGCCGCGCTGACCGGCTGCGCACCGGCGGCACCGGCCGCACCCGCGGCGCCTGCCCCGGCGGGCCCGGGCGCCGGGACCGCGCCGATCCCCGCGCTGGCCGACGTCGAACGCGAGTACGCCCGCACGATCGGGGTGCACGTGCTCGACACCGGCACCGGCGCGGCGGCCGGGCACCGCGACGGCGACCGCTTCCTGATGTGCTCGGTGACCAAGGCGCTGATGGCCGGTTTCGTGCTGCACCGCTCGTTGTCCGAGCCCGGCCTGCTCGACCGCCCGGTCCGCTACGGGCGCGCCGACCTGCTGGAGTACGCGCCCGTCACCACCCGGAACCTGGCGACGGGGATGACGGTGGCACAGCTGTGCGAGGCCGCCGTCACCGTCTCGGACAACACCGCGCACAACCTGCTGCTGCGCGAGGTCGGCTCCCCCGCCGAGCTGACCGCGTGGCTGCGCACGACCGGGGACACCGTCACCCGGTCCGACCGGGCCGAGACCGCGCTGAACGACCGCGACGGCGAGCGCGACACCTCGACCCCGGCCGCGCTGGCGTCCACGCTGCGCACCCTGGTCCTCGGCGACGCCCTGCCGCCCGCGCAGCGCGACCGGCTGACCGGCTGGCTGCGGGCGAACACCACCGGCGACCGGCAGATCCGCGCGGCGGTCCCGGCCGGCTGGACCGTCGGCGACAAGACCGGCTCCGGGCCGCTCGGGGAACGCAACGACTCCGGGGTGCTGTACCCGCCGGACGGCGCACCGCTGGTCCTGACGGTCTTCACCGTCCCGGCCGACCCGGCCGATAAGGCGCGCGGGGAGGCCGCGGTCGCCGCCGCGGCCCGGGCGGCGGTCGCCGCGCTGCGCGGCTGAGCGGGCCGGGTCAGATCCGGGCCAGCACCGCCCGCAGGATCGCGACCTGCCCGATCGGGCTGGGGTGCAGGCCGTCGTCCTCCCAGAAGTCGGGCCGGATCGGCATCCGGGACAGGTCGACCGCGTCCGGGTCGACCTCCAGGACCGTCGCGACGAGCCCGGGGACGTCGGCCGGGTCCCACCACTCGCCGGTGAGCTCGCGGGTGGCGGCCACCCGTCCGGGGTCGACCGGCGGCGGGACGACGAACCGCACCCGGGCGCCGCTCTCGGTCTCCAGCAGCAGGCGCAGCGCCCGCAGGTTCCGTGCCGTCTCGCTGATCGACACCATCCGGATCCCGGTGGTCGCGCCCTCCCGGCGGATGTCGTTGGTGCCCAGCATGACCAGCACCCGGGTCGGCACCCGGGAGACCAGGACCGGGCCGAGCGCGAGCGCCTCGGAGCTGGTCCGCCCGGACAGCGCGAGCACCTCGACCGAGGCCTCCGGTTCGACCATCGGGACCAGCTCGGCGAACAGCCGTGCCCAGCTCAGCCGGTCGGCGGACAGGGAGTCACCGACGACCACGATCCGCTCGCCCGGGCGCAGCGCCATCCGGTGCAGGCCGTCCGCGACCGGCGGCTCGTTCCGCAGTGCCCGCGCCGCGGCGCGGACCCGCCCGGCGAGCCCGGCCCGCACCCCGGCGACGGCCGACGGGTCCAGGCCCGCGGTCGTCGCGAGCAGCCGGTCGATCGACTCCTCCTGCACCCCGAACGCCGCGAACGCCGGCCAGGCGGTCAGGTCGGCGAACCGGATGAGCCGGCCCATCAGGTCCTCGTCCACGTCGCCTCCCTCTCCGGCCCGGTCCACCGGGTCCGGCGGGGGGATCATCGCCCACCCCCGGTCGGTCGTCACCGACCGGTCACCTCCGCGACCGACGCGGATCACCCGTCCGACGGGCACGCAATGTGATTCACGACACACATGTACCGCGTTTGCCGGACCGATCGCCCAGGTGGAGGGCGCAAATAAGGCGGCCCGCACCGCCGGTCAGGCGAGCCTCTGTTGCCTGGCGCGCACCGCGCGACCCCGACAACCTGAGCGCCATGACCACGGCCCAGGACATGCCCCAGGTTCAGCAGTGCTCCGCCACCAGCTGCTCCTACAACTCCGACTCGAGCTGCGGCGCGGGGGCGATCACGATCTCCGGTGACCACGCCCACTGCGGCACCTTCGTCGAGATCTCGTTCCGCGGCGGCAGCGGCAACGGCCTCGTCGGTGCCTGCCACCGTTCGGACTGCCGGTTCAACGAGAAGCTCGAGTGCACCGCGTCGTCGGTGAACATCGGCGCGGGCGCCGACGCCGCCGACTGCCTCACCTACGAGGCCAAGTAGGCCAGCTCCTCCACCCGGACCTCGCCACGCTCGTCGACGCGCAGCGCGCCGTCGGCGACGGCGAGGGCCGCGACGGGGTCGATGTCGTCGACGAGGACGGCGACCCCGTCCGCAGCGACCGCCCGCAGCGCGGACAGCACCGTGCTGCGGTCGTGTGCGTCGAGACCGTCGGTCAGGCGGTCGGCGAGGACCATCGCGGTGGGGCCCCGGCGGGCCGAGTCGACGGTGGCCAGCCGGTCCGCCGCCGACTCGGTCGCGCGGGCACCCAGCCTGCGGACCACGGCGTCGTGTCCGTCGGCGCACCGGCCGCTCGCGTCGTCCAGCCGGTTCATCATGCGGCGGCGTTGCACCGACGGCCCGAGCAGCACCGTGATGCTGCCGGTCGGCAGACGCAGAGACATGGAAGCCCTCCCTCACCGGTACTGAGGCGAGGCTAACCGACGATTGCGATCAGGTGAAGGCCCTGCGGTAGGTCTCACGCAGCTCGCGCTTGAGGATCTTGCCGCTCGGGTTGCGCGGGAGCGCCTCCACGACGTCGACCGAGCGGGGCCGCTTGAAGCCCGCGATCCGCGGCCGGACCCACTCGATGAGGGCATCCGGATCGATCGTCGCCCCCGGCCGCGGCACGACGACGGCCTTCACCGCCTCGCCCCAGCGCTCGTCGGGCACCCCGATCACTGCGACGTCGGCGACGTCCGGGTGCTCGGACAGCACGCTCTCCACCTCGATCGGATACACGTTCTCCGCGCCGGTCACGATCATGTCCTTGATCCGGTCGGTGAGGAACAGGTAGCCCTCGGCGTCGAGGTAGCCGCCGTCGCCGGTGCGCAGCGTCGCGTCGTCGCCGAGCGCGGCCGCGGTGTCCTCGGGCCGGTTCCAGTAGCCGGCGGTGACCTGGTCGGAGTGGATCCGGACCTCCCCCACCTCGCCGGGCGGCAGCTCCCGGCCGGTCGCCGGGTCCACGATCGTCAGCCGCACCCACGGGTACGCCCGCCCGGCCGAGCGCATGAGGTGCGCCCGGGGGCCGTCCGGATCGTGGTCGGCCGGGTCGAGCTGGGTGATCGCACCGGTGGTCTCGGTCGCGCCGTAGACCTGGAACAGCGGCGCCCGGAAGGTCTCGACGACCGCCCGCAGCGCGCCGACGGTGATCGGCGAGGCGCCGTAGGCGATCGACCGCAGCGCGGACCAGTCGCGGCCGGCGGCACCGGGCACCGCGGAGAGCATCTGCAGCACGGCCGGTACGAGGAAGGCGTTCGTGACGCGCTCGCCGGACATCGTGTCGAGCAGCGGCCCGGGGACGATGTCGGCGACGAGCACGCACCGCGCCCCGGCGGCCAGGCAGACCAGGGCGTAGCCGACGCCGCCGATGTGGAACAGCGGCATCGCGACCAGCGCGGTCGAGGTGGGGTCGATCGACCAGTGCCCGGCGGCGAGCAGCAGCGCCGAGAACTGCCGGTGCGCGAGCAGCACGCCCTTGGGCAGCCCCGTGGTGCCGGAGGTGTAGAGCTGCAGCACGGTGTCGTCCGGGGTGGACCCGGCCGGCGGCGACGGCGGCAGCACGTCGGCGGCCGCGTCACGCCAGTCCGCGTGGTCCTCCCCCACGACGACGACCCGGCGCCCGTCGAGCGCACCGCGCAGCCCCGCGAAGTCCGGCCCCAGCACGACGAGCCCGGCCCGGGCGTCGTCGACGAGCGCCAGCAGGTCGGCCTCGGTGAGCCGGGTGTTGAGCGGGACCGACACCGCGCCGATCCGCGGCGCGGCGAAGAGCAGCTCCAGGAACTCCGGCCGGTTCTTCCCGATCCACACGACGCGGTCCCCGGCCCCGAGGCCGAGGTCGCGCAGGGCCGCCGCGGTGCGCCCGGCGCGCTGTTCGAGCTCGCCGTAGGTGGTCGTCGCGCCGTCGAACGACAGCGCGACGAGGTCGGCGCGGTCGGGATCGGCGAGGATGTCGGTCAGGCGGAAATCCTCGGCAGGGCTCTGACCCGGCACGGTGTTCTCCCTCGGTCGGCGGCGACGCAGGTTCGGCGAAATCGTATATGATAGTCGCCGTGTCGACGGCCGACTTCGTGCGTGAGCTCTCACCGGGCCGCGCCCCGCAGCTGCCCGACCGCATCGCGCTCGTCCTGCGGGACCGGATCCTGTCCGGCGAGCTGCGGCCGGGCACCTTCCTGCGGATGGACCGGATCGCCGCGGACCTCGGCGTCAGCCACACCCCGGTCCGCGAGGCCCTGCAGTCGCTGCGCGCCGAGGACATGGTCCACGCGGTGCCGCGGCGCGGGTTCGTCGTCGCCGAGCTGACCCGTGACGACGTCGCGGACCTGTTCGAGGTGCAGGCCGACCTGACCGGGACGCTGGCCGCACGCGCGGCGCAGCGGCTGTCCCCCGCCGACCTCGCACCGCTGCGCGAGCTCGCCGACCGGATCGCCGCACTGTGCGCGCGCACCCCCGAGACCCACGACCCGGCCGAGCTGGACCCGCTCGTGTCCGCCGAGCACCGGCTGCACGCCGAGGTCAACCGGCTGGCCGGCTCGCGCAAGCTCGCCTGGCTGGTGGGGCGCTCGTCGCACTACCTGCCGGCGCACTTCTACACCGGCTCGCCCGAGTGGCGGGCCGGCGCGGTCGACGCCCACGTCGTCCTGCTCGACGCGCTCGGCGCCGCCGACCCCGACGCCGCGCGGGCGGCGATGCGCCGCCACGTGCTCGACGGCCGCGACCTGCTGCTCGCCCACCTGGACCGCACCGGAATGTGGTCCGACGACCGAGGAGATCCCTGATGCCCGTCACCCTGACCGAGGACCAGACCGACCTGGCGAAGGCGATCGGCGACTTCTGCCGTCGCGAGATCGGCAGCAAGGAGCGCCGCGACGAGCTGACCGGCGGCGGGCGGCACGCCCACTCCGACGAGATCTACCGCAAGATGGCCGACCTCGGCTGGCTCGGCATCGCCACCCCCGAGGAGTACGGCGGCGCCGGCCAGGGCATGCGTGACCTGCTGGTCTTCCTGGAGGAGTCCGCGTACGGCCAGGCCCCGATCGCCGGGTTCGGCACGACCACCATCACCGCCGCGGCGATCGAGAAGTTCGGCACCGAGGCCCAGAAGCAGGAGCTGCTGGGCGGTATGTGCCGCGGTGACGTGCTGTCGATCTCGATGTCCGAGCCGGAGGCCGGGTCCGACGTCGGCGGGCTGAAGTGCAAGGCCACGAAGACGGAGACCGGCTGGCGGATCGACGGCCAGAAGACCTGGTGCTCGAACGCGCACATCGCGTCGCACATCCTGCTGGTCGCCCGCACCTCCACCGAGGGCGGCAAGCACGACGGCCTGACCATGTTCGTCGTGCCCGCCGACGCGGCGGGCCTGTCGATCCACGGCATCGAGACGATGGGCGGCAAGGAGGTCAACGACCTCTACTTCGACGGGTGCGAGCTGCCCGCCGACGCCGTCGTCGGCGTCGAGGGGCAGGGCTGGCGACAGCTCATGGCCGGGCTGAACCTGGAGCGGATGATCCTGGCCGGGCTCATGCTCGGGCTGGCGCGGCGCGCCTTCGACGACACCGTCGCCTACGTCAAGGAGCGCAAGCAGTTCGGCCGCCCCGTCGGGAGCTTCCAGGCGATGCGCCACCGCATCGCCGACAACGCCACCGAGCTGGCGGCCACCAGCCTGCTGGTGCACGACACCGCGCGGGTGATCGACGAGGCACCCGCGGGTGCGCTGTTCCCGCGCGAGGCGTCGATGGCCAAGCTCAAGGCCACCGAGCTCGCCAAGCACCTGTCCCTGGAGGGGATGCAGATGCTCGGCGGCTACGGCTACGCCACCGAGTACGGCATGGAGCGGCTGCTCCGCCAGAGCGTCGTCTCGACGGTGTACGGCGGGACCAGCGAGATCCAGCGAGACATCATCGGGAAGTCCTACGGGCTGTAGCGGCTCAGGCCGCGGAGTTCCGGGCGAGCTCCGCGGCCCCGCGGTCGTCGCCGGCCTCGGCCTCGGCCTGCCGGTCGGGACGCGGAGCCGGGACGGCCGTCGGGCCGACGTGGGCGCCGGCCTCGGCCCGGACCCGCGCGGCCTCGGCGGCACGGCGGATGTGCGCCGGGACGAGCGCCGAGCGCGCGGGCAGCAGCATCGGCGGCACCGCGCCACCGTTGCGCCGCACCTCGCGGGACCGCTGCACGTAGGCCCAGCCGCCGCGGGCGATCCGGCCGCCGCGCTCCAGCAGCCCGCTGTCGGGCATCGCGTCGCCGGCGCCTGCCTCGCGGTCGGAGATGTGGCGCAGCCGGGCGACCGCCGCCGGGAGCCGGCGCAGCGCGACCGAACGGCCCTGCGGCGACAGCGCCACCTTCGCCAGGAAGCTGCCCAGCCCGATCGCGTAGCCCTCGAGCTGGGTGTTCAGCGCCGCCTGGTCGGGACGGTGGTGGTGCCACAGGTAGGCGCCCGGGGCGTACCCGAGGACGTTGCCGGCGAGGATCATGCGGACGAGGAACTCGCAGTCCTCGCCGCCGTGGGTGGGGGTGCCCGGGCCCATGGCCTCGTCGAAGCCGCCGACGGCGCGGGCGGCCCCGGCGCGCACGGCGAGGTTGGCGCCGATGCCGAACAGGCCGGGTGCGAACGGGAAGATCGGGGAGTCCGCGGGGGGCTCGGCGAGGGTGAACCGGCGCGGGGTGAAGCCCTTGTTCCAGGCCAGGGCGACGTCGGCGGCGCGCTCCTCGGGGCTGCCCAGGCGGGCGGCGAGCACCGGGCCGGAGACGCAGGCGAGCTCGGGGTCCGTGGCGAACGCGCCGGCGATGCGCGAGGCCCAGGCGGGGTCGACCTCGGTGTCGTCGTCGGTGAAGGCGACGATCTCGGTGCGGGCCTCGGCCAGGCCCCGGTTGCGGCCGATGGACGCACCGCGCCGCGGCTCGCGGACGTAGCGGACCCGGTCGGAGCCCGCGGCCCGCACGACCAGCTCGGTCCGCTCGTCGTCCGGGTCGTTGTCGACGACGACGACCGACAGCGCCGGGTGGTCCGAGGCGAGGACCGCGCGCAGGCAGCGGGCCAGCGACTCGGGCCGGTTGCGGGTCGCGACGACCACGGTGACCGGGTCGGCCGCGGACGGCGCGACGGCGACGGTGCCGGCCGCGGGCAGCGCGGCGACGGCGAGCGAGAGCTCCGCGGCGGTCGCGCGCCCGGCGCGCAGCGGCACGGTGACCTGACCCTGCGGGGTGCCACCGACGGTGACCAGCAGCCGTGCGGCGGCGAACCGCCGATCGACCTCGAGGTCGCGGGCCGGGGCGAGCCGGTCGAGCTCACCCACCCAGGTCGGTACGTCGGGAGTCATCGCCATGGACCCCATCGTGCTCACCGTCGCTGTGACGACGCTGAGATCGGCCTGTGGGACAACGGAGTGTGGGGCGCGCCACCCCGGACGGGTTCCGGGCCCCGCACCGCAGACCCTCCCCTAACGTGAGAGTACGGTCGGGCCGTTCGCGAGCTCCCGCCGTCGTGGCCCGCGGCCCCGCCCCTCCCCCGACGTGAAAGCGACCGTCGTATCGTGCCCCGCTCCGCCCTGCCCGACCTCGCCACGCTGCGTGCACGCTGGACACCCCGCCTGGTGCGCACCGAGGTGCTCGCCGGACTCGTCGTCGCGCTCGCCCTGATCCCCGAGGCCATCGCGTTCTCGATCATCGCCGGGGTGGACCCCCGGGTCGGCCTGTACGCCTCGTTCACGATGGCCGTGGTCATCGCGGTCTGCGGCGGGCGACCGGCGATGATCTCGGCCGCGACCGGTGCGATCGCGCTGGTCGTGGCCCCGCTCTCGCGGGAGTACGGCGTCGAGTACCTGTTCGCCGCGGTCGTGCTGGGCGGGGCGCTGCAGATCGCGCTGGCCGCCGCGGGCGTCGCGCGGCTGATGCGCTTCCTGCCACGCAGCGTGATGGTGGGCTTCGTCAACGCACTCGCGATCCTGATCTTCACCTCGCAGGTGCCCCAGCTGGTCGGCGTGCCCTGGGCGGTCTACCCGCTGGTCGCCGTGGGCCTGGTGGTCATCGTCGGGCTGCCGCGGCTGACCCGCGTCGTCCCGGCACCGCTGGTCGCGATCGTCGGGCTGACCGTGGTCACGGTGACGGCCGCGGTCGCCGTGCCGACCGTCGGCGACCAGGGCGCGCTGCCGGACACGGTGCCGCTCCCGCACCTCCCCGCGGTGCCGCTGACGTGGGAGACGCTGCGGATCGTCGCGCCGTACGCGCTCGGCGTCGCCCTGGTCGGGCTGATCGAGTCGCTGATGACCGCGCGTCTGGTCGACGACATCACGCAGACCGGCTCGGACAAGACCCGTGAGTCGTGGGGCCAGGGCGTCGCGAACATCGTCACCGGCTTCACCGGCGGCATGGGCGGCTGCGCGATGATCGGCCAGACGATGATCAACGTGAAGGCGTCCGGGGCCCGGACCCGGCTGTCCACGTTCCTCGCGGGCTCGTTCCTGCTGGTCCTCGTGGTCGCACTCGGCGACGTCGTCGCGCTGATCCCGATGGCCGCCCTGGTCGCGGTGATGGTCATGGTGTCGGTCGGGACGTTCGACTGGCACAGCATCCGCCCGGCGACGCTGCGCCGGATGCCGCGCAGCGAGACGGCGGTGATGCTGACGACCGTCGTGGTCACCGTCGGCACCCACAACCTGGCCTTCGGCGTGGGCGCCGGCGTGCTCGTCGCCTCGGTGCTGTTCGCGAACCGGGTGTCACGGCTGGTCGGGGTGGACCGCACCGCCGACGACGGCGGCGCGGTCGTCTACCGCGTCACCGGCCAGCTGTTCTTCGCCTCCAGCAGCGAGCTGAGCTTGGCGTTCGCCCCCGACGGGGACCCGGCGGAGGTGACCGTCGACCTGTCCGGCGCGCACGTGTGGGACGCCTCGACCGTCGCCGTCCTCGACGAACTGCGGCGCCGCTACGCGCGGTCCGGCCGCACGCTCGTCGTCACCGGGATGAACGACGACAGCCGCGACCGCCACGAGCGGCTCGCCGGACACCTGGGCGGCGGGCACTGACCACCGGGGCCTAGGCGCGCTCGCGTGCCGCCAGCACCTCGGGGATCCGGTCCTCGATCCAGCCGACGAGGCCGGCGAGGTGGCCGGTCACGCCGTGGCCGAGCTCGGTGAGGCCGTAGCTGACCTGCGGCGGGGTGGTCGCGGCGACCTCGCGGTGCACGAAGCCGTCGCCCTCCAGGGTGCGCAGGGTCTGGGCCAGCATCTTCTCGCTGATCCCGCCGACGGCGCGGCGGAGCGCGGAGAACCGGTGGTCCTCGCGGGACAGGACGACGAGCACGAGGACCGCCCACTTCGACGTCACGTGGTCGAGGACCGACCGCGAGGGGCAGCTGCTGTCGAACGCGTCACCCGAGAACAGGCCCGTGGGCCGCTCCACCTGCGTGCTCACCGTCCATCCACCTACTTACCAGAAGGTACGTACTTACCGAACGTAAGCCTATCCGGCAGTGTCGTCACCGTCCACGACGAGATGGGGAGACAGCGATGATCATCGTGACCGGGGCGAGCGGGAAGCTGGGCGGCGCGGCCGTGCGGGCGCTGCTGGAGACCGTGCCGGCGGAGCGGGTGGGCGTCCTCGCCCGGTCCGCGGAGAAGGTGGCCGACCTGGCCGCGGCCGGGGTCCGGGTGCACGTCGGCGACTACGAGGACCCGGCCTCGCTGAAGGCGGCGTTCACCGGCGCCGACGGGCTGCTGTTCGTGTCCGGCTCCGACGTGACACCCGGGGTGCGCGAGCGCCAGCACGGCAACGTGGTCCGTGCCGCGGCCGAGGCGGGTGTCGGGCACGTCGTCTACACCAGCGCGATCGGCGCGGACCGGCCCGGCGCGCCCGCCTTCCTCGCCGACCACACCGTCACCGAGGAGCTGCTGCGCGACTCCGGGCTGCCGGTGACGCCGCTGCGCAACACCTTCTACTCGGACATGTTCGTCAACCCGGACGTGGTCGCCGCCGCGCTGGAGTCCGGCGGGACGGTCGCCGCGGACGGCGGCCGGGCGCTCAACACCGCCACGATCGCGGACCTGGCGCGGGCCGCCGCCGTCGTCGTGGCCAGGGGGCCGCAGGAGCACGCCGGGCGCGCCTACGAGCTGCGCGGACCGCTGTGGACCTACGACGAGCTGGCCGCGACGATCGCCGCGGAGTCCGGCCGGCCGGTGTCCCACCGCCGGGTACCGCTCGACCGGGCCCCGGCTCCGGCCTTCATCGGCGAGTTCGTCTCGTCGGGGATGTTCGCCGAGCCGTCGGAGGACCTCGCGACGCTGCTCGGCCGTCCGGCGACCGGGATGCCCGAGCTGGTCCGCGCCGCCCTGGCCTGAGCCGGGAACAGAACACCCGGCGCCGCGGTTGTGGTTGACGTATCAACCGAATGGGCCGGAAGGAGGCCGCACCGATGAGGATCGACGCGCTGTCCTGGATGACCGGGACGGAAGCAGGGCCTGCCGACCGGTGGGAGCACGCCGGGTACCTCTTCGACTCCGGCGACCCCGCGGGGGCCGCGACGGTGCTCGCCGAGCTCGTCGCCGAGCAGCCCGAGGCCGCCGCGGTCCGGCTGCTGCTGGCCCGCGCGTACTACCACTCCGCGCAGCTCGGCCGGGCCGAGACCGAGCTCCGCGAGCTGGTGCGCCACGAGCCGGCCGACGGGTACGCCCACCTGCTCCTCGGGCGCACCCTGCAGCGCCGTTCGCGCCACGACGAGGCCGCGCCGCACCTGCGGCTGGCCGAGGCGATGGGCGTCAGCGCCGGGTGACCGTGCTCGGCAGCGCCGGTTCCGACCGGCGCTGCCGGGGCACCACCACCGCGCCGGTGAGCCCGTCGACGACCGGGACGCGGTCCGCGAACAGCAGGTAGCCACCGCAGGTGAGGGTGGCGAACAGCCCCAGCTCGACCGCGGCGTGCAGCCCGTCGGAGAGCATCGCGATCATGCCGAGGTGCAGCCCGATCCCGGCGACGACGGCGACCGGCCGCAGCCGCGACGACCACAGCCCGAACGCGACGAACAGCTCGGTGAGCACCGCGCCGAACGCCATCGGCACCAGGAACACCGGCGTCAGCAGCGCCGCCGGGACCAGCACCGAGTCCCACGCCCAGGACGCCAGCCCGTTGCCGGACAGGAAGTCCGGACGGATCTTCGAGATCGCGGCGTAGAAGTAGACGATCGTGATCTGCGCCCGTAGCACCAGCACCGGCGCCGCCCACACCCGGTCGGCGCCGTGTCCGCGCCGGGACCGGAGCGACCAGGCCGCGTCGCAGTCGGAGAACGACAGCAGCACCGCCGCGGTGAACAGCAGGTAGGTGTGGTTGGAGTAGTAGCCCGCGCCCCAGACGAAGCCGGCGGTGCACAGCCCGACCACCAGGGCCGCCGCCCGCGCGTTCCACCCCGCGACGACGGCCAGCGCCGCCAGCCCCATCACCGCGCCGAGCGCGAGCCAGACCGGGGCGGGCAGCACCGGGCCGACCCCGAACAGCGGTCCGGCCCGGGTCCCGAGCAGCGGGCTCGCGCCGAGCTCGACGGCCTTCAGCCCGGCGACGAGCCCGACCAGGATCCGGTACCCGGCCAGTGGACGTGCGGGGAGCGTGTCGGGGAGCCTCAGCACGGCTGCTCCCACTCCGGGGCGCCGTCCCGGGTCCGCGACACCGCGACGAGGTCCGGGGTCGCCGCGCACAGCAGCTGCGGGACCGTGGCTCCGTAGTGGACGGTCCGCTGCGGCCACGGCAGGGCCTCGGTGTCGAGGGCACGGGACGCGCCGTCGGCGGTCCGCCCGGTGTAGGCGTACTCCGTCGACGACGCGACGAACATGCTCCAGGAGTAGCGGCGGGGCGGCTCGGTGGTGGCCAGGCCGACCGCGGGGATCGCGACCTCCAGGGCCACGACGCCCGCGAGCAGCCACCCCGCGGTCCTGCGTGTGAGAAGCGGCACGTCCACTCATCGCCCCGCAACGGTCCGGTGTTAGCCGGTCACTTTCCGTCGAGGGAGTAGATCCGGACCCAGTCCACCTCGTACGTCGCCGGCTGCATGTTGCCGCCGAAGAAGTTGTCGAGCTGGATCGTCAGGTGCCCGCTGGGCATGTCCTGGATGTTCTTGCGGCCGGGCCGGGCGCCGCCGGAGAAGGAGAACCACTCCTTGCCGTCGATGAAGCCCTTCACGTGGTCGGGCGTCCACTCGATGGCGACGTTGTGCCACTCGCTCAGCGGTGCGCCGCAGTCCTTCTCCTTGGCGTACTCCTGCTGGACCGCGCCGCGGCCGTGCGGGTAGTGGATGAACGCCTCGGCGCACTGCTCGCCGGGCGCGCCGTTCTCGAGGAAGTCGTACTCGCCGTCCTGGGGCCAGCGGTCCGACTGCGGCCAGATGATCAGCAGCGGGTGGTACTGCCTGCCGTTGTCCGGGCCGGTGGCCTCGGAGCGGACGCGGGCCTCCCAGCGGCCGTACTGCTGGTTGAACTTCGACGAGATCCACGCCGAGTCGCCGTTGCGCAGCCCGGTCTGGATCAGCTTGCCGTCCTTGACCGTGGACCGGCTGGCACAGCGGCCGCCGTTGCCCGCGTGACCGGGCCAGCACTCGCCCGCCTGGTTCCACTTCGCCGGGTCGGGCGGTCCGGTGTAGTCGAACTCGTCCGACGCCGGCAGCGGCGCGCCCCAGCCGTAGCGCTCGGCCGCGCTGGTGGCGCCGGGGCGGGGCGTGCTCTGGTCGGCCGGTCGGGCCGAGGGGTCGGCGGGCGCGGCGGGCGCGGCCGCGGGGTCGGTCGGCGTCTCGACGGGCGTGTCCGCGGGGTCGACGGGCTTCTCCTCCGGGTCGGTGGGCTTCGCGGGGGCGGCGGGCTCCGTCCCCGTGTCGGCGGGCCCCGTCCCGGCGTCGGCGGGTGCGGGCGCCGGGTCGGCCGGCGTCTCCCCAGTATCCGCCGGCTTCTCGGCAGGCCCGCCCGGTGTCTCCGCGGGAGCGGCGGGCTCGTCCGCGGGAGCGGCGGGCTTCTCCGCGGGAGCAGCCGGCCCGGCCGCGGGACCGTTGGGCTCGTCCGCGGGCGGCGCCGGGTCGGCGGGCTTCTCGGCCGGGGCGACCGGCGTCGTCGGTTCGTCCGCGGGGCCGGACGGCGCGTCGGCGGGCGTGTCGGCGGGCTTCGCGGCGTCGGCAGGCTTCGCACCGTCAGCGGGCTTCGCCCCGTCGGCAGGCTTCGCGGCGTCGGCAGGCCCCGTCGCGGACGGCGGGACCGGGCTCTCGGAGCCGGACGACCCGGTGGCGGCCGGGCGGGCCGGTCCGGCGTCACCGGAGCCCTCGGCCCCGCGGACGGCGTCCGTCTCCGCGGGCCGAGCGGCCGCGGCGGCACCCGAGCCCCCGGCGGCCTCCGACGACGACCGCAGAGCGGAGTCGGTCGGGAACGCCGCGGCGCCCGACGGGGTGGTCGTCGGCCCGGCGAGCACGCTCGGTGCCTCCGGGACCGCGGCCTGCGCGACGGCGCCGGGCACCGTGGGTGCCGCGGCCGCGGACACGGCCGCACCGTCGGTGAGCGCCAGGACCCCTCCGGTGAACATGACAGCACTCACCGTCACCACCGCCGCCGCGCTCATCACCGTACGTCGTGCCAGTCCGCGCCTCATGGCTTCGTTCCCGTCCCCATCCGTGTCCGGCTTGTCCGATATCCACGACGCTAGAAGCACCCTGTGCACACCAGCCACACTCGCCACCCGTCGGTGGGGTGAGGTCACTCCGGAGGAGGTCACCCGAACCGGCGGACCGGCGTGACGGGTGGGAACCGGGGGACGATCGGGACCAGCGGGACGGAGCGACCGGCACCGGTGTCACCCCGGCGGGCAACGCCCCAGGTCAGGACCGGGACGGGAGGGTCTCCGGCGCCCGCCACCAGACCAGCGCCGCGACCAGCGACAGCACCCCGGTCACGGCGAACGCCGGCCCGTACCCCCAGACCTCGGCGAGCGCCCCGGCCACCAGCGGCCCGGCGATCGCCCCGAGGTCGGCCGCCATCTGGAAGCCCGCCAGCACCGAGCCGCCGCGGGCGCGCTCCCCGATGACGTCGGCGACGGCCGCGTTGAGCGGCGGGTTCACCAGTCCGCTGCCGAGCCCCGCGACGAGCGAGAGCGCCAGGAACGCCCAGGGGTCGAGCACCCAGCCGAGGACGGCCGTCGACGCACCCGACACCGCGAGGCCGGCGATCAGCGGAGGCCTGCGGCCGGAGCGGTCGGCGAGACGTCCGGCCAGCAGCAGGGTCGCCGCGTTCCCGGCCGCGAACACCGACAGCGCGATGCCGCCGAACGCGTCCTCGCGCCCCAGCGCCTCGACCACCACCAGCGGGACCAGCGCGATGCGGACGCCGAACACCGCCCAGCCGTTCGCGAAGTTCCCCACCAGCGAGGCCCGGTAGGCACGGTGGCGCACGGCGTCGCGGAACCGGGTGCGCGGCGGGGGCGCCTCGTCGACCGGGCCCTCCGGCCGGCGCAGCAGCGGCCCGCCCACGACGATCACCAGCACCAGCAGCGCCGCGTAGATCAGGAACGGGGCGCGGACGTCGATCGCGGCGAGGGTGCCGCCGAGCAGCGGCCCGGCGATGTTGCCGAGCAGGAACCCGGTGGCCCACAGGCTCGTCGCGCGGCCCCGCAGGTGCGGCGGGGACAGCCGCACGAGCAGCGACACCGCCGAGATCGTGAACATCGTCGACCCGACGCCCGCGACCAGGCGCAGCGCGATCAGCTGCCAGTACGCCGTCGCGAAGGCCAGACCGGCCGTCGTCACGGCGACGACGGCGAGCCCGGCGACGAACACCCGCAGCTCGCCGAACCGGCCGACGACCGTGCCGGACAGCGGGGCGAACACCAGCCGGGAGAAGGCGAACACGCTGATCACGGCGGCGGCCGCGGTCACCCCGACGTCGAACGAGCGCGCGAACGCCGGCAGCACCGGCGCGACCAGCCCGAACCCGATGGCGATCGCGAACGCCGACCCGACCAGGACGCCGATCTCGCGGGGCAGCGCCGTCGCACCCCGCACCGTGGGGGGCTCGGGCACCGGTGCGCCGGGTACGGCGGGGTCGCGGCCGTCGTGCTCGACCACGTGCTCCTCCGCTCCGATGTCCCGGCCGACGACCGTACGCCCGGGGTCCGCGGCGGCCGACGCCGGTGCGGGCACACGACGGTGCCGGGGACGGCGCCGTGGACACTGTCGTCGTGGACGACGATCCGATCGCCCGGCTGGAGCGGCTCGCCGGGCCGGAGGGGACGGCGCTGCTGGACCGGCTCGCCGTCGCCGACCGGGACGGTGACGCCGCGCTCCGGCTGGGGACCGCGCTGCGCCGCGAGCACGACGCCGGGCTGGTCGCCGACGCCATGGCCCAGGCCGGGCTGCGGGACCGGGCCGCCCGCAAGTTCGCACGGGCGGCCCGGATGTGGTTCACGCGCGACGGGCTGGAGCAGGCGTCGTCGGAGGTGATCGCGCGGCACCGGGCCGCCCGCTTCACCGGGCGCGCGGTCGTCGACCTGTGCTGCGGGATCGGCGGCGACCTGGTCTCGCTGGTCGCGGCGGGCCACGACGTCACCGGCGTCGACCTGGATCCGGTGCACCTGTGGATGGCCTACCGCAACGCGGCCGTGCACGGCGGCTCGGCCCGGACGGTGCGGTGCGACGTGCGCGACGCCGACCTGTCCGGCGCCGACGGCGTGTTCGTCGACCCGGCCCGGCGCACCGGCGGCGGCCGGATGCGGACCGGCGAGTCCGAGCCGCCGCTGGACTGGTGCCTGGAGCTGGAGCGGCGGGTCGGCGCGGTCGGGATCAAGGCGGCACCGGGGATCGACCACGACACCGTCCCGCCGGCCTGGGAGATCGAGTTCCTCGCGCTCGGGCGCGAGCTGAAGGAGGCCTGCGCCTGGTCCCCCGCGCTGGCCGGCGCCCGCACGCGCGCCACCGTCGTCGACGACGACGGTGTGCACGACCTGCACGGCGAGCCGGACCCGCCGGACGGGGACACCGGGATCGCGGTCGGCGAACCGGGCGCCTGGCTGCTCGACCCGAACCCGGCCGTCACCCGGGCCGGGCTGGTCTCCGCCCTGGCCCGGGCCACCGGCACCGCCCGGATCGACCCGCGGATCGCCTTCCTGACCGGCGACGACGAGCCCCCGGCCACGCCGTTCGCGCGGCCGCTGCGGGTGCTCGACTCCCGCCCGTGGGACCAGAAGCGGCTGCCCCGGCTGCTGCGCGACCTCGACGTCGGCGCGGTCGACGTGCGGCGCCGCGGCCTGGCCGGTGACGTCGAGGCGATCGCCCGGAAGCTGCGCGGCCGCGGGTCGCGGCACGCCACCGTGGTGATGACCCGGGTCGACGACCGGCCGTGGGGCCTGGTCTGCGTGGACCCCCGCTAGGCGAAGCCCCGCCGGAGCACCTCGGCCAGCGTGCCGAACCGGGCCCGGTGGTCGGCCAGCACGACGTCGCGCTCCTCGCCGGCCAGCAGCCGTCGCGCGGTCCCGGCGAGGACCGCCGCGTAGCCGCCGACGAACAGCGCGGCGAGCAGGTCGCCGTCGCCGTCGAACGTCCCGTCCGCGGCGATCTCGGCGGCGAGGACACCCTCCAGCTCGGTGCCGATCTCGCGCGCCCGGGCCAGCAGCGACGGCGACGTCGCGACCGCCCGGTAGAAGGGCAGCGAGCGCGGGTCGGTGCCCGCCAGCGGGTGCCCGGCCTCGACCAGGTCGTCGACGGCGCGCCGCAGGCCGGCCGGCACGTCGTCGCCCCCGGGCCGGTCGCGGACCGCCGCGCGCAGCAGCTCGGCCGCCTCGTCGGTGCGGTCGAGGAACAGGTCCTCCTTGCGCGGGAAATGGTTGTAGACGGTCACGCTCGAGACCCCGGCCTCCCGCGCGACCTCGGCGACGGTCACCGCGTCGAACCCGCGCTCATGGAACAACCGGCCCGCGACCTCCGCGATCCGCGCACGTGTCCGCGGCCCGCCGCGCGGTCCCGTCCTGGGCATCCCGACCACCTCTCTTGACCGACTAAACTTAGTCAGTTAACTTACTCGTCGTGGGCCACGCCGACCCACCACCGTCGGAGGGAGGAACCCACCGTGCACGAGCCCACGTCCACCGCGTCCCCCGGGTCGCTCCGGGCGGCCTGGCCCGCCCTGACCGGCCTGTCCGCCGTCTTCCTGTTCGAGATGCTGGACAACTCCGTCCTGAACGTCGCGCTGCCGACGATCGGGCGCGACCTGCACGCCTCGGCCACCGACCTGCAGTGGGTCACCGGCGCCTACTCCGTGGTCTTCGGCGGGCTGATGCTGGCCCTTGGCGCGCTCTCGGACCGGGTCGGCCGGCGTCGCGTCATGCTCGTCGGCCTGGTCCTGCTCGCCGCGTCGAGCCTCGCGACCGCGTTCGTCACCACCGCGGGCGAGCTGATCGCCGTCCGGGTGGCGACGGGCGTCGCCGCCGCGATGACCACCCCCGGCTCGATGGCGCTGGCGTTCCGCCTGTTCCGCGACGACGACCTGCGCGTCCGCGCGATCAACCTCATCTCGACCGTCGGGATCGTCGGCCTCGCGATCGGCCCGACGGTCGGCGGGCTCGTCCTCGCGGTCGCCCCGTGGCAGGTGCTGCTGCTGGTCAACGTGCCGATCGCGCTGCTGGCGATCGTCGGGATCGGGCGCGGCATCGCCGCCGACGACCCGGCGTCGCTGCACCGGGTGCCGCTCGACCTCGCCGGCGCCGCCCTGGGCACGACGACGATCGTGTCCGCGCTGCTCACCCCCACCCTGTTCGTCGAGCACGGCTCCGGCTCGGCGCTGCCGTGGGCCGCGGGCGTCGTCGCCGTCCTCGCCGCGGTGCTGTTCGTGCTGCGCGAGCGCACCGCCCGCCACCCGCTGCTCGACCTGGCGCTCGTCGCCCACCCGCTGGTGTCGAGCGGGCTGGCCTTCAAGGCCGCGGCCGGCCTGGCGATCGCCGGGCTCGGCTACCTGGTGACCCTGCAGCTGCAGCTCGACCTGGGGTGGAGCCCCGCGGCGGCCTCGCTCGGGATGCTGCCGCAGGTGGTCGTCCTGCTCGCGGGCGGCGCGCTGGTCACCCCGTTCGTGCGGCGGTTCGGGTTCACCCGGGCCTCGTGGGTGGGCGCGGTCGCGATCGTCGCCGGGCTGGCCGTCTACACCGGCGTCGGCACCCTCGGCTACCCCGGGATCGCCGCCGCGCTCGCCCTCACCGCGGCCGGGCTGCGGGTGGTCGGCGTCGTCGCCGCCACCAACGTGCTGCGGGGCCTCCCCGAGGAACGCACCACGATCGGCGTCGCGCTGGTCGACACCGCCTCCGAGATCACCTCCGGGATCGGGGTCGCCGTCGCCGGGACCGCGCTGGCCGCGCTGTTCACCGGGCCGCTCGCCGCCGCGGGCTGGAGCCCGGAGCAGACCGGGCAGTTCCGGACCGGGACCGTCGTCGCCGGGGCGGCGCTCACCGTGCTCGCGGCCGCCCTGGTCGGCTGGGGCGTGCTCCGCGCCCGCCGGGCCGCCGTGGCCCCGGCACCGGTCGCCTAACCGCGGCCGGGGAAGTGGATGAACTCCAGCGCGATGCCGTCCGGGTCGCGGAACTCCAGCGTCGCGTAGCCGGTCGGGTCGGTCCGGTCGACGACGCCGCCGTGCGGCACCGTGAGGCTGTCCAGCCAGGCGGCCCAGGCGTCGAGGGTCGCGCGGTCGGCGACGCCGAACGCCAGGTGGTCGAGCGCGCCGCGGGGGCCGCCGCCGTCGCCGTCGGCCGGGGCGTGCAGCTCGATCATCACCCCGGTCACGACGTCGAGGAGCAGCGCCGCCTTCTCCGACGAGCCGTCGGCGGCGTCGTGGTGCGGGAAGGTCATCGGCAGCCGTTGCAGCCCGAGGACACGCTGGTACCAGAGCGCACTGGACTCCACGTCGGTCACGGCCGCCGACACGTGGTGGAAGCCGGTGACCGCCGGTCGTTCGATGGCCGAGCCCATGGGCGTCCTTCTCGTCGCCGGCCGCCCGCGGGGCGGCCGGTCCTCCCTCTCGTCGCGGAGCAGTACACCACCGGCGGACCTCCCGGGGGCGGACGACGTCCGCCGGAATGATCGACCGTGCGCGCACCGGTACGTCCGGCGCGGTCGGCGCACCGCGTTGCCCGGCCCGGCCGCGCGTGCCACCGTCGTGCCCGTGACGACGATCGCCGAGGTGCCGGAGTCGATGCGGTGCAGCGTGCTGCGTGCCGCCGGTGAGCTGGAGGTGCAGCAGCGACCGGTCCCCCGGCCCGGCCCCCGGGAGGTGCTGGTGCGGGTGGCGGCGGTCGGCACCTGCGGCTCCGACGTGCACTACTTCCGGCACGGCCGGATCGGCGACTTCGTGCTGCGCGAGCCGATGGTGCTCGGGCACGAGCCGTCCGGGCGGATCGTCGGCGTCGGGGAGGGCGTCGACGCGGGGCGGATCGGCGAGCGTGTCTCGCTGGAGCCGGGCGTGCCCTGCCGCCGCTGCCGGTACTGCCACACCGGCGCCTACAACCTGTGCCCGGACATGGTGTTCTTCGCGACCCCGCCGGTCGACGGCGCGTTCGCCGAGTACGTGACGATCGCCGACGACTTCGCCCACCCCGTCCCCGAGCACGTCTCCGACGACGCCGCCGCGCTGCTCGAACCGCTGTCGGTCGCGCTGTGGGCGAACCACAGGGCGGGCACCGGGGTCGGGTCGCGGGTGCTCGTCGCCGGGGCGGGGCCGATCGGGCTGCTCGTCGCGCAGGTGGCGGCGGTGCAGGGCGCCGCCGAGGTCGTCGTCAGCGACCCGGACCCGGCGCGCGCCGCACTGGCCCGCGAGTTCGGCGCGACCGACGTCGTCGCACCGGGCGCCGACGTGTCCCGTGTGGACGCCTTCGTCGACTGCTCCGGGGTGCCGGCCGCGGTGCTGGGCGGGCTGCCCGCGGTCCGGCCGGGCGGCGCCGCGGTGCTCGTCGGGATGGGTGCCGACGAGATGACGCTGCCGGTGTCGATGCTGCAGTCGCGCGAGATCACCCTGACCGGCACCTTCCGCTACGCCAACACCTGGCCCACGGCGGTGCGCCTGGCCGCGTCGGGCGCGGTGGACCTGGACCGGCTGGTGACCGGGCACGTCGACCTCGACCACGTCGGCGACGCCCTGTCCCCCGACGCGTCGCAGGTCAAGGTGGTCGTCCGGCCGTGAGGACGGTCGCGGACCGGGACTGGACCGACACGGTCGCCCGGCTCGTGCACGCCGCCCCCGCCGGGCCCGCCGGGAACCGCCTGGTCACCGTGGACGGGTTCTCCGGGGCCGGGAAGTCCACCCGGGCCCGCGAGCTCGCCGACCGGCTCGGGGCCCCGCTGCTCGAGATCGAGGACCTGTGCCCCGGCTGGGACGGGCTGCCCCGGGTCCCGGCGCTGGCCCGGCGCGGGATCGGTGACCCGCTGGCGGCCGGTACGACGCTGCGCTGGACGTCGTGGGACTGGGTGCACGACCGGCCGGGACCGGAACGCACGCTGGCGCCGGCGACCGTCGTCGTACTGGAGGGGTGCGGGAGCGGCGCGGCCGCACTGGCGCCGGTGACCTCGCTGGCGATCTGGGTGGAGGCGTCGGCGGACGAGCGGGAGCGGCGGCTGCACCGACGGGCGGACTGGCCGGGCTACGCCCCGTACCGCGACGGCTGGCGGCGCGCCGAACAGGAGCTGGCCCGCTCCGGTGGCGCACCGGAACGGGCCGATCTCGTGCTGGACGGCTGAGGGCGCGGCACCACCCCCCACGAGGGTGCCGGGCCCCGCCGGGTCCTCCGTCAGGGAGTCGCGCGGCGCAGCACCAGGTACCCGGCCCCCGCCGCGACCGCGGCGAGGATCAGCGGATAGCCGGCGAGCAGCGCCAGCGTCGGCGTCTCGACGAAGAACCGGCCGAACGCCCCCCAGGCGTCCTGCCAGGTCAGGAGCATCACCCCGGCCGCGACCACCAGCACGGGCACCAGGACAGCGGCCCAGATCCCGAGCTGTCCCCAGCGCCGGAACACCGCGCCGAAGAGCACGAACACCAGCGAGAGCGTCAGCAGCGGCACCCAGTACGCCAGCACCTGGGCGACCGGGTTCGACTGGCCCATGAAGCCCATCTCGAAGAACTCGACCCGCAGGCCCCAGCCGTCGGTGGCCCGCTCGACGGCCAGCAGCACGCTGAGCCCGATCGCGCTGACCAGGGTCTCGGCGGCCACCAGCAGGACGGTGCCGAGGTAGAAGTGCCGTCGCGTGATGCCCAGGCTCAGCGCGAACGGCATCACCTGGGTCATCAGCGCGAGGTAGGTGCTGGCCAGGATGAAGAAGAACGAGGTCAGCGCGCCGGTGTAGCCGGTCGGCTCGTCGCCGCCGTTGCTGCGCACCACCCACCACACGGTCTGGTGCAGCACGAAGACGACCCCGAGGATCAGCCAGGCCATCCCGAACCGGCGGCCCCAGTTGACCGTGCCCATCCGGATCGCGGCGCGCACCCGGGCGGGCGCGGCATCGACCGGGCTGCGGTCGGCGGTGACGGCGGTCATGACAGGACCTCCTCGGCGACGCCGGCGCCCGGCGCCGCGCTGTGCTGGGTCGTACGGACGACGAGCTGCTGCAGCGAGACCGGCTCGAACTGCAGGTTCGGCTCGGTGGGGCCGGTGCGGGTCGGCGCGACCCCGGAGAGGGTGACGCGCAGGAAGCCGCCGAGGCGCTCCCGGTGCAGCTCGGTGTGGCCGCGGGCGAACCGCTCGACCGACTCGGCGGGCCCGGAGACGGTGACGGCCCGGCCGCGCAGCGCCTCGGCCTCCTCGTCGATGAGCACGCGGCCCCGGTCGATCAGGACGACGTGCTCGATCAGGTCGGAGACCTCGTCGATCAGGTGCGTCGAGAGCACGACGGTGCGCGGGTGCTCGGCGAAGTCGGCGAGCAGGTGGTCGTAGAACATCTGCCGGGCGACGGCGTCGAGGCCCAGGTAGGGCTCGTCGAAGAAGGTCAGCGGGGCCCGCGAGGCCAGTCCGATGATCACCCCGACCGCGGACTGCTGGCCGCGGGAGAGCTTCTTGCAGATCCGGGTGAGCGGCAGCCCGAACTCCCCGACGAGCCGGTCGGCGAAGGCCTGGTCCCACTGCGGGTACACGCTCGCGGCGGCCCGGAGCGCGTGGTGGACCCGGTACTCGTCCGGGTACTTCAGCGACTCGCGGATGAAGCAGGTACGGGCGAGCACCCGGGCGTTCTCGTAGGGCTGCTCACCGAAGATCTCGGCGCGCCCGGAGGTCGCGAAGTTCTGTGCGGTGAGGATCTGCATCGCGGTGGTCTTGCCGGCGCCGTTGCGGCCGAGCAGCCCGTGGATGCGGTTCTCCTCCAGCGCGAACGTCACGTCGTCGAGCGCGGTCACGTCGCCGTAGCGCTTCGTGACGCCGTGCATGGCGATCACGTCGGTGCTCATCGGTCGTCCCCCCAGACGTCGATCATCTTCTTGAGCTGCTCGGGGTCGATGCCGAGCTTGCGGGCCTCGGTGACCAGCGGAGCGATGTACTGCCGGGCGAAGTCCTCGCGACGGCTCTCCAGCAGCCGGGACCGTGCCCCCTCGGCGACGAACATGCCGATCCCCCGTCTCTTGTAGAGCACGCCCTGCGCGACCAGCTGGTTGAGACCCTTCGCCGCGGTGGCCGGGTTGATCCGGTGGAAGGCGGCGAGCTCGTTGCTGGACGGCACCTGGGTCTCCTCCGGATAGGTCCCGTCCACGACGGCGGACGCGATGTCCTCCGCGATCTGTGCGAACAGCGGGCGTCCGTCGTCGATCACGGCGACCTCCCGGTGCCGTAGTGTAGTGGTTCGTTACTCATGTAATGAACCATAGCGGCGACGAACCGATCCGTCCAGAGGCCTACTATTTCCGTTCCAAGTTATATAAGCTCGGGGTTGTGGAAGCGTTCGACGTGCTGGGCGACCCCGTCCGGCGGCGCATCCTGGAGCTCCTCGCCGGCGGCGAGCGGACGGCAGGGCGGGTGACCGAGGTCGTCCGCACCGAGTTCGGGATCTCGCAGCCGGCCGTCTCCCGGCACCTGCGTGTGCTGCGGGACAACGGGTTCGCCACCGTCCGCGCGGAGGGGACCCGGCGGCTCTACGCGGTCGACCCGTCCGGGCCTGCTGCGGCCGAGCAGTGGCTGGCCGGGCTGCGCGGCTTCTGGGCGCACCGGTTCGACGCGCTCGACACCGAACTGGCCCGTGGATCGAGGAGGAACCCGTGACCGATACCGGAGGCCGTGCCGGGGAGGTGGTCCGCGGCACCGACGGGCGTGCCGTGCTGCGGTTCCGCCGCGTCCACGACGAACCCGTCGCCGACGTCTGGTCGGCAGTCACCGACCCGGACCGCTGCGCGCGGTGGTTCGGGCGGTGGAGCGGCGACGGGCGACCCGGCGGCACCGTCGAGCTCGTCCTGACCAGCGACGAGGACGGCGGCGGCGCCCCGTCCACCGTGCTCGTCCGGGACTGCGATCCCCCGCACCGGCTGGTCGTCGACATCCGGGAGGGCGACGGCGAGCCGTGGGAGCTGTCGGTGACGCTCACCCCGGAGGGCGGGGGCACCGTGCTCGTGTTCGAGCAGGTACTGCCCGACGGGTTCTCCCCGGCCGACGCCGGCCCGGGCTGGCACTGGTACCTCGACCGGCTCGCCGCGGTTCTGGCCGGGGCGCCGATGCCGGACTGGGAGGCGACCCTCGCGGCGACGTCGCCGTACTACCGCAGCTGAATTCGGTGCACACCGAAACGTCGGGCGCCTAGCGTCGCCTCCCGTGACGGGAACAGGGATGCGGGTCGCCGCGGCGGCCGGGGTGACCGTGCTGGCGTGGGCGTCGGCGTTCGTGGCGATCCGGGCGGTCGGCCCCGCGTTCGGCGCCGGCGCGCTCGCGCTCGGACGACTGGTGGTCGGCGGGGCGGCGCTCACGCTCGCGGTGCTGGCGTCGCGGTCCTGGGTCCGGCCGACCGCGCGGGAGTGGCTGCTGATGGTGGTGTGCGGGGTGAGCTGGTTCGCGGTGTACAACGTCGCGCTCAACGCGGCGGAGGAACGTCTCGACGCCGGGACCGCGGCGATGCTGGTGAACGTCGGACCGATCCTCATCGCGCTGTCCGCCGGCGTCGTGCTGCGGGAGGGCTTCCCGCGCCCGCTGCTCGCGGGCGCCGGGATCGGGTTCGCCGGCGCGGTGCTGATCGGGTTCGCCACATCGGGCGCCGGTCCGGCCGGCGCCGGGGGTCCCGTGGGCGCACTGCTGTGCCTCCTGGCCGCCGCGACCTGGACGATCGGGGTGCTCACCCAGAAGCCCGTGCTCCGGCGCCTGCCCGCGGTGCAGGTCACCCAGGTCTCCTGCGTGGTCGGCGCGATCACCACCCTGCCGTGGGCCGGGGACCTGGCCGACGCCCTCGGCACGGCGTCCGGACCGGAGGTCGCCGGGATGGTCTACCTCGGGCTGGTGCCGACGGCGCTCGCGTTCGGGACCTGGGCGTACGCCCTGTCGCGGACCGACGCGGGGCGGCTCGGCGTCACCACCTACCTCGTCCCGACGCTGGTGGTCCTCATGGCGTGGCCGGTGCTCGGGGAGCTGCCGCCACCGCTGGCGCTGCTCGGCGGGGTGCTCGCGCTGACAGGGGTGGCGCTGTCCCGCCACCGGGGGCGACCGGTGCGGGAGAGCCGGGTCGCGGCAGGCGGGGTGCCGGGGTCCGGCGGGGACCGGGGCACTCGGTGACCGGCGCTCCCGGCACGGGCGGCGTCCGCGGCTCCGGGGGCCCGATCGACCCGGCCGCCCTCGCCGCCCGGGCCGCGCTGCTCGCGGACCGGACCCGGGCCGCGTTCTGCCTCGCGCTGATCGACGGTCGCGCCTGGACCGCGGGCGAGCTGGCCCGGCACGCCGGCGTCGCCCCGTCGACGGCGTCGGCCCATCTGGACCGGCTGGTCGACGCGGGCCTGCTCGTCGCCGAGCGGCAGGGCCGGCACCGCTACCTGCGACTCGGCGGACCGGACGTCGCGCGCACGATCGAGACGCTCGCCGCGGGCACCGCGCCCGCCCCGGCGGCCCCGACGCTGCGGGCCTCGCGCGCCGCGGCCAGGCTCGCCACCGCCCGGACCTGCTACGACCACCTTGCAGGCACCCTGGGTGTCGCGCTCTTCGACGGGCTCGTCGCCGACGACCTGCTCGCGACCGGCGACGGCCTCGCCCTCACACCCGCCGGGCGGCTGTGGTTCGACGGGCTCGCCGGACCGGATGCGCTCACCCGCCGCGGCCGCCCGGTGGTGCGGGCGTGCCTGGACTGGACCGAGCGCCGCCACCACCTCGCGGGGACGGCGGGCGCGGTGCTGTGCCGGGCCCTGTTCGACCGCGGCTGGGTCGAACGCGGCCGCGACCGGCGGTCCGTGCGCCTCACGGCGTCGGGTCGCACCGCGCTCCCGGCGCTGGTCGGGGTGGCACTGCCGGACTGACGGCAGCGGAGACCCACCGGGGCGACGGCCACCGAACGAGATCACCGCTCTTCGATCAGCTCAGCGCTCGGGGAACAGACCGATGCTCTACCGTGGCCGCGTGAACGCCTCCCGCACCGCCCGCGAGCGGGCCCGCGCCGAGCTCGTCGCCGAGATCACCGCGGCAGCCCGGCGGCAGCTGGCCGAGACCGGCGCGGCCGCGTTGTCCATGCGTGCGGTGTCCCGCGAGATCGGAATGGTGTCCTCGGCGCTGCACCGCTACTTCCCCACCCGCGACGACCTGCTCACCGCCCTGATCGTGCAGAGCTACGACGGGCTCGCCGACGCCCTCGCCGCGGCCGATCCCGGCACCGGCCCGGCGGAGCACTGGCGGGCCGTCGCGCACGCCGTGCGCGGCTGGGCGCTGGCCCGTCCGCACGAGTACGCGTTGATCTACGGCTCCCCCGTGCCCGGATACCGCGCGCCGACCGACACCGTCCCTGCCGCGGCACGCGTCCTGGAGCCGCTCGCCCGCGCCCTGGGCGCCGCGCACGCCGCGGGCACCCTCCCCGAGGCGCCCGCCCCGGACCCCGCGCTCGCCGCCGACGCCGCCCGCGTCCGCGCCGCGCTGGACCTCCCTGACTTGTCCGACGGGGCCGTGCTCGCCGCCCTCACCGCGTGGACCGGCCTGTTCGGGCACCTCTCCTTCGAGCTGTTCGGCCAGTTCGACAACGCCGTCGACGCCCGCGACGCCCTGTTCGCCGGCACCGTCGAGCGCCTGGGCCGGGTCGCGGGCCTGGTCCGCTGACCGGCCCGTGAACGGGGCCGGCCAGGGCGGGACGGTCGGGTGGGACGGGGTCAGCGGCGCAGGCGGCCGGCGAGCCGGCCGAGACGTGCGCCCAGCTCGCGCAGCCCGCCGCCCTGCTCGACCCGGACCACCAGCGCCGTCGCCGCCACCGCCACCAGCAGCGCGACGACCAGGTCGCCGAACGGGCCCACCCCGAGCCGTCCGCTCCCCAGGGCCGCGGCCGCGGTCCCGACCGGCGGCAGCCACGACTGCGTCCCGGTCACCACGAGCACGACCAGGGCACCGATCAGCGCGACACCCTCGTTGCGGACCACCGGCCGGGAGAACACCGACCCCACCGCGGCGCCGGTGATCCCGCAGGCCAGGTGGGCGAGCAGCCCGTCGAGCAGGCTCCCGGTCGTCGCCGTGCCCCAGGCCGCGACCACGCCCCACACCACGGCGAGCAGCCCGAGCAGCGCCACGCCCGCCGTCGCGGCGATCAGCACGCCGGCCGCGACCGGCCAGGGGCCGCCCGCGGCGGACAGGGTGACGGTGCGGGCGTCGTCGTCCTCGGACTCGGCAAGCGCGTGCGCCAGCCAGGCCCCGACCGGGTAGAGCAACAGCGCGCTGGCCGCCCACGGCGCGGGCAGCGGGCCGGGCGCGCCGCCGAACAGCACGGCGAGGGCGCCGGCGTAGAGCACCAGCGGCGCGACGAAGCGTTCGGTGCGGCCGACGTCCTCGCCCAGCAGCATCGCCACGGCGAACGCCGAGCGCACCCGCCGCCTCACCGGCCGCCCTCCCGGGGAGCCGGGCGGACCGGCCGCACCGAGCGGACCGCGCAGCCCGCGGCGAGCGCGGCCGCCAGCCAGGCGTCGCTCTCGGGGGCGGGGACCCGCACGGTGAACCGGCCCGGCGCCGCGCCCTCGACGCGGGCCGGTGGCAGCACCCGTTCCAGCAGCGGGCGGGGGTCTCCCGCACAGGCCATGTCCAGGCGCATCATCGCCCCGGGCGGCGGAGCGGTCGGCAACGGCACGGAGTCCGGATCGGAGGCGGTCGCGATCCGGCCCTCGCGCAGCCGGTGCAGACGGGCGCCGGGCAGACCGGCCGCGGTACCGGTGTGGTCGGTCAGCAGGGTCGGGGCGGCGCGGGCGGTGAGCAGCCGGGTCAGGGCGTCCGCGGCGTCGTCGTCGAGACCGTTCCAGGGTTCGTCGAGCACGAGCACACCGGGCTCGCAGGCCAGCGCCTGCACCAGCCCGACCTTGCGGGCGTTGCCGGTGGACAGGTCGGCCATCGGCTCGTCGTCGTCGCCGTCGTACCCGAGCTCGGTCAGCAGCACCTCGGCGCGGTCGGCGGCGTCGTCGATGTCGACGCCGCGCACCCGGGCGATGTGGTCGAGCCAGCGTCGCGGGGTCAGCTTGCGGGCGGCCGGGAACCGGTCGGGCAGGTAGCCGACGACCTCAGGGACGTCCTCGACCACGCCCGCGGTCGGGGCGAGCGCACCGGCGGCGATCCGCAGCAGGGTGGACTTGCCCGCGCCGTTGCCTCCCCGCACGACGGTCGGCACGGCCGGGTCGACGTCGAGGTCGGCACCGCGCAGGGCGACCGCCCCCGACGGGTGGGTGTGGTGGATCCCGACCAGGCGCACCCGACCACCTCCACCGCTCGTCGCCGCCCGTGCGTGACGATCAGGTTCGCACAGCGGCGCGGGCCCACGGCCCGGCGGTGGCACGGCGGTACGGCCCGTGGCGGGACCGGTACGCAGGGCTGTCGTGATCACCCGCCCGGCGCAGCCGGGCGTCGGCTCGGCGCGTTCAGCCGGTCCCGGTCGACACCCCGGCGTCGCGGTGGCGGCGCTGCCGGAGCTTCCGCACGACCAGCCACACGATCACCGCCGCACCGAGCACGGCGACGACCTTGCTGATCGGCGACATGTAGACCTCGATGACCTCCCAGCGCTCGCCGAGCACGAACCCGAGGTAGACGAACAACGCGTTCCACACGCCGCTGCCGAGCGCGGACAGCGCGGTGAACCGCAGCAGCGGCATCCGGGCGATCCCGGCCGGGATCGAGATGAGGCTGCGCACGATCGGGATGCAGCGCCCGCCGAGGACGAACCAGTTCCCCCAGCGCTCGAACAGCGCGAGCCCCTTCTCCAGGTCCTTCTGGCTGGAGACGACGAACCAGCGGCGGCCGCAGAGCCGGTGCACCCGCTCGTAGCCGAGCCAGTGCCCCAGCGCGTAGAGCACCAGTGCACCGGCGACGGCACCCATCGTGGCCGCCGCCCAGACGCCGACCGGGCTCATCGCGCCGGTCGAGGCGCGGAAGCCACCCAGCGGGAGGATCACCTCCGACGGGATCGGCGGGATCACGTTCTCCAGGAAGATCAGCAACCCGATGCCGGCGGCGCCGAGCCGGTCCACGATGTCGAACACCCACTGCGTCACGCACACCATGGTGCCTGATGGGCGCGTCCGTCCTGTTGGTCCGGTTCCTCCCCGGTCAGGGCAGGCGGAACTGGATCCGCTCGATCGACGAGCAGAGCGGGGCGAACAGCTCGCGGCGGATCCGGTTGTGCTCGTCGTCGGCGTCGTAGACGCGGTAGGACTCCTCGTCGGGCAGGTCGAGGGTGAGCACGAAGTGCGCGTTGCCCTCGCGCAGCCCCAGGTCCAGGCCGGCCTTCAGGTCGAGGTCGAGGCCCTCGATCCGCAGGTCGCGCAGCGCCTGCAGCCCCTTCTCGATATCGGCCGGGGCCACGTCGTCCTTCAGCCGGCCGACCACCACGTTGCGGATCATGTCCCGGGCTCCTTCCGTCGTCGTCCGGGGCTCTCCCCCGCCGACCGACCCTAGACTCGGCCGATGGCAGTGAACCCGACCGGCGCGGACATGAAGGCCTTCCTCGCCGAGGACCCCGACCAGCCGATCGTGATGCTGAACCTGCTCCGCTTCGCCGAGGGCGGCGAGGCCCGCTACGACGACTACGTCACCCACTTCCGGGCCACCGCCGCCCGGTTCGGCGCCGAGGTCGTCTACTTCGGGCGCGGGCTGGCACCGGTCGTCGCCGAGCCGGGCCAGGAGTGGGACGCGGTGCTCCTGGTGTCCTACCCGAGCCGGCGGGCGTTCTCCGAGATGGTCCGCGACCCCGGCTACCAGGAGGGGACCCACATCCGGACCGAGGCGCTGGTCGAGGCGACGCTGCAGCCCACCGTGCCCCGCTGAACGGAGCCGGAACGCACGGACCCCCGCCGGCCAGGGGCCGGCGGGGGTCCGTGTCGGGCGGGATCAGGCGGCCGCGGTGGCCGACTCCCCCTTCGCCGCGCGGTCACGCAGCGACTGCGGGACCTCGAAGCGCTCGCCGTACTTCGCCTTCAGCTCGTCGGCGCGGGCCACGAAGCCGGCCGGGCCACCGGGGTAGCCCTCGATGTACTGCAGCACACCGCCGGTCCAGGCCGGGAAGCCGATGCCGAAGATCGAGCCGATGTTCGCGTCGGCGACGGTGGTCAGCACACCCTCGTCGACGCACTTCACGGTCTCGATCGACTCGATGATGAGCATCCGCTCGGACAGCTCGTGCAGGTCGACGTCGTGGTTCGTCGCGCCGAACTGCTCGCGCAGGCCGGGCCAGAGGCCGGTGCGCTTGCCGTCGGCGTAGTCGTAGAACCCGGCGCCGGTGCTCTTGCCCTTGCGGTCGAACTCGTCGACGAGCCGGTCGATCACCGGGTCGGACGGGTGCGGGGTCCAGGTGCCACCGGCGGCCTCGACGCCCTTCTTCGTCTCCTCGCGGATCTTGCGCGGCAGCGTGAGGGTCAGCTCGTCCATCAGCTGCAGCACCGGGGCCGGGTACCCGGCCTGCGACGACGCCTGCTCGATCGTCTGCGGGTCGATGCCCTCGGCGATCATCGCGACGCCCTCGTTGATGAAGGTGCCGATCACGCGGCTGGTGAAGAAGCCGCGGGAGTCGTTGACGACGATCGGGGTCTTCCTGATCCCCAGCGTCAGGTCGAACGCCTTGGCCAGGGCCTCGTCGTTCGTTCGCTCACCCTTGATGATCTCGACCAGCGGCATCTTGTCGACCGGCGAGAAGAAGTGCAGACCGATGAAGTCGTCCGGGCGGTCGACGCCCTTGGCCAGCTCGGTGATGGGCAGCGTCGAGGTGTTCGAGCACAGGAGCGCGTCGGAGTTGATGTACTTCGCGGCCTCGCGGAACACCTCCTGCTTCAGCTCGACGGACTCGAAGACGGCCTCGATGACGACGTCGCAGCCGGCGAGGTCGGCGTAGTCGTCGGTCGGCAGGATGCGACCGAGCAGCGCGTCGCCCTTCTCCTGCGTGGTCTTCCCGCGCTTGACGCCCTTCTCGACGAGACCCTGCGAGTAGGCCTTGCCCTTCTCGGCGGCCTCCTTCGAGACGTCCTTGAGGACGACGTCCCAGCCGGCGAGGGAGCAGACGTAGGCGATGCCCGCGCCCATCATCCCGGCGCCGAGCACGGCGACCTTGGTCGGCTGCCACTTCGCGGGGCCGTCCGGGCGGGACTTGCCGCCGTTGATGGCGTTGAGGTCGAAGAAGAACGCCTTGGTCATGTTCTTCGAGACCTGGCCGGTCACGAGCTCCGCGAAGTAGCGGCCCTCGATCTTCTGCGCGGTCTCGAAGTCGACCTGGCTGCCCTCGACGGCCGCCGCGAGGATGTTGCGCGGGGCCGGCATCGGCGCGCCCTTGAGCTGCTTGCGCAGGTTCGCCGGGAACGCCGGGAGGATCGAGGCCAGCGACGGGCTCGACGGCGTGCCGCCGGGGATCCGGTACTTCGGCTGGTCCCAGGGCTGGGTGGTGTGCTCGGGGTTGGCGAGCACCCAGGCGCGGGCCTTGTCGAAGGCCTCCTCGCGGGTGGCCGCGAGCTCGTCGATCAGGCCGAGCTCGAGCGCCTTGGCCGGCTTGTGCCGCTGGCCCTGCGCGAGGACGTTCATGAAGCCGTTGGCGATGCCCAGCATGCGGGTGACGCGGGTGACGCCGCCGCCGCCGGGCAGCAGGCCCAGGCTCACCTCGGGCAGGCCGTAGACGACGCCCTTCGCGTCGACGCCGACCCGGTGGTGGGTGGCGAGCGCGATCTCCAGGCCACCGCCCAGCGCGGTGCCGACCAGCGCGGACGCGACCGGGCGGCCGAAGGTCTCCAGCTTGCGCAGCTGGGCCTTGACCTCGGTGACCAGCTCGAAGATCTTCCCGGCGTCGTCCGGGCCGGCGGCCGAGAGCTGCTCCAGGTTCCCGCCGGCGAAGAAGGTCTTCTTCGCCGAGGTGATGACGACACCGACGATGTCGTCCTTGTTCTTCTCCAGGTCGTCGACGACCTCCCGCATGGCCTCGCGGTAGGCGTCGTTCATGGTGTTGGCGCTGCTGGCGGGGTCGTCGAGGGTGACGACGGCGATGCCGTCGCTGTCCTTCTCCCAGCGGACGGCCTTCTGCTCACTCACTGCTTGTTCAGTCCTTCCGGGATTCAGACGCGCTCGACGATGGTGGCGATGCCCATGCCGCCGCCCACGCACAGCGTGGCCAGACCGCGGCGCAGGTCACGGCGCTCCAGCTCGTCGACGAGGGTGCCGATGATCATCGCGCCGGTGGCGCCGAGCGGGTGGCCCATCGCGATGGCGCCGCCGTTGACGTTGGTGATCTCGTGCGAGATGTCCATGTCGCGCATGAAGCGCAGGGCGACGGCCGCGAAGGCCTCGTTGATCTCGAACAGGTCGATGTCGCCGACCGACAGCCCGGCCTTGGCCAGCGCCTTGCGGGCGGCGGGCGCCGGACCGGTCAGCATGATCGTCGGGTCGGCGCCGGACAGCGCGGTGGCGACGATGCGGGCACGCGGGGTCAGGCCGTTGGCCTTGCCCGCGGCCTCGGTGCCGATCAGGGTGAGCGCGGCACCGTCGACGATGCCGGAGCTGTTGCCCGCGTGGTGGACGTGGTCGATCTTCTCGACCCAGTGGTACTTCTGCAGCGCCACGGCGTCGAACCCGCCGTCGCGGCCCATCATCTCGAAGGACGGCTTGAGCCCGCCGAGCGCCTCGACGGTCGCGCCGGCACGGATGTGCTCGTCACGGTCGAGGACGGTCAGGCCGTTGCGGTCCTTGACCGGGATGACCGAGTTCGCGAAGCGGCCGTCGGCCCACGCCTTGGCGGCGCGGGTCTGCGACTCGACGGCGAAGGTGTCGACGTCGGTGCGGGACCAGCCCTCGAGCGTCGCGATGAGGTCGGCGCCGATGCCCTGGGGCACGAAGCCGGTGGTGTACGCGGTGTCGGGGTCCATCGCCCAGGCGCCGCCGTCGGAGCCCATCGGCACCCGGCTCATGCCCTCGACGCCACCGGCGAGGACGAGCTCCTCCATGCCGGAGCGGACCTTCTGCGCGGCGGTGTTCACGGCCTCCAGGCCGGAGGCGCAGAAGCGGTTGAGCTGCACACCGGCGACGGTGTCGGGCAGCCCGGACGCGATCGCGGCGGTCTTGGCGATGTCGCCGCCCTGGTCGCCGATCGGCGAGACGACGCCGAGCACGAGGTCGTCGATGGTGTTGGTGTCCAGGTCCGGGTGACGCTCGCGGACCGCGTCGATCAGCCCGGTCACCAGCGAGATCGGCTTGACCTCGTGCAGCGAACCGGAGGCCTTGCCCCGTCCGCGCGGTGTACGGATCGCGTCGTAGATGTAGGCCTCGGGAATCTCGCTCATCCGAACCTCTCGTGGGGTGGTCGACACCGGGGCGGTACAGGCGGCACTGCCCCTACTTACTGGTAGCTTTTGTTACAGCAGCGCTGTCACATGGGTCAAGACGGACCGGGGTCCATGTGACACGGATGATGTCACACCGGCACTGTCATATCGAGCGGACGACCCGTAACCTGCTCGCCATGTCCGCCGCCATCGACAGCTCCGCGGGGAGCCCGACCCCCGACGACGGGGATCTCCTCACCGTCGACCAGCTCGCCGAGCGGACCGGGATGTCGGTGCGCACCATCCGCTTCTACGCGAGCAAGGGACTCATCCCGGCGCCCCGGCTGCGCGGCCGCACGGGTCTCTACGACGCCGCGCACCGCGCCCGGCTGGAGCTGATCGGCGAGCTCACCGGGCTGGGCTTCACCCTCGCCGCGATCGAACGGCAGCTGGAACGGGTGCCGCTGGAGACCACGCCGGAGGAGCTGGCCCTGCAGCGCGCGCTGCTCACGCCCTGGCTGCCCGAGGTCGACGAGGAGCTGGACCGGGCCGGGCTCGACCGGCGCGCCGGCCGCCGCCTGTCCGACGACGACGTCACCACCCTCGAACGGCTCGGTGCCCTGACCCGGCTGCCCGGCGACGGCCCGGCGACCGTCCGGCTGCACGGGGCGGTCGCGCTCGGCTCCGCGCTGGAGGCACTGGACTCCGGCCTGCCCCCCGAGCTGTGGAAGCGTTCGCACGACCTCATCGAGCGGCACACCGCCGCGCTCGCCGAGGACCTGATGACGCTGTTCCAGGACGAGGTCCTGCAGCCCTACCGGGACCGCGGCCGCCCCGCCGACGAGCGACGACGGCTCGCCGCCGCCTTCTCCCGGCTCAAGCCGATCACCGTGCAGGGTGTCGTCGCGGCGTTCGGGCGGGCGGTCAACCGGGCCATCCGGGAGCGCGTCGACTCCTCCGGGGGCTCCGACCGGCACGAGGGGTGAGCCCGGCCGGGTGAGTCGTAGCATCGGCCCATGGCGAGCTTCGAGTTCCCGGTCCGGGTGCGCTACCACGAGGTCGACGCCCAGGGCGTCGTCTTCAACGCCTGGTACCTGGCCTGGTTCGACGAGGCGATGACCGAGTTCCTCGAGTCCCGCGGCCTCACCTACCGGGCGATGCTCGACGCCGGCTACGACGTCCAGCTCGTCCACACCGAGCTCGACTGGCGGGCCGGGGTCGGATGGGGCGAGGACGTCGTCGTCGCGGTGTCGACGGCGCGGATCGGCCGGACCAGCTTCGCGCTCGACTTCCAGGTCCGCGCCCTCGACGACGCGGGCGAACGCATCGTCACCTGCGACTGCCGCACCGTCTACGTGGTCATCGCCGTCGACGGCAGCGGCAAGCAGGAGGTGCCGGCGCTGATCCTGAACGCGCTCGGCGACCCCGAGCCGCTGATGCCGCTGCGCCCCTGAGCACCCGCCGGCGCCGGCGGTCAGGCGCCGCGGATCCGGCCGCGGACCTCGCCGAGGGCGACCCGGCCGCCGTCGCGGGCGGGCGCGGTCGCGGTCATCACGACCTCGTCGCCGTCCTCCAGCCAGGTGCGCGAGGCGCCACCGGCGAGCACGACCGGGTCGCGGCCGTTCCAGGACAGCTCCAGCATCGAGCCGAACCCGCTGCGCTCCGGGCCGGAGACCGTGCCCGAGCCGAGCAGGTCACCGGCGCGCAGCCCGGCGCCGTTGCACGTCAGGTGGGCCACCATCTGCTCCGGGGACCAGTACAGGTCCCTCGCGGGCGGGGACGCGAGCAGCTCGCCGTTGACGTGCACGGCGAGGTCGAGGTCCAGGCCGAGCGCGGGCTCGCCCGGGGTGAGGTAGGGCAGCGGCGCGGGGTCGTGCGCGGGCAGCGGGACCCGGGCCGCGGACAGCTCGTCGAGCGGGGTCACCCACGCCGAGATCGACGTCGCGAACGACTTGCCCAGGTGCGGGCCGAGCGGGCGGGACTCGAAGAACTGGATGTCGCGGGCGGACCAGTCGTTGAGCAGCACGACGCCGAAGACGTGGTCGGCGGCGTCGTCGATCCCGACCGGGCCCGGGACCGGCCCGCCGAGGACGAAGCCGAGCTCGGCCTCGAAGTCGAGCTTGGCGCACGGACCGAAGTCCTCGGGCCCGCGCTGCCCCGACGGACGCGCGACCGGGGTGCCGGTAACTCGGACCGTGCCGGAGCGGCCGTGGTACCCGACCGGCATCCGCCGCCAGTTCGGGGTGAGCGGGTCCTCGGCGTCCGGACGGAAGATCAGTCCGGCGTTCCGTGCGTGCTGCTCGCAGGCGTAGAAGTCGACGTAGTCGGCGACGGCGAAGGGCAGCACCGGGACCAGTCCCTCGTCGGGCAGGCGGTGCGCGGCAGCCCGCTCGTGGTCCTCGCGCCAGCCGCGCAGCCACTGGACGACCTCGCGCCAGGCCGGGGCACCGGCGTCGAGCAGCGGGGTCAGGTCGGGCGCGGTCAGCAGGTCCGGGTACGGGCCGCGCTGCGCGGTGGCCAGCGATCCGACGTCGAGCAGGCCGCCGTCGGGCAGCGGGCAGGCGATGCGCGAGCTCCCGGGGCGCCCCTTCCCGGCGACGGCGCCGAGCGCGAGGGCGGGAACGGTCGTCGGCGGTGGCGCAGTCGTCACGGTCCCCGACCGTAGGCGATCCGGCGACGGCGTGGGTGCGGGAACTCGCCGCGGTTGTCACGCGTTCGACCGGTGTGCCCGGTCCGTCCGGATCGGACACCTACCGACACACCACCGGGAACGCACCCGGAACGCAGGAGGACACCCGCAGATGGGTCTGCTCGACAAGCTCAAGGAGCGCCTCACCGGAGGCGCGCAGGCACAGCCGCAGCAGGGCTTTGGGGGCGCGCCCCACCACGGCTACGGCCGGGCGCAGCAGCAGGATCCCGACCAGCAGGCGATCGAGCGCTACCGCTACATGCTCCGCACCGCCCCGCCGGAGCAGGTGGAGCAGGCGCACGCGGAGGCCTTCGCGAAGCTCACCCCCGAGCAGCGGCAGGCGGTGCTGAACGACGTCGGCGCGCAGGTCCCCGAGGCCGAGCGGGCGCGGTCGACCGACCCGCAGGAGCTGGCGCGGATGGCGACCCGCGCCGAGATGCGCAACCCCGGCACGATGGAGCGCTCGCTCGGCGGCGGCCGCGGCCCGGGCATGGGCGGGATGATCGCCGGATCGCTGCTCGCGGGTGTCGCGGGCGCGTTCATCGGCACGGCGATCGCCGGCGCGATGTTCGACGACGCCGGTGCCGGTGAGGACGTGGCCGCGGCCGAGGACCCCGGCTTCGACGACGGCGGCATGGACATGGGTGGTGACTTCGACTTCTGAGGTCCCCCGGCGCGGACGCGAGGGCACCGAGCCCGCGCGTCCGCGCACGGGCGACGCACTAGCGTGGGCGCGTGTGGACGTCGGCACCCCTCCCGCGCTCACGGGCAGGCGGAGCGAGGTCCGGCGCCTCGAGGAGCTGATCGGCGCCACGCGGGCGAGGACGGGCGGCGCGCTGGTCCTGCGTGGTGAGGCGGGCATCGGCAAGACGGCGCTGCTCGACCACGCCCGCCGGGCCGCCACCGGACTGCGGGTGATCGACGCCGAGGGTGCGGAGTTCGAGTCGGAACTGCCCTTCGCCGCCCTGCACCAGCTGTGCGCACCGTTGATGGAGCATCTCGACGACCTGCCTGCCCGGCACCGTGAGGCCCTCCGGACCGCGTTCGGCCTGGCCCAGGGTGAGCCCGACCCGTTCCGCGTCGGGCTGGCGGCCCTGGAGCTGCTGGCGTCCGCGGCGCGGGACCGCCCGTTGCTGTGTGTGGTCGATGACGCGCAGTGGCTCGATGTGGCGTCGTCGCGGGCGTTGGCGTTCCTCGCCCGGCGCGTCGCCGCCGAGCCGGTCGCCCTGCTGTTCGCCGTCCGCCTGCCGGTGGCGGGAGGCGAGCTCGACGAGCTGCCGGGGTTCGTCGTCGACGGGTTGGGCGACGCGGACGCGCGTTCCCTGCTGGCCGCCGGGAGCTGCGTGATGCTCGACGACCAGGTGCGCGACCGCCTGCTGGCCGAGGCACGCGGCAATCCGCTGGCCCTGCGCGAGCTCCCCAGGGCCGGCGGCTTCGCTCCACCGGACGCCTCGTCGGTGCCGAGCCGGATCGAGCGCAGCTTCCGGGCCAGGTCGGCCGGGCTGCCCGCCGACGCACAGCTGTTGCTGACCGTCGCCAGTGCCGACCCGACCGGCGATGCGGCTCTGCTGTGGGCCGCCGCGCAGCGGTTGGCCATCGACGTGCCGCCGGCCGGCACGGCCGCGGCCGCCACCGGTCTCGTCGAGTTCGGCACCCGCATCCGCTTCTGCCATCCGCTGGCCCGGTCCGCCGTGTACCGGGCCGCGGGCGCCGAGCAGCGCCGGGCGGCCCACCGGGCGCTGGCCGAGGTGGTCGAACCGGCCATGGACCCGGACCGGAGGGCGTGGCACCGGGCCCAGGCCTGCGCCGGTCCCGACGACGAGGTCGCCGCCGAGCTGGAGCGCTCGGCGTCCCGCGCGCGCTCCCGTGGGGGCGTCGCAGCCGCTGCGGCATTTCTCGAGCGTGCCGCGGCCCTGTCGCTGGACCCGGCCGAACGGGTCGAGCGCACGCTCGAGGCCGCCCGGGCCACGCTCGAGGCGGGTGCCACGGACACGGCCGCGGAGCTGCTCACCACCGTCGACGACGCGGTGCTGGACGACACCCGGCACGCCACCGCCGACCTGCTGCGCGGGCAGGTCGCCTTCGTCCGCCGCCACGACGGGGACGGCCCGTCGTTCGTCCTGCGCGCCGCGCGACGGCTCGCGGACCTCGATCCGGCCCGGGCCCGGGACTGCCTGGTGGACGCCCTCGAGATGGCGCTCGTCGTCGGCCGGGCCGGTGGCGTGCTGGACCGGGTCCTCGACGCGGCCGGGCCGGCGCATCCCACACGCCCCCCGGACGTCCTGGACGCGCTGACGCCGCTGACCACCGACGGACACCGCGCCGCGGTCCCGCTGCTGCGGACCGTCCTCGACGGGGACGACGGCCCGCTCTGGACCCACCGCCCCGCGCTCGCCTCGGTACTGGCGGTGGAGCTGTGGGACCCCGACCTGCACGGGGAGATCGTCGAGTGGCTGGTCAAGTCCGGTCGCCAGTCCGGGTCGCCGCTCGTGCTGCGCCTCGGGCTCGCGCTGACCACCTCCCACTCCGCGTTGACCGGTGACATCGGGCAGGCGATGGCCGCGATCGCGGAGGAGGCGGCGATCGCCGACGCGGTCGGGCTGCCGCCGGTGCTCTACCCGCGGCTGTACCTGGCGGCGATGCGGGGCCGCCGCGGGGAGGCCGACGAGGTGTTCCGGTCCGCCGCCGCGGAGGCCGAAGCGGACGGCGGGGAGCAGCTCGTCGTGACGGCGGACTGGGCCGCAGCGGTCCTGAACAACGGCTCGGCCGACTACCCGGCCGCACTCGCCGCGGCCCGGCGGGCCGTCGCACACGACGATCTCGGACCCGCCGCCTTCAGCCTGCCCGAGCTGGTGGAGGCGGCCGTGCGCTGCGGCGAGGACGACACCGCCGCCGCCGCACTGGAGACGTTGACCGAGCGCACCGAGGCCGCGTCCACAGGGACCGGGCTGGGCATCGCGGCGTACGCGCGTGGCCTGGTGACCGGCGTCGAGGGTCACTACCGGGAGGCGATCGAGCTCCTGGCGGACAGCCCGCTCCTGCCCTACCGCGGACGGGCCCACCTCCTCTACGGCGAATGGCTGCGGCGCGAGGGCCGCCGCCGGGACTCCCGCGAGCAGCTGCGCACCGCCCACGACCTGTTCTCCGGCGCCGGGATCGAGGCGTTCGCCCGCCGGTCCGCCGACGAGCTGCGGGCCACCGGTGAACGGGCCCGCAAGCGGTCCGGGCACGGCTTCGACCAGCTCACCATGCAGGAGATGTCCATCGCCCGGCTGGTCGCCACCGGAGCGACGTCCAACGAGGTCGCGGGCCGGCTGTTCCTGAGCCGGCGCACCATCGATGCGCACCTGCGCAACATCTTCCGCAAGCTGGACATCACCTCCCGCCGTCAGCTCCGGGACCGGCCGGACATCCTCAGCTGATCGGGGACCGGGCGGCCGGTCCGGAGGAACCCTCCGCGGAGTGCGTAGGTAACTCTTGCCGACGCGATGCCCGTGCTGCGCGGGAGACGGTCTGTCCGTACCGGCTCCACGGCCCCCACGGAGGATCTGATGACCACGTCCAGCAGCCCACGCGCAGCGACCCGGTGGGCGGTCCCGCTCGTCGTCACGGCCGTGATCGGCGTGGCCGCCTGCGCACCGGCGGCACCGCCGGCTCCCCCCACGACCACGGCCGCCGCAGCCCCGGGGCAGACCAGCGGGCTGACCTGCGACGGCGCGGGTGTCGACCCGGCGGCGACGATCCGCTACGGCTCCGAGCGACTGATCAAGGCGCCACTCGACAGGATCTGGGACCTCCAGACCGACGTCGAGCGCTACCCGACGTGGCAGACGGCCGTGGCGACCATCGAACGGCTCGACGGGGACCGCCCGCTGCAGCCCGGCTCGCAGTTCCGGTGGACGACGCCGATCCCCGCCACCCCCGCCACACCGGCCACGACGCTGACCGTCACCTCCAGCCTGCAGCAGGTCGAGAAGGAGAGCTGCCTGCGGTGGACGGGGCCCGCCGTCGGCACCGGCCTGAACATCGACGAGGGCACCCACGTCTGGACCTTCACCCCGGCGGACGGGGGCGTCCTCGTGCGCACCGAGGAGACCTGGACCGGCGCACAGGTCGAGGCCGACGTCCCCCTGGCCACCTCGGCGCTCGGCGCGGGACTCGAGACGTGGCTGGACGAGCTGACGACGGCTGCCGAGGGTTCCGCTCCCCGGTGAACGCCCGGCCATCGACAGCTCGAGTACGTGCCGACACCACGAGAGCGAGACCGTTCATGTCGACCATCCGCACCTCCACCACGTCCACCCGGGCCGACCCGGCTCCCTGGGCGGACCGCATCGGCCGGGGCCTCATGGTTCTCGACGCGCTCGCCACCCTCGTCGCGTTCGCAGGGGGGATCGTCGTGGTCACGACGGCCGTCGCCTACGTGCTGTGCCGCGCGTGGCACGGCTGGCGCGACGTGCACGTACGCACGGCGCAGACGTCGGATCACCACCCGACTCACACAGGATGTGCACCATGAGTACGCCACCCGACGCCCCGCCGGTCGGCCCGTCCCGCGTCGCCCTGATCTCGGCGTGGGCGTTCCCGGTCTTCGTCGTCGGCGGTTTCGCACTGATCTCGGGCCTGCCCGTGATCGCGGCCGTGATCTCCGCGGTCCGCGGTCGCTGCGCACGTGCGCAGCGTGTCCTGACCGCCGTCATGGCACTGGCCTACCTCATCCCGCTGGCATCGTGGCGGTTCTCCTCGAGCGAGGCGCCCAGCCTGACCACGTACCTGAGCCCGACCGCCACGGCGGTGGTCGTCGCGACCGGGGTCCTCGTGGCCGTCGCGCTCACGGTCCTCCGCTTCCGGTCGCGGGGCGCCGCCGGCCGGGCAGCGGCGTGACCGTCCACGTGCATCCAGCCGGACCGGAGCGCCGACCGGTGGCTGCGACCGGCGATCGCAGCCACCGGTTCCCCCACATGCCGAAACACCTGTTGCAGGGCCGGAGCCGACCTGGCACCGTCCGGTCACCCATGCCAGAGTCGCCATCCGAGCATCCGTCCCGCGCGGACGGCATCGAGGACGAGTGGAGTACGAGTTATGGCACAGCAGGTACGCGGGGTCGTGGCCCGCGCCAAGGGTGAGCCGGTCACCGTCGAGACGATCAACGTGCCCGATCCCGGTCCCGGTGAGGCCGTGGTCAAGATCCAGGCCTGCGGGGTCTGCCACACCGACCTGCACTACAAGCTCGGCGGCATCAACGACGAGTTCCCCTTCCTGCTCGGCCACGAAGCCGCCGGCATCGTCGAGTCCGTCGGCGAGGGCGTCACCGACGTCGAACCCGGCGACTACGTCGTCCTGAACTGGCGCGCCGTCTGCGGCAACTGCCGGGCCTGCAAGAAGGGCAAGCCCCAGTACTGCTTCGACACCCACAACGCCGCCCAGAAGATGACCCTCGACGACGGCACCGAGCTGTCCCCCGCGCTCGGGATCGGCGCGTTCATCGAGAAGACCCTCGTCCACTCCGGACAGTGCACGAAGGTCAACCCCGACGCCCCCGCCAAGGTCGCCGGCCTGCTCGGCTGCGGCGTCATGGCCGGACTCGGCGCCGCGGTCAACACCGGCGGCGTCGGACGCGGCGACTCCATCGCCGTCATCGGCTGCGGCGGCGTCGGCGACGCCGCCATCGCCGGCGCCAAGCTCGCCGGCGCCACCACCATCATCGCCGTCGACACCGACCCCCGGAAACTCGACTGGGCCCGCGAGTTCGGCGCCACCCACACCGTCAACGCCAAGGACACCGACCCCGTCGAGTACATCCAGAGCGTGACCGACGGCAACGGCGCCGACGTCGTCATCGACGCCGTCGGACGCCCCGAGACCTACAAGCAGGCCTTCTACGCCCGCGACCTCGCCGGCACCGTCGTCCTCGTCGGCGTCCCGACCCCGGACCTGCAGGCACCCGAGATCCCGCTGATCGACTACTTCGGCCGCGGCGGCGCCCTCAAGTCCTCCTGGTACGGCGACTGCCTGCCCAGCCGCGACTTCCCGATGTACGTCGACCTGTTCCTGCAGGGACGCTTCCCGCTCGACAAGTTCGTCACCGAGGAGATCGGGATCGACGGCGTCGAGCAGGCCTTCGAGAAGATGCACGCCGGTGAGGTCCTCCGCTCGGTGGTGATCCTCTGATGGCCCCGGTCGACCACGTCGTCACCTCCGGCACCTTCAACCTCGACGGCGGATCCTTCGACGTCGACAACAACGTCTGGATCGTCGGCGACGACCGCGAGGTGTTCGTCATCGACGCCGCCCACGACGCCGACGCCATCGCCACCGCCGTCGGCGACCGCCGCGTCAAGGCCGTCGTGTGCACCCACGCCCACGACGACCACGTCAACCAGGCCCCCGCCCTCGCCGACCGGTTCAGCGCGCCGATCCTGCTCAACCCCGCCGAGCAGGTGCTGTGGGACATGACCTGGCCCGACCGCAAGCCCGACCAGGAACTCGCCGACGGCCAGGTCCTCTCCGCCGGCGGGATCGACCTGACCGTGCTGCAGACCCCCGGCCACTCACCGGGCTCGTCCTGCCTCTACGCACCCGAACTCGGCATCGTGTTCACCGGCGACACCCTGTTCCAGGGCGGACCCGGCGCCACCGGACGGTCCTACTCCAGCTTCGACACGATCATCGAGTCGATCCGCACCACCCTGCTGCCCCTGCCCGCCGACACCCGCGTCCGCACCGGACACGGCGACTCCACCAGCATCGGCGACGAGGCGCCCCACCTGGAGGAATGGATCCGCAACGGATCCTGACCCCGCCCCTGGACGCACGACGCGGCCCGGCCCCTCACCCCGAGGGACCGGGCCGCAGCCGTTCCCCGACCGGATCGCACCCCAGCGGCCGGGCCGCCCTGCGCACCGACCGACGCCGAGAAGCACCTCAGGGTCGTCCCCGGGCGCCACGGACAGCCCTGAGCTGCATCTCGACGCGGATTCCGTCGCCGAGATGCACCTCAGCGGGCCGGGGAGATCCACAACTCCCGCTCAGCTGCATCTCGGCGACGTGCGCCCGCGCCGACGGCCCGGACCCTGGGCAGGGGGCCTCCCGAGCCGGACCGGCCCCAGCGGCCGGGTAGCTCCGCGCACCGGGCCCTCGTCGAGATGCGCTGCACGGTCGTCGCCTCCGGTCCGGCGCAGCCCTGAGCCGCATCTCGGCGGGCCCGGGCGCGGCGCAGCGCGACGGGGATGTCTGACACGGTGGGGCGTGCCCCGCTCGCTGTCGTCGCTCCCGTTCCGCCTGCTCCTCGCCGCGACCGCGCTGGCGTTCGGCGGGTACGCCCTGCTCCTGCCGGTCGTGCCGCTGTGGGTGTCCCGGGGCGGCTCCGGCGAGTTCGGCGCGGGGCTGAGCACCGGTGTGCTGATGGCGGCCACCGTGGCCACCCAGCTGCTGGTGCCCGCGATGCTGCGCCGGGTCGGGCACCGTCCGGTGCTGGTCGTGGGGTCGCTGCTGCTCGGCCTCCCGACGCCGTTGCTCGCGCTGACCGCCGACCTCGGTCCGGTGCTGGCGATCTCCACCGTCCGCGGGATCGGGTTCGGGCTGGCCACGGTCGCCGGGAGCGCGCTCGTCGCGGAGCTGGTCGAGCCCTCCGCGCACGGTCGCGCGTCGGCGCGCTACGGCTACGCCGTCGGCCTGCCCCAGCTGCTGTTCCTGCCGGCGGGAGTCGCGGTCGTCGACGCGCTGGGGTTCACCGGGGTGTTCCTGCTGGCCGGGATCACCCCGGTCGCCGGGGCGCTGGTCGTGGCGTTCGTGCGGGGTCCCCGGCGCGCTCCGGCACCCCGCCGCGACGACGCCGTCCCGCACACCCGGGAGCACCCCCGGGAGCACCGCCGCCGGCTCCCCGCCGCGCCGGTGCTGGCGATGCTGGGCTGCTCCACCGCGCAGGGCGGCGTGATCACCTTCGCCCCGCTCGTCGCACCCGGGGCGACGGTCGCGGTGCCCGCCGCGCTGTTCGCCACCGCGCTCGGCGCGCTGCTCGGCCGCGGTGTCGCGGGCACCCTCACCGACCGCAGCGGACGCCCCGGGGCGCTGCTGCCGGTCGGGACGGCGTGCGCCACGGTCGGGTTGCTCGGGGTGCTCGCCGCGCCGTACGCGTCGGTCCTGCTGGTGGTGGGGGCGGCCGTCGTCGGCGCCGGGTTCGGGCTGGTGCAGAACGACGCGATGGTCGCCCTGTTCGCCGCCGCCGGGCCGCTGCACTACGGCGCGGCCAGCGCCGCCTGGAACATCGCCTACGACGCCGGGACGGGCCTGGGCGCGACCGGGCTCGGCGCGATCGCCGAGCCCTTCGGGTTCGCCGCCGCCTTCGGCACGACGGCCGCGGTGCTGCTCCTGCTCACCCCGACCGTCCGGCGTCGCCGTGCCTGACCACCGCCACGGCAACACCGGAGCGGCGGTCAGGCAGGAGCGTCGCGTGGCGGGGCGGACCCCGGGGGTACGGGGGCGCCCCTCCTCGGCGCCAGCGGGTCAGGTCTTCGGAATCGCCCGCTGCAGCTGGGGGACGACCGCGTCGAGCACGGACGGAAGACTGAGCACGGTCTGCCAGGCGAAGGCCAGCTCGGTGGCCCCCTCCAGGAACACGGTGCGCCCGTCGCGCATCGCGGGCAGCCGCGACAGCAGCGGATCCCCGACGACCGTCGCCTTGCCGCCGGGGGTGAACGACAGCTGATCCCACACGATGAGGTCGTGGTCGAGTTCGCTCGCCTGCTCGAAGCTGAACTCGGTGTAGAAATTGCCCGCGGCCAGCTCGTCGATCCGGGGCGGCACCGTGAACCCCAGCTGGGTGAAGAACCGCGAGCGGGGGTCCTGCGAAGAGAACACGCTGATCTTGTCCGCGCTGCGGCTCGCGACGACGACCGAGCGCCCCTTCCACTGCGGGTCGGCATCGCGGGCGGCGACGAACCTGGCCTCCAGGTCGGTGACCAGCTTCTCGGCCTCGGCCTCCTTGCCCAGCGCCCGTCCGGTCTCGCGGGTGTATTCCTGCCACGGTGCGCCGTAGTCGTCGAACCCCCGGGGCGGTCCGACGGTCGGCGCGACGGCGCTCACCACCGGATAGTTCTGGGCGTCGAGGTCGGAGTAGAGGCCGATCACCAGGTCGGGGCGCTGCGCTGCGATCTTCTCCGGCTCGATGGAGGACATGTTCAGCACCGCCGGTGCCGCGCCCACCGCCTGCGCGGCCGCCTGGGCCCACGGCTGCACGACGACCTTCTCGTCGCCGTACCAGTAGCGGGCCGCCACCGGCGCCACGCCGAGCGCGAGGATCGCGTCGTGGTCGGTGTAGCCCACGGACACCACCCGCTGCGGGGCCTGCGGGATCGTCGCCGCACCGAGCTTGCCGTCGATCGTCACCGGGAACCCGGCGCTCCCCGTCGCGGCACCGGTGCCGGTCTCCGACCTGCCGCCCCCGCCACACCCGGCCAGTACGGCGCCGCCGGCCGCAGCCAGCGTCGTGAGGAGCATCTGCCTTCGGGTGAGTCCCATGTCCGTTTTCCCTTCGCTCGTCCGGCGGAAGGATAGGACACCTTCTGAGGGTTGCCTCCCCTGCATTCAGGTGGGGCTCAACACTCCTCGGCGGCGCGGACGCACGGTGGCGCAGGCCAGGTCGAGCCCGTGGACCCGTGCCGCGGTGCCGCCGAGCAGGGCGGCGCGGACGTCGTCGTCGAGCTCGGGGAACCGTCCGCGCAGCTCGTCGGGGTAGCGGAAGGTCATGAGGTCGCGGATCAGGCGCGCCGGGCGCACCAGCGGGTAGCCGCTGCCGAACATCAGCCGGTCCGGACCATAGGCGGCCAGCAGCTCGCCGAGCGCCTCGGCGGCGGGCACCCGGTGCCGACGCAGGGCGATCAGCAGGTCGGTGAGCAGCACGTAGACGTTGGGCAGGCGGGCAAGCCGGACCAGCGACGCGGTCGGGGCGCAGGCGGCGCCGACCACGAACCGGATCTTGGGCAGGGCCGTGGCCAGCGCGGCGACCTCGGTGACGTCGACGGCACCGGCCGGCAGCGGCCCGGCGCTGCGCACCCGGACCGGGAGCGCGGACCCGGCGCGGACCGGCTCGGCCCACTCCGGCCACCGGGGCCGCGGTACGGCGTCGCCCTCGGCGACGACGCCCGCGTGCGCCCACTCCGGTGCCGCGCGCGACGGTCGCGCGGTCGGCGCGATCCCGATGTGGACCACCCCGGCGCCGGCCTGCTCGGCCCGGATCAGGGTGCGGCGCAGCCACGGCGCCCGCAGCGACAGCGCGGTCTCCGGTCGGCGGGCGGGCAGCACGGTCAGCGCGCGCAGACCGTCGCGCCCGACCCGGGCCCCGATGCCGCGGGCGCGGGCCCGGTCGGCGGGGTCGAGCTCCCCCGCCAGCGCGAGCCGCCCGGGGTGCTCGGCGGCGAGCTCGGCGTGCCAGGCCGGTGCGGCGAACCCGAGCACGAACAGGTCCTCGAACCCGGCCGGGACGAGCACCGCGCGGTCCACCGCGGAGAGCACGTGCGCGGCCAGCGCCTGCGGCGTGACCAGCTCGAACGCGTCCGCGGACAGCGGCCGCGGCGACGGGTCGACCATCCGGTGGCGGTGCAGGAGGTCGGCGACGAACTGCTCCCCCGCCGGGCCCGCCTGGTTGTGCGGCCGGCCGTCCCAGCCGTGCACCTGGGCGTCGACGACCGCCGGGAGACCACCACGCCCCTGGGGCGCTCCGCAGCACCGGTCCACGACGACCACCTCTCCACTGTCGCGGAGCGGCCCGGCACGCGCAGCGCGTGCCGGGCCGCTCCCCCTGTTCCTGTGACCGGACGGGCCGGTACCTACCCGACCGACGGGCCGAGCCCCATCGACTGGGGCGTGCTCGAGTCCGGGCTGGGCTGCGGGATGCCCTCGTCGAGCTGGCCGAACTCGGTCATGAGCGCCTTGTTCCAGGGCGTGACCTCCTCGGCCACCAGCGAGTTGGTGGTGAGGATCAGCCCGGCGACCGAGGCGCCGTTCTGCAGGGCGGAGCGCACGACCCGCAGCGGGTCGATGATGCCCATCTCGACCATGTCCCCGAAGCGGCCCTCCAGGGCGTCGAAACCCTCGTCGACGCCCATGGTCGTGACCTGCTTGACCACCTCGTCGCCGTCGTAGCCGGCGTTGGAGGCGATGAGGTGCACGGGCTCGGTGAGCGCGTGCCGGACGATCTCGACGCCGATCCGGTAGTCCCCGGTCACGTCCAGCTCGTCGAGGGCGGGCTCGGCGTGCAGCAGCGCCGCGCCGCCACCGGCGACGATGCCCTCGGCCACCGCGGCCCGGGTCGCCTGCAGCGAGTCGTCCACGCGGTGCCGGATCTCGCGCGCCTCGGCGTTGGTCGGTGCCCCGACCGAGATGATCGCGGCCTTCCCGGACAGCCGGGCGATGCGGTCGGAGAAGAAGTCCTCGTCGGTGCCGATGGTCGCGCGGGCCAGCTCGGCGCGCAGCTGCGACAGCCGGTACTCCAGCTTCTGCTTGTCCCCGCGGCCGCCGATGATCGTGGTGCCCTCGCTGGTGACCTGCACCTGCACGGCGCGCCCCAGGTGCTCGACGTCGATCTGCTCGAGCGAGAACGAGGAGCTCTTGGAGTGCACCTGCCCGCCGCAGAGCGCGGCCATGTCCTCCAGCAGGTGGATGCGCTTCTCGCCGAAGCCGGGCGCCTTGATCGCGACGGCCTGGAAGTGCCCGTTGACGTGGTTGTGGACCAGCATCTGCAGGGCGGTGCCCTCGACGGTCTCCGCGACGATGACGAGCGGGCGCCGGTCGTTGCGCATGATCCGGTCCAGCACCGGCATGATCTGCTGGACGTCCTTGATCTTGTGCGCGGTGAACAGGATGTAGGGGTCGTCGACGATCGCCTCGAGCGTGCCGGGGTTGGTCACCATGTACGGCGAGACGTACCCGTTGTCGAACTCGAAGTCCTCGACGAAGTCCACCGAGACGCCCGGCAGCGGGGTGTCGTCGACGGTGACGACGCCGTCGTCGCCGACGGTGTGCAGCGCCTTCGCGACGACCCGGCCGATCGTGTAGTCGTCGTTGGCCGAGATGGAGGCGACGCGGGCGTAGTCCTCCTCGGTGCTGACCGGGTGCGACACCGTCTGCAGGCGGTCGACGAGCGCGTTGACCGCGATGTCGATGCCCCGCTTGACCAGCACCGGGTTGCCACCGCGCTCGATGGCGCTCATGCCCTGCTTGACGATGGCCTGGGCGATGACGGTCGCGGTCGTGGTGCCGTCGCCGACCGTGTCGTTGGTCTTGACCGCCGCTTCCTTGACCAGCTGGGCGCCCATGTTCTCGAAGGGGTCGCGCAGGTGGATCTCGCGGGCGATCGTGACGCCGTCGTTCGTGACCTCGGGCGAGCCCGTGATCTTCTCCAGGATGACGTTGCGGCCCTTGGGGCCGAGCGTGCTCTTGACGGCTTCGGCCAGCTGGTCGACGCCGGCCTGCAGCAGATGACGGCCCTCGGCGCCGAAGCGGAGTTCCTTGGCCATGGTGGGTCCTCCCGGAGAAAGAGTCGGTCCAGGTGCGCGGGTGTGGATCAACGTGCGCAGCCGTGGCGCCGCGGAGGCGCGCTGCGCGGGTGGAGCGCACCGCCCGGGCCGTCGCCGGGCGTGGTGGGCCGGGGACGGGTCGTCGTCCCGGGCGGTGCGATCCGGGTGAGGAGCGGGTCCTTACACCGGCTTCAGGTCGAAGTCGATGTACTCGGCGGCGTCCTCGGGATTGGCGAACATGATGGTCTTGTCATCGAGGTGGACCATCCGCCCGTAGTGGGTGGACATGTTCTCCTCGAACTGGGCGGCGTCGAACCAGCCCTCCTCCTGGCCGGCCTCCTCGTCCATCGCGACGTAGTCCAGCTCGAACTTGCCCGTGCCGTCGACGCGGATCATCGAGGGCAGGTGCTGCACGGTCACGTTCTCCTGACGGTCCAGGACGGTCGCGATGACCGCGCCGATCTGGTTGTTCATCAGCGTGAAGCCGCACATGTTCGACGCGGTGCTGTCCTGCTTGAACGGGCTGGTGCTGGTCACTGCTTCAGCTCCTCGGGGACGTCGAGGCCGAGATCGCTGCAGATCCCGGCGAACCGGTTCTTGGCGCGGTCGAGGGAGTCCTCGAACGTGGGGGGCTTCGAGTCCGACTGGGACCACATCGGCTGCATGGTCCGGGCGGCCTCCAGTGCCTGCGGGACGTAGGTCCGCAGCCAGCCGCCCATCAGCGAGCGGTTGTGCTCGGCGAACTCGCGGTCCTGGGTGAGCGGCGCGAAGCAGGCGATCGACCAGCGCAGGTCGCGCTGGGCGTAGTCGTACTCGCCGGCCCCCATGACCGTCGGGGTCACGTAGTCGCCGTTGGTGGCGGCGGACTGCATGACCAGGTTCGAGCGGAACAGCTCACCGACCAGCGGCTCGAAGACGCAGTTGGCCGCGAAGATGGCCTCGCCCCAGTCGTCCTGGACCGCGGTGAGGGCCTCGGTGAACTTGCGGGCGCCCTGCCACTCCGGCGCGTTGTCCCACGCGTCGAGGTGGGCGGCGCCGTCGAACCCGTCGATCTCCTCGGAGAGCGTCAGGTTGTAGAGCGCGAGGTCCTGGGCGAAGCGGATCTTGCGGGTGGAGTTCGCCGCGAGCGCCGTGTTGTGCATGTTGGTCGGCGCGGACCGCTCGTTGGACGCGAAGACGTAGAGGCCGAGGATGTGCTCGATGTGCATCCAGGCGCCGACGTTGCGCTCGACGAAGCGCACCCAGTTCGAGTTCCAGAGCTCGAACGCCTTCGCGTTGCGGGCGTTCTCGATGTTCTGGGTGAGCTGCCGTACGACGTTCGCGTTGTAGCGGAAGAGGCTCTGCTCCCACTCCTCGTTCGGGTCGCGGAACTCGTGCCAGCCGTGGGCCGGCCAGTTCTTCACGTGCATGCCGCCGCTGCCGATGCCGCGCTGCGGCTCCGGCTCGTCGACACCCCAGGCCTTGAGCTTGGTCCAGTGCAGCGGGTAGCCGCCCTCGCCGTTCGCGAAGCCGTAGATCCAGCCCTGCGAGAGGTAGTGCCGCGGGTCCGGCTGGACCTCGACGGTCGTGTCCTCGTACAGCGTCTGCTTGCGCTTGGCGGGCGCGTAGTAGTTGTAGCGGCGCGCGTTCGAGCTCGAGTCGGGGAACTCCCGCGCCCCGGCCTCCGCGTCGGTGAAGACGGGCTTGGGAACGCTGCGCTGCGAACCGGACGACGTGTCCTGCGTGGTGGGGGACTGAGTCATTGCTGTCCGTCCTCGCCTTCTTGCTCACCGGTCGTGGTGAACTTGTCGTAGAAGATGTTGGTCTCACTCACACCCAGCTGGGTCAGCGTCGCGATCGCCGCGTCGACCATCGGCGGGGGACCGCAGACGTAGGCATCCGCTCCCTTCAGATCGGATTCGTTCCGCCTGACCACCTCCGTGATCAGGCCGGTCTCGCCGGCCCAGTCCCCGCCGTCGCCGCCGTCGACGTCGGACAGGGCGGGGACGTACCGGAAGCCGTTGAGCTGGGGCGCCAGTTCGGCGATCTCCTTCTCGAAGCAGAGATCGGCCGCGGTGCGCGCGCCGTAGTAGAAGGTGGCCCGTCGTTCGACGCCGCCCTCGGCCATCGCCCGCAGCAGGCCCAGTACCGGCGCCATGCCGGCGCCACCGCCGACGAAGACGATCGGCGAGCTGCGGTTCTGGCGGAGGGTGAAGGTGCCGAAGGGCGCCTCGACGTCGAGCCGGTCACCGGGAGCGGCCTTCTCGTCGAGCCAGGTCCCGAACAGCCCACCCGGGTAGACCTTGATCACGAACTCGTACAGGCCGTCCCGGTTGGGGGTGTTGGCCATGGAGAACGAACGGCTCTCCTCGGTCCCGGGGCAGACGAGGTCCATGTACTGCCCGGGGAAGAACTTGATCTCCGACGGCTCGACCAGCTTGACGGTCAGGTGCCGCATGTCGTGGGTGACGGCCTCGACCGACACGACCTCGACCACGCCCTTGGTGAGGGGCAGGCCGGAGCGGATGATCTCCTCGTCGTAGTTGGTCAGCTCGATGACCAGGTCCTCATAGGCGTGCGCCCGGCACAGGAGGGTGTGGCCCTCCTCCTTCTCGTAGTCCGGGAGCGCGAAGGTCGAGTAGCTGTCGTACTCGATGTCCTCGCCCTCGAGCACGAAGGACTTGCAGGCCGAGCACTGGCCCTCCTTGCAGCCGTGCATGAGCTGGACGCCCTGCTCGGCCGCGGCGCGGAGGATGTTCTGGTCCTCGTCGACCTCGATCTCGATGCCGACGGGCTCGAACCGCACGACGTGTTTGTCGCCCACGAGCGCAGACCACCTCTCTTGGCGTGACTAGTGGCGTGAGAAAAAAGACCAATCGGACAGATGTGGGCAGGCGTCGCCCCGGGCCCCGCCCGGCGGACGGGAGTCCCGGGGTGACCCGGCCGGGGAAGACGACCCCCCGGCCGGGCCGCGGGAAGAGGGACCCGTCATGGCGTGACGGGAACCCCCTCCCCTCGCCTGACCCGCGCTCAGGCGTCGGTGGGCGCGGGCCGGCCTCCCGGCCCCTGGCGGTTGTAGTCCGCCACGAACGCCTCGCGCTCGGCGTCGCTCATCTCGTTGAGGATGACGTTGGGGCTGGCCAGGTGCGGCATGCGCCGCATGTGGTCCAGCGTCCACATCTTCTTCGGGTCGAGATCGAGGTGCGGCTGAGCGGTCAGCGTCTTGCCGTCGTCACGGACGAAGCCCATGTCCTGGATGACGTCGGCCCAGTTCCAGCCGTGGTAGAGCGTCTCCCACTCGCGGTGACCCACGAGCTTGCCCATGTTCGGGGTCTCGCGACCCTGGTACACGGGCCGGAAGGCCTCGGCGTCGGTCCAGCGGCAGACCTCGTGGCAGTACGTGCGCCACTGGCCGTCCACCTTGTCGACGACCATGTCCTCGCGCACCAGACACGGGACCATGCAGGTCCAGCAGCGGTGCGGGTACACGTAGTCGACGTCCTCGGCCACGATGGCGTGGTGACCGTTCGGCTTGGCGAGGCGGTTGTAGTTCTCCCACCACTTGCCGTACCGGTCGTACCAGCCCGGGTACTTGTACTCGAACCACTCGAAGTCGGTGTCGGTCATGCCGTCGATGCGCCAGTAGTTGGCGCACCAGCCGGTGGCGAAGAACTGCGCGACCTCGTGGACGTAGCCCTTGTTCCAGATCTGGTTCCAGGACTCCTCGACCAGGTCGTGCGGGATCACCAGGCCGTACTTCTCGAGCGGCAGCAGGTAGCTGCGGTAGTAGTCGTCGTAGATCCAGCGGCGCCACATCTCCGCGTAGGACTCGCGGTCCTTGCGGCGGTCCTTCGTGCCGTACTCGATGAAGGTACCGATGGCGGCGTCGACGACGCGGTGGTTGTTCCACCACGCGTAGCGCAGGTCGCGCTCGAGCAGCTGGCGGTTGTCCTCGTCCGACAGCGCCATCAGGAGCGTGGCGTAGCCGTTGGAGATGTGCCGCGACTCGTCGGACTGCACCGAGTGGAACACCGTCGGCAGCAGGTAGTCGCCGTTGGCGGCCGCCTCTGCCGGCATCGCCACGAACAGGGTGTTCGTGAACGCGGTCTCCGCGACGATGGTCAGGTAGATCGACGCGGCGGTGATGGCGTCACCGGTGATGAACCCCTCCGCGAACTGGCGCCCGATGGTGCCGCAGTAGTCCGACTGGAAGTTCCGCAGCGAGTTGTTGAAGCCCGCCGGGTCGATGTAGTTGTTCATGTACAGGCGCTTGAGGTTCTGCTGGATCGTGCTGTGCCGAACCTCGTCGATCATCTGGATCGCCTGGCCGTTGTGCAGCTCCGGGTTCGGAACCACGTGGAACAGCATCGGCATCGAGCGCGCCGCCGAGATCTCCGGCAACGGGATGATCGACAGGAAGAGCTTCTGCCACTCCAGCCAGCGCTCCTGCACCTGCCGGAACATGTTGCCGCGGATGGCACCGTCCTGGGCGCCGTAGACGCGGTGGTCCTTCTCCTCCTCCATCGGGAAGTACGAGCGCAGGACCTGCTTGAGCGGGTCCTTCTTCGCCGCCTTCTTGAAGGTGTAGTCGGTTCCGTACTTCATGTACGGCTCGTGGTACTGCGGCTCCCAGGAAAGCTCCTGGATCTTCTGGTGAGCCTTCGCCAAACTCTGCCGACTCACGTCGTCTCCTCACGGTGGTGGGTTGTGGTCGGATCAGCGGGCGAGCGCGGGTAGCCCGATGTCGTGGTCGTGCACGGAGGGCGGGCGGCCCGGCGACGTGGCTGGTTGCCGCGTCTGGCGATGCCGTCTTTCTTCCGTGCTGCGAATCACACATGGTCCGACAGGCATTCGAGGTCTCAATATGAGACTCTTCCGCTCCGCCACCTGTGGTGATCTTGCTCTCACGGCGCGTACCGTCGCCGTGACCACGGGATCCGGGCAGGTCACCGCTGCCGCACGCGGGTCCTCGGTGGTCGTGTCCCGAGCTCGACACAGGCGAGGAGGCCGTGTGTGAGACCCCTGCCCGACGGCGCGCAGGGCGCCACCCGGGCGGGCCGGCCGACGCCGAGCCCGCGACACCCCGGGGACGGACATGACTCCCCCGTCACCGGCTCGGCGCCCGCACCCGCCACCAGGACCACCACCAGCGCCGCAGCCGAACGGATCGCGGCGGCCCGCGACGCGTTCCTGCACCACGAACAGATGCGTGAGGACGCGGTCCGCCCGCCGATCCTGGCGTCCTGGATCCGGTCGCGGGACAGCGACGTCGCGCCCGACTCCATCGACCTGCCCGAGATCAGCCGCGAGACCGACAGCCCGCTGGTACGGGCGGCGACGCCGATCGTCTCCGAGCTGTGCGACCAGTTCGCCACCGAGCCGGTCAGCCTCATCCTCTGCGACGGCGACGGTGTCGTCCTCGACCGCCGGACCGGTGACTCCGCGCTGCGTCAGCACCTGGACCGGGTGTGGCTCGTCCCCGGTTTCTCCTACGCCGAGCAGCACGTCGGCACCAACGGCATCGGCACCGCGCTGGAGGGCAGGCGCCCGACCGAGGTGTTCGGGCACGAGCACTTCGTCGAGCACCTGGAGGACCTGGCCTGCGCCGGCGCCCCGATCCGGCACCCGGTGACCGGCAAGATCCTCGGCGTCGTCGACCTGACCTGCTGGCGGAGCGAGGCCAACGCGCTGATGGTCGCCACCGCGGCGACGACGGCCCGCCGCATCGAGGAGGCGCTGCTCGCCGCGTCCGGGCGGCACGAGCTGACGCTGCTGCACGACTACCTGACCGCGGTCCAGCGCGGGGGCGACTCCGCGGTGCTCGCCGTCGGCGACGACCTCGTGATGATGAACGACCGCGCCCGCGAGCTCATCGCCCCCGGTGACCAGGTCCCGCTGCTCGCCGGGGCGACCGACGCGCTGCGGGCCGGACGCAACCGCCAGCTCGTCGTCGACCTGCCGAGCGGGGCGACCGCGCGCGTGCAGTGCCGGCCGAGCTGGAACGAGGCGGGCTCGGCGGGCGGCATCCTGCAGGTGAGCCTGACCCACCGCGAGACCGTCGGCCGCGGCTCCGCGACCCCGACGATCACGACCGCGCTGCCGACCGCCGTCGGCTCGGGGGCGCTGTGGACCAAGTGCGCCCAGGCGGTGGACCGGCACTTCCGCACCAACGAGTGGCTGGTGCTGCAGGGCGAGCACGGCTCCGGCCGGACCACGCTGGCCCGCGCCACCCATCACCTCCACTCCCCCGCCGGGCACGTGCGTGTGCTCGACGCGGGCGACGTGGGCCCGCGCTGGCTCTCCGAGGTGTCCGACGAGCTCGGCGGCGGCGGCGGGACGCTGGTGCTGCGCGAGGTCGACCGGCTCCCCCCGGCCGCCGCGGCGGCGCTCGCCGACGTGCTCGAGCCGCACCGCGAGTCGACCGACCCCGAGCGGGCCTGGGTCATCGCGACCCGCGGCAGCTCCCGGACGACCGACTCGCCCGAGCTGGCGTCGCTGCTGGACTGCTTCCCGCGCACCATCGAGGTCCCGCCGCTGCGCCACCACGTGGAGGACGTCGCCGAGCTGGTGCCGTACCTGCTCGCCCGGCTGACCCGCGGCGCCGACCTGACCTGTGCGCCGGAGGCCCTGCGGGTGCTCATGCGGCACCGGTGGCCGGGCAACGTCGAACAGCTCTACCAGGTGCTGCGCAAGGTCGTGAGCCGTCGCCGGACCGGGGTGATCCGGCTGGAGGACCTGCCGCCGGAGACGCGGGTACTGGCCCGGCGGGTGCTGACCCCGCTGGAGTCGATCGAGTGCGACGCCATCGTCGACGCCCTGCTCGACGCCGACGGCAACAAGGCCGAGGCCGCGCGCCGGCTCGGGATGAGCCGGGCGACGATCTACCGCAAGATCCGCGGCTACGGCATCGCGACACCCGAGGGGGCGGGGGCGGCCCGGTAGCGTCGGGCGGGTGACCGCCCGCCGCCGGCTCGTCCGGGCCCTGAGCTTCCCCGACGGCACCCCGGCGCCCCTGCTCGGGCTGATCGGCATCAGCAGCTCGCTGGTCGGGGTGTTCTTCGTGCCCCTCCTGCTGCCGGAGCCGACGCCGCTGTGGGTGCGCGCGGCGCTGTCCGCCCTGGTCGTGTTCGCGCTGATCGTGCTGACCGCGGCGCTGCTGCGCCGGGCCGTGGCGCGGGGCAGGCAGCGGCGCGCCCCCTGACCGGGCCTCGCCGCGCCCCGAGTGTTGATCTACGGTGCGTGCGCATGGATGCGTGGCCGGACTCGGCGTTCCCGGCGGACCCCTACCCCGGGACCCGGCCCGACGGGTCGTTCCTGCACGTCGACGGCCGGTCGCACCCGCTGACCGCCGACCCCGCGACGCCCTCCGGGTGGCGGGTCGGCGGGGAGTGCCTGGACACGGCGCTGGCCCGGCACGGGGCCCCGCCGTCGGCCGCGCGCGTCCCGCTGCTGGCCTACGGCTCGAACGCCTGCCCGTCGAAGATCTCCTGGATGCGCGGGGAGCGCGGGCTGACCGGTCCGGTCGTCGTGCTGCGGGTCCGGACCGAGAGCCTGGCCGCGGTGTGGTCGGCCGGGCGCCGGGTGGTCGACGACCAGCGCCCCGCGACGCTCGCGGCCGTGCCCGGCGTGGCCGAGGAGCACGCGGTCTGGCTGGCGGCCCCGGAGCAGTTCGCCGCGCTCGACACCGTCGAGGGCCGCGACGCCGACCCGCCGCGCTACCGCCTGGCCCGGGTCGCGACCGGACGGGTCACGCTCGTCGACGCCGTCGGGGAGCTCGACCGGCCGTGGGCCTATCTCGCCCCGGAGGTCCCCACCGGCGACGCGCGCACCGACCGGCGCCCGCTGCACGTCGACGGGGCACCCGTCCGCTGCGCCGACCTCGACCAGGCCGGGGCCGTCGCGCTCACCGGTGCCCCCGGCCCGGACGGTCTGGACGCGTCGACCGTCGACGGTGTGCCGGTGCCGGAGCAGTGGCCGTCGCGGGTGTTCGTCTACGGCACCCTCATGCCCGGCCGGCGGGCCTTCGGGATGCTGCGCGGGCACGCCGCCGACGTGCTGCCCCGGCCGGTGGTGCTGCCGACCGGCGGGGTCGCCGACACCGGCCTCGGATACCCCGCGCTGACCCTCGACACCGGCGACGGGGTGCCCGGCTGGGTCGTCGAGCTGGCCGATCCGGTGACCGCGCTGGCCGCGCTCGACGCCTACGAGGGCCCGGAGTACACGCGGTCCCGGGTGGTCCTCGACGACGGCACCGTGTGCTGGGCCTGGGTGTGGACGGCCGCGCGGGACGGGCACGTGCCGCTGCCGGACGGGTGGCCGGTCCCCTGAGACGCCGACCGGGCCCGCCCCCGACGGGGACGGGCCCGCTGCGGACCGGTGGTGCGGCTCAGGAGCCGGTCTTCGCGGCCTGCCGTGCGCGGTGCTCGGCGAGCCCCGGGACCTCGCGGCCGGCGATCGACACGCCCTTCGTCTCGATGACGAAGTAGAGCGCGATCATGCCGACCACGCAGGCGCCCATCATGTAGTAGGCCGGGAACAGGACGTCGCCGGTGCCCTCGATGGCCGCCTCGTTGATCAGCGGCGCGGTGCCGCCGAACGCCGCCGTCGCCACGTTGTAGGAGATCGCCATGCCGGCGAACCGGACGTGGGTCGGGAACATCGCCGGGAACGTCGCGGAGATCGTCCCGAGCTGCAGCAGGTAGATCAGGCCGAGCACGGTGAACCCGAGGATCGCCAGTGGCAGGCTCTGCGCCATCAGCATGTACATCGGGATCGCCAGCACGAAGATGCCGACCAGTGAGATCCACCAGCACGGTTTGCGGCCGATCCGGTCCGACAGCGCACCGGCGAACGGGATCAGCAGCATCATCACGACCTGGCCGACCACGGCGACGGTGTCGGCGCTCGCCGAGTCCATCGACAGCGTCGTCTGCAGGTAGGTCGGCATGTAGGTCAGCAGCGTGTAGTTGATGACGTTCAGCGCGATGACCAGGCCGAACAGCGCCAGGATCGGCTGCCAGTAGCGGACGATGAGGTCCTTGAGCGCACCGGTCGCGGCGGACTCGGACTCGCCGGCGGCCTCCAGGTCGCGGAACACCGGGGTGTCCTCGAGCTTGGTCCGGATGTAGAGACCGATCATCGCCAGCGGCAGGGCGATCATGAACGGGATGCGCCAGCCGTAGTCGAGCATGGCCTGCTCGCCGATCGCGGTCTCCAGGCCGAAGACGACCAGCACCGCGAGCGTGAAGCCGGCCAGGGTGCCGAACTCCAGGAAGCTGCCCCAGAACCCGCGCTTGCGGTCCGGCGCGTACTCCGCCATGAACGTGGCGGCGCCGCCGTACTCACCGCCGGTCGAGAAGCCCTGGATGATCCGCAGCAGGAACAGCAGCGCCGGGGCGGCCCAGCCGATCGTCTCGTAGGACGGGATGACACCGATCAGGAACGTCGCGACACCCATCAGGATGATCGTCATCGACAGGACCTTCTGCCTGCCGATGCGGTCACCGAGCGGGCCCCACACGAAGCCGCCGAGCGGTCGCAGGACGAACGAGATCGCGAAGCCGAGCAGCGTTCCGAGGTAGCCCAGTTCGCCCGGGAAGAACGCGTTCGTCAGTTCGACGGTCAGGTAGGCGTAGATGCCGTAGTCGAACCATTCCGTCGCGTTTCCGATCGCCGACGCGGCGACCGCCCTCCGCAGTACGGAGGGCTCCACTTCGTTCTCGCCACTCTGTTGACCAGCACCTGCCGGAACCGATGACATTCGAGGACCCCCCACTCACGCAATGCGTAAACCGCTACCGGAAGCGCATTTCGTTACACGATCGACATATCCAGCACCATTGCGGTGTGCGGAGCTTACAGAGCGGAAAGGGGGGCTGCCACCCACGCGCGGTGATCGATACCGGTGCGCGACACCCGCCCCGTGTAGCGTCGCCCGGGTGCTGGCGATCGACGGCCTCGCCAAGCGGTTCGGCCCCGCCACCGCCCTCGACGGGGTGAGCTTCACGGTCGGCGCGGGCGAGGTGTTCGGCTTCGTCGGCGGCAACGGGGCGGGCAAGACGACGACGATGCGGATCGTGCTCGGCGTCCTCGACGCCGACGCCGGCGCGGTCACCTGGAGGGGTGCCCCGCTCGGTCCCGCGGAACGCCGCCGGATCGGCTACCTGCCCGAGGAGCGCGGTCTGTACCCGCGGATGCGGGTCGCCGAGCAGCTCGTCTACCTGGCCCGGCTGCACGGGCTGTCCCGGTCGGCCGCGCTCGCCGCCACCGAGACCTGGACCGCCCGGGTCGGGCTCGCCGACCGCCGCGGCGACGAGGTGCAGAAGCTGTCGCTGGGCAACCAGCAGCGGGTGCAGCTGTGCGCCGCGCTGGTGCACGACCCCGACCTGCTGGTGCTCGACGAGCCGTTCTCCGGGCTGGACCCGGCGGCCGTCGACACCCTGGGGGCGGTGCTGCGCGAGCGCGCCGCGGCCGGGGTGCCGGTGGTGTTCTCCTCCCACCAGCTGGAGCTGGTGGAGCGGCTCTGCGACCGGGTCGGCATCATCTCCGCGGGCCGGATGGTCGCGGTCGGGACGGTCGACGGGCTGCGCGCCGGGGCCGCCGACCGCTACGACGTCACCGGACCGCCGCCCGGCTGGGCCGACGCCCTCGCCGGGGTGCGGGTCGTCGGGACCGAGGGTGACCGCACCCGCGTCGAGCTGGCGCCGGGCACCGACGACCAGGCGCTGCTCGCCGCGGCGCTGGCCGCCGGGCCGGTGCACGCGTTCGGGCCGTACCGGCCGCCGCTGACCGAGCTGTACCGCGACGCCGTGCGCGACCGCGCCGTCCCGGCGACCGAGGGTGCCCGATGAGGACGGTGCTGCTCGTCGCGCGGCGGGAGATCACCACGCAGCTGCGGTCGCGGACGTTCGTCGTCGGGATCCTGCTGATGCTGCTGGTGTTCGGCGGCTACGGCGCGGTGATCGTGTTCGCCGGGTCGCAGAGCTCGTCGTCGTCGATGGTGCTCGACGGGCCGGCCCGCGAGCTGCGCGGCGAGCTGCAGGGCACCGCGGACCGGCTGGGCACCGCGCTGCGGCTGACCGAGGCCGGGAACCGGGACACCGCCGAGTCGATGGTCCGCACCGGCGAGGCCGACGCGATGCTCACCGGGGCGCCGGGGACCTACCAGCTCGTGGGCCTCGACGACGTCGCCCCGGGGCTGCGGTCGCTGGTCGCCGACGTCGTCGAGCAGCAGGCCGTGCGCGAGTCGCTGCTCGCCGCCGGCGCCGACCCCGAGCAGGTCAGCGCGCTGTCCGGGGTGGGGGTGCGCACCCTCGAACCGGTCGACACCGAGCTCGGGCAGCGGATCGGCACCGCGTTCGTGGTGACGTTCCTGCTGTTCTTCTCGGTCACCGCCTACGGCGCGGCCGTCGCGCAGGGGGTGGTCGAGGAGAAGGCCGGGCGCGTGGTCGAGCTGCTGCTCGCGACCATCCCGGCGCGGCAACTGCTCGCGGGCAAGGTGCTCGGGCTCGGCCTGGTCGGGCTGCTGCAGCTGCTGATCCTCGGCGGTGTGGGCGCGGCCGTCGCGGTGGGCACCGGCGCGCTGGCCGTCCCGGCACTGCTGCTGCCGACGCTGGTGTCGGCGCTGGCCTGGTACCTGGTCGGGTTCTTCCTGTTCGCGACGCTCTACGCGGCGGCGGGCGCGCTGGTGTCCCGCCAGGAGGAGCTCCAGTCGGTGACCGCGCCGATCGCCGTCGTGCTGCTCGTGCCGTTCCTGCTCGCCGTCGCCGTGCTGCCCGTGGACCCGCGCAACCCCGTCACGACGGTGCTGTCGTTCGTGCCGTACCTGTCGCAGACGCTCATGCCGGCCCGCACCGCGCTGGGGGTGACCGCGTGGTGGGAGCCGGTCGTCGCGTTCGTGCTGGCGCTGCTCGCGCTGGCCGGGATGGTGGTGCTCGCGGCGCGGGTCTACCGCAACTCGGTGCTGCGCACCGGGGCGCGGGTCCGCTGGCGGGACGCGCTCAGGACCGGGCGGCCTTGACCTGGTCGTAGCGGGCGAGCGCGTCCTGCCGCTCGGCCTTGTGGTCGACCATCGGCTCCGGATAGCCCTCCGGGATGCCGTCGCGCAGCTTCCACGGCTGGTGCACGGCCTTCCCCTCGACGTCGGCGAGCTCGGGCACCCAGCGACGCACGTAGTCCCCGTCGGGGTCGAACCGCTCGCCCTGGGTGATCGGGTTGAAGACCCGGAAGTACGGCGACGCGTCCGTCCCCGACCCGGCCGTCCACTGCCAGCCGTGCTGGTTGGAGGCCAGGTCGCCGTCGACGAGCAGCGACATGAAGTGCCGCGCGCCGCGCCACCACGGGATGTGCAGGTCCTTGACCAGGAACGACGCGACGATCATCCGCACCCGGTTGTGCATCCACGCCTCGCCGCGCAGCTGGCGCATCCCGGCGTCGACGATCGGGAAGCCCGTCCGGCCCTCGCACCAGCGCTCGAAGTCGGCGTCGGCGGCCTTCCCGGTGCGCAGCGGCAGGTGGTCGAAGGCGGTGTCGTAGTTGCCGCGCGCGGAGTCCGGGCGCCGGTGGAGCACGTCGGCGTAGAACTCCCGCCAGGCGATCTCGGTGCGGTAGGCCTTCACCGAGTCGCCCTTGCGCTGCGCCAGGTCCGCGAGCAGCGTGCGCGGGTGGACACAGCCGTACTTCAGGTACGGCGACATGCCCGAGGTGCCGCGCTCGGCCGGCAGGTCGCGGGCGGACTCGTAGTCCTCGACGCCCTCGTCGAGGAAGTCCGCCCAGCGGGCCCGCGCCGCGGACTCCCCCGCGTCGGGCAGCTCGGCCTCGACCGCGCCGTCGTCGGGGATCGCGACGGCCCGCGGACCGCCGTCCTTGTCCGACGGGTCCATCCAGGTGCAGGTGCCGGCGTCGGTCTTGGCGGGGGCGCGCCAGCCGTGGTCGGCCCAGGCGCGGCTGAACGGGGTGAACACCTTGAACGGCCCGCCGGTGCCCTTCTCCACCCGGCCGGGTGCGACGGCGTAGGGCGAGCCGGTGCGGACGAGCTCGACGTCGTCCTCGGCGAGCGCCTTCTCGACCTGCTCGTCGCGCTCGCGGCCGTAGGGGCCGTAGTCCGCGGCGACGTGCACGGTCTGCGCACCGACGGCCTTCACGATCCGCGGGACGACGTCGACCGGGTCGCCCTTCACGACGAGGAGCTTCCCGCCGAGCGCCTCGTCGAGCTCGCGCAGGCAGCCGAACAGGAAGTTCGCGCGGGCCGTACCGGAGGGGGTCAACAGGGCCGGGTCCAGCACGAACAGCGCGAGCGCGCGGTCGGCGGCGTCGGCGGCGGCGAGGAACGTGGGCTGGTCGGCGACCCGGAGGTCGCGCCGGAACCAGACGACGGCAGTGCTGGGCGCCATGCCGGTCGACGCTAGCGGCGCCGCCGCCGGCCCGCCCGTCGACGGACGCGCAACGGCCCCGCCGGGGAGTCCGGCGGGGCCGTGCGTACAGCGGCGGTGCTACGGGGTCAGCGCTGGCCGACCGGGACGTAGAGGCGCTCCGCGGAACCGGTGTAGAGCTGGCGCGGACGCCCGATCTTGTTCTGCGGGTCGTTCATCATCTCGCGCCAGTGCGCGATCCAGCCCGGGAGCCGACCGAGCGCGAAGAGCACGGTGAACATCTTCACCGGGAAGCCCATCGCCCGGTAGATGACGCCGGTGTAGAAGTCGACGTTCGGGTAGAGCTTGCGCTCGACGAAGTAGTCGTCGGCCAGCGCCTTCTCCTCGAGCGTCATGGCGATGTCGAGCAGCGGGTCGTTGACGCCGAGCTTCTTGAGGATCGTCTCGGCCTGCTCCTTGACGATCTTCGCGCGCGGGTCGTAGTTCTTGTAGACCCGGTGCCCGAAGCCCATCAGCTTCGCGCCCTGCTCCTTGTTCTTGACCCGGTTCACGAAGTCGTCGACGTTGCCGCCCTCGACGTCCTTGATGCGGGTCAGCATCTCCAGGACCGCCTGGTTGGCGCCGCCGTGCAGCGGGCCGAACAGCGCGTTGATGCCGGCGGAGATGGAGGCGAACAGGTTCGCCTGGCTGGAGCCGACCAGCCGCACCGTCGAGGTGGAGCAGTTCTGCTCGTGGTCGGCGTGCAGGATCAGCAGGGTGTCGAGCGCGCGGACCATGTCCGGGTCCAGCTCGTAGGGCTCGGCGGGGAACCCGAAGGTCATCCGCAGGAAGTTCTCGACGAGGCCGAGGGAGTTGTCCGGGTACAGGAACGGCTGCCCGACGGACTTCTTGTACGCGTAGGCGGCGATCGTGAAGACCTTCGCCATGAGCCGCACGGTGGAGAGCTCGACGGCCTCCTCGTCGTGCGGGTCCAGCGAGTCCTGGTAGAAGGTCGACAGCGCGCTGACCGCCGACGACAGCACCGGCATCGGGTGCGCGTCCCGCGGGAAGCCCTCGAAGAAGCGCTTCAGGTCCTCGTGCAGCAGGGTGTGCCGGCTGATCCGGTTGGTGAAGGCGTCGAGCTGCTGCTGGCTCGGCAGCTCGCCGTAGATCAGCAGGTAGCTGACCTCGAGGAACGTGGAGTTCCCGGCCAGCTGGTCGATCGGGTATCCGCGGTAACGGAGGATGCCGGCGTCACCGTCGATGTAGGTGATCGCCGAGGAGCAGGCCGCGGTGCTGGTGAAGCCCGGGTCGAAGGTGACCAGGCCGGTCTTGCCGAGCAGCTTGCTGACGTCGACGGCCTGCGACCCCTCCGTCGGGGTGTGCACCGCGGTCTCGAACTCGCCGCCCGAATACCGGAGTACGGCGGTGTCGGACTTGGCGGCGGTCTCGTCGGACATGTGGAGGTTCCCTCTCACAGCGGGGATCAATCGGGTCTCGGACACACGCTAGCCCGCCGGGCGGAATCCGCAGAACGCGGCGACGATTCTCACGCTCCGCCACCGGGCGCGCGATACCGGAGGAACTCCGGGAACCGCCACACGCACAGCAGGACACCGACGACCACGGCGGCGCCGCCGAGCGTCGCGGTGACACCGGGCCCGATCAGCGAGGCCGCCGAGCCGTGCCACATGTCGGCCAGCCGGGGCCCGCCCGCGACGACGACGATGAACACGCCCTGCATCCGGCCGCGCATCTCGTCGGTGGCGACGGTCTGCAGCATCGAGGACCGGTACACCGAGCTGACCAGGTCACCGGCACCGGCGACGGCCAGCGCGAGCACCGCGAGGAACAGCGACCCGGTCAGGCCGAACACCAGGATCCCGCCGCCCCAGACGCACACCGCGACCACGACCGCGACGCCCTGGCGCTGCACCTTCTGCAGCCAGCCCGACAGCACGCCGCCGGCGACCATCCCGATCGGGATCGCGGCGAACAGCAGGCCCTGCTGGATGCCGCCGTCGGCCGACCCGCCGAAGGTGTCCACCGCCATCTGCGGGAACAGCACCCGGGGCATGCCCAGGCCCATCGCGATCACGTCGACCAGGAACGAGACGAGCAGGATGCGCTGCGTCCCGACGTAGCGGAAGCCGTCGACGACCGAGCGCAGCCCCACCTTGGGGCGGGCGCCGTCCACCCGTTGCGCGGAGCTGGGCAGCGCGGGCAGCCGCCAGGTCGCCCACAGCGTGGCCAGCAGGAAGATCGCGTCGATCAGGTAGAGCGTCGACAGCCCGATGAACGGGATCAGCACCCCGGCCAGCAGCGGCCCGAGCACCGCGCCGACCTGCACGACGGTCATGTTCAGCGCGTTCGCCGCGGGCAGCTGCTCGGCGGGCAGCAGCCGCGGGATGACCGCGCTGCGGGTGGGCTGGTTCATCGCGAGCATCGCCGACTGGAACGCGAACAGCACCAGGACGACCCACACGTTGCCGGCGCCGCTGGCCGACACCACCCACAGCGCCAGCGAGCTCAGCGCGATGCCCGACCCGGTGAACAGCAGCATCACCCGCCGGTCCACCGCGTCGGCGACCGCGCCGCCCCACAGCCCGAACACCACCAGCGGGACCAGGCCGAACAGCCCGGTGAGGCCGACGTAGGCCGAGGAGCCGGTCAGCTGGAAGATCTGGATCGGCACGGCGACGACCGACAGCTGCGCGCCGATCACCGTCACGATCCCGGCCACCCACAGCCGCCGGTAGGCGGGCGTGCGCAGCGGGGTGGTGTCGGCGAAGGTCGACCGCAGCAGGCCGGTGACCCGACCGGCGCGGGTCCGGGTGGTCGGGCCGTCGCCCGCCGCGGACGGGACCGGCCGGGTCGGGGAGTCCCGTTCCGCGCCGGGCACGGGTTCGGTCGGCCCGTCCCCCGGATCGTTGCGACTGCTCACGACGTCAAGGTGTACACGGGACCCCCGACGGTGCGCCTCCGGGTTCCCTCCTAGGGGGCGAGCCTGCGGACCGACCAGGCGTCGTCGCGGCCGACCTCGAAACGCAGCCGGTCGTGCATGCGGTCGGCGCGGCCCTGCCAGAACTCGACCTGCCACGGCACGATCCGCCAGCCGCCCCAGTGCGGCGGCCGCGGGATGTCGGTGACGCCGTCGAACCGGCGGGTCACCCCGGCCAGCGCCTGGTCGAGGACGGTGCGCCCGGCGACGATCGTCGACTGCGCCGACGCCCACGCCCCCAGCTGCGACCCGCGCGGGCGCAGCGCCCAGTAGGCGTCGGACTGGGCGTCGGAGCAGCGCTCCACCCGGCCGGAGAGCTGCACCTGCCGCTGGAGGTCGTACCAGGGGAAGGTCACCGAGGCGACGCGCGTGCGGTTCAGGTCGTGGCTCTTGGCCGAGGTGTAGTTCGTGTAGAAGACGATCCCGCCGGCGTCGAGGCCCTTGCACAGGACGGTGCGCGACGACGGCAGCCCGTCCGGGTCCGACGTCGCCAGCACCATCGCGTTCGGCTCGGTCAGCCCGGCCTCACGGGCCTGCTCCAGCCACGCGGTGAGCTGCTCGTGCCAGGTCGGAGCCAGGTCGTCGACGTCGAGCGGGCGGCTCGAGTAGTCCGTCCGCATCCTCTCGAGGGCGGGCGCGTCGGTCATCGGTTCCCCTTCCGAGCAGGTGCAGCGACCCCGACCGTAAGGGGGACGGCCCCGCGTGTGCACCCGCCGTTCGGTGCGGTCGACCCGGTCGTTCACGCACGGGTGTCCGGTTCGTGATCGACGACACCGGCCGGTCACGTTGCCCCGGCAACCCGTTCGGAGCAGGGTGACGGCGTCCACCAGAGCCGAAGGAGACCCGGTGACCGAGACGCTCGCGCACGAGGTGCCCCCGCCCCCGCCCGGCTTCAAGTCCGGTCTGGAGGGCCACGTCGCGTTCCGCACCGAGATCGCCGAGCCCGACAAGGACGGCGGGTCGCTGCGCTACCGCGGCGTCGACCTGGAGGACCTCGCCGGCACCGTGACCTTCGGCGACGTCTGGGCGCTGCTGGTCGACGGCCGGTTCGGGCAGAGCCTGCCGCCGGCGGAGCCGTTCCCGATCCCGGTGCACACCGGTGACGTCCGGGTCGACGTGCAGGCGGCGCTGGCCATGCTCGCCCCGTACTGGGGCTACCGCCCGCTGCTCGACATCGACGACACCGAGGCCCGCGACAACCTGGCCCGCGCCTCGGTGATGGCGCTGTCCTACGTCGCGCAGTCCGCGCGCGGGATCGGCGTCGCCGCGGTGCCGCAGTCGCGCATCGACGAGTGCTCGACGATCACCGAGCGCTTCATGACCCGCTGGCGCGGCGAGCCCGACCCGCGCCACGTCGCCGCCGTCGACGCCTACTGGGTGTCCGCCGCCGAGCACGGCATGAACGCCTCCACCTTCACCGCCCGGGTGATCGCCTCCACCGGCGCCGACGCCGCCGCGTCGCTGTCCGGCGCGATCGGCGCCATGTCCGGCCCGCTGCACGGCGGCGCCCCCGCCCGGGTGCTCCCGATGATCGACGAGGTCGAGCGCACCGGCGACGCCGAGGCGCTGGTCAAGGGCCTGCTGGACCGCAAGGAGAAGCTCATGGGCTTCGGGCACAGGGTCTACCGGGCCGAGGACCCGCGGGCCCGCGTGCTGCGCCGCACCTGCCAGGAGCTCAACGCCCCGCGCTACGAGGTGGCCGCCGAGCTGGAGCGGACCGCGCTCGCCGTGCTGCGCGAGCGGCGCCCGGACCGGCCGATCGAGACCAACGTCGAGTTCTGGGCGGCGGTGATCCTCGACTTCGCCGAGGTCCCGCCGCACATGATGCCCGCGATGTTCACCTCGGCCCGGACCGCGGGCTGGTCGGCGCACGTGATGGAGCAGAAGCGCGAGGGCAAGCTCGTGCGTCCGAGCGCGCAGTACATCGGCCCGGGCCCGCGCCGTCCGCAGGAGGTCGAGGGCTGGGACTCGGTCGTCGCCCGCTGACCGGGCCCCGCGCCCGTCCGTCCTACCGGGGCCCGCTCAGGAGAGGGGGCCGGTGACCCGCGCGACGGCGTCCCCGCCGTCGCGGCGGAGCCACCGGTCCTGGTGGAGCAGGCCGTAGACGCCCTGGCCCAGGGCCGTGCCGGGGACGGCGACCACCAGGATCGCCCCGACGAACACCGCGATGGCGGCGGTCTCGAAGCCGGCCACCACGAGTCCGACGGCGCCCAGCCCCGCGACGGCGCCGGCCACGATCCCGACCAGGAGCATCACCAGGACCAGCAGCAGCAGGACGCCGAAACAGCGCCACCAGGCGCCTCGGACCAGCTCGACCGACCGCCACAGCGCGTCGACGGCGGCGCACCGCTCCCGGACGACGGCCGGGAGGGTCAGTGCCAGCAGCACGGTCACCCAGAGCACGGCGAGGTAGGCGGCGATCGCGATCAGCGCCCCCACCGCGGCAGCCACGCCGCCCGCCCGCCACAGCGGCAACGACACGGCCCACACCAGCGCCGTCGGCACGAGACCGATCGCCGTGAGGATCAGCTGCGCCCCGTACGCGGCGCCGAGCCGGTCGCGACCGGCCGCCCACGCCGAACGCAGCGTGGGCCGCTGTCCGATCACCGACAGGTGCAGGCCCGCCAGCAGCAGCACCGCGAACGGCGGAGTCACCAGGGCCCCCAGCAGTGCGACCAGCAGGGCGCTGCCCATGGACCCCGCGAACGCCTCCACCAGGTCGAGGGTCGGGGGCGGCGCGGGCTCGACGAGCATCAGCAGGCCCTGGACCCCGAGCACGACCACCATCAGCACGAGGGCCGGCACCAGCGTGAGGACGGGGCGGCGGCGCACGTAGCGCCAGGCCCCGCCGAGGATCTCGCCGGCGTCGAGCGGTCTCAGCGGCACGATGCCGGGCTGCGGCGGCCCGGGCTCCCCCGGGCCGGGATGGTTCTCGGTCACGGTCGTCCCCTCTGTTCGCCCGGTTCGTGTCCTACCGGACATCGGGGACCCCCGGGCGGGATCGGGACGATCGTGAGCCGATGGTGATCAGCCGGCGGGCAGCGGCGCGGGGACCCGCCGGCGCCGGATCGCCAGCGACAGCCCGGCCGCGACGACGCAGAGGACGGCGCCGCCGTACCAGGCCGCGTCGTAGCTGCCCAGCGCGTCGCGGACCAGCCCCGCGACGAGTGCGGCGAACGCCGCCCCGATCTGGTGCGAGGCGAAGATCCAGCCGAACACCACCGCCGAGCGGGCGCCGAACGCCTCGCGGGCCAGCGCCATAGTCGGCGGGACGGTCGCGACCCAGTCCAGGCCGTAGAACACGACGAACGCGAGCATGCTGGCGTTGAGGTCGGTCCCGAACAGTGGCGGGAGCAGGAACAGCGACAGCCCGCGCAGCGCGTAGTAGGCGCCCAGCAGGAGCCGCGGGTCGACACGGTCGGTCAGCCAGCCGGAGAAGATCGTCCCGAGCAGGTCGAAGATGCCGACCAGGGCGAGCAGGGAGGCCGCCGTCGTCGCGGGCATGCCGTGGTCGTGCGCGGCCGGGACGAAGTGGGACTGGACCAGCCCGGCCGTCGTCGCGCCGCAGATGAAGAACCCGCCGACGAGCAGCCAGAACGTGCCGGTGCGCGAGGCGTCGGCCAGGGCCCGCAGCGCCAGCCGCGCGGCACCCGTGCGCTGCGGCGGGACGACGTCGGCCTCGGTGCCGCCGTAGGGAAGGAACCCGGCGTCGGCGGGGCGGTCCTTCAGGAACAGCAGCACGACCGGCACCACGGCCAGCGCCGCGCCCGCGGTGATCAGCGCCGCGGGCCGCCACCCGCCCGACTCGACGACGGCCGCGACCAGGGGCAGGAACACCAGCTGCCCGGTGGCGGTGGCGGCGGTGAGGATGCCGGAGACCAGGCCGCGGCGGGCGACGAACCAGCGGTTCACCACGGTCGCGACCAGCGCCATCGCCATCGACCCGGTGCCCAGCCCGACGACGACGCCCCACAGCAGCACCAGCTGCCAGACCGCCGTCATGAACACGGTCGTGCCCGCGCCGACCGCCACCATGACCAGTGCGGTCGCGACCACGCGGCGCACGCCGAAGCGCTCCATCAGCGCCGCCGCGAACGGCGCGGTCACCCCGAACAGGGCGAGGTTCACAGCCAGCGCGAAGGAGATGGACCCGATGCCCCAGCCGAACTCGGCGTGCAGGGGCTCGACCAGCACCCCGGGTGTGGACCGGAACCCGGCCGCGCCGAGCAGCGCGAGGAACGTCGCGGCCGCGGCCCACCAGGCCGGGTGCACCCGGCGTCGTTGCGTGGCCGATGTCGTCGGCGCCGTCGTCATGGGCTCATGGTGCGGGGTCCCTGCGTCGCGCAACAGTGGCCGTCGAGACGACATGTGCAAGAATTCGGCCATGCACCGGGTGGGGGTCCTCGCCGTCGACGGGGTGATCGCGTTCGAGCTGGCGATCCCCGAGCGGATCCTGGGCACCACGACTACCCCCGACGGCACCCCCCTCTACGACGTGCGGGTCGCCTCGGTCGACGGCGGCCCGGTCCGCACGAGCGCCGGCTACCGGGTGCTGCCCGAGCACGGGCTCGACGCCCTGGAGCGCGCCGGGACGCTGGTCGTCCCGGCGATCCGGGGCTCCGGCGTCGGCGACGAGGCGGCGCTCGCGGTGGTGCGCCGGGCCGTGGCGCGCGGGGCGCGCGTCGTCGGGATCTGCACCGGCGCCTTCACCCTCGCCGCCGCCGGGGTGCTCGACGGCCGTCGCGCCACCACGCACTGGGCCCACGCCGGGCGCATGCGACGGATGTTCCCGCAGGTCGAGGTGGATCCGGACGTGCTGTTCGTCGACGACGGCGACATCCTCACCTCGGCGGGCGTCGCCGCGGGCATCGACCTCTGCCTGCACCTGGTGCGCCGCGACCACGGCGCCGGGATCGCCGCGGCGACGGCCCGTCGCAACGTCGTCGCGCCGTGGCGGGAGGGCGGGCAGGCGCAGTTCGTGGAGTCCCACGTCCCCGACCCCGGCGGCGGCCCCGACACCCGCGCCGTGCGCGAGTGGGCGTTGCAGCACCTCGACCGGCCGCTCGCCGTCGAGGAGCTGGCGGAACGGGCGTCGATGAGCGTGCGGACCTTCACCCGCCGCTTCCGCGCCGAGACCGGCACCAGCCCGGGGCGCTGGCTGTCCGCGCGTCGCCTCGACCTCGTGCGACGCCTGCTGGAGACCACCGACCTCCCCGTCGAGCAGGTCGCGGCCCGCTCCGGCTTCGGCACCACCGCCGCGCTGCGTCAGCGACTGCACGCCGACATCGGGATGGCCCCGCTCGCCTACCGGCGCTCGCATCGCGCCCCCGCCGTCACCCGGTGACGCCGGCGGGTGGCGCGCAGCACTCGTCGCACGTCACGCCGGTCCGGCTGCGACACTGGTGGGGTGACCTCCCCTGCCGATCTGAAGATCCCCGGCGATCTCCTTCCGCAGGACGGCCGCTTCGGATGCGGCCCGTCCAAGGTGCGCCCCGAGCAGCTGTCCGCCCTCGCCGCGACCGGCGACTCCCTGATGGGCACCTCGCACCGGCAGAAGCCGGTGAAGGAGCTCGTCGGACGGGTGCGGTCCGGACTGGCCGAGCTGTTCTCCCTGCCCGACGGCTACGAGGTCGTCCTCGGCAACGGCGGCTCCACCGCGTTCTGGGACGCGGCCGCGTTCGGCCTGGTCCGTGAGCGCTCGCTGCACCTGACCTACGGCGAGTTCTCCCAGAAGTTCGCCGACACCACCACCGGCGCCCCGTTCCTGGCCGACCCGGTGATCGTCAAGGCCGACCCGGGCAGCGCGCCGGAGCCGGTGAGCGACCCGTCGGTCGACGTCATCGCGTGGGCGCACAACGAGACCTCGACCGGCGTCGCGGTGCCCGTCAACCGGCCCGCGGGCACCACCGACGACCAGCTCGTGCTGATCGACGCCACCTCCGGCGCCGGCGGGCTGCCGGTCGACATCACCCAGTCCGACGTCTACTACTTCGCCCCGCAGAAGGGCTTCGCCTCCGACGGCGGCCTCTTCCTCGCGATCATGAGCCCGAAGGCCCTGGAGCGGGTCGCCGAGCTGGCCGCGTCGGACCGCTGGATCCCGCCGTTCCTGTCGCTGGCCACCGCCGTCGACAACTCCGGCAAGGACCAGACCTACAACACGCCGTCGCTGGCGACGCTGTTCCTGCTCGAGGACCAGGTCCGCTGGATGAACGCGCTGGGCGGGCTCGACGGCTGCGTCGCGCGCACCCGCGACTCCTCCGACCGGCTCTACACCTGGGCCGACAAGAGCAGCTTCGCGACGCCGTTCGTCACCGACCCGGCGCACCGCAGCCTGGTGGTCGGCACGATCGACTTCGACGACGCCGTCGACGCCGCCGCGGTGGCGAAGGCGCTGCGCGCGAACGGGATCGTGGACACCGAGCCGTACCGGAAGCTGGGCCGCAACCAGCTGCGGATCGGGATGTTCCCGGCCGTGGAGCCGTCGGACGTCTCGGCGCTGACCGCGTGCGTCGACTGGGTCGTGGAGCGGCTGGGTTCCTGACCCCACCTCTTCCCGGGTGGACGACGACCGTCCGCCGAGGTGGGTCGACCGGCTGCGGTCGGCCCACCCGGCGGGGTCCTCGCCGTGGCGGTCGTGTTCGTCGGCACCCCGACCGTCCTGATCGTCGTCGCCGGGGTGCCGCTCCCGGACACGCCCCGGCCGCTCTCCTGCTCCTCGCCGTCGCGCCCGGTGACGCGGACCCGGCCTCGAGCGGATCACCTTCCTCCTCGCCGTGGTCGGCGGCATCGTTCTCGCCTGCTCGACCCGGGCCGACGCGTCGTTCGTGGCGTCCGAGGGTCTTCTCGACGTGCCGGCGCTCCCGGCGTTCGCGGTCGGACCGGCCGCCGTCGCCACCCGGAGGATCCGGCTCGGCGCCGCCGTCGGGCCGGTGTCCGAGCCGGCCGCGGTCCGAGCGGGCGGGGATCACCCGCGCCGATGAGGAACGACCGCGCCGGCAGGGGCAACGGGCAGCGGGCGCCGATGGGCGCATCGGCCGGTGATCCACATGGCGCGCGCAGTTCCGTCGTTCGCGCGCGTCCGGACGCGCGCGGGCCGCGGATCACCGCGCGGACTGCGGATCACCGGGCGGGCGATACGTCCCGGACGTCCTGTTCCGCGTCGGGGTGGCCACGACACCGGGCACACCGGGTTGCGTCGCCGCGCGGCGTCGTTGCGTGATCGATAGCAACTCGTTGTAGTCACACACGTATCACTCGCCCCAATTTCCTCGCGAGTCACACATTGTGCGACGCTGCGCACGGTGAGTGAGAACGGCTCGGCGGTCCCCCGGGCGAGTAGGTGTTGTCGACCAGGCAGAACTCGCCCGGCGCGCCTCACCCGGCACGGACCCCTCGCCATCTACCGTCACCCGGACGGGGACGACAGCAGGAGGTCAGGTCGATGCGCGCGTTGCGGGTCGTGGGGGTGACCGGGGACGGCTCGGTCGTCCTCGAGGACCCGGGGCGTCGCGAGCGCTACACGGTGCCGGCCGACGAGCAGCTGCGGGCCGCGGCACGGGGTGACGTGACCCGGCTCGGCCAGATCGCGATCGAGTTGGAGAGCCAGTTGCGCCCACGGGAGATCCAGGCCCGAATCCGGGGTGGCGCGTCGGTCGACGAGGTCGCAGCCGCGGCCGGCGTCCCGACCCAGAAGATCGAACGCTTCGCCTATCCCGTCCTGCTCGAACGGTCGCGGACCGCCGAGCTGGCCCAGGGTGCCCACCCGCAGCGCGCCGACGGGCCCGACTCGCGCACGCTCGGTGAGACCGTCGCGCACACCTTCGGCCTGCGCGGACAGGACTACGGCGGGGCGGGCTGGGACTCCTGGAAGGGCGAGGACGGCAAGTGGGTCGTCGTCCTGACCTGGCAGACCGGCCGCTCGGACAACGCCGCGCACTGGGCGTTCCAGCCCGGCGCGCACGGCGGCACCGTCGTCGCGCTGGACGAGCACGCCTCGGACCTCGTCGAGGGTCTGCCCGCACGTCCGCTGCGTCCGCTCGGCGCGGTGGTCGATATGGCCCGCGACGAGGACCACACCCCCCAGGCGCCGACGACCGCCGCTCCGGCGCGCGCCGTCGCGGCCGCCGGTGGGCAGCAGCCCGAGGCCTGGGCCGGGCGCGGGATCGCGCCCGAGCAGCGCCGGGCGAGCCCGCCGCCGCCCCGGACCCGCGTCGAGACGCCCGGCCGCACCGTCGGCGCCCGCCCGGACGACACCCGGGCCCCGGCCGCCGCGGCGCCCGTAGTGCCCCAGCGCGTCGAGCAGGTCGAGGACGCCGGGTCGTCCGCTGCGGCCGACACCTCGCAGGCCGACTCCGCGAAGGCCGACTCCGCGGACACCGACGGCACGGTTGCCTCGACCGCCACTGCGGATGCTCCCGGCGCCGACACGACCGCGGCGGCCGGCACGGGTACGGGCACGACCGGCGCAGCCCCGAGCGGCTCCGCCTCGACCGACACCTCGTCGACCAGCCCCTCCTCGACCGACACTTCGTCGAACGGCACCTCCTCGAACGGCACCTCCTCGAACGGCACCTCGTCGAACGGGTCGGCCCCGGCCGCCGCGGCCTCCGCCGGCACCGGCTCGGACGCACCCGCCACGGGCTCGACCGGCCGGGAGCCGACCGGCTCGGACGCCGCCGACACGGCCCCGGTGTCGGCGGGCTCCGGCTCCGCCACCCCGAACCGGACCGGCACGAACGCGGCAGGCTCGGACGCGGCAGGCTCGGACGCGGCAGGCTCGACCGTCCCGACCCCGGCTGCCACGGCCGCGGGCGTCGCGACCGCGACCGGTGCGGGTACGTCCGCCACGGACTCCGGGTTCGCGGGCGACGCGACGACACCGGCCGCATCGTCGGCGACGACCTCGTCGGAAGCGGCCACGGCCACCTCCGCGTCGGACGCCGCCGCACCGACCACTACGGACCCGACGACCCCGGGCCCGACCACGGCGGCACCGGCCCCGGCGCAGGACAGCGCGACCGCCGCACCGACCACCCCGGCACCGTCCACCCCGGCGGCCGCGGGCACCGCCGCGGGCTCCACGAGCACCTCTGCCGACCACGGCGAGGTCTCCCCCACCGCGGAGGGCGACGCCCCCGGCGAGCGGACCGACGCCCCCACCGGGGCCGCCGCGACCACCACCGGGGCACCGGCCACGTCGTCGTCGAACGGCTCGGAGCAGGAGACGGACCCCGCTCCGGCACAGGACACCGAGAGCGCGGCCCCGCGCCGCCCCTCCACCGCCGGATCACGGCGGACGAAGAAGGGCAAGCCGGTCATGCCGTCGTGGGACGAGGTCCTGCTCGGCGTCCGCGGCCAGCGCTGACACGGTCCCGCACGGGTTCCGGTCTCCCGTACCGGATCCGGTCCCGTGTGGGAGCACGGATCCGGTGTGGGACCGCGCCCGCGGTCAGCCCCCGCCGGTGACGGCGTGGAAGGCGACGGCGGCGGCCGTCGCGACGTTGAGCGAGTCCACGCCGCTCGCCATCGGGATCCGGACCCGGCGGTCGGCGGCGGCCAGGGCCTCGTCGGTGAGGCCGGGACCCTCCGCACCCAGCAGCAGGGCGACCTTCCGGCCGCCCAGGCCCGCCGTGGCGAGGGGCTCGGCGTCGGCGGAGGGGGTGAGTGCGGCGACGGTGAACCCCGCCTCCCGCAGCCGGTCCAGCGAGGCGGGCCACGCGCCGTCGAGGGTCGTGAACGGGACCCGCAGCACGTGCCCCATCGAGACGCGGACGCTGCGCCGGTACAGCGGGTCCGAGCAGCCGGGGCCGAGCAGGATCGCGTCGACGCCGAGGGCGGCGGCGTTGCGGAACAACGACCCCAGGTTCTCGTGGTCCCCCACCCCCTCGCAGACGGCCAGCGTGCGGGCGCGGGCCAGGACGTCGTCGAGGGACGGCGCGGGAGCCCGGTCGGCGACGGCGAGCACCCCCCGGTTCAGGTGGAACCCGACCGCTCGGGCCATGGTGTCGGCGTCGGTCGCGTAGGCCGGCACGTCGACGCCGGCGAGGTCGTCGGAGAGCTCGTCGAGGCGCCGCGGGACCCCCAGCAGGGAGCGCACCGGATACGGCGAGTCGAGCAGCCGGCGCACGACGACGACACCCTCCGCGATCACCAGCCCGCGCCCACCGGGCCGATCGGGGCGCCGATCGGCTGTCGTGAGGTCGCGGTAGTCGTCGATTCGGGGGTCGTCGGGGTGCTCGACCGTGGTGAGTATGGCCACGACGCCCGATCGTCCCACGTCACTGACCGCTCGCCGCGTCTGGTCGCCCGGTCAGCCGGTACCGCCCGGTCCGGCGATATGACACGGTGTAGTGCCGCCTCCTTCGGCACGGTCCTCCGCCGTGTGAGTGAGAAGGCGCTCCCCGTTCGATGGAGGTCGGTTCGCGCATGGGTCAGGTGGTCGACCGGACGACGTTCAGCCGGCGCGACCGCCAGCGGTACCGGATCAAGGTGCAGCGCTGTCTGGACACTCTCGGTGACCTGCTCAGCAGCTACCCGTTCTCCGACACGGAGCCGATGACCGGCGTCGAGATCGAGTTCAACCTGGTGGATCCGGAGCTGGCGCCGTCGCTCAACGGGAGCGACGTGTTGGACACGATCAACTCGGGCGAGTGGCAGACCGAGCTCGGCCGCTGGAACCTCGAGCTGAACCTGCCGCCCCGGCCGCTGCCCGGCGACCAGTGGCGCCAGCTGGAGCACGAGCTGCTCGATCTGCTCGCGGGCGCCGGGGCGAAGGCCGGTGACCTGCGCACCCAGCTCGTCATGATCGGGATCCTGCCGACGCTGGACCCGGGACACATGACCGCCGAGGCGATCTCCCCCGAGGACCGCTACGAGGCGCTCAACGACCAGATGCTCAACGCCCGGGGCGAGCCGATCCGGATCGACATCGCCGGCTGCTCGCCCGAGGAGCGGGTCAACGCCGACTTCGACACGATCATCCCCGAAGCGGCCTGCACGTCGATGCAGCTGCACCTGCAGGTGTCCCCCGCGAACTTCGGGCGCTACTGGAACGCCGCGCAGTGCCTGGCCGGTGTCCAGCTGGGGCTCGGTTCGAACTCGCCGTTCCTGCTCGGGTCGCAGCTGTGGTCGGAGACCCGGATCCCGCTGTTCGAGCAGTCCTGCGACGTCCGGACCCCCGAGTTCCACAACCAGGGGGTACGGCCGCGGGTCTGGTTCGGCGAGCGCTGGATCGACTCGGTGCTGGACCTGTTCTCCGAGAACGCCCGCTACTTCCCGGCGCTGATGCCGCTGACGTCCGATGTGGACCCGGCGACGCAGATGCGCGACAAGGGCTTCCCGGACCTGCCCGAGCTGACCCTGCACAACGGCACGATCTGGCGCTGGAACCGGCCGATCTACGACAGTACGGGCGACACCCCGCACGTCCGGCTCGAGAACCGGGTGCTCCCCGCGGGGCCGACGACCGTCGACATGGTCGCCAACGCGCTGTTCTTCTACGGCCTGCTGCGCACCCTGGTCGAGGCCGACCAGCAGCTGTGGCGGTCTGTGTCGTTCGAGGCGGCGCGGGAGAACTTCCAGACGGCGGCCAAGCACGGCATGCACGCTCCCCTGTACTGGCCCGGCACCGGCTGGGTGCTCCCCGACGAGCTCGCCCTGCGCAAGCTGCTCCCCCTGGCCCACGAGGGTCTCGCCCGCTGGGGCGTCTCCGGCGCGGTCTGCGACCGGTACCTGACGGTGCTGGAGCGGCGCTGCGTCACGCGTCAGACCGGGTCGTCGTGGCAGATCGACACCGTCGCCGCGCTGGAGGCGCGGGGCGCGGACCGGATGAGCGCGCTGCGCGGCATGCTCGAGCGCTACCTGGCGCACTCGACCGCCAACCAGCCCGTCCACACCTGGGAGATCCCCGGCTGATCGGCTTCGCCATTGCGAAGCATTCTCCGCGACCGGGCCCGCTCACCGCCCTCACGTTCCTACCGTCCCCCTCCGCACACCCGCCCCGGGTGCGCGTACGGGACGGAGGGACATGTCCATCCAGCACCACCCCGACCGGCGTCGATGACCCGGGCGACGACGATGTCCCCGTTCCGGCTGTTCGGCCGCACCGCCCGCGACGAGCACCCCCTCGACGACGGCCCCGATCCCTGGCTCGACGACCCGGCCCCCGCCCCGGCTCCGCGGCCCGCCGCACCCCGGGCCCGGGAGGCCGCCCCGGCTCCGTCGACCGGCGGGACGCCCGCGGCTCCGGTGGCGGAGGGCCCCGCGACCGCGGCGGCGCGACCGGCGGTCTGGACGCCGCGGCGGCCGCCGCAGGAGCCGGTCGCCGAGCCGGAGCCGGTCACCGATCCCTTCGGCTTCCCGCCGGTGCCGCCGGCCGGGCCGCCCCCTGCCGTCGCACCGGTCCCCGCCACCGCTCCCGTCTCCGACGAGGTGGCCGCGGCCTGGGCGGCGTGGGCGCCTGCCGCGACGACGCGGGTCGACGGCACGCGGGGCAGCGCGGATCCCGGTGTCCCGCCGTCCGTGCCCGACACCGCGGCCTCCGCGTCCGGTCCGGCACCCGCCGACCCGGGCTCGTCCGGCCCCGGCGCCGTGGAGGCCGCACCGGGCACGGTGGGGGCCGGGACGCCCGGCCCCGTCGTGACCGATCACGGTCCGGCCTCCCGCTCCGCCGGAGCACCGGTCGAGAGCGCCCCCGGCCCCGTCGATCCGACGCATGTCCCTCCACGACCGGACCACCATCACCCCGAGGTACGGCCCGCCGGGGCCGCCCCGTCGCCGCTCGTCGACCCCGCCGAGGCGTCCGCGCTGGCCGGGGCCTTCGCCGCGGACCTGCTGTCCTGGGACGAGGACGACGTCGCCCGCCGCGGCCGCGTCCTCGCCGCCTACCTGCCCGCGACCGCGGCCGACGGGCTGCTCGGCTGGACCGGGACCGGACGCCAGCGGGCCGACCTCGTGCTGCCTGGCCGCGTCCGCACCGACGGCGACCGCGCCGTCGTCGACGTCCGGGTGCGGGTCGTGCCCTACCGCCGCGTCGACGCCCGCGGGACGGCCGCGCCGGAACCCGAGCCCGACGACCCGATCGGGGCCCCCGCCGGTGCCCCGGCCCCGGCCGCGCGCGGCTGGCGCGGGCTGGCCGCGCGGTGGGTCCGGCTGGAGGTGGGCGTGGTCCTCAGCGGCGACGGGCTCGTCGTCGTCGCGGGGCCCGCGGCCGAGCCGGCCCGGCGGCCGTCGCCGGTCGACCTCGCCCGGGGCGGTGTGCGGTGAGCGGGCGGCTCCCGGTCGTCGGAGGTCTGGCCGGCGGGGTCGGGACGACGACCGTCGCCCGGGCCCTGCACGGCCGTGACCTGGGGCGGGTGTGCGGGCCGGACCTGCTGCCCGACGTCGTCGTCACCCGGGACACCGCGGCCGGGCTGGCCGCCGCCGCCCTCGTCGCCCCGGCACCCGGGCCGGGCGCACCGGTCCTCGTCCTGCACCCCGGTACCGCCGACCCCGACGGCATCGACGCCGACGCCGCGGGTCCCGGCTGGGCGGCCGTCGTCGCGCTGCCCGCGGTGCCGGGCTGGGCCCGCTCGGCCGACCCGTGGTCGGACGCGGCCGGGGTGCTCACCCGGCCCGGGCCCTCGGCCGCGGTCCGCCGCTACGCCGACGCGATCGGCCGGATCGTCACCGCGCTGACGACGTCCGGCCGGCTCGACCGGCCGCTCACCCCGGCCGGCGTCGGTGGGCTGCGACCCATGCGCGGGGTGCTGGCGGTCCCGACCGGGCCGGTCCGGTGAGCCGTGCGAGCGCTGCTGATCGTGCCGGTCGTCGTCGCACTCCTGCTGGGGACGGCGGGGCAGGTCCTGGCCGCACCGGCCGCGGAACCGGTCACCTCGGGCGTCGACGCGGCACGCGTGCCGGAGGCGGCGCGGCCGTACCTCGACCTGGTCACGGAGCTGACCTCGCAGGGCTGCCCGGAGCTGCCGCCGGCCTGGGTGGTCGCCCAGGTGCAGGCGGAGTCGGGCTGGGACCCGGAGCTGCGCACCGGCACCGCCGCCGGGCTGCTGCAGGTCTCGGAACGGACCTGGGTCGCGGCCGGGGGCGCACCGTGGCCGGACGCGGCGCTGACCGAGCCGGAGGGGCACCTGCGCGTCGTCGTGCCGTGGCTCTGCTCGACGCTGCGCGCCGCCGCCGGGTACCTGGCGACGACCCCGAAGGACGTGCCGGTGCTCGACGCGATGCTGGTCTGCCACATCGCGGGCTGCAGCCGGGTCACCGGCTCGGCATCGGGGGTGCCGACGGGCGGGGAGGCGGACTGCTCGCAGGCGTGTGCGTCGGCGATCCGGCGCTACCTCGACGCGGTGCACGGCTTCGTCGCGGACTACTCCGGCACGACGGCCGTCGACGACCGCGAGTCGTCCCCGCCACCGCCGCAGAAGGCCGCCCCGGCGAAGGCACCGGCGGCGAAGGACGCCGCGTCGGCACCGGCACCCGCCTGGACCGGCGGCGCGACGGGTTGCCACGAACCCGATCCGGTGCGCTCCGGCGGCTGTCTGACCGGCGCGACGAAGCACGGTCTCGACGCGGTCCGGGCGGTCTTCGGCCCGACCATCGAGACGGTCGGCTGCTGGGACGAGCACCTGCAGAACCCGCGGTCGGACCATCCGAAGGGCAGGGCCTGCGACGTGTTCACCGGCAAGGCCGGGGCGTTCGCGAAGGGCGCCGACCTCGACGAGGGCTGGGCGATCGCGCGCTGGCTGGAACGCAACGCGGCCCCGCTGAAGGTCAAGTACCTGATCTGGCAGGGCCGCTACTGGGACCCCTCGGTGCGCGCCGACGGCTCCGGCTGGGGCCGTCGCTACACCGGCGGCGGGGTCTACGACACCTCCGACGCGACCGGCGGCCACTACGACCATGTCCACATCAGCTTCGCGGAGTGACCCCCGTGCGACGTTCCCTGCCGCTGCTCGTGCTCGCCGCGGTCCTCGCGGTGCCCCTGGCCCTGCTGGTGCCGGCACTGCTGCCCGGACCGCCGTCGCAGGCCGTGCTGACCTCGGCCGACCGGGACGCCCTCGGCGATCCCGGTCCCGTCCGCGGAGCGGAGCCACCCGTGCCGGCGACGCGGCCGTCGTCGCCCGGGGCGGTGGCACGCGCCTACCTCGTCGCCGCGCACGGCACCCGGGCCGGCACGGCCGCGGGCACGACCCTCGACGGCACCCCGTACGCACTGCCCGGCAGCCCGGCCGCGGCCGGAGCGCCCGTCCTCGACCCGCCGCCGCCCGGCGCGGGACGGACCGCCGAGGTCGAGGACCTCGACGAGGGCGCCACCGACTGGGCCCGCGGGCGCACCGCGCTCGTCGCGACCGTCCGCACGACGACGGCCGGGCCCGGCGCGGCCCCGGAGATCCGGCGCTGGCGCACCCGCGTGGTCGTGGCGCTCGACGCGGCGGGCCACTGGCTGGTCACCGCCGACACCCCCATCACCACCGACACCCCCGACGTGGACGACTGACGTGACCGAACCTTGGAGTGGGCGATGACCGCCGACGAGCTCGAGCAGCTGCTCAAGTCCCTGCTGGCCAAGGGGGTCACGGTCGTCCTGCTGGCGCTGGGCCCTGCCGGGGAGCTGGTGGGGGTGGAACCCGGGGGGTCCGCGACGCCGTCGGTGAGCTCCGGGCAGGACGCCGCCGGTGCGCCGCGTCCGGACCTGGAGCTGGGGGCCGACGGCGAGGTGTGCGTCGGGTCGGGCGGGTCCTCCGGGGCCGGTTCCGGGTCGGGCTCCGGCGGGTCCGGGGCGGGCTCCGGCGGTTCCGGGTCGGGTTCCGGGTCGGGCTCCGACAGCTCGGGCGGCGGGGACGGCCGCGACGGGTCCGGGTCCGACGGGTCCTCCGCCGGGTCCGGGTCCGCCGGGGCCGGCGACGACTCGTCCGGCGGGTCGGAGGACGGTCGCGACGGCGGGGCCGGCGGCTCCGACAGCTCCGACGGGTCGGGCGACTCCGACGACCGGCGCCGATCCAGCGGGTCGGGCGACTCCGGGAGCAACAGCGGTTCGGACGACAGCGGCTCCGGGGGCGACAGCTCCGGGAAGAGCGGTTCACAGGGCACCGGGTCCGGCGACAGCGGGGGCTCCGGTTCGGACGACAGCAGCCCCGGCGACAGCGACGCGGGAAGCGGCTCGGGCGGCAGCGGCACCGCCTCCGGCGCCCCCGACGAGTCCGGTGCCACCGCCTACGGCACCAGCGACGACGCCGCCGCGGGCCTCCTCACCGGCGGCACCGGCACCGGCGGCCGGACCACCCCCGCCCCCTGCCCCACCGGCTCGGGCGGCGCGGCCGATCCCGCGCCCGCCACCGAGAGCGCCCCGGAGGCGGGCGGCGCGGCGGCGGCCGAGGGCACCACCGCGGCGGCGAAGCTGGGCTGGGGACAGCCGGTCCGCACCGACGAGTTCGACAACGGCACCGACGGCTGGAGCATCTACGACGGCGCCGGGCACGCGGGCAACGGCCGTCGCACCCCGGACGCGGCCGCGGTGGCGGACGGCGTCCTGACGATCACCGGCGACAGCCAGGGCAACACCGCGGGCATGGCGTGGAAGGAGGGCTCCCAGCAGTACGGCCGCTGGGAGGGCCGGGTGCGCGCGCCGGTCGGGGACCCGTCGTACAACGCGCTGCTGCTGCTCTGGCCCACCGCGGAGAACTGGCCCGAGGGCGGTGAGCTCGACTTCATGGAGATGATGGATCCCTCGCGGCAGAAGACCAACGCGTTCTTCCACTACGGCGCGGACAACTCCCAGGTCGAGGGCTCGGTCGAGATCGACGCGACGCAGTGGCACAACTGGGCCCTGGAGTGGACGCCGGACCGGATCACCGCCTACGTCGACGGCGAGAAGTGGTTCGAGACCACCGAGCAGAAGGTGCAGCCGCCGGGGCCGATGCACCTGTGCATCCAGCTCGACTGGTTCCCCAAGGGCGGGTCGGGGAAGGAGACGCAGATGCAGGTCGACTGGGTCCGCCAGTACACCCTCGACGGGGGCGCCGCCGGCACCGGGACCGGGTCGGGTCAGGCGTCGAGCGGTTCATGATCACCGGTTGTGGAGCGCGGCGCTCGCTCAGCGGGCCGGATCCTCCACAACGGTCGATCTTCGGGCGCCGGGCCCCTCTCAGCTCCCCCACAGCCGTCCCCTCCTAGGCTGCCGCCGACCCGCCGTCGACGATAAAGGAGGGGGTCGTGCCGGAACAGACGGAGCAGGAGCCCGAGCACGACCCCGAGGCCCCCTCGCGACGCCGCTGGCCCGCCGTCGTCGGGCTCGTGGCGGGTCTGGCCGTGCTGGCCGGGGTCGTCACGGTCGCGATGGACCCGACCCTGCTCACCGGCTCGTCCGGCCCGACTCCGGCACCGGCGGCGCCGCCGTCGCCGGGCGGGATGCACGACCAGGAGCGTCCGAACGAGGTCGGCGACCTCGACCCCGCGTCGCGCTCGGACACCGAGGCGGCGGTGCGCAACGGCTGGCGCCTCACCGACCACGACGAGTTCGACGGCACCGCGCTCGACCGCACGCGCTGGAGCCCGTACACCGGGGAGACCACCGGGGGCAACGGCCGGCACCGGGCCGAGAACATCTCGGTCCGCGACGGCGAGCTCGTCCTCACCAGCCGCGGGCGCACCTCGGCGGGCCTGGCCTGGCGCGGCGGACAGCAGTACGGCCGCTGGGAGATCCGGGCGAAGACCAACCCCGGCGTCGGCTACGGCGACGTCGCGCTGCTCTGGCCGGACGCCGAGGACTGGCCCGAGGGCGGCGAGCTCAACTTCATGGAGATCCCGAAGCCCGAGCGCGCCGAGACGCACACGATCGTCCACTACGGCGAGGACAACAGCCAGGTCGGCAAGACCATCCGCGGCGACTTCACGCAGTGGCACACCTACGCCGTCGAGTGGCTGCCCGACCGGGTCGTGTTCTACATCGACGGCGCCGAGGTCTTCCGGACCACCGACCCGGAGCAGATCCCGCCGCGGTCGATGCACCTGGCGATGCAGCAGGACATCGGTCCCTACGGCGACGACTGGATCCCGGCGCCGGACGCGACCTCGCCGGAGACGCTGGACTTCCAGGTCGACTGGGTCCGCATCTACGCGCCCTGACCCGCTCGGCGGCGGGTCGGGTGTGACTGGGGAAAGAAGGAGGCCCCGGACCCTGTGGGGTCCGGGGCCTTCTCCTGTCCCGAACTGACGCGCCGCTCCCACCACGAAGCGACGAGATTGAGGTTAGCCTAACCTTCGTCGCTCGCGCAAGGGCGGGTTCTCAGCCGAGCAGCTCCCGCAACGGTCCCACGCCGAAGTACCCCACGAACAGCACCGCCACGACCCACATCAGCGGATGGACCTGCCGCGCGCGGCCGGTGGCCGCCGCGAGCGCGACGTAGCTGATGAAGCCGGCGCCGATGCCGTTGGCGATCGAGTAGGTGAACGGCATGACGGTGATCGTCAGGAACACCGGGATCGCGGTGCGCAGGTCGTCGAGCGAGACCGAGGTGATCTGCCGGAACATCAGCGCGCCGACGACGACCAGCGCCGGGGCCGCGGCCTCGACCGGGACGATCGAGTACAGCGGCGTGAAGAACATCGCCAGCAGGAACAGGACACCGGTCAGGACGTTCGCCAGACCCGTCCGTGCGCCCTCGGCGATGCCGGCCGCGGACTCGACGAAGATCGTGTTCGACGACGCCGACCCCACACCACCGGCGACCGCACCCGCACCCTCGACGACCAGCGCCTTCCCGACGTTCGGGAGCTTGTCGTCGGAGTCGGTCAGGCCCGCCTGGCGGCCGAGGCCGGTGAGCGTGCCCATGGCGTCGAAGAAGTTCGCCAGCACGAGGGTGAAGACGAGCAGGACGACGGTGATGATGTCGAGCCGGGTGAACGCCCCGAGCGAGACCTGCCCGACCAGCGACAGGTCCGGCAGCCCGACGATCCGGTCCGGGATGGCGGGCACGGCCAGCGACCAGCCGCCGGGGTTGGTCGGGCCGCCCGGGCCGACCCGGACGATCGCCTCGACGACGATCGCGATGATCGTGTTCACCACGACGCCGATGAGGATGCCCGCACGGACACCGCGGGCGACGAGGACGCCGACGATGATCAGCCCGACGACGAAGACGAACGTCGGCCACGAGGCGATGGAGCCGCCGGTGCCCAGCCCGACCGGGACCGTGGTGTTGGCGGCGTCGGGCAGCCGGCGCACGAAGCCGGAGTCGACCAGGCCGATCAGCGCGATGAACGCGCCGATGCCGACCGCGATCGCCGTCTTGAGCTCGGTGGGTACGGCGTTGAACACCGCCGTCCGGAAGCCGGTCAGGGCGAGGATCACGATGATGACGCCGTTGATGACCACCAGGCCCATCGCCTCGGGCCAGGTCATCAGCGGCGCGATGGTCACGGCCAGCAGGGTGTTGATCCCCAGGCCGGTGGCGATCGCGAACGGGTAGTTCGCGACGACGCCGAAGATGATGGTCATCACGCCCGCGACCAGGGCGGTCACCGCGGCGACCTGCGCGACCGGGAGGATCCCGCCCAGCGCGTCGGCCTTGGCCGACGGGTCGCCCGGAGTGACGCTGCCGAGGATCAACGGGTTCAGGACGATGATGTAGGCCATCGCCATGAACGTGACGAGACCCCCGCGCAGCTCGCGGGAGACGGTGGAGCCGCGCTCGGACACGCGGAACAGGCGCTCGATCACGGCGACACCCTAGACGCGGTGCAACGCTGCGGGTTCCGTACGTGCACCGTTTAGGCTACGGCCCCGTGACGGCCCACGAGAGCGAGCGCGCGAGCGACCCACCGCCCCCGCCGCCGTTGCCGGCGCGCTTCTACGAGTCCCCGCCGGTGATCCTCGGCGGGATGCTGCTGTGGGCGGTCGGCGCGGGCGTCGCCGCCGCGTTCGCGATGGTCATCGGATCCGGGTTCGATCCCGCGAACGGTGCCGGCGCCTGGTTCTGGACCTGCATCGCCGGGGTCGGGGTGGGCCTGTTCGGCGCCGCGGTGTTCTCGGCGCAGCGGGCCGCGGCCCGGCGCGGGGACCGGTCGGCGCAGCGCGGCGTCGAGCCGAGGTAGGTCATAGGCTCGGCGGCATGACCGCGAACGACCGTCCGACCGCCGTCGTCACCGGTGCCTCCTCCGGGATCGGCGCCGCCACCGCCCGCGCACTCGGTGCCGCGGGCTTCCACGTGGTACTGGGAGCCCGCCGGGTGGAGCGCTGCGAGGAGATCGCGAAGGAGATCGACGGCACCGCGCTGTCCCTCGACGTCACCGACCGGGAGTCCGTCCGCGCGTTCGCCGACGCCGTGCCCGAGGCGAAGCTGCTGGTCAACAACGCCGGCGGCGCGAAGGGCCTGGAGCCCGTCGCGGACGCCGACGAGGACGACTGGCGCTGGATGTGGGAGACCAACGTCGCCGGCACGCTGCGCCTCACCCAGGCGTTCCTGCCGAAGCTGCGGGCGTCGGGCGACGGGCACATCGTCACCGTGACCTCGATCGCCGCGCTGGACTTCTACGACAACGGCGCCGGCTACACCGGTGCCAAGCACGCCCAGGCGATGCTGCACCGCACCCTGCGCGGGGAGCTGCTCGGCGAGCCGATCCGGATCACCGAGATCTGCCCCGGCATGGTGGAGACCGAGTTCTCCGAGGTGCGGCTCGGCGACGCCGACAAGGCGGCGAAGGTCTACGAAGGCCTGACCCCGCTGACCGCCGACGACGTTGCCGACACGATCGTCTTCGCCGCGACCCGGCCGTCGCACGTCAACCTGGACCAGATCGTGCTCAAGCCGCGTGACCAGGCGTCGGGCACGCGGCGGCACCGGCGCTAGAGGGTCTCCTCCGACCGGCGGTGCTGGTCGGCGTCGTCGCCGGGGCTCTCGCCCGAGACGGCGCCGGCGATCCGTTCCTCGGACTCGCGCAGGATCTGCTCGGCCCCCTCCTCCTGGAGCGGGGTCGGGCGGTCGCCGTCGGGCCGGTCGGGGTTCTCGGGGGCGGTCATGCCCACGGGTACCCGCTAGGACAGCGCCGACAACCCCTTCCACTTCTCCCAGGACAGCGTCCAGTCCCACAGGTCGCCGTCGCGGGCGGAGAGCTGCACGGGGGTGCCGGTGACCTCGACCGGGTCGCCGTAGAGGACGGTGTCGTAGTACGCCTTGGCGTTCTCGATCGACAGGTTCACGCAGCCGTGGGTGACGTTCGCGGTCCCCTGCGCGGCGGCCGACACCGGGTTGGCGTGGATGAACTCGCCGTTGTTGCTCATCCGGACGGCCCACTTCTCGACGACGTCGTAGCCGTACTGCTGCGAGACCATCCGCTTGTCGGTGAACTTCTCGGTGACGACGTGGATGCCCGAGCGCGTGTTGCGGTTCGGGTCGTCGGCCAGGCCGTAGGACGCCGGGTAGTCCGCGATCTGCTTGCCGTCGCGGATCACGATCATCCGGAACGAGCGGGCGTCGGCTCTGACGATCTGGGCGCGACCGATCGCGAACGACGTGGTCAGGTCCTCGGCGCCGTAGCTGCCGCCGCCGTAGTCGACGCCCTTGAGCGGCGCGTCCACGGTGACCTTCGTGCCCGACGGCCAGTACTCCTTCGGCCGCCAGTGCACGCGCGAGCCGCCGTTCTCGTCGGGCAGCCAGCCCCACGCGCCCTCGACCTCCTTCGAGGTCGTGACCTTCAGGACCTTCTCGATCGCGGCGCGGTCCTCGACGTGCCGGTCGAACTGGATCTCGATCGGCGCGGCGATGCCGACGGTACGGTCGTCGCCGATGTTCAGGGTGCCGCGCACGGTGTGGGCGGGCTTGAGCGTCGCGACGGTGCCCTGCACGGGGGTCGCCGTGCCGTCCGGGGCGACGGCACGCCCGTGCCAGCTATAGGTGGTCGCGAAGTCCAGGTCACCGCTGCTGGTCCAGGTCGTGCGGTCCGGGGACAGCGCGCCGTCGACGGCGTCGCCGTCCGGGTCGGTCAGCGACACCCCGTCCAGCGTGCCGCCCGCCGCGCGGACCGAGACCGGCTGCGCCGGGTTCGCCGACGACGCCGAGGCGGCCGGCTGGTAGCTCACCTGCGGCCCGGCCGGGGCCGGGGCGGCCTGCGGCGCCGCCGGGTCCTGCGGCGAGGCCGCGAGGGCCACCGCACCGACGATGCCCAGCGCGCCGATCAGCGCCACCACGACGATCAGTACCCGTCGCAACCGTTCCCCCGCGTACTCGATCCGTGCGTTGCGCACCGACCGTACGCCGAGATCCAGTACGCGTGATCGGCAGGAGGACGGTGCTCCCCCGTGCGGCGCAACGCGAACCGGACGTCGATGTACAGAGGGTGTCAGACGGCGCAGTTCACCAGCACCGGTTCGGGATGCAGTGTGACGCCGAACCGCTCGGCGACGCCGCCCTGCACCTCACGGGCCAGGGCCAGCAGGTCGGCCGTCGTCCCGCCGCCGCGGTGGGTCAGGGCCAGGACGTGCCGCGTCGACAGCGACACCCGGCCGCCGGGGCCGGCGTGCCCGCGGCCGAACCCGGCGTTCTGGATCAGCCCGGCGGCGCTCAGCTTGACCCGGCCCTGTCCCGCGGGCCAGGCGGCCAGGCCGTCGACCTGCGGCGCGCGGTCCGTGGGCAGGATCGGGTTGGTGAAGAACGAGCCGGCCGACCAGGTGTCGTGGTCGTCGGCGTCGAGGACCATGCCCTTGCCGCGGCGCAGCCCGAGCACCGCCTCGCGGACGGCGGCCGGGTCGGTCCGCGTCTCCGGGTCGACCCCGAGGGTGCGGGCGAGCTCGCCGTAGCGGATCGGGGCGGAGCGGCCGTCGGCGTGCAGCGCGAAGCGCACCCGCAGGACGATCGCGTCGTCGCGGCCCTTGAGGACGCTGGTGCGGTAGTCGAGCCCCAGGTCGGAGGCGGGCACGTGCTCGCGGACGGTGCCGGTGCGCCGGTCGTAGAGGTCGACGTCGACGAGCAGGTCGGCGACCTCGACGCCGTAGGCGCCCACGTTCTGCACCGGGGTCGCGCCGGTCCGCCCGGGGATCCCGGACAGGCACTCCAGCCCGCCGAGCCCGTCGGCGACGGTCGCGGCGACGACGTCGTCCCAGTCCTCGCCGGCCTCGACGGTCAGCAGCACCCGGTCGCCGTCGCGCTCGTGGCCGATCCCGCGCCCCGCTAGCAGCACGGCGGTGCCGTCGAACCCGGCGTCGGCGACGACGAGGTTCGACCCGCCGCCCACCAGCAGCACCCGTTCCCCGGCCCGGTCGGCCGCGGCGACGGCGTCGACCACCTCGGCCGCGCCCTCGGCGCGCACGATGCGGGAGGCCGGTCCGCCGAGGCGCAGTGTGGTGTGCGCACTGAGCATCGGGTCGACCGTTGTCGGAGCGGGGGAACTCACGACCGCAACGGTAGCCTTCGCCCATGCCGCGCTCGATCGACTACCGCGCAACGTCCGCGCACCCGGCCTCGAAGGTCTACGCGGCGATGGTCGACCGCGATCTCCTGGAGGAGCAGCTGCGTCACATCGGCGGCCCCGGGGCCGGGGTGACCGCGTACGAGACCACCGCCGACGGCGTCCGCTACACGTTGCGGCACGGGATCCCGGGCGAGCACCTGCCGTCGATCGTGTCGTCGTTCGTGCCCGGCGGTGACCTGCAGATCGACCGCAGCGAGCAGTGGCGGGCCGGCGACTCGGGCGTCTACGACGGCACCGGCTCCGTGAAGGTCATCGGCACCCCCGCCACCGCACGGTCGGTGATGCGGATCGCCGACGTCGACGGCGGCAGCGAGGTCCGGATCCGGGCCGAGGTCACGGTCAAGGTCCCGCTGGTGGGTGCGAAGATCGAGCAGGCGGTCGCCGGACAGATCGAGCAGCTGCTCGCCGCCGAGACCCAGTTCACCCTCTCCCGGATCTCCTGATGTCCCACTACGTGATCACCCTGTCCTGCCCGGACCGCACCGGCATCGTCGCGCGGATCAGCACGTTCCTCGCCGAGCTCGGCGCCTCGATCACCGAGGCCGCGTACCACGCCGACGTCGAGGCCGGGGTGTTCTGCACCCGCCAGGTCGTCGACGCCGCGTCGGTCCCCTTCGACGTCGACGAGCTCCGCGCCCGGTTCGCGCCGGTCGCCGCCGAGCTGGGCGGTGAGCACCGCATCTCCGACACCGGCGTCCGCAAGCGCGCCGTGCTGCTGGTGACCCGCGACCAGCACTGCCTGCACGACATCCTCGGCCGGGTGTGGGCGGGCGAGCTGCCGGTGGAGATCACCCGCGTGATCGGCAACCACACGTCGCTGGAGCCGGTCGTCGCCGCGCACGGGGTGCCGTTCCACCACGTGCCCTTCCCCGCGCCCGGCGACCCGGCCCGCGAGCAGGGCAAGGTCACCGCGTTCGAGGAGATCCGCAAGCTCGTCGACGACGACTCTCCCGACGCGATCGTCCTCGCCCGCTTCATGCAGGTCCTGCCCGCGCACCTGTGCGAGGCCTGGGCCGGGCGGGCGATCAACATCCACCACAGCTTCCTGCCGTCCTTCGCCGGGGCCCGGCCCTACCACCAGGCCCACCGGCGCGGGGTCAAGCTGATCGGCGCGACCTGCCACTACGCGACCGCCGACCTCGACGCCGGCCCGATCATCGAGCAGGACGTCGCCCGCGTCGACCACGGGGACACCGCGACCGACATGGTGCGACGGGGACGCGACATCGAGCGCCTGGTGCTGGCCCGGGGGCTGCGGTGGCACCTGGAGGACCGGGTGCTGATCCAGGGCAACCGGACCGTCGTCTTCCGCTGAGCCCGCAGCCCTGCGCTCCGCTCGCCCGGCCGGGTCGCGCGGCGGAACGTCGCCGAGATGCAGCTCAGCGGGAATTGTGGATCTCCGCGGCCCGCTGTGCTGCATCTCGGCGTAGGTCCTTCGTTCGCGATGGCGACGGAGTCCGGCCGATCCGGTCCGACGGCCACGGCAGCCGGCGCACGATCGGCGCGTGACGATCCCCGGATGGCCCGAGGTGTTCCGCGGGACCGCGGCCGTGGCGTCGGGTCTCGTCACACCCGACCTCCTGCGCGGGCCCCGCTACCGCCGGCTGCTCCCGGACACCTACGCGCCGGCCGACCTGCGCCCCGACCTGCGGCTCCGCTCGCTCGCGGCGCACCGCTGGGCCGGACCGGACGCCGTGCTCAGCGGGTACTCCGCCGCCGAGCTGCTCGGCGCGTCGTGCGCCCCGTGGGCTGCGCCGGCCGAGGTGACCGTCGGTGCGGCGCACCCCGGAGCCCGCTCCCGTGACGGTGTGCTCGTCCGCCGCGACGTCCTGCACCCCGACGAGGTGACCGAGGTCCGCGGCGCCCGGGTCACCACGCGGGTCCGCACCGCGTTCGACCTCGCGCGGCGTCTGTCCCCGACCGAGGGTGTCGTCGCCGTCGACGCGCTGTCCCGCGGGTCGTTCGCCCCGGACGTGCTGCTGAACCTGGCGGTCCGGCACGCCCACGCCCGGGGTGTCCGGCGGGTGGTCGACGCGTTGGTGTGGGCCGATCCGCGCGCCGGCTCCCCGCCCGAGACCCGGCTCCGGCTGGTCCTTGTCCGGGCCGGCCTCCCGCGGCCGGTGCCCCAGCACCCGGTCCTCGACGACGCCCGGCGTACGGCGCTGTGGCTGGACCTGGCCTACCCGGACCACCACCTCGGCGTCGAGTACGACGGCGGCGGCCACTTCGCGACGCCCGAGGCGGCCCGCGCCGACGCGCAACGGCACACCCGACTCGTCGCGGAGGGGTGGCGGGTGCTGCGCTACACCGCCCCGGACATGCACCGACGGCCCGACGAGATCGTCGCCGAGGTGGGCCGGGCCCTCGACCGCACTCACCGAGATGCAGCTCAGCGGGGCGCGAAGATCGACAATTCCCGCTGAGCTGCATCTCGGCGAACTTCCCGGCGAGCGCGGGGCGCGGGGCGCGCACACGACGGCGCCCGCCCCGCGTGCTGGGGGACGGGCGCCGGATCGTGCGGCTCACGCCGCGGGTCGGACGGGGGTCAGGCCGCGGACTGCTCGGCCGTCGCCGCGTCGTGGGCGGGCTCCAGGGCGATCGCCAGGACCTCGGAGACGTCGGCGACCGGGTGCACCCGCAGCTCCTCGCGGACCGAGGCCGGGACGTCGTCCAGGTCCGGCTCGTTGCGCTTCGGGATGATCACGTCGGTCAGTCCGGCCCGGTGCGCGGCGAGCAGCTTCTGCTTCACCCCGCCGATGGGCAGGACCTTGCCCTGCAGCGTCACCTCACCGGTCATGCCGACCGAGCTGCGGACCGGGCGCCCGGAGGCCAGCGACGCCAGCGCCGTCGTCATCGTGACGCCGGCGGACGGGCCGTCCTTCGGGACCGCACCGGCCGGGACGTGCACGTGCAGCTTCCGCGACGCGAGGTCACCGGCCAGCCCGCGCGAGCGCAGGTAGGACAGCGCGATCGAGACGGACTCGGTCATCACCTCGCCCAGCTGCCCGGTGATCTGCAGGCCCGGCTCGCCGTCCATCGAGGTGGCCTCGATGAACAGCACGTCACCACCGGCGCCGGTCACCGCCAGCCCGGTCGCGACGCCCGGCACCGAGGTCCGCTCGGCGGACTCCGGCGTGAACCGCGGACGGCCGAGGTAGGTGACGAGCGCGTCGGCGTCGACGTGCACCGGGCGCGCGGTCTCCGACGCGTCGAGCTGGACGGCCACCTTCCGCAGCACCTTCGCCAGGCCCCGCTCCAGCTGCCGGACCCCGGCCTCCCGGGTGTACTCGGCGGCGATCATCGACAGCGCGACGTCGGTGAACTCGACGTCGCCGTCGTCGAGACCGGCCTTGGCGACCTGGCGCGGCAGCAGGTGGTCGCGGGCGATCGCGACCTTCTCCGGCTCGGTGTAGCCGTCGAGCGTCACGATCTCCATGCGGTCGGCCAGCGGGCCGGGGATCGCGGAGCCGTCGTTCGCCGTCGCCAGGAACAGGACGTTCGACAGGTCGAGGTCGACCTCCAGGTAGTGGTCGCGGAACGTGTGGTTCTGCGCCGGGTCGAGGACCTCCAGCAGCGCCGCGGTCGGGTCACCGCGGAAGTCGCTGCCGACCTTGTCGATCTCGTCGAGCAGCACGACGGGGTTCATCGAGCCGGCCTCGCGGATGGCGCGGACGATCCGGCCGGGCAGCGCGCCGACGTAGGTGCGCCGGTGACCGCGGATCTCCGCCTCGTCCCGGACGCCGCCGAGCGCGACGCGGACGAAGTTCCGGCCGAGCGCGCGGGCGACCGACTCCCCCAGCGACGTCTTGCCGACGCCGGGCGGGCCGACCAGCGAGAGCACCGCGCCCGAGCCGCGGCCGCCGACCGTGTCGAGGCCCTTGCGCTCGCGACGGGCGCGCACGGCGAGGAACTCGACGAGGCGCTCCTTCACGTCGTCGAGGCCGGCGTGGTCGGCGTCGAGGATGCGGCGGGCCTCCACGAGGTCCGACGAGTCGGTGGTCGTGGTGCTCCACGGGATGTCGAGGACGGTGTCGAGCCAGGTCCGGATCCAGCCGGACTCCGGGCTCTGGTCCGACGAGCGCTCCAGCTTGCCGACCTCGGTCAGCGCGGCCTTGCGGACGTCGTCGGGCAGGTCGGCGGCCTCCACGCGGGCGCGGTAGTCGTCGGAGCCCTCCGGGTCGTCCTCGCCGAGCTCCTTGCGGATCGCGGCGAGCTGCTGGCGGAGCAGGAACTCGCGCTGCTGCTTCTCCATGCCCTCGCGGACGTCGTTCGAGATCTTCTCGGTGACCTCCTGCTCGGCGACGTGCTCCTTGGTCCAGCCCAGGAGCTTCTCCAGCCGGGCGTCGAGGTCGGTCTCGGCGAGCAGCTCGGCCTTGTGCGCGACGTCGAGCCACGACGCCCACCCGGCGAGGTCGGCGAGCGCGCCCGGGTCGTCGGTCTGCTGCACGGAGTCGATGACCTGCCAGGCGCCCCGCTGCTGCAGGATGCCGATCACCAGGGCCTTGTACTCGCGGGCGAGCTCGTGGGTGCGGCCGGTGGGCTCGCCGGCGTCGACCGGCTCGGCCTCGACCCAGAGCGCCGCACCGGGGCCGGAGACGCCCGACCCGATGCGGGCGCGCCGCTCACCGCGCACGACGGCGGCCCGGTCCCCGTTGGGGAGCCTGCCGATCTGCTCGAGCACGGCGACGACGCCGATGGCGCCGTAGCGGCCGTCGATGCGGGGGACGACGAGCACCCGTCTCCCGTCGTCGCGGTCCTGGGCCGCGGCGGTGGCCGCGTCCACCGCGGCACGGGTGTCGGAGTCGTCGAGACGGACGGGGACGACCATGCCGGGCAGGACCACGGCGTCGTCGAGGGGCAGGACCGGGAGCGTCAGCACGTCACTCATGTCCTGCCCAACCACACGGAGGGCCCTCCGCTTCCCGGAGTTGAGTCCTGTCCGCTCAGGGCGAACGCGGACACCGGAGCACGTAACGGCGACCGTGGGCACACCGAGTACCGCGGGGGCACCGGTGCGTGACCGGGTCGCGCTCGGGAGGTCGGGATGCGGAACCGGCTCGGCCTGCTGGCCTGCGCGGTCGTGGCCTGCACCGCCTGCGGCCCACCCCCGGCGGACCTGCCGCCCCGGATCGTCCCGCCCGCGACGACGGCGTCCGCCGCGGTGCCCACGCCCGTCCCGACCGGCGGGGTGGCGCCGCCGGTGCCGGGGACCACGGGAGCCGCCCCCGCGCCGACCCCGTCCCGCGCGGGCCCCACCGTCGACGACCCCGCCGCGCCCACCACCACCTCCCGCGCCACGAGACGCCCGCCGCCGCCCACCCGTCCCGGTGGGGGCGGGGAGCCGACCCGGATCGCGCCCCGGCTCGGCGGCGCGCCGCCACGCGGCTCGATCCCGGAGCTGCTCGACGGCAACTACACCTTCGACGACTACCGGGCGATCCTGCTCAAGGGGTGCGCACCGGCACCGAGCGGCTGCGTGAGCGTGGTGATCGACCGGGCGGCCTCACCTCCCGGCGCCACCGGGAGCTGGCTCGCATGCGACACGACACCGCGCCGCCGAACGGACCTCGCGGACATCCTCGGGCAGACCGTTCGCGTGAGCGTCGGTTACAGCAGCTGCGATCCGATCGACGGCCTCCCCGCGAAAGAGCCCGACCCGGTCCCCGGCGACGGCGGCGAGCCCGCCCCCGCCGGGGGCGGGACCCCGCAGGACGACACCGGGCGCGGCGGCGGGTGACCGCACCGCCGCGCCGACGACGCGTCGCCGGTCCGCGCCGCACCACGACCCCCGCGCCGACGCCGGCCGGCACCGGGCCGGCCGCGACGGATCCGGCGCCGCAGCCCGGACCCGAGTCCCTGCCCCGCGCCCTGCAGGCGCTCGGCACCGTCGTCGCCCCGGCGACGCTGCTGACCGCGCTGCTCCTCTACTTCGGCCGGATGCACGCCTTCGGCTTCTTCGACCACCTGGGTGTCTCCTACACCGCGATGGACCTCACCCCGGCCGACTACCTGGTCCGCAGCGCCGACGGGATGATCCCGCCGCTCGCCCTGACGGGCACGGCCGTCCTGCTCGTGCTGTGGGGCCGTCAGCTCGTCCGCCCCCGGCTCTCGGAGCGGGCGCGGGTCCGGTCACGCCGCGTCCTGGTGCCGCTGCTCGCGGCCGTCGGCGTCGGCGCGGGGGCGCTCGCCGTCGCCGACACCGCGGGTGCGGAGCTGTTCGTGCAGGTCCCGGAGCTGCGCGGACTCTCCCTGTGCGCGGCGGTCCTGGCGCTGCTCGCGGCGGCGCGGCTCGCCCGCGGGACCCGCCCGGTCCCGGCGACGGCCGCGGTCACCGAGTGGGGCGTGTCCTTCGTGCTGCTCGGCGTCGGGCTGTTCTGGGCGGTCGGGGCGTACGCGTCGGGCGTCGGCGCCGGGCGGGGCGAGCAGTTCGAGCAGAGCCTGCCGTGGCTCGCCGACACCACCGTCTACAGCGAGCGGTCGCTTGGTCTCACCGGCCCCGGGGTCACGGTGACCCCGTGCGCCGGGCCGGACGTCGGCTACCGCTTCCGCTACGACGGCCTCAAGCTCGTCGTGCAGTCCGGCAGCCAGTTCCTGCTGCTGCCCGCGGGCTGGACCTCGACCGACGGGTCCGCCGTCCTGCTCCCCCGCGGGGGCGGCTACCGGCTGGAGTTCACCGCCGCGGAGGCCGCCCGCAGCACGGGCTGCTGACTCAGCGCGCGAGGTCCGGCACGATCTCGGCGCCGGGCAGCGACGCCAGCAGGTCGCCGGGCACCGCCAGCTTCCCGGCCCGCGTCCCGCTCCCGACGACGACCGCGTCGGCCTCGGCGACCCCGGGCGAGAGCCAGAGCGGCCAGTCCGCGGGGAGCCCGATCGGGGTGATGCCGCCGTAGGCCATCCCGGTCAGGGCGACGGCGTCGTCCATCGGCGCGAACGACGCCTTGCGCACGTCGAGGCGGCGCTTCACCGCACCGTTGACGTCGACCCGGGTCGTCGCGAGGACCACACAGGCGACGTACCGGGTCTCGCCGCCGCGCTTCCCGGCGACGACCACGCAGTTCGCGGCCCGTTCGACCGGGGAGGAGTAGGCGGCGCAGAACGCGGCGGTGTCGGCCAGGTCCGGGTCGATCTCGGCGACGGCGACCCGGCCCGCGTCGAGCCCCGCCAGCGCGACGGCGACGGGCTCCGCGAGCAGGTCGGGCCGGTCCAGCGCCGGGACGGCCGTGAGCGTCCCGAGGACCGGGTGGTTCACCAGCGCGGTCCGCCGCCCTGGACCTCCATCACCGCGGGCTTGACGTCGACCAGGTAGACCAGCGTCGCGACGGTGGCGGCCAGCCAGAACATGGCACCGCCGAACATCGGGCCGTTCGTGATGATCAGGAGCAGCAGCGCGACGCCGGTGATGCCCAGCCATGCGTTCTTGGTGAGCTTGCCCGCCGCGGTGAAGGCGTCCGCACGTTGCATCAGTGCGTGCCCGAACGAGAACCCGCCGACCACCACCATGATCCACTTGATCACGAAGATGATCAGTTCATCGGGGGCACCTGGCAGTGACAACACTCGGCCAGAGTACGGACAACCCGGGCGACGGTCACGTCCGGCGCCGTATCCGGGCGGGACGATCCGCGTCGCGCACACGACGGCGCCCCCGGCCGATCATGGATCGGCCGGGGGCGCGGGTCGTGCTCACCGGGCGCGGGGCCCGGCGGGTGTCACTTCTTGGCGGACGCCGTCGAGGTGCCACGGCGGGTGGTCGGCTTGCGGGCCGGGACCTTCGCGCCGGTGGCGGTCTTCGGGTCGGTCTTGGCGGCGGTGCGGCGCGCGGTCGAACGCGTGGTGGACGCGACCTCGTCGCCGGCCTCCTCGATCGCCTCGGCGGCCTCCTTGGAGACCTCGGTGACGACCTCGGCGGCCTCGCTCGCGGCGGTCTGGGCGCGGCGGGCGACCTTCTCGCCGACCGAGCGGGTCTGGGTGGTGACCGCACCCAGGGTCTTGACGGCGGCGTCGTGGGTCTCGTCCACGAACTCGTCGACGCGGGTGTCGAACTTCTCGGTCAGGCCCTCGACGGTCGCGATGGCCTGCTTGACCTGCGGCTGCTTGCGGATCCGGCCCCAGGCCTTCTCACCGCGCTGGGCGAAGCCGACGTAGACGCCCTCGACCTCGGAGCGGAACTCCTCGACCTGCTTGCGGATGTTGTCCGAGGACAGCTTGCCGCGGAGCTCCTTGAGCTCGTCGGGGAGCTCCTGGACGCGGGTCTGGACCTCCTCGGCGCGCTTGGTGGCGGTGGAGCGGGCGTCGGTGACGGCCTTGCTCACGGTGGTGACGGCGAAGTCGCCGGCGCCGAGCACGGCGAGCAGCGGGGTACGGACGACCTCGGCCTGCTCGGCGGTCTGCTCGCGCAGCTTCTGCACGTCGGCGCTGGTGGGGAGGTTCACGGCCATGGTGATCACTTCCTCGTATCGGTGGGGGTGTCGGTGGTGCCGGCAGAGAGGCCGTTCTCCCTGCGAAAGGACTCGTAGACATCGAGCAGCACACGTTTCTGCCGCTCGTTGAGAGTCGGATCGGTGAGCACCGCGTCGGTCACCTGACCGGCGGGCCGCTCCTCGAGGATCCCGGCGCGGACGTACAGCGCCTCGGCGGAGATCCGCAGCCCCTTGGCGATCTGCTGCAGTATCTCGGCGGACGGCTTGCGCAGTCCGCGCTCGACCTGGCTCAGATACGGGTTGCTGACGCCCGCGGTGCGGGCCAGCTGCCGCATGGAGACCTGGGCGGCCTCGCGCTGGGCGCGGATGTAGGACCCGATGTCCTCCACCGCGTGCCCCACGGTCTGACCGACGCTCTCGACGGCCTGCGCGACGCGCTCGACGGGCTCGACGGACTCACGCTCTCCGTGCTTGCGCTCGGTGGCCATCCGTCTCACCTCCGCCTCGATCCGTTCCTCACTGACGGAACCGACCGTACGCGGCACTGCTAGCTCCTGCAAGCACAGTGCTAGCGCTGGTCACGTGGCGTGCGCCACGTCGGTGACGGCCCGGTGACGGTGCGATGTCGTCCGGGGACGCCCGACCGATCACCCGATGACGAGCTCCCCCACGGCGTGGATGACCAGGCCGGCGAGGGCCCCGACGACGGTGCCGTTGATCCGGATCCACTGCAGGTCGCGGCCCACCTGGAGCTCGATCTTGCGCGAGGTCTCCTCCGCGTCCCAGCGGGCGACGGTCTCGGTGATCAGCGTGGTGATCTGGTGCCGGTAGTGCCGCACGACGTACGACGCGGCGTCCGCCAGCCAGCCGTCGAGCTTCGCGCGCAGCTCGGCGTCGCGGCCCAGCCTCCGCCCGAAGGCCATGAGGCCGTCGCGCACGCGCAGGCGCAGCTCGTTCGACGGGTCGTCGGCGGCGTCGAGGACCATGGACTTCACGACCGTCCAGGCGCGGCCGATGAAGTGCTGCACCTCCGGGTGCTCGACGACCTGGCGCTTGACCTGCTCGGCGCGCTCCATCGTCGTCTCGTCGTGCTGCAGGTCGCGGGCGAACTCGGCGAGGTAGCGGTCCACGGCGTGCCGCAGCGGGTGCTCGGGGTCGGTCTTGACCGCCCAGGCGTACCCGCGGATCTCGGCGAACAGCTTGTCGGCGACGAGGTCGTCGACGAAGCGCGGCGTCCAGGACGGCGCGCGGTCGTGCACGACCCGCAGGACCATCTCCTGGTTGTCGGCGACCCAGTCGTAGGCGCGGTCGCAGACGAGGTCGACCAGCCTGCGGTGGGCGCCGTCGGCCAGGACGCCTTCCAGCGCCTTGCCCATCGGCGGGCCGACCGGGATCTCCATCAGCTTGCGCACCGCGACGGTCTCGATGACGTTCTGCACGTCCTCGTCGCGCAGCACGGTCACGAGGGCCCGCGCCGCGGTGACCAGCTCGGTGGTGATCCGGTCGGCGTTCTGCTGCTCGGCGATCCACCGCCCGACCGACTCGCTGACCCCGATCCGCTCGAGCTTGTCGCGGACGACGGACTCGGACAGGAAGTTCTCCCCGACGAAGTCGCCGAGGCTGTCACCGATCATGTCCTTCTTGCGCGGGATGATCGCGGTGTGCGGGATCGGGATCCGCAACGGGTGCCGGAACAGCGCGGTCACGGCGAACCAGTCGGCGAGCGCACCGACCATGCCGGCCTCGGCGGCGGCCCGGACGTAGTCCGCCCCGGGGACACCGCGGACGACCTCGAAGTACTTCGCGACGAAGAACACGACCGTCGCGCCGAGGAGGAACCCGGTGGCGACGGCCTTCATGCGCCGCAGGTCGCGCCGCTTCTGCTCGTCACCGGGGCCGAAGCCGCCGAGGGGGACGCTGGGAACGGACCCGATGGTGCGGTCCCGCTGCGGGACGGGGGTCGGGCGCTCCGGCGCGCGGGAGGTCTGCACACACCCATAGTGCCCGGGGACACCGACATCGGGCGGCGGGGGCGCGCGCCGTGGGTCCCGGCCGGGCCCGGGGGATGTCCCGCCGGACCCGGCCGTGGCCGGTGGAGCGGCTGCGCGGCGAGGGAGAAGTGCCCCCTCGGGCGCCGCTTCCGGGCGTACCGCCAGGCCGGTCCCGGCGTCCCCCGCGAGGTGATCGGCGGGGACGGCAACGGGACGGAACCCGGGCGGGCGGTACGCGGTCGCGCGGGCCGGATCCTCGGTTCCGTCCGGGCCGCGCGGGAGGGTCAGCGCCGCAGGGCGCCCGGGACGCCGGGCTGCTCGGCCCGCGCCTCCTGCTCGTCGGGCAGGGCCTGCTCGCTGCCGCGCCGGCGCACCGCGTCGCAGATCGCCTCGACGACGACCGCGGCCTCGGGCACCCGGTAGCCGACCCGCGCCGGGGCCACGCGCCACTGCACCCAGCCCTCGGGACGCTCGGTCGGCGGGGCGACGACGCCGATGCCGTCGGTGTGCAGCACGACGTCGGTGTGCAGGCTCAGCTCGGCCGGGAGCGCGTGCCGCGGGCTCATCGGGAACCACCAGGTGCCCTCGGGCGTCGCGGCGACCGGCACGACCTCGCCGGCCTCACGCAGCGTCCGGCAGACCTGGCGACCGATGGCCGCCGGGACCTCGACCACGTCGAGCACGTCGCCCGTCGCGAGCATGACCTCCGCGCCCGGCCCCGGCACGAGCGGCCAACCGTGGTCGGCGTACTCGCGAGCGGCCGCTCGCAGCTCCGCGCCGTAGACGGCTCGGTAGCTGTCCCACCAGGACATGGAGGTCACTTCCTTCCGCTTGTGCGACAACCCCTGTGGTGCCGCTTTCCCTGTGAAGTACAACACCAGGATGCGGGCTCCGGGCACGAGTTCGCGAGGGGTACGCGGCGAGGGTGCGCAGCGGCGAGACGAGCGGGGAACGCCTACCGCACGGCGTCGCGACCACCGGTGAACGGCGGGTGACCGGGCGCAGCGGGCCGACGACCGGTGGCAACCCCGCCGCCGTCCGGCGCAGTGCCGGTCGTCGTACCGCTCGACATGCCTCGTGCGTCGATTGTCTTTATCATCGAGATGGTTGTGACGATCGGAAGGACTGACATGGCGTCGACGACGGCGAGGGCGGGCCGCACGGCAGGCCCGGCCACCGGGATGGACACGGCACGGACCTGGGCGGTGCTCGCCGCGGCGGTGCTGCAGGCGGTGGCGGGCTCGCTCGGCGGCAGCGGGACGTTCGGGGAGTCGCAGCGGGTGCTCAGCGACCGCTACCCCTCACTGGTCACCCCGGCGACGGTGGCGTTCTCCGTGTGGGGCCTCATCTACCTGGCCCTGCTCGTGTACGCGGTGTACCAGTCGCTGCCCGGGCAGCGGTCGCGCCCGGTGCACCGGGCGACCGGCTGGCTGTTCGTGGCGACGGCGGTGCTGAACGCGGGCTGGATCGTCGTGTTCTCCCAGGAGCTCCTGGGCACCGCGCAGCTGCTGATCGTGGCGCTGCTCGTGACCCTGGCCGTGGTACTGCGCCGGCTCGCCGCGTTCCCGGCCGACGGGGCGGCGGACCGGGTGCTGCTGCACGGCCCGCTGGCCTTCTACACGGGCTGGGTGTCGCTGGCGACCGTGGCCGGGTTCTCGGTGACGCTGACCTACTGGGGCGCACCGCTCGGCCCGATGGCGGCCGCGGTGCTGCTCGGAGTCGGTGTGCTGGCCGCGGGCGTCGCGACCCGGCGGACGACGGCGGCGCTGCCCTACGCGGCGACGGCCGTCTGGGCGCTGGTCTGGGTCGCGGTGGAGTCCGCGTCGGCCGGGACGGTGCCGGTGACCGTGGTCGCGGCGCTCGGCGTCGTGGCGGTGGTCGTCGCGGCGGTGCTGCGGGCGCGGGAGGGACTGCGGCCGGCCTTCGGCTGACCCCGGGAACGACGACGGCGCCGGTCCCCGAAGGGAGCCGGCGCCGCCGTGTTGCGCGGGTCGTGCCCGCGCAGAAGTCAGATCACGCGGACCGAGTCGGCCTGCGGGCCCTTCTTGCCCTGGCTGGCCTGGAAGTCGACGCGCTGGTTCTCCTCCAGCGTGCGGAATCCGTTCGACTCGATGGCGGAGTAGTGGACGAAGACGTCCGGTCCCTCGTCGTCGGTGGCGATGAAGCCGAAGCCCTTCTCGGCGTTGAACCACTTGACGGTGCCCTGCGGCATAGCGTGTGTCCTTCTCAGATGGAACGGTTCCGGCCCTCACAGCAAGAGCCGGAGGTCGCGTGGACACCGTCGTGGCACCTCAGCACCGATCGACGACGCCCACCGTCACAACTTCACACGGACGCTTCGCGGCGATCGGAGAAGAACGACTGCAACCGACGCGGACGCTACCACGGCTCCCCGGCTCGTCGACCGTCCTCACTCGACGCCCCCGCACGGGCCCGTTCCGCGGCGCCGACCGCCCGTCGCACCGCTCCGGGAGCGATCACGCGGCGTGAGATCCGGGCCGTCGATCGGCGACGGGCGGTCATCACCGTCCCGAACGGGTGAGCGCGGGACGTGTTCCACGCCGTCGGGTGAGCACCGGGCGCACGTCCTCCCCGGTTCGGGTGGCGACGGCGGCCCGCACCCGCTCCACGGCCCCGCAGGACCCCGGACGGGGTCGCCCGTTCCGGGTGCGTTGCGGTGTGATCCGCTCACAGCGTGACCGGTGGGGCCCCTGTGACTCGTGTGGCCACGATCGGGCCACTGGTGGACGACGCCCGGTGACCGCAAGCTCAGCGCCGTCCGTCACCCCGTGCAGCAGCACAGCGAACTGGAGAGACCGTGCGATCCCGAGTCACCACTTCCGTCGCCCTGACCCTCATGATCGGCACCCTGGGTGTGTACGGCGCCGGCGTGGCCGGCGCGGCCGAGCCCGTTCGTGCCTCCACCCCGGCCGCCCCGGCCGCGACCGTCACCCACGCGCCCACCGCGGCGTCCGACGGCCCGCTGGACCGGCTGTTCGACACGCTCTTCGGGAACGGCGCGGCGACCGCCCCGGCGACGCCCGCCGACATCGCCGTCCCCGTCCAGGACGTGCCGACCCCGGCCGTCCCGGGCGTTCCCGCGGCTCCGGGCGCCCCGGCCGCTCCGGCCGTCCCCGGCGCGCCGCAGGTTCCCGCCGCCCCGGCCGTTCCGGGTGCGCCGGCGGTTCCGGCCGTGCCGGGTGCTCCCGCAGCCCCGGCCGTGCCGGGTGCTCCGGCCGCGCCCGCCGTACCGGCTGCGCCCGCCGCTCCGGCCGTGCCCGCGGCCCCCGCCGCTCCCGCGGTGCCGGTCGCCCCCGCCGTCCCGGGTGCGCCGGCCGCGCCCGCCCTGCCCGCGGCCCCGGCCGCACCGGTGGCGCAGATCGCCCCCGCGGCGCCCGCCGCCCCGGCCGCCTCGGTGACCCCGGCCGTCGCCGTCACCTCGGACACCGCGGCCCGCCAGGCCCCCGAGCCCCCGGCCGTCCCGGGCGCTCCGGGTGTTCCGGGCGTTCCGCAGGCGCCGGCCGCCCCGCAGGCCCCGGCGGCCCCCCAGCCCCCGGCCCTCCCCCAGGCGCCTGCGGCCCCGGCCGTCCCGGGTGCTCCCGCGGCGCCGGTGGTCCCCGCCGTGCCGGGTGCGCCCACCGCTCCGGCGGCCCCGGCCGTTCCGGGTGCTCCGAGTACTCCGGGCGCCCCCGCCGCTCCGGGGGCACCGGCCGCTCCCGCCGTGCCCGCGGCCCCGGCGGCGCCGGGTGCCCCCGCCGTCGCCACCGCCCCGGACGGCACCGCCGCTCCGCAGGCCCCGGCCGACGCCCGGACCCAGGACGCGCCGGAGCGCACCGCCCCGACCCGCCCGAGCCTCTGGGAGCGGCTGTTCGGCACCACCCGCTGACCTGCGACGCAGGCACCGCCACGCGACGGCGTCCCGCACCGGGGCGCCGTCGCGGCGCGTCTCAGGGGAGCTCGGTCGCCCAGCCCCGCTGCAACGCCCGCAGCACCTCGTCGAGCAGGTCGGCGAGCTCGGAGCCGTCGTCGGCCAGCCAGCGCTCGTAGGCCGCGATGCACACGCCCAGGCAGGCGTGCCCGACGCTCTGCGGGACGAGCTCCGAGGAGTCCTCACCACGACGCTCGGCCACGTGGTCGGCCACGACCTCCCGCCACGAGGCGTAGCGCAGCGTCGAGTGCGCCTGCAGCGCCGGGGTCTGCAGGATCAGCCGCAGCCGGCGCCGGTGCCAGGGCTGCTCGTCCGGCTCGACGTGGTTGAACTCCAGCACCGCCCGCCGGACCCCCTCCAGCGTCGGCAGGTCCGACGGCTGGGCCGCGAGCACCGCACGCATCCGCACCAGCTGCTCGTCGAAGGCGCCCCAGGCGATGTCGTTCTTCGAGGCGAAGTACCGGAAGAACGTGCGACGCCCGATCCCCGCGGCGTGCGCGACGTCGTCGACGGTCGTGTGCTCGAACCCCTGGTCGCTGAACATCTCCAGCGCGATGTGCTCGATCTCCGAGCGGGAGGTGACCGGGCGACGACCGGCGCGGCGCGCCCCGCCCCCGCCGGTACTCCCGGTCCCGTCGTTCTCGGTCACCGCTGACATCGTCGCCCCGCCGTGCTCCCCGACTCCTCCGTCGTGCCTGCGACCGGCGGACCGGGAGGGTCGAGCGGAACGCCGTCGGCCCCGATCATCCCACGTCGCGGTCGGCGCGTCGGCGCACGTCGCCCCTGTTCGGCGGCCGTTCGTCGCGCGGGCCCTCCACTTTGTCGGTGTTGCGCGGCACACTCGCGGCCAGACGGACCGGGACCCACCCGGACGGGTACGTCGAGGGGGAACCATGAGCGCACCCGCACGGGCCGCCGACACCACCGTGGACGAGCGGCCACCCGAGGAACGCCTCGAGGACCACCGGCGCGAGCTGACCGGTTACTGCTACCGGATGCTCGGCTCGGCCTTCGAGGCCGAGGACGCGGTGCAGGACACGATGGTCCGGGCCTGGAAGGGCGTCGCGAAGTTCGACGGCCGCTCCTCGCTGCGGTCCTGGCTGTACCGCATCGCCACCAACGTCTGCATCGACGCGCTGAACGGGCGCAAGCGCCGCGCCGTCCCGATGGACATCGGCGGCCCCGGCGCACCGGTCGCCGAGTCGCTGCGCGAGCCGCTGCCCGACGCCGAGTGGCTCGAGCCGATGCCCGACGCCCGGGTGTCGACGCCGGCCGGGGACCCGGCGGACAAGGCCGTCGCGAAGGAGACGATCCGGCTCGCGTTCATCGCGGCGCTGCAGCACCTGCCGGCCCGCCAGCGCGCGGTGCTGATCCTGCGCGAGGTCCTGTGCTGGAAGGCCGCCGAGGTCGCACAGCTGCTGGACACGTCGGTCGCCTCGGTCAACAGCGCCCTGCAGCGCGCCCGCGCCACCCTGAACGAGCAGGGGATCTCCGAGGCCGCACCGAAGACGTCCCCGGCGATGGACCCGGCCCAGACCGCGCTGCTGATGCGCTACATGGCGGCGTTCGAGGCGTTCGACATGGAGGCGCTGACCGCGCTGCTCCACGAGGACGTCGAGCAGAACATGCCCCCGCTGGAGCTCTGGTTCCGCGGCCGGGACGACGTCATCGCCTGGATGGCGACCGGCCCCGGGCAGGGCTGCCGTGGGTCGCGGGTGGCTCCGGTGGAGATCAACGGGACGGTCGGCTTCGCCCAGTGGAAGCCGTCCGGGCCGAACGGGGAGTTCGAGGCCTGGGGCATCACCGCCCTGCGGATCGAGGACGGGGCCGTCACCGGGCTGAGCATCTTCCTCAACACCGAGCTGTTCGGCTACTTCGAGCTGCCGCTGAAGCTGGCCGACCGGCCGGAGCTGTGGGAGCCGAAGGCGGGCTGACGCCGCCCGGACTCGCCGCCTGGCCGGGGCTGCGCATCACGGCCCGGCTCGGCGGCGGGCACCGCGGCGCGGTCTGGGCGGCGACCGACGGGAGCCGACGGCTGGTGGTCCACCGCAGCGGGCGGACGCCCGCGGCGCTGGACTGGGAGCTCGACCTGACCGGCGAGCTGCGGGCCCACGGTTTCCGCGTACCCGAGGTCGTCCCGACCGGTGACGGGCGACGGCGGTGCGGGGCGGTCGTCGTCCGGACCTGGCTCGACGGCGACCCGCCCGGGCCGGGCGACGAGGCGACCGTCGCCGCCGAGCTGCACCGGCTGCACGCCCTCACCTCGGGGCGGGGCCAGCGGCCGGGGTTCGTGGGCACGATCGAGCTGCTCGCGGGCGCCGTCCGGGGCGGGGACGTGGACCTGACCGCGATGCCGTCCGACGTCGTCGCGGAGTGCCGGGCCGCGTGGGCCGTGCTGGACGGTCCGGTCGCCGTCGTCCACGGCGACCCCGGCCCGGGCAACATCCGGGTCCTGGACGGACGCCCGGGCCTGCTCGACTGGGACGAGTGCCGGGTGGACCGGACGGCGCTCGACCTCGACGGTGGGCCCGGGGCGGCCCGCGAGGTCCGACGCGCCGTCGACGCGTGGGAGGTCGCCGCCTGCTGGACCGTCGAACCCGGCTACGCCCGGGAGCGGCTCGCCGCGCTGCGCGCCGCCCCGTGACCGGGCCTCACGCCGCCGGCGTCACCGCGGCGACCCGCTCCCCTGCCGTCCGGGCGTCGACGCGGGCGCGCTCGCGCTTCTCCGCGGCCAGCGGGCGCAGCTCGCTCATCGCGGGCACCACGTCGGCCAGGGTCAGTTCCGTCTCCACGACGGTCACGTCGGCACCCCACACGTCGCGCAGGATGCGGGTGATCCAGCCGGAGCCGTGGTCCCAGCCCTCGCGCGGGGTGCCCGGCCCGTAGCCGCCTCCCCGGGAGACGACGAGCACGACCGGGCGGCCGGCGAGGGGCGTGCTGCCCGGCGCGAACCGGGGGTCGGTGATCAGGGCGTCGACCCAGGTCTTCAGGTGCGCGGCGATGCCGAAGTTGTAGAGCGGCGACCCGATGACGACGGCGTCCGCGGCCAGCACCTCGTCGGCCAGCTCCGCGATGCGTGCGAGGGCCCCGCGCTGCTCCGGGGTGCGGTCGGCCTCGGCCACGTACCCGGCCGCGACCGCGGTGGTCCACAGGTCGGCGGGCAGCGGGGCGGTGCCCAGGTCACGGCGGACGACCTCGGCCCCCGGCCGCGCGTCGAGGTAGGCGCGCTCGACCTCGTCGGCGATCTCGCGGCTGACGGAGCCCTCGGTGCGGATGCTCGCGTCGAGTCGGAACAGGGACACGGTGACCTCCCGGTCGATCTGAAGTGAAGATGTTCTGTTGAACAGAGTATCTGCACGGGAGAAGACCTTGGCAAGCACGTATCCTGTGACGATGTCCGGTCCGTCCACCCCGCAGAGCATCGAGTGCGACCTGGCGTGGGCGTTGACCCGGGTGGCGCGCGACCACGCCACGGCGGTGCAGTGCGTCGTCGGCACGCTGCCCGGCGGTCAGCGCGGTTTCCAGGTGCTCGCCGCCGCGGCCGGGGACGATCCGCCCACCCAGCTCGCACTCGCCCGCAAGCTCGGCGTGGACCGCACCGTGATGACCTACCTGCTGGACAAGGTCCAGGAGGCGGGACTGATCGAGCGGCACCCCGACCCGAACGACCGGCGGGCCCGCCGGATCGTGCTCACCACGGCCGGCCGGGCGCTGCTCTGCGAGACCGAGACGCGGCTGCGCGCCGCCGAGGCCCACATCCTGGCGCCGCTCTCGCCGGACGAGCAGGGCGCGCTCCGGACGCTGCTGCGCCGGGTCGCGACCGCGGGCACCGACCCGACCTCCGCCGAGGGCGAACCCCGTCCGCCGTCGGCGTAACCGCAGGTCGGGCGGTCCGCCCCGGCTCTAGCGTCGGACGGGCACCCGAGGAGCGGAGATCCGATGCCCGTCCTGTCCACCCCGTCCGACCCCGCCGACCGCCTGCTCGGCGAGCGGATCGTGCTGCTCGCCCGCGAGCTCGACGACGACGTCGCCGCCGAGACCTGCGCGCGTCTGCTGCTGCTGGCCGCGGAGGACCCGCGCCGCGACATCACCCTGCACGTCCTGGCGCCCGGCGGCTCCCCGGTCGCCGCGATGGCGGTGCACGACACGATCCGCACGCTCGGTGTCGACGTCGCGACCGTCGCCGCGGGATCGCTCGCGGGCCCGGTGCCGTTCCTCGTCGCGTCGGGGACGCCGGGCAAGCGGCTCGCCCGCGCGCACGCCGCGTTCCTGCCCACCGCCGACGGTCCGGTCCGCGGCTCGCACCCCGGCGACGTGCGGGTCCGGGCCGACCACCTCGCCGGACGCCGCCGCGAGATCGAGTCGCTGACCGCGGCGTACTGCGGCGCCCCACTGCCCGACGACGCCCGGGACCGCTGGCTGTCGGCGGCGGAGGCGGTGACCTTCGGCATCGTCGACGGGCTGTCGGAGCCCCGGGCCGAAACGGATAGCTAGAGTCTCCGATGTGCGAGTCTCGGATCTGTCCCGGTCGTCCGGTGTCCCCGTCGCGACGATCAAGTACTACCTGCGCGAGGGCCTGCTGCCCCGCGGCGAGACGACGTCACCGAACCAGGCCCGCTACGACGACGCGCACGTCCGCCGGCTGCGCCTGATCCGGGCGCTCGTCGAGGTCGGCGGGCTGCCGATCGCCACCGTCCGCGAGGTGCTGTCGGCCGTCGACGACCCCGCGGTCGGCCTGCACGACATGCTCGGCCGGACGGTCTACGCGATCACCGGCGACGTCGGCGCGTCCGGCTCGCTCGACGAGGCGGAGGCCGACCTGGCCGGAGCCATGGCCCACGTGGGCTGGCAGGTCGAGAAGGACGCGCCCGCCCTGGCCGGGGCCCGGTCGGTGCTGGCCCGGATGCACGAGCTGGGCTGGGGACCCGGCGAGGAGACCCTGCGGGCGTGGGCCGAGGCCGCCGACCGCGCCGCGGAGGGGGACCTGGCCGCGATCGGGCGGACCACCGACCGCGAGGAGGCCGCGGAGACCGCACTGGTCGGCACCGTCCTCGGCGACGCCCTGCTCGCGGCCCTGCGCCGGATCGCCCAGGAGAGCCGCTCCGCGCGGCTCTACCGCGCCGGACCCTGAGTCCCCGGCAGCCGTACCGTCACCAGCACCGCGCGGTGGTCGCTGCCCGGGGTCTCGAGGACGACGTGGCGGCGGGTCACCGACCCGCGGGGCACGAGGACGTGGTCGATGCGGATCCCGACCCAGCGCGGCAGCGACGACGGGAAGGTCGCCACGAGCCCTCGCCCGGTGCCGTCGGTGGCGTCGACGCAGCCGCCGGACGCGTCGCGCAGCCGCCGGTGGTCGACGACGGCGTTGAGGTCCCCGGCCACGACCGGCGCCGGTCGGGTGCGGGTCCACTCCCCGATCAGCGCGAGCTCACCGGTCCACAGCTCGGTCCACCGCGGGTTCGTCGGCGCGGAGGTGTGCACCGCGTACAGCGTCCGGGCACCGAGCAGCCCGCCGGTGACCTCCAGGTGCGGCAGCCGCATCCCCTGTCCGGGCCGGACGTCGACGTCCCCGGCCCGCGGCGCGACCAGCACCACCGTGCCGCGCTGGTCCGGGACGCCGGGCGGGACCGAGGACCAGCCGCGGTAGCCGTCGAGCAGGGGCAGGAGCCGGTCGAGGTAGGCGACGCCCGCCTCGGGCAGCACGACGACGTCCGGCCGCTCCCGGGTCACCGTCGCGGCGAGCGCACCGGTGTCGGCCCGCCCCAGCAGCACGTTCGCGACGAGCACGGTCAGCTCGGGCCCGTCCGGCAGCGGCCCGGTCGGGCGCGGCAGCACCCGTCGCAGCGCGGGAGCGGCGGCCACGGCGCTTGCCAGCCCCACCGCCGTCGCGGTGCGGCGCAGCCCGGCGAGCCGCAGGAGACCCGCGACCCCCAGTCCTGCGACGCCGAGGTGCGGGCGGAGCGCGGTCAGCCCGACCAGGGCGGAGCGCCGGTCGGTCCGCCACCGCCGCGGCAGCACGGTGACGGCGGTACGCAGGGCTCGGTCGACGATCACGGACACGGGTGGACAACGGACGCGGGCCGCACTCGGTTCCACCTGATCCACATGGACAGTACGAGTATCCGATAGTTACGGTATCCGCATGAGGGGCATCGTCGCGTGGCACCGTCCGTTGATGGTCGTCGGTCTCGCCTGCGCCGCGGCCGTGCCGCTCGGCGTCCTGGGCACCCTCGTCGACCCGCGCGAGGTGCTCGGCGCGCCGGTATGGCTCAAGCCCACCAAGTTCGCCGTCTCCATCGCGATCTTCTGCGTGACCTGGGCCTGGCTGTACGACCAGCTGCGTTCCAGGCGCGGCCGGACCCGTGGCGCGTTCCTCGCGGGCACGGTCGCGGCGGTGGCCCTCGCGGTGGAGATGGTCGTCATCGCCGTCCAGGCCGGGCGGGGCACGACCAGCCACTTCAACTACACCTCGCCGCTCGACACCGGCCTGTGGGCCACCATGGGGATCTCGATCGTCCTCGCCTGGCTGGCGACGTTGTGGGTCGCCGCCGGCCTGTTCGCGGTGCGCGACCTCGACCCCGCCCGCACCGTCGCGATCCGCGCCGGGGCGGTGCTCGCGCTGGTCGGGATGGCGCTCGGCTTCCTGATGACCTCACCGACCCCGGGCCAGCTCGCCGACTTCCGCGGGATCGCCGGAGCGCACACCGTCGGCGTCCCCGACGGCGGCCCGGGCCTGCCGCTGGTCGGGTGGAGCACGCTGGGCGGTGACCTGCGCGTCCCGCACTTCGTCGGGATGCACGCGCTGCAGCTGCTGCCACTGCTGCTGATCGCGTTCGAGCTGACCGCCTGGCGGGTGGCCCGGCTGGCCGACCCACGGGTGCGCCGCGACCTGATGACGACGGCCGCCGCCGGCTACACCGGCCTGCTCGCCCTGCTGACCTGGCAGGCCCTGCGGGGACAGCCGCTCGTCTCCCCGGACGCGTTCACCGTCGCCGCCGCCGGGATGCTGACGGTCCTGGTGGTGGCCGGTGCCGTCGTCGCGCTGCGGGAGCGGCGACCGGTGCTCACGCCAGGCAGGTGAGCGGGCGCCCGCCGTTGTACTCGACCATCTCGGCGAGCGCGGCCATGATGTCGATCGGGGCGCCGCGCGCGGCGCCGTCGAGCTCGGCGTAGGCACGGTGCAGGTTCCCGACGATGCGCTCGGCGTCCGGCCAGTCGGTGAACCGGCCGAGGTCGGTGTCGCGGGCGGCCTCCAGCGGGCGGATGCCGGCGTCGCGGGCGCGCTCGGCCAGGTCGAGGACGAACCGCAGGTAGTCGAGCGTGTCCCGGACCGGCCCGTCGCCCTGGAACACCGGCCCGTGGCCGGGCACCGTCGTCGCGGCCCCGAGCGGGAGCACCACCTGCTCCAGGACGTCGATCGCGCCGGTCACCGAGCCCATCAGCAGGAACGGCGTGCCGCCGTTGAAGACCAGGTCCCCGCAGTAGAGGACCGACCGGTCGGGCACGTGCACGAGGACGTCGTTGGTGGTGTGAGCGGGCGTCCCGACGTGGAGGACGTCGGCCCGCAGGTCCCCCAGGTGCAGCGCGATGCGGTCGGTGAAGGTGAGGAACGGCGGGTCCAGCGGGAGCGAGCCCCAGTCGCCGTGGTCCCAGAACGGCAGATCCCGGGGCGGGCCGAAGGCGATCATCTCCGTGCGTGCCCGCTCGTGTGCGACGACCGTCGCGCCGGAGAACAGGGCGTTGCCCCAGGTGTGGTCGCCGTGGTGGTGGGTGTTGACCAGCGTGCGGACCGGCCGGTCGGTGACCTCGCCGATCGCGGCCGCGAAGGCCCGGGTCCGGCGCTCGGTGGAACAGGAGTCGACGGCGACGGCGCCCTGCGGCCCGACGAGCAGGCCCGCGTTGTTGATCCACCAGGTGCCGTCCGGCTGGACGTAGGCGTAGAGCCCGTCGGAGATCTCCTCCAGCCGGGGCGGGCCGGGGACGGTGATGTCGTGCGGGTGGGTGCTCATCGGCCGATCATGACCGGAACCGACCCCGAACGCACGAGAGCCGGTCGGTGGCTACCGACCGGCTGCGGGGGATCAGGACTGTGGCCAGGGGCGGGGTCGAACCGCCGACCTTCCGCTTTTCAGGCGGACGCTCGTACCAACTGAGCTACCTGGCCCCGGCCTCCGGTGAACCGGAGATCCAGAGAGTGGAGCGACCCAGACGGGACTCGAACCCGCGACCTTCGCCGTGACAGGGCGACGCGCTAACCAACTGCGCCACTGGGCCTTGCTCTCGCGAGAAGCATCGTATCCGATACCTCTCCCGGTACCCCCAACGGGATTCGAACCCGCGCTGCCGCCTTGAAAGGGCGGAGTCCTAGGCCGCTAGACGATGGGGGCTGGGACCAGGCCCGGGGGCCTCGACCTTCCCTCAACGGCTGTCCGTTGGGAGTGAGGAAACCTTACGACACCGCTCCGAGAGGCTCTGCAACCACCCCCCGGTTCCGGCGTCGCCGCAGGTCAGCGAGCCACGGGTGGCGGCTGTTCCGGGTTGCCGGAGATCAGCCCCAACATGTCGAGCAGCTCGCGCAGGTCTTCGGAGTCGTCCGAGTTCCGGGCGACGACGAGCCGGGCGCGCTGCACCTGGTCGTCGGAGACCTTGAAGGCGTCGGCCGCGTTCCGCGGCGCCGGAATGGAACTGGTGTCGTCGTCGATGCCGCGCTTCGCGCCGATGGTCACGAGGCCTCCCCGTAGGCCGCCAGGACCTGCTCCGGGCCCGTCCGTGGGACGCGCCGCGTGCCGGTGTCCGTCGGTACCGCCACGTGTTGTGGCCGTGACCAAGACGTTACCCATCGTGCGGGGGCCCCGCACGCCCCTTCCCGGGTGACGGCCGGTCACCCAGCGCTGCGCGGGACGGGTGCGGCTCAGCGATCCGGCGAGACCCGGCAGGGGCTGCCGGACAGCTCCCCGACCGGCACGGATGCCGCCAGCGCCCGGTACCCGGCGGGCGACGGGTGGAGCCCGTCGCCGGAGTCCAGGTCGGGCCGGAGCCGGAGCGGGTCACCCGGGTCGCCCAGTGCGGCGGCCGCGTCGATCACCCCGTCGGCCCAGCGGCGGCCGTCCGAACGGAGCCAGCCGTTCACCTCGTCCCGGGCCGCGACGGCCGTCGGGGAGGCGCGACCGCCGCTGGCCGACGGCGGGATGGTGGTGAGGAACACGCGCAGCCCCGCGGCGCGGGCGCGCTGGGCGAAGCCCTGCAGCCCGGCGACGAGGTCACCGCCGGCCGCGCCGGCGGCGAGGTCGTTGGTGCCGACGAGCAGCACCACGTCGCGCACGCCGGGGACGGCGGCCACGTCGTCGTCCCAGCGGGTCGACGGCGCGTCACCGCCGGCCGGCGGGTCGTCCTGCAGCAGCTGGTTGCGCGACAGCCCCGCGTTGAGCACGATCATCGGCCGGTCGCCGCCCGCCGCGGACAGCCGGGCGGCGAGCTGGTCGGGCAAGCGGTCGTCGCCGCCGGGGGTGGAGCCCACGCCGTCGACGAGGGAGTCCCCGATCACGAGGACGGCGCCGTCCGGGCGGGGCGCCAGGACCTCCAGACCGGTCAGCACCGGCCAGGACTGCAGGGTCGTGTCGAAGCCCGCCGCGTCCGGCGCCGCGGTGCGGTCCCCCGGCCCGGACAGCCACGCGGTGCGCATCGCGACCGGGTGCGAGCCGATCGTGCGCGGCACCTCGGCGAGGAACAGGCTCACCGTCAGCGGCACGCCCGCCGCGGCGGCAACCGGTGCGGGATCGGTCAGCACCTCGGCACCCGCCGGGATGTCGGCCACGGGGGCACCGCCGACGGTCAGCGGGACCGGCCGGGTCACCGCGGCGCCCGGGCCGGTGGCGCCGACGGTCATCGCCGCGATCCGCAGCGGCCCGTCGCCGTGCCGGTTGGACAGCCGCAGCCGCAGCTCCTCCCCCGCCGCGCCGGGCCGCACCACCATCCGCAGCGTCCGGCCGGCGAGGCTGTCGCCGGGGACGGCCTGCTGCGCGGCGTGCCAGGCGGCCGTCCAGCCGGGGGTGCACGTCGTCGCCGCGGCCGCTGCCGGGACGACCGACGGGACCGGGGCGCAGCCCGCGGCCACGAGCCCGGCGAGCAGTGTCCCGAGCACCGCCGCACCGGCGGGACCCCGCCTGCCACGCCACCGGACCGCACCGTCGTCGGGCCGCACCGGCACCGCCTCTCGTCCGTGGGCCCGCCCGCGGATCGGACGGGTCCCCCACGCGCTGTGTCGGGCCGTCACCCGATCACGTTACGGATCTGCCCGGTCACACTGCGACGATCGGCGCATCGTCGTCGACGAACGGCCTGTCCGTCCGGAGCGGTCCGCCCACGAGAGGGCTGCACACTGTCGGTGTCACCTCCTAGGGTCGTCGGCGACACGAGGGGCGGCCACCGTGGGCCGCCGGGATCGCCAGGGGAAGAGGACGACGGTGGCCGCCTACGAGGAGATCTTCCGTTCCAGTGTGGACGACCGTGAGGGCTTCTGGCTCCGCGCGGCCGACGGGATCGACTGGGACGTCGCCCCGACCCGCGCGCTCGACGAGTCGAACCCGCCGTTCTACCGCTGGTTCCCCGACGGCGAGCTGAACGTCGCGTACAACGCGCTCGACCGGCACGTCGACGCCGGGAACGGCGACCGCACGGCCCTGGTGTACGACTCGCCGGTCACCGGGTCGCGGCGCTCCTACACCTACGCGGAGCTGCGCGACGAGGTCGCGCTGTTCGCGGGCGTGCTGCGCGACCAGGGCGTCGGCCACGGCGACCGGGTCGTCGTCTACATGCCGATGGTCCCCGAGGCCGCGATCGCGATGCTCGCCTGCGCCCGCCTGGGCGCCGTCCACTCGGTGGTCTTCGGCGGGTTCGCCGCCAAGGAGCTCGCCGTCCGGATCGACGACGCCGGGCCCAAGGTCGTCGTCTCGGCGTCCTGCGGCATCGAGGGCAAGCGCGTCATCGAGTACAAGCCGCTGCTCGACCGGGCGATCGACCTGTCGGACCGCAAGCCCACGTCCACGGTGATCCTGCAGCGCGAGCAGGCCACCGCGCAGCTGGGCCCGCCCGACGTCGACTGGGCCGAGGCCGTCGCCCGCGCCACGCCCGCCGACCCGGTCCCGGTGAAGGCCACCGACCCGCTCTACGTGCTCTACACCTCCGGCACCACCGGCAAGCCGAAGGGCGTGGTGCGCGACTCGGGCGGCTACGCCGTCGCCCTGGCCTGGTCGATGCCCAACATCTACGACGTCGGCCCCGGCGAGACGATCTTCACCGCGTCCGACGTCGGCTGGGTCGTCGGCCACTCCTACATCGTCTACGCGCCGCTGCTGGCCGGAGCGACGACCGTGCTCTACGAGGGCAAGCCCGTCGGCACGCCGGACGCCGGCCAGTTCTGGCGGGTCGTCCAGGAGAACGGGGTGAAGTCGGTCTTCACCGCGCCCACGGCGTTCCGGGCGATCAAGAAGGAGGACCCGAAGGGCGAGTTCCTCGGGCAGTACGACGTCTCCTCGCTGAAGTACCTCTTCCTCGCCGGCGAGCGCCTCGACCCCGAGACCCACCGCTGGGCCTCGGACCTGCTCGGCATCCCCGTCATCGACCACTGGTGGCAGACCGAGACCGGCTGGCCGATCGCGGCCAACCCGGCGGGCATCGAGCTGCTGGAGATCAAGCCCGGCTCCCCGACCCGTGCCATGCCCGGCTGGGACGTCCAGGTCCTCGACGAGCGGGGCGACCCGGCCGAGCCCGGTGTCGACGGCGCGATCGTGGCGAAGCTGCCGCTGCCGCCCGGTGCGTTCCCGACCCTGTGGAACGACGACGAGCGCTACGTCAGCTCCTACATGTCGGCGTTCGAGGGCTACTACCTCACCGGCGACGGCGGCCACCTCGACGCCGACGGCTACGTCTTCGTCATGGGCCGCACCGACGACGTCATCAACGTCGCGGGCCACCGTCTGTCCACCGGCGGGATGGAGGAGGTCCTGGCCTCGCACCCGGACGTCGCGGAGTGCGCGGTGATCGGCGTCGCGGACACCATGAAGGGGCAGATCCCGCGCGGGTTCGTGGTGCTGAAGTCCGGCGTCGACAGCGACGCGGAGGGCTACGAGGACGGGCTGCGCGCCGAGCTCGTGCAGATGGTGCGCGACCAGATCGGCGCGGTCGCCTCCCTCAAGGACGTCGCGGTCGTCCCGGCCCTGCCCAAGACCCGCTCCGGCAAGATCCTGCGCAAGACGATGCGCGGGATCGCCGACGGCGTCGAGGAGCCGGTGCCCTCCACCATCGACGACGCGTCGGTGCTGGACACGCTGCGTCCGGTGCTGCGCAGGGAGTGAGCGCCCTCCATCGGGTGGTCCGGATGCACCCCGCTTGACCCGGATCACCCGATGGCGGTAACGGCGGACGGCCGCGACCCGATGGTTGGTCGACGGCCGCTGCCGCTCCCCGGCATCCCCCCGCGCGGTCGTCGACGTGGAGGTGTGCCGTGGACCCGGCGCGACTGCGACTCGCGGCACTGGCCGCCCCGGTGGTGCTCGGCGCCCTGCTCGGCGTGGCCGCGATGCTCGAACCCGACGAGGTGCGCCTGCCCTCGATCGGCAGCATCCCGGTGACCACCCGGGCGACGACCGCGATCCTCACCGGGGCACCGCACACCACCCCGCCGCCGACGCCCGTGCAGGCCCGCGCGAACCTCGCGCCGCAGCCGTTGCCGACCGCCGCCCAGACCCGCGACAGCCGCTGACCTGCGGCCTTCCCGAGCGGGGAAGGGAAGCATAACCGCAGGTCAGGGGGCCCTCAGTCCTGCGGCGTCGTCCCGGCGGGGGCACCATGGACGTCATGAAGGTCATCGTGGATTTCGACCGCTGCGAGAGCAACGCGGTCTGCATGGGTGTCGCGCCGGAGGTCTTCGAGGTGCGCGACGACGACTACCTCTACATCCTCGACGAGAACCCGGCCGAGTCGCTGCGGCCGAAGGTCGAGGAGGCGGCGCGGAGCTGCCCCAAGGCCGCCATCACGATCGAGGGCTGAGCCCAGCGCCAGGACTGAGCCGGCGCAGGTTGCCGGGCACTCCTCGCGGCGAGCAGGATCGCGGCGACGAGTGCACCGCCTGCGAAGGAGCCGACCGTGACACAGGGCGCGACGACCGACGTCTGGACCACCCCGCTCACCCCGCTGGCCTTCCTGGGCCGCTCGGCCGAGGTGTTCGCGGAGTCCACGGCGATCGTCTACGGCGACCGCAGGCACACCTACGCCGAGTTCGCGGCGGAGGCGACCCGGGTGGCGAACGCACTCGCCGCGTCGGGCGTCGAGCCCGGTGACCGGGTCGCCTACCTGCTGCCGAACGTCCCGGAGATGCTCGTCGCGCACTTCGCGGTGCCGCTCGCCGGCGCGGTCCTGGTCGCGATCAACACGCGGCTGTCGACCGAGGAGGTCCGCTACATCCTGGACCACTCGGCGGCCACGGTGCTGGTCGTCGACGCCGTCCTGTACGAGACGGTCCGCCCGGTCGCCGACGAGCTGGCCACGGTCCGCGAGATCGTCACCGTCGTCGACCCGGCGGCGCCCGGCGACGGCGTCGGCTCCGGGACCAGCTACGCCGACCTGCTCGCCCGCGGCTCGGACGACCAGCGGCCCTGGGCCGTCGACGACGAGCGCGCCACCATCACGATCAACTACACCTCGGGGACGACCGGCAACCCGAAGGGCGTCGAGTACCACCACCGCGGTGCGTACCTGAACTCCTTCGGCGAGATCGTCCACTCCGGGCACACCGCGGACAGCGTCTACCTGTGGACGCTGCCGATGTTCCACTGCAACGGCTGGTGCACCCCGTGGGCCGTGACGGCGATCGGCGGCACCCACGTCTGCCTGCGCGAGGTCCGGGGCGACACCATCTGGCGGCTGATCGGCGAGCACGGCGTCACCCATCTCAACGGCGCCCCGACCGTCGTCACGACGATCATGAACGCGCCCGAGGCCGTCACCCTGGGCTACCAGCTGGTGATCACCACGGCGGGGGCGCCGCCGTCGCCGACCACGATCCTGCAGATGGAGCGGATGGGGTTCCGGATCGTGCACGTGTACGGGCTCACCGAGACCTACGGGCCGTACTCGGTGAACCAGTACCAGCACGCCTGGGACGACCTCGACGCCGAGGAACGCGCCCGGCTCCAGGCCCGCCAGGGCGTCGGCATGGTGTGCGCGGACCGGGTGCGGGTCGTCGACGAGCAGATGGCCGACGTCCCCCGCGACGGCGCCACGATGGGCGAGATCGTGATGCGCGGGAACAACGTCATGAAGGGCTACCACCGCGACCCCGAGAAGACCGCCGAGGCGTTCCGCGGCGGCTGGTTCCACTCCGGGGACCTGGGCGTCGTGCACCCCGACGGCTACGTCGAGCTGCGCGACCGCGCCAAGGACGTGGTGATCTCCGGTGGGGAGAACATCTCCACCGTCGAGGTCGAGCAGGCCGTCGTGTCGCACGACGCGGTGCTGGAGGCGGCCGTCGTCGGGGTGCCGGACGAGAAGTGGGGCGAGGTCTGCAAGGCCTTCGCCGTGCTCAAGCCGGGGCGGTCCGCCGAGCCCCAGGAGATCATCGACCACGTCAAGACGAGGATCGCCCGGTACAAGGCGCCCAAGTACGTCGAGCTCGTCGACGAGCTGCCCAAGACCTCCACCGGCAAGGTCCAGAAGTTCGAGCTGCGCGAGAAGGAGTGGGCAGGTCGCGGGGACTCCCGGATCCAGGGATGACGCAAATCGGTTAGCGTTGCTGAACGTGAGCATCGCAACCGAACCGGGCACGACGGACGTCGCGGCGCCGTCCGCCTTCCGCGTCGCCTCCGGCGCGGTGATCGTGACGACGGCATCGGTGCTCCCGGTGTTCCTCACCGGCGCCCTGTCGGTGCAGCTCTCGCGCGACCTGGCCTTCGACCCGTCCGGGCTGGGCCTGGTCGTCGCGCTGTACTTCGGGGTCAGTGCGCTGTGCTCGCTGCCGGTCGGCATGGTCGTCGAGCGGGTCGGGTCGCGGGTGACCAGCCGGATCGCCGTCGTCGGGGCGGCGGTGCTGATGGCGGCCCTGGCGCTGGGCGCGCGGTCCTACGTCGCGCTCGTCGTGCTGCTGCTCTGCGGCGCCTGGTGCAACGTGATGGGCCAGCTGTCGTCGAACCTGACGCTCGCGCGCTCGGTGCCCGCGCACCGGCTGGGGCTGTCGTTCGGGGTGAAGCAGGCCGCGATCCCGGCGGCGACGCTGCTGGCCGGGCTGGCCGTGCCCGCGGTGGCGCTGACCGTGGGCTGGCGCTGGGCGTACGGGATCGGCGCGGTGCTGGCCCTGGCCGCGCTGTTCGCGTGCCCCCGCACCGACGCCCGTCCGGCGGCCCGCACACGGAAGGGCGACCGGGCGACGGCCGCGCTCGCGGTGATCGGCGCGGCCTCCGGGCTCGCCGCCGGGACGGCCACCGCGCTCGGCATCTTCCTGGTCGCCTCGGCGGTGGACCGCGGGATCGACCCCGGTACGGCCGGGCTGATGCTGACCCTCGGCAGCGTCGTCGGGCTGTCGGTGCGGATGCTGCACGGGTGGCTGGCCGACATGCGCTCGGGCGGCCACGTCGCCGTCGTCGCGGCGAGCCTCGCCGCGGGCGCCGGCGGGTTCCTGCTGCTCGCCGTGCCCGGGACGCCCGCGCTGGTCGTCGGGGTGGTGCTGGCGTTCGGGCTGGGCTGGGCGTGGCCGGGTCTGCTGCAGTTCGCCGTGGTGCGGCTCAACCCGTCCGCCCCGGCCGCGGCGACGTCGATCGTGCAGGTCGGTGTCTACGCCGGCGGTTTCGCCGGACCGATCGTCTTCGGCTCGCTCGCCACCCACGCGGGCTTCCCGACCGCGTGGACGGTCAACGCCGTCGTGATGCTGGTGTCGGCGGCGTTGATGCTGGTCGGGCGACGGATGCTGGTCGCGCACGCGCGTCGCTGAGCGGAAACAGGGCCGGAACTGTCGGGGTGATAGGGCACAGTGGCGTCCGCTCAGGCCTTCCGAGGGGGACATCACGATGCCGGACGCGATCCGCGCCACGGGACTGGTCAAGACCTACGGGTCGCTACGGGCACTCGACGGGGTCGACCTGTCGGTGCCGGAGGGGACGGTGCTCGGCCTGCTGGGTCCGAACGGCGCCGGGAAGACCACGGTCGTCCGGGTGCTGACCACACTGCTGACACCGGACGCGGGCGAGGCCACCGTGGCCGGCGTGGACGTGCTGGCCGACCCGGCCTCGGTGCGCAGCCGGATCGGGCTGTCCGGGCAGTACGCCGCGGTCGACGAGTACCTGACCGGCTTCGAGAACCTGGAGATGGTCGGGCGGCTCTACCACCTGGGGCGCCGCCGGGCCCGGGAGCGGGCCCGTGAGCTGCTGGCCGACTTCGGCCTGACCGACGCCGCGGACCGTCCGGCCCGGACCTACTCCGGTGGGATGCGCCGCCGGCTCGACCTGGCCGGGGCGCTCGTCGCCGACCCGCCGGTGCTGCTGCTCGACGAGCCGACCACCGGGCTGGACCCGCGCAGCCGCAACGACCTGTGGGACGTGATCCGCGGGCTCGTCGCGCGCGGGACGACGCTGCTGCTCACCACCCAGTACCTGGAGGAGGCCGACGCGCTGGCCGACGAGATCGTGGTCATCGACCACGGCCGGGTCATCGCCCGCGGCACCGCGGACGAGCTGAAGTCCCAGGTCGGCGGGGAGCGCCTGGAGGTCACGACCAGCCTGGCCGACGACCTGGAGCCCACCGCCGCGCTGCTCGCCCCGCTCGGCGTGGGTGAGGCCGTGCTGGACCGGCACCGCCGCTCCCTGACGATGCCGGTCAGCGGCGGGGTCGAGGTGCTGCGCGCCGCGCTGGACCGGCTCGCCGACGCCGGCACCAAGGTCGACGACGCGGGGCTGCGCCGCCCGACGCTCGACGACGTCTTCCTCACCCTGACCGGGCGCCCCGCCGACGAGGCGGACCAGGCCGAGGAGCCGACCCCGTGAACGCCGCCGCCACCATGCTCGCCGACGCCTCCGTCGTCGCGAAGCGCAACCTGATCAAGATCAAGCGGGTGCCGGACCTGCTGGTCTTCACCACCCTGTCCCCGATCATGTTCGTGCTGCTGTTCGCCTACGTCTTCGGCGGCGCGATCGACCCGACCGGCGGCGGGGCCGGGTACCGCGAGTTCCTGATGGCCGGGATCTTCGCCCAGACCGTCATCTTCGGGGCCACGAACACCGGCGCCGGGCTCGCCGAGGACGTCAAGAAGGGCATCATCGAGCGGTTCCGCTCGCTGCCGATGTCGTCGTCGGCGGTGCTGACCGGCCGGACCCTGTCCGACGTGGTGAACAACCTGATCGTGCTGGTCGTGATGTCGCTGACCGGGCTGCTGGTCGGCTGGCGCATCCACACCTCGGTCGGCGAGGCACTCGCGGGGTTCGCGGTGCTGATCGTGTTCGCCTACGCGTTCTCGTGGGTGATGGCGTTCGTCGGGCTGCTGGTGCCGAGCCCGGAGGTCGTGAACAACGCGTCGTTCATCGTGATCTTCCCGGTGACGTTCCTGGCGAACACCTTCGTGCCGCTGAACTCGCTGCCGGGGCCGCTGCGGGTGTTCGCCGAGTGGAACCCGGTCTCGGCGGTCACCGCGGCCGCGCGGACCCTGTTCGGCAACGACGGCGCGATCCCGGCGTCGGCGTCCGCCTCGGACGCCTGGCCGCTGCAGCACCCGGTGCTCTACGTGCTGATCTGGTCGGTCGTGATCGTCGCGGTGTTCGCACCGCTGGCGAGCCGGCAGTACCGGCGGGCCGCGAGCCGCTGACCCCGCCTGCGCCGGTCCCACTACGGTCCCCCTGCGGCGGAACGGTTCCGCCGCGGAGGGGGCCGTCGTGATCGTCGCCGGGCTGGTGCTGACCGGGATCGGGGCACTGATCCACGTCTACATCTTCGTGCTGGAGTCGCTGCTCTGGACCACCGACCGGGCCCGGGCGACCTTCGGTACGGACCGCGCGGAGGCGGAGCAGACCCGGGCGCTGGCGTTCAACCAGGGCTTCTACAACCTGTTCCTCGCCGTCGCCGTGCTGCTCGGGACCGTGGTGTTCGCGACGGGCGCCCGCAGCGTCGGCGCGACGCTGGTGTTCACCGGGGCGGGCTCGATGGTCGCCGCCGGTCTGGTGCTGCTGCTGTCGGACCCGTCGAAGCGGCGGCCGGCGTCGATCCAGCTGGGGCCGCCGCTGCTGGGCGTGCTGGCCCTGGCGGTGGGGCTGGCGGTCTGACCCCGGACGTACGGAGGCCCTCCCCGGGCGTCCCCGGGGAGGGCCTCGTCGTCCGTCGGGACGCTCGTCGTGCGTGACCACTCCAGCGACTGCGCGGGCGCGTCGCTGTGGAGCGTCCCGGCGTACGTCCGGGGTCAGCCGACCTGGTTGAGCCAGGCTCCGCGGCTGTTGGAGAAGTCCATCGCGTCGTAGAGCAGGACGTACTGCCCGGTCGCGCCGCTCGGCCGGTCGAAGCAGACGGTGCCGGTCGTGGTGCCGCCGGGCGCCAGCTGGCCGGCGGAGAGCAGCGAGTCGGAACCGAGCAGCGTGGTCATCAGCGCCGCGCCGTTCGGGTCCTGGAGCTTCCAGTCGAAGCCCCCGTTGAAGGACTCCGTACCGGATCCGGTGTTGGTGTAGGTGACGTCCGAGCACAGGGTCTGCCCGATGGTCGAGTCGCCCGGCTTCAGCGGGGTGGCCGCGATCTGCAGGTTCCCGACGGTCAGCGTCCCCCCTGCATCGGCGACCACGTCGTCGGCGGTCGCACCCGGGAAGGCGCCCGACGCGTCGCCGGAGGCTGCCGACCCGGCCGCGGCCGGAGTCGCCGTCGAGGAGGTCGCCGGCAGACCCGACACCGCGGCGGCGAACACCGACGCGTAGAGCACGCAGACCACGAGCCCGATCGCCGAGAGCACGGTGCCCGCGATCGCGACGCCGCGGTTGTCCGCGCGGCCCCTGCTCGCCCGGACGACACCGAGCACACCGAACAGCAGGCCCAGCAGCACCAGCGGCCAGGCGATCATCCCGATGATCGGGATGAAGGAGAACAGCAGGCCCAGGATGCCGAGCACCAGCGCGGTGACGCCGAAGCCGTTGCGCGGCGCGACGGCCGGTGCGACGGCGGGGGCCGCGGTGCGCTGCTGCGGGACGCCGGCCCGCTGGGCCGCGCTCGGCCAGGGCTGCGCGCCGGCGGCCTGCTGCTGGGGGCCGCGGGCCTGCTGCTGCGGCAGCCCACCCGGGTTGGTGCGGCCGAAGGGCGGCCCGCCGAAGGGGACCTCGGGGTGGCCGTCGTAGTAGGGGTTCGGGTGCCCGCCGGAGTGCTGCGGCCGGGGCTGGTGGTGCGGCGCCCAGCCCTGCGGCGCGGCACCGCGCGGGTCCTGCGCGTACTGCTGCTGGTGGCGGCCGGGGCCCTGGGGGCCCGGGTACTGCTGCGGGACACGGTGCGGGCCGGACTGCTGCTGCGGCGGGCCGGAGAGGTCCGGGGCGCCGTGGCGGTTCTGCGGAGTGGTCACGTCACGGCTGTCGCGGCGACGGCGGCCCGCGTATCAGCCGGCCCGCCCTTATCAACAAATGTGAGGACAGGTCCGTTCGGCCGTGCGGGCACAGGACCGAACAGGTCAGCCGAGGCGGTCGAGCAGAGCCCGGGCGTCGGTCGGTGCGTGGACCTTCGCGTCGTTGTCGAAGTAGCAGACGACGTCGTGCCCGGCGTCGCGCCAGGCCCGGATGCGGTCGGCCCAGCCGTCGAGCGCCCCGGCGGTGTAGCCACCGGCGTAGAGCTCGCCCTGGCCGTGCAGCCGCAGGTAGACGAGGTCGGCGGTGACCTCGTCGAACACCGGCCAGGTGCCCGCGGAGTCCGACAGCACCAGTGCGACCCCGTGCTCGCGCAGCAGCGCGGTGAACGCCGGGTCCCGGAACGACGGGTGCCGCGGCTCGACCGCGTGCCGCAGCGGACGGTCGGCGTCGGTCTCGACCAGCACCCGGCCGTCGAGCCGCTCGTCGTGCATGGTCGCGGCCCGGGCGGCGGCCGTGGTGCTGGCCGGCAGCAGCTCCAGGAAGCGGGCCACCCGGTCGGCGTCGAACCGCATCCGGGGCGGCAGCTGCCACAGCACCGGGCCCAGCGCCGGCCCCAGGCCGAGCACCCCGGAGGCGAGGAAGTTCGCGACCGGCACCGCGACGTCGCGCAGCTGCTTGAGGTGCGTCACGAACCGCGGGCCCTTCACCGCGAACACGAACCCGGCGGGCACCTGTTCGGCCCAGGCGCGCTAGCTCTCCGGGCGTTGCAGCGAGTAGAACGACCCGTTGATCTCGATCGAGGTGACCTGCCGGGACAGGTACTCCAGCTCGCGGCGCTGCACCAGCCCGGGCGGGTAGAACGTGCCGCGCCACGGCGGGTAGCGCCATCCCGACGTGCCGACCAGCACCGTTCCGCTCACGTGCCGCCGACCAGCCCGCGCAGCGCCGCGGCGGCCGCGACCGGGTGGGTCACCGGACCGTCGTGGCCCCCGGGCAGCTCGACCAGGCCCCGTCCGATCCCGGCCGCCAGCGCCTCGGCGCACCGGTGCTCCCAGCGCCCGCGCGACTCGTAGCCGCCGGTGGGGATCACCCGCACCCCGCTCGCGGTGACGTCGGCCGGGTCGATCCGCGCGGCCCGCACGGCCGGGACGTCGTGGCGCAGGAACCGGCGCAGCGCGGGCTCCGGGTTCCCCGACGGCGGCTCGGGCCGGTATCCGGGCTCGACCGGGTCGTCGCCGGAGGTCAGCACGGCCATCATCCGGATCGCGGCGCCGATGTCGTCACGTGCGACGAGGTCCGCGACCCGGTCCATGGCGGCCTCGCGGGCCGCGTCGCGGACCAGGTCGGGCAGCGGCGGCTCGTGCGCGACGAGCGTCGTGACCAGACCCGGGTGCCGGACGGCGAGCAGCAGCCCGATCACCGCGCCGATGCTCACCCCCACGACGGCCGCGGGTCCGGTGCCGGCCAGCAACCCGGCGGCGTCGTCGGCGTGTGCGGCGAGCGGGACCGGGCCGTCGTCGGCGGTGCTGCGCCCGATCCCGCGACGGTCGTAGGTGAGCACCCGGTGGGTCACGGCCAGCTCGTCGACGAGCATCCGCGCCGCGCCCGCCTCAGACGCGCCGCCCTGGATCAGCAGCAGCGGCGGTCCCGACCCGGTCACCTCGTGGTGCAGGGGCACGCGTCCTCCCGGGCCGGTCTCGGGGCGACCGGAGAGCCGCCCGTTTGCCAGGATGGACGCCATGCGTACCCGACCGCACCTCGCGTCGTGACCGAGCTCGCCCCGGCGGTGCGCCGGGTCCTGGACTGGCCGGTCGACCACGTGGGCGCCGCCGTCGTCGCCGCGGACGGCACGGTGCTCGCCACCGCGGGCGACACCGACCGCGAGTTCGGGCTGGCCTCGGTGACCAAGCTGCTCTCGGCCTACGCGGTGCTCGTCGCGGTCGAGGAGGGCGCCGTCGACTGGGACGACGCGGCCGGCCCGGACGGCGCGACCGTGCGACACCTGATCGCGCACACCTCGGGCCTGGCGTTCGACACCGACGAGGTCAAGGCCGCCCCCGGTGAGAAGCGGATCTACTCCAACACCGGCTTCGCGGTGCTCGCCGAGACCATCGCGGCCGCCACCGGCATCGGGTTCGCCGAGTACCTGCACGAGGCCGTCTGCACCCCGCTCGGGATGGGGCACACCCGGCTGAAGGGCTCCGCGGGCGCCGGTGCCGTGTCGACCGTCGACGACCTGGCGCGCTTCGCCGCGGAGCTGCAGGCCCCGCAGCTGCTGGACCCGCGGACCGTCGCCGAGGCGACCACGGTCGCCTACCCGGGCCTCGACGGGCTCCTGCCGGGCTACGGCCGGCAGAAGCCGAACGACTGGGGCCTCGGCCTCGAGATCCGCGACGGCAAGTCCCCGCACTGGACCGGGGAGGGCTCGTCGCCGCGGACCTTCGGGCACTTCGGCCAGTCCGGCACCTTCCTGTGGGTCGACCCGGACGCGGGCGCCGCGGCCGTCGTGCTGACCGACCGGGACTTCGGGCCGTGGGCGATCGAGGCGTGGACGCCGTGGACGGACGGGGTGCTTGCGGCGCTGCCCCACCCCTGACCTGCGACGCGAGCGCGCACGGAGAAAATCCGGGTGGCCGGGAATGATCCCGGGCCCCCCTCCGTTGGAACGACTGTCCGAGCCGGGCGAACCGAGTCCCCGGGCCGCAATAGATAACCGCCGCCGTGGAGTTCCGTTCGGCTGGAGCCGCGGTGCGCCACTCGCCGCGAGGCGACCGGCGTCCGGTTCGGACCCCATACCTCCCCTTTCCGAAATCCATTCGACGACGCCTGCGAGGCCGGTCACCATGGTCGGCGCACGCCCGGTCCCGGGCGAGCAGGCAGACTGAACGAACGATGTCCAGCGAACCCGTCCCGTCTCCGACTTCCGCACAGCCGTCGTCGCACGACCGTCCGCGCCGACCCCGCCGCCGTCCCGGCGCACGGGGCGACCACCAGCCGCGCGGCGGGAACTCCGGCACCCCGCAGGACACACCTCCACACGAGACCACCTCATCGGACCTCGCCGCAGCGCAGGCCGCCCCCGGGACGGAGGGCGCCGCGCGCGGCGTCCCGGCCCGCGATCAGCAGCGCCGCCGTGCATCGACGCAGCGCCGCCGCGGGCCTCGGGGTCGGCGCGCTGCCGTCACGGCGCCCGGCCCCGACCAGCCCGGCCGTCGCGGCCCCGACCGCGACGGCCCGGACCAGGCGGGCCCCGCCCCGGCCGGGGAGACCGACGCCGGCCGCCCGCGCCGTCGCGCCGCCGGCGACGGCCGCGACTCCGCCGAGCCGCCGCTCCCCCCGCTCGACGACGCCGAGCTCACCGCCCTGCGCGAGCGCCTCGACGCGCTCGGCCCGGCCGAGGCCGAGCGGCTGCGCGGCCGGCTGGACCGGGCCCGCGACGGGCGCGCCCAGCAGCGGGTCGCCGACGCCGTCGCGAAGGCCGAGCACCGCGTGGAACGCCGCCGCGCCGCGCTGCCGCGGATCTCCTACCCCGCGACGCTGCCGGTCTCCGCGCGCCGCGAGGAGATCGCCGACGCGATCCGCGACAACCAGGTCGTGATCGTCGCCGGGGAGACCGGATCCGGGAAGACGACGCAGCTGCCGAAGATCTGCCTCGAGCTGGGCCGCGGTGTGCACGGGATGATCGGGCACACCCAGCCGCGGCGGCTCGCCGCGCGCACCGTCGCCACCCGGATCGCCGAGGAGCTGGGCGTCGAGCTCGGCGGGGCGGTCGGTTGGAAGGTCCGGTTCACCGACGCCGTCGGCGACTCGACCATGGTCAAGCTGATGACCGACGGCATCCTGCTGGCCGAGCTGGCCGGCGACAAGGACCTGCTGGCCTACGACACGCTGATCATCGACGAGGCGCACGAGCGCAGCCTCAACATCGACTTCATCCTCGGGTACCTCACCCGGCTGCTCCCCCGCCGTCCGGACCTCAAGGTCGTCATCACCTCGGCGACGATCGACCCGGAGCGCTTCGCCCGGCACTTCGGCGCGGCCACCGACGGCGGCGACCCGACCCCGGCCCCGATCGTCGAGGTCTCGGGGCGCACGTTCCCGGTCGAGGTGCGCTACCGCCCCGTCGTCGACCCGGACGACCCGGACGCCGACCCCGACCGCGAGCTGGACGACGCGATCGGCGACGCCGTCGTCGAGCTCCAGCGCGAGGGCCCCGGCGACGTGCTGGTGTTCCTGCCCGGCGAGCGCGAGATCCGCGAGGCCACCGAGGCCCTGGAGCGGCGCAACCTGCGGAACACCGAGATCCTGCCGCTCTACGCCCGCCTCTCGACGGCCGAGCAGCAGCGCGTCTGGGCGCCGCACGCGGGCAACCGGGTCGTGCTCGCCACCAACGTCGCCGAGACCTCGCTGACCGTCCCCGGCGTCCGCTACGTCGTCGACACCGGCACCGCGCGCATCTCGCGCTACTCGCGCCGGCTCAAGGTGCAGCGGCTGCCGATCGAGAAGATCTCCCAGGCCTCGGCGAACCAGCGGTCCGGCCGCTGCGGCCGTACCTCCGACGGCATCGCGATCCGGCTCTACGCCGAGGACGACTTCGACGCCCGCCCCGAGTTCACCGACCCGGAGATCCTGCGGACCAACCTGGCGTCGGTCGTGCTGCAGATGATCGCCCTGGACCTGGGCGAGATCTCGGAGTTCCCGTTCGTCGAGCCGCCGGACCGCCGCGCCGTCGCCGACGGTCTGGACCTGCTGCACGAGCTCGGCGCGCTCCGCCCGGACCGACGCTCGCTCACCGCGGTCGGGCAGTCGCTGGCGCGGCTGCCGGTGGACCCGCGGCTGGGCCGGATGCTCGTGGAGGCCCACCGCAACGGGTGCCTGCGCGAGGTGCTGGTCATCGCCGCCGCGCTGAGCGTGCAGGACCCGCGCGAGCGGCCCACCGAGCAGCGCCAGGCCGCCGACGACAAGCACCGCCGCTTCGGTGAGGACGGCTCGGACTTCCTGGCCTACCTGCGGCTGTGGGACCACCTGAACGCCCGCCGCGACGAGCTGTCGGGCAGCCGGTTCCGCCGCGAGCTGCGCGAGGACTTCCTGCACTACCTGCGGGTCCGCGAGTGGTGGGACCTGCACGGCCAGCTCCGCCAGGCCGCCCGCAGCTCCGGCATGGATCTGAACGACCACGACCCGGAGTGGCCGCGGCACGCCGACCGGATCCACCAGTCCGTCCTCGCCGGGCTGCTGTCGCAGGTCGGCATGCAGGACCCCCTGGCGGAGAAGGGCAAGGACGGGAAGAAGGAGCGGAGTGGCCCGAAGGACTACCTCGGCGCCCGCGGCGCGAAGTTCGCGATCTGGCCCGGCTCGGGGCTGGCGCGCAAGCCCCCGCGCTGGGTGATGGCCGCCGAACTCGTCGAGACGACGAGATTGTGGGCGCGGACCGTCGCACCGGTCCAGCCGGACTGGATCGAACCCCTCGCCGGACATCTCGTCAAGAAGACATATTCGGAACCGCGCTGGTCACGCAAGCGCGCGTCCGCCGTCGCGACCGAACGGGTCACCCTGCACGGGCTGCCGCTGGTCGCCGACCGCAGCGTCGCCTACGGCCGGATCGACGCCGAGGTGAGCCGCGACCTGTTCCTGCGGCACGCCCTCGTCGAGGGCGACTGGGAGACCCGGCACCCGTTCTTCCACGCCAACCGGGAGCTGCTCGACAGCGCCGAGGAGCTGGAGCACCGGGCGCGGCGCCGCGACCTGGTCGTCGACGAGGACACCCTGTTCGCCTTCTACGACGAGCGGGTCCCCGCCGACGTCGTCTCCGGTGCGCACTTCGACCGGTGGTGGAAGAAGGAGTCGAGGCAGGCCCCGGACCGGCTGACCTACACCGAGGAGATGCTCGCGACCGAGGCCGCGAAGCAGGTCGACCGCGCCCACTACCCCGACCACGTCGAGGCGGGCGGGCTGACCCTGCCGCTGTCCTACGCGTTCGAGCCCGGCCACCACGAGGACGGCGTGACCGTCGACGTGCCGGTGGCCGCGCTGAACCAGGTCGACCCGACGCCGTTCACCTGGCAGGTGCCCGGGCTGCGCGAGGAGCTCGTCACCGCGCTCATCCGGACGCTGCCGCGCAACCTGCGCCGCAACTTCTCCCCCGCCCCGGACCACGCGAAGGCGGTGCTGGCCCGGCTGCGCGGCGAGACCGGCCGGCGCCCGCTGCTGGACGTCCTGGAGGACGAGCTCGGCCGGATGCGCGACGTGCACATCCGGCGCGAGGACTGGGAGCTGGAGCGGCTGCCCGAGCACCTGACGGTGACCTTCCGGGTGCTCGACGAGTCCGGTGCCGAGCTGGCCCGCGACACCGACCTGGACCGGCTGCGCCGCGCCCTCGCCCCGAAGGTCCGCGAGGAGCTGGCCGCCGCGGGCAGCGAGGTCGAGGCGACCGGCCTGACGTCGTGGACGATCGGCGAGCTCCCCCGCGAGCTGCCGATCCGGCGCGGCGCGCACACGGTCACCGGCTACCCGGGGCTGCGCGACCGCGGCACGAGCGCCGACGTCCGGGTGTACGCGACGGCGCCCGAGCGCGACCCCGCCCACCACCGCGGCGCCCGGCGGCTCCTGCTGCTCACCACCACCCACCCGGGGAAGCAGGTGCAGCGCGGCCTGGACAACCGGGCGCGGCTGGCCCTGTCGCGCAACCCGCACGGCTCGCTCGACGCCCTGCTCGACGACTGCACCACCGCCGCGGCCGACCACCTGATGGCCCGGGGCGGCGGCGACCCGTTCGACGAGGCGCAGTACGCGCGGCTCGCGGAGCTGCTGCGGATGCGGCTGCCGTCGACGACGTTGCAGGTCCTCGACGCCGTCCGCGGCGTGCTGGAGGTCTGGCACCGGGTCGGGGCGGCGCTGGCGGACCTGCGCGGCCCCGCCACCCGCGACGGCGTCGCCGACGTGACGGCGGTCGTGGGCCGGCTGACCGCGCCGGGCTTCGTCACCGCCGCCGGGGCGACCCGGCTCGGCGACGTGAAGCGCTACCTGCAGGGCTGCGAGCTGCGGCTGGAGAAGCTGCGTGCCGACCCCGCCCGCGACGCCCGGTGGACCGCCGAGATCGCGCCGGTCGAGGCCGAGTACCGCGGGCTGCTGGCCGCCCTGCCCGAGCACACACCGCCGTCGCCCGCGCTGCGCGAGATCGGGTGGATGGTCGAGGAGCTGCGCATCTCGCTGTACGCGCACCCGATGAAGACCCGCCATCCGGTGTCGGTGCAGCGGATCGAGCGGGCGATCGACGCGCTCTGAGGCGTGACTGTCGGGGGTCGCAGGCACACTGCCGCCATGACCGATGCACCCGTTGCCAGGTTCGCACTGTTCGCACTCGACTGCCCCGACCCGGTCGCCCTCGCCCGGTTCTACTCGGCGATCACCGGCTGGCCGGTCAAGGGGCCCACCGACACCGACCCCGACTGGGTCGAGCTCGACCCGGGCGGCGCGGGCGCGACGCTCGCGTTCCAGCAGATCTCCGAGGGGGAGTTCACCCCGCCGGAGTGGCCCGGGCAGGTGCGGCCGCAGCGCGGGCACGTCGACTTCGACGTGCCCGACCTCGACGCCGGGGAGGCCGCGGTGCTGGCGCTCGGGGCCACCAGGCACGAGGTCCAGCCCGCACCGGAGAGCTTCCGCGTCTTCCTCGACCCGATCGGGCACCCGTTCTGCCTGGTCCGGGAGTAGCCCCGGAGACCCGGAGCGGGGGTCAGCGCAGGTCGCGGAAGAACGCGCGCACGTCGTCGACCAGCAGCTCCGGCTCCTCCAGGGCGGCGAAGTGCCCGCCGCGGTCCACCTCGGTCCAGCGGGTGATGTGGTGCGCGGGCTCGGCGTAGCGCCGGATGCCGACGTCGTGCGCGAACTGGATCACCCCGGTCGGGACGCCGGAGGGCCGCTCGGGCTCGCCCCAGCTGCCGGCGTCGAGCGCGTAACCGACGTAGGCCGACGACCCGGCCGTGCCGGTCAGCCAGTAGAGCATCACGTTCGTCAGCAGCCGGTCGCGGTCGAGGATGCGGTCGGGCAGCTCGTGCCGCGGGTGGGTCCACTCCCGGAACTTGTCCAGGACCCAGGCGAGCTGCCCGACCGGGGAGTCGGTGAGCGCGGCGCCGACGAGCTGCGGCCGGGTGGACTGGATCGCGATGTAGCCGAACTCCTCCTGCATGAAGGCACCGATCCGCCGCACGCGGTCGCGTTCGGCGTCGGTCAGCGCGGCCGTCTCGTCCTCGGTCAGGGTGTGCATCGGCGCGCCGAGGCTGCCGTTCACGTGCACGCCGACCACCCGGTCCGGTGCGACCCGGCCGACCTCGGGGGCGACGGCGGCCCCGATGTCGCCGCCCTGGGTGCCGTAGCGGTCGTACCCGAGCCGGCGCATCAGCTCGTCCCAGGCCCGGGCGATCCGGGTCGTGGTCCACCCGTCGTCGGCGACGGGGCCGGAGAAGCCGAACCCCGGCAGCGACGGGACCACCACGTGGAACGCGTCCGCCGGGTCGCCACCGTGGGCCGCGGGGTCGGTCAGCGGGCCGATGACGTCGAGGAACTCCACGACCGAGCCCGGCCACCCGTGGGTGAGCACCAGCGGCAGCGCGCCCGGTTCCGGGGAGCGGACGTGCAGGGCGTGGACGTCCTGGCCGTCGACGACCGTCCTGATCTGCGGGTACGCGTTGATCCCCGCCTCGGCGGCGCGCCAGTCGTAGTGGTCGCGCCAGTGCGCCACGAGCTCGGCGAGGTAGGAGACGGGGACGCCGGTGTCCCAGCCGTCGCCCGGCAGCGGGGCGGGGAGGCGGGTCCGTGAGAGCCGGTCGGCCAGGTCGTCGAGCTGTGCCTGAGGGACGTCGATCCGGAACGGGTGCACGGTCTCGTCGGTCATGGGTCCACCGAACCGGACGACCCGGACGGATCCTGTCCTCGTCGGGCCCAGCAGGATCGGCGGATCGGTGTGAGGATCAGGTCTCCGTCGACGGCGAGGGGCCCGCGATCATGACCGCACCGACCACTCCGTACACCGAGCTGGGCGAGGCCCTGGGCACCGACTTTTTCTCGGTGCGCGACCAGTTCACCGACGAGCAGTGGCAGCGCTTCGCCGACACCCGCAAGTTCGTCGACGCCGAGGTCCTCCCCGGCATCAACGACTACTGGGAGCGCGCCGAGCTGCCCTGGCACCTGTTCCGGCGTCTCCCGGAGCTCGGGATCGTCGGCGAGGACATCCAGGGCTACGGGGCGGCCGGGATGAGCCCGCTCGCGCTCGGCCTCGTGCACATGGAGCTGCACCGCGGCGACGGCTCGCTCGGCACGTTCCTCGGGGTGCACGCGGGCCTGGCGATGAAGGCGATCGCGATGTGCGGCTCGGAGGAGCAGAAGCAGCGCTGGCTGCCGTCGATGTCCACCATGGACAAGCTGGGCGCGTTCGCGCTGACCGAGCCGATGCACGGTTCGGACTCGGTCGCGCTGGAGACCACCGCGACCCGCGACGGCGACCACTGGGTGCTGCGCGGGTCGAAGCGCTGGATCGGCAACGGCAGCGTCGCGGACCTGGTGGTCGTGTGGGCGCGCGACACCGACTCCGGCGAGGTGCTCGGGTTCGTCGTCGAGACCCCGGCGGAGGGCTACGAGGCCACCGTCATCCCCGGCAAGGTGTCGCTGCGGGCGCTCTGGCAGGCCGACATCGAGCTGGACGGGGTCCGGGTGCCGGAGGAGAACCGGCTGGCGCAGGCGCGGACGTTCGCCGACTGCGCCGCGGTGCTGGCCACCACCCGGGGCACCTGCGCCTGGATGGCCCTGGGCCACGCGACCGCCGGCTACGACGCCGCCCTGCGCTACGCGCTGGAGCGCGAGCAGTTCGGCAAGCCGCTCGCGAGCTTCCAGATCGTGCAGCAGCGGCTCGTCGCGATGCTCGCCGACCTGACCGGCATGCAGCTCTACTGCATGCAGTCCGCCCGGCTCGCCGAGGTGGGCAAGCTGTCCCCGACCGTCGCGGGGCTGGCGAAGATGCACAACACCCGGACCGCCCGCAAGATCCTCTCCGAGGCGCGGGACCTGCTCGGCGGCAACGGGATCCTGCTGGAGCACCACGTCGTGCGGCACTGGGCCGACATCGAGGCCATCCACACCTTCGAGGGCACCGAGACGATCCAGACCCTCATCGTGGGCCGGGACGTGACCGGGATCAGCGCGTTCACCTGATCCCCGCGGGAGGGGTCAGGCGGCCAGGTCGCGGGGGCCGGGCGACTCGCGGCCGAAGCGGCGGGCCAGGTCGGCCTCGACGCGGCGGTCCGAGCGACGCTCCAGCCACCGCCGCCCCCGCGCGGTCCGCGCGACGAGCAGCGACTCGACCAGGTTGCGCAGCACCTGCGACGGCCACATCCACGCCGCGGTCACCGGCAGGTCCAGGTCGCGCAGGCCCTCGGCGCGCAGGAACACCCGCAGCAGCGACAGCAGCCGTCGTCGCTCCCAGGCGCCGCGGAGCCGGTCGGCGGGGCCACCGGTCCGCTCGCTGCGCAGCCCCTCGACCAGCGCGCCCGCGAGCAGCGGGCCTGCCGGGGTGACGTCGCCCTGGGCCAGCACGATGTGGTGGTTGAACGCGTTCTGAGCGCGCTCTGTGTCGAACAGCCAGTCGTCGTCGACGCCCATCAGCCACCCGACGTAGCGCCACAGGTGCATGATCGCGTCGCCGTCGGCGCGCGGGACGTGCCGTCCGAGCAGGCGGCAGCCGAGGATCGCGGTGCTGTTGAACAGCCCGAGCGTGGCCGCGGCGTCGGCCTGGTTGATCGGCAGCCCGTGGGTGGCGACGTCGTAGCGGTCGCCGCGCTGGAAGCGCTCCGCGACGAGCGCGTGCATGGCGCGCACGTGCAGCGTCGCCGCCCAGCCCTCCCCGCCGGGCGCCATGCCGCCGGGACGGCTGACGGCGAACGCCCACGCCTGGGTCTCCCCGAGGCGGCGCATCGCGCCGGCGCCGGTGAGCCCGCCGGTGCGGACGAGCAGCTCGGTGGGGCCGCCGTAGCGGTAGCCGCCGATCAGCGAGAGTCCCAGCAGCACGTCGTCGCGGCTGCGGCCGAGCCTGCGGTAGGCGCGGGCGCCGCACTCGAGCAGGTCCCGGTCGAGCCAGTCCGGGTCCGGGGTGACGGCGGCGAGGAAGTCCCGCAGCGCGGGCGGCGCGTCGGCCGGCGCGGTGCCCGCGGCCAGCGCGGTGTGCAGCGCCCGCATGGTCACGCGGCCGGCGTCACCGCTGTCGCCCTGACCACGGTCGCGGCCCATCGCGCGGGCCAGCGCGGCGCCGGTCTCGTCGCGGGTGAACATCCGGCGGCCGATCTCGGCGAGCAGCGTGGGGTCGGGGTCGCGGACCCCGGCGACCAGGCCGAGCGGACGGGCGATCCGCGCCGCGCGCTCGGGCGCACTGCGGAAGCGTCGCGGGGCGACGGGCGGCTCTGCCAGCATGGACCGATGCTGACACGAGCGAATGCTCGCTTTCAACGCGCGTTCCGGCGGACCCGGTGAGCGGCCGCGGGGCCCGGCGGCGCGAGCCGCGCCAGGAGCGGTCCCGGGCGATGGTGGAGCGGATCGTCGCGGCGGGCCGGGACGTGCTGGTCACCCGCGGGTACGACGGCGCGTCGACGAACCGGATCGCGGCCGCCGCCGGGGTGTCGCCCGGGTCGCTCTACCAGTACTTCCCGGACAAGGACGCGGTGCTGACCGAGGTGCTGGACCGCTACCTCGACGCGATGGAGGCTCGCGTCTCGCGCGCGTTCCTCGACTCGGTCGCCGCGGCCGGGCCGGGGGCGGGCACCGCTCCGGCGGTGCGCGCGACCCTGGAGGCGCTGCTCGACACGTTCGGCGAGGAGCCGGACCTGCTGCGGGTGATCGTCGAGCAGCTGCCGCGCTCCCCCGGCGGGCGCCGGGCCGCGTTCGCCGGCCGGATCGACGACCTGGTCACCACGGTGCTGCTCACCCGCGGCGCCGGGGACACCGACGCGGCGCGGGCCGCGGCGTGGACGGTCGTGCGGACCGTCGAGCACCTGACCACCGGCTACGTGCTGGAGCGGCCCGGGTTCGCGCGGGCGGTCGTCGTCGACGAGCTGACCGCGCTGGTCGCGGGCTACCTCGACGCGCGCCTGTCCGGCGGGCGGGTGGCGTCGGACGGGCCGTCCTGACCCGCTTCGACCGGGAGTCCGGCCGCGACCCAGGCGCGGAACCCGCCGTCGACGTCGGTGGCCCGGTGCAGCCCGATGTCCTGCAGCGACGCGGCCGCCAGGCTGGAGCTGTAGCCCTCGGAGCAGAACAGCACCCAGGCGACGTCGTGGTCGACGGCCTCGGGGACGCGGGCGCCGGAGGTCGGGTCGAGGCGCCACTCCAGGTGGTTGCGCTCGATGACCAGCGCGCCCGGGATCTGCCCCTCCTCGCGGCGCTGCCACCCCGGCCGGGTGTCGACCAGGTGCGCCCCGGCGGCGGCGAGCTCCGCGGCCCGCCGCGGGTCGGGCCGGTCGAGCCGGGCGCGGGCGGCGGCGAGCAGGTCGGCGACGGTGCGGCTCATCCGACACCCTGGCCGGGTTCGACGAGCTCGGTGCGGGTGCGACGCAGGCGCTGGTGCCCGGTGGTGCCCGCGACCTCCTCGACGTCGTAGTACGACATCGCCGACAGCGGCGGCGAGTAGGCGTGCACGCTCACCGCGGGGGCGTCGGCGGTGTTCGCGACGTCGTGCACGTGGCCCAGCGGGAACCCGGCGCCGCGGCCGTGGCGCAGGGTGCGGGTGCGCAGCCCGGACGGGCCGCTCCAGCGGCGCTCGGTCAACGAGCCGGACACGACGGTGAGGGCGCCGAGCGACCCGGCGTGGTCGTGCAGCTCCGCGATCTGCTCGGTGGCCCAGCTGATCAGCCAGACGTCGACGAAGCCGTCGCTGCGCAGCAGCCGGTACCAGCGGCGGTCCGGGTCGACGACGACGTCGTGCCGCCCGGAGCGCACCTCGGCGGCGATCTCGCGGGTCAGCTCCTGCAGGTCCTCGAGGCCGTACGGGGTGGGCGCGGTGACGGGCCGCGCGTGCGGGACGCGCAGGCGGGCGGGGCGGGACGCGGGCAGGGAGGCAGGCGCGGACACGGTGGTGCTCCAGGGGAAAGGTCGGGCGAGCGTGGTCGGGGGACTCAGCTCGGGCGACAGCCCTGGTCGAAGTGGTCGGCGCGACGGGTGCCCCACAGGGGTCCGAGGGTCGCTGCCTGACTCATGCCGGGAATGGCATCACAGCGGGGGCACGGTTTCAACCCGCCGTCCGGCCCACGGGAGGACCCCGCGGGTGTCCGGACAGGTCGGGGGGTCAGGCGCCGTCGTCGTCGGACATGCCGATGACGGTGTCGAGACCCGACAGCACCAGCGAGCGACGGGCCTGGCTGCCGGCGGGCGCGACGAGCGTGAGCGCCGCCCCGTTGGTCCGCATCCGGCGCGCGACCTCCGACAGCAGGGCCATCCCGGCGCTGCTGACGAACGCCTCCCCCGGCAGGTTCAGGGTGATCGGCAGCCCGCGGTCGACGTGCTCCATCAGCGGGGCCCGGATCGCCGAGACCCCACCGAGGTCGAGGTCCCCGACGATCCCGATCCGCACACCGTGCGCGTCCGGGACGGCACGCAGCCGGGCCCGGACGGTGCCGTCGTCGCCGTCGCCGGACGGGGTGTCGATCCGGTCGCGGTCCGGTTCGGGCTCCCCGGCGACGAACTCCACCGGCGGTCCCGCGCCCGGGGTGCCCACCTCGACCGGGATCGCGGGCAGCAGGAACCGCACGGTGGTGCCGGAGTCCGACGGGTCGATGTGCACGTCCCCGGCGAGCTCGCGGATCAGCGCGATGCCGCGGCCGCGGTAGCCGGGGTCGGGCGGCGGGGGCCGCCAGCGTCCGCCGTCGGTGACGCGCACCGCGACCGAGCCGTCCGCGGTCAGCGCCAGGTCGAGGTCGACCCCGGCGCGCCCGTCGGTGTCCTCGGGCAGGTAGGCGTGCTCGATGGAGTTGGTGGCGGCCTCGCCGACGGTCAGCTGCAGGTCGCTGACGGCGTCCGGGCCCATCCCGCACTGCGCGGCCCAGGCGGCCACCGCGCGACGCAGCGGGGCGAGCCGTTTCGGGTCGGCCTCGATCGCGATCCGCAGCGGCGGCGGCATGAGCCGCGCGACCACGACGACCGTGTCGTCGGGGATGACCATCCCCTCGGACATGCGGTGCAGCAGCGTGTCCGCCATGTCGCGGGGCTGGGCGGCGGACAGCTCGTCGAACGCGGCGGACAGCCGGGCCAGGCCGTCGTCGATGACCTCGTTGCGGCGTTCGAACAGGCCGTCCGAGCAGAGCAGGATCGTCTCGCCGGGCTCCATCCGGTCCACGGCCTCGGGGAACGGGGGCCGCCCGGAGATCCCCAGCGGCACGCCGCGGCCCTCGGACAGGGTCCGCACCCCGTCCGGGCCCGCGACCAGCGGCGGCGGGTGGCCGGCGCTGGCGTAGCGCATCTCGCCGGTGCCGGTGTCGATCGTCGCGATGGCCACGGTGCTGGCCATCGCGCCGCGCACCCGCAGCGCGTACTGGTCGAGCTGCTCCAGCGCCCGCGCCGGGGGCTGGCCGTTGACCAGGTTCGACGCGACGGCGGACCGCAGCTGGCCCATCACCGCGGCCGCCGCCGGGCCGCGGCCGACGACGTCGCCGACGACGAGTGCCACCAGGTCGTCGCCGAGGTCCAGGACGTCGAACCAGTCGCCGCCGGCCTCGGTGCCCTGGGTGCCGGGGCGGTAGCGGGTGGCCAGCGACAGCCGTTCGATGTCGGGCAGGCGCTGGGGCAGCAGGCTGCGTTGCAGGGTGACCGCGACCTCGTGCTCGGCCTGGTGCAGCTGGGCGCGGACGATCGCCTGCGCGCACTGGTTGGCCAGGGTCAGCACGAAGCTGCGCTGCTCGGGGGTGAACACCGGCTCGACCGGGAACCGCAGCCCGATGACGCCGATCGGGCGGGCCGCGACCATCAGCGGCACCGCGGTGTGCACCGGGTAGCGCAGCACCTCGTCGTCGGCGGGCCCGCCGGCGTTCCAGATCGGCTCGCCGCTGCTGACCGCGCGGCTCAGCGGGTGCGCGCGGCCGGGGGTGCGCATCGGCGGGCCGTCGTCGGGCCAGCCGGTCTCCCGGAGCAGCGAGAGCGCGCCGCCCTCGTCGACGACGAGCACCGCGACCGCGTCGGCCCCGATCGAGATCCGGCCGTGCTCGACGACGACCTCGGCGACCGACTCCAGGTCGGTGGCCCGGGCCAGCCCGGTCGCGACCGCGCCGAGGCGTTCGGCGAGCCGGCGGGCCTCGGTCTCGGCGTCCAGCATCGAGGCCCGGTCCAGCGCCTGCGCGGCGAGCTCGGCGACGGCGACGGCCGCCTCCTTGTCCGCGTCGGACAGCCGTCGCTCGGTCAGCATGGCGACGGCGAGGACCCCCAGCGAGCGCCCGCCGGCGATGAGCGGCAGGTAGCCGATGGTCTGGGCGTGGTCCGGTGCGATGCCGATGGCCGCGGGGTAGCGCGTCGCCCACTCGTGCGCGGTGGTGAACCACATCGGCTCGTGCCCGGACAGCACCTCGGTGAACGCCAGCGGCGCGTCGACCCGGATCCGGGCGGCGCGCTGCCACATGTCGCGGTCCCAGCCGTGCCCGGTGAGCGCCTGCAGCCACTCCCCGCGGATCTCCCAGAGCCCGGCGTGGTCGGCGTCGAGCAGGTCGACGATGTGGTCCGCGGCGATCGCGGCGACCTCGCCGGGGGTCGCGGCGGCCGACATCTTGGCGGTGGCGCGGTGCAGCAGGCCCAGGCGCTGGGCCGAGGCGCGTTCCTGCTCCAGCAGGCGGGCGTTGTCGACGGCCAGCCCGGCCCGGCGGCCGATCTCGGACAGGAGGTCCAGGTCGTCGTCGGTGTAGGGGTCGCCCGACTCGGTGCGGACGACGGTCAGCACGGCGCTGGTGCGTCCGCGGGCGGGCAGCGGCACGACCATCGCCGAGGTCATGCGCAGCCGGGTCCAGGCCCGGCGCTGGGTGGGCGCGAGCCGGCTCAGGACCTCGTCGAGGTGGGCGGCGTCGAGGATCTCGGGGTGGCCGTCGTCGTCGGCGGGGACGAGCGGGGCCAGCCGCCACAGCGAGGGTTCCAGCGCCGAGCGCTCCGCGGAGACGGCGAGGGTGCCGGTGCCGGTGACCGCGTCGGCGTCGTGGACGACGGCGATGTCGGCGAGCCGGTCCTCGACGACGGCGCGGACGAGCTGGTCGGTGCGCCCGGTGCGGGTGATCTCCCGTTCCAGGGACTCGGCGACCTCGGAGTAGATGCGGTGCCTGCGCTGCTCACGGTGCTGGACGTCGATGTCGAGGCAGCCGCCGACGTAGCCCGCGGAGCGTTCGCCGTCGCGGACGGGCGCGCCGCGGTCGAGCACCCAGCGGTAGCGGCCCGCCCGGTCCAGGAGCCGGTACTCGACCTCGAACGGCGCGTGCGCACGGGCGGCGGCGGAGGTCACCGAGCGGTAGCGCTCGCGGTCGTCGGGGTGGATGCGGCGGCGCCAGTCGTGGCCCAGCTCCTGCGCCGCGTCCTCGACACCGGTGAAGTCCAGCCAGCCCCGGTTGACGAACAACCGGTGCCCGCCCGGGTCGTCGACCCAGATCAGCGCCGGGGTGGAGTCGGCCATGGCCCGGAACTGCAGCTCGGCGGCCCGGCGGACCCGGCCGAGCTGCAGGTGGTTCGCGACCCGGGCGAGCAGCTCGCGGGCGGAGAACGGGCGGACCAGGTAGTCGTCGGCGCCGGCGGCGAAGCCCTCGACGGCGGCCTCCTCCCCGGCCCGCGACGACAGCAGCACGACCGGCACCCCGACCGTGCGGGGGTCCGACCGCAGCGCGCGCAGGAGCTCGATGCCCCCGTTGCCGGGCAGCGCCGCGTCGGCGACGACCAGGTCCGGCGGGTCGGTGCGGGCGGACTCCAGTGCGGCCGCACCGTCGGCGACGACCCGGACGGTCCAGCGTTCGACGAGCAGGTCGCGCAGGTAGCCGCGCATCTCGCGGTCGTCGTCGACGACGAGCACCCGGTCGCGGTGGTCGACCTCCAGCCCGTCGACGACCGAGCCGTCCACCGATCGGCCGCGGGCGAGGACCGCCGGGGCGCCCGCGGGCTCGGGGGCGTCGGGCAGCCAGCGCAGCGCCTCCGCCACGTAGGGCGCGGCGAGCTGCGGGGCGGCGCGTGACCCGACCCGGGCCCGGACGAGGCGTTCGGGGGGCAGGTGGGCGAAGCCGAGCGGCAGCCGCACGGTGAACGTGCTGCCCGCGCCGGGGTCGCTGGTCACGCCGATCGTGCCGCCGTGCAGACGGACCAGCTGGCGGATCAGCGGCAGGCCGAGGCCGCTGCCGTCGCCGCTGCGGCCGTGCCGCCGGGTGGGCCGGTGGAAGCGGTCGAACACCGCGTCGAGCTCGCCGTCGACGATGCCGGCGCCGGTGTCGGAGACCCGCAGCACGACCTGCTCGCCGTCCTGGGCCAGGTCGACGGTGATCGTGCCCTCGCGGGTGTACTTGACCGCGTTGCTGAGCAGGTTGAGGACGACCTTCTCCCAGGCGTCGCGGTCCACCCAGACCGGCCGGACCTGCGGCGGGCAGGACACCGACAGCTCCAGCCCGGCCCGCTCGACGACGGGCGCGAACGCGTCGACGAGCGCCGCGGTGGTCTTCCCGATCTCGGTCGGGGCGAACAGGCCGTCGTGCTTGCCGGTCTGCAGGGCGGAGACGTCCAGCAGCCCGTCGACGAGCTTGAGCATCCGCTGCGCGTTGCGCTGCGCGAGCTCCACCTGGGTGCGGACGGCGGCGTCGTCGTGGTCGCGCAGCCGCTCCAGCGGTCCGAGGACGAGGGTCAGCGGGTCGCGGAACTCGTCGCCGAGGCCGGCGTAGTACTCGGCGCGGGCCTGCTCGATCAGCCCGGCGTCGTCGCGCCGGTCGCGCTCGCGGTCGCGGGCGAGCGCGGCGGTCAGCAGGCCGCCGACGGTGCCCGCGATCAGCCGCAGGAACGAGCGGTGGTCCTCGTCGAGCGGGAGCAGCGGCGGAGCCCCGAGGACGACGGCGATGCCGGCCGACCCGTCGGGGGTGTGCACCGTCGCCCGGACGACGTCGGTGACCGGGACGCCGTCCTCACCGTGGACCGCGACCGGGTCGACGGCGAGGAACTCGACGTCGGTGGCGTGATCGGAGTCGAGGTCGTCGAAGAGCCAGTCCGCGGGCGGCGCGTCGATGCGGACGGTGGCCAGGGGGCCGGGGTCGGCGCCGACCGTCGTCACCACGGCGCAGCCGACGTCGTCGGGCAGGTCGGTCAGGACCGTGCAGAGCCGTTCGACGGCGATGTCCAGCGTCGGTGCGTCCCGGGCCACCTCGCCGAGCGCGGCCAGGAGCGCCATCCGCCGGCCGCCGACGACCTGCGGGGTGGTCTCGGCCGTGAAGACGATCAGACCGAGGACGCCGCCGTCGGGACCGCGGACCGGGGTGGCGGAGTAGGTCCACCACGTGACCTCCGGGGTGTCCCAGCGCCGCAGCACGATCCGGTCGTCGCTGCGGTAGACGCCCTCGCTGTCCCCGGAGAGCAGCTCGTCCAGGTGGCCCCCGAGGTGCGCGGTGGTCTCCGGCCAGCCCTCCCGCAGCGGCCTGCCGAAGGACCGTGGGTGGCGCAGGCCGGAGTGCCGGGCGAACTCGTCGTTGTAGAACAGGACGAGCTCGGGTCCCCACCACGCGACGAGCGGCTGGCGGCTCTCCAGGATGAACCGGATGGTGTCCTCGAGCTCGCGGTCCCAGGTGTCGCGCACGCCGAGCGGGGTCGCCGACCAGTCGATCGTCGCCAGCAGGTCGCGGACGGGGACGTACTCGTCCTCCGTCCGCCGGTCGAACCGCTCCACCGTGCGCGCCACCCCGTTCCGCCGTACCGGCCCCAGGATCGCACCACCGGGGCGGGTCCGGCGCGGTGAGACGGGGATCGGTCGGGTCAGGTCACCTGACGGGCCGCGTCGCGGTGCCGGTCGAGCCAGTCCCGCAGGTCCGCGAGCGGGGTCGCCCGGCCCGGTTCGTGGTAGATCTCGTGCCAGAAGCCGTCGTACCAGAGCACGGTGGTGTCGGCGGACCCGGAGCGCTCGTCGAGCAGCCGGGTGCCCGCCGGATCGGTCAGCCGGTCCGCGGTCCCGTGCTGCACGAGCAGCGGGATCCGCAGCTCGGCGGCCCGGACGGGCAGCTCGGCCATCTGCCGGTAGATCTCCGCGCCCAGGGCCAGGGTGGGGCGGCCGTGGTGCACGAGCGGGTCGGCGTCGTAGTCGGCGACGACGGCCGGGTCCGAGCTGATCGCGGAGGTGTCGATCCCGACCGGGCGGACCGTGGGCAGGACCTTCGCGACGACCGACAGCAGCGGCACGAGCGCGGCCGGGACGGCGTCGGAGGCCAGTGCGGGCGCGGACAGCACGAGCCCGTCGAGGCGGTTCTGGTGGCGCAGCGCGTAGGCGAGCGCGATCTGGCCGCCGAGGCTGTGCCCGAGCAGGAACACCGGGACGCCGGGGTGACGGGCGATCGTCTCGCGGCGGAACGTCTCGAAGTCGGTGAGCAGGTCGTCGTAGCGGCGGACGTGCACCCGGGTGCCGCCGGAGCGGCCGTGGCCACGGTGGTCGAGGCCGTACACGGCCCAGCCGTCCGGGACCAGCGTGTCGACGACGGCGTCGTAGCGGCCGGAGTGCTCACCGATGCCGTGGCTGACCAGCAGGACACCGCTCGGGTCGCCCTCGGGGAGGCGGCCCTGCCAGAACAGCTCGATGCCGCCGACGCCGGGGAGCCGGCCGTGGACCTCCGTGGTGCCGGTCACGAGCCCGCCAGGTCCCGCCGCTCGTCGCCGCCGGGGACGAGGTCGACCTCCACGCCCGGGCCGTCGCCCGCGGCGAGCAGGTAGCGGCCGGGGTCGAGGTCGGCGAGGCGGTAGGTCCCGTCCGCCGCGGCGGTCGTCGAGGCGACCGGTTCGCCGTCCTGGGAGAGCACGACGCCGGTGCCCGCGGGCGCCGAGCCGTGGACGGCGGCGGCAGCGGCGAGGCGCAGGGTGGTCCCGGCGTCGTCGTCGCCGACGGTGCAGGTGGCGACGCCGGGCAGGTAACCGTCGGCGCGAGCGACGACGACGAACGCCCCGGCGCCCGGCGCCGTGACGTGCGCCGTCCCGTCGGCGTCGGTGGTGGCGGAGCCGATCGGCCCGCCGGAGCGGTCGCGCAGCGCGACCTCGGCGCCGGGCAGCGGGGCGTCGGCGGCGTCGACGACGCGGACCTCGACGTCCTGCGGTGCCGTGTCCGGCACGACCGCCGACGGCACGGGCCCGGTCCGGAGCACGGACAGGGAGACGTCCTCGGCGCGGTCGGGGCGGGTGGCGGTGGTCGGGCCGGCGTGCACGGGGGTCTCCTCGGCCTCCGGCGCGGTGGTGGGCCGCTCCGGGGTGGTGGGGTCCGGGGTCGGGGCCTCGGCATGCGGGTCCTGCTCCTGGAGGCCCTGCTCCCGCGGGGCCTGCTCGTCCGGGGCTTGCTCCTGCGGGGCCTGGCGGGGCAGGCCCGGGACCGTCGTGTCGGACGCGGCGGTCGCGGCGGCGGCGACCGGGGCGACGACCGCGGCGGCGGCGAGCGGGACGACGGTGCGGGTGGCGCCCTCGGTCGCGTCGGTACGGGCCTCATCGGTCCGGGTCTCGTCGGTCCGGGTCGCATCGGTCCGGGTCGCATCGGTCCGGGTCGCATCGGTCCGGGTCGCATCGGAGCCGGTCACGTCTGCACCGGCCGGGTCGGTGCCGGTCACGTCGGTGCCGGTCACGTCGGTGCCGGTCACGTCGGTGCCGGTCACGTCGGTGCCGGTCACGTCGGTGCCGGTCACGTCGGTGCCGGTCACGTCGGTGCCGGTCACGTCGGTACCGGCGGCGTCGGTCCCGGCAGGGGCGTCGGCGGTCGGGGCGTCGGTGTCGGCACCGTCTTCGACCGCGTTCGTCCCACCGGCGTCGGCGTCCGCCGCGTCCGTCCCGGTGGTGATGCCCGGGGTCGCATTCCCGTCGACGGCGTCGTCGCCGGTCGCGTCGTCCCCGGTCGCGTCGTCCCCGGTCGCGGCGTTGCCGGTCGCGACGTCGTCCGTCGCAGCGGCGTCGGTCGTCCCGGCTCCGGCCGCATCCCCGGTCGGGGCCGCGCGCTCGCCGGTGTCCGGAACGGAGGCGTCGGTGTCCCCGGCCGGACCACGGACGTCGACGGCGTCGACCGCACCGACGGTGCGGTCGGTGGTCACCGTGCCGCCGGAGCCCGCGGGAGAACCGGCGTCCCCGGCCGTGCCGGACACGACGGTGTCCTCAGCAGAGGCGGTGTCCTCGTCGGGGCCGCTGTCGGTCGCGGACGTCCCGCGCAGCGACGGGGCGAGGTGCCGCGGTCCGCTCCCGGGACGCGCCGACCGCAGGACCCGCGGGGCGGGCCGGGGCGGCGGCTCGGGGTTGTCGCCGGGCTCGCGCGCCGCGCGGGCGCCGGTGGCGGCCAGCCCGATCGACGGGATCCGGCTCACCGGCGGGGTGTCGCCGGCCGTCTCGGGCGCGCCGGCCTGCTCGGGGACGCGGCCCGCCCAGGTGTGCGGGGTCGAGATGCGGTCCCGGGCCTCGCGGAACTCCCGCTCGGTGTCCGGGTCGGCCGGGGCGCGGACCGAGGTGCGCTCCGACGGCAGCGCCGTGACCCGACGGACCAGGTCCGGGTCGAAGGGCGCGCGGGACTGGGTCGTGGCGGCGGGCGGGGCCTCGTCGACCGACTCGTCGGCCTCCTCCCCGGCGGGGGCGGTATCCCCGACGGACGCGACGTCCCCGGTGACGCCGGTCGACGCGTCGGCGGGCGCCTCGGACGCGGTCGTCGACGCATCCCCCACGACCGCGGTCCCGGAGGTGGGCGTGCTGATGTCGGGCGCCGAGCTGTCCGGGCCGGAACCGGTGGCCGCGGTCGCCTCGTCGGCGGTACGGGCAGCAGGGTCCGCGACGGGCCGTCGTCGTACGAAGGGCGTCGGGGCCGGGGTCCGCCGGGCCGGTGCCGGCTCGACGGGCTCGAGCGGCTTGCCGTCCTTGAACCCGCGCGACCAGGGCGGGCCGACCGGGCCCGCGCTCACATCGGGTGTGACCCGCGGGACCGCCGGCAGCTCGTCGGTGGGATCGGCCGCGCCGACCGCCTCGGTGATGTCGGGCGCCGACGACGACGGCCCGACGTCCGGGGCGGCGTCCTCCGCGGCGGGGGGCCGCGGGCGCTCCTCCTGCGGACGGACCGCGGCGACGGGCGTGGTCGCGGAGACCGCGTCCTCGGGATCGTCGTCCACCGCGGCGTCGGACCCGGCGACCTCACGGTCCGCGGGCGACTCCTCGTCGACCATGGGCTCCGGGGCGTCGTCGACCGGAGGCTCCGGAGAACCCGGGGGCACCGGGGGCGCAGACGGGTCGGGCGCGGGCCTGCGCGGCCCGTCGTCGAGGCCGCGGGCGCGGCGGTCGACGAGATCGGCGACGGTGCGCGGACGGTCCCCTTCGGACGACGGGACGTCGTCCTCCCGGCCCCGCCCCCACCGCAGGAACCCGGCGATCCCGACGGCCACCAGCACCACCACCACAACCAGCCCGAGCAGGGCCCACGTCGACATCTGGAAGTCCTCCTGCCGGAGCTGCGCGAACCGTCGTCCACGACACGGTGCGGCCCGGGAGGAGGTGCCCGTCGCCGGGCCCCGCTGCCCGGCCGGCCACGGTGACCCGGTCGGCGCATCCGGCGACGCACCGTAGCACCGTGGACCCCCTGACCGGGGGTGATCGGAGGCGTCCCGCGTGTCGGTCGCGGAGGTTGCCCGTCTCACCCCGGGCGGCCGGGCCGGGCGGCCGCTCATCCGCCAGGATCGACCCATGACCAGCGACCCGGTGACCCCCGAGCTCGCCGAGATCGCCGACGCGTACGGCGTCGCGACCTCGTACCTCGACGGCAGCAGGACCGAGCAGCGGATCGACGCGGAGGTGGTCCGCACCGTCCTCGGGTTGCTGGAGGTCGACGTCGCCTCCCCCGACGCGCAACGGGTGGCGCTCGCCGGGGCCCGCGAGCGCGCCGGCGCCGGGGCGCTGCCGCCGACGATCGGGCTGCGCAGCGACCGTTCCCGCACCGTGCCGGGCCGTGGGCGCCTCACCGCCGTCGACGGCGCGCGTGGCGACGAGGGCTGGGCCCGCGACGTCGACGGCGAGCTCCCCGCCGGGCTGGAGCCGGGCCGTTACACGCTGGAGACGACGGCCGGGCGCGCCCACGTCGTCGTCGCGCCGCCCACGCTGCCCGACCCGCCCCGGACGTGGGGCTGGATGCTGCAGCTCTACGCCCTGCACTCGCGCGACTCGTGGGGCATCGGCGACCTGGGCGACCTGACCACGCTGATCCGCGGCGGGCACGGCGCGGGTGCGGTGCTGCTCAACCCGCTGCACGCGATCACCCCGGTGCCGCCGGTGCAGCCGTCGCCGTACACGCCGTCGTCGCGCCGCTACGCCACCCCGCTGAGCCTGCGGATCACCGACCTGCCAGCCTACGCCGCCGCCGACGCGGCCACCCGCGCCGAGGTCGACGCCCTGCGCCCGGAGACGACCGGCGACCGGATCGCGCACGACCGGGTCTGGGCGGCGAAGCGGTCCGCCCTGGAGGCGCTGTGGCGCGGTGCCGGGTACCCCGACGGCGACCCGGACGCCGACCTGCACGACTTCGCGACCTACTGCGCGCTGGCCGAGCGCTACGGCGGCCGCTGGTCGCTGTGGCCCGACGACCTGCGTCGTCCCGACGCCCCCGGCGTCGCCGCCGCCCGTGCCGAGCTGGCGCCGCGCGTCGCGTTCCACGCCTGGGTGCAGCGCCAGGCCGAGGCGCAGCTGGCCGGGGTCCGGGCCGCGGCGAAGGACGCGGGGATGCCGGTCGGCGTCATCCACGACCTCGCCGTGGGCTGCGACCCCGAGGGCGCCGACGCGTGGATGCTGCAGGACGTGCTCGCGCTCGGTGCGACGGTCGGTGCCCCGCCGGACGCGTTCAACCAGCGCGGCCAGACGTGGGGTCTGCCGCCGTGGCGCCCGGACCGTCTCGCCGACACCGGCTACGCCGCGTTCGGCGACATGACCCGCGCACTGCTGGCGCACGCCGACGGCCTGCGGATCGACCACGTCATGGGGCTGTGGCGGCTGTGGTGGGTGCCGTCGGGGCAGACGGCCGACCGCGGCACCTACGTCCACTACGACGCCGACGCGATGCTCGCGGTGCTGCTGCTGGAGGCCCACCGCGCGGGCGCGCTGGTCGTCGGCGAGGACCTGGGCACGGTGATCCCGCGGATCCGCGAGGACATGGCCGAGCGGAACCTGCTGGGTTCGACGGTGCTGTGGTTCTCCCGCGACCCCGACCCGGTGACCGGCGGCGACGACGGCCCGCTGCGCCCGCCGCGTCGCTGGCCCGAGCGGTCGGTCGCGACGATCTCCACCCACGACCTGCCGACCGCGCCCGGGTTCCTCGCCGGTGAGCAGGTGCGGGTCCGCGCCGAGCTGGGGCTCCTCGACGACCCGACGACCGAGGAGGCCAAGGCCGGCGCCGAGCGGGACGAGCTGCTGGCACTGCTGGCCTCGGAGGGGCTGCTCGACTCCCCGGACGAGACCGACGAGGACACGATCGTCGTCGCGCTGCACGCGCTGCTGGCGTCGGCGCCGTCGCGGCTGGTCCTGGCCTCCCTCTACGACGTGCTGGGCGAGACGCGACAGCCGAACCTGCCCGGCACCGTCGACGAGTACCCGAACTGGCGGATCCCGCTGCCGGTGTCGCTGGAGGACGCGCTCGCCGACGACCGGGTCCGCCGCGTCGCCGAGGTGCTGCGCGCCCGGACCGGCGACGACGGCTGACCCGCGGCCCTGGCAGGATGCCGCCCCGATGAGTGCCGAGAACAGCTCCGCGGGCATGGACCCGACCGCCGTCGACCTCGTGCGGGCCGACGGCACCGCCGGTGCGCTGTGGCAGGCCTGGACCACCGGCGAGCGGATCGCCGCACTGCCGGAGCTGCTGCGCCCGCGCAGCCTGGCCGAGGGCTTCACCGCGCAGAGCAGGCTGTCGGAGCGGGCCGGGCCGTCCTACGGCTGGAAGCTCGCGGCGACCGCGCCCGCCGGGCAGGCCCACATCGGGGTGGACGCCCCGCTGCCGGGGGCGCTGTTCGAGCGGTTCCGGCACTCCCCCGGTGACGTGGTGCCGTCGGGCGACCTGCACATGGCCGTCGCCGAGGCGGAGTTCGCGTTCGTGATGGGGGCGCCGGTGGGTGCCGACGCGACCCGCGAGGAGCTGCGCGCCGCGGTCGCGGCGGTGCACGGGGCGGTGGAGCTGCCCGAGTCGCGGTTCACCGACTTCGTCGCGGCGGGGGCGCCGTCGCTGATGGCCGACGCCGCGTGCGCCGGCCGGTTCGTGCTGGGCCCGGAGCTCCCCGGCGCCCTCGACCTCGACCTCGCCGCGACCCCGACCACCCTGCAGGTCGACGACGAGCAGGCGGCCGGGTCCGGCGCGGCCGTCCTCGGGGACCCGTGGACGGCGCTGGCGTGGCTCGCCGACGTCCTGCCCGGCTACGGCCTGCGGCTCGAGGCGGGCGCGGTCGTCACCACCGGGACGACGACCGTCCCGATGCCCGTGCACCGCGGCGCCCGGGTGCGGGCGAGCTTCGGCGACGACCTCGGCGCGGTGGAGTTCACGCTCGCCCCGTGAGCACGGTGGGGGTCAGCGCACGACGTTGAGTGCCCCGGCCGCGCAGCGGACGCGGATCGCGGTGCCGCCGGTGACTTCGTCGACCTCGCCGTCGATCTGCACCGGCATCGGCCCGCACGCGGTGAACCGGAAGTCCGAGGTCGCGGGCTGGCGGCCGAGCCCGGAGAACGCCGCCCGGGCCGCCACCCACAGCTGCTTCCACTTCGGACGGTGCTCCAGCAGCACGACCTCGAACCGGCCGTCGTCGGGACGGCTGGTGGCCGACAGCTCGGCGACCTTGGCCATCTCGCCGATGTTGGCGAAGACCAGGTTGTCGATCCGGCGCCGGTCGCCGCGGGAGAACTCCACCTCGAACGGGGTGAAGGCCCAGAACGCCCGCACCGTGGTGATCACCTCGCGGATGCTGCCCTTGCCGCCCTTCTCGATCTGCAGCGCGACGACGGGGGTCAGCCCGAACCCGATGTAGGAGTGCGCGTAGTGCGGCGGGTCGTCGTCGCGGTGCATCTCGAGCAGGTCCATCGGCTCTGGGCGGCCGTCGAGGATCGCCTCGGCCAGCGGACGGCGTGCGGTGACGCGGTCGTGGTCGTTGGCGTTCCCGGCGGCGAGGACGGCGGCCGAGGCGTCGGTGCCCGGGACGTCCATGATCCCGTTGACGACCTCGTTGTAGCCGCCGTCGCCGGACGCCGACACGATGAGCGGGCGCCCGCCGGCGGACGCGGCCTCGCGGGCGATGACGCGGGCGTGCCCGGCGTACTCGGTGGGCACCAGCCGCACGGTCAGCTCGGGCCGGGCGGCGCCGAGCTCGTCGCGCAGCTGTTCGGCGAGCACGTCGGCATCCCCCGTACTGCCCGGGTTGAAGACCACCAGCACGGAGTCGATCGGCTCAGCCACGCGCACACCGTAGACGCCTGCGGTCCCGCCACCGTTGCGGCACGGTGGGAATCATGGATCTGCAACTGAACGGGCGCCGGGCGATCGTCACCGGTGGGAGCCGCGGCATCGGGTTGGCGACGGCCAGGGCGCTCGCCGCCGAGGGCGCCCGGGTGGCGTTGTTCGCGCGCGACGCCGGCGCCCTGGAGGCCGCCGCGGCCGGACTGCGCGCCGAGGGTGCGCCGGAGGTGCTGGCCGTCGCCGTCGACACCACCGACGACGACGCGGTCCGCCGTGGCGTCGCCGCCGTCGCCGACCGGTTCGGCGGGGTGGACGTGCTGGTGAACGCCGCCGCACGGCCGGCGAGCGCGGGCCCGCCGACCGACCTGGCCTCGATCACCGACGACGCGGTGCGGGTCGAGCTGGAGACGAAGGTCCTCGGCTACCTGCGGTGCGCGCGGGCCGTCGCGCCGCTGATGCGGGCGCAGGGGTGGGGGCGGATCGTGAACGTCAGCGGCCTGAACGCGCGGAAGTCGTCGTCGCTGGTGGGGTCGGTGCGCAACGTCGCGGTGGCCTCGATGACCGCGGCGCTCGCCCAGGAGCTGGGTCCGCACGGCATCAACGTGACGGTCGTGCACCCCGGGGTCACCGAGACCGAGCGGACACCCGACGCCGTCGCCGCGCGGGCGGAGTCGGCCGGGATCACCGGGGCCGAGGCCCGCGCGGAGCTGGACGCGACGACGACGATCGGCCGCATCACGACCGCCGCGGAGGTCGCCGACGTCATCACGTTCCTGTGCTCGCCCCGGTCGGTCGCGATCACCGGCGACGCCGTCGCCGCGGGTGGGGGAACACCGGGCGTCGTGCACTACTGAGGCCCGGACCGCCCTCCCGGATGGCACGATGGTCCGATGGAGGGGACCCGCGTGGACCGGTGGCTGTGGTCGGTGCGCCTGGCCAAGACCCGTGCCGACGCCGCGACCGCCTGCCGCGGCGGGCATGTGCGGATCAACGACCGGCCCGCGAAGCCCGCGGCGACGGTGCAGGTCGGCGATCGGGTGCGGGCGCGGGTGTACGACCGGAACCGGATCGTCGAGGTCACCCGGGTGATCGAGAAGCGGGTCGGCGCCCCGATCGCGCAGGAGTGCTACATCGACCACACCCCGCCGGAGCCGAGCGCCGCGGGGCAGCCGTTGTTCGCCCACCGCGACCGCGGCGCCGGGCGCCCGACGAAGCGCGACCGCCGCATGCTCGACCAGCTGGGGCTGTCCCGCCGCACCTCCTAGGCCGGTGTGAGGATGGAGGCATGTACGACGCCCTCATGCGCCACGTGCTCCGGCACGTCCCGTCCGAGCCCGCGCACCGGATGGGGTTCGGTGTGGTCCGCACACTCGGGACCGCGCCCGTCGTGGGTGAGCGGGTCGCGGAGCGGTTCGCCCCGTCGGACCCCGTGCTGCGCACCCGGGCGCTGGGTCTGGAGTTCGCGGGCCCGCTCGGTCTCGCCGCCGGTTTCGACAAGGACGCCGAGGGTGTCCTCGCGCTCGGCAGGCTCGGGTTCGGCGCGGTCGAGATCGGCACGGTGACCGGTCGGGCGCAGCCCGGCAACCCGCGGCCCCGCCTGTTCCGGCTCGTCGACGACGCCGCGCTGGTCAACCGGATGGGCTTCAACAACTCCGGTGCCGGGACCGTCGGGCCCCGCCTCGCCGCGCTCCGCGCCCACTCCGGGCCGGGGATGCCGGTGCTCGGGGTCAACATCGGCAAGAGCAAGGCGGTACCCGCCGAGGACGCCGCGTCGGACTACCGTGCGAGCGCCGCCGCGCTGGGCGCCTACGCCGACTACGTCGTGGTCAACGTCAGCTCCCCGAACACCCCCGGCCTGCGGGACCTGCAGCAGGTCGACGTGCTGGAGCCGCTGCTCGTCGCCGTGCGTGAGGAGCTGGACCGGGTGTCCGGGGACCGCCGTGTGCCGCTCCTGGTGAAGATCACGGTCGACCTGGCGCCGGAGGATCTCGACGCCGTCGCCGACCTGGCCCGCCGGATGCGGCTCGACGGGGTCGTCGCCACGAACACGACCGTCTCCCGCGACGGCCTGCGCACCGCACCCGACGTCGTCACCGCCACCGGTGCCGGTGGGCTGTCCGGCCGTCCGCTGAGCGAGCGGGCCCGTGCGGTCGTGCGGCAGCTGCGGACCCGCCTCGACGACGACCAGGTCGTCGTCTCCGTCGGCGGGATCGCCGACGCGCAGGAGGCCTACCGCCGGATCCGTTCCGGCGCGGCGCTGGTGCAGGCCTACACCGGATTCGTCTACGGCGGTCTGCTCTGGCCCGCCCGGGTCCACCGCGAGCTCGCGGCGCTGCTGCGCGCCGACGGCTTCTCGTGCGTCGACGACGCCGTGGGCGCCGATCTCTGACGCCTGCGGCGGCCGGTGTTCCCGCCGGCCGCCCTCCGCGCACCCCACGTCGCACACGTTTCTGCGACCTCGCAGCCTCTGCAGAGGGTGCGAGGTCGCAGGAAGGTGTGCGAGGTGCGCCCGCCCACCGGCGCCTCCACCACGGAACACACCCCGGACCCGATACGTGGCGAACAGGAAAGAGTCCGGAAATGAGAAATGCCCCGGACTCGAAAGTCCGGGACAGATCCCATGAAGTTGAATGTCGGCGACGACCTACTCTCCCACACCCTGGCGAGTGCAGTACCATCGGCGCTGGAAGGCTTAGCTACCGGGTTCGGAATGGGACCGGGCGTTTCCCTACCGCAATGACCACCGACAACACTATCCAACTATCACCCCACCCCCAAAAACCTGGGGGTAGGGGTCGAGCACACACACCACCCCACAACCCCCGGTGTCAACCAGGGGATGTGGATGGTTGTGGACTCAGGGTCACACAGTGGATGCGAACAACTCGTTGTGGCAAGCCCTCGGCCTATTAGTACCGGTCAACTCCACCCCTCACAGGGCTTCCATCTCCGGCCTATCAACCCAGTCATCTACTGGGAGCCTTACCCACTCGAAGGTGGTGGGAGACCTCATCTTGGAACAGGCTTCCCGCTTAGATGCCTTCAGCGGTTATCCCTCCCGAACATAGCCAACCAGCCGTGCCCCTGGCGGGACAACTGGCACACCAGAGGTTCGTCCGTCCCGGTCCTCTCGTACTAGGGACAGCCTTCCTCAAGTCTCCAACGCGCGCGGCGGATAGGGACCGAACTGTCTCACGACGTTCTAAACCCAGCTCGCGTACCGCTTTAATGGGCGAACAGCCCAACCCTTGGGACCTACTCCAGCCCCAGGATGCGACGAGCCGACATCGAGGTGCCAAACCATGCCGTCGATATGGACTCTTGGGCAAGATCAGCCTGTTATCCCCGGGGTACCTTTTATCCGTTGAGCGACACCCCTTCCACAAGGTGGTGCCGGATCACTAGTCCCGACTTTCGTCCCTGCTCGACCCGTCAGTCTCACAGTCAAGCTCCCTTGTGCACTTACACTCAACACCTGATTGCCAACCAGGCTGAGGGAACCTTTGGGCGCCTCCGTTACTCTTTGGGAGGCAACCGCCCCAGTTAAACTACCCACCAGGCACTGTCCCTGAACCAGATCATGGCCCGAGGTTAAGACACCCAATTCGACCAGAGTGGTATTTCAACAACGACTCCACCACCACTGGCGTGGCGATTTCACAGTCTCCCACCTATCCTACACAAGCCGAACCGAGCACCAATACCAAGCTATAGTAAAGGTCCCGGGGTCTTTCCGTCCTGCCGCGCGTAACGAGCATCTTTACTCGTAGTGCAATTTCGCCGAGTCTGTGGTCGAGACAGCGCCCAAGTCGTTACGCCATTCGTGCAGGTCGGAACTTACCCGACAAGGAATTTCGCTACCTTAGGATGGTTATAGTTACCACCGCCGTTTACTGGCGCTTAAATTCTCCGCTTCGCCCCGAAGAGCTAACAGGTCCTCTTAACGTTCCAGCACCGGGCAGGCGTCAGTCCGTATACATCGTCTTGCGACTTCGCACGGACCTGTGTTTTTAGTAAACAGTCGCTTGGGCCTGGTCTCTGCGACCGGCCGTCCCTAGCCCGCAAGGAGCCTCAAGACAACCGGCCCTCCTTCTCCCGAAGTTACGGAGGTATTTTGCCGAATTCCTTAACCACAGTTCGCTCGATCGCCTCGGTATTCTCTACCTGACCACCTGTGTCGGTTTGGGGTACGGGCCGCAACAGCACTCGCTAGAGGCTTTTCTCGACAGCATGGGATCACCCTCTTCGCCTCAATCGGCTACGCATCACCTCTCACCCTTATATGAGCCCCGGATTTACCTAGGACTCGGGCTACAGGCTTACACCACGACAACCACCGCGTGGCGGAGCTACCCTCCTGCGTCACCCCATCACTTGCCTACTACCAGATCGGATCCCACGCTCCCCCACAAACACAACTCCCGAAGGAGCCGAGGTGGGTTCGGATGGTTAGCATCACCGGCCTTGGCATGGACGCACTGTCACGAGCACGGGAATATCAACCCGTTGTCCATCGACTACGCCTGACGGCCTCGCCTTAGGTCCCGGCTCACCCTGGGCGGAACAACCTGGCCCAGGAACCCTTGGTCATCCGGCGGCAGAGATTCTCACTCTGCATTCGCTACTCATGCCTGCATTCTCACTCCCACACCCTCCACCCGTAAATCACTCCCGGGCTTCACCAGATGCAGGACGCTCCCCTACCCAACAACACCATAAGTGTCATTGCCACGGCTTCGGCGGTGCGCTTGAGCCCCGCTACATTGTCGGCGCAGGACCACTTGACCAGTGAGCTATTACGCACTCTTTCAAGGGTGGCTGCTTCTAAGCCAACCTCCTGGTTGTCCGGGCGATCCCACATCCTTTCCCACTTAGCGCACGCTTAGGGGCCTTAGCCGGTGATCTGGGCTGTTTCCCTCTCGACCACGAAGCTTATCCCCCGCAGTCTCACTGCCGCGCTCTCACTCACCGGCATTCGGAGTTTGGCTGACTTCGGTAAGCTTGTCGGCCCCCTAGGCCATCCAGTGCTCTACCTCCGGTGAGAAACACACGACGCTGCACCTAAATGCATTTCGGGGAGAACCAGCTATCACGAAGTTTGATTGGCCTTTCACCCCTACCCACAGCTCATCCCCCAGGTTTTCAACCCTGGTGGGTTCGGGCCTCCACGACGTCTTACCGACGCTTCACCCTGGCCATGGGTAGATCACTCCGCTTCGGGTCTACACCCCGCGACTACAGCGCCCTATTCGGACTCGCTTTCGCTACGGCTACCCCACACAGGTTAACCTCGCCACGAAGCATAACTCGCAGGCTCATTCTTCAAAAGGCACGCCATCACCCTGTACCACGAAAGCACTGCAGGCTCTGACGGCTTGTAAGCACACGGTTTCAGGTACTATTTCACTCCCCTCCCGGGGTACTTTTCACCTTTCCCTCACGGTACTTGTCCGCTATCGGTCATCAGGTAGTATTTAGGCTTGACGGGTGGTCCCGCCAGATTCACAGCGAATTTCACGGGCTCGCTGCTACTCGAGAACACGCCCACAACAGAACCCAGTGTTTTCGCGTACGGGGCTATCACCCACTACGGCCGACCATCCCAGAGTCGTTCCGCTAACACAGGCTCTTGCTGTCCCATCCTCGGCAGAAGATGAACGACACGTCTCACAACCCCGCACCCGCAACGCCTGCCGGCTTGACACGGACACGGTTTAGCCTCTTCCGCTTTCGCTCGCCACTACTCACGGAATCACTATTGTTTTCTCTTCCTGTGGGTACTGAGATGTTTCACTTCCCCACGTTCCCTCCACGCACCCTATGAATTCAGGTACGGGTAACGCCCCATGACGGGCGCTGGGTTTCCCCATTCGGACACCCTCGGATCACAGCTCGGTTGACAGCTCCCCGAGGCCTATCGCGGCCTCCCACGTCCTTCATCGGCTCCTGATGCCCAGGCATCCACCATGTGCTCTTAACAACTTGACCACAACAAGATGCTCGCATCCACTATGCAACACTCAACCCACAACCACACCCGACCAAGAAACAACCACCACCCACACACAAGCAGGCGTTAGGAAGCCCCCGACCAGAGCGGCCAAAGAAGAACCACCGTTCCGAAGAACCGCAGATGTCTTCTCAGGACCCAACAGTGTGCCAAGCCAACACGGTCCGACGTGCTGCGTTCCACCCAACGCACCCAACCCACGAACGGGGCCGCTGATGCGATTCAATGAAGGAACCACAGACACCCAAAATGAGCACAACTCACTTACGAGCGTGTGGTGCCCCATCACATGATGGGACTCCTTAGAAAGGAGGTGATCCAGCCGCACCTTCCGGTACGGCTACCTTGTTACGACTTCGTCCCAATCGCCAGTCCCACCTTCGACAGCTCCCTCCACAAGGGTTGGGCCGCCGGCTTCGGGTGTTACCAACTTTCGTGACGTGACGGGCGGTGTGTACAAGGCCCGGGAACGTATTCACCGCAGCGTTGCTGATCTGCGATTACTAGCGACTCCAACTTCACGGGGTCGAGTTGCAGACCCCGATCCGAACTGAGACTCACTTTAAGGGATTCGCTCCACCTCACGGTCTCGCAGCCCTCTGTATGAGCCATTGTAGCATGTGTGAAGCCCTGGACATAAGGGGCATGATGACTTGACGTCATCCCCACCTTCCTCCGAGTTGACCCCGGCAGTCTCCCATGAGTCCCCACCATTACGTGCTGGCAACATGGAACAAGGGTTGCGCTCGTTGCGGGACTTAACCCAACATCTCACGACACGAGCTGACGACAGCCATGCACCACCTGCACACCAACCACAAGGGAAGCCCTATCTCTAGGGATGTCTGGTGCATGTCAAACCCAGGTAAGGTTCTTCGCGTTGCATCGAATTAATCCACATGCTCCGCCGCTTGTGCGGGCCCCCGTCAATTCCTTTGAGTTTTAGCCTTGCGGCCGTACTCCCCAGGCGGGGCGCTTAATGCGTTAGCTGCGGCACAGAAACCGTGGAATGGTCCCCACACCTAGCGCCCAACGTTTACGGCGTGGACTACCAGGGTATCTAATCCTGTTCGCTCCCCACGCTTTCGCTCCTCAGCGTCAGTATCGGCCCAGAGACCCGCCTTCGCCACCGGTGTTCCTCCTGATATCTGCGCATTTCACCGCTACACCAGGAATTCCAGTCTCCCCTGCCGAACTCAAGTGATGCCCGTATCGACCGCACGCTCAGAGTTAAGCCCCAAGTTTTCACGGCCGACGCGACACACCGCCTACGAGCTCTTTACGCCCAATAATTCCGGACAACGCTCGCACCCTACGTGTTACCGCGGCTGCTGGCACGTAGTTGGCCGGTGCTTCTTCTCCAGGTACCGTCAATTGCTCTTCGTCCCTGGCGAAAGAGGTTTACAACCCGAAGGCCGTCATCCCCCACGCGGCGTCGCTGCGTCAGGCTTCCGCCCATTGCGCAATATTCCCCACTGCTGCCTCCCGTAGGAGTCTGGGCCGTGTCTCAGTCCCAGTGTGGCCGGTCGCCCTCTCAGGCCGGCTACCCGTCACCGCCTTGGTAGGCCATCACCCCACCAACAAGCTGATAGGCCGCGGGCCCATCCCCCACCGAAAAAACTTTCCACCACCAACCATGCGATCAGTGGTCCTATCCGGTATTAGACCCAGTTTCCCAGGCTTATCCCAGAGTGGAGGGCAGGTCACCCACGTGTTACTCACCCGTTCGCCGCTCGTGTACCCCCGAAAGGGCCTTACCGCTCGACTTGCATGTGTTAAGCACGCCGCCAGCGTTCGTCCTGAGCCAGGATCAAACTCTCCAACAAAACCCTGACTTGCAACAAACAACTGGCCACAACACCCGACGGGATCGAATGCTGCAACCAAACAAACAATCTGGCACAAAACGCCAAACCGAATAAATAGCTCGACACACTGTTGAGTTCTCAAAAGACACCCGCACCGCAATCACCCGGACTCTCCAAGAAGAGCGGGATCCTGAAGGCGGATCGCCTTGACCCACAAAGATAACCACACCGAGAAACTCGGTGAACCACCGGGGGTCGCTGTCCGCGGGGCCTGTTGACCGAGCCTCTCAGGGCCCGTTCTGTCCGGCTCACTCGCTGACAGGAAGAAAGTTACGGCACGGTGTCCGGGGCCGTCAAACCGGGGGGTCCCCGGGGCGAACACCAGGCGTCGTCGCAGGTCATCGCCGTGGGCGGAGGCGAACTCCTGGTTACCGACACCCTCTCACCGGGCGATACGGACGATCACCGATCTGTGTGACGCCGACCACGGTCTCTTCGCGATGAGTTGTCGACGTGGTCTTCTCGGTGGTCGGGCCACCATCCGTTCAGGTCTCGAATCGGCCCGTGACCTGCGCAGTCAGGGTGCGGTCGTGGTGCGCCGCCCCGTGCTCGTCCGGTACCGCCGTGGCCCGGTTCCGGCCGTCGGCCGGGGCCCCGCCCCGCACGACGACCCGTGGTCACGGTGCAGGTGCCCGGTTCCGGCCCACCGTCGGGTCCGGCCCGTCCTCTGCCGTCGCGTGGCAGGTCGTCCACAGCGGAGCGCCGGCAGGGACGAGCTGAACGATCGCCGCAACGGTCCGCCCGCGTGCGATCCCGGGCCGGCCGCGTGGGGCTCGGCCGCGTCCCTCCGGCCCCGACGGTCCCGGGGCCGAGGGGGCTCCGTCCCGCCGTTCCGGCTCCCGGAGCCCACCACGGACGGCGGGTGTCCCCCGGATCGGCACTCGACGGCCCGGGCCACCCACCGATTTTTTGTCACGAAGACATGACGACGACCCGTCTGACCTGCGGGGACGACCGATGGTGGTGTCCGGGCCCGCGTCGTCACCGCATCAGGGGGGTATCCGTGCCCGTTCCGGCGCGTTGGTCCGTCGAGTGCTCCTCGTCGGGTCCTGCAGCGCGTCGGGGGCGAATGCGCGACGCGATCCGACGAGGAGCACTCCCTTCTCCCCTCCCCCACGCGCGGCGACACCGGTCGGCGTCGCCGCGCGTACGGGGTCACGGAGCGGCGGGAGCGGCCGGAGCCGCGGGCGCCGCGGGAGCGGCGGACGACCCCGGAGCCGCGGGAGCAGCAGGGGCCGCGGGAGCGGCCGGAGCAGCGGCACCGCCCTGGCGCGGAGCCGTCGCACCCGGGGCCGTGGCACCCGGGGCGGCCGGGGCGGCGCCCGGAGCGGGCGGCGTCGGGGCCCCGGCGGGCGGCGCGGGCGGAGTCGCGCCGTCACGACCCGGACCACCGGCCGGACCGCAGGCACCGGGGGCCACCGGGGCCACCGGGACCGGCACCGTCGGGTCCGCGGCCCGGACCACCGGCCTCACCACCGGGGCCACCGGAGCCATCGGGTCCGCCGGGACCACCGGGGCCGCGGCCGTCGGCGGCGACCGCCGTGCGGGCGGGGCCGTCGCCCGGTCCGGCGAACGCGGTCCCGACGATCAGGCCGCTCGCGGTGGCCCCGACGACCAGGCCGATCACGCCGGCCGCGACCGCGGGCAGCGCGGACCGGCGTCGCAGGGCGGCGAACCGGCGTCGTCGCGGAGGGTCACCCGCGTCGGAGGCGGCGGCCACCGTCCCCCCGCCGTGCACGCCGTCCCGGACGTGCGGGGTCGGGGTGTGGGCGGTGGGGGTCTCGTCGGCGGGGACCGGGGGCTGCCGGTCGGTGGGACGGTCGTCGTCGTCGCGGGGGGTGCGGTTCTCGTCGTTCATGGTTCTCCTCGGACAGTGCCGTGCCCGGAAGAGGGCAGCGGCGGGTCGCGGACCGCCGGACGGCGGACCGCTGGGGGTCGGGTGGGATCAGCCGGCGGGAGGCCGCGCGGCGTCGACGACGTCGCGGGCGGCGGACGTCGTCGCGGGCAGCAGCTCCGACACCGAGTCGACGATCCGGCTGCCGCCCAGGGACTGCGCGAGCGTCGTCACGGGGGCGAGCGCCTCGGCGCTCACGACCGCGGGGACCACCCACGAGACCAGCCAGATCACCAGCAGTGCGGTCACGGCACCGGTGACGGCGCCGACGATGCGGTCCAGGAAGGACAGCTTGCCGCGGGCGAGCACCCGGCTGACCAGTCCGCCGAGGAACCCGCCGACCAGCGAGCCCAGCAGCAGACCGGCGATCACCCCGACCAGGCCCCACAACCAGGCCGAGTCGGGGGTGTCGCCGTAGCGGGCCAGGTTCGAGCCCCAGGCCGCGCCGAGGCCGGCACCGACCACGAGGCCGAGCAGGCGCCCGGCCCGGGCCACGCCGCCGAGGCGGCGGAACCCGCCGATCGCGGCGGCCACCACGATGATCAGGACGATCACGTCGAGCAGGGTCATCTCTTCCTCTCCGCGCCGCGGGCCGGGCGGCCCGTCGTCTCGGTGTCTGACACGACAGTGCCCGCGGTACCTGAGACGGACCTGAAACCGGCGGGTCCTTCAGCTCCCCCTCAGCCTCGCGGCGCACCCTTGTCCCCGTGAGCACACGCCAGGACGACGACAGCCGCGGCCCCACGACCCGGGTCCTGGTGCTCGAGGACTCCGACGCCATCCGCGAGTCCGTCGTGGACGCGCTGGCCGACGCCGGGCACGTGACCGAGGGGCGTCGTCGACGGGCGTCGCGTTCGAGGAGCGGCTCGCCGCGTTCCGGCCGGACCTCGTCGTCCTGGACGTGATGCTGCCCGGCGGGCGCGACGGGTTCGACCTCATCGACGTCGTGCGCGGGCACGGGGACGCCGGGATCGTCATGCTCACCGCGCGCGACGCGCTGGCCGACCGGCTCCGCGGGCTCGACGCCGGCGCCGACGACTACGTCCTCAAGCCGTTCGCGCTCGACGAGCTCGTCGCCCGGGTCGCGGCGGTGCTGCGCCGCCGGGGCAGGCTGCCGTCCGCGGTGCAGGTGGGCGACCTCGTCCTCGACCCGGACGCCGCCGTCGCCTCCCCGCGGGGGACGGTGCTGGAGCTGTCCGCGACCGAGCTGCGGCTGCTCACCTACCTCGCCGAGCAGCGCGGACGCACCGTGTCCAAGGCGCAGATCCTGCGCTCGGTCTGGGGCTACGACGCCTACGACCCCAACCTCGTCGAGGTCCACGTGTCGGCGCTGCGCCGCAAGCTGGAGGCGCACGGCCCCCGGCTGCTGCACACCGTGCGGGGCCTCGGCTACTCGCTGCGCGGGCCGTCGTGAGCTCCGCCGCGCAGGCCCGCACCGCCACCCCGTCGCTGCGCCGCCGGGTCACCGCCGCGGTGCTCGGGGTGGTGGCGGTGCTGCTGGTCCTGGTGGTGGTGCTCGTCGACGTCCTGCTCGGGGCCCGCCTGGAGTCCGATCTCGACTCCCGGCTGCGGGACCGCGTGGTGCAGGCCCAGCAGCTGATCGCGGCGGGCGCCACCCCGGAGGAGCTGGTCACCGGGCTGTCCGGCCAGCAGATCCGGATCAAGGTGACCACCGCCGACGGGGAGGTGATGGGCGACCCCGGACTGAACCCGCCCGGGACCCCGCCGCCCGCCGGTCGGCCGGACCGCGGCCCCGGTGGTGACCGCACCGACGACCCGAGCAGCCCACCTGCCGCCCCGGTCCCGGGCGGACGCCCACCCGTCCCGCCGGACCCGGCAGCCGCACCGTGACCCTCGACGCCGGCGACGGTGCGAAGGTCGAGCTCGTCGCCGACGCCTCCGACGTCACCCAGGTCCGCAACGGCCTGCGCGCGGTGCTGGCCGGATCGGTGCTGGTGACCCTGCTCGTCGCGCTCGGTGCGGTGTCGTTCGTCGGCGGACGGCGCTGCGCCCCCTGGACCGGATGACCGCGCTCGCCGGGCGGATCACCGCGGGCGAGCGCGACGCGCGGCTCCGGCCCGACCGCCCGCACACCGATCTCGGCACCGCGGCGGCGGCGATGGACGGCATGCTCGACGCCCTCACCGACGCCGAGCGGCGCTCCTGGGAGGAGGCCGAGCGGACCCGGGTGTTCCTCGCCGACGCCGCGCACGAGCTGCGGACACCGCTGTCCGGGATCACCGCCGTCGCCGAGACGCTGGAGCGGTCCGGGCCCGACGCCGACCCCGCCCGCCGCACCCGGCGCCTGGAGCTGCTGCTCGGCGAGACGCGCCGGGCCGGGCGGCTGGTCACCGACATGCTCGACCTGGCCCGCATCGACGGCGGCACCGCGGTGGCGCCACGGGAGGTCGACGTCGCCGGGATCGCCCGCGCCGAGACCCACCGGGCCGCGGTCCTCGCGCCCGGGCTGACCGTCGACGGTCACGGGGAGCCCGCCGCGGTGCGCGCCGACCCGCAGGCCGTGTCGCGCATCCTCGCCAACCTGCTCGACAACGCCCGCCGCCACACCCCCGACGGCGGGCGGATCGAGGTCGTCACCCGGACCGACCGGGCGGCCGGGACCGTGTCGGTCTCGGTGCGCAACACCGGTACCCCGATCGCCGACGGCGACCGCGAGCGCGTCTTCGACCGGCTCGTCCGGCTCCAGGACGCCCGCGACCGGGACAGCGGCGGCGCCGGGCTCGGCCTCGCGATCGCCCGCGGCCTGGCCCGCGCGCACGGCGGCGACCTCACCTGCCCGCCCGACGACGACGGCGCCACCTTCGTCCTCACCCTGCCCGTGACGGGCCCGGACGGCCCCGGCGGACTACCGTCGTGACGTCACGCAACCGTCAGTCCGACACCGTCCGATCCGGGAGGCCGCGGTGACCGAGGAACCGCGGATCCCCCGGGGTCTGGTGATCGCGTCGAGCCTGGCCTGGCGCGGTCTGCTCGTCGCGACCGCCGTCGCCGTCGTGCTGTGGCTGATCGCGCAGCTCGCGGTGCTGGTCGTGCCGGTGGTGCTCGCGCTGATCCTGACCGCGCTGCTCGCGCCGCTCGCCCGGATCGTGAACCGGGTGCCGCTGGTGCCGCGCGGTGTGGCGACGGGTGTCGTCGTCGCGGGCGGGCTGGCGGTGGCGGTCGGGGTGCTGTGGTGGGCGGTCGCGGCGTTCCTCGACGGGGCTGCCGAGCCTGTCGGCGAGCATCGGGGAGACGGTCGTCGCGCTGCGGGACCGGCTGGCCGGGCCGCCGTTCCGGCTCGACGACACCCAGCTCGCGGCCGTCTTCCAGTCGCTGCTCGACACCCTGCAGCGCAACCAGGCCGCGCTGGCGAACAAC